>CAWBTH010000007.1:0-313342 GCA_963791665.1 uncultured Alphaproteobacteria bacterium | reverse complement strand
TTCGCGGCCCCGGCAGGCGGCTCGCCGCCCGCAGGTCCAGTTGCCCCCTTCTGATCCCCCTCGCCTCGTTCACCGCGTTTGCGATGCTCGCCGTCCTTCGACTGACCGTCCTTGGCTTGACCGTCCTTGCTTTGGCCATCCTTGCGAGGATCGCGGCTGCCTTTCTTGCGCGGCGCGAGGTCGACCGACGGCGTCTGGTCGTTGCTGCCGATGATGACCTTGGAGCCGTCGGCGAGATTGGCGAAGCCCGTCGTCACCACGCGGTCGTCCTGTGACAGGCCGCTCGCGATCACAGCATCGGTCTCGTTCTGCTGCGTCACCGTCACCGGCTTCGCATGGGCGACATTGTCGGAATCGATGACATAGCTGAACGTCCCGATCGGCCCGCGCTGCACGGCCGAGGTCGGCACCACGACCGCCTTCGACAGCGTCTCGACCTTCAGCCGCACGTTGACGAACTGGCCGGGCCAGAGCTGGTAATTGCCGTTGGGGAATTCCGCCTTCAGCTTGAGCGTGCCGGTGGTCGGATCGACCTGGTTGTCGATGCCCCTGAGGATGCCGGTGTCGACCACGGTGACGCCGTCATTGCCGAACACGTCGACCGAGAGCGGGCCCTTGGCCGAGGCCGCATTGACCCGCACGATCTGCTGCTGCGGCAGGCTGAACCACACCGCGATCGGCTGCAACTGGGTGATGATGACGAGGCCCGTCGTGTCGGCCGCGTGGACGATGTTGCCCTGGTCGACCTGACGCAGCCCGGCGCGGCCCGAGAGCGGCGCCACGATCTTGGTGTAGCCGAGGGTTGCCGCCGAGTTGTCGATCGCGGCTTGATCGGCCTTGACCAGCGCTTCCTGCTGGGCAACCAGCGCCTTCTGCGTGTCCGCCTGTTGCTTCGAGCCGGCATTGGTGGCGGCCAGCTGCTGATAGCGGATCAGGTCGAGGCGCTGATTGGAAAGCAGCGCCTCGTCCTGCGCCTTCTTCGCCACCGCCTGATCGTACTGCGCCTGATAGATCGCGGGATCGATTTCGCCGAGCACGTCGCCCTTCTTGACGTCCTGACCTTCGACGAAATTGACCGCGATCAGCTTGCCGTCGACCTGCGAGCGCACGGTCACGGTGTTGAGCGCGCGCACGGTGCCGACGCCGTCGAGATAGACAGGCACGTCCTGGACGCGCGGGGTTGCCGCCAGCACCGGCACCGGCAGGTCCGGCCGCGCGCCCGGTCCGCCCTTGGTTGCGGGCTTCTGCTGAAACACGGTCCAGCCGATGTAACCGAGCCCGCCAATGACCAGGAGCGTAATGAACAGCGAAACCATGTGGCTGCCCGCGCTCCGCGCAACGCGCGTCGCCGGAGGGCGCGGCCTCTCCCTGGTCTCGTTCGGCTTAAAGAGCATTTGCCGGCCTCTCTATCCTCGGCTCCCAACCGCCCCCCAACGCCTGGTACAGGCTGACATAGGCGAGCAGCCGGGCGAGCTCCGCCTGCCACAGCGAATCTTCCGCCTGGAACAATGTCAGTTGCGTATTTAGCACAGTTACGATGTCGGCAGTGCCGGCCTTGAGCTGCTGTTCAGAGAGTTGAAAGGCGCGTCGCGAGGCCGTCACGACCTCGCGCTGCAGGCGCAGCTTGATCGTGGTCTGCTTGATCGAAAACAGCGCGTTGTTCACGTCGGCGAAGGCCTGGACGATGGTCTTGCGATAGGTCTGCAGGAGTTCGTCCTGCCGCGCCTGGGTCTGCTCCAGTTGGCCGAGCAGCTTGCCACCCTGGAAGATCGGCTGGGTGGCCGAGCCGACGAACTGGAAGAAGGCGGCATGCGGCTGGAACAGGGACACCAACGCAGAGCTTTGATAGCCGCCCTGTCCGGTCAGCTGGATGGTCGGATAAAACTGCGCACGGGCATTGCCGATATTGGCGGTGGCGGAGGCGAGCTGCGCCTCCTGGCGGCGGATGTCGGGCCGCTGAGTCAGGATTTCCGAGGGCAGACCCGCCGTCACCCGCGGGGTTGCGATCGAAGCAAGCGAGCCGCCGCTGATGTGGATGCTCTCGGTCGGCCGCGACACCAGCACGGCCAGCGCGTTGATGTTCTGGTCGAGCGTCTGCTTCAGCGGCGGCACCAGCACCTTCTGGTTGGCGAGCACGCTCTCCTGCTGCGCGACGTCGAGATCGGTGCCAGTGCCGGCCTGGCGGCGATCCTCGCACGGCGTTGAGGATGCGCTGGGCGCTGGCGATGTTGTTCTGCGCGGTGCGCAGCCGGTCCTGCGAGGCCAGCACGTTGAAATAGGCGGTCGCGACCGCCGTCAGCGTGCTCAACGCGGTGACGTCGCGGTCGAAGCGATCGGCCGTTGCGGTCTCTTCCGCGGCCTGCAATGCGTCGCGGTTGGCGCCCCAGAAGTCGAGCGTATAGCTGGCGCTCAGCGACGCCGTGTAGTTGGTGGTCTCGCTGACCGCCATTGGTCAAGCCGCTGGCGCTCGAACCGGACGTGCGGGAATAACTCTGCGAGCCGTTGCCTTGCACCGCCGGCAACAGCGCCGCGCCCGCCTGCCGCGCCAGCGCGTCCGCCTGCAGCATGCGCGCGACGGCGGCGGCGATGTCGAGATTGACCCGCTGGGCTTCCTCCATCAGCGTGGTCATCTCCGTCGAGTTGAAGCCGCGCCACCAGTCGAGCGCGGGCGGAGCGTCCTCCGCGCGTGGACCGCCGTACTTGTAAGCACCGGGGACGTCGAGGGCGGGATCGGGAATGTCCTGGGTCAACACGCAGCCAAGCGAGCTTGCGACCAGAGCCAACGCCGCGACCCATCGCGGCCGCGCGCGCCATGCCGCGACGGGCGACCTCTCGCCGCTTCACCGCAATCACCGGGGATGGATGGCTCACATCATCCCTCCGCCGGGCCGTTTGCCCGGCATGAGCCGCTCGCCAAGGCGATCATGAGGATCGTGGCCGGCGCGGCGGGGGATGTCGGCAAGTCGTTCACAGCGTGATGCTTTCTCTGGAACCCTGGGGTGCGATACTAGCTGGGTGACGCAAGCGCGGACAGCCCGCTCACCCTCGCCCCGGAAACGCGATTCGGACGCACGGGAACGGCCGCGTTAGCTCAAGAAGTGGCCGTTTCCCAACGGTTTCTTTGACGCTGCCGGACCTGTTGCAGGTTTGCAAGCTTACGAACATTTCATGTGGATTCGGCGCCGATTCCCGACCCATCCTGCGCCGCTGCGACTGCTGAAACCCCGGTCAATGCCGACCGCCGTATCTGCATGGGCAAGCAACTGGGGGACAAGGGAAATGCGTGTCGCGGTCATCGGAACGGGGATTGCCGGCAATGCCGCGGCCTGGACCCTCTCAAAACGCTATCCGGTCACGGTCTATGACCGCGAGCTTCGGCCGGGCGGCCACAGCCATACGGTCGCGATCGATTACGACGGCAAGAGATCGCAGTCGACATCGGCTTCATCGTCTACAATCAGCAGAACTATCCTGAGCTGACCGCGCTGTTCGATCATCTTGGCGTCGAGACCGTCGAAAGCTCCATGAGCTTCGCGGTGACGGCGGACCAAGGCAGGTTCGAATGGAAGGGTGGCGGTGAGAACTGGTTGGAGACCGCGCAGGGACTTTTTGCCCAACGCCGCAACATCCTGTCGAAATCCTATCTCTGGATGCTCAGGGACATCCTCACTTTCAATCAAAAGAGCGTCGAGGACTACAAGGCCGGCCGGCTCGCGGGGCTGTCGCTTGGCGACTACTTCAAGCGGAATCATTTTGCACCGCGGCTGCTCACCGACTATCTCGCGCCGATGGGCGCCGCGATCTGGTCGGCGCCGGCATCCGAAATCCTGACTTTCCGGCCGAGAATTTCGTCGCCTTCTTCAGCAATCATCGCCTGCTGCAATATGACCGCCCGGTCTGGCGCACCGTCAAAGGCGGCAGCCGCGCTTACGTCGACAAGCTCACCTCGGCATTCCGCGACCGCATGCGGCTCGGCTCTGCGGTCACCGCGATCGAACGGAGCCCGCACGGCGTCATCGTGCGCGACAGCCGGGGCCACAGCGACAGCTACGACCATGTGGTGATCGCCTCGCACAGCGACCAGGCGCTTCGTATGCTCACCGACGCCGACGACGGTGAGCGCGCGGTCCTCGGCGCGATCGGCTATTCTCCCAATACGGTCTACCTGCACCGCGACACCAGCTTGATGCCGAGGCGCAGGCGCGCCTGGGCGTCGTGGAATTTCCTGCGCTGGCAGCGCGAGGAGACGATGGCCAACGACGTCGCCGTCACCTACTGGATGAACAATCTGCAGGGCATCGACGCCGGCAAGCCGCTGTTCGTCAGCCTCAACCCGCCCTTTGCGCCAAGGGACGAGCTGACCTTCGGCAAGTACATCTGCGACCATCCGCAATATGATCGCGCCGCCTTCGCCGCGCAGAAGCGCCTCGGCGACATCCAGGGCAGACGCCGCACCTGGTTCTGCGGCGCCTGGACCGGCTATGGCTTCCACGAGGATGGCCTGCGCTCGGGACTTGCGGTAGGCGAAGCGCTCGGCGCTTACGCGCCCTGGCGCCAGCTGCCAGTCGAGCTGGCGCAAGCCGCGGAATAGTCATGCCGCTTGATCCCGCCATCGCCAACGAATGCCGCCGCGCTCTATTTCGGCGAGGTAATGCATGCGCGGCTGAAGCCGATGGGTCATCGCTTCAGCTACCGGGTGATGAGCCTGCTGATCGACCTCGACCGGCTCGACGATGCCGACAGGCTGTCGCCGCTGTTTTCCGTCAACCGCGCCGCGCTCTACAGCTTCCACGAATCCGATCACGGCGCGCGCGACCGCACCTCGCTGCGCGCCTGGGTGCAGGCGCGCGCGGCCGAGCACGGCATCGATCTCGCCAGTGGCCGCGTGCTGTTGCTCTGCTATCCCCGCCTGCTCGGCTACACCTTCAATCCGCTATCGGTGTATTTCTGCTACCGCGCCGGATGGTTCGCTTGCGCTCCTCATCTACGAGGTCCGCAACACCTTCGGCGAAATCCACGCTTACGTGCTGCCGGTGCGCGCAGGCGAACTCAGCGCGGCCGGCGTACGGCAGGAGCAGGACAAGCTGTTCTACGTCTCGCCCTTTGTCGACATGGCCATGCGCTATCGCTTCCGAATCGCGCCGCCGGGCGAACAGGTCAAGCTGCGCATTCTCGCGACCGACCGCGATGGACCGCTGCTGGCGGCGACCTTCATCGGCCGCTACCGCCGGCTTACCACGCGGGCACTGTTGCGCGCCTTTGTCGCGCTGCCGCTGGTGACGGTGAAGATCGTCGCCGCGATCCATTGGGAGGCCTTGCGGCTGTGGCTCAAGGGCGCGAGGCTGGTGCCCCGTTCCGATACCGCACCTGCGAAGGCCGATGACGGCTTGGCGAATGGCGAAAGCCGCGCTTATATTTCATGAGGACACAGGGCCTCAGCGGTTGGCGGATTGCCATGGCCGACACCAATTTCGGTCACACCTGACAACATCGACAACGTGCTTGCCGAACTGCCGCGCCTTGCGCGGCTGGCGCTCGGCTTCGCCGCGCGATTGCGGCGCGGCACGCTCGACATCACCCTGCTGGATGGCCGCGTGATCCGCATGGGCGGGCTCGAGCCGGGACCCGCGGCCGAAATGACGCTGCGCAGCTATTCCTTTGCGTCGCGGCTCATCAACGGCGGCGACATCGGCATTGCCGAGGCCTATCTCGACGGCGAATGGGATACGCCCGATCTCACGCAGTTCCTCTACGTGTTCTGCGTCAATCACGACCTGATCCAGACCATGCTCGGCGACAAGCCGCTGGTGCGCTTCCTGCAGATCGTCCGGCACTGGTTCAACCGCAATACGCGGCGCCAGGCGCGGCACAACATTCATGCCCATTACGACATCGGCAACGCGTTCTACTCGGCCTGGCTCGATCCGAGCATGACCTATTCGTCCGCGCTGTTCGAGGACGGCACCGCCGACCTCACCGCCGCGCAGCACAACAAATATCGCCGGCTTGCCGAAGCGATCGATTTGCAGCCGGGGCAACGGCTGCTCGAGATCGGCTGCGGTTGGGGCGGCTTTGCCGAATATGTGGCCAAGACCTTCGGCGCTGATGTCGTAGGCCTCACCATCAGCAAGGAGCAGCGGGATTTCGCGCAGCAACGCATCCAGGCGGCCGGCCTTAACGACAAGGTCGAGATCCGCTTGCAGGACTATCGCGATGAGCGCGAGCGCTACGACCGCATCGCCTCGATCGAGATGATCGAGGCGGTCGGCGAGCAGTTCTGGCCGAATTATTTCTCGCAATTGCGCGACCGCCTGCTGCCGGGCGGACTCGCCGGCATCCAGGCCATCACCATCCGCGACAGCAGTTTCAAATCCTACCGGCGCGAGGTCGACTTCATCCAGCGCTACGTTTTTCCCGGCGGCATGCTGCCCTCGCCGCAAATCCTGAAGTCGCTCGGCGAGCGCTTCGGCGTGCCTGTCATCCGCGAGCGCATTTTCGGGCAAGATTATGCCAAGACGCTGGCGACCTGGCGCAATAATTTTCGCAGCGCCTGGCCGAACCTCGCGCCGCTCGGCTTCGACGAGCGCTTCCGCCGGCTCTGGGAATACTACCTCGCCTATTGCGAGGCCGGATTCCTGTCCGGCAATATCGACGTGCGACAGGTGGTGTTCGCCAAGCCGCGTTGACCGAGGCCGCCTTGTGCGCCCCGGATGGCTCCTTTAGGGTCGTTGAAAACCCCTTGAGGAAACGCCAACTGGTTCGGGTATGAGCATCAACAAAGACGTCGTCCAAGCGATCGGCAACACACCGCTGATCAAACTCAAGCGCGCCTCCGAGGCAACCGGCTGCACCATTCTCGGCAAGGCCGAGTTCATGAATCCCGGCCAGTCGGTGAAGGACCGCGCCGGCAAATGGATGATCCTGGAGGCCGAGAAGCGCGGTGAGCTCAAGCCCGGCGGGCTGGTGCTGGAAGCGACCGCCGGCAACACCGGCATCGGCCTTGCTCTCGTGGCCAACGCGCGCGGCTACCGCACGATGATCCTGATTCCGAAGACGCAGAGCCAGGAAAAAAAGGACATGCTGCGGCTGTGCGGCGCCGAACTCATCGAAGTGCCGGCGCTGCCCTACTCCAATCCCAACAACTACCAGCACGTCGGAAAGCGTCTCGCCGAAAAGCTGCGCAAGAGCGAGCCGAACGGCGTGCTGTTCGCCGACCAGTGGAACAATCTCGATAACGCCAAGGCGCATTACGATTCAACAGGGCCGGAGATCTGGACGCAGCTCGAGGGCAAAGTCGACGGCTTCATCTGCGCGGTCGGCACGGGCGGCACGATTGCCGGCGCCTCCCGCTATTTGAAGGAGAAGAACAAGAACATCGTCACGGCCTGCGCCGATCCGCACGGCTTTGCGATGTACGAATATTTCAAGAACGGCAAGGCCAAGTCGACGCCGGGCGATTCCATCACCGAAGGCATCGGGCTCGGCCGCGTCACGCCCGTCATCGAGACTGCAAAAGTCGACGACGCCTTCCTGGTCTCGGACGAGGAAGCCGTCAACGTGATCTACGACCTGCTCGAGCACGAGGGGCTTTGCCTCGGCGGCTCGACCGGCATCAATGTCGTCGGCGCGATGAAGCTCGCAAAACAGCTCGGACCCGGCAAGACCATCGTCACGATCCTCGCCAACTCCGGCAACCGCTATCAGTCAAAACTGTTCAATCCGGAGTTCATGCGGTCGAAGAACCTGCCGGTGCCGCAATGGCTGGAGAAGAAGACCGAGATCGACGTGCCGTTCGAGTGAGGCAAGTAGCGAGTGGCGAATAGCGAATAGCGTCTGAGAAATCGCGACTCGCTACTCCCTATTCGCCATTCGCCCTTGACGGTCTCACCGCAAAATTTGGCTTAAGAACAGCTTCGTCCGCGCGTGCTGCGGGTTGGCAAAAAATTCCTGCGGCGTGTTGGCCTCGATCACCTGGCCGGCATCCATGAAGATGACGCGGTTGGCGACCTCGCGGGCAAATCCCATTTCGTGGGTCACCACCAGCATGGTCATGCCTTCCCTGGCGAGATCGACCATGGTGTCGAGCACCTCCTTGACCATCTCGGGGTCGAGCGCCGAGGTCGGCTCGTCGAACAGCATCACCTTCGGGTTCATGGTCAGTGCGCGCGCGATCGCGACGCGCTGCTGCTGGCCACCCGACATCTGGCCCGGATATTTCTGAGCCTGTTGCGGGATCTTGACCCGCTCCAGATATTTCATCGCGGTCGCTTCGGCTTCCTTCTGCGGGATGTTGCGGACCCAGATCGGCGCCAGCGTGCAGTTCTCCAGGACGGTGAGATGCGGAAACAGGTTGAAACTCTGGAACACCATGCCGACCTCGCGGCGCACCTCGTCGACGCGGCGCAGATTCGGTCCGAGCTCGATGCCGTCGACCACGATCTCGCCTTCCTGGAATTCCTCCAGCGCATTGATGCAGCGGATCAGCGTCGACTTACCCGAACCCGACGGCCCGCAGATCACGATGCGCTCGCCCTTGCCGACCGAGAGATCGATGTCGCGCAACACGTGGAAATCGCCATACCACTTGTTGAGGTGGGAAATACTGACGATCGAGTCGGCCATGGTGATCCCCTCAATTGCGCCGATGCGCATTCAGCCTGTTCTCGACGAACAACGAATAACGCGACATGCCGAAACAGAACGTGAAGTAGATGATGCCGGTAAAGGCGAAGCCCGTAAACAGGGTAGTTGGCGTCGCCCAGTTCGGATCGGAAAACGAGGCGCGCAGAATGCCCAGGAGGTCGAACAGCGCCACGATCGACACCAGCGAGGTGTCCTTGAACAGGGCGATGAAACTGTTGACGAGGCCCGGAATGACGTGGCGGAGCGCCTGCGGCAGCACGATCAGGAAGGTGGTCTTCGCCCAGGACAGGCCGAGCGCGCTCGCCGCCTCCCCTTGGCCTCGCGGGATCGCCGCCAGCCCGCCCCTGACGACCTCGGCCTGGTAGGCCCCGGCAAACAGCGCGGTGCCGATCAGCGCCCGCACCAGGCCGTCGACGGTGAAATTGCCGGGCAGGAACAGCGGCAACATGTAGGTCGCGAAGAACAGCACGGTGATCAGCGGCACGCCGCGCCAGAATTCGATGAAGGTGATCGAAGCGAAGCGGATCAAGGGAATGGTCGAACGGCGCCCGAGCGCCAGCGCGATCCCGATCGGCATCGAAGCGACGATTCCGGTCACGGAGATGACCAGGGTCACGAGAAGCCCGCCCCACAATGTGGTGTCGACGACCGGCAGCCCGCGGCGGTCGAGCCCCATAAGCGCGATCACCAGTGCGATGCCGGCGAAGGTCGCGACACAGGTCACCAGCGGCCGCAAGCTTCGGCTGAAGAAGAAGTCAGCGTCGAGACGGCCGTCGCCGTGATCGCAAGATCGATCCAGACCGGCTGACCGCTTGCCTGGATCAAGTCGCGCAGCCGGACAAGAGGCCAAAGCACGAAAGACATCGCGACACCGACCAGCGAGATCAGCCTTCCAAGCACCCACAACAATGGCCAGATCACCGGAGCGGCCGCGTTCGCCAGCGCATTGCCGGCGCCGATGAGACTGCTGGCGAAGCTCGACAGCGCGGCCCCGATCCAGCTGATGGCAAAGCCGTTGAGACCGCCGCCGCGCAGCAGGAAAAACGCCACCACCGGAAACGCGATGAAGAACAGTCCGGCGTTGAGGTTCTTGGCCGGCAGCCGCGGAATCAGCAGCGGCAGCAGCAGAAGCGCGGCCAGCGCAAAGGTCAGGTTGACCCGCCAGCGCTCGGGCTCGGGATAGAAGCCGTAGATAAACTGCGTGTATTTGGCCTGAATATAGGGCCAGCACGCTCCGACCGGATGGCCCGCATTCACCGCGAGGCAAGCATCGCGGTCGCTGCCGCTCCAGACCGCATCGACCAACAGGAATTTCAGCGAAGGCACCACGGTGAACCAGATCAACAGCGCGCCCGCGATAGTGAGCGCAATGTTGGTCGGCGAGTTGAACAGTCGCGTTCGAACAAGGCCGACAAACCCCGTCGTCTTCACCGGCGCTGCGCGTTCGGCGACCAGCGCCTCGCGGACATAGGAATGGGCCGCAAGCTCGCTCATGCGCCCATGCTCCGGCTGACACGCCATGCGTAGAAATTCATGATCGCGCTGGTGACCAGCGACAACAGGAGATAGACGCCCATGGTCATGGCGATGATTTCGATCGCCTGCCCGATCTGGCTCAACGTCGTGCCCATGAAGACCGACACCAGATCCGGATATCCGATCGCCACCGCGAGCGAGGAGTTCTTGGTCAGGTTCAGGTACTGGCTCGTCAGCGGCGGCAGGATCACCCGCAAGGCCTGCGGCACCACGATCAACCGCAACACCGAACCGCGGCTCAGGCCGAGCGACAACCCCGCCTCCATTTGCCCGGTATGCACCGACATGATGCCGGCGCGGACGATCTCGGCGATGAAGGCCGCAGTGTAGATCGACAGCGCCAATGTCAGCGCCACGAATTCCGGGATCATCCGGGAACCGCCGACGAAGTTAAAGCCTTTCAGAACCGGCCATTCGAACGACGCGGGCGCGCCGAATACGAGAACGGACAAGAGCGGCAGGCCGATGAAGAGACCGAGCACATAAGGCCAGGTCTTGATGGAACGTCCCCGCTGGTACAGTTCGCGGCGCGCATAGCGATGCAGGACCAACGAGCCGATGATGGCAAGCAGGATGGCAAATGCAAAATAGTCGAGGCCGGGCTGCGGCACCGGCGTCGGAACGATCATGCCGCGATTGTTGAGAAAGAAGCCGGCAACCGGCGAGAGGCTCTGTCGCGGCGCCGGCAGCGCCGCGAGCACTGCGAGATACCAGAACAACATCTGGAATAATGGCGGCAGGTTGCGCACGATCTCGACATAGGCGCCCGCAATGCGCGACATCAGCCAGTTCGGCGACAACCGGCCAAGCGCGACGATGAAGCCGAGAATGGTCGCAAGGAAGATGCCGATCACCGAGACCAGGATGGTGTTCAAGAGGCCGACCAGGAACACGCGGGTGTAGGTGTCGGACTGGGAATAAGGGATCAGGCTCTGGCTGACGTCAAAGCCCGACGTGTTCTTCAGGAAGCCGAAGCCGGCGGCGATGTGCTGCGTTTCGAGATTGGTGCGGGCGTTGACGATGATCTCGTAGGCCATCCAGGCCAGCGCGACCACGAACACGATCTGGACCGCGACGCCGCTCCAGCCGGCGCGACCGCCAAGCGCGCGCTTCAACCGAAGCTCCAGTTGCAACGGCGGCGATCGTGTCTCGGTGCTCTCGATGCTCATCGCCATGCCCCCGCAGGCGAAACGCGCTCAGCGGATCGGCGGCGCGTACTGGATTCCGCCCTTGTTCCAGAGCTGGTTGAGGCCGCGGGCGATCTGCAGCTTGGAGCCAGGGCCGACATTGCGGTCGAACGCCTCGCCGTAATTACCGACCGCCTTGATGATGCGATAGAACCAGTCCTTGGTCAGCCCGAGTTGTTCGCCGAGATTGCTGTCGACGCCAAAGGCGCGCTTGAGGTCGGGCTTGTCGGATTTCGCCATCTCGTCGACGTTCTTCTGGGTGACGCCCATCTCCTCGGCGTTGATCATCGCAAACAACGTCCACTTCACGATGTCGAACCACTGGTCGTCGCCGTGACGCACCATCGGACCCAGCGGCTCCTTCGAGATCACTTCGGGCAGGACGACGTGATCGGCCGGATTGGCGAGTTTCAAGCGCTCGGCATAAAGCTGCGACACATCTGACGTGAACACGTCGCAGCGGCCGGATTCGTAGGCCTTGACGGTCTCGTCTGCGCCGGTGAACGCGATCACCTCATACTTCATCTTGTTGCCCTTGAAGTAGTCGGCGAGATTCTGCTCGGTGGTGGTGCCCGTCTGCACGCAGACCGATGCGTTGGAGAGCTCCAGCGCGGAATTCACGTTGAGCGACTTCTTCACCAGAAAGCCCTGGCCGTCGTAATAGGTCACGCCGGTGAAATTCGCCCCGAGCGAGGTATCGCGCGAAAGCGTCCATGTGGTGTTGCGCGAGAGCACGTCGATTTCGCCGGACTGCAGCGCCGTGAAGCGATCCTTGGCCGACAGCGGCACGAACTTGATCTTGCTCGGATCGTCGAAGATCGCGGCGGCGAGCGCGCGACAGATATCGACGTCGAGGCCGGTCCAGTTGCCCTTGTCGTCGGGCGTGGAGAACCCCGGCAGGCCCTGACTCACCCCGCAGGACAACTGGCCGCGCTCCTTGATGACCTTGAGCGATTGGGCGCCGGCTGTCTGGGCCGACAGGAGAGCTGCGAGAGCGAGGGCAACTGCGAGGGGTACGCGTTTCATGGACAAAGGCCTTTCGGTCGTCTTGGAAGTCGGCGGATCGTAGCGGGGTGCGTTCGTCGCGACGCCAAGGAGGCCAGCCTCCAAATCCGTTGCCGCGAGCCGCCCTCCCTAAGGCAGCCTGCAAATGCCGGCAATGGATCGAAGGTCGCAGCAAGCCCCTCAACGTGCGGCGACAGAAGCGTCGCCGCATCACAGAACGGCTGGCGAGCCGGGTCAAGGGGTTGACGGCCCGCTTCGATGTCCTGTTAGTAACCCTGTAGGCGCTTTGGGGCGCCCACGCGCGGCGCGCATCGAGAACAGATAAACAACGGCGAACGCATGGATTCCGCTGACGGCCCCGGTGTATCGAACGCGCAAAAGGCCGAGACCCGGCTGGTGACGGCGGGGCGCGACACAAAAGCACAGAAGGGGTTTGTCAATCCGCCGGTGGTCCGCGGTTCCACCGTGCTCTATCCGACCGCCGACGATCTGCACGCCCATCGCGGCGAGTTCCAGTACGGCCGCCGCGGCACGCCGACGACGCGCGCGCTGCAGGACCTGCTGATGGCGCTGGAGGGTCCGGAGTGCGCGGGCGTCGGGATCGCACCGTCGGGACTGGCTGCGATCTCGACCACCCTGCTCGCGGTCACCAAGGCCGGCGACCATCTTCTGGTCTGCGACAACGCCTATCGGCCGACGCGCAATTTCTGTAACGGCGTGCTGGCGCGCTACGGCGTTGAGACCACCTATTTCGATCCGCTTGTCGGCGCCGGCGTTGAAAAGCTGTTCAGGCCGAATACACGCGCCGTGCTGGTCGAGGCGCCGGGCTCGCAATCCTTCGAGATGCCCGACGTACGAGCCATCGCCGCAGTCGCGCATGGACGCGGCGCGCTCGTCATCGACGACAACACCTGGGCGACGCCGCTCTATCGCCGCGCGCTCGAACAGGGCGTCGACATCAGCATGATGGCCGCCACCAAATATATCGGCGGCCATTCCGACATCATGTTCGGCACGATCTCGGCGAACGCGAAGGCCTGGCCGATCGTGGCCGAGACCATCCGCCTGCTCGGCGTCTGCGCCGGGCCCGACGACGTCTATCTCGCGCTGCGCGGCAGCCGCACGCTCTCGGTGCGCCTCGCGCAGCATCATCGCGCCGGATTGGAGATGGCGCGCTGGCTGGAGCAACGTTCCGAGGTGCAGCGCGTGCTGCATCCGGCGCTGGAAAGCCATCCCGGTCACGCACTCTGGAAACGCGATTTCACCGGCGCCTCCGGCCTGTTCAGTATCGTCCTCGCTCCGAAACCGCAAAAGGCGGTCGACGCCATGCTCGACTCGCTAAAGCTGTTCGGCATGGGCTTTTCCTGGGGCGGCTTCGAGAGCCTCGCCATTCCCTTCGATTGCAGCGAATATCGCACCGCGACCCCCTGGGCGCCGGGCGGGCCGACGTTGCGGCTGCATATCGGGCTCGAGGACGTCGACGACCTCAAGGCCGATCTCGAGCGCGGCTTTGCCGTGTTCAACGCGGCCTAAATCGGTTCTCCGTCACCCGGGCGGAACTTTCGTATCAAGCGAAAGTGGCGCTTGCCGCCATCACGGCTTTCGATCTAGTAGAACGTCAAGAACAGACGTTGCACGCTTTTCACGCGTGGGTGGGTGAACTTGGAAATGACTGGCGCCCGGGTTGAGCGGCGGCTTGCGGCGATTCTCGCGGCCGATATTGCGGGCTATAGCCGCCTGATGGGCGCCGACGAGGAAGGCACCCTCGCCCGCCTGAAAGCCTGCCGAAAAGCTCTCGTCGATCCCAAAATCTCCGAATATCGCGGCCGCATCGTCAAGACCACCGGCGACGGCATGCTGGTCGAATTCGGCAGCGCCGTCGATGCGGTCCGCTGCGCGGTCGAGGTCCAGCGCGGCATGGCCTCAAGCAATGTCGACATCCCCGAAACCAAACGGATCGAATTCCGCATCGGCATCCATGTCGGCGACATCATCATCGACGACAACGATATCTTTGGCGACGGCGTCAATATCGCGGCGCGCCTCGAAGGAATTGCCGATCCCGGCGGCATCTGCATCTCCGACGACGCCCATCGCCAGATCAGGGGCAAGACCGAGATTGCCTATGACGACATGGGTCACCAATCGCTGAAAAACATTGCCGAGCCGATGCGGGCCTGGCGCGCGCGCCCCGCCACCGGCACGACACAATCCGAAATTGTCGTGGAGCGGCCGGCACCGACCCTTGCCCTGCCCGACAAACCATCGATAGCGGTGCTGCCCTTCACCAACATGAGCGGCGATCCCGAACAGGAATATTTCGCCGACGGCATGGTCGAAGACATCATCACGGCATTGTCGCGGATGACATGGCTGTTCGTGATCGCGCGCAATTCGAGTTTCACCTACAAGGGCAAGGCCGTCGACATCAAGCAAGTCGGTCGGGAGCTTGGCGTGCGCTACGTGCTGGAAGGCAGCGTGCGCAAGGCCGGCAACCGGGTCCGCATCACCGGTCAGTTGATCGATGCGGCAACCGGAGCGCATTTGTGGGCGGACCGCTTCGACGGCGATCTGGAAGACGTCTTCGAGCTCCAGGACGAAGTCACCACCAACGTGATCGGAGCGATCGCACCGAAGCTTGAACAGGCCGAGATCGAACGCGCCCGGCACAAGCCGACCGAGAAGCTGGCGGCTTATGACTATTACCTTCGCGGCATGGCCAATATCTATCAGGGCACGAAGGAGGCCAATCTCGAAGCGCTCGCCAACTTCCAGAAGGCGATCGGCATCGACCCCAACTTCGCCACCGCGCACGGCATGGGCGCCTACTGCTATGTCTGGCGCAAGGCGAACGGCTGGGCGACCGACCCGACACAGGAAACCGTTCTGGCCGAGCAATCCTCGCGGACCGCGGCGCGGCTCGGGCTCGACGACGCGGTTGCGCTCTCCCAGGCCGGCTTTGCCCTCGCATTCGTGGCCGGTCAGCTCGACGATGGGGCGGCTCTGATCGACCGCGCACTGGCGCTCAACCCCAATCTCGCGACCGCCTGGCGCTTTAGCGGTTATGTCCGGGTTTTCCTCGGTCAACCTGATTTGGCTGTTGAACATCTGCAGCGCGCCGTTCGGCTCAGTCCGCTCGATCCACTGATCTTCATCGTGCAAAACGGCATCGTGCTGGCGCATTACTTTGCCGGGCGCTACGACGAGGCGCTTGCCACGGCGCAGGCGACGCTCAGGCAGAATCCGAACTATGCTGCAGCTGTCATCATGGCAGCAGTGAGCGCCGCTCTCGCGGGACGTGAGGACGAGACCCGCAGAGCCGTGACGCGGCTCCGCGAGCTCAATCCGGAGGTCCGGCTGTCGAACTTCGAGGGTGTATGGCCGCTACGCCGGCCCGAAGATCTGGCCGCCTTCGACAAGGGCCTTCGCCTCACAGGCCTTCCCGACTGAACGCTCGCCGCGAGTGCGCCTTCGGGAACAGGCGCTTTGCGCAAATGTTAACGCTCTCTTCCCGATCCGCAACAAAGCGTTTGATCCCACGCCGTTTGGCGATAGCCTGATCCTTCGATTCAAGCTCCGGAAGCGGAAGTTCATGGGAAGCATCGTTCTTCTCGACCTGATGGGCGGCGTGGCGCTGCTGCTGTGGGGCCTGCATATGGTCCACAGCGGCATCCTGCGCGCGTTCGGCCCCGACCTGCGGCGGCTGCTGTCGAAGGCGCTGGGCAACCGCTTCCAGGCGTTCGCCGCCGGCCTCGGCCTCACCGCGATCCTGCAGAGCAGCACTGCCACCGCGCTGATCACGAGTTCGTTCGCGGCCGAAGGCCTGGTCGGTCTCGTGCCGGCGCTCGCTATCATGCTCGGCGCCAATGTCGGCACCACGCTCATCGTTCAGGTGCTGTCCTTCAACATCGCTGCGGTCGCGCCTGTCCTCTTCATCTTCGGTCTCGTCGCCTTCCGCAGCGGACCGCGCTCGCGGATCAAGGATGTCGGACGCGTCCTGATCGGTCTCGGCCTGATGCTGCTGGCGCTGCACATCCTGCTGGATTCGCTCGTCACCCGCCGAGAATGCGCCGAGCGTCCGCGTACTGATGGATGCGATCACCGCCGATCCCGTGCTCTGCATCGTGATCGCGGCAGGGATCACCTGGGCCGCGCATTCCAGTGTCGCGACCGTGCTGCTGATCATGTCGCTGGCCTATTCGCATTTCATCTCGCCGCTCGCCACGCTGGCGCTGGTGCTCGGGGCCAATCTCGGCAGCGCCATCAATCCGGTGTTCGAAGGCGCGCGGCGCGACAATCCCGCGAGCTACCGGCTGCCGGTCGGCAACCTTCTCAACCGCATCCTCGGCATCCTCATCGTGCTGCCGTTCCTGCGTCCGGTCGCAACTTACCTGCTGGCTTGGCAACCCGACCTCGCGAAGCTGACGGCGGAATTTCATATCGTCTTCAACCTCGCGACCGCGGTCGTCTTCATCGGCCTGCTCGATCCGATGGCCGCGTTGCTGAAACGGCTGTTTCCGGAACGCGTTCAGGAAGCCAATCCGGCGCGGCCGCGCTATCTCGACGAGACCGCGCTGGAGACGCCTTCGCTGGCGCTCGCCGACGCCGCACGCGAGACGTTGCGCATGGGCGATATGGTCGAAACCATGCTGCGCAAGGTGATGACGGCCATGATGACCAACGACCGCGCGCTGGTCGATCAGGTCTCCAAGACCGACAACGCGGTCGACGGCCTCGACGAGGCGATCAGGCTTTATCTGACCAAGCTGACGCGCGGCTCTCTGGACGAACGCGAGAGCAAGCGGGCGATGGAGATCATCTCCTTTGCCATCAATCTCGAGCATATCGGCGACATCATCGACAAGAATTTGAGCGAGCTCGCGACCAAGAAGATCAAGCGCCGCTTCCAGTTCTCGCCGGAGGGCGCCGAGGAGCTGTCGGCCTTCCACAAGCGCATCATGGATAGCTTGCGGATCGCCTTCGGCGTCTTCATGTCGGGCGACGCCACCGAAGCGCGCAAACTGCTGGCGGAAAAGGCGGCGCTGCGCAATGCGGAGCTCGCCGCCACCGAGACGCATCTCGACCGGCTGCGCGAGGGCCGGCCCGAGACCATCGAGACCACCTCGCTGCATCTCGACGTCTTGCGCGACCTCCGGCGCATTCACTCGCACATCTGCTCGGTCGCCTATCCCGTGCTGGACGTCGCCGGCGAACTCGCGGTCGATCGCGGCAGCGCAGATGCGGCGACATTGCCCGCGCCGGAAACGCCACTGCCGCGCTATCGCTAATCAGCGATCCAGCGTCTGCGATCCCTTGGCGCGGTTCTTCACAATCAGCATGACGTTTCGGATATAGATGATGTTCGCCAGCAACTGTCCGAAGATGATGACCGGCTCCCGCTTCACGATGCCGTAGAGCAGCGTCATCAGGCCGCCGGCGATCGAGAAGAACCAGAACGCCATCGGCACCACGCTGTTGCCGGCGCGCTCGCTGGCGATCCACTGCACCAGGAACCGTGCCGCGAACGCCAGTTGCGCCAGCAGACCGAACGCCAGCCAGAAATCGAACTTGGCGACGAACACGTCGTAGAGATAGTTGCTGAGCGCCTGCCCGTATTGAATGAGCATTATTTCACCTCGGCGGCTTGCGGCGTCGGCTTCTTGCGGCGGATCAGCCACCACACACCGGCGAGATCCATGATGCCGATCCAGAGCCGGTCGAAGAAGCCGTAATTCGACACGCCGGAATGGCGCGGACGATCGATCACGTCGACATAGGCGATCTCGAAACCTTCCCGGCGCATCAGCGCCGGCAAGAAGCGATGCAGCCCGTCGAAATAGGGCATCATCAAGAACACCTCGCGGCGAAACGCCTTCAGGCCGCAGCCGGTGTCGCGCGTGCCGTCCTGCAGGATGGCGTTGCGCACGGCGTTGGCGATGCGCGATTGCATCTTCTTGAAGCCGGTGTCCTTGCGCCCGACCCGCTGGCCGGCGGCAAGGCCTGTGCGCGCGCCACCCTGCTCGATCGCCGCGATCAGGTCGGGCAGGAATGCCGGATTGTTCTGGCCGTCGCCGTCGAGCGTCGCGACGATGGCGCCACGCGCGGCGCGGACGCCGCTCCGCACAGCCGCCGATTGCCCGCCCGATTTGGCGTGGCATATCTCACGCAGGTTCGAGCGCTGCGCACGCGCTGCCGCGAGCTGCTCCGACGTCGCATCGGTCGAGCCGTCATTGACATAGACGATCTCATAGGCCCAGTGGCCATCGAGCGCGGCCGCGATCTCGGCAATCAGAGGCGCGATATTGTCCGCTTCGTTGCGCACGGGCACAACGACGGAAACCGCAACATTGGTGTTATCTTCAGCCAAATCCGGGCTCATCGAACGAATGGGCGCAAGCGGTCAACCCACTCGCGGCGTCCGCTTCTATGGGGCCAAGGCAGCCCGGACAACCCCCAAAGTTGCTCTAAAGCGAGACAATTTTGCCGTCGTCCTTGATGTCGAAACCCACCCGGCGCGCGGCAAACCAGTAGCGCACCGCCATCGCGCCGACGATGCCGACCAGCGCGCCGCCGACCACATCGCTCGGGTGATGCGCCAGCAGAACCAGCCGGCTGGCGCCGATCAGCAGTGCATAGGCGAATGCGGCGACCCACCACCGCGGCCAGATCGCCGCGATGCCAAATGCGAACGCAAAGGCCGTGACGGCGTGCGCGGAAGGAAAGCTGAAATAGGCCTCGGTTCCCGTGAACGGGACGAAGTTGAAAGCGTCGGCCTTGCCGCCGACGCCGACAAAGGGCCGGCCGCGCCCAACGATCCATTTGATCAACTCGGCCACGAAGACAGGCAGCGCCACTGCGAGGAAGAGATATTCCACGCGGATGGCGAACCGCGCCAGCGCAGGCCGCGCGGCGGATCGCAGCAGCGGATAGGCAAGCGCGCTGACGACGAACACCGTTGCCAAGGTCACCAGCACATACTCGTCCTTGCCGAAATCGGTGAAGATGCGAACCGGCCACAGCTCCGCCGAGCCGCGCTTCGGCATCAAGCCGATTTCGGTGGCATCGACGGCGAACATCAGGACGATGATCAGCGCGCTGAGGCTTGCCACCAGCCATAGCGCGTGCCGCGCCAGCCGCCGTCGCGCCTCGGCCCGGCGCGAATGCGACGGCGCGCGCACCAGCGCGCCGGCCGATTGCGCCATCAGGTGAGATAATTGCGGAATGTAACCTGCGGACGCGCGCGCCATCACTCCGTGCCTTCGGAACGGAAGATCGCAATCGAGACCTGCCTGCCCTGCGAAATGTTGTAGCCCTCGATGCGGGTCGCGGCGTTGTAGCGCAGCCCGGTCGCTTCAGCACGCTGCACGAAGGCGCGCTCGGCGCTGCGCTCGACCAGCGCGAAGCGGCAGCTGCCCTGGCTGAGGAAATCGGCCGCGCCGGAGCCGTCAGTCAACAATGTCGAGGTGCCGGTCATGAACACCAGGCTCGGCTCGTGATAGCCGGCCGCGGCCGCCTTCGGGCCGACGCAGGTGACGTTGCGCAACGCGCGGGCGATTTCCGCGCTCGGATAAAGCGTGGTCAGGGACGGCATCACCACGCCGAAGACCGCAATCGCCAGCAGCATGGCCGCCAGCACCGCGTTGAGCAGCGACCGCGGCGCGCGGTTGTCGTCATAGAGCCACCACGCGAACAGGCCGATCACCATTGCGCCGGCGAAGAACGGCCAGGATGCGAACGCGGGTTGCCGGGTGAGCTTCACGGCAATGACGACAAAGATGATCGAGCCCAGCGCCGGAATTGCGAACCACCAGGCGGCACCACGCGCCAGCCAGTTGCGCGCCAGCACCTGGCGTTCGAGCGCGCCGACGGCGAGGATGGCGACGGCCGGATAAAGCGGCAACACATAGTGCGGCAGCTTGGTCAGCACCAGCTCGAACACGATCCAGGACGGCACCAGCCAAGCCAGCAGAAATTGCGCGCCCGGTTCGCGCCGCGCCCGCCATACCGCCGGCACCGCCATGCCCGCGAGCGGCGCGCCCGGCCAGAAGGTGATCCAGAACAGCAGCAGATAGAATCCGGGCGGCGCGCCGTGCGATTCCTGCGCGGCGAGTTTCGCCAGCATGTCGCCGCCGAGCGAGTCGGTGAAGAAGGTATCGCCCGCCCGCCAGAAGATGGCGATGAACCAGGGCAGCACCAGCACGAGCATCCACATCAAGCCCCAGACCGGGCGCAACCGCCACAGCCAGGTCGCGCTGCGGTCGAGGATCGCCAGCATCAGGATGGCGAGACCAGCAAACATCAGGATCAGCGGCCCCTTGAGCAGGATGCCGCCGGCCAGCGCCGTCCAGAAAATCGCGGGCCATGACCAGGGCGGATGCTCCGAATCCTCGCCGCGCTGCCAGGACAGATAGACCCGTCCCAGCGCGCCCATCGCCGCCACCACCGTCAGCAGCAGCATGGCGTCGGTCTTGGCCAGGCGCGCTTCGCCGGCGAGCACGACACAACTGCACATCATCAGCGCCGCAAACGCCGCGCCGCGTCGCGTGACGAAGGCGAGCGCCGCCCAATAGGTGAGCAGGACGGCGCCGGTCGCGCCGATCAGCGAAGGAATGCGATAGACCCAGATGCGCAGCTGCGCGCCGGGCAGCCCGAGCGCGGATGCGGTCTTCACCGCAGCCGCCTGCATCCAGTAGATGCCGACCGGTTTCTTGTAGCGCACCTCGTCCTGGAATCGGATGTCGACGTAGTCGCCGGTCTCGACCATCTGCTTGGTCGCCTGCGCAAAGCGCGCCTCGTCGCGATCGATCGCCGGGATGCCAAAGAAGCCCGGCAGAAACAGCAGCGCGGCGCAGGCCAAAAGGAACAGCGTTGCCCGCAGATGGCTGGCAATCGCGAAGTCCACGATCGGCATCAAATTGAGGCCGGAATTCGCTGGTTTTGAAGGCTGTTGCCCTGCCCCAAAGCGCGGCGGTTGGAGGGTGTCGACCATGGGGTTCCGCATACGCTGAAACCGCTATTGGGACAACCGCTTAGGACGACTTCACTGAATTCTGACGACAACTGTGTCCGCAGCGCCCGTGGCGTCGATCACGGTGAGCCGCGCAAATCCGGGACCTGGGGGATCAATGAGCCGCTGACGGCGGCCGTCGATCTCGCCCGCGGAAACCCCGTTCACGACAACCGTCATCGGCAGCACGCCGCCTGCGACCTTGAACGGCATCGCGGCGGCATCGGCTCCAGCGGAGCGGTCGACATCGATGCGCGAGCCGTTCAGCGGGAACTGGATGTGCGGCGCCTGTTCGCCGCCGGCCCGCACCAGCTCACCGATGGCGCGGAAACGCCGTAGCGGCAGCGGCAGCTTCTCGTTACCCGCGGCCATCACCGCGCCCTTTGGCGCCTTGGGCAGCGCGACCGGCTGGCGGCCAGTGCGCGCGAACGCATCGAACAGGATCGGCGCCGCGGCCACGCGTCCGATCAGGCCGGGCACCGGCGCGCCATCGGGACGCCCAACCCAGACGCCGATGGTGATGCGGCCGTCGAAGCCGACCGACCAGGCATCGCGATAGCCGTAGCTGGTGCCGGTCTTGAACGCGATTTTTCCGCGCGCTGCATTCTCCGGCGGCGGCACGCCGAGCAGGACGTTGCCGACCTGCCAGGCCGCGACCTGATCCATCAGCCGCATCGGCTCGCGGTTGTCCTTGCCATCGATGATCTCGCGCAGCGGTTTTGTGGTGCCGAGCCGCGGCAGGCCGGCGTAGAGCAATGCCAGATCCTGCAAGGTGACGCCGACGCCGCCGAGGCCCATCGCCAGCCCGGGCGCTTCGTCCTTCGGCAGCACGAGATTGGCGCCGGCTTGCCTGAGCCGCGACGACAGCCGGCTCGAACCGACGCGGTCGAGCAAAGCGATCGCAGGGACATTGAGCGAGAATTGCAGCGCGCGTTTCACCGGCACCGTGCCCTGGAAGGTCATGTCGAAATTCTCGGGCGCATAGGAGCCGAAGCGGATCGGCCGGTCGTCGATCAGGCTCTCGGGATGGACGAAGCCGTCCTCGAAGGCGAGACCATAGATGAAAGGCTTCAGTGTCGAGCCCGGCGAGCGTACCGCGCGGGTCATGTCGACCTGCCCTGCGCGGCTTTCATCGAAATAATCGGCGGAGCCGACGCGCGCCAGCACATCGCCGCTGGCATTGTCGACCACGATGATCGCAACCGAAATATTTTGTCCCAGCGCCAGCGCGCGGTCGCGCGCCAGCGGCTCCAGCACCTTCTGCAGATTGGCATCGAGCGTGAGCTTGATCAGCGGCGCATCTTTCATCGCTGCCATCGCGGCATCCGAGGAATGCGGCGCCAGGATCGGCATCTGCTTGCGCAGCTTCGGCACGGCGGCAGCCTTGGCTTGTGCGGCGTCTTCCTGCGAGACTTGACGCTCTTCGACCATGCGATCGAGCACGCGGTCGCGCGCGGCGCGCGCCGCATCGGGGTAGCGGTCGAGCCGGCGCGTCTCCGGCGATTGCGGCAAGGCGACCAGCAGCGCGGCCTCGGCCAGGGTCAGCCGCTTCGGCTCCTTGCTGAAGTAGGCGATGGACGCGGCGCGGATGCCCTCGAGATTGCCGCCGAACGGCGCCAGCGACAGATAGAGGTTGAGTATCTCTTCCTTGCTGAGCTGACGCTCGATCTCGATCGCGCGTACGATCTGGCGCAGCTTCGCTGAGAGCGATCGATGGTGGGCCGGCTCCTCCATCAGTCGCGCCAACTGCATGGTGATGGTCGATCCGCCGGAGACGATGCGGCCGCGTGAGGCGAGTTGCCAGGCCGCGCGCGCCAGCGCGAAGGGGTCGACGCCTCTATGTTCGTAGAAGCGCTGGTCCTCAAAGGCGAACAGCAGCTTCAGGTAGGTCGGATCGACGTCCTTCTTCGCATCGACCGGCAGGCGCCAGCGGCCGTCCTTCATCGCAAAGGCGCGGAGCAGTTTGCCGTTGCGGTCGACGATGGTGACGGAGGTCTGCTTCGCCTGCTCCAGCGGCAGCGGCCCGAGCGAGGCGACCCATGCGGCGAAGACAGCGCCAACGAAAAGGCAACCGGCGGCGACGATGATCGCCGCTCGCCTGATCCGCCGCCGGCGCGGCGGCGCTATGGTCGCCTGCTCGCTCATTTCGCCGGACGCACCTCGACATTGCCGGTGGCGCTGCGGCCGTAACGCGAGGGATTGTACATGTCCTCGACATAAGCCTGCGGCAGCACGTATTTGCCGGGCGTCACCGCGCGCACAACGTAGGCGACGGTGAACACCGATTTGGAGTCGGCAGCGCGGTCCACTGCGGCGGTGAAGCGATCGTCGCGGAACTGGGCGTTGACCGGCTCCTGGCCGTCCTCGATCCAGTCCAGCGTGCCGCTGTCGCCGGAGGAGACCAGATGCGGGTTGTCGATCTCGAATCCCGCAGGCAGATAATCCGCCACCATCACATGGGCATATTCGGGCTTCGGCTCGGTGACCCTCAGCACAACCGCGAAGCGGTCATTCTGTTTCGCCTTGCTGACATCGGCCGGCTTGCCGTCGAGCGTGAAGTAATTGCGCTCGATCTTGAAGCCGTTGGAGGCTGCCGGCTCCGGCGTCACCGGCGCACCCGACACCGACACCACCGCCTGCAGCGGCGCCTCGCCCGTGTTGGTGATGCGGATCGGCTGCGTCATCTCGGTTGCCTTGTAATTCCGGAACAAGGCGGCCTTGATCGCCTCGCCATTGAGGTCGAGCGACAGCGTCTCCTTGGCGAGCGCCCGCGCCGCCAGCACCATCCAGGCATTCTCCTGCGTGGAGGTGTAGGGCGTCAGCCCGCGCGCGGCTTCAACCCGCAACACGGCTTGCGTGATGGTCGCGCGCGGCGCGTTGCCCTCGGCGCCCAGCGAGACCAGCGCCGCCGCATCGCGCAGCGCCGAACCATAGTCGGTGCGACCGAACTGCAGCACCGGGCTAGGTGCGAGATCGCCGAGCGCGGCCGCGTACACCCGCTCCGCCCGATTGCGATCGCCGACCAGCGCGAGCGCCGCCGCAAGCTGCGACTTCGCGATCGGGGTTGCGATGTCCTTCAGCTTGGTATCGGCGAGATAGCGCAAGTCGCCGATCGGCGCCGCGCCATTGCGTGCGAGTACGTAGAGGCCGTAGGCGAGATTACGCCCGCCGTCTTTCTCCGGTCCCTCCGCGTTCACCACCGAGTTGCGGATGCGGTCGAGCGCTTGCTTGAACAGCCCGTCCGGCACCGCAAATCCTTTCTCGCGGGCGCGAGTCAGGAAGTCGGTCACGTAGGCATCGAGCCAGGTGTCGTCCCCGCCCGCCAACCACAGGCCGAACGAACCGTTGGAACCTTGCCTTGCAAGGAGCCGCTCGATCGCATCCTTGATGCGTTGGTCGATGTCGTTGTCCTGCGCGAGCTTGGCGCCGGCCGCGAGCTCGTTGACATAGAGCAGCGGCATGGCGCGGCTGGTGATCTGTTCGGAGCAGCCATGCGGGTAGCGGTCGAGCGCCTGCAGGATGGTCGCGGCATCGAGCGCGGTCGAGAGCGACGCCGACAGCGACACGCGGCCGGTGCCCGGCACGAGATCGCTGAACATATCCGCTGTCAGCGTCAGGCTTTCGCCTTTAGCAAGCGTCCGGATCGAGCGCCGCGCAAGGATTTGCGTGGCCGGCTTGACGTCGAGCGCATAATGCCGTGCCAGGCTAAGCCCGTTCGGTCCCTTGATCTCGACATCGAGTTGCGCGGTCCCGCGCCCGGCGGCATCGAGGCCAAGCGTTGTGGTGCTGCGCTGACTGGTGGCGAGCTTCAGCGTGGTCGATGCATCGCCGCCGAGTTTTACCGGCCCGGTCGCCTTGACACTCAGCACATAGTCGCCCGGTGCGCCCTCAACATTGTCGAGGTCCATGCTCATGGTGCCCTTATCGCCTGACAGCAGGAAGCGCGGCAGGGTCGCGGTCAGCACGACGGGGTCGCGCACGGTCACGTCGATATTGGCGCGGCCGAGTTTGGTGGCGCTCCACGCCACCGCCATGACGCGCGCCGTCCCTGCGAAGTCGCCGATCGCAAAATCGATTGACGCCGTGCCGTCGGCCGCGACCGTCACCACGCCGGAATACAGCGCAAGCGGCTTTTGCGTGGGCGGCGCGCCCTGCAATTCGCCGCCGGCATCGCCGCCGGACTTGATGGCGCCGAGCGTGCCCTGCATGCCGTCGATCAATTGCCCATAGAGATCGCGAATTTCCGCAGTCAGCCGGCGCTGGCCGAGATAGTAATCGTCCGGCGCCGGCGGCTTGTAGTTGGTGAGGTTGAGGATGCCGACATCGACGGCTGATACCACCACCTTGGCGTCCTCGCCAGGATTGAGGCCGCCGAGCTTGACCGGGATCGTTCAGCTTCGAATTCGGCCGCACCAAAGCCGGCGGCGACAGCGCGACCTGCAGGGTACGCGCCTGCTTGTCGATGCCGAACCATTTCAGGCCTATCGCGCGGCCGGGCATCCGCTGCGCAGCCGCATCGAGCGAACGGCGCAGGGTCGCCATCACATAGGCGCCGGTGCCCCAGTCCTTGCCGACCGGAATTTTCACCTGCGCGGTGCCTTCCTTGACGTCGACGGTTTGCGTCGTCAGCAGGCGGTCGCCGAGCACGTTGACGGTGAGTTTTCCGGCCGTGCGCGCATTGACCGACACGATCATGGTGTCGCCGGACGCGTATTGCGGCTTGTCGATCGAGGTCTCCAGCAGGTCAGGCGTGTCGGCGCTGCCGTCGGAGTACCAGCCGACGTCGAATTGCACCGAACTGATCGGGCCGTCGGCTTCGGTCGATTTCACGTCGAGGCGATAGCGGCCGGGCTGCGGCTGGAAGGAGAGACGCGACGGCTTGTCGGCGGCGATATTCAATTCACCGTCGGCAGTGCGCGTCGTGGTCTTGACCGGCTCGAACTGCCAGCTGAGTCGCGCTTGTACCATTGGTAGCGCGACTCGATCTTGAGCAGCTCATAGCGCAGGCCCGGCCGCGCCAAGCGTCTTGCCGTCGGGCGCGGCGAACAGCACGTCGAACTCGGCCTTGTCGCCTTCCGCGACATTCTTGTCGCCGAAGGCCGGCTTGATGCCGATCTGCGCCGTGGCCGGCACCACCGGCAGCACGAGCTTGCGCTCGACCGCGCGGCCGCCGGCCTCCGCCATGCGGATGAAGATCTGCGCCTCCTGCGGCCGCGACGAGGTCGGCGGCTTGGCGAGGCTGACCGGAAAGGTCGCAGCGCCCTTGGCATCGGATTCCGGCAGCCCCTCGATCGGCGTGCGCTCGTTTGACGTCGTCTGCTCGTCGGCGACGCCGAACTGGTAGCCGGGAAAGCCCGGCCGGCCGGTTGCCGGCGCGACCAGCATGTCGCCCTCGAGCTGCAGGTTGGAGGCCGGCGCGCCATAGAGGAAACGGCCGTCGACCTTCAGTTCCACCGGAGCTTGAGCTGTGATCGCCTTGTCCTTGGGAAGATAGATCGAATTCCAGCCGCTCGGGGATGTAATCCTCGACCATGAAGGTGGTCTCGCCGACCGCATTGCCCTTGGGGTCGACGAAGGCCCGCGCCCGCCAGGTTCCGGCCGGGACCGCCGAATTGAGCGGCACGGCCAATGACCGACCGCCCGCGCCCTGATCGGGCAACACGGCGCGGCGATATTCGACGCCATCGGGGCGCTCGACGACGAGCGTCAGCGGGCCGCCGGTGACGGCATTGCCCTGCCCGTCCCGCAACAGCGCGGTGAGATACACCGTCTCGTTGGAGCGATAGACGCCGCGCTCGGCATAGACGAACGCGTCGGCGCCCGTGGGCACGGCGCGGCCGGACACACCGCGATCGCTGAGATCGAACGCGTTCGATTTCAGGCTGAGGAAAGCGTAGTCGGTCTTCTCGCCCGCCACCGTCAGCATCGCCGGCGACAGCCCGCCCTCGCCGCGCGCCAGCCCCGCCTCGAACAGCACATGACCGGCGTCGTCGGTCTTGCGGGTCGCCAGCACCTCATTGTTGCGCGCGATCAGCCGCACCTCGGCACGCGCCACCGCATCCGTGGAAGCCAGCGAATTGACGAAGACATGGATGCCGTCATTGCCGGAGAAGGCGGAGATGCCGAGATCGGAAACGATGAACCATTGCGTGGCGAGCTGGTAATCGTCCTCGCTGCCGGGGTTCTTCGCCGCCGCCGTCATGACATAGACGCCGGGCTGCAGGTCGCCGAGTACCTGGTCGATCGGGAACGCGGTGGTGACCTCCTGGTTCAGCGTGGTCGCGGTGGCGAGCTCGCCGGTCCAAACCTTCATGCCGCGCTCGTCGCCGAGATCGGAGAGCTGGTATTTGCTCAGCGGCCGCTGGAAATCGTTGTCGATCACCGTGTTGATCAGGTTGCGGTCGCCGATCCGGAACACGTTGACCAGCACGGCGGGCGTGTTGACGCTGACCACGGGAATGCCGCGTTGGCCGGTGCGCGGCAGCACATAGGCGCGCCCCGTGAAGCGCACAAAGGGCTTACGGTCGCGGACATAGATGTTGAACTCGGCCGATTTCGGCAGCCCCTCCTTCACCGTAGACGGCAGGCCCGCGCGCAGATTGATGTTGTAGCGCTCGCCATGCTTCAGCCCGTCGACGCAAAGCTGCTTGCCTTCGGACGTGATCGCCGGCTTGTCGTTGCCGGCGAGCGCGACGAACGGCGAGAAGTCGAAGCGCTTGGCCAGATCCTCGGAGAACTGGAAGCAGGCGCGGGGCGACGCGGAATCCGAATCGACGGTGTAATCGAACAGCCGGAAGCCGTGCTCGTCGCGCAGCTTTTCATACTGGCCTCTGATATCGGCGACTTCGCGCAGGTCGAGCGACAAACGGAGACTGTCCAGCGCCGGCCGCCACAGCTTGCGTTCCGACAGCGCGCGGCCGAGCACGGCGAGCGCATCGGCTTCGTCCTGCGGGCTGTTCGCGCGCTGATAGGCGATATAGGCCGCGGTCGAGGCGCGCTCCATGAAGAAGGTCTGCTCGCTCTCGGTCGACGGCCTGATCTGGAAGATGGTGCGGGCGAGCTTGAGCCAGTTGCCGCTGTCTTCGGGCGCGACGGTCGCGATCTGGCCGAGGATCTGCAGGCCCGAGCGGAAGTCATTGCGCTTGAAGGCGGCATCCGCGTCGCCCTTCAGCGTGGCTGAAGATTTCGAGACAGGCCCCGCCTCGCTCTTGATCTGCGCTTCCAGCTTGATTGCGGAATCCGCGAGGTCGTCGCGCTTGAAGGCTTTGTCCGCCGCCTGCGCCGTGACGAGGCCAAGCGCCAGTGTGGCGCAGACAGTGGCGGCGCGAACCAGACCGATCATGGGAGAACTCCGTGAGCGGCAGCAACGCCGCAAGGCAATAGAAGTGCGCGAAATGGTGACGGACTCGTGGCGGCCACGCAAGCGTCGCAAAAAGTCGCATACCGCATGGCCAAAGCCGAAAGTCCCGACCGGCCCGGTTCAGCTAGATGAACGAGGCGGATTGACGTGAGGGGCGAACTGCAGGCAGTCCCCCGCCCCCTTTAGTCGCGCCTTGCGGAAAACCGGTTCGAACCGGCTTTCCCAGGAAGCGGATTTTTCATATTGGCAGTGCTATGAAGGCGCCGCGACAGGTCGCTGGCCGCGGCATGATCCTGCGGAGCCAAGCCGCACTTGATGCGGGGTGGGTCCCGGTTTCGACGAGATCAAGCCCGAGAGATGGTCCCGTAGCTCAACTGGATAGAGCATCAGATTTCTACTCTGAGGGTTGCAGGTTCGAATCCTGCCGGGATCGCCAACTGGGTCGCAACGCTTATCCAACGCCGCCGCCGCCTCGTTGATGGTTCGGTAATATTATCGATCCAAAGTCCGGCCCAGTCAGTTGTGTTGGAGTAACCCGGTGCTTGATTTTGAAGAGCTGCGTGAACTCGCGGCGGACGTTCGCAATTTCATCGACCTCGCTGACGACAAGGCTGCCGCGCTAAGGGACGTGATTGCTGCCTTTGACGTTGTTTTGGCGATCTACCCGCCCCAGGACGATTTGGGCCTCTACGTCATCAAGGGCGGCGATATTCTGGATAAGATCGCCAGATCACAAACCAATGCGTTTTACACCCACATCGCAATCGCTGTTCCCGGCCTTGACCACGCCAGGAAGCTCAAGCTTCTGACGGAGCCGCAGGTCGTCGACCAATTAGCCGCTTAGGCGCGACGCGCGTTCTGTGCCGCGGTACCTAGCGACTGTGGCCGCTGCCTGAGAAGAACATCGCCATCGCTGACGGCCCCAGCAACATCGCTCAAAACAGATAAAAGCTTCCGATGAGAAGACCCGCAGCGAAGGCCCAAAGCCCCAAGGTGCATGCTGACACGATGCGCAAGAGGTTGCGAACTTGCACCTCGTACTCCTGTTCGTTCTTGAACTGAGTCGTCATTGGCGCTGCCCTGCCCAGCAGGCGTTGATCGCAGGTAGGCCCAAATCATGGTCAAGGCGGGGCATTTGCCGATCTTGTGGCAGGCCTCATCTGCCGCGAGGACCACTAGTTACTGAGCTCGCAAACCCTGACTGGCGCTGATCGCATCGCCAGCGCGTCATCGATATTGCTCGAGCGTCGCCTTGCTGCTTTCCCTCCGGCGCCAATGACAGCGGCGCGGGCACGCTAGCGGCTGTGGCCGCCACTACCGCCTGACATTCCGCCGCCACTGCGGCCACCGCCTCCACCACCGCCCATTCCGCCGCCCATACCGAGACCGATGCCGATGCCGATGCCGATGGCCTCAGCAGGAACACCGTCTTCCTTCTGTCCAGCAGGCTGCTTGCGCTCCTTCGGCGCTTCGGCGCGCTGCCTCTTGGGGGTCGGTTCCTCAACCCGCTTCCTGAGCTGCTGTTGTGGCTCGGGACACGGACAAGTCGGGCCAAGCGCTGCAACGGCGGCCGGCAACGGGCCGAACTCGCGATTGCGCACCCGGTCCTGCAGCTTGCGCGCCGTCACCGCCAGATCGCTGTTCGCATAGGTCGTCAGGAAGCTCTGGTAGGACGCAACCGTGTTGGTCGCCACCGCAATCGCCCAGGCCTGCATCACATAGCGGCGCTCGAGCAACGCGCGGACGCGTACGTTATAGGGTGGCTGGGCATACAACGCGACGAACGCTTCATATGCAGGCACTGAGTTGTCGGCAATCACGAGCTGGTAGGCGTCCTTCTGATCCTTCCCCTTCAGCGCCTTGCGCCAGTCCTCGACGCTGCGCTTGACCGAGGGCTGCTTGTCCGCGCCGGCTTTCGTGTCCGTCGTTGGCGCCGGCTTGCCGGCCTGATCGCCGAAGAAACGGAAATCCGTGGTCAACGACGAACTGTCCCAGGGAATCTGCCGGCCGTCCGTCGCCTCGTTGACGGCGACCCGTACGCGCTTGAACGCTTCCTCGATCGGGAGATTCGGTTCGCGCGCGAAGTTGAGCACCGCCGTCGTGTACGGGCTGTCCTCGCCGTTGCCGTCTTCGGCCACCGCGCCCGGGGACGTCGAGTAGGATATGAACGACCCGGCCGACCCGGCCTTCGTATCCACGATGGCCAGTCCGTTACCCGTGCCCGTGCCGAGCGCCGGGAACGGGTTGTTGCGGCAGGCATCGAGCATGACGATGCGCAACCGCGTCGGCACCGCGCCCAACGTGTTCATGACGTCGTTGAGCCTCATCGCCTGCAGCGGGATGTCCGTCTGACGCTTCGGATCGACGTCAATCGGCACGAGATAGTTCTCGCCGTCGATCTGCAGGCCGTGGCCGGCGTAGAACAGCAGCGCCACCGTATCGGGCCCGCTTGCCGCGATCTTCTGCGCAAAATCGCCGACGGTCTCGCGCATCTGGTTCTGCGTCAGGTCGGAAGCCGCCGTGACGTCAAAGCCGGCCGTGCCGAGCAGCTCGGTCATCTTGCGGGCATCGTTGGCGGGATTCGGCAGCGCCGGCACGGAACGATAAGCCGACTGACCGATCACCAGCGCAAGTCGCTTCTCCGCGTGAGCGGCCGGCGCGGCCGCCAGCACCAGGATTGCAACAATCAGCGATTTGCAAAGCGACAAATTGGGAAACATGATCTTCCCCCTGCTGAAAATTTTCACATTGAAAAGCTCATCGTGCGCAGCATCGCACGAATTGACCTGCCTCTGAAGCCTGGGCATTGCGAGATAATGCCGCTGGCAAGAACGACAGTCATGCTGCCGCATCCGCAGCTGGCGCGAGCTTGCGACAGCCGCTTGATATCGGCTCCTCGCCGTCGTCACATGGGTAAACAGGTTGACTTGCCTCTGAGGGATGAGCCACTGATAGCAACCTGCCCCTCGAGCGCGCGATGAGAAATGTTGGGCACGACCCGATCGGTGCAGCAGGTCGCGCTTGCGCGATATCAAGCCGCCGTTGCGACTGAAAGAGCCGCAAGGGTCAAGCCGTGACCGGCAGCTGGCGTGTTTTCCTCACCCTGCTGCTGATCAACCTGTCGCTCCCGCTCGACGGGTTTGCCACCCTGCCGCTTCAGCTCATCCTGAAGGACGAGCTCCAGACCGGACCGCTGGTCATCGCTGCCAGCAACGCGCTGATCAGCGCGCCGGTCCTGGTGGCGTGGCTCGCAGGATTTTTGCGTGACTCGAAGGGACGATCGATCGACCGCGCATTCCTGATCGGCGGCATCCTTCTGTCCGTGTGCTGCTACGCGTTCCTCGCCGCCTGGGGCTCCAGCCTGCGGCTGGTCGTCACGATGGCGCTGGTCGCCTCGGCAGCGCTGCTGTTGGCGAAGACTTCATTGCAGGCGGTGCTGTCGCATGGGGCGCGCCTCACCCATACGGAGGATCGCGCGGGAGCACTCTGGAATGTCGTCGACGTCATGCCGACGCTTGTGTCCTATGCGCTCGGGCCGTGGTTGCTGCACAGCCTCGGCGCGCCCGGTTTTTTCCTGGTCTGCAGCGGCCTCGCCTTGACGGGGCTATTCTGCGGCTCTGCAACGATCCGGCCGCCCGCACCGTCGCCGCATCCCGAACCGCCTGCCACGCTCCGATCCCTGAAGCAACTGCTGGCGGACCCGAACTACGTTCGCGCGATAGCCGTGATCTTCCTGTTTGCATTCTCGCCGGGTTGGCAAACTCCCATCCTGTTCTATCTGACCGAGGTCGTTGGGCTCAGCCAGGCGGACTACGGTCGTTTCTGGATGTTCATTTCGCTTTTCACGATCGCCGGCTGCGGTCTGTATTATGCGTGGGCGAGATCGGCATCGGAGGGCACGCTGCTGCGCGCGGCGACCGTGGTGATGGTGCTGCAGTCGCCGCTGCCGCTATTTGCTCACGGTACCGCCAGCGCCTATCTGATCGGCGTCGCGTCGGGCGCGATGTACGGATTCGGCATCGCCGCTTACTGGTCGTTTCTCATCCGCAGCATTCCCGCCGGGCTGTACGGCACCTCGTTTATGGTGGCCGTGCTCGTCAGCACCGTCGGAGTCCGTGGAGGCGACGTTGTCGGAAGCTGGATGCTCGAGCACTACGGCTACATTCTTCCCTTCGCGACGACGACAGTGGCGACGGCGCTGATCGCGCCCGTGCTGCTGACGAAGGCATCGCAGTCAGCGAAGCAGGCGCGATAGCTGCCTGTAAAGCAGCAGCGGAAAAACGTGCGCGGAAAGAAAGTTGTCGTATGCGGACCTTGCCGCGGCCGCCATGGCATTTCGTTGCTCGGCGGATGTGTTGCGCAGGATGTCGGTGATGGCGGTCACGGCAGTTTCAACCTCGGCCGGGACGCAGAAGCAGAACTGCGAATAGTCCACCGCCTCCGCAAACGGCAGCGCACAATCGCTGCTGACCAGAATGGGAGGTATGCCGAGCGACAGCGACTCGAAGAATCGAAAGGAGTTCAACCCGAAGCCGCGGGGCGCCAGCGAAAATCGCGAGCGGCGCATGATCTCGAGGTAACGCTTGCGCAGAACTTCCTTTTCCCCGGGATCGAACGGCTGCTCGCCATGGTTATGGGCGAGACGGCTCAGCATCGGTCCATGGAAAAACCTGCCGGTCAATTCCAGCCAGCTTGCCTGCGTGTGCTCGGACAGCGCGGTCATCAGCCGCGACCGGAAAGGCGTTTCCTGGCCGATGAAGCACAGGTCGAACGTCGCAGGTTCCGGGTCGGCGATGTACCAGCGAAAATCGTCGACCGCCTCGAGATACGGAATCGCGAAAATCCGCGAACCGGCCGCCGAATGCCTCAAGCTGACCTTCAAATGGATGGATTTCTCGGCGCCGAACGGCAGGTCGCAGTCGCGATGATCGACGAAGACGTGACGTTCAGGACAATCGGCGAAGTATTCGAGGCGTTCGACCGCCTCCGGCTCGCGGCCCTCGTAGAAATTCACATCGGCAGGGTGCAGGAACAGGTCGGCTGTCCGCCAGTTTGCGCAAGGCTCGAACAAATACCAATGCCCGGACCGGCGCTGCGCCGGATCGATCAAGACCCGTGCCAGCACATTCAGGGCGGAGTCCGTCCAGCGGTCAGGGTCGTACATATAGATTCGAAGAGGCGAATAGTCGTGCAGGAACGCCTGCGTCACCGCGTTACGGCGGACCCGCATCCCGGCTCGACCGCGAAGGCCGGCTGATTTCAATTCCTCTTGCATACGGTCGGCACGGGTCGAGACGGTCGCGGCATTGGGACCTTTACGCGAACAGGGTGAATGAACGTCGCCCGGCGTCGATGCCCATGAAGCTCGAGCAGGTGACCCGACAACCCGATTTGACCGCTGAGACGGCGTGGATGCGCTCGGCGTCGAATATGATGCAATCGCCCGTATTCGGATGGATGACGACGCTGGGAGGACCGAGCCTCTCGCGCTGCAACCGTTCGGGCATCCCCTCGATTTCGTCAAACGACGCCGACGGCATCGACAGGTCCCAAAGCTCGAGCGCGCCGGAATCGGGCCCGGAGCCATGCAGATAGATATTCGCCGAAAGGCGCGCGGCCCCGCAGAGATGCCGAATGGGCGCCTCCATACTCCGATCGATATGCGGCCGCAGTCGCGCCGCGGGCTGGTAGATACGAACAACGAAAGGCGCGAAAACCAGACCCCGCCATGATGCTTCGATGAAATTGAGACCGCAACGCTCGATCGCAGTCTGCAGTTGGGCGACGTAATCCGGCACGGCGGGGCGATCGAACTCCCAGTTCCGCAGAAACGAGTTCGAGCCCCAGCTTGTAGTCGGTTTCAGTCACCGAGCCCGACAGCAGCAGGCCCAATGGCACGCCCAATGTCCTGACAGACGTCTGATCCTCGTGAGTTGCGAAATCGCCGGCCAACACGCGTTCCACGGTTCGACGGCAGTCGTCGTCGGGCACGAAACCGCTGCACCAGATGGCCGCGATGTCGCCCGCGACGAGACTGGACAGGATGCCGGCGTCGAGATTTCTGGCGATCGTCGTTCCGGTGCGCCCAACGTGGTTCATTGAACTCCTTCTCGGAAAACACCCAATTGAAAACGGCAGGATTGAACGCCCGGACGGCCGCCTCACCATGGACGGAAGCGGCACTCGGCAGATGCTCTTCCGGACCGAACCGGAACCGTCTCGGCGCGTTTGCGCATCATGACTCCTAGTGCTAGGGTGAAAGTTGTTTTTTTGCAAGTTGCTACCATGGCGAATTGCACTGGATTCGCTGCCTGGGGGCGCATCACCCATGACGGATGAAAACGACATCCTGTTCCGGCGCTGACACCAAATCGGCCGGTTCGAACTGTTATGCCGCCCGTCATGAATAACCGCGACGTCACCCTGTTCGATGTCGGAGACTACAATTACGGCGGCCTCACCATGGCGCTGACGCTTGCGGACCTGCTTGGTGAGCACGGCCCGATCGTGGCAAGGAGCAGTGGATGCGCGGTGGCGCCGCTGCTTGCATCGGGGAAGTTCCTCGACGTTCTCGACTTGAGCGATGAAGAGCACGATTTGCGGCTGAGCCTGGCACTCGAAGAAGGGCGAGTCCGCAGGGTTTGCGAATTCGGGGTCTGGAGACATTCGACCCTGCGCCTGTGTCACGAGGCCTCAGTTCCCCTGTTCATTTTCGAGATGCATTTGTGGCGGCGCGACCGCCAGTGGATCGATCTCGTGCGATCCATGGGCGCGCACCTCGTCCTGGAAGCCTATCCCACGATCGAAGCCGACCTGCAGCGGCTCGGGCTCAGTATTGCGACGGACCGGCTGGCGATGGTTCCACCGATCGTGGGCGCGGTGCCGCCACAACCCAAGACAAGCGTCGACCGCACGATCCTCGTCAGTTGCGGCGGTGCGCAGTCGGTCTACTTGAATTGCGCCGACAATCTCTATCCGGCGCTGGTTGCCGAATTGCTGACCAGGATCCTCCGCGTCCACGGCGCAAACCTGGACGCCGAGATTTATTGTGGACGGGAAATGGCGGAGCAATTGGCCGACAGCGGCTTGCGCATGCCCGGACCCATCCTGTACCTGCCGCGCCCGGCTTTTCTCGCGCGGCTCGCGCGCGGCCGCGTTTTCCTCGCCCAGCCATCGATACACACTCCCTATGAGGCTTTTCTGGCGGGAGTGCCGACCATCATGCTGCCGCCGCAAAACTTTACGCAATGCTTCCACCAGCGGCAGTGGTCGGCGTGGGGACTGGGCGCCCCCGGCGGCGACCTGCTGCAGCCGGATTCAGGTGTCCATCTGGACCCCCATGGCGAAGAAGCAATCCAGGAGGCAGTGGTTCAAGCTGCAATCCGCAGGCTGCTTGGAGATCATCATGCGCTGGATCGGCTGGCGGACTCCTACGCCGCCGAAATCGAGCGGATTCTTGACGGCGCAACATCAGCGTTGCTGCAGCGCCAGTCCGAGGCACGCGACCGACTCGGCAAGTTGGGCAGCATCGAGGGCTTGCTGGAGATGATCGCGGGCGCATCCCGCCATCCCGATCCTCGCCTTTCGACCCGGTGCGAGGCGAACTAGCGGCCGCGGTCAAACCATCGCTTCTCGTCGGCCGAAGTCAGGACACGAGATCTCGCAGCCGCACAAACGCGGCCACCGCTTCATCGTCGGTGATCTCTAGCGTGGCCGGACCGACCACGATCTGGACGGCGCTCACGCCGGGAATTCCCACGTCGCGGACGAAATGCACGGTCTCAATCCCCATCTCGGCGCCGACCTTTTCGGACGCCCGACGCAGGTTCGCTTCGTTCCCCGGCAAAATCACCCAAAACGTGTTGGTGTGCGGTGGGTCGGGCACAATCCGGACATCGGCAAGGCGACCGAGCGCACGCGCCAAATCCTGGGCGCGCGCGTGATGAATTGGGATAGCGGGCAGATTGTCCGCAAGGCTGCGACAGGCATCGAGCACGATCGGAAAAAAGCGGGGCAGCGTGCCGCCGAAGCGATCCTGCCAAACCCGTGCGCGCTCGACAAAAGCGGCGGCGCCGAGAAGCGCTCCGCCCGCTGTTGCGTTCAGTCCTTTGTAAAACGAGACATAAAGGCTGTCGAACAGCGCGGCGATCTGCCGATACGAACGCTGGTAGTACGGCGCGGCTTCCCAAAGGCGCGCGCCATCGACATGCAGCGGGACATTGCGGCTGCGACAAGCCTCGGAGATCGCCACCAGTTCGTCCCATGGCGGCAGACTGCATGCGAGTTCGAGCATCGGCACTTCGACGACCACGGCGCCAACCTCGTCGAGAACCGCGGTGACGTCCGCAAGGCCGGGGAGCCGCGCATAGTGCCCGAGTGGCAGGGCGGACATACCGCCGGCGAGATCGTAGGCGCGGCGTTCGTAGACCTCCAGATGCGACTTCGGATGCAACGCCACGCGGTTGATCCCGCGGCGGCTCGTATGGATCTTGAGCGCGACGAGCTGACAGAGACGACCTGTCGGCATGAACGCGGCGTCCTCTTTGCCGAAAATGCCCGCGAGTTCCGCCTCGAGGCGGCTGAACGCCACGCCGCGGCCGTAAGAGTCCAGTTCGTCCAACCCCTCGGCCTGCGCAAATTCGGCCAGCGCGCGCAACCTTTCGCTGGGCCGCTCCGGCAAATCGTATGAGACGGACCTCATGAGGCCGCGCCACCGGCGGATCCGCCGGCAGGCAGCGCCTCGGCCTGCACCGGCACATCGGCCGTGACCTCGTTGAACTCGATGAGATATCCGTCGGGATCCCGGACAAAGGCGATCAGTTCGTGTCCGATGCGGAACGGTGGCCGCTCGATCTCAACGCCCTGCCCCGCGAGACGCTCGATCGTCGCCGGCAGGTCGACGGTCATGACGGCAAAATGCATGCGGTCCAGCTGAAACCCGCGATGTGGCGGCTCATGCCAGAGTTCGACGCCGGGCGGCTCGCCGGTCGGGGACACCTGGACGATCGTGACACCATCGTCGCGGTCGTAGCGTACGATTTGCCGCCAACCCAGTATGTCGAGATAGAACCGCATCGATCGATCGAGATCGGCCACATCGATCTTGACATGGAGAAACATTCCGTTTGTCATCGCGCCGACACCGGCTCTCTGCGTGGGACGTCGGCGAGCAGTGCCCGCAACGCGCGTGCTGCCGACGCCCAAGCCTGTTGGCGCAAGCCAGTCTGGCTGTGAGGTTCGAGCGTGAAGGCACCGACGTAACCGCGTTCGATGAGTGCCGCGACGAGCGGACGCCACGGCACCGCGCCCTCGCCCAACGGACAGGTGCGGTAGCGTCGCTCGAAATCGCTGTAGCTGCGCCATCCATCGCCCTCGAATTCGTCATCGCCGGCGGCCAGGGGAACGACGTCCTTCACGTGAACGTAGCCGACAAAGGGAGCAATCAACCCATAGGCTGCCACGACGTCGGTCACGCCGGCGCAGACGAAATTGGCGGGATCGAACGTGACACGAAACCGGTCGCTGCCGGCCCGGCTGACGAGCCGGCGCAGCGCGTCCGGCCGCCGGGTGACGTCGCTGCCGGCCGGATCCCAACCGAACGCATTGAATTCGTTCTCGAGAACGATCGTGACGCCGCGCTTTTCCGCCAGTGTAATGCAGGCCTCGACGGCGCGGAGATATCCGTCGATTGCGCGCGCATCGTCGCGCTTCGACGAAAACCCGAAATAGGTGTTGACGAAAGGTATGCCTGCATCGGCCGCCATGCCGATGAGGTCGAGCAGCTTGCGCTGCTCATGTTCGGTTCCGGTGTCGCGGAAAAGTTCTATGCCGGAAGAAAGACAGACGGCTTCGATCCCCGCGGCTTCGAGTTCTTGCAGCGCATGCGCGAGCCCGCTCGGGGTGTTGCGCGGGTACCAGAGCTCGACCGCATCGATATTCGCTTGCCGCGCGGCATCGATCAGGGCCTGAAGCCCTTCCTGCTCTTCGAGTTCGGTTCCCGACAACGCAAGGCGCATAACACGAAGCCCCCGAACCTCACGCCATGACGGCACCGCAATTGACTATCAGCGATTGTCCGGTAATGCACGTCGCGCCCGGACCGCACAGGAATAACACGCTGCCGGTCACGTCCTCGGGCATCTGGACACGCGGCAAACACTGACTCTTGAGGATCAGCGGTTCGACACGCTGCATATCGGCGGAGAGCGCAACCGCTTCCGACTTGGTGTATCCCGGGGCAACGGCGTTGACGTTGACATCGAACGGGCCGAACTCGCGCGCGAGGTTTCGCGTCATGACCGCGACCGCGCCTTTCGATGCGAAATAGTGCAGCTGGCTCTCATAACCCTTATAGATGGCATCGGAGCTGATATTCACGATGCGACCGAACCGCGCCGCCGACATCAATGGAAAGGCGGCCCGGCAGCACAGGAACACACCGCCGACATTCACCGCCATGACCCGGTTCCACTCGGCGTGGTCGATCTCCCAGAACGGCTTGAAGGCAACCGGCACGTCGAGCATCACGGCGGCGTTGTTGACCAGAAAATCGAACTCGGGAAAATTCCGTGCGAACGCGCGCGAACAGCGCCGCCACGCTGGCCTCGTCGGCGACGTCGGTGCGAAGGCCGATCGCGCGGACGCCGAAGGCGTCCTGTATTTCCTGCGCCACGCGGCAGGCCGCCTCGCCGTCGGTATCGGCGACAACCACGTTGGCGCCTGCGCGCGCAAAACCGGTGCAATGCGAGCGGCCCATGCCCCTGCCCCCGCCGGTGACGACCGCGACGCGGCCAGCGAAAAACGGATCCTTCATGCCTTCTCCGTTGCGAGCCCACCCGCCGGTCGTGGCTGCGTTACTGAAGCGATCATCGACTGCATCGCCTCCAAAAGCGCCGGAATTGTCGCCGGCTCGTAGCTTTGAAAATGTCTGAACAAGGGCGAGTTGACGTTCGATGTCTGAAGCAGGGAACTCGGACCGACAATCAGCAGCGGCTTGCCGAAGTCGAGAGCGAGCGCGACCTCATTGAGTGTGCCATAGCGGCCTTCGAACGCGACCACCGCGCATGCCGACCAAATGATGATGTTGTTGCTGGCGACATCCATCGAGGTGCACACGGCGACGTCGATGAAACCGTTCGCCTCCGACTGCGCATTGGATTTCAGAACACCGACGGTCAAACCGCCCGCGCGCTTTTGGCCGCGGCAAGCCGCCTCCATGATGCCGTCGGCTCCGCCGCAAACGATGCCATATCCGGCACGCGCCAGCGCTTCGCCGAACTCGGTTGCGAAAGCTTCGGCCTGTGAGCTTGTGTTGCGGCTATGGCCGCCAATGATCGCGACCAGCGGTCGGGGCATGCGATCTCAGGCCCCCGACGGCGTCAGAAGGCCGGCGATGTCCTGGCGCATCCGCGCCGAGGGCTCCGGCCGAAGTTGGAGCAGGTTCGCGACCTCCGCATAGACCTGTTCGCTGGTGATCTCGTCGCGGCAGGGCGCCGGGCAGCCCCCGTAAAAGTAGGTGCAGTTTCCGGCATTCGCCTTTTGATACCTGCAATGCGCGCCGAAATTGCTCTGCACCGCCGAAAACACCGGCGAGCGGCCACCCCAGATTTCCCCTATCGTCGCGAAATACAGTCCGACCGTCGGGATGGCCAGCGCGGCTCCCATATGCACCGCAGCGGTGTCGTTCGAGACCAGGCAGGCGAGTTCCGACAACGCGTCGGCAAGCCCGACGATGCTCAGATTGGCGACTGTGCGGACGCGATGGGCCGACGTCCGCGTCTTCAATTGCTCGGCGATAAAGCCGGCCCGTTGCAGATCGTCAGCGTTACGTCCGGCGAAAATGGCCAGCTTGTGTGGACCTCGCGCCAGGATCGCCGTCCCGAGTTCGATCCACGCCTGGGCCGGCCAGGTCTTTGCTTCCTGACTCGCGGCCGTGAAGAAGCCGATTTCGCCCGGCTCCGATCCGATGTCCGCGGCCATGTCGCGGTTCCCGGCAAGCCACAAATTCGCAGATTGCCTGATCGGGATGCCGGCATCCCGCAGCAGCGCTTCGTGAAGCGCGAAAAGATTGCTGCGACCCATCATATCCTGCTGATAGCGGGCATTGAGATCGAAAAACAGAAAGGAACCGCCGAATGTCCGTTTGAAATTCGCGTATCCGCGGTCGCGCCGCGGCCCTTCGTTGCGAAGATTGATGATCGTGTCGATGCGATTGGCCTCGAGAAACGACACCAGAGCGCTCCAATCTTCGGGAGAAAAGCGCCGCCATTGCGCCGGACACTGACCCAGAAAATTGCGAATACCCGCGCGCGCAATCAGGGCGGCATCGTCGAGTCCGTAACACTCGGTGTGAAAGTATTTCCATCGCGGAGCGCCCTGCTCCAGTGCGCGGAACAATCCGAGAGCCGCTATTCCATTTCCAAGTCCGGTAAAGTTCGCAAACAGTATGCGCCTATCCATTGCCGATCCCGCTGGATGGAGCCGTGAAAAACACCACGGCCGTTTAATTCGTAATCTCGTATTGCACTTTGGTCAACCTATGATAGATTTTTATAACGAGTTCTCGCTTCACAACTTTTTGGTGAGATGCGCATATGGACACTGACGTTGGCCGCGCGCTAGCGATCAGAGACTGCCGGCGCTTGAAAATCGATCTGGATATCCGCCAGCAAATATTCAACGGCGTGAAAACGATCAGGATTCCGGCCGGATCACGAATGTTCTGGTCCTGGTTTTGCGGGATCGCGCGCAACGGTTGCGCCGTCGAACTGTCCGAATATCCGTGCGATCACCACTATCCTCCGGTCGGCCGCGCGGTCGCGCTGTGGTTTTCCGGTGGCTGCGAGTCCACATACACGCTCGACGTCATCCGGGAACTCGATCCCGACCTGCTTCGGATCGAGGATTTCGAGTTGTTCGAGAGCGAGCATCGCCGACACGGGCAAATTCATTTTCTGTGCGCGGCGATCGCTGCAGCGCTCGGCTATCGGACCACCTATCTGGGGGTCGAACGAAACGATTTGCTGCTGCCGCGGATCGGGCGTGGCGGTCAGTACCTCGAACGAAGTGCCGCGTTTCTCGACGCCTGGTCCGCCTATCTTGGCGACCGCTCGCTGCTCTCGGTGTGTCGCGATTTCACAAAGGAGGAGATCCTGCAGAAGGTCGCCGAGCGGGGGCTGCGTCTGACCGGGACGTGCGACAATCGCAAGGACGGCAATTGGTGCGGCGATTGCTTCAAATGTTACGAAGCGTTTTACGCTGCGAAGGCGGTCGGCGTCAGTCTGCCCATCTCGCTGAAGGTAGCGGCTTTCGACCGCTACAACTCGGAATACCGGAACTACATCGCGTCCGGTTTCCGGGACAATTTCAACAATGCGCAGCAGTTCTTTCTGAGATTGCAAGTCATCTACGGCGTGCGTTTTGATCGCGAGGCCGATTGCGGCGCTGACGGGTCCGGTACACGCGTACAGCCGTCGAGAAGCGCGAGGAACGCAAGCCATGCGCAGGTTTGACGATCTTTCGCATGACACGCTTCCGGCCACTTTCTGTTCGCTGAGGTGGCGATACATGCAGTGCGACGTCGCGCACGGCCAGGTGAAGGCATGCTGCAAGACGCCGTTCCTCAGAATCGCGGACGAAGACCTGGCGGCCCAGGGCTCCGGCGCAATATTCAACAATCCCTACTTCGCGGAACGCCGCCGCGAGATGGTCGCGGGCATAAGCCACGACGACTGCGCGGCCTGCCATGAGCACGAGAGGGACGGGATCATCAGCTATCGACAGTCGGAAAGCCGCAAGCCGATCTTTGCGACGCCCGATAGCACCGAAACGGCATATGCCGAGCTGCGCGACGCGTGGCCGACCCATGTCGAACTCATGCTGGCCACCACCTGCGATCTGCGTTGCGCTTACTGCGATCCGCGCTTCAGCTCGGCCTGGGCGGCCGAGGCCCGCACGGCGCGTGCCAGCGACCTGGCGGGCGATCTGCCGGAATCGGCGCCGGCGGCCGCAGCTTTCGGCGCGACCTTCAGCGCCTGGTTCTCGCGCGCCTTGCCGCACATGGAATATCTGCAATTCAACGGCGGCGAGCCGCTGCTGCAATCGGAGTTCTACCGCTACCTCGACCTCATCGGCAGTGAAGCCGGACGGCTTCAGGTCGGATTGATCAGCAATCTGAATACGCCGCAACGGCAGTTCGCGCGCTTCCTGGACCGGCTGCCGTCGTTGATCGAGGCGTTCGATGTCCGGATAGCCGTGAGCCAGGAGGCGGTGGGCGCGCGCGCCGAGTACATCCGCTACGGCCTCGTCTGGGAGTTGTTCGAAGCCAATCTGCGAACGCTGTTGGATCATTTCCGCGGACGCGCGATCCATCTGGCGCCCACCATGTCGGCGCTGAACCTGACCTCGTTCGATGCCTATGTCGGGTTCATCGAGGGACTTGCCGACGAATACGACTGCGAATTCGTCTGGCGTCCAAGTCTGGTCCACGCGCCGGCCTATCTTTCGCCATTGCTCGCCGGCGCGAATGAACGCCACGCACTCGAGGAACTCGCCGGGCGGCTGCAGCGCAGGGGTCGATGGCTCGACCTGGCGGCATGGATCGAGAATTTAGCCCGTGCGATCGGCCAAAGCGACCGGTCCTTTCAGCGCCGTCAATTCGAGGGGTGGATCGCCAGGTACGATCGGGTGCGGAAGACGCGGTTTGACGAGGTGTTTCCCGAGCTCTCCTGCACCGTGAGTTCGGCATGAGGAGGCCGTCTTGAAGGAACACGCTGCGATACAGCCGACCGCGTTTCCCAGAGAATTATCCGAGGATCACGATGGCGCGCGGGCGACCGCGCTGTTGACCACGCTGGGCGCCCACGACGGGCCGCAGCTGCCCGCGGCGACTGGCGCCGGTCTTGACGGACTCCTTGCGGCCGGCCCCTTGCCGGAAGCGGTGGCCCCCGGGGTGACCCAGGATTCGACGATCCTGGGCTCGTCGGCGAAGCTCCGCGCGGCCTTAGCCGAACCGCAGCTGGCGGCGGCCCTTGGCCGCGTGATGCCGGCCGCCGATCTGTTGCTGGCGCGAGCCGACCTGCTGAGAGTGGATGGAACCGGCGATCAGAGCATGCTTTGCGCCCGAACGCGCAACACCAAAGGCATGGAAGGCCTGCGCGCCGTTCTCGGCGTGGTGGTGCTGGTTCGTCTCGGCCGCGGCCCCGGCGAAGTCACCGTTTTCGAGGCAAGCCGGATGATTCCCGAAGCCGAGCGCAGCGCCGCCGCGCATGCGCGCCGGCGATCGTTCCACCCGAAGCCCGGCGGATCGGTCATGCTGGCGTTTCCGGTTGCCTTCCGCCCCAGCGAAGGAACCTGGCTTTCCCTCGCCTTTGTCCGTGCGTGGATCAAACCCGATGTCTTCATGGCCGAAGCGTTGGGCAGTGCTGCCATGGACAGTTTTCCCGATCATGTACGGGACTGGTGTGGCGCCAGCATCAACCTGCCGACCACGGTCCTCGATTTTCTGAAGGGTGAGGAAGCCGGAGTGTCGGGCCAGTTGCGCAACATCCACGGGAGGGGCGTATGAAGGCCGACCTGATCGCTGCGCTGATCCGAAGCCAAGGATACGCCGTCGTTCCCGATCTTGTGCCGCGCGCGCTGGCGAAGGACCTGAGGGATCGCGTGCTCGAGCTGCAGGCCGAGGATGAACGCACCTACGGCAAGGAGTATCTTTATGCCATCGGGCAGGAAGGCTTCGTCGTCAACGTCGGCAATCGTGGCGAGGCGTTCGAACATTTGCTGAATTCGCGCCCGTTTGACGACCTGCTCGAACAACTGCTCGGTCCGGACGCCCACCTCTATCTGTATCAGGGAGTCATCGTGCCGCCGGGCGGCGGCAAGGGCGCCTATCCCTGGAAGTGGCATTGCGACCTGTACCACGTCAGCCAGGCGGTCGCGGATGCCAACTTCATTCCGGGCATCAACGTTCTGCTCTATGTCGATGACGTCACCTCGGAGAACGGCGCCACGTGGCTGGTGCCGGGGAGTCAGGGCCTTCTGGCCGACGATCTGGAATTCGGCGACGCCGAGTTCCGCGCCCGCGCCGAATTGCAGGTCAGCGCGTCGGCAGGAAGCGCGCTGATTTTCAACCCGCTGCTTTGGCACTGCGCCGGAGCCAACAATACCGACCGTCACCGCTGCGCGGTCAAGATGCTCATGGTTCGAAGCTGGATCATGCCGCAAATGGATTACGCCCGCAGCATCGACGCGGAGGTGCTCCAGCGGCTTGACGGCGGCGCGCGGCGATTGCTCGGACACGAGCGGAGCATGGCACGGAATTTTGATCACCTGGTCGCCAACGGCCCGGGGTTTTGAAGCCATGACAGCTCAGCCCACAATCGAGCGAGGCAAACCCGGCATGAAGGTGTTCCTGGTATCGGCCGAGGACATCGACGCGTTCGATCCATCCTCCGCAAAAACCTATCCGAAGCTCGGATTGCTCTCGCTGGTGGGCTATCTGCGCAAGAACTCCAGGCACCGCGAAAAGCTGGATTTCGTTTGTCGCGACATGCTGCTCGAAAAGCTTCGCCCCGAGGAGATCGGACGCGAGATCGCCCGGGCGGCGCCGGACATCGTCGGCATTTCGGCGCTTTCCTACAGCGAGGATGCATTTCACGCCGTCGCGGCCGCGGCAAGGGCCGCGGCTCCGAATGCGGTCGTCGTCGGCGGCGGACCGTATGTCAGTTCGAGCCGCGAGGCCGTGCTCAGCGACCGCAATGTCGATGTGCTGGTTTTCGACGAAGGCGAAGCGACGTTTTGCGACCTGGTCGACCGGATCGCCGACGGCGGACCGATTTCTGATGTCGCCGGCATCGCCTGTCGAAAGGCAGGTGAAGTGATCACCACTCCGCCGCGGGATCTCATCGATGTTCTCGAGGAGATACCGTTGCCGGCCTATGATCTGGTCGACTTCGATGCCTATTCGCGCCTCAACCCGCATCTGGACGTCGGCGGCCGCTTTGCGCCGATCGTAACCTCGCGCGGTTGTCCCTTCCGCTGCATCTACTGTCACGCATTGCACGGCAAGAAGACGCGTTTCCGCTCGGCCGAAAGCGTGATCGAGGAAATCGAGGTGCTTTACCACCGGCACGGCGTGAGACTGTTCTACATCTACGACGACATCTTCAACCTGGACCGGAACCGGGCAAAAGACATCTGCCGCGGCATCATCGCACGAAAGCTCGATATCGGAATCGATTTCCTCAACGGCTTGCGCGGCGACATGATGGATCGCGAATTGATCGAGTTGATGCTCGACGCCGGCACCTACTATTTCGCCTATGCCGTGGAAACCGCGACGCCGCGGCTTCAGGACCTGATCCGCAAGCACAACGACCTCGATGCGCTGGCCGACAGCATCGAAACCACGGTTGAACTCGGCAAAGACCGTTCGGTCGTCGCCACCTACAACATGATCGGCTTTCCCACCGAGACCGAGGACGAGGTCTGGAACACGATCAGCTACAATCGTGCGCTTCATCATCATATCGCCGACATCGCGATAACGATTCCGCAGCAGAATACCGAGCTGTACCGCTTGACGCAGGAACTCGGCACCGCGCCCACCACCTCGCACACGCTCAATTACGGAAGCAAGATACCGCTGAGCGCATCCGAAAATATCCCGGTCGCGCGTCTGGGCGCCCTGCGCGAGAGTTTCCGGCGGGCATTCTATGATCAGGCGCGCGTTGCCGAGTTGAACCGGCTCGCCGCCGTCACCGGCTCCCGGTCGCAGCAGCGCTTCCTCGGCGCATTTCTGCGCGGCTACAAGAAGGTGTCCGGCGACGCACTGGGCGCAATCAACGTCACACTGCGTTCGGGAGAGCCCGACCTTCAATCGTCACCGTCCTCGCGGCGTCATTAGGATCAGGGGTCATGCGGCTTGAGCGGCAACTGGACGCGCCTCGTTCGAATTCGGTCCCGCCTGGCGTGGGCCCGGCCGTGCGAGCCCAGGGCGCGGTCCTGTTGCCCGGCATATTCGACCGCGAACTGATGGATCGGATGCGCCGGGAGATGGACGATGCGCGGCGCCGCGAGGAATCCCGGCTCGGGCTGGAGTTGCTGCGCGACATCGGCCAGGAGGGCTACGTTTCAGACGTCCTGGGAATCGGCCCGTCGATCGTCGAACTGCTCGACGACGACGCGCTGCACGCGCTGCTCCACGAAGTCTTTGGCGAGGACGTCCGGCTGTGGGTGGCCCAGGGAATCCAGCTCGATCCCGGCAAAGGCCGCGCCTCGTGGCCCCGCTGCTGGCACGCCGACATGTTCCAGCTGGCGCATCAATTGGGCGACCCCGCGTTCACCTTCGCGGTCAATTTCCTCGTCCTGATCGACGACGTCGATGCGGATAACGGCGCCACGATTGCCCTGCCCGGCAGCCATCGCCTTGCAGAGCTTCATCGCACCGATGAAGATTATCTCATGGCGCGGGCGATCGAGGCCGCCGCGCCGTCGGGGTCGGTGTTCCTTATCGAGGGCGGGGCCTGGCACGCTGCCGGACTGAACCAGACGGCATTCCCGCGGCGGGTGCTCAAACTGCTGTTCGCGCGGCGGTGGATCATGCCGCAGATCGACTATCTTTCCGTCGCCGGTCCAGCGTTGACCGCACAACTACCGGCGCGAGTGAAACGGCTGTTCGATGTCACAGCTTGAGACCCAGGCTTCCGCCACTCCCCACACGCCGGTGCTGGCCGGCGCGGTGCAGGAACTGCTGACATCCGGCTATTGCAAGCTCGAGCGATGCATCTCCGACCGCCTGCTGGGCAAGATCGCAAGAAGCGCGAGCCAGCGCCTGGACGGCCGCTTCATCCGCCAGATCTACGATGGCCTGCCGGCGCGAATTATCGAGCAGGTTATCGGTTCGGCCGTTCTTTCGCGGATCGATTCCGCGGTTTCTTCGCAATGGCACCGTGGACGGTCGGATTTTTCGGCAAGCGGCATCCCGTCGAACTTCATACCGGGAATTGATATCGTCGCCGCGCTGGAAAAAGCTCCAGTCGGTATCGAATTGATATGCGGCAGCGGTCGTCTGCGCGACGGGGAAATTCCGTTTTCTTTCTCCGGCCGCGTCGACATCAACCCGACCGAGCTGCTGCTGCTCGACACCCGTCTGTTCCGCCGCCGGGTCGCCGGCGCCGAGACATCCCTCGTGCTGAAGATGGTGCGGAGCTGGATTCTGCCGGAAGAGGTGTTTCCGGAAGCAGATGATCCGGCAACGCCTCCGCGTGCGGCGGCATTCTTCGGCAGAGACACCGCCCCCTCGCGTGACATTGCCGAATGGCAGCAACGAACTCACCCAAGGCGGAGCTAGTCATGGCCGGTCCGGAACTCGATACGATCGGCAACGAAGAGCGCGAAGCTCTGCTGCGCGTGATCGATGACCGCAAACTGAGCCGATATCGCTTCGACGACGAGGCGAGCGATGGCGAGACCTCGTTCACGTACAGATTCGAGCGCGCCCTCGAGGCCGAGATGGGCGTCCGCCATTGCCTTGGCATGAACAGCTGCACGAGTGCGCTGCTGTCCGGCATGTGGGCCGCCGGAATTGGTCCCGGCGACGAGGTGATCGTGCCCGGCTATACCTTCGTCGCGCCCATGGCCGCCGTCACCTACACCGGCGCCGACATCGTGCTCGCCGAGATCGACCACAGCCTGACCCTCGATCCGGCCGACGTGGCGTCGAGGATCACGCCGCGCACAAGGCGATCGTCTGCGTGCACATGCTGGGCATGCCGGCTCGCGTCGACGCCTTGCGCGCGCTGGCCGACCAGCACGGCTTGTTCCTGATCGAAGACTGCGCGCAGGCCGCCGGTGGCCGCTACCGCGGCCGGGCGCTTGGATCCTGGGGGCTGTTCGGCGCGTTCAGCCTCAACGTCTTCAAGACGCTGACCGCCGGCGACGGCGGTGTCCTGCTGACCAACTCGAGCGAACTGTTCGAGGCCGCCTTCGCCATTCACGATCACGGCGCGCGGCCATTTCGTGCGGGTGTCGCCGACGCCGAGTCATTGCTGGGACTGAATCTTCGCATGCATGAGCTGACCGGCGCGGTTGCATTCGCGCAGCTTCCCAAGCTCGCGGGGAATCTCGCGCGCTTGCGCCTGCTCAAACGCCGCCTGATCGATGCGATCGGGCACGTTCAGGGCGCGACGCCGGCGGTGTCGAACGATCCCGACGGCGAATGCGGCACCGTGCTTGCCTATACATTCTCCGATGCAGGCAATGCGGATCGCGTCGCCGGACGGCTCGGAACCAGGACGCTCGGTCATTCGGGCAAGCACAACTATGCGAACATTCCCCAGTTGAGAGGGCACGCGCTGCCTGCCTTCGCGCGCGGCAGGGTCAAAGCCGAAAATTTCGTCCGCGGCAGCCTGCCACGCACCGACGACATCCTGGCGCGCACGGTCGCGATCAGCGTCGGCGTTCGCGACAGCTATCTCGGCACCGGCTTCGGGATCGGAATTCACGCCACTGACGGCGACCTCGAGCATGTCGCCGCCACGTTCCGGAATGCGATCGAAGAGACGCACGATGGGTAGCCTCGAACTCAGAACGCGCGGCTGGACCCGGACTACGGCCCCGGCCACGATCCTGACGGAGCTGTTCGGCGGCGCCATGCGCCACGAGCCGATCGACGCCGCACGGCTCGCGAGCTGGTCCACGCTTCGCCCGATCGATCCGCATCGACCCATCGTCGCGCCCGAATTCGCGCTGCACATCGCCGCGAACGCCGCAGTCGCGGTGCGCGTGCTCCCCGGCAGCCAGGGCCTCGGCCTTCCGGCCGAACCCGGCGCCCACGCCGTGGACATCGATCTCGGTGCCGGCGAATCCCTGCTCGCCGACCCCGGCCTCTGGACGATGGTCGACCGTCCCGAGAAGGTGACCGCCGCGCTCGTCGAAGCGCTGCCGGCCGCCGGGGCGGAGCGACTGGATGTCGGCGAAGATTTCGCCTTGTACAGCCAGGGCTTCATCATGCTGCGTGGCGCGCTGACGCCGCAACGCGTCGCGGCCTTGTCGACCGCCCTGGATACAGGATTTGCAAACGACGTCGCGGCATGGGGGGCCGACCACCTCAAGCGCATCGGGCAATATGGCGCGGTCCGCAATCTTCCGGACCTCGGCGAGGTATTCATCGACCTGCTCGCAAACTCTCCCGTCAATGCCGTGCTCGATCGCGTGCTTCGACCGGGCTACATCCTGCACTCGTTCGATGGCCTCATTCTGGCCCCGGGCGAGGGTCGCTTTCCCTGGGACTTCCACACCGATCTGGAAGCGCTGGTCGGCTTTGCGCCGGTGCGCAGCCGGGTCGCGGCGGTGAACATACTTTACTACCTGGATCGCGTGACACCCGAGAACGGCGCGACCTGGCTTGTGCCTCACAGCCATGTGTCCGGGTGGTCGCGTCCCGACGCGGGTGCCGCGGCGAAACTCGCGGTTCAGGCCGTGGGGGAGGCCGGCGATATCCTGATCTTCGATGCCCGGCTGAACCATTGCGCGGGCAACAACACGACCGGACGCTCCCGGCGTCTGATCAAGACGCTGTTTTGCGAGCCCTGGATTCAGCCGCAGATGGACTATCGCCGCGCATTGTCCGAGGGCAAATGGGACGGTTTGCCGCCAAGGGTCAAAAGCGTTCTGGGCGCGGCCACGTCGTCCGCGACGAGCACGGCCGAGTTTCTTCAGCGCATGGCGGCGTCCTAGCGATGTCGGGCACAAGTCTGAAACGCGACACCGGGGTGGATGCAGCTGTTGCCGCATTCGATGATCGCTGGGAGCAGCTCGCGGAATCCGATCCCGGCACGACCGTCTTTCAGACCGGGCACTGGTGCCGTGCCTGGATCAGGGCGGTGGCCGCCGCCGACGGACAGCAGCCTGTCATCCTGCGCTGGTTCCGGGGTGAGCAATTGATCCTGGGCATTGCGCTGCAGATCGGCGCCGACGGGCGCGGCGGCAGAACCATCTCGCCGCTCGGCTCGCCCTGGATCGACTACCAGGAGACGGTCGGCTCCGCGCCGGATGAACTGCTGCCGATCGCCGCTCGTGAAATCCGGCAACTCGCCTCGCAATTCGACGCGTCGCTGCGGTTCTCCGATGTGCGCGCCGATGGAACGCTTGGGCGGATATTGGCGCAACTGCCGGCCCGTCATGAGCCATCGACGCCGGTCATATCGATCGATCTGCGGAATGCCGGACATCTGGCGCGGCTGCTGCACAGCCGGGAATACCGGCTGAAGCGGCGCCGGCTGGCACGGCTCGGGCCGCTGGAGCTCCGCCACCACCGCGATCCCGCAGCAATCGAGCAGGCGTTTCCGCGATTCGTCGCGTTGCATCGCGCCCAATGGGCCGGGCGCGCCGATGCCGTGGCGTCTTTCGACGATCCGGTGGTGCAAGACGGTTTCCGAGCGATCGCACTGTCGACGGCCGCCGCCGGCATCATGGTGTTGACCGAACTCGTGCTCGGATCGGCCTTGCTGGCTTCGTATTTCGGCTTCGTCTACCGAAGGCGCTATTACGCCTATCGCACGGCCTTCGATCAGGCCTGGTTTCGCTACTCGCCCGGTCACGTGATGCTCAAGGGCATGCTGGAGCATTTCGTCGGCGAGGGAATCGAACATTTCGATCTGATGCGCGGCGGATATGCCTACAAGACCGGGTACGGCTCAGATTTCGGCAGGAATTTGAAATTCGAGGTCTCGACCGCGCGCGACTGCGCGCACGTGGCGACGAACAAGGACGCGCCGGACCGGCCGTGTGTGGATTTTCTCGACATAGCGGAAGCCCGACCATGAATTTTGCTGTGGGCATTGTCGCGGAACCCTGGGAGCGTGCCTATGGCTGGGCGACGATCGAGGCGTGTCTTGGCCTGATCGACGGCTGCGATCGCCTGCTTGTCCCGGACTTTCTCACCCCCCTGCCCGATACGATCCGCGCCAAGCGCCGCCCTTGTTCCGGTCGCATGCGGACCCGGCTTCGCTTCGGTGGATGCGGTGTGTGATGCCATCGCGACGGCCGCCGGCGCCGGCCCGTTGCTGCTGCTCTCGGCCGGAACGTTCCCGACCGGATCCGGCGCCGCTACCGGTACGATTGTCGGCGTACGCCCGGCCTGCCGCTGGACCGGTCCACCTTCGCAGCTTCCCACGCTGGCCGCGCGATTGTCCCCGCCGGTTCATCGCCCGCCGGCAGCGCCTCGTCACACGCGCCGTCGTTTCGGCACGCTCGACGTCTGGCAGGTCGACACCGGCGAACATTATTTCCAGGCGATCGATTTCCTGTCCGACCTGCCACCGGTGTTCTCGCAATATGGCCGCGCCGTTCCGCTGTTCGCTTACAACACCAGCGATTTCGCCGAGCCGCCGCCTCCCCCTTGCGAAGACTACGTCATCCTTGGATCCGGACTGCTTGGGCTGCGGCTTGTCGCGGAGAGCAAGCCTCCGCCGGACGCGCGGCTATCGGTTTACGACATCAATCCCGGCGCGCTGGTCTGGATCGATTTCGTTCTGTCCAACGCCCATCGCCTGCGGACCTTCCCCGATTTGGTGGAAACGTTCCGTTCCGAGCACCCCGATCTCGCGATCCGCGAAGTCGCGCCACATGAGCGCGAAAATGCCGGCAAGCAGGAACGCTGGTATCACGAGCGGCGGGCCGACCTGGCGGCGCTGGGTGAACTCGAGCGGGCGATGGTGCAAGTCGACGTCCTGACGTCACCATCCGCCCTGTTCAGGCTGCTGCGTCCGGGTCGCCGGACGATGGTGATGTATCTGGATCTGTTCGTTCCCTGGAACATCGCTAGCACCTCGCCCTGGGTCTGCGACGCGCCCGATATCGCGCGTTCGTTCGAGACGGCGGTAAAGGACATCGTGCGATCCCCAATCCACTTTGTGCCCAGCGACAGAACGCGGGGATTTCATATCGATCCGGGGTCTCCCTTTCTTGTACAGGATGGAGAAGCAGCGTGTATGTGAACCCCTTCTGGAGTTACCGTCGCGTCGCTGAGGCTGTCGCGATCACCAATCATCTGACCGGCGCCACCGAGCCTTTTCCTGCCGACGTGATCGAGACGATCGTGGCGGCCGGCGCCTCGGACGATGTTCAGGCCGACGCCGGCACGGTGGCACGGCTGCGCGACATGAACGTGCTGTTCGACGACCGCAATTCGGCGATCACATGGTTTGCCGAGGTGGAGCGCACCGCACAGGTCGCCCGGCCGATCATCGACCAGATCGAACTGACCAACCGCTGCCCCTACAGCTGCAAGATGTGTCCGCGAACCTCGTCGATGAGCCGTTCGCTTGGCGATATGGATTTCGAACTGTTTGCGCGGATCTGCGAGCAGATCAGCGGCAACCAGCCGTACGTCGCATTGCATCATTTCGGCGAGTCGCTGCTGCATCGGCAACTTCCCGATATGGTGCGGCACGCCACCCGCAAGAATCTCGCGACCGGGCTTTCATGCAATCCGCCTTCGCTGAAAGCCACGTTGGCGGCGCGTCTGCTCGATGCGGGAATCGCCAGCCTGGTGCTTTCGTTCGATTCCCTCGATCCGGTGAGCTATCGTGACATTCGCGGACCCGCCGCCGACGTCGATCGCGCGATCGCCAACATCGACGCGCTGGTGCGCTTGCGCGATGCCGGGGGATATCCCACCGCGATCACGGTTCAACTCATTCACATGCGCGACAATGCCGACGAGACCGAGCGGTTTCTCGCGTTTTGCCGCGAGCATGGTGTGGATCGCGGCGTGGTCGTTCGGCTCGGCCGCTGGGACTTCTCCGACGAAAAAACCGAGACGCTGGGGTCGTTCGACACCCCGCTCTACCAGGGTTTTTGCCTGCGACCGCAACAATCGATCGTGGTGCTGTGGGACGGACGGGTCGTGGCGTGTTGCCACGACTATGACGGAATCCTCGTTCTCGGCGATCTCAACAAGCAAAGCCTCGACGATGTCTGGGCAAGTGCGGCGGCCGTGAAATTCCGCCATGAATCGCACGACACCGCCCTGTGTCGCAATTGCGCGTTCAGCCGCACGTTTCGCGAAACCAGACAGCAACACCTCGGAATACCCAGATTTCACCGCGACCAGCACAGCGGCGTCGGGCGAGTCGAATATCTGTCGCCGCGCTGGCGTGAGCGGCCCAACCTGCGGTTATTCGACGGTTTCGACGTTCTCGCCACGTGACACGAACCGCTTTGACCAACGTGAGCGGGCGCAAAGCGCCAGATGCGCAAGCCCCGACCGCGTTTTGCGCGGCGCGGGCGCGCGACCTGATCGTCGCTGTCTGCGCAGCCAGCCGTCCGCGCACCGTGTTGCTGCCGGCGCTCTATTGCAGCGAAATGGTCGAGTTCATCGAAGCCGCCGGCATGCCATGGCAAGGCTATGACCTGACTGAAAACCTGGCACCCGATCTTGACCGGCAGACCCTTGACCGGCTTGCCAGGCCGCTTTGCCTGATCTGGTGCCATCCGTTCGGCCTCGTGAGGACGCTGCCCGAGGCACTCCGCTCGAGCGGCGTGACCTTGATCGAGGATGCTTGTCACGCATTGCGATCGGGGATCGGCGCGGGCCAACGGGAGCGCAGCGCGATCACGATCGTGAGTCCGCGCAAGGAACTGGGCTGGCCATCCGGTGGCATTGCGTTCGGACCTGCTCGCCCGCCGTCTTCTTTTCCGCCGGAGGCGTGCGACGTGCGCGACCGCTGGCAGCGGCTCGACCTCGATGCCGCCGTCGCCGCGGGCCGCGACGCGACGCGCACCGCGTTTGCCGCGCTCGGGCCCTATTTGCCGCGAATTTCCGCGAGCGAGATACTGACCTATCTTCCGATACTGTCCAGACGTGCCGACAGCGACATCATGGAATTGCGCGCGGACGGAATCGAGGCCTGGCGCTGGCTCGATTCACCCTGCGCCCGGCGCCCGCAGGACTTTCCCGTGGCATCGTCAATCTGGCAGCGACTGGTGTTGGTGCCGCTGCCGACCTCGAACCGCGCATGGGACCTGTTGCGCCGACGCGCGCGGATTTCCTGGGAGCCTTGGGATCAGGGTGGAAGTTAGCGGATGCCGGTGCATGATCGGATCGTCGACCATGTCGCGCGTGCTCTTTCGTCGAGACCGGCTTCACCGGCTCAATCCGCGGCCGACATTCTCAGCACCTTGTAGCCATCGCGTAGCGCGATGGTTTCCACCCTCGCGAGGCGGTCCAGCCATTTTTCATAATTGAGATGCTGACGCAGAACGATGCGAACATCGCCACCGGGCCGGCATGCCTTGACCATTCGCTCGAACAGCGTCTTCAGCGTCGCGCTACCGGCGTGGGTGGGCGGATTCGACAACACGGCGTCGAAACTTTGCGGCGATAACTCCGACAGGTCGAATGTGAGCAACGCGCTGCCGACGAAGCCGGCACTCGCCAGGTTCTCGGTGGTGAGCCGAAGCGCCCGCACGTCGGTGTCGGCATAGGTGACGCGGCCGCCTCGGCCCGCCGCGACAATCGAAATCGGTCCGTAACCGCAGCCTACATCCAGAACATCGCGCCCCTCGACGGGCGGAACGTGCTCCAGCAACAGCGCGGTGCCGACGTCCAGCGCTTCTCCGGAAAACAGTCCCGGCCAGGTTGCGAGAGCATAGCTGCGGGAGGATACCGGATCAGGGCATGCAATCGTCGGACCGTAGGGCGGCTCCGGGATTGCGCGCCGCGGACGCGTGCATCGAATCCACGACACCTTGTCCGGCCGACGGTCGACCTCGCCAAACCACTCCTCGGCGAACTTGCCAAGACGCGGCGCCAGTTTTCGGTCGCGGACCAGCAGGAGCAATTGCCCATCGGCCGCCAACCGCTGCGCCGCCACCGCAAGATCGTATCGGATCTGCACATATCGACTCATGCGAACTCGCCTCCATGACGAGACATTGGATCGGCGCCGGGAGGTCGGCGAGCTCACAACAGCGCCATCTCGTCCGCTGCGCCTGCATCAGGCGCCCGACATCGAAGTCGACGGCAAGGGCATCGGTGCTCAGATCGGGGCCGAGACGGAAGGCTACGTCGGGGGAATAGCCGGAAATGGTCCGCGAGACGGCGTCAACGGCGCGGTCGGCTCCGGCCGGTTTCGCGGATTTCCGTGCAAAGCTGGTCAAGCGGGTTTCCTGTCCTACCTGAAATTCCAAACCGGATCCGCATCATGTCATTCAGCCTGTTCGTACGGCCGGCACACGCGCGAAGGCCACTTCGAGTCGGCAAACGAAGACAACGCGAATGTCATGCTGATCGAAACCAGCATCAGGATCAAGATCGCAGACGAAACGGCGAGACCGGGGCGAACCGGGAAACATCCGCGGCGTTGCCAAGCCGGGTTTCGACATATCCCTGTGCTGAACCAGAAGGTGTCCCGGCACAAGCCTTCGTCCGGGAAGCCTCGCCAGTATCTTGAATTCCGGCACGTCTTCCTTCTGCCAAAGACTGGGCCCGTCAACATCCAAGCGGGCTCCATCCTCTCTCCCGCAACCGAGCGGCCCGCATAAGGAACATTCATCGAGCACGATGGTGTCCGCCTCATCGAGCGAGACATGCTTCTCCCGGTCATAGTCCTCGCCGCACCGCGGACATATCGCCTGCGCGCTGCGGCGGCTTCTGAACAACGTTTGCGAGACCAACAGGCCGGGCATCGGCGCGCGGCCGTGCAAGGGGTGGATCAGCGTGTCCGACATGACGTTTGCAAAGGCACTGTCCCACGCCTGAATGGCGCAGGTTAGCTGCTCCAGCAAAAGCCGGCCCGCATCGCTGCCGGCGCGATTGGAAACGAGCCGTCCGGCCATGGCCACCAGAAGGGCGAGCTCGACCCGGCAGTTCCGAAGAACGCCGATCAGTTCCTCGTTTCGATCTTCCACGGCAAGCTCGACTTCGTAGCGCATGCTGCGAGACACGCCGCGCGCCGCGATCCGCGTTGCTTCGGCAAGACTGGCAAGATCCGACTCTTTCTTCATTCTGCCCCGGCTCGGGTCGAGGACGTCATTTTTCGGCAGTTCGATCAATGCCGCTTCAGGCGGGCGCAACGGCATCTCAGGCAAGCCCAGCAGGACGTATGGCAGCTCCTGCGCCGGGGTGGCGGCCAGCGTGTTCATTTCAGCCGTCAATTCCTGCGCCGTATCGCATCGGTCGGCGAGCGTCAGGATGGCCGCACGCTCCGCTGCCCGCGAGTCGATGGCGACGGGTGAGGCGATGACCGCGGTCGCCCAACCGTCGAGAGACGCCAAAGCGAGGCTGCGATTTCGGCCGATGACCTGGCCTGCCACATTCGCGCTGTTGCAAGAAGACAGCGCGACAAGTCTGCCGCGAGTGTCCGCCGCTCTCAAAAAACGTCCGCCGCGATGACCGCTGCGCTGGCAGAAATCGTTACCGCAGCCGATTTCATCTCGCTGGTCGTCGGCCGGCAGATCGTGAAATCCGCACAGCACACCCTGCTCAAGATCGATATGTGCGCCGTCTCCGTGTCCCCGGGCAGAGACAACCGACCAATGCTCGAATTCGCGCGCTGCCAGGGAAACGGCATTCGTGCAGGTCAAGTTGGTCGTGAACGGCAATGGGGGCCGGCACTCTCCATCCCGGTCGCGGGTCTGATCGGTGGGCAACGGGCACCACGCGATGCGCATCTTGAGTCCGACGAAAATGAGCGACGCCAGATCCGTTGCCGTCAAACATCCGATGCGAACCCGGCTTGCGGCAGCTTGCGCCGCGAGTTCCCTGATAAATCGAGTGGAAAGTTGCTGGGGCTGCGCAATCACCGTAGCGGTCGGATGGCGTTCCCGCGCCAGCAGACGCGGGATGGTTCCGTGATCATCGAGAAGAACGACTTTTTCCGCGCGCAGATGCAGGGCTTGCAGGATTTCTTCGGTATGACAACCCCACAATTCACGAGCAGCCAGAATCATTCCGGTTCGGAGCGTTACGGCCGATCTGTAACGTCCGGCCTGACTGCACGCGCGATACGCCCCGATGACTTCGGTCCATCGCCTGCGGCGAACAGGACTTTGTGGGTCCAGCAGGTTGATGGTGTCGGCGTTACCGCGAAGCGCGACCTTCACGCTTCGCAGGTCGTCGACCCATCTTATTCGCATTTTTCTTCGAGACGGATTGAGCAAGCAGAGATGCGGTGCGAGTACCGCGAGCTCACCAACGGTCCGTACCTGGCATCGAAAGCATCATGGCGCCCTCGGGTAGCGCCCAAATCTTTTCGCGAATCTGCGCCAGCGCCTTTCTTTGCTTGGCGAGCAGGATTTCGGCGTCGCTAAGCGCAGACAAAACCCGTTCCCGCTCCATGAGAAGATCGCGAACCGAGTTCGGACGCAACCTTGCCCTTTCGCTTGCCACGATCGTTTGATTTCATACTACCCTCCCCAATTGTACTGCTCGCAATTTGAACCGGCGTGAGCCCTGAACGCTATGCGCCGGGTAAGACCCCGTCTAAACCGCCCATCGCTTGCCACTGCCCATCTGGCGGGCAGTGCGCCAAAAAAGAGTTGTTCAAACAACGATCAACAACGTCACGTTATCGTCATATCCAATTCGACGCAATATTCTTCCCGCACCGCCTGTCAGCCCGTCATCGGCTCCCCCCGCGTTCCGGCGGGCTGCCTGTCCGTTGGCCGCTGGCGCAAGCGCGCAGCCATCGACCTCGCGGGTGGTTACTGCTTCGCCTCCGGCGCCAGCGATAGCGGCGCGGGCGCAGCCGGCTTGGGCGCAACGACCTTCGGCGCCGCCGGCTTCTTCGGTGCCGGCGGCGGCACGGCGCCTTGCGCGTTGCGCACGCTCAAGCCGTCGACGCGCGTCGACAATTGCGTGACCGCTTCCGACAACCGCTTGATCTCGGCGCCCTGCGCCTGCAGCAAGTCCTGATTGCGCTGCGCGATGGCCGTGGCGCGTTGCTGGGCTTCCGTCAGATTTTTCAGCAGGGCATCCTGAGCGGCAATGGCCTGTTGCGCAGGCATCGCCTTGGGCGCCGCCGTCAGCGCGCCCGTGTTCAGTTCGCCGCCGGCATAGCCATGCCAGGCGAATGCCGCGCCGGAGCCGGTCGCCGCGAGCACGACGCAGATCAGCGCATACACCCGGAAGCGGGACCTGGGCGCTTCGTCCTCGAACTCCTCGTCCTCGAATTCGTCGTCGAACTCGGCCGCGTGGCCGCTGTATTGGTGATTCACCCACTTAACTCCCAAGCGATCTCGCCCCATTCGGCGCAGCAAATATCAAGGAAAAGTTAAAAATAAGGACGGGGAGCCATCTTGAGAGTTCCATCGGCCTGCATCACCCTCTCCGTTAGTCTTCGGGGGAGAAACCATGCCATTCGCGCGCAACGGCGGCATCCGCATCCATTACGAAACCGCCGGCAGCGGACCGGCGCTGGTGCTTCACCACGGCACGATGGGCAGCGGCCCGGATTGGGTGGACCTCGGCTATGTCGAGGCCTTGCGGGATCGACACACCGTGATCCTGATCGACGCCCGCGGCCACGGCCAGAGCGACAAGCCGCACGATGGCGCCGCCTACGATCTGGCCCTGCGCGCCGCCGATGTCGTCGCCGTCCTCGACGATCTCCACCTGCAGCGCGCCGACTTCCTCGGCTATTCGATGGGCGGCTGGATCGGCTTCGGCCTCGCCAGGCATTTTCCGGAGCGGTTCAATTCATTCATCCTCGGCGGTGCCCATCCCTATGCCGAGAACACGCAGGCCATTCGCGACCGCATGCCGAACGACCCCGCCGCGTTTGCTGCGGGAATCGAGAAGACCTACGGTGCGCTGCTGACACCGGCGCGGCGCGCGCGCCTGCTCGCCAACGATCTCGACGCGCTTCGTGCACTGACGCAGGACCGCGATGATATCGCAAACGTGCTGCCAACCATGACGATGCCGTCGCTCATCTTCTGCGGCGAACTCGATCCCCGGCTCGCACAGGCACGACAGGCGGCATCCGGGATGCCGAATGCGATCTTCCTTGGCCTGCCCGGTTGCGATCACGTCGGCACGACGCGGCGCACCGAGATCATCATACCCAGGATCAAGGCCTTCCTGCGCGAGGTCGCAGAGCGCGAGGCGCTCAGGGCGTGACTCTGTGCCAAATCATGACACGCGCGTTTTTCCCGCGCGCGCTAGACTGGCTGCGCTCGGCGGATTTCCGGTGCCCAAGCCCCTCTCCGTCGGGTAGCGGCCCCGCAGTGTCTTGCGTATCGCGGGGCCGCTTCCGGTCCCTTCTTTTGCGCATGATCTTTTCGGAAAACCGCTGCACACCCCGCATCAAGTGCGGGGCAGGCTTTTTCCGGATCATGCGTTATTTCCGGTTCTCCTCGCAATATTTCAGCGCCGCCAGCGCTTCGCCGGCGCGCGGTGTCTGAAACTCGATGCTGTCGTCGTCGTCATCCTCGAAATCGATCGTGAGGCGCTTTGCCTTTGACAGCGCGTCGACGACGGCCTGATCGAACTCGAACACGCCGCGCACGGTGGTCTTGTCCATGACCTCCCACTTCGACTTCTTCATGATGTCGACATTGTCGGTGGCGAAGTCGGCCTTGAGGATGTCGCCGGTCTTCTCCCACTCCCATCCCTCGTAGATGACCACCATGACGATGCGATCGTTGGAATAGCTCAGCACGATGCCGTACTGGTTGTTCTCGTCATCCGCGTCCTTGTAGCTGCGGCTGGCATTACAATGGGTGTCCTGCGTGCGCTTCTCGACGGTCCAGTCGCCGACCTTGGTGTCGGCACGGGCGGGCGCAATCGAAAATGCCGCGAGCATCGCTGCTGCGAAAAGCAATCGGTTCATGTCAGCCTCCAGCCAATTCCCGGCGAAGCTGATCACCTCTCCATTCGTGCTGCAAGGTCCGGGAAGTTGCCGTGCCAAAAGAAAAAGCCCCGGCCGACGCCGGGGCTTTCAACTCTCTGGAAAGGCGATCGATCAGTACTTCGCGGCAACCGGTCCGCCCCAACCGAACTTGTAGTTCACGCCGACCTTGGCGATCGAAAGGGTGTTCGTCTGGTTGGTCCTGATGGAGACGGTTGCAGGCGCCACCAGCACCGGGTTGACGTTGAAGGCCACGGACTTGTCATCGAACCGCATGTAGTCGTACTCGACGAAAGCGGTCCAGTTCTGGGTGATCATCCACTCGGTGCCCATACCGACCAGCCAGCCGCTCTGGGTGAAGCTGCCGTTCGTGATGGCAATGGGCGGAGTGGCCAGGGTCAAGTTGACGCTGTTGTTGGTGTTCAGCCAGGCTCCGCCGCCCTTCGCGTAAACCAGGCCACGGTCGAGCACCACAGCGCCCACCCGGCCCGTCGCGGTGGCCAGCCAATTGCTCTTGGCGGTGCAGCTCAGGACAACGAGACACGGATCGGTGCCCTTGACGTCAAGTCCGGCGATATCGCCCTGAACACCGATAACGAACACGCCGGCCTGCCAGTTGTAGCCGGCCTGCCCGCCGCCCAGGAAGCCGCTGCGGCTGTTCTGGTTGAAGGGCAGGTTGGTGTTTGCGGTGAGCGCGGGGACACCGGGCACCGCGGCCGTGAATCCCGTGATGGTGCTCTCGGTCTCGCCCCAGCCAGCGCCGACATGGGCGCCGATGTAGAAGCCGGTCCAGGACCAAACAGCCGCTGGCATCGGAGCCGCCTTCATCGGCAGGTCCGCGGCAAAAGCCGGAGCGGCCGCGAGGGAGAGAGCCGTTGCGGCGGCGGCGAAAGTCTTTCTCATGGGAACCCCCTATTACAAACGATGGACGCAGGAATTGCGCAACCAAGGCGATGACGGGGTTTTAGCCCCCGGGAACCTGCGGGAACTATTGCTGGGAAGCCACACTCGCGCACAAAAGCATGCGCGGCGGCGCGCAGTTAAGTCATTGTTAACCATCTATAAAGTTGTAACTGCGAAATGATTCGCTCGTGTTTTGCCCACCCTGGCCGCACGCTCCAAACTCCGATCAGAACACTTGAGTCGGCTGATCGGGACCCGTCGGAACCGTGTTATGAGGGCCGCCAGGTGCGAAGCAGGAACATGGCGCGGAAGGACGTATCCCAGGCCTCGATGTCATCGGCCTCAACGCGCCTGCCGATGAGCTCGCGACGCCCCTCGGAGACCAGTTCGTCCAGGCGCGCGCGAATATCGAGATAGCTACGGTCCCCGCCCGCGCGGTAACGCCGCGCCTCGCGAGTGGCGCGGGCATAGGCGGCGCCCCGCAGGTTCGCCTCGCGGGGAATAGTTGCGACGTCCGAGCTGAGATAAAAATTCCGCGCCATCGCGGCTATTCAACGGCCGGTTGCGCGACGCGTTCCTATTCTCTTTTGGCAACAGAGCCAGCGGGGCTACGGCTTCTGCGCGCAGAGCCTCGCGATGAGTCATGCAATTCGCGCAATCCGTAGTTGCACGGCCAGAAACTTAAGACAAAAGACACCTTCGAGCCCTACCGCCCCGCTCGGGGAACCCTGTCCCGCCGGTAAGATATTAGGCCAATTTTAGTTTTTCGCCGGTTAGATGCGCGCGGAATGAAGCACGGCTGCAAGCACTTAGGGCCCCGCATCAAACCGGCCTGAACGTCTCGCGGTCGCGACCCGCGAGGCCCTCTTGTCAGTCGAACGTTTCCTCAAGCAGCGCGCCGTCAACGTCGTCGTTGAAGGGACCTTGACCCTTCATCGCTGGTACGACCCGCAAGGCAGGCTGCGCACGCTCGCTTGCCGCGCTACGCGAGTTTCGCCGTTCCGCATGATCGTCGATGTGCCCGTCGTCGGCCGGGTCGGAGATCGCCTCACCTCCTATTTCAGCGAGTTCGGGGAATTCCACGGCAATATCAGCGACACCAGGCAAGGCAGTATCCTGCTCGAGCTGGAGATGACGCCCGAGAAGCGCGAATGGATGGCCGACAAGCTGACCTGGCTCGAGAAGAAGCAGAAAGATCCGAGCGTTCAGGACGAGCGCCGGAACCCCCGTTTCATTCCCCAGACCTTGCACACCACGCTGACGATGGCGGACGGCAGCGTCCACATTTGCTACGTCATCGACGTATCGGCGACCGGCGTTGCGGTTTCCTCCGAACTGCAGCCGCCGGTCGGAATGCCGCTCGCGATCGGCTCCTGCATCGGCCGCGTGGTCAGGGTGTTTGCCACGGGTTTTGCGGTCAGGTTCGTCGAGCGGCAGGACATCGACGCGCTGATGCGCTTGATCGTGCGGACCGATCAGGCCACGGGCGGAGGTTCGCCGCCAATACCGGTCGCGGTATGAGCGAGGGCGAGAAGCGCGCAGGTCCTCGCGTGCGGTTCGACCACGAGCGTCCCGCGCAGATGATGGCGATCGACGGCACCTGGCGGCGCGACTGCATCGTCGAGAATATCGGCGAAGGCGGCGCCCGGCTGTCGTTGGACGAGACCATCACGGGATTGCAGCTGACGGAATTCTTCCTGGTGCTGTCGTCGACGGGTCTCGCCTATCGCCGCTGCAGGCTTGCCTGGATCAACGGCGACCAGATCGGCGTATCGTTCCTGAACCGGCAACGCGGTCGCAAAGCGAAAGCGTCTTAACCATTTGCCATGCTCCGGCCATGCCGGCGCCAAATTTGTAACCCGCGCATTCACCATAACCGGTTCCGTTCGACCGTGTCGTGTATGCGTAGCGTTGCGTGATGGCAGAGTATCGCCGCCCAAAATTGCGAGCCTGGCTCGCCGCGTTCGCGCTTGTGATGAGCGCGTTGCCGGTGAAGGCCGACAGCTTCCAGCAGATGTGGATGGGGCGCATCGCGCGTCCGCCTGCCGACAATGAGCAAGCCTCCGTCTATTGGGAAGACAGATGGGATGCGCGCGGCAAGCGCTTCAAGCCCGACGAAGTCTCCTGCGCGCACCGCACCGAGGAGTTCGGCACCATCTTCGTGGTGACCAATCTCGACAACGGCAAGTCGATCGAATGCCCGGTCTCGATCGCGGACCGTTCGCACGAGGGCGGGTACTGGATTTTTCACTCGGTGCGGCGCGAAAAATCGGATGCGACGGGCTATGCCGCGTCACCGTGCGGCGCGCCGGCTATGAGTGACAAAAGCGCGGATGTGAATCCGCGCTTTGCATTCTCGAAACGCTCAGATCAGTAGCCGCATGACGCGCAGCGCGGCATGACCGGCGCGTAATAGCTGTAGCCGGGCGAGACCATCTCGACGCGTTGCTGCGTCGCATATTGCGGCGGGATATGCTCATAGGCGACGCCTCCCGGCGAGACCATCACGGTCTGCGGCACCATCACGGTGCGGTATTGCGGGGGCGTGCGGTGAGCGACGACGGCACCGGGCGAGACCATCACCGTCTCCTGCACCGCACGGTACTGCGGCGGAACATATTGCTGCTGGTAGCAGGTCGCACAGGGTTGTGGCGTATAGCAATTGTAGCAACCGGCGGAGGCGGCCGTCGGCAGCACGGCGGCGGCGACGATCGCGGCGAAAGACGCGGCAATAACGCGGGACATGTGGGCACCTGATATGTTGAACAATTCCGAAAGACCTGAGGTCTTGATCTAGCCCGCGAGGTGGCAAATTTGCGTTGAGAAAGGCCGTTAACGAAGCGTGAAGCGCCCTTGCGCGCGATCCGCTGGCGCAAAAGCAAAAAGCGCGGGCTTTCGCCCGCGCTTCGTTAGTCGAACTTCAACGCAAGATCAGTAGCACCAGCGCGGATCGGCCACCACGTACGCCCCGGACGGATAGCGGTAGTAGCAGCCGCCGTTCGAGAGCCAGTAACCCTCGCGCGCAGCGGCGGTGGCGCCGGTCAGACCGCCGATCACGGCGCCCGCGGCAGCGCCACTGGCGCGGCCGGTCAAGAGGCCGCCGAGCACACCGCCGACAATGGCGCCGCCCACGCCAGCCGCGCCCGGATCCGGCGGCGGACGGCGGATAAGCGCCCGGTGGCGGCGCATAGGCGCCGGCGACCGGCGCCGGACCTGGATCGTCACCATAGGCGACGTCGTCGACATAGTCCTCGGAGATATAGCCGGGCGGACCGTCGAAGCGCTGCGGGTAGAAGTACCAGACGCCGCCGACATCCCACCACCAGCCCATACGGCCGTTGTAAACCTGATGATGCCACCGGCCGCCCTCCCAGGCGAGGTGACCGCGATAGGCATGACCGGCGAAGTTGCGAGATGGGATCGGTCCGCCGTGCACGACACGGGCACCGGGTGGTCCGCCGCCAACGCGCGGTCCCGGTCCCGCAGGGCCGCCCACGCGCGGACCGGGTGGTCCGCCCACGTGTGGTCCGGGAACTACTGCCGCCGGACGCGGGCCCGCGGGGCGCGCAGCAGTCGGCGGCGGTCCCTTGTGCGGCGGTTCGCCACCGCCGCCGCCAATACCCTGGGCTTGTGCCGAGAACGCAAAGACCGTGAACGCCGCAGCGAGCGGAAGAACGATTTTGGATCGGCGGGAAGCATTCATTGTTGGAAAACCCCTCTTTCGCCATGCACAGGCGGTCAAGACCGCGGACCCCGGCGCGGGCCCTTGTTGCTGACAGGTTTTGTCGCAGCTTGCTTGTTACAAATCAGTAAGATCGCGACAATTTTGCGTCAGATCGCGGGCTAGTGGTCCGATTCCAACATTCCGCACGCCATTGCAGCGGACACTTTGCGAATGTTGGAATCAAAGGACCACTAGCAAAATATTGATTCTAGTGGAGCTTTGGATTTGACGTTCGCTTGCACGCCCCTGGCCCAGTGAGGAGCGAACGTCAAATCCGCTCCGCTGGTTCGCGAATCGTAACGATGATGAATGGGGTTATCGCGCGGGCTCGATGGTGTTGCAATTGGTGCGGCCCGACATCAGGCAGTCCTGCATCTTGCTGGCGGCCGAGAGGTCGCGGGCGAGCCAGATCCCGACGGCGAGCAGCACGACGGCGATAATTAGCCCAGCCACCGCGCCGCGCCGGTTGTCGCCACCACCTTGATGGTCTGGATCAGTCATCGGACGGCCCTGTGAAGCGCGGCGCTTCTAACATAGCCGTCCAATTGCTGTCAGGTCACACCTTGCGGATGTCGGTCACGCGAGGCTTGGCGGGATTGTTCAACGGCACCACGTGGCTGACGCGGCTGCAGGTCGTCAGGATCCCAACCGCCCGGTGGCATTGCCATTCGGCGCCCAGGGTCGGGCTCGCCACCTGTGTCGGGTAGGCGAACGAGATCGAGACTGCCACCGCCGCGCAGGTCAGTGCCGTCACGACCAAAGTGAGAATTTTGCGATTCCACTGTTGTCCGGTCATTTGCCGAGACTCCTCATCCAGTAGTTAGGGACGATATGGCCGTCCCGCCCGCCCCCCTGTGAACTGGATCACATGCGACCAAACTGACGGGAAGCCGTCCAAGCCCTTGTGTGATCAGGCAAACCGCCCGGAAATGCCCATCGTCACACGCAATGGTGACTAGCAGTGATAATAGGTGGCATCGGCACGCGCGGCGCTGTAAGGACTGCGCGGCAGACACCCAAATTGATGAAAGCGACAAGGCCCGTTCGATGAGTGGTTTCAAGCAACCGGATTTCGCTGACCGGCAGAAGGCGGCGGCGCAGGCCAAGCAAAATCTGTTGAATAAATTCCGCGCCCAGCCGGGGCCGGACGATCCCGAAATGGCCAAGCGCCGCGCCGAGCGCGAAGCGATTGCGGCCAATCGCGAAAAGGCGAAGATCGCGCGCGAGGCGGCGAAGGCCGAAGCCAAGCAGCGCGAGGCGGAGGCGAAGGCGGCCGAAGCCGCCCGCATCGCCCGCGAGAAGGAAGAGGAAGCGGCGCGGCAGGTCGCGGCCGAGGTCGAGCAAAAGGCCAAGCGCGACGCGCGTTACGCGGCGCGCAAGGACCGCGGCAAGAAGAAGAAATGACGAGATCCCGGATACGGCGCTCGCGCGCCATTCCGGGATAACGCGGTTCAATCGCTCCGCCGCGGCGTCGCGATTCACTCGCGTCAGTTCTTCTTCATCATCCCATCGTCCTTCTTCATGCCGTCGTCCTTCTTCATCGTGTCCTTGGACATGGTGTCCTTCTTCATATTGTCCTTGGACATCGTGTCTTTCTTCATGCCGTCATCCTTGCCCATCTTGTCCTGGGCAAAGGCTGCGGGCGCGAGCGCGAGGCTGAGCGAGAGTGCGGCGGCGGAGAGTCCGAGCGAGAGGCGCGAGGTCATTTGGGTCTTCCTTCGAGAGCTGGTTAACGACAAGCGGCTCGTGCCGCCCTTCTGATCGACGCCACAGCGCCCGCCTTTGTTACGCGGCGGCCTAAAAATTTCTCGTCAAAGCGGATTTTTGCCACTGTCGGCGGGGTTTTTCTCCGCAGCGGCGACACAATTTCGCCTGCGAAAAACGTGTTAGTCGCTGCCGTATCGAGCCGACTGTGCGCCGCAGCAAATTGCTGGCGATGTCGAGGCCGACTATCAGACTAGAGAAAGACCTGCGACATCCCGGCTAGGATGGGCTCAGGGCCGGCTCACAAGACCACTTCAAAGGTCGCTTTTACCCAAAGGGGAGATCCATGCTTACACGCCGTCACGTCATCGTAACTGCGGTTGCCGCACCCGCCATCCTGCGTTTCGGCACCGGGACTGCACACGCCGCGACCACGCTGAAGATCTCGCATCAATTCCCCGGCGGCACGATCGACAAGGGCGACTTCCGCGACCGGCTTTGCCGCATGTTCGCAGAGCAAATCTCCAAACGCTCGGGCGGCGAGCTCGTCGGCGAGGTCTATCCGAACTCCTCGCTGGTCAAGACCAACGCGCAGTTCTCCGCGATGCGCAAGGGCGCGCTCGACATCAGCCTCTATCCGATGCCCTATGCCGGCGGCGAACTGCCGGAAACCAATATCGGCCTGATGCCGGGCCTCGTCGCCACCTACGACCAGGGCCTGCGCTGGAAGAAGGAGCCGGTCGGCAAGGCGCTCACCGATTTCCTCGCCGACAAGGGCATCCTGCTGCTCTCCTGGGTCTGGCAGGCCGGCGGCGTCGCCAGCCGCTCCAAGCCGATCGTCGCGCCCGAGGACGCCAAGGGGCTGAAGGTGCGCGGCGGCTCGCGCGAGATGGACATGGTGCTGCAGACCGCGGGCGCCTCCGTGCTGTCGGTGCCGTCGAACGAACTTTATGCGGCGATGCAGACCGGCGCCTGCGACGCCGGCATCACCTCCTCCACCAGCCTGATCTCGTTCCGCCTCGAGGAGGTCTCGAAGTCGCTGACGTCGGGGGCCGGCGCCTCCTACTGGTTCATGCTGGAGCCGCTGATGATGTCGAAGGCGATCTTCGACAAGCTGCCGAAGAACCATCAGGATATCATCCTCGCCGTCGGCACCGAGCTCGAAGCGTTCGGCAAGAAGGGCGCGCAGGACGACGACGTCGAGGTGGCCAAGGTCTATGAGAAGGCCGGCGCCAAGGTCAGCCCGCTCGATATCGCGACCGTCGGCAAGTGGCGCGACATTGCGCGCGATACCGCCTGGAAGGATTATGGTGCTAAGACAGCTACGGCAGCGAATTTGCTGAAACTAGCGAGCGACGTTTCCGCATAAATGCACCATCCGCTGGGGGAAAGCGCAGAAATCAAGAACGACGCCACGAGCAATCCGCTCGTGGCGGCGCTCGAGCGCGCGCTGTCGTTCTGCAACCGCATCATCGTGGTGCTGGCGTCGCTGGCGCTGATCGCGGCCTGCGCGATCCTGAGCTACAGCGTGCTGGGCCGCGCGCTATTCCATCTCGCCAATTACTGGCAGGACGAAGCTTCTGTCTTCCTGCTGGTCGGCGCCACCTTCATGACATCGGCCTATGTGCAGGGACAGCGCGGCCATATCGGCATCGAAGCCTTTGTCGGGCTGCTGCCACCGCTGGCGAACCGTATCCGGCTCTGGCTGGTCGATGTCGCGAGCTTCCTGTTCTGCTCCTTCTTTGCCTGGAAATCCTGGACGCTCATGCATGAGGCCTATGTCGAGGGACGGGTCACCAATTCGACGTGGTCGCCGCCCTTTGCGATCCCGTACACGCTGATGGCGCTCGGCATGACCCTGCTCTGCGTGCAGATCCTGCTGCAAATCATCATTCCCCTCGTCGCCGGAGCATCACGGCGATGACGGTGTTCGGGATCGGCGTCGCCTACGGGCTCTCGACGCTGCTTGCAATGTTCTCGGGCATGCCGATCGCCTTTGCGCTCGGCGCGGTCGCGGTGGTGTTCATGGCGATCTACATGCCCGGCGCTTCGCTCGATACCGTGACCGAGAACGTCTATGAGGAAATGGCGTCGATCACGCTGTTGTCGATCCCGCTCTTCATCCTGAAGGGCGTGGCGATCGGGCAATCGCGCGCCGGCAAGGATCTGTATTCGGCGTTGCATGCCTGGCTGCACCGGATTCCCGGCGGGCTTGGCGTCGCCAATGTGTTTGCCTGCGCACTGTTTGCGGCGATGGCGGGGTCCTCGCCCGCGACCTGCGCTGCGATCGGCTCGGCCGGCATCCCCGAGATGCGCAAGCGCGGCTATTCCGGCGGATTGGCTGCCGGGATCATCGCGGCCGGCGGCACGCTCGGCATCCTGTTGCCGCCCTCGATCACCATGATCCTGTTCGCGGTCGCTGCGGAAAAATCGCTGGGCCGGCTGTTCCTGGCGGGCATCGGACCCGGCCTGCTTCTGGTCACCTTGTTCGGCCTCTACGCCGTGTTTCGCTTCCGGAAGGAGTATGCCGCGGCGAAGGCGCTCTACGAAAAGACCGGCGTGGAAACCGCGATCCTGCACCGCGACGATTTCACCATGGCCGAACGCTTCAGCGTGCTGCCCCGCGTTCTTCCCTTCGTGCTGCTTTTGACCGGTGTGATGATCGCGCTTTACGGCGGCTACGCCACGCCGTCGGAGACCGCGGGCCTCGGCGGATTGCTGGCGCTGATATTGATTGCCATGATCTACAGCGTATGGCGGCCGTCCGACCTGGGTCCGATCATGCGATCGACGATCGCGCAGTCCACCATGCTGATGATGATCATCGGCATGTCGCTGCTCTATTCCTACGTGATGAGCTATCTGCACATCTCGCAATCGGCGGCGGAATCGATCATCGCCATGCATTTGCCGCGCTGGGAATTGCTGGTGGCCATCCTGGTGCTGGTGGTCGTGCTCGGCTTCTTCCTGCCGCCGGTGTCGATCATCCTGATGACCGCACCGATCATCCTGCCGCCGCTGCGCGCCGCCAATTTCGACATCATCTGGTTCGGCGTGGTGATGACCATCGTGATGGAGATGGGGCTGATCCATCCGCCGGTCGGCCTCAACATCTTCGTGATCCGCAACGTCGCGCCCGACATCTCCTTGAGCGAGGTGATCTGGGGCACGCTGCCGTTCGTGCTCTTGATGATGCTCGCCGTGCTGATCCTGTGCTTCGTGCCGGAGTTTCGACCTGGTTGCCGGACCAGGTCATGGGGCCGGACGGGAGCAGGTAACGGCTTCAACTCTCTCATTGTCATTAGCGCAGCGAGCGAAGCAATCCATACTTCACCAGCGGATGCAAGTCTGGATTGCTTCGTCCTCGCTCCTGCAATGACGACTGAGCTACGATCCTGCCTTCTTCTTCGCATTCAACGCATTCGCCACCCGGCTTGCGGGCGCGCGCCCGATCAACGCCGTGATCTCGTTGGTGGCGGCGACGAGCTTTGCCATGTCGACGCCGGTTTCGATCCCCATGCCCTCGAGCATGTAGACGACGTCTTCGGTGGCGACATTGCCGGTCGCACCCGGCGCGAAGGGACAACCGCCGAGGCCACCGGCCGCGGAATCGATGACGCGCACGCCCTCCTCCATCCCGGCATAAAGGTTCGCCAGCGCCTGCCCATAGGTGTCGTGGAAATGCATGGCGAGATTGGCCTTCGGCACATGCGCGGCCACCGCGCGCAGCATCGCCTTGGCTTTGACGGGCGTGCCGACGCCGATGGTGTCGCCCAGCGAGATTTCGTAGCAGCCGAGGTCCCACAGCGTCTTCTGCGACATCGGCGACCGCCTTCGGCGCGACCTCGCCGTCGAAGGGACAGCCGAGCACGGTCGAGACATAGCCGCGCACCCGAATGCCGTCGGCTTTGGCGCGCTCCACGACCGGCTTGAAGCGCTCGATGGATTCGGCGATCGAGCAATTGATGTTGGCTTTGCAAAATCCTTCCGAGGCCGCCGTGAACACCGAGATCACTTTGGCGCCGCAGGCGCGGGCGGTCTCATACCCCTTCTCGTTCGGCACCAGCACGTGGAATTCGCCGGGGAGATCGTTGACGCCGCGCAGCACCTCGTCGGAGCCGACCATCTGCGGGATTGCGCGGGGCGAGACGAAGGCGCCGACTTCGATGGTATGCAATCCCGCATCGAGCAGCTTCTTGATGAAGGCGATGCGGTCGGCCGGGCTGACGGGCGTCTTCTCGTTCTGCAGCCCATCGCGGGCGCCCATCTCGACGATGCGGACGGTATCGCTCATATCGACCTCACGCGGCCGGTTCCAACTCGGCGAGTTCGACGCCCTCCTGCACGATGTCGCCGACCTTGCACTTGATCGCCTTCAGGGTGCCGGCGAACGGCGCGCGCAAGGTCTGTTCCATCTTCATCACTTCGAGGGTGAGGATCGCCGCCCCCTTCTCCAGCTTTGCGCCCACCTCCGCCAGAACAGCAACGACTGTGCCCGGCAGCGGCGCCACGATCTTGTCTTCGCCGGTCTGCTCCTCGCTCTCGCCGCCGAACGGATCGACCCAATGCAGTTCGAAACGGCCATTGCGGGTGCGCAGATAAAGCTCGTGGCCTTCGATCAACGGCCGCGATCCGCGACTTGACGCCATCGAGTGTCAAATCAAAGTATCCGCCGCCGCCATACGGTGTCACCGAGATGACGAACGGATTCTCGCGATGCGCCAACGACACGGCAAGCAAGCCACCGCCATACTCCAGGGTCACCTTCTGCTCGGCGCCCTGACCCTGCCGGAACGAGAATACCCGCCGCCTGCGTCCGACCGGCATCCAGCCAAAGGTCTGCCAGGGCGAGTTCGCTTCGGACTTTGCCGCGCGAGCCTCCTCGTTCAGGATCGCCGCGACCGCGGCGGCCAGTTCGAGATCGCCGGGCGCGGAAGCCTCCGGCGTCAGCGCCTTCAATTCACGCTCGATGAAGCCGGTGTCGATCCTGTTGGCGCGCACATCCGCGTGCGTCACCAGTGCCGCCAGGAACGGAATGTTGGTGACGATGCCGCGGACGTCGGTCTCCTCCAGTCCGCGGTTGAGCCGGTCGATCGCGCCCTCGCGCGTCGGCGCCCAGGCGATCACCTTGGCGAGCATCGCGTCATAATAGGGTGAGACCGTATCGCCGCCGCGATAGCCGGCATCAATCCGCAAGCCGCCGGTTTCTTCAGGCAGATGCCATGTTCTGATCCTGCCGACCGAGGGCATGAAATTCTTGTTGGGATTTTCGGCATAGACCCGCGCCTCGATGGCGTGGCCATTGAGCCTGATCTGATCCTGGGTCAGCGGCAGTTTCTCGCCGAAGGCGACGCGCAGCTGCCATTCGACGAGATCGATGCCGGTGATCAGCTCGGTCACGGGATGCTCGACCTGCAGCCGCGTGTTCATCTCGATGAAGAACACGTCCTTGCCGTCGGAGACGAACTCGATGGTGCCCGCGCCGACATAGTTCACCGCTCCGGCCGCCTTGCGCGCGGCAGCACAGACGGCGTCACGCTGTTTGGCATCCAGCGTCGGCGACGGCGCCTCCTCGATCACCTTCTGGTGCCGCCGCTGCAAGGTGCATTCGCGCTCGAACAGCGACAGCAGATTGCCATGGCTGTCGCCGATCACCTGCACCTCGATATGGCGGGGGTTGTCGACATATTTCTCGATCAGCATGCGGTCGTCGCCGAACGCAGCCTTGGCCTCGCGCTTGGCGCTGACGATCGCGGCGCCAAGCTCCGGCTGCTGCGCGTACAACCCGCATGCCACGGCCGCCGCCGCCGGCCGACGCCTTCACCAGCACGGGGAAGCCGATCCTGTCGGCGGCCTTCGACAGCGTCGCCTCGTCCTGCGCCTCGCCGTGATAGCCTGCGACCAGCGGCACGCCGGCCTTTTCCATCAGCACCTTCGAGCCGGACTTCGAGCCCATCGCCCTCATCATCGCACCCGTCGGGCCGACAAAGACGATGCCGGCCTTGGCGCAGGCGTCGGCGAACTCGGCATTTTCAGACAGGAAGCCATAACCGGGATGGATCGCCTCGGCGCCGGTCGCTCGCGCCGCCTCCAGCACGCGCTCGATATTGAGATAGCTGTCGCGCGCCCGCGCCGGTCCAAGCAGCACGGCCTCGTCGGCCTCCGCGACATGCATCGCGCCGCTATCCGCCTCCGAATAGACCGCAACCGTGCGCAAACCCATGGCGCGCGCGGTGCGGATCACCCGGCAGGCGATCTCGCCGCGATTGGCGATCAGGAGTGTGCGGAAGCGCCGGTATAGCATCGTCACATCCTGAACAGGCCGAACTTCGTCGGCTCGATCGGCGCGTTCGACGCCGCCGACAATCCCAGCCCCAGCACCAGCCGCGTGTCGGCCGGATCGATCACGCCGTCGTCCCAGAGCCGCGCGGTCGCGTAATAGGGATTGCCCTGCTTTTCATATTGCGCGCGGATGGGCTCGCGGAATTCGTCCTCTTCCTCCGCCGACCAGCTCTTGCCCCGCGACTCGATGCCGTCGCGGCGAACTTGACTGAGCACCATCGAGGCCTGCTCGCCGCCCATCACCGAGATGCGCGCGTTCGGCCACATCCACAGGAAGCGCGGGCTATAGGCGCGGCCGCACATGCCGTAATTGCCGGCGCCGTAGGAGCCGCCGATCACGACGGTGAATTTCGGCACGCCCGCGGTCGCAACCGCCGTCACCAGCTTGGCGCCGTCGCGCGCGATGCCGCCGGCCTCGTATTTCTTGCCGACCATGAAGCCCGTGATGTTCTGCAGGAACACCAGCGGGATCTGGCGCTGGCAGCACAGCTCGATGAAATGCGCGCCCTTCAGCGAGCTCTCCGAGAACAGGATGCCGTTGTTGGCGATGATGCCGACCGGATAGCCCCAGATATGCGCGAAGCCGCAGACCAGCGTCGTGCCATAGAGCTTCTTGAATTCGTCGAACTCGGAGCCGTCGACCAGCCGCGCGATGATGTCGCGCACGTCGAACGGCTTGCGGCCGTCGACCGGCACCACGCCGTAAATCTCGTCGGCGGCAAACAGCGGCTCGCGCGCCTCGCGCATGTTCAGCACCGGCCGGGTCGGCGGCTTCAGGGTCGCGACGATGCGCCGCGCGATCCCGATCGCATGGGCGTCGTTCTGTGCGTAGTGATCGGTCACGCCCGACTGCCGCGAATGCACGTCGGCGCCGCCGAGCTCTTCGGCGGTGACGACCTCGCCGGTCGCGGCCTTCACCAGCGGCGGCCCGCCGAGGAAGATCGTGCCCTGATTGCGCACGATGATGCTCTCGTCCGACATCGCCGGCACATAGGCGCCGCCCGCGGTGCACGAGCCCATCACGATCGCGATCTGGGGAATGCCGAGCGACGACATCTGCGCCTGGTTGTAGAAGATGCGGCCGAAATGCCGCTCGTCCGGAAAGATCTCGTCCTGCATCGGCAGGAAGGCGCCGCCGGAATCCACCATGTAGACGCAGGGCAGATTGTTCTGCCGCGCGACGTCCTGCGCCCGCAGATGCTTCTTCACCGTCATCGGGATAGTAGGTGCCGCCCTTGATGGTGGCGTCGTTGGCGACGATCGACGCATTCGCGGCCCGAAATCCGACCCACCCCGGTGACGATGCTGGCCGAATGCACGTCGCCGCCATAGAGGCCGTGGGCGGCGAGCGGCGACAGTTCGAGAAAGGCCGTGCCGGGATCGACCAGCAGATCGACCCGCTCCCGCGCCAGCATCTTGCCGCGCGAGGTGTGGCGGGTGCGCGAGGTCTCGCCGCCGCCGCCTGCGACCTCATTGAGCTTGTCGCGGAGATCGGCGACCAGCGCGCGCATGGCCTCGGCATTGCGCGCAAAATCGGTGGATTTCGAGATCGATGCTGGAATGAAGCGGCATGGCTTTCAGTGCTTATGGTGCGCCGCAAATCTATTTGGGCCGGCGCCATCGTGTCACCGGCGCCGGGTCTAACGCAACCTCAGTTTTGGAAATGTCGCGTTCCAGACAATTGTCCGAGCACTTTTGCCGCTCAATGCGTCCAGGGCTCGCCGCGCCGGAACGCGAAATTGTCGGCATAGGCGATCTGGCGATGCGCCGACGCCTTGGGCTCGATCACCTGATAAGGAATGCCCTTGCGCTCGCAATAGGCGACCGCCTCTTCCTTGCTGTCGAAATGCAGCGTGAGCTGCTGCTTCATGTCGCCTGGACGAGGTCCAGCCCATCAACGGCTCGATCGCGCGCGGCTGTTCCGGCTCGTATTCCAGCCGCCATTCCTTGGTGGAGGCCCTGCCCGATTGCATCGCGTTCTTGGCGGGCTTGAAAATGCGAGCGGTCGTCATGGGATGGTCGGCCTCGTGAAAAGCTGCGATATCTTCGCGTCCTTGATGGGACAGCCAACTTACTGCACTTTAATTGGCGATTCCCGTATCTGGATGGTACGTTCTCGAACGGTATAGTCATTATGTCGCAGCGTGACAATCGTCATTGCAGCGCTGTGACAAATCCGGCGGGCAGCTTTCGCGGCATCATCGGCTTGAAACGGCATCCATGAAAATCAACGCCACCCTCCCCGAAAAAGGACGCGATCTCCGGCTCGACCTGTTTCGCGGGATCGCCAACTGGGCCATCTTCCTCGACCACATCCCCGACAATGTCGTGAACTGGATCACGACGCGGAACTACGGCTTTTCCGACGCCGCCGACCTGTTCGTGTTCATCTCGGGCTATACCGCCTCCTTCGTCTATGCGCGGATGATGATCGAGCGCGGCTTCGTCGTCGGCGCCACGCGGCTGACCAAGCGCGTCTGGCAGCTCTACGTCGCCCATATCATCCTGTTCGTCATCTATATCGTCGCGATCAGCTATCTGGCGCGTCGCTTTGCCGATTCCGAGCTGATCAACGAGTTCAATGTCGCAGGCCTCGTCGATCACGCCACGGAAACGCTCGGCCAGGGCCTGCTGCTCAAGTTCAAGCCGGTCAATCTCGACGTGCTGCCGCTCTACATCGTGCTGATGGGACTTTTCCCACCCGTGTTGTGGCTGATGCTGCGCCAGCCCGACCTGACCATGGCTGCCTCCATCGTGCTGTGGCTGCTGGCGCGGTACATGGGCTGGAACTTCGCCGCCTATCCCGCCGGCGCCTGGTATTTCGATCCCTATTGCTGGCAGGTGATCTTCATCTTCGGCTCATGGTGCGCGCTCGGCGGCGCCAAACGGGCGCATGCGATCATCATGTCCAACATCACGCTTTATCTTTGCATCGCCTACCTGATCTTTGCGCTGATCATGACCTTTGCCGGCAAATTCTCCGATTTCGGCGCGTTGCTCCCGAACTGGCTGTATTCGGCCTTCAATCCCAACGACAAGACCTTTTACGCGCCCTATCGCCTGATCCACTTCGCCGTGCTTGCGATCATGGTGGTGCGCTTCATCCCCAAAAACACGCCGGTGCTGGAGTGGAAGGTGTTCGATCCCGCCATCGTCTGCGGCCAGCAATCGCTCGCCGTGTTCTGTGTCGGCGTGTTCCTGTCGTTTGTCGCGCATTTCACGCTGTCGCTGAGCTCGGGCTCGGTGCTCGTGCAAATCCTGGTGAGCATCGCCGGCATCGCGATCATGACCACGGTCGCCTATTACATTTCCTGGTCGAAGCGGCAGGACAAGCCGGCGGCGAAGGCGGCGCCAAAGCCTGCTGCGGCACCGGCTGCTCCCGCAGCGCCCGCGGAGTAGCCGCGCTCAGGTCTTCGGCTTGGCCTTCGGCTTGCCAGCCGACTGCAGGACCTTGCCGCGCGAGGTAAAGCCGCCCCATTCCGCGGCCCAGGTCAGTTGGCTGGCGTCCGGCGCTTCCTTGGCGCCCGCGCGCCGTTTGCCTTGCAGCGCGAACATCGCTCCCTGCGGGTCGATGCAGCGGCTGATCCAGTGCCCCGGCGTCAACTCGAACGGACCGTGCACGACCTTGCCGCCGCCCGCCTTGACGGCCGCCATCGCCGTGTCCATGTCGGCGACATTGAAGTAGTACAACCAGAACGGGACCGGTGCCCGCGCCAGCTTGTTGAAAACCCCACCAATGGTGCGTCCGCCGACGGCGAACGGCTGGTAGAAATCCAGCGAATCCCTTTCCGCAGCCACGGCCTCCCAATCGAATAGCGCACGGTAGAAGGCAAACGCCCCGATGGCATCCGCCGCCAATAATTCGTGCCACCCGACGCCGTCCGGGCTCATCGGAGGCATCAAATGAACCGCCGTGCCTGAGGCCGCCGACGAGGCCGATAGCTGCGGTTTGCGGATCGATGATGATCGAGACGCGGCCGATATTGCTGTCGGTCGGGGGCACATAGATGCGTCCGCCAAGCTGTTTCAGCCGCTCGGCGGTCGCATCGACGTCATCGACCGCGACATATCCGACCCAGCGCGGCGCCGCGCCCATCTTTATTCCTTCAGGCGGCAAATTCATCAATCCGCCCACCTCAACCGTACCGACCGTAAACACGCTATACGAGAACGCCGGCGTGGAGGCCTCCTGCGCGCCCCATCCAACCACCTGACGGTAGAAGGCCCGGGCCGCCGCAACGTCCGTCGTCAACAACTCGTACCAGGCGAAACATCCGTGACCGCGGCTCAAACCGTCTTCTCCGTTGAGATCGCGCTGCAGCATTTCTTCATGCGCGCGCCGAACGGTCACAGCAGCACGTCCAGCAGACCGAACAAAATCACAATCGCATTCATCAATATGAATGGAAACTGAATACAGCTCAACGCGTTAGTGAGGATCGATGGCCTTGCACGATGCTCTGCCTTGCGCGTAGGATCGTTCGGGCTGGAATCGAAAACAGGTTTTACAGGTTGGAGGAGATAGCGACTATGCCAGTGAAGCAAGCTTCTAAGAGGAAGCGCGTGACCAAAGCCGCAGTCCCGGCACTGGGCGCTGCCGGATTGACATTCTCGCTCGCTGGAGGCGCAGCGGCAGCGACCATGCCGACGGCCGACACGGTGCAGAAACTGAATTTCTCGCCGACCCAGGGCGTCCTGCTCGGTGAAGAAGAAATCGCCGACGTCAGTCTCTCCACCTTCCATCTGTTCGACAAGGAGCACGGCACTGCCGGCGCTCAGCAGATGGCGTGGGGCTGCCGTTGCGGTGGCTGCCGCGGTTGCGGTGGCTGCCGTGGTTGCCGCGGATGTCGTGGTTGCGCCGGCTGCGCCGGTTGCGCTGCTTGCTGCGCATCTGTCGGCTACTGCCGCCTCTGCTGAGGCACGGCGCCTTCCGATTGCGCGACAAGGTCGAAGATCTTATTGGCCGGGCTCGATTCGTCGACCCGGCCAATTCTTGTGTGTGCGCCCCAGCGGTTCGCCCGCGGCAAACAATTTCCGCAACAATCAAAAAATGCTAACGCGCCGGCGAAGTTGTCGCGCGGGACAATCATGCGTGCGTAACGCCGTCGCGTAAAACAGGAAGCCGTGCTGCCCGATGAAAGCCAAACGCAAGACCCGCGCGATGCGCAAGAAAACGGGCAAGACAGCGAAAGACATTTTGCGATTCTCGCCGGGCTTTACCGTCTACGTCCTGCCACCCGAGAGCATTTGTCTTTACGCCGAGCACCGGAAGCTCTTCCTCCACGGCACGCTGTATTGCGCGATCGCAACCGCGATCGGCAAAACCGGTAAGAGTCGCGCCGCGCTGGTGCGCGAGCTGTCGCGCAATTTCCCGCCTGACACGGTTGAAGAGGCGCTGAAGCGGCTGACCGAACGCCGCTATGTCGTCGCGGCAACGCCAACGACCACCGGCCCCGTCGCCGCATTCTGGGCGGGCCTCGGGCTGCCGCCCGAGATGGCCCAGGCCAATCTCGATGCCTGCCGTGTCCGTGTCGAAGCGCTCGACGTCGATGGCGCAAAGGAATTGACCGCAGCCTTGAAGAACCTCGGCGTCCGCATCGTCGATCGCGCGCCCGATCTGACGGTGACGCTCGCCAACGACTACCTCGAGTCGCGCCTCGCCGAGCTCAACAAGCAGCACATCAAGAGCAAGACGCCGTGGCTGCTGGTGCAGCCGTCGGGTCCCTTCCCGTTGGTCGGACCGGTGTTCCGGCCCTATGAGAGCGCCTGCTGGACCTGCCTGTTCGACCGCATGATCCGCAACCGGGAAATCAAGGGCTTTCTCGATCGCGAAGGACTGGCCGTCGCGGTGTCGCCGCTGGCGCAGAGCCCGTTCGGGCAAACGCGCGATCCAGTTCGCCGCTGTCGAAATCGCCAAAGCGATCGCGTCCGGATTCCGTACCGATCTGCGCGATCATATCGCTAGCTTCGATCTGATGGGCGCGACCATCGTCAAGCACTTCGTGTCGCACCGGCCGCAATGCCCGACCTGCGGCAACAAGAAGCTGCAAAATCCGACGCGCGAACCGCAGCCGATCGAGGTAGCCGCCGGCACGCGGCTGATCATGACCAGCGGCGGATACCGCTCGGTGTCGGCGCGCACCACGGTCGCGCGCAATCGCAAGCATGTCTCACCGTTGACCGGCGTGGTCACCAAGCTCGAGAAGATGGACGGTGAACTGCCGCTGAACACCAACTTCGTGGCCCAGCATAATTTCGCCCCTCCCGCCACCAACGTCGACCAGCTCCGCGGCGGCCTGAGCGGCGGCAGCTTCGGCAAGGGCTCGACCGCCGAGCAGGCCGAAGCCAGTGCGCTGATGGAGGCGATCGAGCGCTATTCCGGCATCTTCCAGGGCGACGAAATCAGGGTCGAGAAGCGCTTCAGCGACTTTGCGGAGGGCGACGCCATTCTCACCAACGACGTGCAGCTTTACAGCGAGGCGCAGTTTGCGGCGCGTCATCAGCCGACGCACGACGACACGCAGCCGGTCTCCGATCCCATCGATGCCAACGAGAAGATCGAATGGTCGCCGGTGTGGTCGCTGCGCGACAGGAAATTCCGGCACTTCCCGACCGGCCTGCTCTACTTCTTCTACGGCGGCACCCACACCGATTCCAACGGCTGCGCCGCCGGCAACACCCGCGAGGAGGCGATCGTCCAGGGCTTCCTCGAGCTGGTCGAGCGCGATGCCTATGCGATCTGGTGGTACAATCGCCTGCAGCGGCCCGCAGTCGACCTCGGCGCGTTCGACGACGCCTACATTCGCGACATCCAGACCCAGTTCACCGATTTCGGCCGCAAGATCTGGGTTCTCGACATCACCAGCGATCTGGGCGTCCCGACCTATGTCGCGATGATGCACTGGATGGCCGACGGCAAGGAGCACATGGAGTTCGGCTCCGGTTCGCATTTCGATCGACGCATCGCGCTGTTGCGGTCGCTGACCGAGCTCAGCCAGTTCCTGACCATCGGCACGATGGGCGGTGGCGGCGCGCGCGGCGACCAGTCGACGCTCGACGGCGTCACGCCGCTGCGCCTCGAGGCTTATCCGTTCCTGTCGCCGGGAAGGAATCCCATGCCACCGCCGCCGCTGGGCATGGACGTGCCGCTCGACAGCGTGCGCGAGCAGGTCGAAGCCTGCGTCACGGTGGCCGCTCGCGCTGGCCTCGATTTCCTCGTGCTCGACCAGACCCGGCCCGATGTCGGCGTGCCCGTGGTGCGCGTGCTCGCGCCGGGCCTGCGGCATTTCTACAAACGCTTCGCGCCGGGCCGTCTGTACGACGTCCCGGTCCGGATGGGCCTCGCGGACAAACCGCTCCGGGAGGGCGAGCTGACGCCTTTCCTGCCGCATACTTGAAGCCGCCGCCTTGCGCACGCCGAAAAAAAAGCAAAGGCGGAAAACGTCGGCAGCGCCGGTCCTGTCCGCGCGCCTCAATGCGCACGTACATTTGCAGGCGCAGGGCGATGGCAACGTCACCGCGAGCTTCGACGAATTTTCGCTGCCGCTCGGCAGATACAGCATCGATGCATTGAAGCGCGCGCAAGGCATCGGCGCCGGACTGCCGCTCGCATCATTCTCGTCCGCGAAACTGGTCGACAAGGAGATCGCGCTTTTGGTCGAGCGTCTCGCGCGCACGGGCCTGCTGGAATATCGCTTCGGGACGCCAGCCAAAGACCTCGCGATCATCGAGCCGCAGGTCGCCGGCTACTGGCCGCAAGTCACCAAATGCGGCGTATCCGACACCATCGTGCTGTCGCGCTTCGCTTACCTGCGCCGCCGCGGCAACGACATGGTGCTGGAATCGCCGCGCTCGGCGGCGCTGTTCCGGATTTGTGATCCCAAACTCGCAAGCCTTCTCGCCACGCTGTCATCGCCCCAGAAGATCGGCGAGTTGCGCCGGCAGGCCGGCTTTCCCGGACTGGAGTTGCTGGGCTTGTTGCTCGACTGCGACATCCTGTTCAAGGTCGGCAAAACAGATGGCTCGCGTCCTTCCGAAGGCGACGACAAGCTGGTGGTCTGGGACTTCCACGACCTTTTGTTTCACACCCGCTCGACCGAGGGACGGCAATCCAGTCCGATCGGCGGGCGCTATGCTCATGTCGACACGATTGCGCCGCCGCCGGCGGTGCGCGCGCCATGGCGCGGCGAAGCGATCGACCTGCAAGCATTTCGCCGCGCCGGCCGAACCGTCTTCCTTTGTGAAGCTGCTCCGCGAGCGGCATTCCACCCGCGATTTCGACGAGGCGCAGCCGATCACGCTGGCCGAGCTGGCGCGATTTCTCGAAAACGCCGCGCGCGTGCAATCGACCTGGAGCGAGCCGATCGACTTCGGTGAGGGCGATATCGGTCCGGAGGTCGCATACACGCGGCGGCCCTACCCGTCCGCAGGCAGCGCCTATGAGCTCGAGCTTTATCTCGCGGTCAGCGCCTGCGAGGGTTTGCCGCGCGGCTTCTATCATTATGACGCCGAGCGCCACGCGCTGGTACCGATCCCGGCCGACGAGCAGGCCGTTGCGATGCAGTTCGAGGCCGCGCAATTCGCGATGGACGCGCCGATGGCGCCGCAAATCCTGTTCACCATCGCCGCGCGCTTTCCCCGCGTGTCCTGGAAATACAGCGCGATCGCCTATTCGCTGATCCTCAGGGATGTCGGCGTGCTGTTGCAGACGCTTTACCTCACCGCGACCGACATGAACCTCGGCGGCTGCGCCATCGGCACCGGCAATATCGAGCTGTTCGCGAAGATGACCGGCCAGGACTTCCATGCCGAAGGTCCGGTCGGCCAGTTCGCGCTCGGGCGCGGCCGGAAAGTCGGCGAGGATTGAGTCTTCTACTCCGCCTTGTATCCGATGGTGTCAATCACGGACTTCCAGTCGCGCGCCTGCTCGACCAGAGCGGCGGCTAAATCCTGCGGACTGCCGACCTTGGCCTCCAGCCCGAGCTCGGCGAGGCTTGCGCGCACTTCCGCCGATGTAAGGCCTGCGTTGATGGCGGCGTTGAGCGTGCCGACGATCGCAGCCGGCGTGTCCGCGGGCGCCAGCACGCCGAACCAGACCTCGGTCGGGAATCCGGTCACGCCGAGCTCCTGCATGGTCGGAACATCAGGCAGCTCCGGCCAGCGCGTCTTGCTCGTGACCGCGAGCGGCCGCAGCTTGCCGGCCTTGAAGTGGGTGAGCAGCGTCGACTTGTTGTTGAACACCATGTCGATGTGACCGCCGAGCAGGTCGGTGATCGCGGGTGCGCCGCCCTTGTAGGGTACGAACAGCATGTCCGTGCCGGTCTTCACCTTGAAGAAATCGGAGGCGAACTGGGTGTAAATGCCGGCCGCGGCGCCGTAGGTCAGCTTGCCCGGATGGTCCTTCACATATTGCAGGAACTGATCGTAAGTCTGGAGCGGAAGGTTTGGCGAGATCGCGAGCGCCATGGTGTCGGTGCAAATCGCCGCCACCGGAGCGAACGACGTGATCGGATCAAAGCCGATATCCCTGTAGAGCGCGCCGATGATGGCGTTCACATTGGTGCCGCCGAGCAGCAGCGTATAGCCGTCGGGAGCCGATGTCGCGACAGCCTTGGCGCCGATCCGCCCGCCCGCGCCGACGAGGTTCTCCACCACGACCGGCTGGCCAAGCCGTGACGACAGCGAATTCGCAATCAGTCGCGCGGCCACATCGGTCGGACCGCCCGCAGGAAACGGGACGACGATCCTGATGAGCCGCTCGGGATAGGCCGCGTGGCTCAGCGTGCTCGCCAGGGCGACCACCGCCGCGCTCAAAAGTGCAAACAGCCCGATCAATATCCGGCGCATCCGATCCCCCAACTCATGCGTTTACACCCTCTCGATGATGATCGCTGGCGCCATGCCGCCGGCCGCGCACATCGTCACCAATCCTCGCTGCAGATCGCGCCGCTCCAACTCGTCCAGCACCGTGCCGATCAGAATCGATCCGGTGGCGCCGATGGGATGGCCGAGCGCAATCGAACCGCCATTGACGTTGACCTTGTCGCGATCGAGCTTGAGGTCGCGGATGAACTTTTCCGCGACGACCGCGAACGCCTCGTTGATCTCGAACAGGTCGATGTCGTCGATCGAGAGCCCTGCCCGCGCCAGCACTTTCTTCGTCGCCGGCACCGGCGCATTCAGCATCAAGGTCGGCGAGTCCCCCATATTGGCGGTCGCGACCACGCGTGCGCGCGGCTTCAGGCCGTGTGCCCTGGCGTAGTCGGGCGAGGCCAGCAGGATCGCGGCGGAGCCGTCGACCACTCCCGACGAATTGCCGGCGTGATGGACGTGGTCGATATCGAGACCGGGATGCTTCTGCAGAATCAGGTTGCGGTAGGTGGTGCCCTTGTCGTCGAGCGGATAGTCCGCCACCGCCGGAAATGCCGGCTTCAGCGCCGAGAGGCCTTCGAGCGTGGTCTGCGGCCGCGGATATTCCTCCTTGTCGAGCGCGAGGCTGCCGTCCTCGCGATGGACGGGCACGAGGCTCTTGTCGAAATAGCCGTGCAGCATCGCATGCGCCGCGCGCTTCTGGCTCTCCAGGCCGAGCCGGTCGACGTCCTGCCGCGTGATGCCTTCGAGCGTCGCCACCGCATCGGCGCAGACGCCCTGATGCGATTGCGGATGCCGGGCGCGCAGTCGCAGATTGCCGGCGTCCATCATGAACGGGCCGCCGCCGCGCCTGCCCTCCATCGACATCATCTCGGTGCCGCCGGCGATCACCAGATCCTCGGCGCCCGCCATGATGGAATTGGCCGCCATGATAGCGCTGGTGATGCCCGAACCGCAGAAGCGATCCAGCGTGACGGCGCTGGCGCGCACGTCGTAGCCGGCATCGAGTGCCGACATCCGCCCGAGATCGCCGCTCTGCGGCCCCAGCTGCGCGCTGGTGCCCCAGACGATGTCGTCGACATCGGCGGTGTCGATGCCGGTACGTTCGGCCAGCGCGCGCAGCACGGTGGCGCCAAGCTGCTGCGGGTGAATGCCTGACAGCGCGCCCTTGCCGGCCTTGCCGATACCGCGCGGGGTGCGGCAGGCATCGATGATCCACGCGTCGGCCATGGTGTCCTCCCTTGTCGTTGGAGGAGACCAAACGCAATCCAGCCTGCCTTGTCCAGTTCAAAACGGCGTTGACGCTCTTGCCGCGCTAGCCGCGCCGGTCGTCGTAGAACAGCAGCGTCATCACGCCGGTTCCCACCACCAGCGAGAACATCATGCCGAAGGTGATCGCGAAGATGCCCGCGTCGGGCGCTTCCGGCTTCCAGCCGGCATCCGACATGAAGACGGTCCAGATCAACAGTGCCATCAAGGCCGCGATGACGAGATAGGGCACCAGGATCATGCTCCTCACCGTTGCGAGCAGATGGCGCCAGTGCAGTTGCAGCAAAATCGAACCCATGGCCATGTCCCTCTTGAAGTATGGCATGGTCATGATGCACGAACGGCTGTGAGGTTTCTTGCACGGGATTGCGCAATTATCGGAAACGCACGCCGACGCGATCTCGATGTGATAGGCTGTGGTCAGGCTGGGACCGAAAAAGGCACGGAGGAACGACAATGCCCGATCTGACCGCGAAGCTGGCCCGTCACATCGTCGGCTATCGCAACGCCGATCTCGACCGGGCGGCGCTGACCGTGGCCAAGCAGTGCATTCTGGACTGGCACGGCGTGACGCTCGCAGGCGCCAACGAGCCGGTGGCGCGCATCCTGCGCGAGGAGATAGCAACGCCGGGCAAGGACCGTCGTCGATCGTGGGCTTCAATCTCCGCTGCTCGCCGGCCGATGCCGCCTTGGTCAACGGCGCAACCTCCCATGCGCTCGACTATGACGACGTTCATCCGCTGATCGGTCATCCCACCGCCGCGATTCTTCCGGCGGCGCTGGCGATCGCCGAGGCGAAGGGCCGCTCGGGGATGGACGTGCTGCGGGCTTTCATAGCAGGCTACGAGACGGCCGGCTTTGTCGGCTCGCTGGTGATGCGCTCGCACTATGAGCGCGGCTTTCACGGCACCGCGACCCTTGGCTCATTCGGCGCGGCGGCAGCGGCCGGACTCCTGCTCGATCTCGATGAGACGCAGATGGCGGTGGCCCTTGGTCTCGCCGGCACCCAGGCCGCCGGGCTGAAATCGATGTTCGGCACGATGGGTAAGCCGTTCCATGCCGGCCGTGCCGCGGCCAACGGCGTGCTCGCCGCTCGCCTTGCCGCGCGTGGATTCACTGCAAATCCCGCCGTGCTCGAGGTCGCACAAGGCTTCATCGCGACCCAGAGCGACGGCGATCCGTCGGCCGATGCGCCATTGCCGCGTCCGGGCAGCATGGTCGTGGATACGCTCTTCAAATATCACGCGGCCTGCTATCTCACCCATTCCAGCATCGAGGCCATCAAGCTGTTGCGCGGGCAACTCGCTTTCAGCGGCCCCGATGTGGCAAGCATCGATCTCCATGTCGCGCCGGGACATCTGTCGGTTTGCAACATTGCCTCGCCGCGAAGCGGATTGGAGACCAAGTTCAGCCTGCGCCACACCGCGGCACTCGCGGCCAGCGGCAAGGATACCGCCGCGATCGGGACTTATTCGGATGCGAACGCCCTTGATGCGACCCTCACCGGGATTCGCGAACGGGTGACCGTGCACGGCGATCGCGGTTCAGGCCGGGATGCCCACGTCACGATCAAGACCGGCGGCGGCAAGACCGCCGAGGCCAGCTTCGACGTGGCGATCCCGGATCGGGATCTGGACCGCCAGGGTCAGCGCCTCGCGGCCAAGTTTCACAGCCTCGCCGATCCCGTCATCGGGGCCGAACGCGCCGGCCAGCTCCAGCGCCAGATCGCCCGGCTGGACGAGGACCGCGACATCAGCGTGCTGATGGCGGCGTAGATTTTGGACGTCTATTGCCGATTGGCCCAATCCAGGATCGCGGCTGCCTCGGGGCCCACTTTCGCCTGCCAGGCGGCGATTGGACCGCGGGCGGCGGATTTCAGGGCAGCCATGATTGCGGGCGGCACCGGCTCGTCGAGGCTGACGCCGTTGGCACGCATCCGCTCGTGATTCTGTGCCGTACGATCGGCGAGGAGTTCGATCTGGCGCTTTCCGGTCTCGGCAGCGGCCGCTTCGACCTGCTCCTGGACCTCTTTCGGCAAGGCTTCGAAATCGTCCTGCCGCACAAACGCGATTGAGATGGGAACCGCGTAGTTGATGGGCGTGAAGTGGCGCAAATCGTCCCAGAGTTTCCGTCCCGCGCCGCCATCGCCAGAAGTCAGGATCGCATTCAACTTGTGCTCCCTGATTTTGGCGATGGCCTCATTGAACGGAAGGCTTCGGCGGTGGCGCCGACGGCCCGCATCACTCCGGTCGATCGTCCGCGTTCCTGAGTGGCTGCTCCGACCAGATGCCACTCGACGGCCAGATCGTCATATAGAGAAGCTTGAGGCGCCGCGCTGCGAGCGCGCGCTCATAAAGCGGCCGGGCCCTTGCGTTCATCGCGATTGCCGCATCGACCGACTGCACGACAAACGGAAGCGACGACAGGCCGAACACCGGATCGGACGCTTCGAGCAGACCCGCGAACACATCGCCTCCCGCAATACGGTTGTCCTGGGCTGCCTGCAGCATGTCGCCCGCGCTGATTTTCATCGCATTGTCGAATGCGGGCACCGTCGTGAGGTGGCCGTTCGTCTTCGCGGCCACGAGCTTTCCAAACGTGGCCAACCCGACACCCGAGATATTGTTCTCGGGATATTCGGTCGCCATCTTCCACTGAACCTGCGCAACGGCCGGAACAAATGCGCCGACAACCAGCGCAATCGCGAGCACTGCCGCACGGAAATTGCCGTTCAGCCTCATGCCGCGGCCTTCAATGGATCGCCGCATACATGATTTTCTCTTCGGTTGCCTCCAGCGCGGAAAACTCCTCGACCACCTTGCCCTGACGGCTCACCAGGATGCGGTCGGACAGCGCCAATATCTCCGGCAGGTAAGACGAGATCACCACGACGGCCTTGCCCTCGTCGGCGAGCCGATTGATCAGTTCGTGGATTTCCACGATCGCACCGACGTCGACCCCCCGCGTCGGTTCGTCGAAGATGATGAGGTCCGGCTCCTGCGCGAGCGATTTTGCGATCACGACCTTCTGCTGGTTTCCGCCCGAGAGCTCCACGACCTTGGCCCTTGTGCCGATGGCGCGCACCTTCAGCCGGGAAATCCAGTCGTCGCCGGAGCGTTGCGCGTCCCGGCTCGACAGGAAAAAGCGGCCGCGCGGAAATTTGGCGAGAATGCCGAGATAGATGTTGCGCGCGACCGACATGGTCTCGAAGAAGCCTTCGACCTTGCGATCCTCGGTCACATAGGCGATGCCCGCGCGCACCGCCGGCGCTGGAACCCGATAGCGCACCGGCTTGCCGCGCAGCAGGATTTCACCGCCATGGAAGAAATCCCGCTTCAGGACGCCCGCCACGATCTTGAAGGTCTCGGTTCGCCCCGCCCCCACCAGCCCGAACACGCCGGTGATTTGGCCCGCGAATACCGACAGCGAATTGTTCTTCACCATCGGCGCCATCTTGAGGTTATGCACCGTCAGGATCCGCTCGCCGGCGGCGCGCACATCGGTCTTCCGCGTGCCGTACAGCGTGTTAGAGAGATCGCGACCGACCATTGCCTGCACGATCCGCGCACGATCGAAGGCGCCAGCGTCATCGGTGACGACATGCTTGCCGTCGCGCAGCACCGTGATCCGGTCGGCCAGCAGCAGGGCCTCCTCGATCGCGTGCGAGATGAAGACGATCGAGACCCCGCGCGCCTTCAGCGAACGCACGAGGTCGAAGAAGTAGTTCTTCTCCTCAGGCGTCAGCGACGCCGTCGGCTCGTCGAAGATGATGACCTGCGCCTGATGCAGCACCGCGCGCGCGATTTCGACCATCTGCTTCTTGGCGGCGCCGAGCAGTCCGACGGTCGTGGTCGGCGTCACGTCGAAATTCAGGGATTGCAGGAATTGCTGGGCGGCGATGTAGATACCGCGCAGCCGGTTATAGAATTTCTCCTGACCCAGAAACAAATTCTGCGCGACCGTCATGCTCGGCACCAGGCTGTTCTCCTGGAACACCATGGCGATGCCGAGATGTCGCGCCTCCAGCGGGGTCTGCGGCGAGGCCTCGACGCCGTTGACGAACATCGCGCCTGAGGTGAGCGTGACGACGCCCGCCATCGCCTTGGTCAGGGTGGATTTGCCGGCACCGTTTTCGCCGACGAGCGCATGGATTTCGCCGCGGCGCAGCGCGAAATCGACGCCCTCGATCGCCGGCACGCCGGCATAGAGCTTGGTGGCTTTACGGAACTCGACGACATTGTCAGTCATTTCGCGAGCGCCTCTTTCGCCGCCGATAGCTGTAGCCGCAGCAACCGTCGCGATCCCTTGGCAAGTACGTACAGCGCGCCATCGAGCTCGGCGACCGCGGTGACGCCGTGGTTTTCACCGTCGACGCGGCTATGGAAGGAAAACAGCGGCGAGAAATCGGATGCGAGCCGGATCACGAGCCCATAGGAACGCGGCGGCGCCCATGGCTTCACCACGCCCATGGTCTTCAAATGTGCGCCCTGCATCGGCTCGCGGAACGAGGCGCCCGACCGCAGCCTCGGCGCGACCCAGAACTCCGGCGGCACCTCCCGCATCATCCGCTTGCGATAGCCGCTTTCGCGCAGGATGAACTCGATCAGCTGGGTTCGCGCGATGAAGGCGGTGAGCCAGAAACCGCCGTCCGACGCCGGCACGATCCGGGAGGGGTAGACCGGGAGCTGATCCAGCGCGGTCCTGATTGATCCGTTCGGGGCAACTGCCAATAGGCGATGCTTCCAGCTTTCGCTGACCAGCACATCGTTGCCCACTGACGCCGCGCCGAACGCAAATTGCAGGCCCGATGCCCTGACCTTGATCGCGCCGGTCTCGGTGTTGACCGCGAGCAGCCTTCCGCTTCGCCCGCGGTTGAGGAGATCGCGCACCCACCCTCCATAAGGCTCGTTCGCCGAGCCGTCGGTGGCAAGCAGGCTGCCGTCTGCGTCCGCCGTAAGCGCGTTGACGGCGTGCAGATCGCCTGCAATCCGCTTGCCCTCGTCGCTACCTTCGACAGTGGGAAATATCCGGATTTCCGTGCCATCGAGCGCGACCGCGAGCCGGCCGCCGGGAAGCCCGCAAATCGCGGTGATCGGCCGGTCGAACCGGCGGACCTCGCGCGACGAGCTGCCCTCCAAGCGCCGCAGCGTCAGGCCGTCCGCCAAATAGAGCGCGCCGCCGATAACGGCGAGATCTTCCGGCTCGGCAAACTCGGCCAGCACCTCGGCGCTTTCGAGCAACTGGTTCGGCTTCAGTGCCCCGTCGAACGGCGGCACGGTGATGGCGGCGTCGCCGCGCCCGAGCACGCGATCGAGGAAATCTTCCAGCGCCGGGATCACGCCGATTTCCCCCAGCGCTTGTCGTATTGCACGAAGTTCGGATCGGCGTTCTCCAGCCTGTATTTGCCGATCCGGTTGTTCGAGATGCCGCCGAGATAGAGATGCCCCTTGTGCTCGCGCATCGAGGTGATCATGGGATGATTGATGCTCTTGATGTCCCAGTAGGACTCCAGCACCTCGCCCTTCTCGTTGAATTTCACCACGCAGCCCGTGTTGATGTTGGGAAACAGCCATTCGTCGACGGGAAGCCGTTTGCCCATCCGCCGGCGGAACGCCGGCATCTTCCAGGCGAGATCGAGCGCCGGAGAGCGCATGCCGACGATGGCGAGCCAGTAATTGCCGTCGGAGGCGAGATTGATGTTGTCGGGGAAACCCGGAAGGTTGTCCATGACGACCTCGACCGTCCCTTGCTTCGGCCCATCGAACCAGTAGCGCTTGATCGAGCAGCCAAAAGTTTCGGCGAACAGGATCGATTGCCGGTCGCTGGCAATGCAGATGCCGTTGGGAAATTTCAGGCCACGCAGCACGGTGCGGGTCGAATTGGTCTTCGGATCGTAGCAGACGATGCGGCCGTTGCCGCGCGCTTCCAGGCCGTCGACCGGCCATTCGTGCATTTCATAACGCACGGTCGCCTCGGAGAAGAAGATGCGGCCGTCGTCGGCGATGTCGAGATCGTCGGCAAGCCGCAGCCGGCTGTCGTCGTTGACGGAATAGATGCTGCGGTTGGTTTCGTCGGTGGCCTTCTCGATCTTGCGATCGGGTGTGATCCGATAGAGCCCCATGCCGCCGATGCAGACATAGAGGTTGTCGTCGCGATCGAAGGCCATGCCGAGCGGCTGACCGCCGATATGCGCGTAGACCTCCATCTTTTCATAATCGGGCGGGAAGAAGCGGATGATGTCGCCGTGGCGTGAGCCGGCATAGAGATTGTCGTGGCGGTCCAGGATGACGTCTTCCGGCGCCTCGATGCGGCCGAGCCCAATCAAGGAGACGTCGCGGAGTTTGTCGTTCTGCTCGAACGGACCGCCCTTGCCGACCTCCGTCGGCGGCGGCGGCGGCAGGCTGTGATAGGTCGGCGCGACATAGACCTTGCTGATGATCCGGTTCCGGTTCTTCAGCCATCTGATGTCGATGACGGCCGCAACCAGCAGAATGGCCGCCAGCACCATGCGGTTGAACCCACCCCTCACCGACAAAGTGGTCAGCCCGTTGGTCACCAGCAGCACGATCAAGGTCCCGACCGCGGCCTTGGCGACCGACCCCTTGCCGCCCCCGAGCGTGATGCCGCCCAGCACCGTTGCGGTCAGCACGGTCACTTCGAGGCCGACGCCGACATCGCCGCCAACGGTTCCCAAACGCGCCGCGAAGAACAATGCTCCGATCGAGGTCAGCACGCCGCAGGCGACATAGCAAAGCGCGATCGTCCGCCGCACCGGGATGCCGGAGTTGTAGGCGGAGCGGCGCGAGCCGCCGATCGCGGTGATATGCCACCCCGGGCGAAGCCGCGTCAGGAAGACATGGCCGAAGACCGCCACGGCCAGATAAAGCAAGGCGACGCTTGGCACGCCCAGCACTTCGCCGCCGCCGATGAAATTCCACGACGGAAAATCCGGAAACGCGGCTGCGATCTTGGTCGAGTTGCTGAACAGCAAAAGATCGTAGGCGGAGCGATAGATGATCAGCGTGATCAGCGTCGTGATGAAGGCACGAAGCCGGAGATAGCCGATCAAGAGGCCGTTGACCGCGCCGAGCGCTGCGCCGCAGACGAGCGTGACGGCAATCACCGCCGGCACCGGCCAATCCAGAACGTCGAGGAAATAGAGCGCGCAGAAGTCGCACAGCGCAAACATGGACCCAACCGACAGATCGATGCCGCCGACAATGACGACCAGCGCCATGCCGAGCACGACGAAGCCGATTTCGGCGGCCTGGCGCGCGGTATCGGCGAGCGAGGTCGGAGACAGGAAATTGTCGATGCTCCGGCTGAGCGCGATTGCAATGATGATCAGGACGATCACCGGGATCGCGGTTTCCGTCCAGCGCTTCGAGAGAATTTCGCCAAGCAGATGGTCCGGCCAGTATCTGGCCTTCAGTCGAACGAAAGCTTCCTGCATCGGCGAACCATCTGACTTCTGCTGAGAGGCGGCTCCGGCGCCGCCGTAAGGCAGGCGCCGGAGCCGTTGCGTCAATGCGCTACTTCTTCAGATCGGCCAGGTTCCAGCAGGCCGTAGCGCTGTCGGCGTTCTCCTTGGTGATCGGGATCAGGGTCGTATAGGCCGAACCCTTGATCGAGCCGGGCTTCGCTCCCGACGACAGCAGCCACTTGATCATCGCGGCCATGTCGGCGGCTTGCGTCGGCACGTCATAACTGACGTTGAGGTCGAACGCGCCCGACTTGACGAGTTCGCAGGCGCCCTTGCGCTCGCCGCCTCCGGACGTCGCCACGAACACCTTGCCGGTCAGTCCGGCTTCCTTCACAGCGGCGGCGGTACCGATGTCCATGCCGTCCCAGAAACCGACGATGCCGCAGAGATCCGGATTCTGCTTGAGCACCGTCTGGACGATGGCCTTCGCCTTCGAGGCGTCCCAATCCGCGGCTTGGCTCGACACGACCTTGATTTCGGGATGCTTGGCCAGCACGTTCTCGACGCCCTTCAGCGTGTAGGCGGAGGCCGCGGCCGACAGCGCGCCCTGCACGATCGCGATCTTGTTCGATTTGCCCTCGCAGGCCTTGACGACGGCTTCGGTGTCGCGCTCGCCGATCTCGATCCAGTTGGCGCCGACAAAGGCGGAACTGCGATAGACCGAACCCATGTTGATCTGAATGATGTAGATGCCTTCGTTCTCGGCGCGCTGCATCAGCTTGGCATAGGTCTGCACGTCAGGATTATGAACGATGATCGCCGCGGGCTTCTCCGAGATCAGCGTGGTCAGCGCCTGGGCGCCGGCATTGGTGCTCCAGTTCGCATCGCGCACGATCACTTTCATGCCGTAGGGTTCGAGCTCCTTCTTGACGCCGGCAAACCAGCCCTCCGTCAGGTCGAAATTCATGGCGACGGGAATGTAGGCCACGGTCTTGCCGGCCAGGGCCTGCTTGAAGGAAGCCTGGAAGGGCTCATCGAGCCCCTGCTGGGCCGCGGCCGGCAACGCCGCGAACACAGATAGCGCCGCAGCGCCGATCAGGCACTTCGTCATCTTAAGCATTGCAACCTCCCTTGATGTTTCCCGTGAATGTTATTTGGTTCAGATATCGCCCTGCTGCGCGGTTTCCTCATTGCGCGGATTGAGGAAGGAATCGGCGATCACGGCGACGAGCAGTACGACGCCTTTGACGAGGTTCTGCGCCGAATAGGACACGTCCATGATGGTCATGCCGTTCAGCATGGTGCCGATCAGCAGCGTGCCGATGACGACATTCAGCACGCCGCCCCGCCCGCCTGATAGCCCGATGCCACCGAGCACGACCACCAGGATGACGTCGTAGATCAGGGTCGAGTTGAAGATGCGCGTCGGTCCGCTGTTGACGGACGAGACCAGCACCAGCCCGGCGAAGCAGCCGATCAGCGCCGCCAGCACATATTGCAGCACAATGATCGGGCGTGACGGAATCCCGGTCACGCGCGCACCGAATGGATTGTCGCCGATCGCATAGATGTAGGCGCCGATCCGGGTCTGCCGCAGCAGGAACGCAACCACGCCGCACGCGATGGCGAAGACCACGACCGGCATCGGAACGCCCAACACCTTGCCCTGTCCGAGGTACTCGAAGCCGTCCATCCCGGGGCTCCATTGCACCACGTCGAGCTTGAACAGGACGGCCTGGCCCAACCCCGCAAGCAACAGTCCGCTTGCAAGTGTCGTGAACAGCGACGGCACCTCGGCATAGGCGATCAGCCAGCCATTGATCGCGCCGAAGGCGAGCGACAGCAGCAGCGCGACACAAATCGAGTACGACAGGCCATGCCCGTCCTGCACCATCTGCAGCACCAGGCTTGGCGGCACCGCGAGTGCTGCGATCAGCGAAATGTCGATGCCGCGCCCGATCACGACCAGCGCCATGCCGAGCCCGAGAATGCCGAGAATGGCCACGTTCTGCAGCAGCGTGAAGATGTTCGCGGTGGTGGCAAAGCCCGGCAGGAGAAGCGCAAACGCGGCGAACATCACAGCGAAGATGCCAAACACAATGGTTTGCTGTGTGAGCCGCAAGCGTTCCGTCCCGCGATCGATCTTCTTGTTTTGCGCCGGTATACTCTAGCGGCCGATCCGCGTTTGCAAGCAACAAATCCCGCGCGCGCACCCCCGGGAGTTCGACTTTTTTCGTCAGAGGGAATTATCCGGCAAGGCGTCGCGCTTGCGTTGATCTGTGGGAACCACGAGGTGTCTGCGGCACCGTCTAATCCAGCGCCACATAAGCCGCGAGCGCGGCCATGATCAGCACCAGCGACAGGATCAGTTCGGTCCGGATGTTGCTCGCCGAATGAGTCTGCTCGTCGTCGAGCAACCGGCCGGTGCGAACGAACCGAAATGCGGCCACCGCGATCAAGGCGATGCCGATCAAGATCAACGCGGAGCCGTCATATTGGCCGAACAGGCCTGAGAGCTTGCCGAGCAGCCGGTGCTCGCTTCGCGTGACCTGATTGGCCTTCTCCATGGCCAGGACGAACAGGTTGAACTTCTCGACCACGAAGCCGAAGGCAATGGTGGCAATCCCGGTGCGAACCCAGGCGAGAAACGTCCGCTCATTGGCGGCGTGATCGGAATATCTGGAAATCACGAGGTATCTCCTCCCTGACGCGGTAACCTGCACCGGGAACTCCGGCTCCACTTGTCACTTATCGAGCTGTGCCCTGAACCGGACAAGCGCAGCCACTCCCATGATCGCCGACCTCTGGTACAAGAACGGTATCATCTATTGCCTGTCGGTTGGCACCTACATGGACGCCAACGGCGACGGCATCGGCGATTTCAAGGGCCTGCTGCGCCGGCTCGATTATCTTCACGGGCTCGGTATCACCGCGATCTGGCTGATGCCGTTTCAGCCCTCGCCCTGCAAGGACGACGGCTACGACATCTCGGACTATTACGGCGTCGATCCGCGCTACGGCACGCTCGGCGACTTCGTCGAGTTCACCCACGGCTGCAAGCAGCGCGGCATTCGCGTCATCATCGACCTCGTCGTCAATCACACCTCCGACCAGCACGCATGGTTCAAGTCGGCGCGCAGCGCAAAGGACTCTCCCCATCGCGACTGGTATGTCTGGGCCGACAAGCGCCCCGCCAGTGCCGGCAAGGGCATGGTATTTCCCGGCGTGCAGAAGTCGACCTGGACGCACGACAAGGAGGCCGGCGCCTGGTACTTCCACCGCTTCTACGATTTCCAGCCCGATCTCAACACCTCGCACCCGTTGGTGCAGGCGGAAATCCTCAAGATCATGGGCTTCTGGATCCAGCTCGGCGTCTCCGGCTTCCGCATGGACGCCGTGCCCTTCGTGATCGCGACCAAGGGCGCAAAGGTGACAAAGCCGGTCGAGCAATACGACATGCTGCGGGCGTTTCGCGAATTCCTGCAATGGCGCGAGGGCGAGGCCATCATCCTCGGAGAAGCCAACGTACTGCCGAAGACCGACATGGAATATTTCGGCGATGATGGCGACCGCATACAGATGATGTTCAACTTCCACGTCAACCAGCATCTGTTCTATGCGCTGGCCTCCGCCGACAGCCGGCCGCTGGCCAAGGCGCTCGCGGATACCAAGCCGCGCCCGGCCACCGCGCAATGGGGCCTGTTCCTGCGCAACCATGACGAGCTCGATCTCGGCCGGCTGACGAAGAAGCAGCAGGCGGTGGTGTTCAAGGCATTCGGCCCCGACAAGGACATGCAGCTCTACGACCGCGGCATCCGCCGGCGGCTGGCGCCGATGCTGGGCGGCGACCGCCGTCGCATCGAGCTTGCCTACAGCCTGATGGTGACGCTGCCCGGCACGCCTGTGATCCGCTATGGCGACGAGCTCGGCATGGGCGATAATCTGGGCCTCCCCGAGCGCAATTGCGCGCGCACGCCGATGCAATGGTCGACCGAGCCGCACGCCGGCTTCACCGAAAGCGACAAGCCCTGCATGCCTGTGATCGACAAGGGTCCTTACGGCTACGAGCACGTCAACGCCGCCAAGCAGCGGCGTGATCCCAATTCCATGCTGAACTGGACCGAACGCATCGTCCGGATGCGCAAGGAGGTGCCCGAGATCGGTTGGGGCGATTTCAAGGTGATCGCAACGCGCGATCCCTCCGTCCTGATCATTCGCTACGATTGGCGCAACAATTCGGTGCTCTTCGTTCATAACCTCGACGAGAAACCACGCGAGATTTCCTTCGCTGTCGGCTTGCCCGGCGAGGATGGAAAGCTTCTGGTCAATCTGCTGACCGAGGATCACAGCCGCGCCGACAAGAGGGGCCGGCACAATTTGTTGATGGAAGGCTACGGCTATCGCTGGTACCGCGTCGGCGGCCTAGACTATCTGCTCAAGCGCAGCGATATCGATGAGAGTACGACAGCGAGACGCCGGCGATCGGATTGAGTACCGCTGCGTCAGCCCCTACCAAGGTGACGACATCAACGCGAAGCTCTTCCACGAAGCTCACCGGCGTGCCCTTGGTCACGCGTTGCGCGACGCGTTCGGCATCCCAGTTCGTGAGCCGCACACAGCCATGGGATTCAGCCTTCGAGACCTTGGCGGGCGAAGGCGTTCCATGAATGCCGTAGCCATCGGCCGACAGGTTGATCCACATCGTGCCCACCGGATTGTTCGGGCCGGGCTTGATGTCGAAAGCCTCGCGTGATCGAACGCCCTTGAAGTGATAATCCGGATTGTAACGGTAGTTAGGGTTGGGATCGATTTCGGTCACCTTCAGCGTCCCGCTTGGCGATGGCTTCTCTTTGCTGCCGACGGTGGCGGGATAGAAGCCGATCAGCACGTTCGACTTGTCGAACAGTTTTACGGTTTGGCTGACCTTGTCGACTTCGACTCTGGCGGCCTTGCCGACCGCCCGTTCGCCGCCGGTGTCGACAACGACGATTGTTTCGCCGGCGCGGTCGAAATGGCGTCCGGGATTGAGCGTCGCAAGCAGGTCCTCGCTCATGTGGAATCGCTCGGCCAGCTCCTCGCGCGGGCTGGTGTAGCCCAGCCTCGGGATGTCCTTCATGTCCTCCATCTTGCTGGGCAGCTTCTCAAGGAATGGCCCCGCGACGTCCTTTTCGGTGATCGTGTAGTCGGTTGTCACCGGGCGCTCGTCCGCTCCGAGTTTCTTCCAGACGTCCCCGGACGGGGTGGAAGAGTTGGGTAACTGCTGCGCCTCGGCAAATGCGCGTAGCGCTTTCTTCGCATTCTCTCCGAACTTGCCGTCGATCTCGCCGGGCGAGAAATGCGCGCGATCGAGCAGGACCTGAAGCCGCACACCCAGTGCCGTCGGTTTGCTGTCAGAATCGCCTTTCCCGACGGCTCCGCCGCGTTGATCGCGCTCGCGTTCAGCTCCGCGCCGGACGCCGGATGCGCATCAACGCGAGAACAGTCCGACCAGTGACCGTCCTTCCGACGGACGACATGATCGACTCCTTCTCGCCTCGCGCCGCAGCCCGGGGCGCGAGGGGTCCGTCGCCGTTCGCATCCGTTGGGCCGGCGGACGCTGCCAGGCGACGCGTCGGCGATTGAACCGGCTCGAATGCGACATCCAGGCCGGGAGCGGCATGCCGTCGCGATGGCGACCGCCAGTCTCCGCCGCCGCCCAGGCTGCGACGGCGCCGAGCAGCAAGGATGTCGCCAGCGAGAAAGCCAGGATGATGGTGCTGGCGCGCGTGTTTGAGATCGCCTTTCGTAAATCGGCGATCGCGTTATCGACGCGGCGTTCGGCGTCGGCTCCCGTCAGACCGGTTGTGGCAGTCACGATTTGAACGAGATAACCGCGGTCGTCGGCGCTCACCCCGCTGTGGCTCGAAGACGTCAGAAGAATTCGTGCCGCTTCCGCCCGTATCTGGGCGAGCTCTGCGCTGGGCAATCGCCTGGGCGCACGGAGCAGATGATCGATCTCGTAGCTCAAGACCGAAGGTTCGGATTGGGCGGGAGGTGTGGTCAGGGCCGTCGGCCGGTTTGCCGCCAGGCCGACGAGAGCGGCGATGATCGCGCCGATGACAATGGCCAGCGCCCATGCGCCGATGCCGTGCCATCCATCACGCCGCTCCACGTCCTCGGCCGCTGCCGGAGCGTAGGGCGATCGCGTGCGTCCGGCGAGATAGCCGCCGCATGCGAAGCTCGCCAACGCGGTCAACACGAGAAAAATGCCCGAGAGCAGCCATAGCGCGAATGACGCATCCCGCCAGGTCGGCGAGGCCGAACTCACGCCGAGGCCGATCGCAGTTCCAAAGGTGATGAGAATGGAGGACACGGCGGAAGCCGTCAGAGCGCCAAAAACGATCGGAGACCATTCGAGTCTCCAGCCGTCAACCGACGGCCGAGGGCCTGTCCTGGTTTCGGTTGGGCCGGGTTCGATGATTGTCATGGCGGTTCACCGAAGTCCAAACATGGACAGGATGAACATGACGATGACGATCAAGCCGACGAGATAGATGATGCCGTCCATGGAAAGCTCCTCCTCCAAGATGCGAGATGTCGCCGCGAACCGATCGCGCCAACACCACGACGAACATGCGGTCGAGAACGTGCGGTTGAGCGGGAAAGTTCCTGCGATTTGGAACGCTTGCCACTTTTTCCCGTTTTCCCGCGTGATATTCGCGAACGGACGAGATCGAGGACATGCCGGACGATCATCTCATGGCTGCGAGACCACCTAACATTGATCGTGACCTGGAGGCCGAGGCGGAGGAGGCCCTGGAAGCGGCGCGCGCGATGCCCGCCGGCCCCGCCAAGTCGGAAGCCATGAAAAAAGCCGGCCTGTTGCGAAGGGCTGCCGATGCGCAGGGGATGTCATACGCCAAACGCGGCAGACCGCCGAAGTAGATTCTAGAGGTCGCGAACACGCCGATAGGCGCGCGATTGCAGCTGCATTTCTATGAACTCCGCGTCCGGATGAGCCACGATGGTCGCGAACATGATCCCGCCGAAGACGATCGACCACGCGATATCCCAATAGACCCAGAACATCGCGGCGCTCCTCCGTGCTTTGGAAGCATCAATTGATGAGATTGCCCACTGTTCCAAGCGGCGGACGCAAATCGCGCCGCGGGGATGCGGCTTCATGTCCTCTCCGCGGTCGTCGTCCGCGGAGGCAGACGATCACAGTATTCCCGGAATCAACGGGTCAGCAGTTGCCCATCCGGCAGCGCGCGCGGTCGCCGGGGCTCTTGTAGAGAGATCCCTTCGGCTTGTCGGTGTTGGCTCCGTTCTTCTTGGTCGTTGGCGTCTGCTGGCCGCCGGTGTTCTGCGCGAACACCTTGGATGAGACGATCGGAGACGGAATTGACAGAGCAAAAATCGCCAAAGCAACGGCGGCGGCAGGCAGGAGCCATGCGGTCTTCATATTATCCTCCCTTTAAAAAACGCGAAGAAGTTACGAAGCATATCTTGGTCCGCGAGTTCAGCGGAGGCCCGCCGGTAACAAAATCTCCGTGAACGGCAGGAAGAAAGGGCGGTGGCTCTGACGAGCCGTTAAAAAAAGAGCTTTGGTCGGGGCAGCTGGATTCGAACCAACGACCTGCAGTACCCAAAACTGCCGCGCTACCAGGCTGCGCTATACCCCGATTTGCCGGAATAGCGCTGTCGATACACGCTCAAGCCCATAGCGGCAAGGCGCGCAGGCACGCCAAAGACCGCGCGGGCGCAGAAATTCATCGCGAAAATCGGAGGAAATGCCGCCTGTCGGGCATGATCCGGAAAAGTGTGCGGCGGTTTTCCGAAAAGATCATGCCCAATCAAGAAGCTAAAGCGCGATATATCGCGCTTTAGTGCGACGACAGCGCTGATGGACCGGTCTCGGGGTGGATTTCGGCCGCCATCATGCCCTTGGAACCCGGCCCAAAGCGCACCAGCACGTACTGACCCGGCCGAAGCTCGGTCATGCCGAACCGGCGCAGGGTTTCCATGTGAACGAAAATGTCGGGCGTTCCCTCCCCGCAGGTCAGGAAGCCGAAACCGCGCAGCCGGTTGAACCACTTGACCTGCGCGCGCTCGAGCCCGCTGGTCGGGGTGACCGTGACATGGGTGCGCGGCGGCAGCATCTGCGCCGGATGGATCGCCGTCAACTCGTCCATCGAGACCACACGGAAGGCTTGATAGCCCTTGGCGCGCTGCACGCATTCGCAGATGACGCGGGCGCCCTCATACGCGGTCTGGTAGCCATCGCGCCTGAGCACGGTGACGTGCAGGAGCACATCGGGCCAGCCATTGTCGGGTACGATGAAGCCGTAGCCCTTTGATGCGTCGAACCATTTGATCACGCCGGCAATTTCGACGAGGTTCGTCGCCTCGCCCAAGCCCGACATATCGATGGCTGAATCGCGTCCCGCGCCAGCAGGATAGTCGCCTGTCCCAAGCCTTTGAGGTGCTGCCCCGCCTGGTCCCGGCACCCCCAGCTTCTTGGACTCAAATCCGTCCGACCCCATAACCCCGGACCTCACACATCCCTTTAAGCGGTCCGCCGCGCTGGCAACGGCACCGGATCCCGCGCGCTCACCTTCATTTGTTTGTTGATGACGCGCGAATCTTTACGAATCAAAAGATAACACTCCCGCTTCCCGCGCATAGATAAAAATCGAAATTGCCGGAACCTATGAACAGTCTTGCACAGAAACGAATCAATTTCCGACGAATGGACCGAGTGTTTCCGCAATATCGTGGCGGATCACGAGGTCGGCGATGTCGTCCTGGTCGGTCGGCTCGCGGTTGATGATGACGAGTTTGGCGCCGCAATTCCTGGCCATCATGGGAAAACCGGCGGCCGGCCACACCACCAGTGACGATCCGATCGCGATGAACAGGTCGCAATGCTGGGAAAGCTCGGTCGCGCGGGCCATTTCCTGTTCCGGCATCGCCTGCCCGAACGAGATGGTTGCGGTCTTGATCGGCTCGCTGCATTCCGTGCAGTCCGGCGCGCCGCCGTCGGCATCGAAACGCTTCTTCACCCAAGGAAGATCATAGGCTTGGCCGCAGCCGATGCACTTGGCATAGGTGGTGTTGCCGTGCAGCTCGATGACATGGTCGGCGGCAAAGCCCGACGCCTGGTGCAGATTGTCGATGTTCTGGGTGATGATCGCCGGAACCTTGCCGGCGCGGTAGAGCGAGGCCAGCGCGCGGTGGCCGCGGCCGGGCTTGGCGGCGGCAAAGGTTGCTTCCATGGCGAAACGGCGGCGCCAGGACTTGTCGCGGGCGTCCTGGCTTGCCACGAACTCGTCGAACGGGATCGGTCGGTTGCGGGTCCATATGCCGCCAGGCGAGCGGAAGTCGGGAATGCCGCATTCGGTGGAAATGCCGGCGCCGGTGAAGGGAACGATGATGGAGGAGCGGGCGATGAGGTCGCCGAGCTGCTCCACCCCGCTTTGAAGATCCGATGCAATCATCGCTGCGATATCCGCGTGTCCTTAAGACCCGCACTCTATAGCACGGCGGCGCGGATGTCGCTCGCGCCGGGCTTTACCACCGGAGCGCCGTGGCCTATGCGGCTTCTGCGGCGTCGAGCGGCCGGCGGCTCCTCGCCGCGCGGCTCGTCGGCGCGCTTCTCCTCGCCCTTCCTCGCCTTGGGCGCGGGAGCTGCGGCCTTCTTTGCCGGCTTGCCGAACTCCGACAGTCGCTGCAGCTCGGCTTCGAGCTCGAGCTGACGGGAAGCGACTTTCTCCTGCAGTTTGGCGGTGACGGTCTCGCGCAACTTCACGAGCTCGTCGATGCCAAGGGAATCCAGATGGGACTCCAGATCGATCTTTGCCATGTGGCCCTCCTCACTCTACCCCTGCGCTGTTGCTATGCCGCCGGCAGTTTGCTCACAACAACATGGCGCGCCTTATCCACCACGCGCACAGCAAACGAAAAATTTTCGCGGCGATGCAAATTCCCCACAGCGCGAATCTTCAAAGCTCATGTGCACATCACAATGCTGCGCCAGTGTTTCCGCAAACGCGCCCCAATCCGGGGCGCGAATATCGGCGGGACTGTCGAAAGATTCGCGGGAGATATGGTATGGGCATGACGGAACAAGCGCAGGAGCGGCTCGCAAAGGAACGCGCGGAGATCGCAGCAAGGGTGGCCAGCTTCAAGGCGACGCAGGAGAAATTCGAGCGCGAACGCGACGAATATTTCGTCACCACCTTGCGCAATGCCTGCGCGACCGGGCCGCTGCCATTCTGGTCATGACACGAACGAAAAAGCCCGGAGCGCGAGCCCCGGGCTTCGTCCTCACAGGTAACGGGCGTTACCAGTGACGATAATAGTGATGGTAGTAGGGGCCGCCGCCATAATAAGCGTAGCCCGGCGCGTAATAGGCGCGCGGAGCATAGTAGTACCCCGGTCCGTAACCGTAGCCATAAGCCGTAATACGGATGCGTGGCCGCAATCGCGCCCGCGGTCAGTGCGCCGGCCGCCAGACCAAACGCCAGGCCCGGGCCGATGCCGCGCGCCTCGGCGGGCGCCGGAGCCGTCATCGCGGCCGCGCCAACGGCCGCAACCGTCGCCAGAACTGCCAATGTCTTTCTCATGTCTATCCTCCTTCAAAGCTGGCGTAACAACGCCTCACCTTTGATGATGGTTGCCCGGGAACCGGTTCGTCAGCGGGAAAACGCCTTAAATTTCAGTCATGAAAAAATCTTAAGGCGCGGAACGAAATCGCCGCTGCTAGGTTTTGTCAGCGTTGGAGAGGCAAGAGCACAAGCCCCGTCGACGTTCTTCTTCTTGAGGGGAATGTCGGCGGGGTTTGCCTGTGCTGCCCGAACCATTGAGGCGCGACATGCCGCCATGGCTGGAGGTGTTGCTGGACGTTCTCGGCTTCGCCGGGTTCATTGGCGTAGCGACTTACATGAAGTCGCCCGCCGAGAAGAAGCAGACGGATCGCTAGATATCCTGCAGGCGCTTCAGCGTGGCGCGGAAACTGAGGCTGCGCGTGCCGACGAAGGTAGTTCCGAAAATCTCGGCGCTGTCGTCGGTATAGGTGCCGGAAAATCCGCTGGTCGCCTCCCGTCCGCCCAGCACCGATCGCACCTGGGGATCGCTGAACTTGCTGTGCTGGTTGGTGGTGAACTCGCCTTTCCACGTGCCGTTGGCCGCGGTGTAGGAGCCGATCGACCAGAAATACGGCCCGCCGCTGATCAAATGCCCGTCGCGCAGGATGGTGACGCCGCTGTCGCGCCCCCGCACGTCATCGAGCATGTTGATGTGGATCGAAAAAAGCCCGTTCTTCATCGTTAGAGGACACCCGTCCTCCCCATCCCCGACAAGCACTATAACTCTACCAGTGGTGGGGAGAAGCGCTTTCGCGCGCCTCAGTTGGCGGGACGGGCCTCGCCTGCGGTGCGCACAGACCGGTCCGCCTTCACCAGGACGCGGGTTTCTGGGGTTTGCGGCATAAGGTTATCCGCTTCGCGATAGGCGATCGTTGGGCACGCGCCGCCTCTCATAATGTCAGGTTGACGAGTTGATAGAGCGCGTAAGCCACCTCCGCGCCCAGAATGACGAGCGCCGCGACGACGAGATAAAAGCCAAAATGCATGCTTGAACCAAAAAGCTTTGCAACAGCCCGGCATATGAATACGCAGAGGACCGACGAAACCGAACGCGTACTGTCTTGGTGATCCCTGATGTTTGATCTGCGCCGGGATAGCCGTCAACGGCTTTCAACGATCGCGCGCGCTATCGCGGCGAACCTGAGTTTTTTCTGCAACGGTTCTCGCGAAAGGCGTGCCGCGTGCGCATCGACTTTGGTCGATGCCGATATGTCGCTCATTTGAAAAACGCAGGCTTCCGCCGCCGCGGAAGGGATCTTCGAAAGCCCCGTTGCGAGCGAGGTCTTGTTTCGACCGATACCTGCAGGTTCTACACGCCGTAGAGAATCTTGAAGCTCCACAGCACGACGACGACGGCCGATACCAAGGTGGCAACGGCCAACACACTCTCCAAGGAAGCCACTCTCATGACACACTCCGCTTCCCTACCCCGTGAATCGGTCTAGTTGATTCGCGGAATTGGCGGCAATCGGCCGGCCACGCCGGAGGCGACGTTATCCTCTACTTGTGCTTTGCCGGGCACAGCGGCCCCATCCAGCAAAAAGACCCCGCCAGAGGCGGGGCCTTTTGTTCCGACGCGGCTCAATGGTGCCAAAACAGCGCGATCAGCAGGATGATCGGCAGCGGCACGCCAAGCAGCCACAACAATGCACCTCTCGTGAAGTCCATGATCTGTCCTCCTCCTTGATGGCGTCACAACGCCGGGAGGCGGAACCGGTTCCGCTGCTCAGGGCGCGTCGGCTAGGATTGAAAGCGTGGGTTTGGATTAAGGCGCGTTGCGCCATGGGAGGTCCAGATGAGGCTTGTTGCCGTTGCCCTTGCCTGCTCCGCGGTCGCGGGCAACGCCTGCGCCAAGGACTTCACGATGTCGGCAAGATCGGGACAGCCTACGCAAATGCACGTCTACAGATCATTCACGGCCGACTGCGACAGCAAGCGCGGCATCGTAAAGGTGGCGTCACGGCCGGCGCATGGCACGCTCACCCCGTCCGAGGTACAGACAAGGATCGGACCGAGCCGCTACAAGCCCGAGCTGACCGCCAAGTGCGTGGGACTTCCAACCAACGGATTTCGCGTCGACTACAGGTCCGAGCCCGGTTTCCGCGGCACCGATCAGTTCGTGATCGAGTATGACTACGGGCATGGCCTCGAAGTCGACCACTACACCGTCAATGTCCGCTAATGTTCTCCATCTGATTCATTTTCGTTCTCAAGGAACGAATCGGAATTGCCGAATTCGGCGCGAAGCAAACCCTAACAATCGGTTCTCGAAATCACTTCGAGGCAGGAACATCGCATGCCTGTTCAGCGCGCCTTCTTCTTGGGCGGCTGCGCGTGCGAGCCGAACAGCGCCAGCAGCAATTCGACTTCTTCCTTGGAACCGACCTGAATCATCCTGCGCATAGCAATCTCCTTTTGCCTGTGTTCGACGAAAGAGGACGCCCGCAGGTTCACGCAATCTGGCTTCAGTTGTGTTTCAGGACTGTTTCGCGGGTGTGCGATTGCCGAAATCCAACGGGCCCTCACCCGTCCGAGCGTCCATCTTGCTGAGTGATTTCGCAGACCTGCGTCAGGAAGTGCTTTTCGAGAAATTTCTCGATGTGAAGGCGGCACCGACGCAACTGTCGCGCATGGATCCCGGAGACGACGACGGTGTCGGTCGTGCGATCGGCCTCAGCCGTCGGTAGCGTGCCGAGGTCCTTCAAGTGAAGACTGAGGTCCTCCGCGAAGTTGCGGATCTTGTGCACGTCGTCAGAGCGAAACGAGAGCTTAAGGGATTTCACGAGGTGTCTCCTCAAGGTCCGCCATTGTTCTCCATCTGATTATTTCGTTCGCAAAGAACGAATCGGAATCGCGCAAATCGTCGCGGGATAAATCTTAACAATCTTTCGTCGTGATCGCCTCGGTGAGGTAACAGCAGCGCACAACGGGAAATAGCCTGCAGCGGCGACGGACAAATCCGCATCCATAGGGCTGCACCCCCGCTGAATTTGCTGCTATTGATTGCCCCGCCTCACGCCGAAACCGGCTCAAGATCACAAATATTCTCAACGGAGAGAGAAAAATGCGTTTCCTCCACACCATGCTGCGCGTGCGCAACCTCGATACCGCCCTGAAATTCTACGGGGATGCCCTGGGGCTGAAGGAGGTCCGCCGCATCGACAACGACAAGGCCCGCTTCACGCTGGTGTTCCTGTGCGCGCAGGAGGACATCGACCTCCTCAAGTCGCAGCCCAAGACCCGCGGCGCGCCGCTGGTCGAGCTCACCTATAACTGGGACGAGGAGAAATACGGCGAGGACCGCTATTTCGGCCACCTCGCCTATGAGGTCGACGACATCTACGCGACCTGCGACAAGCTGATGAAGATGGGTATCACCATCAACCGCCCGCCGCGCGACGGCAACATGGCCTTCGTGCGCTCGCCCGACCTGCATTCGATCGAGCTGTTGCAGAAGGGCGATCCCAAGGCGCCCGCCGAGCCGTGGTCGTCGATGCCCAACACCGGGCATTGGTAAATCGCGCGCGGAACCATCCCTGCGGCTCCACGTTGTCTCCGCGAACACGAGGAATTGAGGAGGCTTCGATGGGAAGAGGAATTCTGCTTTGGCTTTTGGGCGTGCCGATCCCGGTGATCATTCTGCTGTGGCTGTTCTTCGGCCACTAATCTGATCTCCAAGTTGCTGCGCAAGTCTGGCCTCGCCGATGGCGGGGCCTTTTTTGCGCGCGCGCTGCATTTCCGATAAGACGTTTCCGCAAAACAAGCGGGAGCGAAACGTGGGATTGACGATCTGGGGCCGGACCAACTCGGTCAACGTGCAGAAAGCGCTGTGGTGTCTGGCCGAACTCGATATCGCCTATGAGCGGATCGACGCCGGCATGCAGTTCGGCCGCAACAACGAGCCCGATTATCTCGCGATGAACCCGAACGGACGGGTGCCGACCCTGGTCGACGGCGACTTCGTGCTGTGGGAATCCAATTCGATCATGCGCTATCTCTGCCTCGCCTATGGCAAGGGCACGCCGATCTATCCGGATGCGCCGAAGCGGCGCGCCGCGGTCGACCGCTGGCTCGACTGGACGCTCTCGACCGTGCAGCCGGTCGACCGCCCGGTGTTCTGGGCGTTGATCCGCACCGCGCCGGACAAGCAGGACATGGCGCAGATCCAGAAGGACGCCGACGCGGAAGCGCCGGTCTGGGCGATCGCCGACCGGCAGCTGTCGACGCGCCGATTCATGGAGGGCGATCAATTCACCATCGCCGATATCGCGGTCGGCGCCTACGCGCGGCGCTGGCTCGGCTTCAAGGGAATGATCAGGCAACCGACATTCGCTCATGTCGAGCGCTGGTTCGCGGAGGTCGCGTCCCGGCCGGCCTTCGCCAAACATTTGGGCGGCCCGATGAGCTAGCGCATGATCCGGAAAAGTGGGCACCGGTTCTCCGAAAAGATCATGCGCAAGACAAGATCTAGAGCGCGATAGCGCTCTAGAACCCACGCTCCACCACGAGGACAACAATGATCAGAGCCAGCGTGACCGCTGTGATCATGAGCAATCGCGTCCAGCTCATGCGCCGCGACAGCCACCACAGCATGGCGCAGTACATCACGACGGGTACGACGATATCGAAGGGCGTGCGCTACATCGCTAGCGCCGCACGCCTGCGCCGACGCTGATCGAGCCGCCGACCTGCACGCAGGTGTCGGTGCCCTCAACCTTGACGAAGCCGGCGCCATAGGCCGCGCAGGAATTCGACGAGGCCTTGCCTTTCAGCGGCGCAGGCTTGTCGGCGGGCGTGTCCAGCTTGAGCGGACGCGAGGACTCCGCGAAAGCCGGAGGCACACAGAGCAGCGCGACAATGATGAAGAAGTTTCGCATTCCGCTTTCTAACGCGGAAGGCACACCGAAACTAGCGCATGATCCGGAAAAGTGGGCACCGGTTTTCCGACAAGATCATGCGCAAAATAAAATGAGCTAAAGCGCGATGCCTCATCGCGCTTTAGCGCACGAATTTGAGGCCGGCGGAACGGCCGCGGCGCCAGACCACCTGGCATTTGTGCCCGGTGCGGGCATCGCGCGAGAACGCCAGCCGCAGCGTGCCCGGCAACGTCGCGGCGTCATCCACCGCGATCTTCGCGCCCGCGCTGGAAATATCCTGCACCACGCATTGGCGCGCGGCAAAGCCGCCCTCCAGCGTGATCCACGCGGATTGCCCCAACAGCTTGCGGGCTTCACGCTTCCTGGCAGCAGGCATCTTCATCCCTCCGAAGGATGAGACCTACTCCGGATCGGCTTTAGAAAGCGTTGATTTGAATGCAGAAGGCGTGTTCCCGGCCCGAGCCGAAAAGCATTGCCGCCTCCGCCAAACGCCACTATACGTTCGCCCGCCGCAGGCTCGGGAGCGGGCTTCCACCCCTCCAAGATGCGGTCAAATCCTCGCTGCAAGACATTGAATCAACGAGGATTTTGCTCCCTTCGTCTATCGGTTAGGACGCCACCCTTTCACGGTGGAGAGAGCGGTTCGATTCCGCTAGGGAGCGCCATTCCGGCCAAAGCGGACGCCAATTGGCGCGCCCACATCGGATCGCCGGGACGACTTGCGAGATGCCAAACATCGTCACATCAAAGACTGCGGGTCCGGCACAGTCGTGAGGCATCTTCCGACGAAAAGAAGATAGCAGAAAAATTATCGGGAAATCCGGCTCGTCGCCAAGGAGTGCCATTCCCCGCCGCTTGCCGCACTCGTTTGAAGAGATTTCGCCTCGACCCTTTCATGGTGGAGAGAGCGATTCAATTCCGCTAGGGGAGTGCAATTTCTAGATTAGAGGAACTGCTGGCCTAACCATGGTAGGTAGTCATTTCCGAAGATTGTCCCTCGCAAAGTGGGCGAGGCTGTATCGTCGCGTACCGTCGGCAAGTCGACGTCTTAACGTGGTGGATTGACCGGAATAGAGTTCGGCTGATTGTCACTGTTCGGTTGAGTGGCGCCACCGGGGGTGCCGAAGCGCATCACCCGAGGCACTAGGATGGGCGGAGAAGCCGAAGGAGCGGCTGCGTCACCGCCCGTGGCGCCGCCTGCAATACCACTTCCTAAACCACTCACTGCGCCGATCAATCCCAGCAATGCCTGATGCTCTCGTTGCGCGGCCGCTTCGGCGTCTTTCCTGGCGGCTTGTTCTATGAGACGCTCGGCCTGAGCCTTCGTCGCCCCGGTTTCTTGCATAGTCTTTTTAATGAGCTGCGCGATTGCGAGCGCGCCTGGCGACGCTCCGTCGGACGACAATCCGCCGAGGCCATTGACCTTCGCGAGGATATCCTCGGCCTGCTTAAGCTGCGAGGAAAGCGGTGAGTATTGCCTTATCCACTCTTGCCATCGATAAAAGCGGGCCCAGCTCTCATAGAGGCGGTACTGCCTGAGCTTGTCGCGCATGATAGAGATCGCGTCAGAATAGCGCTTAGCAAGGGCTTTCGCGGCGCCGGCACGTGCAGCGAGCGCAGGATTCACCGAAATTGTCATGTCTAAGGCCATGAAGGCGAGATGCTGGCCGTATATGTTCATGACGAAACCGGCGCCGCTGTCATTCAGCTTGTCGAGGACCTTCTCAAGCGCAATGCCCCGGTCTTCCGCAGCCATCGCCTCGCTAACGGTCTCGTTAGCCGTCTTCTGCAGCCGTTGGTAGCGATCACGGGTCGCGTTGAACTCAGCTCGGAGTTTGTCGCCTTGAGCTAGGATTTTGTCTAGCGCGGCGCCCCTTATGACCGGGTCCCCGCTAGTGAGGTCGCTCGTAGCAACTCCCTTCATGGGGTCACCAAACGGCGGAACTGGAACGGTGAATTCATCGAGCTTTTTGTGTCAGCCTCGATCATAGTGACCAATGATCCAAGCTCCTTTGGCGATCCATTGAATGCGTCCAACCCGCGCGTTATTTCGCCCGTAAAGGTTTTGACCGGCTTGGTGATCGAATTCGCCTTCTCGAAGAGTTCGTTGAGGCGACCCAAAGCATTATAAAGGCTGTCGTAAGTCTTACTGAAATCGCGCTGTTAAATCCCCTTGGCCAGCCCCTTCAATGCCACATCGAGCGGCTCGGTCCGAGCAAATGAGGTGGGGCACCAAACAAGCGACAACACCACAAGTGCGGCAATCCACACGACCCATAGTTTGCTTCGGTGCGAGGCCGTCATTTTGTGTCAACCGCGACGTCAAACGTATCGAGCGCGCTGCCGAGAACGGTTGCGAGCCTCTGCAGTTGCGCAATCTGCTCCTGCGCGATGAGCGCATTGTTGTACCGCGGCAGCCGCTCAACCAGTTCGTTCAACGAATCATCCAAGACGCCGTCGGGCTGCTGCAGCCCGAGGCTCCCCGGCGCGACTTTTTTTCCGACCGCGAGTAGGCCGTCGCGGCAATCGCCACGTTCGTCGATGATCGCAATGCTTGGAATTCTTGGATCTTGATCAGTTCCAGTTAAGAATGTGCCACGTGGCCTAGTCACTTGCATACTCGTGATGCCGTCCTTAGCGGCGAGTTGCATTTGCGGGTAAGCAACTTGCGCAGGCAAAGCGTTGGCAGTGAGATAATTTGATAGTCGATGGCAAATGTCTCGATCGTCCGGTAATCCGTAATCTTGCGGAAAACTGCAAGCAGATCTGGTTGACGACCGGAGATGCGCGAAGCACTGGGGTTCTGAAGCAAATGGATAGCCGTGTGGTGGCGAAATGTTTGTCGCCGGCGGCGTGAGCAAATCTCGGACGGCAAGCCAATCGAAACGGCGTTGATTTCAGCGAGAGCCTCCGTAGCTTCCTAAATCTGCGCGGCTTGCGCTTCCTTGGCGCGCAAGCTTCCATAGGTTGAGAGCGCATCACGCAGAGCCGCTGATGCCGAGTGATATTGCGATGGAGCCCATCCCAGTTCGAGCGTCAGCCGGTTGACGCTTCGAAACGTGTCCAACAGCAACCAACGCCGGGAGCACAGAGCCCATGATCAGAAGGCTGTTGACGCCCTCGAGACCCGCATGACCTGCATCGAGGTTCGTAAGCGCGAACGTGTTGCGTGTATCCGAGACGAGGTTCCCAAGCGCGCTGAACAGCCGGTTGTATTCACCGATAGCAGTCGGCGACATAGCACGTTTGCGTTCCCCGACTGCGGGCCTGAGTACGGTGCTAAATCGCTGGAAGTCGTCCCGTAGATTATAGATCGCAATCGCGAGCGACCGATACCGCTCTAGGGTCAGCAATCCGCCGACCCGAAGTCCCAATGCATCGATGGATTTCTGCAGCTGAGCGATCGCTTGCAGCGTATAGACCTAATTCTGAAGTATCTGGTCCAGCTTGAGATTGATTGCAGCAAATTGCTCGCCCAAGCCGCCACCCTTTGCATTCAGCGACTGTATCGCATTCAGGACTGCTATAGCTCCCTGAACATTGCGAATACGACCGCGGGTGCGATCGCCTTCGCGGGAGGGATCGCAAACGAGTTAAACAAGCTGGTGGCTGCCGTCGCCGCCAGAGCCTTGATCACTCGTCTTCGCTCCCATTCGGACCGCATGCTTCACGAACCTCAAGCGGCCGCGCTCACCTATCTCGCTACCTCTGTGCCACCTTTGGCGATCAATCCAATCGGCGTGCGGCGCAGGTCAGTAATAAACCATTGCGTGGCGGCGGCGATGCGCTTGACCATAAGTTGCAGCGAGAACGAAGGCAACCCAAGCTTCTTGGGTGGGCGCAGACGGTCGACGAACCGTCGAACTGGACGGACGTAAAGGTCGAGCGAGCCTGCTTATGGCATAGCGCCACCTGAGCCGGACGTGCGCCGAACCGAGACTGGCACGCTGGTGGGTCTGGGTGCTCCCCGGCAACGGCCGTTCGCATCTGCTGTCGGTCGGCTAAGCACGGAATATGTTGAGCGTCGGCAAAGTGCATGTTATGTAAGCACAATCGGTTGCCGGGAGGAGTACATTCTCGCGCGAATTGCCCTGATTTTTGCTCTGCTGGCGCCATCGCTTGCGCTCGCCAAAGAACCGATCACCCAAACCTCGGCGCCGGTGACGGTTTCCATCGAGATTGTAAGCCCGAACCACCGTCGTCCGCTCCGATCGCCTGAGCAGGCTTTGCTGCCATGCCGCCAGTGATCGCGCGCGCAAGCGCCTTCACCTTCACCCCTCGCCGCGCCGCATCCAGCGCCGGCTTCTCGATCCAGCGCCAGGTCAGCGCCGCCACGGGCACGACGAGCACAACGGACAGAATGAGCGCGAACCACACCGCCTGCTCCGGTGGTCCCAACAACACCAGCTTCTCGTTGTGGTGCCAGCCCACGAGATCGAGATGGGTTTTGTGGCCGACATAGGAGACGGCCATCTTCGCAATCTGAAACACGAAGATGTGCACCATGTAGATCGAATAGGACCACAGGCCCAGCTTCTGCAGCGCGCGCGAGCGCAACAGCGCGGAGATACGGCCCTGGTCGAACGAGAACACGTAGATCACGATCACCGCGAGCACGGGAAAGGCATACTGCAATCCGCCTTGCGGCGTGGTCAGCACGAAGGCAGCGAACAGCAGCACGCTCCATATTTCCAGCATGTTCGGCGTTTCCAGCTTCCCGTTGGAATGGGTGCGCATGTCGTAGGCAAGGCAGCCGGCGAAAAAGCTGAAGATGGCGCGCAGCATGCCCCAGTCCGACGAGACGAACAGCGTGCCCGGCGAGCGCTCGAACAGTTGCCAGCCGGCGGCAAGGCACAGGCCGAGGAAGATTTCGCGCCGGAAGCGCGGGAACAGCACGATCACGCCGACAAACAACAGCGAGACATAGAACTCGACCGCCGCGCTCCAGGCCGGCCCGTTCCAGCTCAAACCGGAGTGCAAATTGAAGGACTGCAGGAACAGGATGTTGGTGACGAGCTCCCAGGGCGAGTGTCCGGGTCCGAAGGGTTGCGAATCCAGCGCCAGCGAACCGTCGGCGCGCATGAAGACGAGTTTGACCAACTCGATCGCAACGAACAGGCCCAGCATGACCATGTGCAGCGGCCAGAGCCGGGCAAAACGCATCCATGCAAAGCGGAGCCCCTCGCTGGCGTCTTTGAGACGATGCCCATAGGCATGGCAGAGCACGAAACCCGACAGCGCGAAGAACATGTCGACGCAGAACTGCAGGTTAACGAACGACGCCGTCCCCTTCAGCGCATGGTAAATCGGGATGTGGAACAGTACGACCAGCAGCGCCGCAGATGCCGCGCAACGCGTCGAGTGCTTCAAATCGAACCGGTGCCCCTGTTGCCTGTCCCAGCATGGTACTTCTCTTTCGGCAGTCTTTTGTGGTCCACTGAGTTCTGCTCCCAAGAGCAAAACAGAGGCCAATGTTTGCTTTGAAGGTCGTGGTTAATGCCTGACGTTCCCAGCGCCGATGGCGCCCGCGTGCTTGCCGATCTCAATGCGCTGCGCGCGATCGGCGCCTACAAGACCGGCGTGCACAAGCCGACCTTTTCGGACGCGCATATGCGCTCGCTGGAATGGCTGGCTGCGCGCCTGCCCGAGGCCGGCCTCACCGCCACCATCGATGGCATCGGCAATGTGCTGGGCTTGAGCGCGAAGGCCGGGCCAAAGCTGCTCGCCGGCTCGCATCTCGAAAGCCAGAATTATGCGGGCTGGCTCGATGGGCCGCTCGGCGTCATCTACGCGCTGGAAGCCGCGCGCGTGCTCAATCCCGCTTCCTCGGTCAAGGGCGCGGTCGAGGTCGCCTCGTGGTGCGACGAGGAAGGCCATTTCGGCTCCTTCCTCGGCAGCCGCTCCTTTGTCGGCGGTGTCATCGAAGCCGACATCGACGCAGCCCGCGACCGCAACGCCGATCGCAGCATGCGCGAGGCGCTGAAGAACGTCGGCCTTGCCGGACGCGCCCGCCTTGCCGTCGAGCGCGGACGTCACATCGGCTATTTCGAGGCGCATATCGAGCAAGGCGACCGGCTGGAGGCTAGCCGCCTCAAGATCGGTATCGTCACCTCGATCGTCGGCATCTGGCAATATCGCATCACCTTCACCGGCGAGCAGAACCATGCCGGCACCACGCGGATGGCGATCCGCAAGGACGCTGGGCTAGCGATGGCGAAATTCTGCGTCGCGATCGACCAAAACTTTCCGCCCGTGTGCGGGCCGCGCACGGTCTGGACCACCGGCCGCATGGCGCTCGATCCCGGCGCACCCAGCATCATCCCGGGTCGGGCGGAGATGCTGTTCCAGATCCGCGACGACGATCCCGCCGTGATCGAGCGGCTGGAGGACAGGCTGCGCGCCATGGCCGCGATGCGAGCCGCAACGGTCCCTGCAGCGTCGCGGTCGAGCGCCTGCGCACCGGCGCGCCGGCGCGGATGGATGCGCGTTTTCAGGATGCGATCGAGGCCGCAGCGCATGGCCTGTGCGGATGGAAAATCCGTGCGCATGCCGAGCGCCGCCGGCCACGACGCGCAGGTGCTCGCCACCGTCATGCCATCAGCCATGCTGTTCGTGCCGTCGATCGGCGGCGTCAGCCATCACTGGACCGAGAACACCGACGATGCCGACATCGTCACCGGCGCCGAGGTCTTTGTGGAGACCTGCCGGCGGCTGTTGTCGGGCTAACATCAACCCGACCCGGGCTTCCGCCGGGTGGTTCCGAGTTCGGCTTTTTTCCTTTTAAACACGACAACGGTTTGCGCTATCCTGCGCCAAATTGCTGGAGCAAACCGATGCGTGCCGTCCTCGCCCTGTTCATGTTCGCGTTCCTGGCCGCGCCTGCGTTCGCGCAGGTGGACAACCACGTGCCGCGATATGGCGAAGCGGACAAGGAAAAGACCAACGCGCAAAAAGCGGCCGACAAGGCTGCTGCGGAAGCCTACAAGCGATCGCTCAGCAACATTCCCGAACAGGGCAAGACCGATCCGTGGGGCGCCGCGCGCTCGACCGAAGCGCCCAAGCCGGCGCCGGCCAAGGCGGCAAAAGCCAAGACCAAGCCCGCCGGGCACGGCCGAGCCGCAGACGCGAAGCAATAGATCTCACGACGCTCAAGCTCAAGTCGCCGGCCCCAGGGCACGACCGCCCAGACACGCTCGTGCAGATAATACCAGGCGACCTTGGTGATGATTTCCATTCCGGCGATGGAGCCTGCGATTTCCACCCGGCCGGTCATGAACCAGCTGATCGCGAACGTATCCAGCGTCCCCAATGTTCGCCAGCTCATCGCCTTGAGGACCGACCTCGAATGCGTTTCCGCTCCGCGAAAGAACACGGCGTGCCTCCCTGCTAGTGGAGCGGATTTGACGTTCGCTACCATCCGGCGCACGTAAGCGAACGTCAAATCCGCAGCTCCACCAGATCAAGTTTCCAGCGTCCTCTGGTTCCACATTCGCATGTCCGCCGCAATGGATCCGATGTCGTCGGACCACTAGCAGCCATCTCCCGTAACATGCGTGCCGCTTGTTGGCTTGAGGAAGCGCTTTAAAACTCTTTGATTCCGTTGATTAATCGTGAGGCAGCCGCCGGCGCGTCACGATTTGCTGGTCGCGAAAGGACCGATATGAGATTTCTCGCCGCTTTGCTCGGGATTTGCGCGCTTTGCCAGGCCGCGCAGGCCGAGACCACGGATTGCAAGGCGATCGCAGACCCCGCGGCGCGGCTCACCTGCTACGACAAGATCAACCCGCCGATCGCCACCTACCCGCTTCCCTTGCCAAAGCCGTCGCGGCCGCTTCCGCTGGCGACAAACCCCGACGGAACCAGGGTTTATACGGATTCCACCGGCGGCGGGGACGACGCGGAGGTGACTGCGAAGATGAACGGAATTTGTCGCGGCTGCTGACAAGCGAGGCACATCTGCTGCAAGCATGCGGCGAAACGCCGTCGCAACGTGGAACGTAGCCAAGTCGAGAAAATCGTCTATTTGAGATCCACATGAACCTGCTGGTTGAATCCCTCCCCACTGTGATCGGCACCGCCGCCATTGCGCCGGCGCTCTTCATCCTGTGGCTGGTGGTTGCCGCCGGCGAGCGGCCGGGACCGCCGGTCAAGATCTGGACCGCCTTCGTGCTGGGCGCCGCCAGCATTTCGCTGCTCGGTCTGGCGCGCGCGCCTTTTGTGCGCCTGATCGCCATTCCCAACGATCCCTGGCTGTCGCAGGCGCTGCATGCGGTGTTCGGCGTCGCGCTGCCGGAAGAAGTCGTGAAAATCCTCGTCATTGCCGCTGTCGCCTCGATGCGCCGCGGTCGCTCGAGCGATCCCATGGACACGGTCGTCTATGGCGCCGCCGCCGGGCTCGGCTTCGCGGCCTATGAGAACCTCGCCTATCTGGTGCAGCATGCCGAGATGTGGCGCTCGCTCGCGATCCTGCGCAGCGTGCTGACCGTTCCCTTCCACGGTGCGCTCGGCGTCATCGCCGGCGCCTATCTTGCGATCGCGCGCGGCGGCACCGCGCTCGGCGCGCACCGTCACAATCGCGACTGGGCGCGTATCTCGAGCTGGATCCTGCTGGTGGCGGGGCCGGTCGGGCTGCATGCGGCGTTCGATTTCCCGCTGCTGATGCTGCAGCAACCCTCGACGATGTCGTCGGGCTTACGCATCTGGCTCGGCGTCGCCAGCATCCTGATCGGCTTCTCGTCGATCGGATTTGCCATGCGCCTGGTGCGGCGGGTGGCGCGGCATCACGCCCCGCGCACCGATCTCGACCGCGAACGGCTGAGCCAGTTGCGGAGGATGTGGGCGCTGCTGGTCGCCGGCGGCGGCGCGGGCTTCATCGGCCTGAGCTTCGTGCTGAGCTCGGTGCGCCACTGGATGCTCAATCCCGACCACAACGTGGCGCTGGTGCTGGTGCCGATCGGCCTTGCCGCGATCGTGCTCGGCGCCGCGCTGTTGATCGTCACCACCGCGATCTATTTTCTCGGCCGTAACCGCATGCGGACCACGGCCGAGGGCTTTTCGTCGGTATCGGGCGGGAGTTAGTATAGAGTTGGTCGCGACGTCACCCTCTTTGCCGGGAGAGCTGCAATGACCCTTCCCCACGACTTCAACAAACTGCAATCCGAAATGAGCGCGTCGGTGAAGGCGCATTGGAAAGCCTTCCTGTTCGAGGGCATCCTGCTTGCGATCCTCGGGATCGCGGCGATGATCGTGCCGCCGCTCGCGAGCCTTGCGATCACCATCTTCCTCGGCTGGATGTTCCTGATCAGCGGCATCGGCGGACTGCTCGTCACCTGGTGGGCGCGCAACATGCCGGGCTTCTGGTGGTCGCTGATTTCGGCGGCGCTCGCGGTGCTCGCCGGCGGCGTGCTGCTGGCGCGCCCGGTGCAGGGCGTGCTGACCTTGACGATCGTGGTCGGCGCCTACTTCCTCGCCGAAGGCGTCACCAGCATCATGTACGCACTCGAGCATCGCAAGGAATTGTCGGGCCGCTGGTCCTGGCTGCTGGTGGCCGGGCTGATGGACATCCTGATCGCCTTCGTCATCATCGCTGGGTTACCCGGCTCGGCAGAATGGGCGCTCGGCCTTCTGGTCGGCATCAACATGCTGTTCGGCGGCGCCACGCTGATCGGCATGGCGTTGGCGGCGCGCAACAGTTGAGCGAAAAGCGAACTGGCCTGCCTGATTTCGGGTGACAAGGCAAAAGTCGGCGGCTATAGCGCCGGCCATGATCAACGCCGCCACCAGCTATTGGTACTTTAGCTACGACAGCTCGCTGGCGGCGGGAGGATCGCGCTCAATCTAAAGCATTGCAGCAAGATATCCGACCAAGCCGCCAGACCTGGCGGCTTTTTTGTTGTGGCCGGCAGGTCTCCCGAAACCACAGGAGCCAGCCATGTTGAGTACCACGGACGATCTACGCATCCTCGAGCTCAAGGAGCTCAGTACGCCCGACGAGGTCATGGGCGAAATCCCGCGCACCCTGACCGCGACGCGCATCGTGATGGCCGCGCGCAACGCCATTCACGCGATCCTGGGCGGCGCCGACGATCGCCTGCTTGTCATCGTCGGCCCGTGCTCGATCCATGATCCCATTGCCGCGGTCGATTACGCCGAACGTCTTGCGGAATTGCGCGAAAATCTCGCAGACCACACTCGAGATCGTCATGCGCGTCTATTTCGAGAAGCCGCGCACCATCGTCGGGTGGAAGGGGCTGATCAACGATCCCAACCTCGACGGCAGCTTCGACATCAACAGGGGATTGCGGCTGGCGCGCAATCTGCTCGCCGCAATCAACAATCTCGGCCTGCCCGCCGGCACCGAATTCCTCGACATGACGACCCCGCAATACATCGCTGATCTGGTGGCATGGGCGGCGATCGGCGCACGCACCACCGAGAGCCAGATCCATCGCGAACTGGCCTCGGGTCTGTCCTGTCCGGTCGGCTTCAAGAACGGCACCGACGGCGACGTGCGCATCGCCGCGGAAGCCGTGAAATCCGCCTCCCATCCCCACCATTTCATGGCGGTGACCAAGGGCGGGCGCTCGGCGATCGCGGCGACCGCGGGCAATGAGGATTGCCACATCATCCTGCGCGGCGGCCGCAAGCCGAATTTCGATGCGGAGAGCGTCGCCGCCGCTTCGGAAGAACTCGCCCGGGCCGGCGTCGGCCAGCGCATCATGATCGATGCAAGCCATGCCAACAGCGAGAAGAAGCCGGAGAACCAGCCGCTGGTCGTGGCCGATGTCGCGCGCCAGATCGCCGCCGGCGAGCAGCGCATCGTCGGCGCGATGATCGAGAGCAATCTCGTCGCCGGCCGTCAGGACGTGATGCCCGGGGTGCGCCTCACCTATGGGCAGAGCATCACCGATGGCTGCATCGATTGGGACACGACCGAGCAGGTCTTGCGGCAATTGGCCGATGCGGTGGCGGCAAGACGGAGCGGGCGTAAAAGCTTTCGCGAGCGATCGGCCTGATCCGAAGCGGCCGGGACTGAGCGGCCTGGGCCGCTCAGTCCCGCCCCTTCCAAAATTTGGTGAGCGTTTCGCTGCGCTCCCCTTGTATTCCCTGGCGGTAAGAACATACTCGCGCCCGCGAATGACCGAGATCGTTCAACGTCTGGGGAACCGCCAACGATGCGGCGCAGATCTTCTCAACCCGGATCAAGTCTCGCCGCCGTCACGGCGGAGCGTCATCGCTTTTGCTGAAACTTAGGTTAGCCGCATTGCGTCCGGGCAATCCTGCCCGGCGGCGGCTTTCCGCACATCACAAATGGAGAATGCACTGAAATAAATCGGAGAAGGGAAACGCGTATGACGATGACGGCTGAAGTGCCCGGCCAGGTGCCGTGGTGGAAGGAGCCTACCAGGGATCAATGGGTCGCCTGGATTGCCGCATGGCTGGGATGGACCCTCGATGCGTTCGACTTCACGATCTTCCTGCTGATCATGGTGCCGATCGCGGAATCCTTCCACGTGCCGCTGATCGAGGTCACCGCCGTCTTCACCATCACGCTGTGGCTGCGTCTCGTCGGCGCCGTCGGCTCCGGCTGGCTTGCCGATCGCATCGGGCGCAAGACGCCGCTGATGATCTCGATCCTCTGGTATTCGGTCTGCAATCTGCTGGCCGGCATCGCGCCGAATTTCGCGCTGCTGTTCCTGTTCCGCGCGCTGCTCGGCATCGGCATGGGCGCGGAGTGGCCCGCCGGCGCCGCGCTCGCGATGGAATCCTGGCCGGCGCGCTCGCGCGGCCTGATGAGCGGCGTGCTGCAGGGCTCATGGAGCATCGGCTTCCTGCTTTCGAGTCTCGCCTACGGGTTGCTCTATGAGCATATCGGCTGGCGCGGCCTGCTGATCCTCGGCGTGCTGCCGGCCCTGGCCGTGATCTGGATCCGCATCTACGTCAAGGAGCCGAAGGTGTGGGTGGAGAACCGCCGCATCCAGCGCGAGCAGAAGCAGGAATTCAAGGCGCCGCTGCTCGACATCTTCCGCCTGCGCGTCCTGCCCAACACGGTGATGGCCTGCCTGTGGATGGCATCGAGCTTCGTGATCTACTACTCGGTCTACGGCATGTTCGCCACGCATCTGCAGAAGGACCTGCATCTGAGCGCAGGCATGGTGGCGATGCCGATCGCACTCGCCAACCTGGTCGCGTTCCTGGCGAGTGGCGGCTGGGGCTATGTCGCCGACGTGTTGGGACGCCGATGGGCGATGATCATCCCGTGCGCGATCGGCGCCCTGATCACGCCGTTCTACCTGATGTTCGATTCCTACGCGTTGGTGTCCGGCGCCTTCATCCTGCAAGGCGCTTTCCTCGGCGCGATCTACGGGCAGAACCCGTCTTACCTGAGCGAGCGCTTCCCGACCGAGGTGCGGGCGACGGCGTCGGGCTTCTGCTATCATCAGGGCGCGATCTGGGCCGGCTTCACCGGGCCGATACTCACCTACTTCGCGGTCACCCAGCCGATGGGCTTCACCATTCCGATGCTGATCGCGACGACGGGTGCGGCGATCGTGTTCGTCATCACCCTGCTCTACAGCCCGGAAACCAAGGGCAAGGTGCTGGTGTCGGAAATCACGCTGGCGGGGCAGCCGGCGGAATAGCGCATGACCATCGCGGCGGCCGCCTTCGGGCGGCCGCTTGCTCATGTTTGGCGTATGATCTCTTCGGAAAACCGCTTCACACTTTGCGCTAACGCGGCCCTTCGGCTCCGGATCATGAGCGCATCAGCAGCCGCGGCAGATGCTTTTGATCTTCTTGTCGAGGATCGCATCTTCCTTGTTGATGGGATCGTTCGGATTGCCGAGGTTCTTCTCGTTCGGCACGTCTGCCGCGTGTCGGCTGGCGGTGACCGATCGGGGCCTGCGGAAGGCCGCCGCTCTTGCTCGCGCCTGACGAGCCCGTGCCGGTCTGGGCGATCGCAGTCGGCGCGCCGATCAGAACCAGGAGCGCCATCGATATCGCCGTCTTTTTCATGTTGTTCATGTTGCTCCTCCCGTCACTCCGGCGGGTACAGATGAACGTCGCCGCAATAGTCGGTGACACGATAGCGCATCTCGCCGGTCACTTCACGCGGGGAAAGCGAAGAATCTTGTCGCACCAGGTAGCCCGGTCCGACCGGCGACTTGCCGGCGCCGCCGGGAATATCCAGCACATAATCGGGCTGGCACAGGCCGGACACCCGGCCGCGGAGCTGCCGCATCAACTCCTGGCCGTGCGCCAGCGTGGTCCGCAGATGCGCGGTGCCCGGCGCCAGATCGCCGTGATGCAGGTAGTAGGGCTTGATCCGGCATTCGACGAAGGCGCGCATCAGGGCTTCGAGAGCCTCGGCGTATCGTTGACCCCGGCAAGCAGCACCGACTGGCTGACCATGGGAATGCCGGCATCGACCAGGCGGGCGCAGGCCGCGCGGGCCGCGGCGGTCAGTTCGCTCGCATGATTGGCATGCAGCGCCACCCAGGTGGTCGCGCCCTCGACCTTGAGAGCATCGACCATCTCCGCGCTGATCCGCGCGGGATCGGCCACGGGCACGCGGGTGTGCAGGCGGATGATTTTGACGTGATCGATCGCGGCAAGATCGCTCATGACCTGCTTGAGCCGGCGCGGCGACAGCATCAGGGGATCGCCGCCGGTCAGGATCACTTCCCAGATTTCTCGGTGTGCGCGGACATAGTCCAGCGCGGCCGCATAGGACTTGTCCGATAGCGCGCTGTCCTTGCCCGGTCCAACCATCTCACGGCGGAAGCAGAAGCGGCAATAGACCGCGCAGACATGAACCAGTTTGAACAGCACCCGGTCGGGATAGCGATGCACAATGCCGGCCACCGGTGAATGCATGTGATCGCCGATCGGGTCGGCGTTTTCGCCCGGCTGCGTTTTCAGCTCATCCGCCGAGGGGATGAATTGCCGCGCGATGGGATCGCCCGGATTATCGGGATCGATCAGCCCGGCGACCGCAGGCGTCACCGCGATGGCATAGCGCGCCGCGACCTTTTCCAGGTCCGGCAGATTTTCCGGCGGCGCCAGGCCGTGGGCGACCAGCTCGGCCGGCGTGCGCAATGTTGCTGTGGCTCTCATCTCTCACCCGCAGGCGGCGTCCACACCACCTGATCGATCCTCGCCGCCCCGCTTGCCAGCATCACCAGCCGGTCGAAACCGAGCGCAACGCCGCTTGCTTGCGGCATCTCGGCGACCGCTGCAAGGAAATCCTCATCCAGCGGGTAACGCTCGCCATAGCGGCGGGCTTTTTCGTCCATGGCCAACTCAAAGCGTCGCCGCTGTTCGGCGGCATCGGTCAATTCGCCGAATCCGTTGGCGAGTTCAACCCCGCAAGCATAGACCTCGAAACGCTCGGCCACGCGCGGATCGGCGGCGCTCACCCGCGCGAGCGCCGCTTCGGGGGCGGGATATTCATACAGGACAGTCAAACGCCCCTGCCCAAGCCTGGGTTCGACATGTTCGACCAGAACCTTGCTGAAAATGTCCGACCAGGTGTCGTCGTCCGCCAGCCGCACTTTTTCGCGCGCAGCCTGGGCGAGTGCGGCACGATCGCCCTCGCCGTTCGAGACGGTGGCGAGCAGGTCGATGCCGGCAAAGCGCGCGAAGGCAGCAGCAACCGTGATCAGCTCCGGCTCGGCAAAGGGATCGGCGATCTTTCCACGGAAGGAAAATTGCCCGATTCCGGTGGCCTGCGCCGCATGAGCGATGATCACGATGCTATCGGCCATCACGGCGTCGTAGCCGGTATCGGCGCGATACCATTCCAGCATCGTGAACTCGGGCAGATGCAGGTCGCCGCGCTCGCGGTCGCGAAACACGCGCGCAAACTCGAAAATCCTTTTCTCGCCGGCAGCGAGCAATTTCTTGCAGGCGAACTCCGGCGATGTCCGCAAATAACGCGTCGCCCGCGCGCCATCGGGGCGGATCACCTCGGTGCGCGGGGCATGCAGATGGGTCTCATTGCCGGGGGAAACCTGCAAAATGGAGGTCTCGACCTCGGAAAAGCCCTGCTCGTCGAAAAAGGCCCGCACCGCCTTTGTCACGGCCGCCCGTGCCAGGAGGAACGGCTTGCGGTCGGCATGCCGGGTGGACGCCCACCAGGGCGAAATGGGGTCGTTTCCGGACATTAATCGACGGCTCCAGAGAGCCCCAAAATGCTGGCAATAAACGGCAAAATCAGTATGTTGCCGCCGGAAATCGCCTTGAGGCCCGCAGATTCCGTCCGGTGCCGGGCCAGAACATCAGGAAAATCAGCTTTGAAGGTCATCGCCAGCTCTATTCGCAAGGGCAACGTCATCGAGCAAGACGGCAAGCTTTACGTGGTCGTCTCCGCCGAGAACATCCATCCCGGCAAGGGAACGCCGGTCAGCCAGATCGAAATGCGCCGGATCAGCGACGGGGTAAAGATCTCCGAGCGCTACAAGACCACCGACCAGGTCGAGAAGGCCACGGTGGAAGAGCGCAATTTCACCTATCTCTATCAGGATGGCGACGGATTCCACTTCATGAATCCCGATAGCTACGACCAGGTTCAGGTCTCCAAGGACATTGTCGGCGACGCGTCCTCCTACCTGCAGGAAAACATGACCGTGAAGCTGTCGACTTACGGTATGAACGTGATTTCCCTGGCGCTGCCGCAGCGCGTGACCCTTGAAGTGGTCGAAACCGAACCGGTGACCAAGGGCCAGACCGCCTCCTCCTCCTACAAGCCGGCCGTGCTCTCCAACGGCGTTACGCACCGGCGTACCGCCGCATGTTGCCGTTGGGACACGGATCGTCGTCATGACGGAGGACGGCTCTTACGTCGAGCGCGCGAAGGACTAAGATACAGGCTGAGGAATGAACCGCCGGGGGAGCGACGGTTGATACGGGGAGTGGTCGGTTTCGCTAGGCGCTCGCTGCCAGCCCTCGCGGCGCTGCTGGCCGTTGCGCCCTGCCATGCCGCCGAAGAATTCCTGACGCCTCCGGTCTCGGTGGCCCGCGTCGAATGGCGCGCGGTGCTCGATCAGCTCCGGGCCGAGATCGGTGCGGTGCCGTCGGTGGCTTCCGACTTCACCTTCTCCGTCCAGCGCCGCGTGGCTGTCTCCGATCCCCGATCGATGCCGGCACTGGTGCAGCTCAACGCGGTGACCTCGCCGATCTTTACCGGCATCGGACGCAGCCCGGTGCCGGTGCTGCTGCCGTTCGATGCGGCCGCCTATGTCGAGGCGCGGCAGAACGGCGGCCTGCTGCTTCCGATCGCGCGCTATCAGGCTGACTTCCGTCCCGTCGATGTCTTCGACGCCGGGCCGTCGGGCTATGACGCGGTGTTCTCGCTCGAACCCGGCGCGGGCGCCGGCATGCCATCGCGAACGTTCGCAAAGCCGGTCGAAGTGCAGATCACGGGTTCGCTGCTGGCCTATGAGGTCGACGATCCCGCCGGCGGCAAGGGCGAGCCGGTGAAATCGCTCGCCGGCCAATATCCGGACATCCGCCGCTTCATCAGGGAAGGCTATGTGCGCTACGCCTTCACCCGTTTCGGCGCGCCCTATGTGGTGTCGATCCAGTGCCTCGACTCGACGCCGCGCGCGCGCCGCCTCGCCTGCCGCGAGGCCTATCCCGTCGCCGAGCGCTTCCTGAAAGCCCTGCATGTCGCGGGCGGACGCCCCGCGCGGCCGCGCTTCGACCGGCCGGCCGAGGTCAGCGAACGGCCATCGGAACGTTCGTCCGATTTCACCTTCCGTGCCCCCGGCAGCATCATCGCGGGCAGCGGCTATCACAAGCAGTCCGGGCGCACCGACCTGACCACCTATTCGCAAATCCGCTTTCCGCTGGAGGCGCCTGCCTTCGTGCATTCGCAACGCCGCCGCTCCAGCGGCGACAAGTCGGACCTGCCCTCCAGCGAATATCCCTGGCGCGACAATTTCTGCGAGTTGCGCAGCTTCTCGGTCGGCCAGTGCGCCAATGGCTTCGGGCATCAGGGCGAAGACATCAGGCCGGGCGGCTGCCCGTCGAAGGACGACGGCCCCAATGGTTGCGATCCCAAGCAGCAGCCGATCGTCGCGGTGCGCGACGGCGTCGTGATCCGCTCGCCGAAGCAGCAGGCCGCGACGCTGCAGATCAACAGCCGCACCGAGCACATCCGCTTCCGCTACATGCACATGAATCCGTCGGCGATGGATTCCGACGGACTGTTGAACGGGCGGCGCGTCACCGAGGGCGAGAAGATCGGCGTGGTCTCGAACTATCTCGATCATCCCAACGGCACCAGCCGGCATCTGCATTTCGACGTCCAGGTGTTCACGCGGGACGGCTGGATCTGGGTCAATCCCTACGTCACCCTGATCTCCGCCTATGAGCGGCTGATCCATGGCCGCGGCCGCGAGTTCGGGCCGGAGATGGCCGCAGCGCCGGCGGTCGCGCATGCGACGATCCAGGAGGAAATCGCGCGGCCCGATCAGGAGGAAGGCGCCGAGAATTAGCTCAGGACGCTGCGGCTTGCACCTTCTTCGGCCGCGCCTGCGGCGGCCAGCGATAGGCGGCGCCGAAACGATTCCACGCGTTGATCGCAGTGATCGCCGAGGTGAGGTAGAGCAATTCCTTCTCGGAGAACGCCGCGCTGGCCTGCCCATAAACCTCGTCGCTGACGCCGCCCGCGAGCACCGTCAACGCCTCTGTCCAGGCCAGCGCGGCGCGCTCGCGAGCGGAGAATTGCGGCGTCTCGTGCCAGACCGCGACGAGATTGATCTTGTCTGTGGACAGTCCGAAGGCTTCCGCCTGCAGGATGTGATATTGCAGGCAGAAGGCGCAGCCGTTGATCTGCGAGGCGCGGATCTTGATCAGCTCGATCAACTCCTTGTCGAGGCCGGCCTTTGTCGCGAGCTTGCCGAGCGACAACAGGGCTTCGTGGATGTCCGCCGCTTGTGTCCTGAAGGCGGCATATTCGCTGCGCGCGTGTGACATGCTATTCTCCCTGATATCAGAACCCTGATTTGTTATAAGAGCCCTTATATCATGCGCAAGACTGCCGGAAGCACGAAATCGCGACCTGCGAAAAAGCCATCGAAGCGGCCAAAATCGAGCCGCGCGCGAAAAACCCCCGCCGCGATGCCGCCGGTTCCAACCCCCCCGCCGCCCGGCCGAGGCAAGCGCGGCGAAGCCGGCTATTTCGGCTATCTGCTGCGCCAGGCCGCGGCCGCCGCGCGGCTGACACTGGAACGCGCGCTCGCCGAGCTCGGCGCGACGCCGCCGCAGTTCCTGGTGTTGACCATGCTCAGGGCTTATCCGGGCCTCTCGGGGGCGGACCTCGCCCGCGTCGCGGTGCTGACGCCGCAAACCGTCGGCGTCATCATCCGCAATCTCGAGCGCGACGGCGCCATCCGGAAGACGCCGCATCCCGTGCATGGCCGGGTGCTGCAGTGGAGCCTGACCCGCCGCGGCCTCACGCTGCTGGAAAAATGCCGGCGGCACGCGCTGGCGCTGGAGCGGCGGTTAGCCGCGGGGCTCAGTAGTAAGGAGGAACGCGCAGTGCGGCGCTGGCTGTCCAAGATCGCTCTCGCCTTGCAGACATGAATGCGGAACCTGGCGCAATCGTTTTGCGCGCCCCGTCCCGGCTCCCGTAGACTGCGGTCATGGACCGGCCTGATTCCCTCAAAATCCCGTCGCGGCGGACGCTGCTGCGATCCGGCCTCGCAGCGACCACTCTGCTTGTGCCGCCCATCGCCGCGCGCGCCGCGAAGGCGCAGGGCTTCGACGCGTGGCGCGAACATTTTCGCACCCGCGCGCTGGCCAAGGGCGTTTCAGAGGCCACCTGGAACCGGGCGATGGCGCATCTTGCGCCCGACACCAGCGTCTTCAAGGAGTTCGCGAGCCAGCCCGAATTCACGGAAGCGACCTGGCAGTACATCAACCGCCGCGTCTCGGACTGGCGCATCATCAACGGCAAGGTTGCGCTGAAGAAGAACGAGGCGTTGTTTGCGCGCATCGAAAAGGATTTTGGGGTCGAGCGCGGCACGCTGCTGGCGCTGTGGGGCGTCGAGTCCGCGTTCGGCGATCCCCTGGTGCAGCAGAACCATATGCGGCCGATCTTCCCCTCGCTGGCCGCGCTCGCCTGGAACGCGCCGCGCAGAAAACCCTATTGGGAAAGCGAGCTGATCAACGCGCTGCGCATCGTCGATCGCGGCTGGGGCACGCCGCAAGAGATGCGCGGCTCCTGGGCCGGCGCGATGGGTCATACCCAATGGATGCCGGAAGTCTGGCTGCATCTCGGCATCGACTATGACGGCGACGGCAAGGTTTCGCCGTTCGGCAGGCCCGACGACGCGCTGGCCACCACCGCAAAATATCTGCTCGATCGCGGCAAGTATCATGCCGGTGAACACTGGGGCCATGAGGTCCGCGCCTCCAGCGGGAAGGGCAGCCGAACCTACGCGGCGTGGGCGAATGCCGGCGTGGTCCGCGCCGACGGTCAGGCGTTTCCGCAACCGAATGCGTCGGCGCAGCTCTGGATTCCCGAGCCGGGCGGCCCGGCCTTCCTGCTCGGTGCAAATTTCTATGCGGTGCGGAGCTATAACCCGTCGATGAACTATGCGCTGGCGATCTGCCATCTCGGCGATCGCATTCTGGGCGGGCCGCCGTTCATCCAGCCGTTCCCGGGTTCCGAGCGCGCGCTGACGCTGGCCGAAATCCAGGAGCTGCAGACCCGCCTGACCAAGGCCGGCTTCGACACCGGCGGCACCGACGGCCGCGTCGGCAACGACACCATGAAGGCGGTTCGCGACTACCAGCTCAAGATGGGCCTCGAACCCGCCGATGGTTATGGCGGCTTGAAAGTGCTGGCGCGATTGCGGCAGGGTTCGTGACGCCGCGACAGATACCGCGCATTTTCATCCGGAGATATCCATGCCATCAGCCGCCCCGGCCACGACCGTTCTCGACTCCGTCCTGTTCCGCGATGCCTTCGGCACGCCTGCCATGCGCGAGGTATTTTCCGATCACGCGATGGTCGGCCGCTACATCGAGGTCGAGATCGCGCTGGCAAAGGCCGAGGCGAACTGCGGCGTGATTCCACTTGAGGCGGCTGCGGCCATCGCCAAACACCCCGGCATCTCCGCACTCGATTTCGATCTGCTGCGCCAGGAGACCGATAATGTCGGCTATCCCATCCTGCCGCTGGTGCATCAGATGAGTAAACAATGCGGCGACGCCGGCCGCTATGTGCATTGGGGCGCGACCACGCAGGACATCATGGACTCCGCCGTCGTCCTGCAGCTGCGCGACGCCCTGCGGCTGATCGAGGATGACATAGTCGAACTCCGCCGCATCCTCGCCGATCTCTCCCGCCGCTACCGCGATACGCCCATGGCCGGCCGCACCCATCTGCAGCAAGCGCTGCCGGTGACCTTCGGCTACAAGACCGCGATCTGGTTGGCGATGTTCGACCGCCACGCCGAGCGTCTCGCGCAACTGAAGCCGCGTGTCCTCGTCGGCCAGTTCGCCGGCGCCGCCGGCACGCTCGCCTCGCTCGGCAGCAAGGGACTCGATGTGCAAGAAGCTTTGTGCGAGGAACTGGGCCTCGGCGTCCCCGCCTCGACCTGGCATGTCGCGCGCGACGGTTTTGCCGAAGCGGTGAACTTCCTCGCGCTGGTGACGGGATCGCTCGGCAAGATCGCGCTCGACATCATGATCATGTCTTCGACCGAGTTCGCCGAGGTCTACGAGCCCTTCGTCAAGGGCCGCGGCGCGTCCTCGACCATGCCGCAGAAGCGCAATCCGATTTCCTCGGAGCTGATGCTGGCCGCCTCCAAAGCCGTGCGCCAGAACGCCGGCCTGATGCTCGATGCCGCGATCCAGGATTTCGAGCGCGCGACGGGTCCGTGGCATGCCGAGTGGATCGCGATTCCCGAAAGCTTCGTGCTTACGGCAGGCGCGCTGCATCAGGCCAAATTCGCGTTGGGCGGGTTGATCGTCGATGAGGCGCAGATGGCAAGGAACCTCGACATCAGCCGCGGGCTGATCGTCGCCGAAGCCGTGATGATGGGGCTGGCGCCTCAGCTCGGCCGGCAGGAGGCGCATGACGTCGTCTACGATTCCTGCCGCCGCGCCAATGAGCAGCACATCACGCTTGCGGAGGCGCTGTTGGCCGATCCACAAGTAACGGACCGGATCGACCGCGCGACCATCGAACGGCTGACCTCGCCGGGCAATTACCTCGGGCTGGCGCCGCAAATGGTCGATCGCGTGATTGCCTCCACAGCCCGCTAAGGCTGAGGCCGAACTCTCATGTCCTGCGCGCCACGCCGCCCGCGAACATGCCGCCGTCGATGACCAATTCGGCTCCCGTCATATAGCGCGACGCATCGGAGGCGAGGTAGAGCACGCCGTTGGCGATGTCGCGCGCCGAACCGGCATGTCCCAGCGGTGTCGCCAGTTTTGCGCGCTCCTCCGGATCGATCGGCGCGTTGCCCATGTTGCCGGACGCGCCGGTGGGAATCTTGCCCCAGATCGGCGTGTCGATGATGCCCGGATGCACCGAATTGACGCGGATGCGATCGCCCGCTCCAGCGCATTCCATCGCGACCGCCTTGGCGAACAGCCGCACGCCGCCCTTGGTGGCGGAATAGCCTGCCAGTCCCTGCGCGCCGCGAAGGCCCGCGAGCGACGACATCATGATGATGGAGCCGCCGCCATGCTTGCGCATCAGCGGCAGGCAGTATTTGACGGACAGGAACACGCCGTCGAGATTGATCGCAGTTTGCTTGCGCCAATCCGCAAGCGTCATGTCGGTGATGATCGGCACGGCAATGCCGATGCCGGCGTTCGACACCATGATGTCGAGCCGCCCGAAACGCCTTTCGACCTCGGCGACGATCTCACCCCAACGGGCCTCGCTGGTCACATCCTGCTCGAGGAAGTCAGCCTTGCCGCCGGCCTTGACGATGCGCGCGACAACTTCGGGGCCCCTGAGGTCGTCGACGTCGGTTGCGACGACGGTCGCGCCTTCCTGCGCAAGCAACTCGGCGATCGCCTCGCCAATCCCCGATGCGCCACCGGTCACCAGCGCAACCTTGCCTTCCACCTGCCCTGCCATTTTCACTCCCTGACTCTTCCTGAATTTACCTGATCACATCCGGTCCCTTGTCCGGCAATGCGATGTCCTGCACGCGCAGCTGCACCCGCTCGCTGCCTTGATAACGATCGAGCGTCAGCGATCCCGCGACATGCATGGGCTGGTCGCGGTGCGCCACCAGCGCGTTTCCGAGTTTTTGGCCGACCGCGCGAAACGCCATGGCGTTGACGATGGCGCCATCGGCGGCCTTGAAACGCAGCCGCAAGTGCGCCTGGCCGACCTCGTCGGCAAAGATCAGGTGATGCGACGGCAGCGCCACCACCGGCTCCGGATTGCCGCTGCCGAACGGTCCTGCGCGATCGAGCGTCTTCACCAGCTCCGGCGTGACGCCGCGCGCGGTGACGGCGCCATCGATGAAGAGTTCGTTGAGATGGCGCGAGGCAGCCACGTCACGCGCGAGCGCGCTCTCCATATAGGCGCGGAATTCCGCGAGCCGTTCCTTGCGCAGGGTCACGCCCGCGGCCATGGCGTGGCCGCCGCCTTTCATCAGCAGGCCGTCGGTGACCGCCTGCCGCACCGCTCGGCCCAGATCGACGCCGCCGATCGAACGGCCCGAGCCGGTGCCGATGCCGCCGGGCTCGAGCGCGATGGCGAACGCGGGACGGGCGAATTTCTCCCTCAGCCGCGCCGCGACCAGCCCGACCACGCCGGGATGCCAGCCTTCGGCTGCCGTGACGATGACCGACCCCTTGTCCTCGAGCCCGAGCGCGGCCAGCGCCTCGGCCTCGGCCTGCGCTTCGGCAGCCTGCTCGATGACGCGCCGCTCGGTGTTGAGGCGGTCGAGCTCGGTGGCGATCCGCGCGGCCTCGATCGGGTCGCCTTCGAGCAGCAATCGCACGCCAAGATCGGCGCGGCCGATGCGCCCCCCCGCATTGATGCGCGGGCCCAGCATGAAGCCGAGATGCCAGGCTTCCGGCGGGCCGTTCAGCCGCGCCACATCCATCAGCGCGGTGTGGCCGACATGGTCGCGCCGCCGCATCGCGATCAGGCCTTTGGCGACGAAGGCGCGGTTGAGCCCGGTGAGCGGCGCGACATCGGCGACGGTGCCGAGCGCGACATGATGCAGCATGCCGAGCAGGTCGGGCTCGGGCATCTCGGCGGTAAAGACACCGCGCTGGCGCAGCTCGCGGTTGACCGCGACCAAAGTCACCAGCGTGAGCCCGACCGCGGCGAGATGGCCGAGGCCGGAGATGTCATCCGACCGGTTCGGGTTCACCAGCGCGTCGACCTCGGGCAAGACATCGCCAGCCTGATGATGATCGATCACGACCACCGACATTCCGAGCCGTTTCGCCTCAGCCAGAGGCTCGATGCTGGTGGTGCCGCAGTCGACCGTGATCAGCAAGGTCGCGCCGTTCGCGGCGAGTGCACGAACGGCTTCCGTGTTGGGGCCGTAGCCTTCGAACAGGCGGTCGGGGATGTGGATCAGCGGATCGAGCCCGCAATGCCGCAGATGCCAGGCGAGCAGCGCCGCCGAGGTCGCGCCGTCGACATCGTAGTCGCCGAAGATCGCGACCTTCTCAGCCCCCGCGGCGGCATCCGCGATGCGTTTGGCGGCCGCCTCCATCTGCGTCACCGTGTAGGGATCCGGCATCAGCTTGCGAATGGTGGGGTCGAGGAAATCGGGGACGGCGTCGATCTCGACATCGCGTCCGGCCAACACCCGCGCCAGCATTTCCGGCAGTTGATGGCGTTGCACAATCGCCAGCGCCCGCGCTGCGCCACGCGCGTCGAGCCGGTCGCGCCAGAGTTTGCCGGTCAGCGAATGCTGCACGCCGAGAAAGGCGAGCGGCGCTTCTGATGGCAATGCGGATGCGGGTAGCGTCATGGTGCTCCCAAGATAGGAAGACGCGCAGGGATTGGCGACCTGTTATCCCCTGCCCCTTGAGGAACTTAGCACCCTTTCTATCTGCAATGCGGCCAAAGTCTTCGGCGATGATCGCAGTTGTGGCCGGCCACCAGCCCGACCTCGCCATCACTTGCGATTCGCCAACGGCTTGGCGATTTCGCGCGCACGATCGATAAAGAGCTGCGCGACCGGACTGAGGGCGCGATTCTTCAGCATGACGATGCCGTTTGGCAGCTTTGCCATCGGAAGTTTGACGGGCAGAGTTTTGATTTCCGGGTGTCTCGCCGAAAACCGCAATGCGGAGGTGGGGTAGACTGCGAGATATCGCCCCGTCGCCAGCAGGCCGGTCCGTGCCTCCGAAGATTCAGTTATGACCGTCGTGCGGGGATAACCCAGTCCTTCGGCGCGAAAGGCCTCCTCCACGACCGACGCAATCACGCTTCCCGGCGGCGGGAGTACCCATGATTCGTTGACCAAGTCGGCAAGCTCGATCTTGCGCCGCCGCACCCAAGGATTTTGCGCACCCGCCGCGACGAGATATGAATCCTCAAAAAGAAATTCGAAATCCAGTCGTTCGTCAACGATCGGGCCGAATCGCCTTGCGATCAACAAATCGACGTTACGCTCGATCAGTTCCCGATGCAGCGCCGGCACATGCCCTGTCACAAGATGAAATACGATGCCCGGATAGAGCTGCGAAAGCCGATCGACGAGAGCGGCAACGAAGCTCGCGGCCATCAATGCGCTGCTTCCGATCCGTAGCTCTCCAACCGTAGGATCAGCGAGAAACTCGATCGTCTTCAATGCCCGACGCAGATCATCGAAGACAGCCGTTCCGCCGTTCAACAAGGCACGGCCGTATTGAGTTCGGCTCGACACCTTGCGGGTTGCGATCAAGCAGGCGTACGCCGATAGTTTTCTCCAGTTCGGAGATTGATCGGGAAATTGCGGACTGCCCGGTGTTCAGCAGCTTCGCCGCCTTGTTCATGCTGCCGGTTTGCAAGACAGCCATGAAGACGTGCAGATCATGCAGCTTCATCCTGCGTCCGATCCTGTCGCTCACCAGCATGGCGTTACGTCCTATCACTGATCTGAGATACCTGCATCGCCAAGTAGCATTGTACATGCATATCGGCACGCACTAATTTCCAGGGGGCACAGCAACTCGCGACGGCCAGATCCGAGGGCGACCCGTTGAAACCTCCGCGTCGACATTTTCTGCGCTTGGCAGTAGGCGCTTCCGCGCTTCCCGCCGTATCGCATTTCGCCTGGGCGCAATCCTACCCATCACGGCCCGTACGGATCATCGTTGGCTTTGCCGCCGGCGGTCCGAACGACATTCTCGCGCGTCTGATCGGCCAATGGTTGTCACAGCGCCTTGGACAACCATTCGTCATTGAGAACCGGCCCGGCGCGGGCAGCAATATCGCGACCGAAGCCGTCGTTCGCGCGCCTCCGGACGGCCATACCCTCTTGCTGGTCGGCTCGCCGAACGCGATCAACACCACGCTTTATGAGAACCTAAGTTTTATTTTCGTGCGCGATATTGCACCAATCGCGAGTTTGATGCGCGGTGACCTTGTCATGCTGGTGCATCCCTCGGTTCCGGCCAAGAACCTGTCCGAGTTCATCGCCTTCGCAAGAGCGAATCCAGGCAAGCTTTCCTACGGTTCGGGTGGCGTAGGCGGTATCACCCATCTGACCGCCGAGTTGTTCAAACAGGAGGCAGGTGGTCTCGACATTCAACACGTCCCGTATCGTGGCGTGGCGCCCGCTCTCACCGACCTGCTTGGCAGCCAGGTACAGGTCGTTTTCACCAACCTCACGCCGTCGATCGGTTACGTCAGGACGAGCAAACTGCGCGCCCTCGCTATAACCACAGCCAAACGATCGGAAGCGCTGCCGGAGGTCCCGACAATTGCCGAGTTTGTTCCCGGTTACGAAGCAAGCTCAATCTTTGGGCTCGGCGCGCCCCACGACACCCCTGCCGACATTATCGGCACGCTCAATAAGGAGATCAACGCCGCACTCGTCGATCCCAAATTCAAGGCGCAGTTACTGGATGGTACAGTGCTTGGCGGTTCACCGGCCGATTTCGGCAAGCTGCTCGCCGATGAAACCGAAAAGTGGGCCAAGGTGATCCGAGCGGCGAATATCAAAGTCGAGTAGGCCGAGCGAATTCGACGGAGGGTCGCGCCTGCGCCGAAGCCGCCTAGCACCCCATTCTATCGGCGATGCCGCCAAAATCCTTGGCGACGATGTCCCAGTCGCCCCTGGCCTCGAAATCGTATTTTTGCAGCGGGCCATATTCGGTCGGCCGTGCCACAAACGCCGTCTTTAGTCCGAGTTTCTGCGCGGCCTTCAGATCGTGATTGTGGGCGGCCACCATCATCACCTGCTCCGGCGGCAGGCAGAGCAGTTTCGCAGCGCCTAGATAGGTCTCGGGATCGGGCTTGTAATGCTCGAACAACTCCGCGGACATCACCAGATCCCACGGCAGGCCGGCGAACTTCGCCATCTCGGTGAGCAACGCCACATTGCCGTTGGAGAGCGGTGAGATGATGTATTTGGTCTTCAGCCGCGTCAGTCCGGCGACGCTGTCCGGCCATCCATGCAGGCGGTGCCAGCCCATGGTGAGATGATGCAGGTCGGCGTCGCTCAATCCCTTGATGCCGAGTTGATCGACCAGCTTTTCCAGGGACTGGCGATGCAGCACGTCGAGGATGACGTAGCCGTTCTGCGGGTTCTTGCGCACCACGTCCATCGAGGCGGCATAGACCGCGCGCCAGCCGTCGACCAGCGCGACCCAGTCGCCATGCTTGCCGTTGGCATTGCCCCATTTGGTGAAATCGTTGATCAGGCTGGTGCGCCAGTCGACGACGGTGCCGAACACGTCGAACACCAGCGCCTTCACCCCTGTTACATCGGACATGCTCGTTTCCCTTATGCCGTTCTATGCGCGGCTATTAGTCGAGGTGGAATTTTTCGAGCTCGCGATGCTCGGCCTTGATGATGCGCACGGTGCCCGTGACCGAACGCATCACCACGGTCTCGGTCTCGATCACGCCGTCCTTGCGGAATTTCACGCCTGTCAACAGCGAACCCGTGGTGACGCCGGTGGCCGCGAACAGACAGTCGCCCTTGGCCATGTCCTCGATGCCGTAGATCATCTTGGGATCCTTGATTCCCATCTTGTGAGAGCGCTCGCGCTTCTCCTCGCTGTCGAGGATCAGCCTGCACTGCATCTGGCCGCCGATACAGCGCAGCGCCACCGCCGCCAGCACGCCCTCGGGCGCACCGCCGGTGCCGATATACATGTCGACGCCGGTCTCCTCGGGGCTCGCGGTGTGGATGACGCCGGCGACATCGCCGTCGGTGATCAGGCGGACCGCGGCGCCGGTCGAGCGAACGCCGGTGATGATGTCGGCATGGCGCGGACGATCGAGCACCAGCACGGTGATCGCCGAAGGCTCGACCCCCTTGGCTTTGGCAAGCCTGCGGACGTTGTCCGCGGGCGACGCATCGAGCTCGACGACGCCCTTCTTGTATCCCGGCCCGATCGCGAGCTTCTGCATGTAGACGTCGGGCGCATGCAGCAGCGTGCCGCCGTCGGCCATCGCCATGGTCGCAATCGCGCCCGGCATGTTCTTGGCGCACAGCGTGGTGCCTTCGAGCGGGTCGACCGCGATGTCGACCTGCGGTCCGGCCTTGAGACCGACCTTCTCGCCGATGAACAGCATCGGCGCCTCGTCGCGCTCGCCCTCGCCGATCACGACGGTGCCGTCGATCGGCAGCTTGTTGAGCTCGCGGCGCATGGCGTCGACCGCGGCCTGGTCGGCCGCCTTCTCGTTACCATGCCCACGCAGCCGCGCCGCCGACACCGCGGCACGTTCGGTCACGCGCACGATTTCAAGAGTGAGGATACGCTCCAGCAACAGTTGCGGCGGAACGGAAATATGGGTCGACATCGGCGCACTCCCTTGGAACTTTCTTGGCGGGCTCTCCCGCAATCAATCCTGTAACGCGCGATCCGTTCGGATGCGCGTCAGTTTTTCTCGATCCGTATCACCTGCGGCCGGCCGCTGATCACCTTGTCGCGCTGCACGGCTTCGAGCGCGCGATACACCGCGTCCTCATGGGTGGCGTAGGTGATCAGGATGACCGGCACCGGCGATCCGTTTTTTGTCGCGCCCGAGAGGTCGACGCCGTCGGCATGGCGCTGCACGATCGATTCCAGCGAAATCTTCTGCTCGGCAAGCCTTGTCGCGATGGTGGCCGCCGTTCCGGCGAGATCGCGCGCCATCAGCCGGATGTAGTAGCCGCCCTCATGGCGCTCCATCGGCGCTTTCTTGGTATCGCGCAATCTATCCACCGGACGGCCGAACGGCGTTGCGCGAATACCGCGCGCGACATCAGCGATATCGGCAAGCACGGAAGCCGCGGTCGCGGCGCCGCCGGCACCGGGGCCGACCAGCGTGATCGGCGGAATGCCCTCACCGTCGATCGTCACCGCGTTGGTGACGCCCATCACCTGCGCGATGGACGATGTCTTCGGCACCATGGTCGGATGTACGCGCTGCTCGATGCCCTTGGCGGTGCGCACGGCAACGCCCAGCAGTTTCACGCGATAACCAAGCTCCTCCGCCGCGCGGAGATCTTCCGGTCGAATGGAGGAGATGCCTTCGACATAGATCGCGCTCTGCGAAACCCTGGTGCCAAAGGCGAGGCTCGCCAGGATCGCAAGCTTCTGCGCGGTGTCATGACCATCGACGTCGAAGGACGGATTGGCTTCGGCATAGCCGAGCCGCTGCGCGTCCTTCAGGCACTCGCCAAAGGTCAATCCCTCCTGCTCCATCCGGCTCAGGATGTAGTTGCAGGTGCCGTTGAGGATTCCATAGACGCGATTGACTCTGGTTCCAGCAAGGCCTTCGCGCAGGGTCTTGATAACAGGGATTCCGCCGGCGACCGCCGCCTCGTAGTTCAGCGCGCCGCCATGCTTCTCGGCGGCCTTGGCAAGCCGAACGCCGTGCTTGGCGATCAGCGCCTTGTTGGCGGTGACGACCGACTTGCCCGACTTCAGCGCCGCCTCGATCGCCGAGAAGGCGGGATCGCCGGCGCCGCCCATCAGTTCGACGAAGCAATCGACCTTCGGATCTTCAGCCAGCGCCTGCGGGCTTTTCGCCCATTCGATGCCGCGCAGATCGACGCCGCGCTTCTTGGTTTTCGAACGCGCGGTGACCGCGACCACGCGCACGCCGCGGCCGCAGCGCGCCGACAACGCGCGGCTCTCGTTTTCAATCAGGCGGACGACTTCGGCACCCACAGTGCCGAGCCCCGCAATACCCACTTTGAGGGGAGCGACCATAGCAGCAAGCGACTTCCGGATAAGATTATCGCCGGTTGGCGAGAGGAACCACGTTGTGCAACGTTTCGAGGCCGCTTTCAAGGAAGCGGCGCACGCCGCGGGCGGCCTGGCGGATGCGCTGCTCGTTTTCCACCATGGCGATGCGGACATAGCCCTCGCCATGCTCGCCGAAGGCGACGCCAGGCGACACCACCACGCCGGATTTCTCCACCATCAGGGTTGCAAACTGCATGCTGCCGAGGCCTTCGAACGCCTTGGGCAGCGGCGCCCAGGCGAACATCGAGGCCTCCGGCGGCGGAATATCCCACCCTGCGCGGCCGAACGATTCGACCAGCGCATCGCGGCGCTTGCGATAGGTGTCGCGCATTTCGCGGATGCAATCCTCCGGCCCGTTCAGCGCCGCGGTCGCCGCGACCTGCACCGGCGTGAACGCGCCGTAATCGAGATAGGATTTCACCCGCGACAGTGCGGCGATGATGCGCTCGTTGCCGACCGCAAAGCCCATGCGCCAGCCGGCCATCGAGAACGTCTTGGACATCGAGGTGAACTCGACAGTGACATCCATCGCGCCGGGAACCTGCAGCACCGAGGGCGGCGGGTTCTTGTCGTCGAAATAGACCTCGGCATAAGCGAGGTCGGAGAGGATGAAGATCTCGTGCTTCTTCGCAAACGCAACGAGGTCGCGATAGAAATCGAGGTCCGCGACATAGGCCGTCGGGTTCGAGGGATAGCAGACCACGAGCGCGATCGGCTTCGGAATCGAATGAACGATCGCGCGTTCCACCGCCTCGAAGAACTGCGGCGTCGGTTCCGACGGCACCGAGCGGATCACGCCGCCCGCCATCAGGAAGCCGAAGGCGTGGATCGGATAGGTCGGGTTGGGACACAGCACCACGTCGCCCGGCGCGGTGATCGCCTGCGCCACATTGGCAAAGCCCTCTTTCGAGCCGAGTGTCGCAACGATCTGGGTGTCCTGATTGAGCTTCACGCCGAAGCGCCGCGCGTAATAGGCGGCCTGGGCCTTGCGCAGTCCGGGAATGCCCTTGGATGCCGAATAGCGATCGGTGCGCGGCTTGCCGAGCACTTCCTTCAGCTTCTCGAGCACATGAGGCGGCGCCGGCAGGTCCGGATTGCCCATGCCGAGATCGATGATGTCGGCGCCTGCGTTCCGCGCGGCCGCCTTGGCCTGATTGACCTTCTCGAACACATAAGGCGGCAGTCGGCGGATGCGGTAAAAATCTTCCATGGTCCTCAGGCTCCGGCAACCAATCGGGGCAGATTCGCCACTTTGAAGCGAATGTCTAAACGAAGCGATAGCCCGGCCATAAATCTCGCGAAATCAGTTATTTAGCGAGATTTCTGGAAGAACGATCAACACGCCCCGGCGGTTGAGCTGGCTCTTTTACCACGGCCGCCGTGCGGCGCCAGCGATTAGGTTATTTCGGGGGGCTGGCCGGGCCGGCGTTCGCGGCGGCTGCCTCAGCCTGCCGAGCACGCGCGGCGGCGAGCTCCGCCTTGATCTTGGCGCGCGTCGTCGGGTCCATGGCCTCTTCGTCACGGTCCGGCGGCAGGCTGTTGACCGGCAGGTAGCTGCCCGGCTCCTTCGGTCGCGCCGGTGCATCCGCGGGCGTGCCGATGATCGGCAGATCGGCGATCGATGTGGAACAGCCGGCAAGCGCTGACGCACACGCAACGAGCGCACCCGCGACGAGCAACCGCATTGGCCGACCCACCAACATACCGTTTTCCGAAGTCCCCATTTCGGCGGGAGCTATTATCGCCGGAAATGCTTAATCCCTGAACAGCAAATTGCACCGTTGAGGCTGCAATGTGACAGAATCAGGATGTTTTGTCGCAGTGCAATAGTTCGCTGCCATGGCGCAAGCGCGCGAAGGGGATGTCGCGCGGTGACGAATGCGAAATGAAGCGTTAGTGTTCTGCCATGACCGACGTCACGATCGAAACGAAACAAGAGAAAAAATTCGACAGCGACGCGTTCGCCATGAACATCGCGCGCGCGATGGAGAGCGGCGGCCGCGCGCTCGCGGCTTATCTGAAGCCGCGCGAGAGCGGCGAGGTCAAGGACAAATCGTCGGAAGAATTCGCCGAGGTGGTCAGGACGCTGACCAGCGTCGCCGAATACTGGCTGTCCGACAATGAGCGTGCCTCCGACATCCAGACGAGGATGGCCAAGGGCTATCTCGATCTCTGGGGCTCGGCGATGCGAAGGCTGGCCGGCGAGGACGCGATGCCCGCCATCTCGCCCTCGCCGCGCGACAAACGCTTCGCCGATCCCGAGTGGAAGAAAAACCAGTTCTTCGACTTCATGATGCAGGCCTATCTGTTGACCGTGCAATGGTCGCAGGATCTGGTGCGCAACGCCGAAGGGCTCGATCCGCACACCCGCAAGAAGGCCGAGTTCTACGTCCAGCAGATCACCAACGCCTTCGCGCCGTCGAATTTCGTGCTGACCAATCCGGAAGTGCTGCGGGAGACCGTCGCCTCCTCCGGCACCAATCTGGTGCGCGGCATGACCATGCTGGCGGAAGACATCGAGGCCGGGCACGGCATCTTGCGGATTCGGCAATCCGATCCGGCCAATCTTGTCGTCGGCGTCAACATGGCGACGACCCCGGGCAAGGTGATCTACCAGAACGATCTGATGCAATTGATCCAGTACGAGCCGACGACGCCGAACGTGCTGCGAACGCCGCTTCTGATCGTGCCGCCCTGGATCAACAAGTTCTACATCCTCGACCTGAAGCCCGAAAAATCCTTCATCAAGTGGTGCGTCGACCAGGGCATCACCGTGTTCGTGATCTCCTGGGTCAATCCCGACAAGCAGCTCGGGGCCAAGACCTGGGACGACTACATGAAGGAAGGCCCGCTTGCGGCGATGGACGTCATCGAGCGCGCGACCGGCGAGATGAAGGTGCACACCGCCGGCTATTGCGTCGGCGGCACGCTGCTTGCGACGACGCTGGCCTGGCTTGCCGACAAGCGCCGCGTGCGCGTGACCTCGGCGACTTTCCTCGCCGCGCAGGTCGACTTCACCCATGCCGGCGACCTGCTGGTGTTCGTCGACGAGGGCCAGATATCGTCGCTCGAGCGCGACATGCAGGAATCCGGCGTGCTCGAAGGCAGCAGGATGGCGATGGCCTTCAACATGCTGCGGTCGAACGATTTGATCTGGTCCTACGTGGTCAACAATTACCTGAAGGGTCAGTCGCCTTCGGCGTTCGACCTGCTGCACTGGAATTCCGACGCCACGCGGATGCCGGCGGCCAATCATTCCTATTATTTGCGCAACTGCTATCTGGAGAACCGGCTGTCGACCGGCAGCATGGTGCTGGACAACACCCTGCTCGACCTCTCCAAGGTGAAGGTCCCCGTCTACAATCTCGCCACCCGCGAGGATCACATTGCGCCGGCGGAATCCGTGCTGTACGGCTCGCAATTCTTCGGCGGGCCGGTGAAATATGTGCTTTCGGGCTCGGGCCACATCGCCGGCGTGGTCAATCCACCCTCGGGCAACAAGTACCAGTACTGGACCAACGACAATATCAGCGGCGTCAAGCTTGCCGACTGGGTCAAGGGCGCCGAAGAGCACAAGGGATCGTGGTGGCCGAACTGGCGCGAATGGCTCGGAGGCATCGATGCCGAGGAAGTGCCGGCGCGGAAAGTCGGCGGCGATGCGCTGCCGCCGATCGAGGATGCGCCCGGCAGCTATGTGAAGGTCCGCGCGTAGCCTAACGCCGCGTGCTCGGCTATAAGGCGTGCAAGGATTCTGAATTCGAACAAGGGGGACACGATGACGCCCGGATTGATGACGCCCGAACTGTTCTGGCTCACTCTGACCGTGATTTTGACGGGATTGTTGTGGGTCCCCTACATCCTCAATCGCTGCATGGTTCGCGGCCTAGGCGGCGCGATGGCCAATCCGACCCCGGGCGCCAGGCCGCACGCGCCCTGGGCGACGCGGCTGATGTTCGCGCATGACAATGCGGTCGAGAACCTCGTCGTGTTCGCGCCGCTGGTCTTGATCCTCGCCCAGATCGACTACTCGACCAAATGGACGGTCTGGGCGTGCGCCGTCTATTTCTGGGCGCGCGTCGCCCATCTGGTGGTCTACACGCTCGGCCTGCCCGTGTTCCGCACGCTCGCCTTCACGGTGGGCTTCCTCGCGCAGGCGGTGCTGGCGCTGGCAATCTTCAAGGTAGTCTAGCTGTCAGATCTTCTGCGTGACGATGTGCAGCATGGTCGCCGGCGCTTCGTCGAAACTCTTGATCTCGCTGGTGTCGCTCCTGAGCTGATGCCAGGCACCCGAGGCGGCGTAGGCGGCCTGCAGCCATTCGGGCGAGGGATAATTGTAGTAGCGGCCGAGACTGTCGCGGCCATCGCCATCGCCGATCTTGTAGCTGGCATAGAACACGCCGTCGCGCTTCAGCGCGCGATGGATGCGACTGAGAACATCGGCAAGCTCGTCGCGCGGCACGTGCAAAAGGCAAGCGCTGGCCCAGACACCGTCATGGACCTCGTGCTCGTCGAGTTCGTCGAAGCGCATGGTCTGGACGGGATGGCCGAGGCGGCGCGCGGCAATCTCGGCCATCTCGGGCGAACCATCGGTGGCGCGCAGCGCAAAGCCCGCCGCGAGAATTTCGGCGGCGTGATTGCCGGCGCCGCAGCCGAGCTCGAGGACCGAACCTGCTGGCGGCAGCCGTGCCAGAAATTCCTTCAGCCGCTTCGACGGCGCTTTCGCCCATTCCGCATAGGCTTCGGCATTGCGGCGGTAGAATTGCAGCGTGTCGTCGTCCCCCATCACGCCTCGGGCAATCCAAGCATCAGCCGCATGTTTTGTACCGCCGCGCCGGACGCGCCTTTGCCGAGATTGTCGAGACGCGCGACCAGGATCGCCTGCCGGTATTTGTCGCTGGCGAAGACGTAAAGCTCGAGCTTGTTGGTCTCGTTCAGCGCTTCCGGTTCCAGCCGTCCGCTCTTGGTCGCGGCATTCTCCATCGGCATGACCGCAACGTACTTGCTGCCCGCATAATGCTTTGTGAGCGCGGCGTGCAGGTCGGCCCCCCCAGGCTTGCCCGGCAGCGTGTCGAGTTGCAGCGGCACCGAGACCAGCATGCCCTGCCGGAAGTTGCCGACCGACGGGATGAAGATCGGCCGATGCGTCAGCTTCGCGTAGAGCTGCAGCTCCGGCAAATGCTTGTGCTCGAAGCCGAGGCCGTAAAGCTCGAAAGACGGCGCCGTGCCGCCCTCGAAATCCGCGATCATCGACTTGCCGCCGCCGGAATAGCCGCTGACCGCATTCACGGTGACGGGATAGTCTGATGGCAGCAGCCCGGCATCGACCAGCGGCCGCAACAGCGCGATCCCGCCGGTCGGATAGCAACCGGGATTGGAGACTTTTTTCGCCGCGCTAATCTTCTTGGCCTGGTCGGGCGCGAGCTCGGGAAAGCCGTAAGCCCAGTCGGGCGCCACCCGAAATGCCGTCGAGGCATCGAGAACGCGCGGAGCGGCGTTGCCCATGCCGTCGATCAGCGCGACGGTTTCCTTTGCGGCCGCATCCGGCAGGCAGAGGATCACGAGATCCACCTCCTCCATCAGCGCGCGCTTTGCACCCGCGTCCTTGCGCTTGTCCTCGGCGATGCCCTTCACCACGACATCGTTTTGCCGGGCGAGCCTTTCGGCGATTTCGAGACCGGTGGTGCCGGAGGCGCCGTCGACGAAGACGGAAGGCCTGGTCGCAGCGGCCGCGCTTTTGTGAATGTCAGTCAGGGTCATGGCACGCTCCTCTCAAACCCGCTCGGCTTCGCCAGCAAACAACTGCGGCCGCAACTCGCGCATCGCTCCGGCGATCTGCCGTGAAGCCGGATCGTCCTGTTTTGCCAGCGCGTTTGCGACAGCCATATGATCGGCGTCCGACTTGTGCTGGTTGAGCTTGAAGCTGCCCTCGATGTCCTCAACCGTCATGACAAGACCCACGATCGCCTTCTTCAGCATCTCCTGCCGCCCGGCCGACACCTTCGCCACCGTCCATGGCGGCTTCGGCGCGAGCCAGCTTTCGAACTTTTGACTGAGCGCGTCCAGATGCGCTCCCAGTTCGCCTTCCGGCATCAGACTGACCGTACCGGTCAGATGAACGGCTTGATAGAGCCAGGTCGGCACCTGATCGGGCGAGGCGTACCAGTCCGCCGATACATAGGCGTCCGCGCCGTTGACCGCCAGCAACCAGCGCGACTTGCCGTCGCCGAGGCGGGCCAGCGCATTGCCGCGCGCAACATGAAAGGACACGATCGGCGTGCCGTCAGCGGCGAAGCTGACGCAGAACGGCAGCGCGGAGGCGACCGGCCTCGCGTCGTCAAACGCGCACATCGTGCCGAAGCCGCGCGCTTGCGCAAACGCGATGGCTTTGGCCCGGTCGGACTTGAAGGGAGGCGGCGTATACATCTTGGCAAACTCCTGCTTGGCGAAGGAGCCGCCGGACGACCGCGTATCTTGATCCTGGGAAAGATGCCGCGGGAAAATGTCCGGCGGCAGGGGCTGTTGTCTCAGACGCAGACGACCGCCCATACCGCGTGAGTGCGGCGGCGGCGAGCGGCGGTCAGAATGGTCTGTGACGTCATCATGGCGCGCGGCTATAAGGCCGCGCCCGCCTCTCGTCAAGAAAAACTGCCGTCATTCCGGGATAGTCCCACCGGGTCCGCGCTACGCGCGGCCCGGATGACAGGCTCCGGACCAGACCCGGAATGACGAGAAATATCAGAGGCTCGAATTCCACGACGCCGGGATGACGCGATAGCCGGCGCCATCCTTCACGACATTGCCGAGGCCCGGGAAGGGATAGTGGAAACCCTGCACCTGCAGCTTCTCGGCGACCACCATGTCGTAGACCCGCCGGCGGGTCTTTTCCGCCACGTCGGCATCCTGGTCGAAGAAGGCGTGCCACTCCGGATGCGCCGCGAACGGGTTCGGGTTGTTGGTGACATCCGACTGGATGAACACCTTGCCCGAGCCTGATGCCAGCACATAGGAGGTGTGGCCCGGCGTGTGGCCGACGGACTCGACCGAGGTCAGGCCCGGCGCAAGCTCCTTGTTCCACTCGTACGGCGTGACCTTCTTGTTCAGGCCCTTCTCGAAGATGTTGCGGTTGTTCTTGAACAGCCCGACCATGCGATCGCCCTTGGCGTTGGTCATCTCGCCATCGTCCATCCAGAACTTCCACTCGGTGGCGGGCACCAGCACCTCTGCGTTCGGGAAGGCCGGCGCGCCGTCGGCCGTGAGCAGGCCATTCACGTGGTCGCCGTGGAAATGCGAGATCACGACCATGTCGACCGCCTTGGCGTCGAAACCGGCCGCGGCCAGATTGTCGTGGAACAGGCCGTTATTGCCCTTGCTGTTGGTTTTGGCGAGTTGGCCGTTGCCGGTGTCGATCACGACCAGCTTGCCGCCGGTCTGGATCACCAGCGGCGCGAAATAGATCGCCATCATGCCCATCGGCATGAAGTTCTTCTCGAGCTCGGCCGCAACGTCCGCCTTCTTGGCGTTGGTGATGAAGGCGTCCGTCAGCGGAAACACGTTCTTGCCGTCGGAGATGACGGTCACGACGGCGTCGCCGACCTTGTAACGATAGAAGCTCGGCGCCTGCTTGTCGGCCACGGGTACCGCCGCCTTGACTTGCGTGGATGTGATGAGCGGTGCGGCCGCAAGCGCAGCCGTTCCCAGAAGTGTGTCACGTCGCGATAGGTTCATGATGCTCTCTCCCTGTGAGACATTGGCGAGCGGCTGTCCCGCTTCTGTTTGCCGCGTGCTTTTAGCAATCTTTGCGTATTCATGCGACCGCCAAAGGGCGTGGCGCGCTGACCGGTTAACCCCTGCAACCGCGGGCTTATTCCGCGTTTTGGTCAGACCGCCCGCCAGAGCCATTCCATGATCTGGGCAATGACGTCGCCGAACAGCAGAAGAGCGGCCGCCCAGACCAGCGCGGAGACGAAATTTGCGATCTGGAATTGCAAATAGGGCATCTCGAAGATTCCGGCCGCGAGCGGCACCGAGGCCCGCAACGGTCCGAAGAAGCGGCCGATGAAAATGCTGGGCACGCCCCAGCGCCGCACGAACGCCTCGCCGCGCGGCAGGATGTCCGGATAGCGCGACAGCGGCCACATCTGCGCGACCTGCTCCTTGAATTTGTAGCCGAACCAGTAGGACACCCAGTCGCCGAGCGCGGCCCCGAGGCCGCCCGCAAGCCAGACCGGCCAGAAGCTGATGCCGCTTGCGCCGATCAGCGCGCCGATGGCGACCAGCGCGCCCCAGGCGGGAATCAACAGCGAAATGAAGGCGAGCGATTCACCGAAGGCCAGCACCAGCACGATCGGCGCCGCCCAAGCCTGATGGTCGCGCACGAAATTGGCCAGCGCGTGCGCAAATTCTTCCATTGTTCGGAGAAGTCCTTCCCGCCCCTGCTCGTCAGGCCATGACCCTTATTCGGTCTTACAGCCTGCGAACAGGTAAGCCAGCCCCTTGAGTGACTTCAAGTCACAAAGGCGGATAAGAAACGTGATCCGGCCCCGCCATTGGCTTTGCAATCCTTACATAACCGCTGGCTGGTCGTCCTCTCCTCGGAGGATTTACTGACCGTACACAGCGCTAGTAATCACTCCAGAAAGCGGATTCGGTCTCTAGCCGCGACTTCAGTCCGCAAAGCTGGTCTGAGGCGCATCTGGGCTCACCATTCGGCCCGCAAGCTCTCCACACAAATGCAAGGAAAACCTGATGATCGGTTCATTGATGATGCGCGTGAGCGTCGTGGTTCTCGTGATGGGCATGATTTGGGGGATCGAGATGGGTATCCGTCAGGATTTTGCGCTTGCGCCCGCGCATGCGCATCTCAATCTCGTTGGCGGCGTGCTGTTGTTCCTGTTCGGCCTGTATTACAGACTCGTTCCGCAAGCGGGCGCGAGCGCGCTCGCTAAGGTTCAGGGCTGGCTCCATATCGTGGGAGGAATCGTGTTCCCGCTCGGGGTCGCCCTTGTCCTGGTCAAGGGAGAGGCGCTGGTGGCGATTCCGATCATCGGCTCGCTTATCGTGCTTCTGGCCGTTGCGCTGTTTGCCGTCATTGTTTTCCGGACAAGCAGAGCCTAGGTCTCCGATCGGCCGGCAGCCACATTTTTAGACCTATCCATGGCATAGTCAGAGCAACCGATTCGCTGGCCCCCGCCCGCATCAAACACATGAAAATCCATGCCCAAGTCCATGAAATCGGCTGCGAAAGCCAGCAACACTGACCTCTTTTCCGCCGTCGAGCCGAAAGGCCGGGCGGCGCTGAAGGTGGCCGCGCGGAGCGGCGGCGACGCCGGCTATACCGCGCGCGACATCGAGGTGCTGGAGGGCCTGGAACCGGTGCGCCGGCGGCCGGGCATGTATATCGGCGGCACTGACGAGAAGGCGCTGCATCATCTCTTTGCCGAGGTCATCGACAACTCGATGGACGAGGCCTTGGCAGGCCACGCCGACTTCATCGAGGTCGAGCTGGAGTTCGGACGGCTTCCTGACCGTCAAAGACAATGGCCGCGGCATTCCCGTCGATCCGCATCCGAAATTTCCGAAGAAGTCGGCGCTCGAAGTCATCATGTGCACGCTGCATTCCGGCGGCAAGTTCGACTCCAAGGTCTACGAGACCTCGGGCGGCCTGCACGGCGTCGGCGTCTCCGTCGTCAACGCATTGTCCTCGCGGCTCGAAGTGGAGGTCGCGAAGGAACAGAAACTCTATCGCATGGCGTTCGAGCGCGGCCATCCCAAGGGCAAGCTCGAGAACCTCGGCAAGATCAACAACCGCCGCGGCACGCAGATCCGATTCAAGCCCGACGCCGAGATTTTCGGCGCGAAGGCCGCCTTCAAGCCGGACCGGCTCTTCAAGATGGCGCGCGCGAAGGCCTATCTGTTCGGCGGCGTCGAAATCCGCTGGCGCTGCGCGCCCGAATTATTGAAGGGCGTGGAGAATGTGCCGGCCGAGGACACCTTCCATTTCCCCGGCGGGTTGAAGGATTACCTCGCCGCGGCGATCCATGCCGATACCCTGGTGCATCCCGACATCTTCTCGGGCAAATCGGGGCGCAACGGCGCCCATGGCGCCTGCGAATGGGCTGTCGCATGGACCGCGGATGCCGACGGCTTTCTCTACTCCTACTGCAATACGGTGCCGACGCCGGACGGCGGCACGCATGAAAGCGGCATTCGCAGCGCCCTGTTGCGCGGCCTGAAGGATCACGCCGAGCGCGTCAACCAGGGCAAACGCGCGGCGAGCATCACCTCCGAAGACGTCATGGTGGGCGCTGCAGTGATGTTTCAGCGTGTTCGTGCGCGAGCCGGAATTCCAGGGCCAGACCAAGGATCGTCTCGCCACCGCCGAAGCCCAGCGCATCGTCGAGCAGGCGGTCAAGGACCCCTTCGATCACTGGCTGTCGGCCAATCCCGGTGCAGGCCAACAAGCTGCTCGATTTCGTCATCGAGCGTGCCGAGGAGCGGCTGCGCCGCCGTGCCGAGAAGGAAGTCTCGCGCAAGGCGGCGGGAAAGAAAGCCCGCCTGCCGGGCAAGCTCGCCGACTGCACCGACGCCGGTCTCGAAGGCTCCGAGCTCTTCATCGTCGAAGGCGACTCGGCCGGCGGCAGCGCCAAGCAGGCGCGCGACCGCAAGACCCAGGCCGTGATGCCGTTGCGCGGAAAAATCCTCAACGTCGCTTCCGCCGGCAAGGACAAGCTGACCGCCAACGCGCAGCTCGCCGACCTCATGCAGGCGATCGGCTGCGGCACGCTGGCGCATTATCGCGAGGAGGATCTGCGCTATCAGCGCATCATCATCATGACCGACGCCGACGTCGACGGCGCGCACATCGCTTCGCTGCTGATTACCTTCTTCTACCGGCAGATGCCGCGGCTGATCGACGAAAAGCATCTCTATCTGGCGGTGCCGCCGCTCTACAAGCTCACCCACGGCAGCAAGAGCGTTTACGCGAAAGACGAGGCACACCGGGACGCGCTGCTGAAAAGCGAATTCCACGCCAATGCCAAGGTCGAGATCAGCCGCTTCAAGGGCCTCGGCGAGATGATGCCGGCGCAGTTGAAGGAAACCACCATGGACCCGTCCAAGCGCACGCTGCTGCGCGTGGTGCTGCTCGCCGATGATCGCGAGGGCACGGCCGATTCCGTCGAGCGGCTGATGGGCACCAAACCCGAAGCGCGTTTCGCCTTTATCTCCGAGAAGGCGGAGTTCGCCAGCGTCGATCTGCTGGACGTCTAAAGTCACCTGCCAAATTGCCGCAGGCCGCCGCGCCCCCATCCGGCCACCGGCCGAATTTCACTTCTTTCGTAATATCAATGACTTGGTAATTCCACTCTTTCCCACCGCGACGGTCGTTTTCCGGCAAGTGTGCCTGTCGCGCAACAGCATTTCGGACGGAACCGCGTATAGTTTCGGCATCGGGCTTGGGGAATCGATGGCCCACGGAACAGCGTTGCGGCGAAACTTCTACTCTGGGGAATTAGTCATGAAAAAGATGTTGATCGCTCTGACCGCCGCGGCGGCTTTCACCGGGTCCGCTTACGCAGCCGACTTGCCGGCCCGTATGCCGATGAAGGCTCCTCCTCCGCCCGTTCCGGTCGCAAGCTGGACCGGCTGCTATGTCGGCGGCGGCTTCGGCTACGACCTGTTTGATCAGCGCAACACCGGCTATCTGGAGGCTCCCGGCGGCGTGTTTGACGGCATCCGCGCTGCTGTGACGACCCGCACTCGCGTGACCGATGACGTGGACACCGGTGGCCGTGGCTGGTTGGGCACCGTGCAGGCGGGCTGCGACTATCAGTTCGGCCTGGGCTCGCACCAGTTCGTGATTGGCGCATTCGGCGACTACGATTTCGCCAGCATCAAGGGCAATCACAATCCGCCAGGCACGTTTCTCGTCGCTCAGGAAAAGATGACTGATGCGTGGTCGGTCGGCGGCCGGGTCGGCTGGGTTGTGTTCCCGCAGCTCATGACCTTCTTCTCGGCCGGCTACACCGAAGCTCGCTTCGGCCGGCAGGACTACACCAACCTCATCGGACCTCCCTTCGGAATCGCCGCCGGCCTCTACACCGACAGCCGCTGGTACAAGGGCTGGTTCCTCGGCGCCGGCGACGAATATGCCATCGGCTTCCTGCCCGGCCTATTCTGGAAGACGGAGTATCGGTTCTCGGAGTTTAACACGGAAGTCAATCCGATCCGCATCACCGCGACCGGCCTGCCGACCATCTACTCGGAAGACTCCAAGAAGTACGTCCAGAGCATCCGCAGCGAGCTGGTCTATCGCTTCAACTGGGGCGGCCCGGTGGTTGCGAAGTACTGATCCGGCCTGACGGCCAAGCATTCAAAAGCCCCGGCATTGCCGGGGCTTTTTTGTTGCGTGTGGATATGGCCGCGCGCCAAGTCCCCTGCGTCATCCCGTCTTCAAGGGTCTGCGAGCGACGCCGCCGCTCAGCACTGTCCAACTCGATCGTGCCGGGAGCCGCATAGCGAACCGCTTGGTGGCGAGCGGCCTTCGAGTCCCGCGCCTTTCGACGGCCTTTCACCGGCAGCTTGAGCGGATCAACCGAACAATCGGAGCGCACGACTGCGAAGAGCCATGAGCCCGCCCCAGAGGCGAGCGAACCACGGCAGCATCAGGAGCTTGGGTTTGACGATCCGAAACAGTCGTTCGACGAGAAACAGGCTCGCGGCATAAGCGCAAATGATGGTCACCGCGCCGGTGATCCAGTGCCCCTCGCCGGCGATCGCAACGGCAGCCAACTTCAACGGTTCAACGAGGCTTGCCGGGACGACGAGCAGGACCAGAGATTGATAGGGTCCTAGCCCCTCGATATAGCGCCTCAGCCTCGGCTTATAACCTTGCGCGGATGAAAGCGTGGTCATCAGCGTCCCAGCCGCTTCTCGACGCGCTGGCGGCTATTGCCGACCTTCTTGACCGCCTTTTTCACTGCGCCGGAAGAGCGTCGCGTCTTCCTTGCCTCGTAGCTGACTTCGTAGCCCTGCCCGCCCGCGACGCGGGCGCGATCCTGTTTTCGGCCGCGCCCGGTCGGTTTCTTCGCTGCTGTTGCCACGTTAACCCCATTCAATCGATTGAGGATGGAAACGATCGACATGGTCGGCGGTTCCTGGAGCATGCCGCTTTCCAGCCTAATCCGGATATTCGTCCGAGCCCTGCACCCAGAGGAACGACTGCATATCGATCATGTCGCGAGGGCGCATGGTGACGACGCCGTTTCGGACCTCTCTCACCGCGGCAAGCAGTTCCCGATACACCGGCCAACTGGGACGGGACTGATACTCGAACGCGATTTCACAGCGCCGCAAGGCCTCGCGGGTCACCGTCGGCTTGAAAAAGAAATGATCTTTGGGCTGAGCGATGAATCCGAACACTGTTGCCAAAGGCCAGGTCAGGACGCGGGTCTGTCTTCGCGGCAATCGATCGAGCGCCGCGATCCAGCTTGCAAACCGGATCTCCATTGCATCGCGGCCGTGGAGAAGATCGTAAAGCGCCGTGGCAAAAGCCTGCGCGCCCGCAAAGGAGCGGATCGCATCGCGGAGGGCCATCTTTTCGAACGAAAAGAGAAGGTTGGTGCGGAACTCGATCGCACTGGCAAGCCGGGCGATCTCCTCGAACTGGCGCTTCTCCAACAGGCGGCGGAAGGCGGGCTCGCTCAGCTGCTCTTGCCAGCGGATATGCGCGTTCCATTTATAGGCGCGCTCCCAGTCGATATAGGTCTCGTCACGGAATCCGCCCGGAAAGGCGCGGAGGAATTTCCGCTTCGCTCGCTCCAAAGGACGGTTGACCGCCGGTGAGCGTGACGAGCTCGCGCGCGAGCGGCGAGATGAGGGTGACGATGGCTTGGCGCGCGCCGGTACGCGCTTGGCGGGAGAGGTTCGCATGGCGAGGCAACCCTCGACGGCAAGACTTCGTTCCAACCGGGATTCCGACCAACAAATGTTAGTCGGTCATCCTTGCTGCGGCCACGCGCGGCGAGATCGCCAGACCGTTGGGTGTTGCCGACACGACACGACGGGCAAAACATCAAAAAGCCGCCGCCTGTTTTGCCCGACAAAGCAAGCCCCTTCCGCAAAAATAAATTGCGCTCCGAAACACAGAAATTATGATTTGACGAAACCATCCCGCGCCTTTCAGGAGGGGCGTTTCGCGATCGCCACGACATCGCGGCGCGGGTTGCGATGGACGCGTTGGGCCGCAAGGCGTGCGGCGCGACGCGTACGGTCAAGCCGTGTGGTCCTGATTCCCCGACGCTGGGATCAAGCGAATGGAGATGATCCATTCGCGATGGTGGCTAGAAAGCCCGGCACACCAGGGAGAGCTCGGAGTAAGCCGTAAAGCCATTGCGCAGGGAGTGCCGTGCGATTTCGGCCCTGCCTGACGAACTTGTGGGCATTCTTCCTTTTCAACCCACGAGGATTGCGGGTGCGGCCAGCGCCCGGCATTCCCTGCGCCCTCTTTCTTTTGAGGGACAACGAAGGTGCAAAGCTCGGACGCGAAATCGCGCCGCGGGAATGTGAAGGTGTGTCAGTCAAGCCCCTTCTCCCAAGCCGTAGGGACCGATCGCCGGACGACACGCCAAGAACACGTCGCCCCCTCGCCGGCCCGACCGACCGCTGCTGGTATTCCGACTTGCCGACAGCTACGCTTGTCCGCCGCCCGAGATTTCGACAAAAAGCCGGCCGGCTTGCGACGGCAGCCAATACCGAAAAAGCCGGGCAACGGAGGAAACGCGATGCGCAGGACGCTGCTGATTTTAGGCTTGATCGGGCTTGCGATCGGCCTGCTCTGGATCGGCCAGGGCACGGGCGTCGTCGCCTGGCCGCGGTCGAGCTTCATGATCAACGAGATCCAGTGGGCCGGCTATGGCGCGGCGCTGTCCGCGGTCGGCCTGATCCTGATCTGGCAGAGTCAGCGCCCATGACAACTGACCTGTTCGACCTCGAGGGCAAGGTTGCCATCGTCACCGGCGGCAATGGCGGTATCGGGCTTGGCATTGCCCGAGGTCTTGCGGAAGCCGGCGCCGATATCGCAGTCGTCGGGCGCAACGAGGCCAAGTCGAAGGCGGCGGCGGCCGAGTTGGCCGGGCGCGGCGTCAGGGCGATCGCGGTCGTCGCCGACGTCACCGACAAAGCAGCGGTCGCAAGCATGGTCGAACGCGTCACGCGCGAGCTCGGCCGCATCGACATCCTCGTCAACAATGCCGGCATCAATATCCGCAAACCCCCGCACAGCCTCGAGCTCGAGGAATGGGCCAGCGTCATCGACACCAATCTCACCAGCGCTTTCCTGTGCTCGAAAGCGGTTCATCCGGCCATGAAGGCGGCTGGCGGCGGCAAGGTCATCAATATCGGCTCGATGATGTCGATCTTCGGCGCGAGCTTCGCGCCGGCCTATGCCGCGAGCAAGGGCGGCATCGTCCAGTTCACCCGCGCATGTGCCTGCGCCTGGGCCGCCGACAACATCCAGGCCAATGCGATCCTGCCGGGCTGGATCGACACCGATCTCACCAAGCGCGCGCGTGTCGAGGTCGCTGGCCTGCACGAGCGGGTGTTGTCACGCACGCCGGCCGCACGCTGGGGCGCGATCGACGACTTCGCAGGGATTGCGGTGTTCCTGGCTTCGGCGGCGTCCAACTTCGTCACCGGCGCGGCGATCCCCATCGACGGCGGCTATTCGATCATGGCGTGACGTGATTTCGCCCAAACAAAAAGCCCCGGCAACGTGCCGGGGCTTCAAGTCAGGGCGAACCCTGGAGATCAGTACTTCGCGACCACCGGGCCGGCCCAGTTGAATGTGTAGTTCGCGCGGAACAGAACTTCGTTGATATCAGCGTTGAAATTCGCAAACCGCAGCGGGTTTGCAGGCAGCGGGCAATCGAACCCATTTACTCCCGTGCCGCCGGTGTAGCAGCCGACCCTGTCACCCGCGGTTAGATGCATATAGTCGTACTCAAGACCGAGACTCAGGTTTGGCATCGAAGCCAATCGATATTCCCAGCCAGTCCCGACCGTCCATCCGCTCGCTGTGCGTGAGCCCGTCCCCGCAATACGGGTCCCGAACCCACCACTAGTGAGATTCAAGGTCTGCTCCAGCGATGAACCTGCCCAGCCTCCCTTGACGTACCAAAGCGAACGGCCCCACGTGAGGCCGGCTTGGCCGGTCGCGGTGTAAAGACCCGTCAGCTTGGTGTCGCGCAGTAGCACGCTGCCTGCGGGATCGAAGGGGTTCTGCGAATTGCCATGAAAGCGTGCAAAGTCTGCCGAGCCTTCGACGCCGAAGACGAACTTGCCGGTCTGCCAGCGCCAGCCGACCTGTCCACCGCCGACAAACGAAGTGGTCCTTTCAGAAACATTGCAGGTCGGCAGCAGGAAACCGGGAGCACAGACGGAATTGTAGTTGCCCTGCCAATCGGTATCGGCCCAGCCACCGCCAAGGTTCGCGCCGACATAGAAGCCGCTCCAACTAATCGCAGCGACCGGTGCGATGGGCGGAGCCTTGACGACCATGTCCGCAGCGGATGCCGAGCCGATACCCCCAAGCAGCATCGCCGACGCGAGTGCCCATCCAAAACGTGTCCTCATGAAAAGCTCCCCATTTCAACTAAATTCGAGTCCATGGAGACCCTAATCGTTTGGGGGGGCCCGCGATACGAAACCGACTTTTCCAAGGCTCCCGCGCTCAGTTTCCGGGCAAGTGTTGCTGGTCCGCAACTCCCCGGTGAGGCGGGTTAAACGTGCCATTTCGACGGCGGCAATTCGATCATGGCGTGAAGGCCCCAAACAAAAAGCCCCGGCAACGTGCCGGGGCTTCAAGTCAGGGAGAACCCTTGAGATCAGTACCTCGCGACCACCGGGCCACCGAAGTGATAGTTCAGGCCAACGCGGACGATGTGCTCGCGGAAGCGGTAATCGGCCGCGTAGCTTGCGCCGGGCGCAGGCTGGGGCGGCGCGCCGCAGATGAGAGGGTTCAAACAGGGCAGATTGACGGTCTGCTTGCCCAGATCGACAAAGAGGTATTCCGCCTTGATCGACCACTTCGGCGCGATCATCCATTCGCCGCCGCCGCCGACGGTGTAGCCAAACCTGGTCTCGTCATAGCCGCCGCCGTAAAGGTCCGGCGTCACGGTGAAAGCGACAGCGCTCGCTGCCTGGACGTGGGCAAAAGCCAGACCGCCCGTTGCGTACAACAGGAAGCTCGGCGTCACGGTGAAGCCGGCCCGGCCGCGGATCGTCGCGATCCAATCCTCTTTCATGGCATCGCCGTGCACCATGAAGCCAGCAAGCGGCGGCGTCATGGTCTTGGTCGTGATGACCGTCTGGTTGATGCCGGTCCAGCTGATGTCGCCTTCGATGCCACCGACGAACCTGCCGCTCTGGTAGTTATAGCCAGCCTGCCCACCACCAATGAACCGGCCCTGGTTCAAGGTGATCGAGTCGGAGCGGATCGGGTTGGCGGCCACTCCACTGAGGCCGGGTTGGAGGCCACCGCAGCCGTTCGGAGCGGCGTTCAAAAAGCAGCCCGTCGGGTACGTATCGACCCGGGTATCGTTCCACTTACCGCCGACGCTGCCGCCGATGTAGAAACCGGTCCAGTTATAGACCGGAAGCGGTGGCGGCGGAGGAGCCTTCACGGCCATGTCCGCAGCGTATGCCGAGCCGATGCTACCCAAAAGCATCGCCGACGCGAGTGCCCATCCGTAACGTGTCTTCATGAAAAGCTCCCCATATCAAACTAAATTCGAGTTTCTGGACCCTAATCGTTCGGCGGGCCGCCCGCGATACGGAACTGCCCTTTCCAAGGCTCCGGCGCTCAGTTTTGGGGCAAGTGTTGCTAGTCGGCAACGAACGGAGGCAACGATTACCTCCCAGGCCAGCCTCGGCCATGGCCGTATGTAAAAAACCGGGCATTGCCGGGCCTACAAAGGCAGGGCGAGAATCGAGAATCGCCTAATTGTTGCTTCGATTGGCGGTCCGGAAGGTCTTGATCTCGGACACGCTGCCGTCGCGGTAGGTCAATTCCACCGACATGAACTGGGTGGCGGGCGGCAGCTTTTGATAGATTTGCGCGCCGTAGGGAATCGCGCTCGGATCTCTCATGTCGCAAGGCGGCAGCTTCAGACACCTTGTCCGGCACAGCGTTATCGACGCCGATCCGCACCTCGCGGATCGCGCAACGATACGACAGCAGGTGGCTGTAATAGACCAAGAGACCGTTGAACTCGCGGAACGACAGCCAGCTGGTCGCGGTCATGTCGAGGATCTTGCGCTGGTCGCGGATCAACGCGGCTTCGGGATCGAACTTGATCGGGAACGGCCCCTGCATCTCGCCCGAGGCATCGATGTAACGAACCAGGATGGTCGCCGCCGGCGCGTCGGCCGCAAGCTCGATCGAGGGATTGGGCATGCGCTTGCGGGTGCGCGGATCGAGCGTGTCGAGAAAACCCGTCTCGCGGAAATCGCCGGCTTCTCCCATGCGCCAGGAGATGCCCAGCGTCGGATCGGCGATCGAGAACACGATGGTCCAGCCGCCATTGTGACGCGAGAACGCCGCGATCGGCGCGTTGACGGAATCGCTCGGCGGCGCGGTGCGCGGCACCGCGACCGGCGGCAGCGCAGCGACTTTCTGCGGCGTAGGCTCGGCGGGCTTCGCAGCGTCGGCCGGCGCCTTGCCGGTGCCGTTGAGGAAGACGTTGTCGACCATCTGGTCGGTATAGGCCGGGATCTGACGATGGCCGATGGTCTCGGCCATCTCGCTGACGAGCTTGCGGGTGTGCTGCGCAACCTCGACGAGATTTTCGCCGGGCTGCAGCAGCTCTTTCGCGAAGGTGCGCGTGAATACCGAATTGGGGCTGCTGTCGTCGTTCGACAAGCGGTCGAGTGCCGTCTGCTTGTAGCCGGCCGAGAACACCGAGAACACGCCTTCAGGCAGTTGCGACATCGGCGCGAGCCCGCCGCCGCCGGCGACCGCGCGCGTGCCGGAGCGCTCGAACGGATTGTTGCGACAGGCATCGAACACGAGGATCGAGGTGCGCACCTTCTTGTTCTGCAGCCGCTCGACGATGCGGTCGGCCAGCACCGAGGCGTCGCGCACCAGCTCTTCCTGGCCTTCGGTCGCACCGGGCACATCGGTCGGCAGCAGATAATTCTGGCCGGCGATTTCGAAGCCGTGGCCGGCGAAGAAGAAGAACGCGGTGTCGCCCGGCCCGACCGAATTGTCGAAGGCGAGCAAGGTCTGGCTGAATTGCTGGCGATTGAGATTTTCCGCGACCATCACGCTGAAGCCGAGCTGCTTCAGCGTATCGCCCATGGTGCGGGCGTCGTTGACCGCCTTCTGCAGCTTGGGCACGTTGCGGTAATCGTTGTTGCCGATCACCAGCGCCACGCGTTTTTCCGCATGCGCAGGCGCGCTGCCGCTATCAGCGAAGCCGTCACGGCACACGCCAACGCAAGTTTGGAAAACAACCAGCCTTTCATGGGGATGACCTGCGCCCGACAGATTATGCCTTTAGTCGGCCGAGCCGTAGTCCCGGTTCAATCCGGAATAACCCTGCCCCGCGCCCACCTGGCGATCACCGGCTGCGCGAAATTGAGGGCAAGTCCCCACAACGCGATCCGCAGATCGATGAAACTCAACGCAATCGTCAGCAGCGCCGAAAACACCAGCATCATCGCGCCCATCTGCTTGGCCCGTAAATGGTCGCCGGGTTCGAGATTTGGCGTGAGCGCCATCATGCGCATGCTGACCAGCGCGATCAGCAGAAGATGGCCGGCATAAAGCCAGACCGCAGGCGCAAGCGAACCGTAGCGGCCGACCACGATGGTCGAGAACGGCACGCAGGTGATCAGCAGCAAATAGAACAGCCACAAATTGACGTAGGCGCGATCGTAGTACTCGGCGCGGCTGCGAATTTCGATGCTGGCGAGCCAGCGCAGGCCGAGCACGGTGAAGCTCAGGAGATAGGGCAGAAACTTCGGCCAGAGATTGCCGATGGCCGCTGTGAGTTCGGCCGCGTCGCGGGGATGAAATTCCTCGGGCAGGCGGACATCGAGCACGAGCAGCGTCATGGCGACGCTGAAAATACCGTCATGCAAGGCGTCGAGCCGCGCTTTTGGATACATGGCGATTCCCCCGCGCCCAAATTGTCATCGCCGGCGCGCGATTTGAAGCCGAAATGACCGCCAGTCCGTCATTTGTACGAAAACATTAAGGTTTTTCACTCCTTGGCCTGTTCCAAGATTGACTTTGGCCATTTCGCCCCTATGTTCCGGCGCATAGCGGGCCCGGATCGAATACGATTCCCGATTGGATCAGCCGCTGGTCAGCGTCAGTTTACCGCCCCTGAGCTTCATGGAAGCGCGCCGTTTCGGGGCCGAACGCGACCGCCTTTTACCCTCGATTCCGAACGGCGGTGTCGACTAGAGGCTCAATGTCCTTTTCTCATCTCGGCTTGTCCGACAAGGTTCTCGCCGCTGTTGCGGCCACCGGCTACACCACCCCTACTCCCATCCAGGAACAGGCGATCCCTCACGTGCTCTCGCGCCGTGATGTGCTCGGCATCGCCCAGACCGGCACCGGCAAGACGGCGGCCTTCGTGCTGCCGATGCTCACGATGCTGGAAAAAGGCCGCGCCAGAGCGCGAATGCCACGCACGCTCATCCTCGAGCCGACGCGCGAACTCGCAGCGCAAGTGAAGGAAAACTTCGATCGCTACGGCGCAGGCCAGAAGCTCAATGTCGCGCTGTTGATCGGCGGCGTATCCTTCGGCGACCAGGACACCAAATTGACGCGCGGCGTCGACGTCCTGATCGCAACCCCGGGCCGGCTGCTCGACCACACCGAGCGTGGCGGCCTCCTGCTCACCGGCGTCGAACTGCTTGTGATCGACGAAGCCGACCGCATGCTGGACATGGGCTTCATCCCCGACATCGAACGCATCTGCAAGCTCGTTCCGTTCACGCGCCAGACGCTGTTCTTCACTGCGACCATGCCGCCGGAAATCCGGCGCATCACCGAGACCTTCCTGCACAATCCGCAGAAGGTGGAGGTCTCGAGGCCGGCAACCACCAACACGGGCGTGGCGCAATTCCAGATCGGCGTCGGCCGCGAGCCGCATGAGAAGCGCGAATTGTTGCGCCGCCTGTTGCGCGACGCCAAGGACCTGCAGAACGCGATCATCTTCTGCAACCGCAAGCGCGACGTCGCGCTGTTGTACAAATCGCTGCAGAAGCACGGCTTTGCCGTCGGCGCATTACATGGCGACATGGATCAGCCGGCCCGCACCGCGGCGCTCGATCAGTTCCGCAAGGGCGAAATTCCGCTGCTGGTCGCTTCCGACGTCGCCGCGCGCGGCCTCGATATTCCGGCCGTGAGCCATATCTTCAACTTCGACGTCCCGCATCATGCCGACGATTACGTCCATCGCATCGGCCGTACCGCACGCGCCGGCCGCACCGGCACCGCGATCTCCATCGTCACCCCGCTCGACCAGAAATCCATCGCCGCGATCGAGAAGCTGATTGGCCAGGACATTCCCCGCGCCGAAGGCGACTTCCCGGTACCAGCCGAGTCCTCCCATCGACGAACGCCCGCGCAACCATCGCGGCCGCGAGGGATCGCGGGACGGTTCGCGAGGCGGCCGCAAGCCGCGCCGTGAACGTGAGCCCAGGAACGCCGGCCGCGAACGCGAGCCACAGCACGCCAAGGAAAACGTAAGGGAACGTGAACCGCAACACGCAAACGAGCGGGAGCCGCAGCACGCGAAGGAACGCGAGCCACGTCCGGCCAAGGGCGGACGCCACAACCCGAAGCCGCCGGCGCAGCCAGCCGGCTCCGTTCCGTCATTTGGCCGCGCCGAAGCGCCGCGCCGTGCGCGCGAGGCCGACGCCGAGCCGGCGGATCATTCGCACCTCCCGGCCTTCCTGCTGCGGCCGGTGCGGGACCGCGTGGGAAGCTGAGCCGGCTGACCAGCGGGCCTGTCCATTTACCGGTCATTCATTCTCCTGAACTACCTTGGCCCCATAATACCAGTCATTGCTGGGCAGGCGGCGCGGCCTGCTATGGGGAATTTCCGTGGTCAAGGTCCTCGACGAACATGAACGCACGATGGCCTTCGCGGAAGTTGCGCTGGGCCAGATCAGGTCGCTTCGCCAGAACGCCGTCCCCCGCAACTACGAAATCTGGTACATCTACGCGACCGGATACAACGCCCCCCTCAACAAGATCATCAACGAGACGCTGGCGCGCCACGGCAAGCTGAGCGAAGCCGATCTCGAGCAGATCTACGAAACCTATCTGTCGCATCTGAAGACCACCGACCGCATCGACAAGGTCGGCGCGCGCGTGATCGGCGAGATCGACGACGTGATGCAGTTGTTGACCGACGCGCTCGGCATGTCCGCCACCTACGACGCCAGCCTGAACGGCGCGAGCGAGAGACTTTCGGCTGCCAAGAATCGCGATCAGATCAAGGCCGTCGTCGAGACGCTGGTCAAATCCACGCGCGAGATGCGCGACACCAACAAGGCGCTGGAAGAGCGCCTCACGCTCTCGAAGAACGAGATCTCCAACCTGCAGCAGAGCCTGGAGGCGATCCGCGCGGAATCGCTGACCGATCCGCTCACGGGCCTGGGCAATCGCAAATATTTCGACCGCATGATCGAGATGGCGGTGCAGAGCGCGCTGGCGAACGGCGAGCCGCTGTCGCTTTTGATGTTCGACATCGATCACTTCAAGTCGTTCAACGATTCCTACGGACATCTCACCGGCGATCAGGTTTTGCGCCTGGTCGGCATGTCGTTGAAGCAGACCATCAAGGGCCAGGACATCACCGCGCGTTACGGCGGCGAGGAATTCGCGGTCGTGCTGCCCAACACGGCGCTGCGCCAGGCGCTGACGGTCGCCGATCACATCCGCCGCGCCGTCATGGCGAAGGAATTGAAGAAGAAATCCACCGGCGAGATTCTGGGCCGCGTCACCATCTCGGTCGGCGTCTCCATGCTCAAACCCGGCGACGACACCGATGCGCTGATCGAGCGCGCCGACGGCTGCCTCTATGCCGCCAAGCGCAACGGCCGCAACCGCGTGGTCTGCGAGGTCGATCCGGAATACGCCGCCGAGACCCAGAGCCAGGTGGCCTAGCGCTTCTTCGTCTTGCGCTTGGTTTTGGCCGTCGCCTTCGGGGTGGCGGCTTTTTTCTTGGCGGGCCTGGCCTTCCCCGACTTCCGCGTTTTCGGCCGTTTCTTCACCGCCGCGCGTTGGGCAGCAGCGAGCGCCGCCCTCGCCCACCGGCTCAATTCCTCGGTGTCGTCGAACAGCCGCGCCGGCAATTGCCAGTAGGAATTGACCACGACGGTTTTGGCGCGGGTCTGGTACTGGAACGGTTTTGACCCCTCCGCCTCGAACTGCGGGATCGTCACCTCATCGGCGCGGAAATAGAGCCCGGCGCGCAGCGCCATGGCGAAATTGACGCCGTCGACGGAAATGCCGAAGCCGGAGAACATCGGCCGGATCGTCACCGGACCGAAATCGGAGAACAGATCGATCAGGAATTCGCGGTCCATCGCCCGCGAAGCTCAGACCTCCGCAGGCTTGAGCTGCACCGACTCGCCGCAGCCGCAGGCCGAAATCTGGTTCGGATTGTTGAAGACGAACTGCGCCTGCATCCTGTCGGCCTTGTAGTCCATCTCGGTTCCGAGCAGGAACAGCACGGCCTTGGGATCGACCAGGATTTTGACGCCCTTGTCCTCGACGACCTCGTCGGTCGGGCGAATCTCGTGCGCGTATTCGACCGTATAGGACTGGCCGGCGCAGCCGCCGTTCTTGACACCGACGCGCAGGCCGACGATCTCCGAGTCCGCGCGTTTGGTCAGGTCCTGAATGCGCGAGGCGGCAGCATCAGTCAGCCGCATCACTTGCGGCCGTGGGCGGCGGGGCTTGGCAGTGGGTGTTGCAGGCGTCATCTCAGTCATTTGGTCCGTTCCAGCGGCAATTCAATGCCGATCTTTCGAGCCTACGCGTCGTCCTCTAAGATTTCACCACATGTTGAGCACGAGGCGCGCCTCGTCGCTCATCCGGTCCGGCGACCACGCGGGCTCCCAAACCAGGTTGATATTGACAACGCCGACACCGGGAACGCTGGCGACCGCATTCTCGACCTGGGTCGGCAATTCACCGGCCGCCGGGCAATTCGGCGTCGTCAGCGTCATGGTGACGTCGACCGCGCGCTCGTCGTTGATCTCGACCTTGTAGATCAGACCGAGCTCGTAGATGTCGGCCGGAATTTCCGGATCGAACACGGTCTTCAGCGCCGCGACGATCTCGGCGGTCAGCCGTTCGGTCTCCTCCGGCGGCAGCGCGGAAGCGGTTTCCATGTTGCTGGTTTTGACTTCAGCGGTATCACTCATGCGAACAATTCCCGCGCCTTGATCAGCGCCTGCGCCAGCTGGTCGACTTCCTCACGGGTATTATACATCCCGAACGAGGCGCGGCAGGTGGCCGTGACGTTGAACCGCTCTAAAAGCGGCATCACGCAATGGGTGCCGGCCCGCACCGCAATACCCTGACGGTCGATGACGGTCGCCACATCATGCGGATGGGCGCCCTTCATCTCGAAGGAAATCACCGGCCCCTTGTCGCGCGCGGTGCCGATCAGCCGCAGCGAGTTGATCTCGCGCAGCCGATCCTGGGCGTATGTCACCAGATCATGCTCATGGGCGGCAATCCGCGCCTTGCCGATCGAATTGACGTAGTCGATGGCGGCACCAAGTCCGATCGCCTCGACGATCGCCGGCGTGCCGGCTTCGAATTTGTGTGGAGGATCACCGTAGGTGATCCACGTCCTTTGCGACCTCGCGGATCATCTCGCCGCCGCCGTTGAACGGACGCATCGCGACGAGATGCTCATGCTTGGCATAGAGCGCGCCGATCCCGGTCGGGCCGTAAACCTTGTGGCCGGTGAAGACGTAGAAATCGCAATCGATGTCCTGCACGTCCACCGGAAGGTGGACCGCGCCCTGGCTGCCGTCGACCAGCACGGGAATGCCGCGCGCATGCGCGAGCTTCGTAACCTCCTTCACCGGCACCAAAGTGCCGAGCGCGTTCGACATATGCGTGATCGCGACGAGCTTCGTGCGATCGGTCAGCAACTTCTCGAACTCGTCGATCAGGAAGTTGCCCTCGTCGTCGACCGGCGCCCACTTGATCACGGCGCCATGGCGTTCCCTGAGGAAATGCCAGGGCACGATGTTGGAGTGATGCTCCATGATCGAGACGACGATCTCGTCGCCCGACTTGATATTCACCTCGCCCCAGGAATAGGCGACGAGGTTGATCGCTTCCGTCGCGTTGCGGGTGAAGACGATCTCCTCGTTACGCCGCTGCGTTGAGGAATTGCGCCACCTTGGCGCGGCCGCCCTCATAGGCTTCGGTGGCGGCATTGGCGAGATAATGCAGGCCGCGATGCACGTTGGCGTATTCGCTTTTGTAAGCCTCGGTCATGCGCTCGAGCACGGCATTCGGCTTCTGTGCCGAAGCCGCGTTGTCGAGATAGACCAGCGGCTTGCCATAGACCTTCATGGCGAGCGCGGGAAAATCCTCGCGCACGCGGGCGACATCGTAGGCGCCATTCTTGACTGCCGGATGCGTGCTCATGCCCGCGCCTCCAGCCAGCGCTGCGCGACCGCCATCGCGGCCTCGCGCAGTTCGTCATTGGCAATACCTTCGATGGCTTCGCCGACGAAAGCCTGGATCAGCAGCGCCTGCGCTTCCTTCTCCGGCAGACCGCGGGCGCGCAGATAGAACAGCAGGCTCTCGTCAAGCGCGCCTGATGTCGCGCCGTGACCGCAGGTGACGTCGTCGGCAAAAATCTCGAGTTCGGGCTTGTTGTCGGCCTCCGCCTCGTCGGAGAGCAGCAGCGCGCGCGTCATCATCTTGCCGTCGGTCTTCTGCGCATGGGGACGCACGATGATGCGGCCCTGGAACACCGAATGGGCGCGGTCGTCGACCACGGCCCGGAAAATCTCGCGGCTGGTGCAATCGGGCACCGCGTGGTCGACCACCAGCGTGGTGTCGCCGTGCTGGGTGCCCTTGAGCAGGTTGACGCCGTTGACGTTGATATCCGAGGCCTCGCCTTTCAGGGTGACAAAACCCGAGAAGCGGCTGAGCGCGCCGCCACTGGTCATGTTGAAGAGATTGTACTCCGCCTTCGCACCGACGGTGAAAATCCCGGAGGAGATGTTTGCGGCGTCCGTGCTGTCGGCCATCAAACGCACATGCGACAATTCCACGTCGTCGCCGATCGACAGGATCACCGCATCATTGGCCTGATAGGCCTTCGCGCCATCGGCAGCGATGAAGCTTTCGATCAGGGTCGCACGCGCGCCCTTGCCGATGGTCAGATGCGAGCGCGTGAAAATCGACGTCTTCGCGGCGGTCGCGACATGGATGATCTGGAGCGGATGGACAAGGTTCGCGCCGTCGGTCACGGAGATGAGAACGCCATCGGTGGCCATCGCCGCATTCAGCGCGATCATGGCGTCCGACGCATCGGTAGACAGCAGATGGCTCTCGCCGCCTTCCAGCGCCTGACGCAGCGTCTTCACAATGACGCCCGACTCGGCAGCATCGGACAATTCAGCGGCAAAGACGCCATCGACCAATACGAGCCTGGTCGCGCCCTTCACGCCAGCGGTCTTCAATGCGGTGCGCGCACGCTTGATCGCGTCGGCGTCCGGCGCCGGCGCGAGCGGCAGCACCTCGCGCATGAGCGCACGCAGGTCAGTGTATTTCCATTCCTCGATCCGGCGGTTCGGCAGGCCCGCAGACGTTCGAAGGCCTCGAACGCCTGCCGCCGCGCACGTCCGCGACCTTGCCGGAACCGGGCAAGCGCTCGCGCGCGACCGCGAACACGCTGTTCACAGCGCGTCCCGTCTCGGTTTTTGCCAAAGCAACGTTCATCGCAAATCCGTTTGCGTCAGGCCGCATCCTCGAACTGGGCGTAGCCGGATTCCTCCAGCTCCAGCGCCAGTTCCTTGCCGCCGCTTTTGACGACCCGGCCCTTCGACATCACATGCACGAAGTCCGGAATGATGTAGTTCAGCAGGCGCTGGTAGTGGGTGATCACCACCATCGCGCGATCGGGCGAGCGCAGCGCGTTGACGCCGTCGGCGGCGACCCGCAGCGCGTCGATGTCGAGGCCTGAATCCATCTCGTCGAGGATGCACAAGGCCGGCTCGAACAGCGCCATCTGCAAAATCTCGTTCCGCTTCTTCTCGCCGCCGGAGAAGCCGACATTGACGCCGCGGCGGAGCATGTCCTGCGGGATGTTCAGGGATTTGGCGACCTCGCGGACCTTCTTGAGAAAGTCCGGCGTCGAATATTCGCTCTCGCCGCGCGCCTTGCGCTGCGCATTCAGCGCGGTACGCAGGAAGTTCATGGTGGCGACGCCGGGAATTTCGACCGGATACTGGAACGCGAGGAATACGCCCTTGGCGGCGCGCTCGTCGGGCGCCATCGCCAGCAGATCCTCGCCGTTGAACAGGACCTGCCCGCCGGTCACCTCATAGCCGGGCTTGCCGGCGATGACATGCGACAGCGTCGATTTGCCCGAACCGTTCGGGCCCATGATGGCGTGCACTTCGCCCTTGTTCACGATGAGCGACAGCCCGTGGAGAATCTCGCGCTCCTCGACACGAACTTGCAGGTCTTTGACTTCGAGTAACGGCATCATGTTTCCCAAATCTGTTGAAGCGCTAGCGAGCAGCCTCAGAAATCATCCGACCGATCCCTCCAGCGAGATCGAGATCAGCTTCTGCGCCTCGACCGCGAACTCCATCGGGAGCTGCTGCAGCACGTCCTTGACGAAACCGTTGACGACGAGGCCGACGGCCTCCTCCTGGCTCAGCCCGCGCTGCACGCAATAGAACAACACATCCTCGGAAATCTTCGACGTGGTCGCCTCGTGCTCGAAGGTCGCGGACGAATTCTTCGCCTCGATATAGGGCACGGTGTGCGCGCCGCATTTGTCGCCGATCAGGAGCGAATCGCAGGCAGTGAAGTTGCGCGCGCCGGTCGCCTTGCGATGCGCGGTGACGAGGCCGCGATAGGTGTTCTGCGATTTGCCGGCCGCGATCCCCTTGGAAATGATCCGGCTGGTGGTGTTCTTGCCGAGATGCAGCATCTTGGTGCCGCTATCGACCTGCTGGTAGCCGTTCGAGATCGCGATCGAATAAAACTCGCCACGGGAATTGTCGCCGCGCAAAATGCAGCTCGGGTATTTCCACGTGATGGCCGAGCCGGTCTCGACCTGGGTCCAGGAAATCTTCGAGTTCCTGCCGCGGCAGTCGCCGCGCTTGGTGACGAAATTGTAGATGCCGCCCTTGCCCTCCGAATTGCCGGGGTACCAGTTCTGCACCGTCGAATATTTGATCTCGGCATCGTCGAGCGTGACCAGCTCGACCACGGCGGCATGCAACTGGTTCTCGTCGCGCTGCGGCGCGGTGCAGCCTTCCAGATAGCTGACGTAGGAGCCCTTGTCGGCGATGATCAGCGTCCGCTCGAACTGGCCGGTGTTGCGCTCGTTGATGCGGAAATAAGTCGATAGCTCCATCGGGCAACGCACGCCCGCAGGGACATAGACGAACGAACCGTCGGAGAACACCGCCGAGTTCAGCGTCGCGAAGTAATTGTCCGAGGTCGGCACGACCGAGCCGAGATATTTCTTCACGAGTTCAGGATGCTCGCGGATCGCCTCCGAGATCGGCATGAAGATCACGCCGGCCTGCTTGAGCTCCTTCTGGAAGGTGGTGGCAACCGACACCGAGTTCGAAGACCGCGTCGACCGCGATCTTGCTGCGCGGCTTGTCGCTCTCGCCTTCGGGCGCAACCACACCCTCGAGCACCGCAACTTCGCGCAAGGGAATGCCGAGCTTCTCATAGGTCTTGAGAATCTCGGGATCGATCTCGTCGAGCGAGCCGATCTGCTTCTTCGGCTTCGGCGCGGAGTAGTAATAGAGATCCTGGTAATCGATCTTGGGATAGTGGACGCGGGCCCAGGTCGGTTCCGTCATGGTCAGCCAGCGGCGATAGGCTTCCAGCCGCCACTCCAGCATCCAGGCCGGCTCGTTCTTCTTGGCCGAGATGAAACGGACCGTATCCTCCGACAGGCCCTTCGGAGCCTTGTCGGATTCGATCAGCGTCTCGAACCCATATCGATATTGATCGACGTCGATCCGCCTGACGCGGTCGACCGTCTCCTGTACGGCTGGCATTCACTTCCTCCGCTCGCGGTTTCAAGGACCGCGGTGGAACAGTTCCAAACGTCGCGTGCGATGCATCGAAGAAACAGGCTTAGAACCGTTCAAGCCGTGTTTCTTTCCTCTCTAAGTAAGGCATCGGAGAGCTTTCGCCAAGCCTCCAGGGCCCGATCAATGTCTGTCTCCGACGTGGACCAGCCCAGACTGAGGCGCACCGCTCCTTGCGCGATTTTTGGGCCGAATCCCATGGCTTCCAGCACATGGGAGGGCTGAACCTTGCCGGAGGAACAGGCCGAGCCGGAGGATACGGCGACACCGGCCAGATCGAAGCCGATCACGGCGGTTTCGGCCCGCAGGCCGGGAACCGTGAACAGAGTGGTGTTGGGCAGCCGGGAAGCTTTCTCGGAGAAGATGATGGTGCCTGGGGTTTGCTTCAGGCCGTGTTCCAGCCGGCTCCGAAGGGCCTGCAAGCGCGCGCTATCCGCCTCCAGGGCGACCACCGCGCCAAAACCGGCAATTCCAGCGACATTCTCGGTGCCGGCGCGATGCCCCCGCTCCTGCCCTCCGCCCCGCAGCAGGGGTTCTACCCCTTCGACACCTTCGGCAGTCACCAGCGCGCCGATGCCCTTGGGGCCGCCAATCTTGTGCGCAGACAGCGACACGAGATCGGTACCCAATTGATTGATATCGAAAGGTATTTTCCAGAGCGCCTGAATTGCATCGACATGCAGCAGTGAGCCGGCGGAATGGACGATCTCGGCCGCAGCCGCGATCGGCTGGACCGCGCCGGTTTCGTTGTTGGCGGCCATGATCGAGACCAGCGCCGGAGGACCCTCCGCGAGGGCCCGGCGAAGCTGATCCAGATCGATCAGGCCATCCGGCGTTACGCCGATCCGGCGAACCAGGTCCGGCGGAAACCGCCCACCTGTCAGTACCGAGGCATGCTCGATCGCCGAGACCAGCAGCCGCTGCGCTGGCGGACTGCCGGCGCGCCGCGCACCCGGCGTCAGCGCTAAAGCGTTGGCCTCAGTCCCACCTGAGGTGAACGTGACATTGCGGGGCACCGCGCCGACCGCGGCCGCCACGGCAGCACGCGCATCCTCGACCAGCCGGCGCGCCTGCCGACCCTCGGCATGGATCGAGGACGGATTGCCGGCGAGTTCCCACGCGCTGGCCATTGCCGCTTTTGCCTCGGGGCGCAGCGGCGAGGTCGCGTTCCAGTCGAGATAGACCCGCTCAGTCATTGAGTACCATGATACCCTGATCGCCTGATGCCAACGATAGCCGGCTCACGGCTCGTCTGCCCGCCAAATGGCGCTTCTTTCGCACTCACGCAATCATATGGCTAACGCATCGCGCGCTTGCGGGGCGTTCAAGATGCTTGCTTTTTGCCCCTCCGCTCATGTTAGAACGCGCCCACACTTCACCGAGCGCATTAGCGCCAAGCCAATCGCACCATTCACTGTTTGTCGACTGAACCTTTCAGGTCGCGCTGGCACATAAATCCGTCAACAGAGATCAACTGATGCCTGAAGTCATTTTCACCGGTCCCGCAGGCCGTCTTGAAGGCCGCTACCATCCGGCGAAACAGAAGAACGCGCCGATTGCGATGATCCTGCATCCGCATCCGCAGTTTCACGGCACGATGAATCACCAGATCGTCTACCAGTGCTACTACGCGTTCGCGCATCGCGGCTTCTCGGTGCTGCGCTTCAATTTCCGCGGCGTCGGCCGCAGCCAGGGCGCGTTCGATCACGGCACCGGCGAATTGTCGGACGCGGCAAGCGCGCTCGACTGGGCGCAGACCATCAATCCCGAGGCGCGCGCCTGCTGGGTCGCCGGCTTCTCGTTCGGCGCCTGGATCGGCATGCAGCTTTTGATGCGCCGGCCCGAGGTCGAAGGTTTCATCTCGATCGCGCCGCCCGCCAATCTCTACGACTTCTCCTTCCTCGCGCCCTGCCCCTCCTCCGGGCTGATCGTGCATGGCGAGAGGGACGCGGTGGTGCCGCCCAAGGACGTCAACACGCTGGTCGAGAAGCTGAAGACGCAGAAGGGCATCGTGATCGACCAGCAGGTGATTCCCGGCGCCAACCACTTCTTCGACGGCAAGCTCGAGCCGCTGATGGAAACCATCACGGCCTATCTCGACATGCGGCTCGCCAACGTTCGCTAGCCATCATCATGGCATCGTTCGTGGCACTCCTGCGGGCGGTCAATGTCGGCGGCACCGGCAAATTGCCGATGAGCGAGCTGAAGGCGATCTGCGAGAAGCTCGGCTTCACCTCCGTCCGCACCTATATCGCCAGCGGCAACGTCGCCTTCGCAAGCCGCAAATCCGAGAGCGCAATCAAGCGCGACCTGGAGAAGGCGCTTGCGGCCCATGTCGGCAAGGCGGTCGGCGTGATGGTGCGCAGTGCCGCCGAGATGGCGCAAGTCGCGGCCGACAATCCCTTCCCGAAGCTACCGCCCAACCGCACCATGGCGATCTTCCTCGATGAGGCGCCGCCAAAGGATACGCTCGCCGGGGTGCGCGGGCAGAAAGACGAGCAGATCAAGCTCGGAAGGCGCGAGATCTATGTCCACTACGGCGAGGGCATGGGAAAATCGAAGCTCGTCATCCCATCAGCCAAAAGCGGCACCGCGCGCAACATGAACACGGTCGCGGTGCTCGCGAAGATGGCGGCCGAGACTTGAGTGCGCTCAGGACGGCTTCGGACAGCGTCAATGTGAGACTTCACAAATTGTCATTCATGCGTTTGTGGACGATGCCGAATTGCGACGGCCGGCCTCGACGTTCATATTTAAAAGCTGGGCTTCAGCACTTGAAGGCATGATAACTATGGCCGACGAAAATATCCGGGGCTCGAAATCTTCACATCAAGCGCGTTTTCCCAACGAGAGCGCCGAGTACCGACGCGCTCGCAATAGTCTGCTGGACGCAGAAATCACCTTGCGCAGGCAGATCGAGGCCGTGGCGGCACAGCGCCGCGCTCTACCGCCGGGTGGCGCAGTTCCAGAAGACTATATGTTTGAGGAAGGTGAGGACGCTCGCCCGATCCGCATGTCCGAGTTGTTCGCGGGCAAGCCCACCCTGATCGCCTACAGTTTCATGTATGGGCCCAAAATGGATCACGCCTGCCCCAACTGCACCTCGATCCTGGACGCCCTCGACGGGGAAACGCGGCACGTGACACAACGGGCAAGCCTGGTGGTGATCGCCAAATCGCCGATCGCCCGCATCATAGGTTACGCCAAGCAACGTGGCTGGCGGAACCTGCGACTGCTTTCGTCCGCACTCAACAGCTACAATGCCGACTACCACGGCGAGAATGCCAAAGGCGAGCAGACCTCCATGTTGAATGTATTCACTCTGAGGGAGGGCAGAATTTTGCGCACAACTTTGGGACGGAAATGCACGATGGTCCTTCCGATCCTGGCCAAGACCCGCGTCACGTCGATTCGATCTGGCCCCTTTGGAGTCTTCTCGACTTCACTCCGGAAGGCCGTGGTGATTTCCATCCGAAGCTGCAATATGCCGACAGCCCGCCACCGTAAGATCATCCTTCCGGGACGCTCAGGGCTTTGGCCATTAGTACGTATGAGCTCCCGGTCTTGGTTCGCAGCCGAGGGCGATCTAATTGCAGGGCAACGTGCTCACGTTGAGCCGGTGAATGCTTTTCGGCGCGATCATTCCATCACAATTTTTCGGAATGGACCTCGCGCAGACGCAACGCGGTCAGCAGATGAGAGGCTCCCCAATAGGTCCGCGGATCAATCCCGGTGAGCTTGTTGATCCGGTTGAGACGAAAATAAACCGTGTTGGTATGGACGCTCAGACGTTGGGCCGTTTGCTTGACGTTGAAATTGCAATCGGCAAACGCATGAATTGTGCGCGACAATTCGCGAGCCTGATCGCCATCGGTCAAGGTGAAATGGCGCGTCCAACCCGGAATCAGGCGGATCGCAACACCATCGGCACGACGCACCAGAAATTCGCGCAGATCGATGTCGGAAAAGTGCATCACGGGTTGTGCAGCGCTGGCGAATTCCAACGCAATCCGTGCTTCGTCGTGCGCTTGCGGAAGCCGGTCGACGTCGACCACGTCCTGGCTAATGCCAACGCGAGCGGCGTGTTCGTTTCCGGAGCGCCGCGCAACGTCGCCTTTGCGCAATGTCTGCATCAGCCCGCGGCCGGTTTCGGCATTGCTGCAAGCGATGACAGTGACCTCGCTGTTCCGGACATCTACCAGTTTCCCGAAGGTCGCCGGGGGTAGCGCTTGCTCGATCAACCTGACAAATGATCGCAGCGTTGCGTCGCGGTCCATTTCTTTCTCGTTCCGAGCTTGCGGCGGGCGGGCGACGAACACCGCAATCGGCGCTCCGGGCCTGATACCGCAAAGTGTGCACAGCCTCTGGGCTTCGGCATCTTTCGGTTTGCGACCGCCGAGCAAATCATCGATCAGCGCCACATAAATCCGCGAGCTTTGCGCAACGACAAGACCTTCCTCAACCGCATGCGCTTCCGCCAGTACCCCACCGATGTGGTCGAAGAACTCGATCCAGAAATCCGATAGCATCGTAAGCGAGCGGATAGCCTGCTTCTTCCTGATCTGACGCGGCAAGGCCTCCCGTGTCAGCTCCCAATAGGTCCGATGGGCAAGCCGATAGGCATGCAGCGAGGCGATCAGCGGCACCCGGTGGCGGGCGCGCCATTCCGCATGCGTGCGTACGAACTCAAATGGATCGGAACCGGAATTTGCCACTCGCCTCGCCGCAATTGCGACGATCATCCGCAAGAGCTCGTTACAATGCGCTTTCGATTTCGCGGCGAATTCTGCGTCGACCGAATTTCTGTATTCGGGACTTTCGCGCTGCAGAAGTTCAAATGTGTGCCGCCAGATTTCATCGCTTCGATCATCCAGACGAGTAACGACGCCGGCCGCAAGTCGGTCTTTACTAAAGGCCTCACTCCATTTGCACACGAGGAGATCGCCGTCAGCGGTCGCCATGGATGTGAATCTCCACCATAGAAGCCCCAGGCTATACTCAAATCAGCCATTCCGCCATGTCCTGTCTGCGCCCTGGCTTGCGCATGATCCGGAAAAGTGCGCTGCGATTTTCCCTCGCGACGAACGCGGAACGCTTTTGCGCGGAGATCATGCGCCAACAATAAGAGGCCAGCCCTGGGGTCGTTCGTCGCGGTGCTCGCGAAGATAGCTGCCGAGGCTTGAACGCGCCGTCAGGCCGCGAGCTTCGCCTGCAGTTGCGAAATATGCGAGCGCCGACGGTCAAAGAAATCGCGTAAGAGCGCTGGATAGTCGGCGCTAACGGCCGATTTAACTGACGGCCGCGCGGCAAGCGCCGCGCGCCAGCCGGCCAGCTTCGGCTTGCCCGCGAGAATGCCGAAGTCGCCGATCGCATCGAACACGTCGAAATAGCGGAACACCGGACCGAACACGGCGTCGACCAGCGAGAAATGCTCGCCGTCGAACCATGGCGCGGCCACGACGCGCGCTTCCAGCCGCGCAAAGCGCGCCTCGAGTTGCGCTGCCTTGGCCTTGAAAGCGGCGTCATCGGACGCCGAATAAAGTCCGGCGATGTCGTTCAGCACGGCCGAGCCGAACTCGATCCAGGAGCGATGTTCGGCGCGCGCGAGAGCGCCGGCCGGATGCAAGGGCTGGCCCTGCGTCTCCTCCAGATATTCCAGGATGACGGCCGATTTGAAGATGGCGTGGTCGCCGACCACGAGCACCGGCGTCTTGCCGAGCGGCGAAATCTTCAAAAACCAGTCCGGCTTGTTGGCGAGATCGATGTCGATCCGCTCGAACGGAACGCCCTTCTCGGTCAGCGCGATCACCGCGCGCTGCACATAGGGGCAAAGCATGTGACTGATCAGCTTCAGCGGCGTAGCCATTGCATCTCTCGGCAGTTACATGCAGCTGCATCTAAACTAGATGCAACTGCATGAACTGTCAAGACCTGACGTCAGGGCCTGGCGATCACCCCGCCGGTCATGGGCATCGGCACCCCCGTGGTGGCGGGGTAACTGAGCGGCAGGCCCTTGAGCCCCCGCGCCGCCAGAAAGCCGAAGGCTTGCGCCTCGATGGCGTCCGACGCCCAGCCCAGCACTTCCGCCGCCTCGACGGTCGCCGGCGCCAGCCGCTCGCGCAGATTCCGGATCATGGTGAGGTTGCGGGCGCCGCCGCCGCAGATGATCCAGCTTTGGGGCGTCTTCGGCAGCAGCGGCACGATGCGGGCGATCGCCGCCGCCGTGAACGCCGTCAGGGTGGCGGCGCCGTCGGCCGGCGGCACGTCGCCGAGCCTGAGCGCGCCAAAATCATTGCGATCGAGCGATTTCGGCGGCGGTTTCGAGAAGAACGGCAATTCCAGCGCGCGCTTGATCCAGGTCTCGTCGGCATAGCCCTGCGCGGCGAAGCGGCCCTCGCAGTCGAACGGCGCGTGCATGGTGCGGAACATGAAATCGTCGAGCAGCGCATTGCCCGGACCGGTATCGCAAGCGATCAGCGTATCCGAACCGTCGATATAGGTGATGTTGGCGACGCCGCCGATATTGACCACGACCATCGGCCCCTCGCGCTCGAGGGATTGCGTCAGCGCGCGATGATAGACCGGCACGAAGGGCGCGCCCTGTCCGCCTGCCTCGACGTCGGCGGCGCGAAAATCATGCATCACGGGAATGTGGATCGCCTTCGCCAGCGCTGACGCATCGCCGATCTGCACCGTCATCTTCTTTTCGGGCCGGTGCAGCACGGTCTGGCCATGGAAGCCGACGATGTCGATGTCCTCGGGCGTGATGCGGTTCTGCGCGATGAACGCGGCGACGGCTTGCGCATGCGCGACCGTCACGGCCTCCTCCGCCTCGCGCAAGATGCCGGGCCGCGCGTCGCGTTGCGGCAGGTGCACGGCTTCGGCCAGCGCCTGGCGCAGCAGGCTCTTCTCGCGCTCGGTATAGGGCCGATAACCGGAAGGGCCGAATTTCCTCACCGTGCGGCCGTCGGTTTCGATCATGGCGAGATCGACCCCGTCGAGCGAGGTGCCGCTCATCAGACCGAGTGTCGTCAACATCATCGCCGTGAAAGCCCTGGCGACGCCCTGCCCTGGACGTCAAAATGAGTTCCCGCGCTTGTGCCAAACGGGCACATCTTATAATGCCACATCGCGCGAGCGAGCGGCAGCGGTTTATGGCGAGTTCCCGGTTTTGCCTGGAAACACCGTAAAAGAATACGAATAATCAGAGTCATCGACACATGAGCGCATTTAAGTCTGATTTTCTCAATGTGCTGAGCCAGCGCGGCTTCATCCATCAGATCTCGGATCCCGAATCGCTGGATGCGCTGGCGGCCAGGCGCGATCTCGTCGCCTATATCGGATTCGACTGCACCGCGCCCTCGCTGCATGTCGGCATTCGATGGTGCAGATCATGTTGCTGTACTGGCTGCAGCAGACCGGCAACAAGCCGATCACGCTGATGGGCGGCGGCACCACGCAGGTCGGCGATCCCTCCGGCAAGGACGAGACGCGCAGGATCCTCTCGTCGAGGACATCGACCGCAACAAGGACAGCATCAGCAGGTGTTCTCGCACTTCCTGCGCTTCGGCGAGGGCAAGAGCGATGCGGTCATGCCCGACAATGCCGAGTGGCTGACCAAACTGAACTGGATCGAGATGCTGCGCGACATCGGCCGGCATTTTTCGGTCAACCGCATGCTGGCGATGGATTCGGTGAAGCTCCGCCTGGAACGCGACCAGGAGATGAGCTTCATCGAGTTCAACTACATGATCCTGCCAGGCCTACGATTACTACGTGCTGAACCAGCGCTACGATTGCCGGCTGCAGATGGGCGGTTCCGACCAGTGGGGCAACATCGTCAACGGCATCGACCTCGGCCGCCGCATGGGAACGCCGCAACTGCATGCGCTGACCACACCGCTGATCACGACCTCCTCGGGCGAGAAGATGGGCAAGACCGCGAGCGGCGCAGTCTGGCTCAACGCCGACATGAAGAGCCCCTATGAATATCTGGCAGTTCTGGCGCAACACCGAGGACGCGGACGTGCCGCGTTTCCTGAAACTGTTCACGACGCTGCCGATGAGCGAAGTCGAGAAACTCGCGGCGCTCAGGGGCGCTGAGATCAACGAGGCCAAGAAGGCGTTGGCTGATGCCGCCACCACCCTGCTGCATGGTGCGGACGCCGCGCGGCAGGCGGCGGAGACCGCGCGGCAGACTTTTGAGGAAGGCGCCATCGCCTCGAGCCTGCCGACCGTTGAAATTCCGCGGAGCGAACTTGAAGCGGGACTCGGTGTGCTCACCGCCTTCGTCAAGGCGAAACTCGTCGCCTCCAACGGCGAGGCCCGTCGCCACATCAAGGGCGGCGGCCTGCGCGTCAATGACGCTGCCGTCACCGACGAGAAGATGACGCTGTCGCCTGCAAATCTCACGCCCGAAGGCGTTATCAAGCTGTCGCTCGGCAGGAAGAACCACGTCCTGCTCAGGCCTGCATAGGCGCATTCGCTTTTGACGCTTGCGCGCCAACGCGGAAACGCGCTCCCTCCCTCACGATGGATCAGACGACGCCGCGGCAACAGACGCTCGCGCAGCCGGCCAAACCGGCGCGCATGGCCGTGGGCGTGCTCGTGTTGTGCTTTGCGCTGTCGGTGCTCGGGCGCGGGCTTGGTGAAAGTTTCACCGTGTTCCTCAAGCCGATCTCCGAGAATTTCGGCTGGGACCGCGCGCAGGTGGTTTCCGTCTACTCGCTGACCTGGCTGGTGAGCGGCCTCACTGCTCCCGTGGTCGGCCGCGTGTTCGATCGCTCCGGCCCCCGCGTCGTCTATGCGCTCGGCATCTTCTTCCTCGGTGCGGCCTTCCTCGGCGCATCGCATGCCCAATCGCTCTGGCAATTCCAGGCGAGCATCGGTCTTTGCGTCGGCTTCGGCATCGCGCTGATCGGCAATGTCCCGAACTCGATCCTGCTCGGACGCTGGTTCGGCCCACGGCTGCCGACGGCGATGGCCGTGGTCTATTCCGCGATGGGCGGCGGGGTGCTGGTGCTGCTGCCGGCCTCGCAGCTCCTGATCGAGCATCTGGGCTGGCGCGGCGCCTACCAGCTGTTCGGCGTGGTCGCGGTCTGCCTGCTGATTCCGGTCGTGCTGTTGCCGTGGCGACGACTTGCCGCCGGCGCGCCCCATGTCGTGAAGAAGAGCGATCCCGATTTTGCCGACGAAGGCTGGACGCTCGTCAGCGCGATGCGCCACCACGCCTTCTGGGCGCTGTTCTCGACCTTCTTCTTCACTGCGGTGGGCATGTATGCGATATCAGCGCAGATCGTCGCCTATCTGATCGACGCCGGCTTTTCGCCGCTGCAGGCCGCGACCTCCTGGGGTTTCTCCGGCGTCGTGCTGCTGTTCGGCATGGTCGGCGTCTCCCAGCTCGACAGCATCATCGGGCGCAGGCCCTCCGTGCTAATCTCCTACGCGATTTCGATCGCCGGCATCATCCTGCTCTGGCTGCTGCAATACTATCCGAGCTACTGGCTGCTGACCGCCTTCGTCATCACCTTCGGCAGCATGATCGGCTCGCGCGGACCGCTGCTGTCGGCGACCGCGATGAAGATCTTCCGCGGCGAGCGGGTCGGCACCATCTTCGGCACCATCTCGATCGGCAGCGGGCTCGGCTCCGCGCTGGGGTCATGGAGCGGTGGCCTGCTGCACGACTGGAGCCACAGCTACAATCCGGTGTTCGCGTTCTCGCTGGTCATGGTCGTGCTCGGGATGATCCCGTTCCTGCTGGTGCCGGCGCTGCGGCGCTGACGCGAGATGGCTAATTGTTCGGCGGGAATTCGACCGGGTTGTTCTGCTTGCCGGTGTTGAATTCCATGATCTTGCGCGTCACGCCCGGCAGGAGCGCCGAGATCGGATTGACGCGCAGCACCGGCGCGCCCGGCGTTCCGACAATTTCATAGGTCACGCCGATCAGGCCTTCATTGGTGCCGCCACCGAGGAAAATGCCAAAGAGCGGAATCTGGCCAAACATGTTGTTCAACCCGTACATCGGCACGAACGTGCCGCTCATGCGCACGGAGTTGCCGGGATAATCGATGCTGCCTTCCATGGTGGCGCCGATCATCGGCCCCTTTACGACGCCCTCGCGGATGCTGAGCTGGCCATTCTGGCGCGTGAACTCGGCACGCAACGCCGAGAACTGCACCACGCCACCGGTCTGCGCGCCGCCACCCTGCGCCGCGCCGCCGGCCGCGATGCGATCGAGCGAGGCCTCGCCCTTCACCTGGAAATCCCTGACATTGATCAGGCCTTCCTTGGCGCCGGGCTCGGGCGTGGGCGGCTCCATCGCCAGCGTGAGCTGGCCGCCGACCATCTTGGAATAGGTGTCGGTGAAGCGGAAGAACGAGCCGGCGTCGTTGGTCTGCAGCACGATGATGTCGCGGCCGGCGCCGGCCTGGCCGCGGCTGTGCATCTCCGCGGTCACCGGCGTGTCCTTGCCGATCTTGCCGTTCAGTGTGAAAGTCCTGAAGGTGCCGCCGCGGCGCGAGAACTTGCAGTCGACGCTGCGCATCGCTTCGCCAGACGAACCGGCGACAGCGCCCATCTTCAGATCGACGTCGACGTCGATGTTCTTGGTCTTGCTCTTGCTGTCGTCCTTGCCTGATGAGCCCGAGATCGCCGATTTGAGGAAGCCGCGACCGTCGAACACTTCGCCGCGCATGGTCACCTTGACCACGCCGTCGGCGCCGCGTTCGGCCCGCAGCGAAGCCTTGTCGCCGTCCGACGGCGAGTAAGTCGGGAAGTTCGCGTTCAACAGATCGCCGTTCTGGTCGACTTCGAGCGAGCCCTTGATCGAGACGCCGCCTCCTTCGACGACGATGTCCTCGAAGCGGGTCGACTGCGCCTTCGGCACCACGTTGAAGGTGGCCTTGCCGGACTTGCCGGGCACCTTGACCCAGCCGGGCAGGATGTTGTCGAGCTTGAGCTGGGTGAGATCGGCCTCGATACCCATCCTGGTGTCGCGGTCGCCCATCTTGCCGGTGAGCTTGATCGGGATCGCGCCCGAGACCGCAGGTCCGAGATCGAGCCCGAGCCGCGCGCGGCCCGCGTCGTCGAGCGTCGCCTGCAGCTTGACGTCGGCATCGCCTTCGGCGGGCTTGCGGTAATCGAGGCTCGCCGGCCTGGCCGCTGATCTTGACGTCGCCCTTGACCTGATAGCCCTGATTGTTGGCGACGACCTTGAGCGTATTGGCCTCGAGCTTCTGGCTCATCACCAGCTTGTCGGCGGAGAATCCGTTGAGATCGGCCGTCAAGCTATAGGTCGTGTTCTCCTTGGTCAGTTCGCCAACGACCGGCATGCCCATGTTGATGACGGCCGAGAACGTGCCCTTACTGGTATTGGGATCGATCGGCGTTGCAGACACGTTGCTGAGACGGTCGGCGGCGAGTACTTCGGCGGCGGCCGGCACCGGTCCATCGATCTTCAGCTTGACCCGCGACGGCGGCGGTTTCGTATGCATGTCCGGCACTTCGAAGGTGAAGTCGGAGATGTTGAGCTTGCGGCCCGACGGCGTGTCGGCCAGCGCCTGGCCGATGGTCACGGTCGCCGATTTGCCTGTCACATGCGCCTTCAGGTCGGCGTCGTGCACCGACGGTAGGCCGTCCACGGGACGCACGGTGACGCCGCTTGCCACGATGTTGACGGCAAGACCGTCATCCGGGATCGGCGGTCCCTTGCGCGGCAGGTTCTTCACCAGCGTGTTGACGCCGACCTCGATGCGCTGAACCACGCCGCGCTCGATCCGCTCGATCACCCATTCGCGCACTTCCGGCACGATGATCGTCGGCCAGATTCGCTTCAGGTTGGACGCCGACATCGGTGTCCCGGCAAGACCCAGCCGCAACAGTGGCTCCCCGGAATAATCGATGCTGCCGGTGCCGGCGACGCCGACCTCGCCGTTGCTGATATCCGCTTGCGTCAGCAGCACCTGCTTGTGATCGGTGTCGAAGCGGAAGCCGATCGAGATGCGGTTGAAGATCAGCGGCGGCTCCTTGTCGATGCCGGCCAGCACGATGGTGCCGCCGGAGAGGCCGAGCTGCCAGCTGTTGACGCTGCCGTTGGGCGGCTCGAGATGCGCCAGCAGCGTGAGGCGGTTGGCGCCGGAGATGATCTTGAAGGGCGCGACCAGCACGCGCCGCCCGGCATCCCATTCGACGCTCATCTCCGCCGAATCGATCGCCATCGGATAATCGGGCGTATCGGTATCGATGATGTGGCCGGCGCCGACATTGATCTTGCCGCGCAGATAGGTCGGCACGCCGTCGCGCCCGAGTTCGCCCTTCAATTCGCCGGTGAGCGGAACATCGGCGGTGTAAGTCACATCCTTCAGGCGCAGCGCCAGCAGGATGTTGCTGGTCGGAACGTTGCTGGCGCGGACGTCGATAGCGCGCACGCCATTTTCGGGCGGCCCAACGGTGACGCGCACCGTCCAGGGACGCGCGCCCTCCTCGCCGAGGCTGAGCGCCACGCCGCCGCCGCTCGGCCGGCGAAGGCTGAGATTGATGTTCTCGAAATTCCACTTGTTGCCGCGCTGCTGGTCGTCGACGACGAGCACGCCGTTCTTCAGGCCGATCTCGTTGAGATTCTGCCCATCGAGGCCGGTGAGGCTCAGGCTATCGAGCCAGTCGAGGCCAGCGAGCAGGCCGCTCGGCGCAGGCGTCGAGCCCGCTGATTGCGGCGGATTGATCGGCAGCACAACCGAAGGCGCGGCCTGCGGTGCTTGCTGATTTTGATTTGCGGCCAGGCCCGCCGCGCGCTTCGAGGCGACGCCGGTCGCGAGAGGCTTGGTGGTGTCGCCGGTCGACACCGTGACATAGCCGTCGGGAGTAATGCGCACCGACAATTCGGCGTCGACCAGATTGAGGCTTTCGGCGCGCAGCCGTCCCATCAACAGCGCAACGCCCGACAGCCTGACCTCGGCCTTGGGCGCGGTCGCCACCACCGCACGGTCGCGGTCGCGCACGACGATGTCGCGGATGCGCACCGCGATCCTGATCCGGCCCGCCCGCTCGATCTGGGTGCCGCCGATCTCGACCGTGTTGCCGTGACCGATGTTGTCCTCGATGGCGGCCGCGAGCCATGGCGTCGCCATATCGAGATTGATCGGGCCGGCGCCAAGCCGCCACCACAGGCCGAAGAACGAGACCCCGAAAATCACCGCCAGCGCGGCGGCGACGATTGCCAGCCGCCGGACCCAACGCTCGCCCGCGAGCCAGCGCTGCAGGCCGGCCAGCCGATCGCCGATGCGATGAACGCCGGTATGCGATCGCGACAACAGCCGGCGCACGCGATGGCCGGCCACCTCGTCTTGATCGTCGTCCCAATCCGCTTCGTCCCATTGGGCCTGATTGCGCGGATCGGGTGGCTGGTGCGATGCCTGCTGACGCGGTGCTTGCGCCTGCGATTGCCTTGCCAGCGCCTCGCGGAGACGGCGCTCGTCGAGGGAGGCATCACCGCCGCCGTCCCGCCCGTCCACGGACCGCGGGCGCCCCTGGGGCGACATCGCTGCCAATCCTGGATTGGGCCTGTTGCTCGTCATCGGGCGCGACTGCTCATTCAACGAGGGTACAGGCGGGACATCGATTTTCTTGTAACCATATTCCGGCGGCTTCAGACTTGCCCAGCCGCCGGACCGAATCCGGCCTGCCGGACGGGACCCGCAATAGCCCAATGATTGAGCCGCCGAAAGCGTCGAAAGGAAGGCGTATGTCCAAGAAAACGCGCAAGAAATCTCCCAAAACCGCGTCCAAGGCCAAGTCCTCGGCAAAACCCGCGGCGGCCAAAGCGAGGGCCTCCAAAACCCACTCAAAGACCCGCCGCGCGACGGCCGGCAAAGCCCGCAAATCGCCGGCTTCCGGACCTTCGCACAAGGCCGCATCGAAAATGTTAAAATCATCCGACGCCGCGCGGCCGAAAGCAGCAGGCGGCAAGGGCTCGGCTGTGGATAAATCTCCTGCGCTGGTCGAAGGTGCCAAGGCACCGGATTTCCGCCTGCCTCGCGACGGCGGCGATAGTGTCGCGCTTTCAGACTTTTCCGGCAAGAAGCTGGTGCTGTTCTTCTATCCCAAAGCCGATACGCCCGGCTGCACCCGGGAGGCCATCGACTTCACGCGACTGGCGGGGGATTTCAAGGCGAGTGGAACGGCCGTTCTGGGCATCTCGGCGGACTCGCAGAAGCGGCAGGAATCTTTCCGCGACAAGCACAAGCTCTCGGTTCCTCTGATTTCCGACGAGAAGCATCAGATGCTGGAGGCCTATGGCGCATGGGGCGAAAAATCGATGTACGGCAGGACTTTCCTCGGGATTATTCGCACCACGGTTCTGGTCGGGACCGATGGCCGGGTGGCGAAGGTATGGCGCCATGTCAAAGTCGACGGCCATGCCGACCAGGTGCTTGAGGTAGCTCGCGCCCTATAGTCGCTGGCGGGTTCCGTTCGCGAAAAATTAACCATGACGGCCCCAGATTGCTCCCGCAGTTTAGGCCGTACGGAACCGTTGATCCGACCGGCGCGGGAGTGCCGATGTCGCATCGTTCGGGTCATTATTCCGAGTACCCCCAGCACCATCCCCATGACCACGGCCGTCCGCTGACGCGCCGTGCCGCGACCCATCAGACGCCGGCCGCGGCCGTGGCGGCGTCGCAATCCGGCTACACCATCGTTCACGCCGGCAAGCAGGTGCGTTTCGGCCCCGTGGCGTTCTGGATCGTGGTCGGCACGGTGACCCTGCTCGGCATGTGGTCGGCTGCGACCGCAACCTATTTCGCGTTCCGCGACGACGTGCTGACGCGGCTGATCGCGCGTCAGGCCGAGATGCAATACGCCTATGAGGATCGCATCTCGGAGCTGCGCGCCAAGGTCGATCGCACCACGAGCCGCCAGTTGCTCGACCAGGAGCAGTTCGACCAGAAGCTCGATCAGATCATGAAGCGGCAGACCGCGCTGGAATCGCGCGCCACCGCACTCGGCGCGCATGCCCGACGTCACCGGCTCGATCCGGCCCCCTGCCCGCGGCGCCACCGCGAGCGAGCCCGCATCCGGCGTGCCGAAGCCGAACCCGATCAGCGACACCGTGATCTTCGTGGCGCCGCCGGATCGCGAGGCGCGGCTGGAATCGCGCGCGCCCGTGGTGGCGAGCCGGCCGCAGAACCAATTCGCCAAGATCCAGGGCGTCGACAATGTGCTGGGCCGGTTGCAGACATCGCTTGATCAGGTCGAAGGCCGCCAGATGGCGGCGCTCAGTTCAGTTGAGGACAGCATCGAGTTCGCGCCTGCGCCGGATGCGCGGCGTGATCGGCGATCTCGGCCTCGACATGGCGCAGCTTGAAGCCGCAACCCCGCGCGCGCCGATGGGCGGGCCCTTTGTTCCCGTGAAGCTCTCAGCCGACGCCAGCGCCTTCGATCGCCAGCTCTACCGCATCAACATCAACCGCGCCCAGATGGATCGGCTGAGCCGCACGCTGGCGCTGGTGCCCTATCGCAAGCCCGTCATCGGCGAGGTCGAATTCACCTCCGGTTTCGGCGTGCGCAGCGATCCCTTCCTCGGCCGCCCCGCGATGCACACCGGTCTCGATTTCCGCGCCCAGACCGGCGACCCCGTGCGTGTCACCGCCAACGGCAAAGTGGTGTCGGCCGGATGGTCGGGCGGCTACGGCCGCATGGTCGAGGTGGACCACGGCAACGGTCTGTCGACGCGCTACGGCCATCTCTCCGAGATCGACGTGAAGGTCGGCGAGGTCGTCAGGATCGGACAGGTGATCGGCGAAGTCGGCTCGACCGGCCGCTCCACCGGTCCGCACCTGCACTATGAAACACGGATCGACGGCGAAGCCGTCGACCCGCAGAAGTTCTTGCGCGCCGGCGTGCGGCTGAGCGCGGGCTGAATTCCCGCGACGCTAATGCGTCGTGTCGTGACCGACTTCGCCGGTGATGACGTCGCCGAACAGGTGCCAGGCCTCGCCGTCGAATTTCTGCAGCTGCATCTGCTCGATCGGGAAGAAGTCATCCGGGCTGGTATTGATCTTGATGCCGGGCAACATCACGTCTGACGAGAAATCCTTCAGGCTCGCGGCCTGCTTCATGATGTTCTCGCGGGTCAGGTCGTCGCCGCATTGCTTCAGCACCTGCACCATGGTCTGCGCCACCGCATAACCATAGACGTTGTTGTTGTTGAGCTTGTCGCCTTCCGGATAATACTTGTCCATGAAAGCGCGCCACGCCTTGATGCCAGGATCGTCCTTCCAGGTCGGATCGGTCGGGTCCTTCAGATAGGCCGACGAGATGATGCCCTTGGCGTTTTCGACGCCGGCCGGCCTCAAGACGCCGGCGACCGAGGTCGAGACGTTGGCGAGGAAGAAGCGCGGCTTCCAGCCGATCTCGCCGACTTTCCGGATCGCCTGCGCCGATCCTTTCGGCGCCGCCCATGAGAAGAACGTGTCGGCGCCGGAATCGCGCAGCGCCACGATCTGGGAGTTGATGGAGGGATCGCTGACCTCGTAGGACTTGTCGGCGATGATCATCTTGTCGGCCTTGTCGCCGAGGCCATCGCGCAATCCCTTGACCTGGTCCTTGCCGGCGTCGTCGTTCTGCCAGAACACCGCGATCTTGGCGTCGGGGAAGTGCTCGAGAATGTACTTGCCGTAGATGCGGCCTTCGCTCTGGTAGTTGGGCTGCCAGCCCATGGTCCACGGAAAATTCTTGGGATCGCCCCATTTGGTGGCGCCGGTCGCCACGAACAGTTGCGGCACCTTCTTGGCGTTCATGTATTTCTGGATCGCCGTATTGGACGGCGTGCCCAGCGACTGGAAGATGAACAGCACCTCGTCGCTTTCCACCAGCTTGCGCGCCTGCTCGATCGCCTTTGGCGGAGAATAGCCGTCATCATAGGTGATGAACCTGATCTTGCGGCCGTTGATGCCGCCCTGATCGTTGACCATGTCGAAATAGGCTTTTTCGGTTAGCCCGATCACGCCGTAGGACGAGGCCGGACCGCTATAGGGCATGATGTTGCCCATTTTGATCTCGGTGTCGGTCGCACCAACATCGTATTTCTTTTGAGCTTGCGCTGAGGTGGCAAGCGCTGCGGCGGTGGCGAAAACCGCGAAGGCAACGCGTCTCGTAAGAGCCAACATCGTTCTCTCCCGTGGATGATTTTTGTTTTCGTTGACCTGCAGTCTCGCAAGACTGCCGCGGACTGGCAAGCATCCGGCAATTGCACTTAAGTCCGCATTTTCCGCGCCGCGAAACGGCATTGTTGCAGGCCATCATTTGTGATTGATGCTTCCAGTAAGATGGAACAGAAACGAATTGGCCCGCGACATCCGCGGCTTGGCGCTGCCGGCTTTCGCCTGGCGCGCTGGCTCGCCGCGAAAACCATGGCGCGGGCCGGCTTCCACCAGCTCGGGTCCGGCTACGCGAAGTCACAGCTTCGGCTGGCGCGCGAAAAACTCGCGCGCGGCGAGACGCTCTATCTCGCAGGGTTAGGTGCGCCCGGCACGCATAATTCCGGCGTGGCTCTGGTGGAGGTGACGCAGGCGAGCGGACCACGCCTGATCCTCAACAATGAGGAAGAGCGCTTCTCCGGCAACAAGCACACCACGGAATATCCGCAAAAGTCCGTCGATGCGATGGTCGCGGCCTTGCGCGGCATGGGGCGCGACATCGGCGATATCTTCGCCTGGCTGACCTCATGGGACTACCCGACGCTTGCCGGCACGATGTTCCGCTCGGTGCTGGAGGAAGCGCCGCAAAGTCTGCGGTTGCTGCGGGCGACCGAAGCCACAGGCTTCGACGGCCGCCGGCTCGATCAGATGACGCGCACGCCGAAGATTCTGGCGCGCCAGCTTGGCCTCCCGGAGCCAGTGCAGCTGTATCGCGATGCCGCATCATGACAATCACGCCTGGTTCTCGTTCGCGTCCTCGCCCTTTGCCGATGACAACGAGCCGGTCGCGATCGCCGTGCTCGACGGCACCGGCGATCTCGGCTCGATCTCGCTCTACGTCGTCAGAAGCGGCGCGATGCAACAGCTGTATTGCAATGACAGCATGTTCGACTCGCTCGGCGCCTTCTACAGCGTGATCTCCTCCACTCAGGGCGGCTGGACCTGGCTGTCGAGCGAAGGCCGTTACATGGGCGCGGCCGCCTGGGGCGACATGGACCGCGCGAGCAATCCCTATTACGCGCGATTGCGCGAGGTGCTGCACTTCGGCGATGCGCGGCGACATCAAGCTCAACCGCGCGCTCGCCAACTGGTACGCCGATCCCTTCGAGAATCCCTACAATCGCGCGCTGATCGATGTCCTCGGCGAACCGCTGAAGCCCGAAAAACTCTGGAATCCCGATGCCGTGCTGCGCGTCGAGGACATCAAGCATCGCCCGGACACGCAGGACCGCCTCGACAAGGCCGCTGCGACCCAGCTCGTGTTCGAGGACGCCATGATCCATGTGGTGGATCATCTGCTGCGCACGACAGGCGCCAATCGTCTGGTGCTGACCGGCGGCGTGGCGCTGAACGCGGTCGGCAACATGAAGCTGCTCGAGCATTTCGACGAGACATGGTTCGCAAAAAATCAGCGGCGGCAGGCGCGCCTGCATCTCTGGGTGCCGCCGGTGCCCGGCGATCCCGGCGTCACCATCGGCGCGGCCTGGCTGTTCGCGCATCTGGCCGGCAGCCCGCGCGGCGCGCCGATGACGCATGCCTTCAATTGCGGGCTGCCGCCGTCGCGGGGCGACATCGAAACCGCTCTGCGGGCCGACGACATCGCCTCACAGCACATCGGCGACATCTCGACGGCGGATGGCCGCGACGAGATCGCGGACCTGATGGCGTTCATGGTCGCGCAAGGCGGCGTGATCGCGATTCACCAGGGCGCGGCGGAGACCGGCCCGCGCGCGCTCGGCCACCGCTCGATCCTCGCCAATCCCTGCGACGCCGGCGTGCGCGAGCTGCTCAACGCGCGAGTCAAATATCGCGAGGCGATCCGACCACTGGCGCCGATGGCGACGCTGGAAGCGGCGCGCGAGTATTTCGATTTGCTCCACGGCGCCTCCGACGGCGAGTTCAATGCCTATAATTACATGGTGCTGACCGCGCGCTCGAAGCCGCATGCACGCGAAAAAATCCCGGCGGTGATTCATGCCGACGGCACCGGCCGCATCCAGATCGTGCGCGAGGCCGACGATCCCCTCATCTACGCCTATCTGAAGGCGCTGGGCCGGCGCATCGGCGTGGAGATGTCGGTCAACACGTCGTTCAATGTTGCAGGCCCCATCGCGCAGACGCCGCAGCAGGCGATCGACACGCTGCGGCGCTCTAAGGGACTGGATGTCGTGCTGCTGGTCGCAAGCGACGGCGCGGTATTCGCGGCCTGGCATGGCGGCGAGCGCGATAGCGGGCGATTTACGAGGTGGCTGGCGGAGTGGAAGGCGGCGCGCGCTTCGGCCTGATCACTTCGTCTTCGGCTTCGACACGATCTCGATCATCTCGCCTTCGCAGCCTCGGGCTTGTGCGCCTTCGCCTTGGCATAGGCCTCGACCGCGGCGCGGCTGACCGGGACCTCGGGCAGCAGCGTCTCCGCGAGCGCGACCGCATAGGCCGCATCCTTGTGGCGCAGCGCCGCGGTGAAAGACGCGCCGGAGAAGTCGCGCGAGGCCATGCGTTTGGAGTGGCGGATCACTTGCGGGCTTGCGACCGCGCCGGTCGAAAGCGCCTCAGAAACCAGCTTCATGTCGAGGCCGGATTGCTCGGCGATCGCCAGACCCTCGGCAAGGCTCGCGATCTGCACCGCGCCCATCAGATTGTTGATCAGCTTGAACACCGTGCCTGATCCGACCGCACCGAAATGACGGATCGAGCTGCCGATCGGCGCGAGATACGGCCGCGCCTTTTCGAGATCGGCGGGATCGGCGCCGACCAGCAGCGTCAGCTTGCCCTCAGCCGCAGCCGCGGGCAGGCCGGTGACGGGGCAATCGATATAGATCAATCCGCGAGAGCGCAGTTCGCGCGCCATCGCAAGCGCATGCGCGTGCGACACCGTCGAGCACTCGATGGCGAGCGCGCCGGGCTTCATCGCCGACGCTGCGCCGTGTTTGGTGAGCCAGACCTCGCGCGAGGCTTCGTCGTCGGCGACCATGGTCACGACGGCATCGGCATCGACGGCGGCCTCCTTGGGCGAGGTCGCCCATCGCGCGCCGCGTGCGATCAGATCGTCCGCCTTCGCCTTGCTGCGATTCCAGACCGTCACCGCAAATCCGGTGTCGAGATAGCGGCCGGCCATGCCGTGTCCCATCCGCCCCAGTCCGATGAAGGCGACGCGCGGCATCGGCTAATCCACGTCCTCGATCGCATCGCCGGGCGTGCCGAAGGCGCGCTGCGCCAGCGTTGCGGCCATGAACTCGTCGAGGTCGCCGTCGAGCACGCCTGAGGTGTCCGAGGTCTGCACGCCCGTGCGCAAATCCTTCACCATCTGATAGGGCTGCAGCACGTAGGAGCGGATCTGGTGGCCCCAGCCGATGTCGGTCTTGGCGGCCTGATCGGCGGCGGCCTTCTCCTCGCGCTTCTTCAGCTCGACCTCATAGAGCCGCGCGCGCAGCATGTCCCAGGCCTGCGCGCGGTTCTTGTGCTGGGAGCGGCCGGCCTGGCAGACCACGGCGATGCCGGTCGGAATATGCGTGAGCCGCACCGCCGACTTCGGTCTTGTTGACGTGCTGGCCGCCGGCGCCGCCGGAGCGCATGGTGTCGGTGCGCACGTCGCTTTCCTTGATGTCGATCTTGATGCTGTCGTCGATCACGGGGAAAATCTGCACCGACGAAAACGAGGTGTGCCGCCGCGCATTGGAATTGAACGGCGATATCCGCACCAGTCGATGCACGCCGGCCTCGGTCTTCAGCCAGCCATAGGCGTTGTGGCCGGAAATCTGCACGGTCGCCGACTTGATGCCGGCCTCTTCGCCCTGCGACTCCTCGAGATACTCGACCTTGTAGCCGTGCTTCTCGGCCCAGCGCGTGTACATGCGCAGCAGCATCTGCGCCCAGTCCTGGCTCTCGGTGCCGCCGGCGCCGGCATGAACCTCGAGATAGGAATTGAACTTGTCGGCCTCGCCCGACAGCAGCGCCTCCAGCTCGCGGCGCGCCACCTCCTTCTTGAGCGCCTTGAGCGCGTCCTCGGCTTCCTTGACGACACCGGCATCGTTCTCGGCCTCGCCGAGCTCGATCATGTCGATATTGTCCTCAAGCTCGCGCTCGACCTTGCCGATGCCGGACAGCGCATCCTCCAGCGAGGTGCGCTCCTGCATCAGCTTCTGTGCCTTCTGGGGATCGTTCCAGAGATTGGGATCTTCGGCGAGCTTGTTCAGCTCAGCCAGCCGCGCCGTCGATGTCTCGACGTCAAAGATGCCTCCTCAGCAGCCCGACTGACTGCTTGATCTCTTCGACTAACCGTTCGACTTCGGCGCGCATGGGGTGTCTGCGGCTCTTCAGCTCTGAACTCGAAGGGGATGTAGCGGCGCGCGGCCGAAAGCGCAATCGGCCGCACGGAACTTCCACGAACACCGCTCAATAAAGCCCGCCGGTACCCGGGCGCATGATCGAGCCGGCGTCAGGCGAGACGCCCTGCTGGATCGGGACGATAACCGCCGCCGCACCGCCGATATAACCGGGCGGAGCGCGCCCTCCTCGCATCGGCGACGCCGATGACGGAGTAATTGTCTGGCGGCGCGGTGCCGGGCTTGAAGGCTTCCAGAATGGTGCCACCGCCGGAGCCCGGAGCGACGCGCATGCCGGTCTTGGCATCGACCGGGATCAGCTTGATGCCGGCCGGTATCTTGAACGGCGTTGCCGGCTTGTCGGCGAGCGCAAGCTTGAGGAAGTCGCGCGCGATGGGCGCGGCGAGATGACCGCCGGTCGCCGCATTGCCCCTGCCAAGCGGCCGCGGCTTGTCGTAGCCCATGTAGATGCCGACCGCGATGTCAGGCGAGAAGCCGACGAACCAGGCGTCCTTGGCCTCGTTGGTGGTGCCGGTCTTGCCGGCGATCGGCTTGCCGACTTCCTTAACCACGATCGCGGTGCCGCGCTGGACCACGCCTTCCATCAGCGAGGTGATCTGGTAGGCGGTCATGGAGTCCAGCACCTGCTCGCGGCGGTCGACGAGCTGCGGCTCGGGCTGGTTCTTCCAGCCGCCCGGCGCGTCGCAGCCGCGGCATTCGCGGGCGTCATGCTTGAAGATGGTGTGGCCGTAGCGGTCCTGGATACGATCGATCAAGGTCGGCTTCACGCGCCGTCCGCCATTGGCGATCATCGAATAGGCCGTGACCATTCGCATCACGGTGGTTTCGCCGGCGCCCAGCGCGTAGGAGAGATAGTTCGGCAATTCGTCATAGACGCCGAAGCGGCGCGCATATTCCGAGATCAGGGGCATGCCGATGTCCTGCGCCAACCGCACCGTCACCGTGTTGAGCGACAGCCGCAGCGCGTTGCGCAAGGTCGTCGGTCCCTGATATTTGCCGTTGGAGAAGTTTTCCGGCCGCCACACGCCGGCGCCCTGCCCCTGATCGATTTCGATCGGTGCGTCGACCACGACGGTCGACGGCGTGTAGCCGTTGTCGAGCGCGGCCGAATAGACGATCGGCTTGAACGACGAGCCGGGCTGCCGATAGGCCTGCGTGGCGCGGTTGAACTGGCTCCAGTCGAACGAGAAGCCGCCGACCATCGCGAGCACGCGGCCGGTGTTCGGGTCCATCACCACCATCGCGCCGGAAACTTCCGGCAACTGCTCGAGACGGTACTGGCCCTCGACCGGATTGCCGTCCTTGAACAGCGGATCGACATAGATCACGTCGCCGGGCGCCAGCACTTGCGCGACCGAGGTCGGCGTCTTGCCGCTTTGTATTGCCTTGCGCCGCCTTGGCCCATTTCACGCCGTCGAGCGTGACGATGCCGGTCTTGCGCTGCTTGTTGACGGCGCCGCCGAGATCGCGCGTGGGCTGGAAGCCGACACGGGCCGACTGATCGCTGACCTCCAGCACGACGGCCATCTGCCAGGGCGAGATGTCGGAGAGCGACTTGACGTCGGCGAGCTTCACGCCCCAGTCGCCGGAAATATCCAGCTTCTGGACCGCACCGCGATAGCCCTGCTCCTGATCGTAACGGACGAGACCGGCCGACCATGGTCTTTCGCGCCTCGAGCTGGATCTTCGGGTCCAGCGTGGTGCGCACCGACAGGCCGCCCTCATAAAGCTTCTTCTCGCCATAACGCTCGAAAATGTCGCGGCGGACTTCCTCGGCGAAATACTCGCCGGCGAAAGTATGCGCGCCATTGGAGCGGCTGGTCACGATAAGCGGATCCTTGCGCGCCTTTTCGGCGTCGGACGTCTTGATCCAGCCATTCTCCTGCAGGCGGTCGATCACGTAGTTGCGGCGCTCGATGGCGCGGTCGCGGTTGCGCACCGGATGCAGCGCAGCCGGAGCCTTCGGCAGCGAGGCGAGATAGGAGGCTTCCGCGATGGTGAGTTCGTTCACCGACTTGTCGAAATAGACCAGCGAGGCGGCGGCGATGCCGTAGGCGCCCAGCCCGAGATAGATTTCGTTCAGATAGAGCTCGAGGATCTTGTCCTTGGAATAGGCGCGCTCGATGCGCATCGCCAGCAAGGCTTCCTTGATCTTGCGGGCGAACGACACCTCGTTGTTCAAGAGGAAGTTCTTGGCGACCTGCTGGGTGATGGTCGAGGCGCCCTGCGGACGGCGGTTGGAGCCGTAGTTCTGCGCATAGAGCAGCGCGGCGCGCGCCATGCCGGAATAGTCGATGCCGCCATGCTCGTAGAAATTCTTGTCTTCGGCGGCGAGGAACGCGTTGATGACGAGCTTCGGCACCGCCTGGATCGGCAGATAGAGCCGCCGCTCCTTGGCGTATTCGCCGAGCAGCGATCCGTCGGTCGCGTGCACGCGCGTCATGACGGGCGGCTCGTAGTCCTGCAGCTGCGAGTAATCGGGCAGATCCTTGGAGAAATGCCAGATCATTCCGGCCGTGGCCGCGATGCCGACCAGGAACACCACGGTTCCGGCCGCGAACAGGAACCCAAAAAACCGCACCAGCAAGCGCATTCAGATCTGTTCCTACCCTTGCGCCGAAAGGAAATAATGCGGCGCCTTCCTCAGAAATCAGCAAATCTGCCCCCGGCAGACCCGTGCAATGTCACTCTTGATACATTCGCCACCGCGACGGAATTTCAGGTCGATTCCGAACACCTTGTTGCTATTTTATAAAGCCGCCGCTGTGGCCAAACTAGGGCCTTCAAAACCGCCCAAAATCACCCTTTCATTCATCTCCCTCGGGCTGATCCAGCCGTCGCCAGCCGTTTAGCCAGAAAAACATCAATCGCCTGGCCCATCGCGGCCACGGTTTTGGAACGCCAGCTGTCCGAGACGAGATGCTCGAGGTCGCCCTTGTTGGAGACATAACCGAGCTCGACCAACACACTGGGCACGTCGGGCGCCTTCAGCACCCGGAAGCCGGCAGACTTCAGCGGATTCTTGTGCATACGGACCGTCCCCTTCATTTCACCCATCAAGAGACGGGCGAAGCGATTTGAAAAGGTGCGGGTTTCCCGCTGCGCGAGGTCGATCAGGATATCGGCGACCTCGGTCGGCTCTTCGCGCAGGTCGACGCCGCCGATGGCGTCGGCGCGGTTTTCCGATTCGGCGAGCCGTTCGGCCTCGGCGTCGGAGGCCTTGTCCGAGACGGTGTAGATGGTCGCGCCCTGGGCATCGCCCTCGCCGCGCGGCAAATAATCGGCGTGAATGGAAACGAACAGCGCCGCCGCCTGGCTGTGCGCGACCTTCACGCGATCGTCGAGCGGGATGAAGGTATCGTCGCTGCGGGTCATGACGACGCGATATTTGCCTGACTTCTCCAATCGGTCGCGCAGGGCAAGACCGAACGCCAGCACGAGATTCTTTTCCATCTCCTCACCGGAGCGCGTGCCGTTGTCGACGCCGCCATGACCGGGATCGATCACCACCACCGGGCGGGAATCCGCAGGCGTCGCCGGCTTCGGCGGAGGTGCGGCCTGTGGAGCGATGGCGGCCACCGATTCCGAGGCCGCGGGTTTCAGCTCGGGCCGGCTGTTGGCATGAAGCGATTGCAGGAAGGCCGGCCGATCCACCTCTTCCAGCTCAACGACCAGCCGCGGCGGCTGATCGTTGGCCGCATCGAGCATGGTGGCATTGGCGATCCTCGCAGGGCCCGTCAGGTCGAACACCATGCGGGAGCCGCCCGGCATCACCATGCCGTACCGAAATGCCTTCACCAGGCCGCGCCCGTTTGTGCCAGTCCCGACCGGGAGGCGAAAGTTGACCTGGGGAATGTCGATCACCACCCGATAGGGATCATCGAGGGCAAAGGCGCGAAACTGGATGGTCTTGTCGAGGTCGAGGACAAAGCGGGTCAGCTTGGCGTCGCCGGCCAGACGGGCATCGGACGCGACCGGGAGGCTCGGCGTGATCGCCTGGCTTTGCGGTTGGGCCTGAGACGGCGGCGCCTGCTCTTCAGCGGCGCTGACGAGGGAAAGCTCAGCGCATCCCAATGCTGCAGCGCACAGTAATACGCAGCCCAGCAAAACCTGTCGATTTGCGCGGGTCGCCACCGATTCCCCTAACCTCCGAGGCGCCTTTCCTAGCCCAATAAAACTGCAGGGTTAACGGCTTCTTAACGGCATCTTGGTGGGCATTTTGTGAATAAGGATGACTGTTGCCGGCCCGTTGACGCTTAGCTTGCAGTAGCTGTCCAATCCACGTATGTACGGGGTGCTGACGGCTATTACTCCCGGTTGTGTCGCGTTCAGCCACCCGGTGCAGCGCCGGAACCGGCCTTTTTTGGACGATTCCAGCGTTCTTCCGGCCCTCCCAGAGCCAGCGCGAGCCGCGCGGCCGCAAGGAGGGACGGTTTCCGGCCCAGGTGGCGTCCGATCCCAGGCACTCACGCCTCAAGGGACGGTTTTGAGCGGCGATACGGCCATAACCGGACCCGGAGGGGTCCACCTCTGATTTCAGGCGGGCGCTCCGGCGCCGCGCAGACAGCCATCAGCGACCGACAGGCGGCCCACCGCCGCCAGACATGTTCCAGACGGGCCGACGCTTGATGCGCCAGACTGTGTTGCCAAGCCAATTGTTCGGACCATCCGCGCCGACGCGGAGCGACAGCTCCGCGCGGCGTCGTCCGCAGCAATTGCGCATGGCGCGGCGCCTTGGGTTGCGCTTCGGCCTTCCCCTCACCCCCGAATCAGGTGGACCGTCGCGTCACCCCTCGGCGCCAGTCAGCGCCCGCGGTCAAACGCGCCCGCCGCCTCCAAGAGTTCCAAAATGCCGAACAAAATGTTGATCGATGCCACCCACCCGGAGGAGACCCGGGTCGTCGTGGTCCGTGGCAATCGCGTCGAAGAGTTTGATTTCGAGACCGCCCAGCGCAAGCAGCTGCGCGGCAATATCTATCTCGCCAAGGTCACGCGGGTCGAACCGTCGCTGCAGGCGGCCTTTGTCGAATATGGCGGCAATCGCCACGGCTTCCTCGCCTTCAGCGAAATCCATCCCGACTATTATCAAATCCCGATCGCCGACCGTCAGGCGCTGATCGAGGCCGACGAGCGCGCCCATCGCGAGGCGGAGGAAGAGGACGAGCACCGTCATCATGGCCGCCGTCGCTCGCGCCATCGCAATTCGCGCCGCCGCGACCGTGGCGAGCGCGTGCAAAGCGGTGTCGTCGAGCACGCCGAGGGCGAAACACAGCCCTCTGTCGGGCATGAGCATTCGCATGAAAGCGAGGCTCACGCCGAGGCTGCGCACCATGATCATTACAGTGACGAAGGCAGCCACGGGCACGCGCACGACGGAGAACACGCGCACCACGACGATCATCAAGGCCAAGGCCATGATCAAGGCCATGATCATGACCATGATGATGCCGGTCACACGCATGATGCCGCACCCGCCACTTCAGCGGACGATCACGCCGAGACACCGGTCACCGCTGCAGTCGAGGCCTCGGTTGCGACCGCGCTGAACGAGCCGCTCGCGCCCGAGTTCAACGAGACCGACGGCCACGACGAGCGCGCCGAGGAAGAGCGGGCGCGGGAGAACGTCGCCCATGCCGACGATGCGCCCCATGACGAGCACACCGGCGCCGAGCATGCGCTGGCTCCGGACGGCGAGCATATCCCGGTGCCTGCCGGCGACGCCGTGCACGACGACGACGAGGACGGCGAGGAAGCCGAGGAGGAAGTCGTCGAGTCCGTCGGCGGCGACGACGTGATGGAGGAAGTGCCGGAGCGGCCGTTCCGTCCGCGCCGCCAGTACAAGATCCAGGAAGTCATCAAGCGACGCCAGGTGATGCTGGTGCAGGTCGTCAAGGAAGAGCGCGGCAACAAGGGCGCGGCGCTGACCACCTATCTGTCGCTCGCCGGACGCTACGCCGTGTTGATGCCCAACACCGCACGCGGCGGCGGCATCAGCCGCAAGATCACCTCGGCGCAGGACCGCTCGCGGTTGAAGGAAGTGGTGCAGGATCTCGACGTGCCCGAGGGCATGGGCATCATCCTGCGCACCGCCGGCGCCGCCCGCACCAAGCCCGAGATCAAGCGCGACTTCGAATATCTGATCCGGATGTGGGAGACCGTGCGCGACCTGACCTTGAAGTCGCAGGCGCCGACGCTGGTCTATGAGGAAGGCTCCCTGATCAAGCGCTCGCTGCGCGACCTCTACAACAAGGAGATCGACGAAATCCAGGTCGCGGGCGAAGCCGGCTACGGCGAGGCGCGCGACTTCATGAAGATGCTGATGCCGGCAAGCGTGCGCGCGGTGAAGCAATATCGCGAAGGCCAGCCGCTGTTCTCGCGCATGGGCGTCGAGAGCCAGCTCGACGCCATGTTCTCGCCGACCGTGCAGCTGCGCTCCGGCGGCTACATCGTCATCAACCAGACCGAGGCGCTGGTCTCGATCGACGTCAACTCCGGACGCGCCACCCGCGAGCACCATATCGAGGACACCGCGCTGAAGACCAACCTGGAGGCGGCGGAAGAAGTCGCCCGCCAGCTTCGCCTGCGCGACCTCGCCGGCCTGATCGTCATCGACTTCATCGACATGGACGAGAAGCGCAACAACCGTGCGGTCGAGCGCAAGATGTCCGATTGCCTCAGACAGGATCGCGCGCGCATCCAGGTCGGCCGCATCTCGCATTTCGGCCTGTTGGAGATGTCGCGTCAGCGCATCCGCGCCAGCGTGCTGGAAATCTTCGACCGAGCCCTGCCCGCAATGCGGCGGCACCGGCCATGTTCGCTCGGTCTCTTCGGTCGCGCTGCAGCTGTTGCGCGGCATCGAGGAAATCCTGATGAAGGGCGCGACCCATAATCTCGTGGTACGCACCCGCAACGACGTCGCGCTCTATGTGCTGAACCACAAGCGTGGCCATCTGCGCGATCTCGAAAACGCCTTCAAGGTCACTCTGGCGGTCGTCTCCGATCCCAATGTCAGCGGCGTGCAGTCCTACATCATCGACCGCGGCGAGCAGGTGCACACGCTGGAAGCGGCGAAAGCATTGATCGCGGCGCAGGCGGCGGCGCAACCGATGCACGGCTGACGAAACCGCCGATGACGATGACGGCCTCGATGCGGAGCTGGAGTCCGAGGTTGAAACCGAGGAAACCGAAGGCCTCACCGAAGAAGCAAGCGAAGCCGGCGACGGCGAAGCCGAACAGGATGGCGGCCAGCGCCGCGGAAAGCGCCGCAGGCGGCGCCGTGGCCGCGGTGGGGAACCACGCGACGCGAACCATCCGCGCGAAGACGGCGAAGCTGCGGTTGCCGAACAGGGCGCGGAGACGCAAGGCGAGGAAGGCGAAGCCGAGGAGGACGAGTCCGAGGAGCAGCCGAGCTTTGCCCGTGGCGACAATCAGGGCAATGGCGAGCGCCGTCCGCGCCGCCGCGGCCGCCGGGGCGGACGCCGCCGTCGTGGCAGCGGCGATCGCGAGGACGGGCTTGCGGGTTCGATCAGCGACGAACTCGCGCCGCCGCAGCCCTCGGAGGCTGAAACCGCGGTCGCCGATTTCGATGGCGGCACGGCGGAGCCTGCGCCGTCGATTGCAAAGCCCGAACCGGTCGCCGCGAGCCAGCCGTCGCTGCAGCCCGAGGATCACGTGCCACAGGCGGCTGCGCCAGTGCCGGAAGAGTCCGCGCAGGAAAAGGCGGCGCGCCGTCGCTCGACCGTGCGCGAGAAGGTGAGCTTTGCGAGCAGCGCGCCGCAGGACACGCCGGCGCCGGTCACCCAGGCGTCCGAACCTGCCCCTGATACGCCCGCCGAACCCGCAGCCGAATCGAACGGCGAGGCCCAGCCGCGCAAGGCGGGCTGGTGGTCACGCCGCTTTGGCGGCGGCGAGTAATCGCAAGCTATTTGAGAAACGAAAACCGCCCGGTGAAAACCGGGCGGTTTTTGCTTATTTCAGCCAGCGCGCGATCCGCTGAACCGCTTCGCGCATGTCGCCGGCCGAGCGCGCGTAGGAGAAGCGGATGAAATTCCTGCCGTGAATGGGATCGAAGTCGACACCGGATGTCGCTGCGACATGCGTCTCCTCCAGCATCCGCTTGGCGAAGGCGAGACTGTCGGAGGTGAAGTCGGAGACATCGGCGTAAAGGTAGAACGCGCCGTCGGCCGGCAGGAATTTGGTCAAGCCAGCCGCGGGCAATCCCTCGATCAGGATGCGGCGGTTCTCGAGATAGCCGCGCTTGATCGCTTCCATCTCCGCGATGCCGTCGAAGGCCGCCTCGGCCGCGATCTGCGACAAGGTCGGCACCGAGATCGCGAGGTTCTGCTGCAGCCGTTCGACGGGACGAACCAGCGGCTCCGGCACCACCATCCACCCGACCCGCCAGCCGGTCATGCAGAAATATTTCGAGAAGGAATTGATCACGAGCGCATGCGGCGACAACTCGGCCGCGGTCACCGCCGGAAAGGCGTAGTCGAGCCCGTGGTAGATCTCGTCGGAGATGAAGCGGATGCCGGCATCTTTCGCCGCCGCGATCAGCGATGTGAGCGCCTCGCGCGACATCATGGTTCCCGTCGGATTGGCGGGACTGCCGACCAGCACGCCCTGCAACGGCTTCTTGCGATGAGCGTCCAGTAGCGCCTCGCCGGTGAGCGCATGACGCGTCTCGCCTGATGTTTCGATCAGCACCGGTTCGCAGCCGAGCGCAGTGAGGATGTGCCGATATGGCGGATAGCCGGGCACGGTGACGGCAACGCGGTCGCCCGGCTCGAACATCGAAAGAAATGCCAGGATGAATGCGCCCGACGAGCCCGTCGTGACCACGATCCGGTTGGCGTCGACCTCGCAGCCGTAGGCGTCGCGATAATGCCGCGCGATGCGCGCGCGCAAGCTGCGGGATTCCGAGCGCCGAGGTGTAGTCGATCCGGCCGCCATCGAGCGCGGCACGGGCGGCAGCAAGCGCGGTCTTCGGCGCCGGCTCGTGGGGCTGGCCGACCTCCATGTGAATGACATGGCCGCCGGCCGCCTCGATCCGCTCGGCCGCCGACATCACGTCCATCACCATGAATGGCGGAACATCGCTCCGGCTCGAGGCCGAAAGCAGGTTCGCCACGCGTTGCCTTGAGATCGCGTCCTGCATGTTGAATTTGTTATTTGACCCAATTGTCTAGGCGTGGGAACCCAGCGCCCCAGACATGCCGTATTCGACCGCTTGGTAGGGCATATCCCGTATCCGGCCAAAGGCCAATCGCCAAAGACGCCCATGCTGCTCGACCTCGCCCTGCGCAAGAGACTTTCCGGCCTGACCGCGGTGACGGTCGCGGCCGCGATGGCGCTGGCTCCGATGGCTCCGCTGCGCGCTCAGGAGAACAAGGGTCCGCCGATCCTGCGCGACACCGAGGCGGAAGCGCTGCTGCGCGAATACACCCGTCCGATCCTGCGCGCCGCCGGTCTGGAAAAGCAGAACATCCAGATGGTGATCATCAACGATCCCAACTTCAACGCCTTCGTGGCCGACGGCCGCCGCATCTTCGTGAACTATGGCGCGATCATGCAATCGGAGACACCGAACCAGCTGATCGGCGTGCTGGCGCACGAGACCGGCCATCTGGCCGGCGGTCACCTCGCCAAGCTGCGCGAGCAGCTGTCGCGGGCGCAGACCCAGATGATCATCGCCATGCTACTCGGTGCCGGCGCCCTCATCGCGGGCGCCTCGAAAGGAACCTCCGGCGTCGGGCTGTCGGACGCAGGTGCCGCGGCCATCGCGGGCCCCGGCGAAATGATTCGTCGCAACCTGCTGTCCTACCAGCGTCAGCAGGAAGAAAACGCCGACCGCGCCGGGGTGAAGTTCCTGACTGCGACCGGCCAATCCCCAAAGGGCATGTACGACACGTTCCGCCGCTTCACCAATGAAAGCCTGTTCGCCGCGCGCGGCGCCGACCCCTATCTGCAGTCGCATCCGATGCCCGCCGAGCGCGTCGCTGCCCTGGAGCAGATCGGCCGCACCAGTCCCTATTGGGACAAGAAGGACGACCCGGCCCTGCAGCTTCGCCACGACATGATGCGCGCCAAGATCTCCGGCTTCATGGAGCGCCAGGACACCGTCTATCGCCGCTATCCGCTGTCCAACACCACCCTGCCGGCGCGCTATGCGCGCGCGATCACGACCTATCTGCATGGCGATCTCAACAGCGCGCTGGCCCAGATCGACGGGCTGATCCAGGCGCAGCCGAACAATCCGTATTTCTACGAGCTGAAAGGCCAGGCGCTGATGGAGGGCGGCAAGCCCAACGAGGCGATCGCGCCGCTGCACAAGGCGATCGCGCTCTCCAACAACTCTCCCCTCATCGAGATGTTACTTGGGCAGGCACTGGTCGCCACCGATAATAAGGCGCACACCGACGAGGCCATCGCACTGCTTCGCGCCGCGGTGGTACGGGAAACCGAGGCGCCACTCGGCTACAGCCAGCTGGCGATGGCCTACGGCAAGAAGGGAGACTATGCGGAGGCCGATCTGGCATCCGCCCAGGCCGCCTATCTGCGCGGTGACAACAAGACGGCGCGTCAGCTTGCCGCGCGCGCCAAGACCCGTTTTGCCGTGGGTACGCCGGGTTGGGTCAGGGCCGACGATATCGTCACCGCGAAACCCTTGCCCGGTTCGAAGAAAGAATAGTCAAGGCAACGACCAAAGCTTAAGCCGACACGTAGAAATAAATAGTGCAACTCGGGGTCTATTGGATTCGACGGACCGCCCCACAAGTCAAGGATTTGCCAATGCCTCGCCTGCTCGCCCCTGCCCTGCTCGCGCTCGCGCTTCTCGGCGCACCGGTATCCGCGTCCGCGCAGAGTTTCACCGACACGCAGCGCGGCGATATCGAGGCGATCGTCAAAAGCTATCTCATCGCGCATCCCGAAGTGCTGGAAGAGGCGATGAACGAGCTGCAGAAGCGGCAGACCGCCGCCGAGACCGCCAAGCATGAGGCGAGCATCACGCAGAACGCGGAGGCGATCTTCAACTCGCCGCGCGGCGTGACGCTGGGCAACAAGGATGGCGACGTCACCTTTGTCGAGTTCTTCGACTACAATTGCGGCTACTGCAAGCGCGCCATGGCCGACATGCTCGATCTCATGAAGAACGACGGCAAGCTGAAGGTCGTGCTGAAGGAGTTTCCGGTGCTGAGCGAAGGCTCGGTCGAGGCGGCCAAGGTCGCGGTCGCGGTGCGCATGCAGGATCCGACCGGCAAGAAATATCTCGACTTCCACCAGAAGCTGCTTGGCGGCCGCGGCGTCGCCGACAAGGCGCGCGCGATGGCGGCTGCGAAGGACGCCGGCCTCGACACCGCGCGGATCGAGAAGGACCTTGCAAGCCCCGAGGTCGCCGCCACGCTTGCCGAGAACATGAAGCTTGCCGAAGACATGGGACTGAACGGCACGCCGAGCTACGTGATCGGCAAGCAGATCGTGGTCGGCGCCGTCGGGCTCGATCAGCTCAAGGAAAAGATCGGCGTCGCCCGCTGCGGCAAAGTGTCCTGCTGAAAGATCGTCAGCTCAAATAAGCCCAGGGCCGGCTTTTGAGCCGGCCTTTTGGTTTGTAACTGCCACGTTCATCTCGCATTCAAGAAACAAAGCCGGTGGAACCCGGTTTTGGCGGGAACATCGGATGCCTCCTGCCGTTGTTCGCGCGGGCAATGCCAACATTGTTGAGGAGAAACTGATGAGCAAACGTTTTATGATTTCGGTTGCCGCGATCGCGCTGATGGCCGGCGCCGGCGCCGTGAATGCGCAGGGCATGAAGAATGAAGGCGGCGGCGGTGGCGCCGGGATGCAGCAGACCGCACCGTCGGCTGGCGGCGGAGCCGGTGCGGCGCCGACCCAGAAGAGCGAGGGCATGGAGCACGGCAAGACTGGCGCAGGCTCCGACATGAAGTCGAGCCAGACCGAGAAGTCGCCGGGCGCCATGAAAAACCAGCATGCGGAAGAGCCCAAAAGCGGCGGCAAGGACATGAAGGCTGAAGGCCGCGACAACAACATGAAGGCCGAGAGCCGCGAAGGCCGCGACAACAACATGAAGGCCGAGAGCCGCGAAGGCAACAAGGCTGCAGAAACGAACAAGTCGACGACCGAGAAGTCCCAGACCACCACCCAGTCCCAGACTGCGCCGGCCAGCAAGTCGCAGACCACGACCGGCAACGCCGCCACATCGGCGACCGCCGCGCCGCCCCCGGAGAAGCAGACCCAAATCGCCTCAGCGATCAGGTCCGAGAGGATCGAGGAGACGACCAATGTGAACTTCGAGCTTAACATTGGCACGCGGGTTCCCGCGTCGGTGCACTTCTACCCGCTTCCGCCCCGGATCGTGGAGATCTATCCGGAGTGGCGGGGTTACGAGGTCATCCGGGTCCATGGCAGGTACGTCATCGTTCGTCCCCAGACCCATGAGATCGTCTACATCATCGAGGGTTGATCGCTCTCACACGGAAGCTTGGGGCGGGCAGCAATGCCCGCCCTTTTTGTCAGCGCTTCCGACATGGATTGGCCGCGGCAGCGCCTATCCTTTGCCGTTGGTTAACGAACGGTTTCAGCAGGTACTACATACATTTTTGCGAACCGGATGAGGCATTTGAGGCAGACCCGTGGGGACCTAAAGGCTTCCTTTCGAGGCGGTTGTTACCTATAAGCGGCCCCTACTCCCCTCATAGGTGGGGCCGGGATGGCAAAGACCCCAGAAAAATCCGCCGACAAGACCATCTACGTGCTCAACGGCCCCAACCTCAACATGCTGGGAACGCGCGAGCCGCAGACCTATGGCCATGCGAGGCTCGCCGACGTCGAAAAGCTCTGCAGCGAGACAGCCGCGCAATTCGGGCTGCACGGCCGATTGTCGCCAATCCAACCACGAGGGCGAGCTGATCGATCTCATCCAGGAAGCGCATGCGCGCAATGCCGCGGGGATCATCATCAACGCCGGCGCCTATTCGCACACATCGATCGCGCTGCACGACGCGCTGAAGGCGGTGAAGGTCCCCGCCATCGAGGTGCATATCAGCAATATCCACGCCCGCGAGAGCTTCCGTCACCACTCCTTCACCGCCATGGCGGCCGTCGCGATGCTTGCGGGCTTCGGCATTGACGGCTATCGGCTGGCGATAACGGGTCTTGCCGCCAGGATCGGCGCCAAGATCAAAACCTGAGCCCAAGGCCTGACGTTTCCCTCAAATCAGCCTGCAAGAGTTCTGACGAATCATGGCGCGCCAGCCGGACAACAAGAGCAAATCTTCCATCGACGACAGCGCGCTGATCCGCGAGCTGGCGCTATTGCTTGACGAGACCAGTCTGACCGAGATCGAGATCGAGCGCGCCGGGCTTCGCGTGCGCGTCGCCCGCAACATCTCGATATCAGCCGCGATGCCTCCGAGCATGGCTTCGGTTGCGCATGCACCGCTTGCCGCGGCCGCTGCACCGGCAGCGGCTTCAGTCGCCGACTTCGCCAGTCACCCCGGCGTGGTGCCTTCGCCAATGGTCGGCACGGCCTATTTTTCGCCGGAGCCCGGCGCCAAACCCTTCATCGAGGTCGGAGCGCGCGTCACCGCCGGACAGACACTGCTGATCATCGAGGCAATGAAGACCATGAACCAGATTCCCTCGCCCCGCGACGGCACCGTGACGCAGATTCTCGTCGAGGATGGCCAGCCGGTCGAGTTCGGCGAGTCTCTGGTGATCATCGAGTAGATGTTCGACAAGATCCTCATAGCCAACCGCGGCGAGATTGCGCTTCGCGTGCTGCGGGCCTGCAAGGAGCTCGGCATCGCAACGGTGGCCGTGCACTCCACCGCGGATGCCGACGCCATGCATGTGCGGCTTGCCGACGAAAGCGTGTGCATCGGTCCGCCGCCGTCGAAGGACAGCTATCTCAACATCCCCGCGCTGCTTGCGGCCTGCGAGATCACTGGCGCGGAAGCGGTCCATCCCGGCTACGGTTTTCTCTCGGAGAACGCGCGCTTCGCCGAAATCCTCGGCGAACACAATCTGCAATTCATCGGTCCCAAGGCCGAGCACATCCGCCTGATGGGCGACAAGATCGAGGCCAAGAAGACCGCGAAGAAGCTCGGCATTCCCGTGGTGCCCGGCTCCGACGGCGCGGTCAGCGCCGGCGATGACGCGATGGCGATCGCAAACGAGATCGGTTTTCCCGTGCTGGTGAAGGCGGCCGCCGGCGGCGGCGGGCGCGGCATGAAGGTGGCGCATACCGCCGACGACCTGGCGCTTGCGCTCTCCACCGCCGCCAACGAAGCCAGGTCTGCGTTCGGCGACGCCTCGGTCTATCTGGAAAAATACCTGCAAAAGCCCCGCCACATCGAAATCCAGGTGCTCGGCGACGGCCGCGGCGGCGCCATCCATCTCGGCGAGCGCGACTGCTCGCTGCAGCGGCGTCATCAGAAGGTCTGGGAGGAAGGTCCCTCGCCTGCGCTGGATGCCGCCGCGCGATCGAAGATCGGGCTGACCGTCGCAAAAGCGATGCAGGAGATGAAATATCTCGGCGTCGGCACCGTCGAGTTCCTCTACGAGGACGGCGAGTTCTATTTCATCGAGATGAACACCCGCATCCAGGTCGAGCATCCCGTCACCGAGGATGATCACCGACATCGATCTGGTGCTGGAGCAGATCCGCATCGCCGCCGGCGGCGAACTGCCCTGCACGCAGGAAGACGTGACGATCATCGGTCATTCCATCGAATGCCGGGTCAATGCCGAGAACCCCACGACCTTCCGCCCCTCGCCCGGAAAGATCAAACAGTATCATCCACCCGGCGGCCTCGGCGTGCGGATCGATTCTGCCGTCTATCAGGGCTACACGATCCCGCCCTATTACGACTCGCTGGTCGGCAAGCTGATCGTGCACGGCAAGACCCGCAGCGAATGCCTGATGCGGCTGCGCCGGGCGCTGGACGAGATGGTGGTCGACGGCATCGAGACCACGCTGCCCTTGTTCCGCGCGCTGGTTCGCGAGCCCGCCATCATCGATGGCGACTACCACATCCACTGGCTCGAGCAGTATCTGGCCGGCCAGGCGAGCGGTTAACTCCCCCAAAAAAGTTCCAATTCGCTGGAACCAATCGCGCTCTCGGGCATTCTGCCGGGTCGGCGAGTATTTCACTCGGGGTCTGTCGAATTCCTGCACCAAGTCAGCCAGCGCCGGGGGCAACCTTTAGAAGCGCGACGATGCAAATCCTGCTGCTGACAGCGGGATTTCTGGTGCTGGTCGCGGTCAGCGCGGCCTGCGTGCTGTTCGTCAACAAGGCACGCGAGGACTCGGGCTGGGTGGTGCACACTGTCGAGGTCGAGAACCAGACCAATGCGCTGTTGCTCGAAATCCGCCGGGCCGAGAGCGCGGCACGCGGCTACCTCCTGACGTCAGGTCCGGAATTTCTGCAAGATCATGAGGACGCGGTGGCGCAAATCCTCCCCGATCTTGAAAAGCTCGCCCGCATGGTCGGCGACGATCCAGTGCAGCGAGAGAATATCCGCAAGATACGCACGGCGATCGATACAAGGCTCAGCCAATTCGTGCAGGAAATGGCGTTCGTCAAGCAGGGCGAACAGGACAAGGCGACCGCGTTGGTACGCGAAGCCGCCGCCGGCGGCACCTCCGCGACGATCCGTGACGTCGGCGCCGCCATGCGCAACGAGGAAAGCCGGCTGCTGGCGCTTCGCACCGCCAACGCCGACCGCAGCCAGACCATGGCTTCCTCGGTGACCATCGCCGGCTCCGGCCTCGTGATCGCATTGGCCGGCATCTCGATCTTCCTGGTGCGGCGTGAAAGCCGGGCGCGCGATGCGGCCGAGACGCTCCTGCGTGACAACAACGTCAATCTCGAGGCCACCGTCGACGAGCGCACCGCCGATCTGCGCGAGGCCAACGAGGAAATCCAGCGCTTCGCCTATATCGTCAGCCACGATCTGCGCTCGCCGCTGGTGAACATCATGGGCTTTACCAGCGAGCTCGAGGAATTGCGCGACAGCATTTTCCGGCGTATCGCGGCCCTTGGCCATGCGGTTGCCGCCGCTGCCGTGCCGGTCGTCCCCGTGGATGCCGAGCCCGCGCTGGAAGGCGAGGACAAGCAGCTTTCCGAGGACTTTAACGAGGCGCTCGGCTTCATCAAATCCTCGATCGCCAAGATGGATCGGCTGATTTCGGCGATCCTGAATTTGACCCGCGAGGGCAAACGCGAATTCGAACCGGTCCGGATCGACATGCGCGAACTGATCGAGGCGATCATCTCCACGCTCGCCCATCAGGCCGAGGAAGCCAAAGCCGAAATCCGCGTTGGGCCCCTGCCCGACATCGTCAGCGACCGGCTGGCGCTGGAGCAGATATTCTCCAACATCATCGACAACGCGATCAAATATCTCAAGCCCGGAGTTCCCGGCGAGATCGCGATCCGCGGCCGAACCAAGCTCGGCTTTGCGGTGTTTGAAATCACCGACAACGGGCGTGGCATCGATTCCAAGGACCACCAGCGGATTTTCGACCTGTTCCGGCGCGCCGGAACCCAGGACAAGCCTGGTCAGGGCATCGGGCTCGCCCACGTCCGCGCACTTGTGCGCCGACTGGGGGGAACCATGTCGGTATCCTCAGAGCTCAATCAAGGCAGCACTTTCACCATCACCCTCCCCATCAAATGGAACACGGATTCATGGCGACCCCAGTCGTAATTGTAATGATCGAGGATGATGAAGGGCACGCGCGCCTGATTGAGCGGAATATCCGGCGATCAGGTGTCAACAATGAGATCAAGCCGTTCAGCGACGGTACATCCGCCATGAAATACCTTCTCGGCAAGGACGGCAGCGGGATCGAACACAAGGGCCAGGCCTTGCTGATCCTGCTCGATCTCAATTTGCCCGACATGAGCGGCATCGAGATCCTGCGTCAGGTCAAGGAAAACAAGTATTTGAAGAGTACGCCGGTGGTGGTCCTCACCACGACCGACGATTCCAACGAGATCAAGCGCTGCTACGAGCTCGGCTGCAACGTCTACATTACCAAGCCGGTCAACTACGAAAGTTTTGCCAACGCCATCCGGCAGTTGGGTCTATTCTTCTCCGTGATCCAGGTCCCCCCGGCCGCCTCATGACCGTCACCCACGCTGCTCTATATCGACGACGACGATGCACTTGCGCGCCTGGTCAACCGCGGGCTGTCGCGGCTCGGGCTGAAGGTCGTGCACGCCCAAAGCGGCACGCGCGGGCTGGAGCGGCTGCGCGAGGGCGGCATCGACGTGGTCGCGCTCGACCAGTACATGCCGGAAATCGACGGCCTGGAGACGCTGGAGCGGATCATGGCGATCCCGAATGCGCCGCCGGTCGTGTTCGTCACGGCCTCGCAGGATTCCAGCATCGCGGTGACCGCGCTGAAGGCCGGTGCGGTTGATTATCTGGTCAAGGATGCGCGCGGCGAGTTCATTCCGCTGCTGCAGGTCGCCGTCGAAGGGGCGCTGCGGCAGGCGGCGCTGAAGAAGGCGCGCGACGAGGCCGAGGCCGAGGTGCACGCCTCGCGCGACCGCTACGCCGCGCTCGCCGCCGAGCGCGAGCTGTTGTTGCGCGAGGTCAACCATCGCGTCGGCAACTCGCTGCAGATCATCGCCTCGCTGTTGCATCTGCAGGCCAACTCCGCGACGCAAGACGACGTCAAGGCGGCGCTGACCAACGCCATGGGCCGGGTCGCCGCGGTCGCGCAGGTGCATCGCCGCCTCTACACCTCGCAAGACCTCAAGAGCGTGCTGCTCAATCAATATCTCGACGCGCTACTCGACGATCTCCGCCGCTCCGCCGAAGGCAACAAGATGTCGCGGTTGACGCTGAAGGCGGAGCCGATCGAGATCGATCCGGACCGCGCGGTGGCGATCGGCATCATCGCCAACGAGCTCGTGATGAATGCGGTCAAATACGCCTATCCCGACGGCGCGGGGCCGATCCATGTCGACCTGCGCAGCGAGGGCGACGATATCGTGCTGTCGATCAGCGATGACGGCGTCGGCACCAACGGCAAGAGCGATCCCCGCTCCACCGGCATGGGCCAGCGCATCGTCAGCGCCATGGCCACCAAGCTGGAAGCGACCGCCGAGCGCGACCCCAACCACCGGGGAACGCGGATCGTGCTGCGCTTCGCCCTCACCAAGGCCGCAAAACGCGCCAGCGCCGCCGCGAAGTAAGCTTCCTCGCGGGCTTACAGAGCCTGCGCGCCCTGCTATCTTCATCCTATGACATCGCGCGACTCCGCCGCCGCCGAAATCACGCCCGAAGTGCTGCTGCGCGCCTATGCCTGCGGCATCTTCCCGATGGCCGAGAGCGCCGACGACCCGACCCTGTTCTGGGTCGAGCCGGAGATGCGCGGGGTGATCCCGCTCGACGGCTTCCGCATCTCGTCGCGGCTGGCGCGCACGGTGCGCTCGGATGCCTTCACCATCACGGTCAACAAGGCCTTCAAGGGCGTGATCGCAGGCTGCGCCGCGCCCGCCGAGGGCCGCGAGGACACCTGGATCAACAAACGCATCCGCGATCTCTATCTCGGACTGCATGCGCTCGGCCACGGCCACAGCGTCGAGGCCTGGCAGGACGGCGACCTCGTCGGCGGGCTCTACGGCGTGAGTCTGGGCCGCGCCTTCTTCGGCGAGAGCATGTTCCACAGCGTCCGCGACGCCTCCAAGGTGGCGCTGGTGCATCTGGTGGCGCGGCTGATCACGGGCGGCTTCGAGCTGCTCGACACCCAATATGTCACGGAGCATCTCAAAAGTTTTGGCGCGGTCGAGGTTCCCCGACGACGCTACACCGCGCTGCTCGACAAGGCGCTGCTGGGCGAGCCCGCCGATTTCATGCGGCTGACCTTCAGCCGGCCGGTCAAAGGCGAAGAAGCGCTCGCGATCGTCGCCGAGCGGCAGTGAGTCTTGCGCGCATTCAGCCCGGAGACGGAATCGCCTGCAGGACGTCCCTGAAAACGCCGTACTGCAGCTGGAACGCGCGCGGGCTGTAGTCCTGATAGTATCCAGCGGTCACCGCGACAACGAGGTCGAGCTCCGGGACGATGCGGATCGACTGCCCGCCTCGGCCGAGCGCAGCAGCCCAGTGGACCTCACGCCCATTGATCAGGGAACGGCCGAGCCACCAGAGATATCCGTAGGACATAGCCCTCCGTGGCCTTGAGCCGCGGTGTCATCGAGGCATCGATCCATGCCTTCGGACACGATCTGGCGACCGTTCCAGCGGCCGCCCGCAAGGACGAGCTGGCCGATCTTTGCCATGTCGCGCGGCCGCAGGCGCAACCCTCCTCCGGTATCGGTATCTCCCCTTGTACGCGGCTCCACTCCAGGCGCGTGATGCCCATAGGCTCGAACAGGCTCTCGCGCGCAAATTCGTCGAGCGGACGTCCGGTCGCCTTGCGGATGATGGCCGACACCAGCCTCAGCGCGCCGGTGTTGTAGAAGAACTCCTGTCCCGGCGGGGCCGTCGACGGGAAGACCGAGGACGTAACGACACGGTCCGGCGCCGTGTTCATGCGCGCCTCGTCGTTGTCGTCATTCGCCGGTGCCGGGGTCGCTTCCACCCACCTCAGCCCCATCGACATGGTGAGTGCGTGCGACAGCCGGAGTCCATCCTTTTCGGGGGTGCGCAAGTCGGACAATTCGGGGAAGAAGCTGAAGATCGGTTCGTCGACGCTGCGGATCAGCCCGCGATCGATCGCGATCCCGAGCACGAGCGAGGCGACGCTCTTCGAAACCGACTTCATGTCGTGCAGCGTATCGGCATCGAAGGTGGCGTTTGCAATCGGGCGATCGTAGATCTCGTCGGTGCCCCTCAAGTAGCGCTCGAACACCAGCTTGCCGCCGCGCGCGACCAGCACGGCGTGCACGTTGGCGCCTGAGGCCGCGAGCCGATCGGTCATCCGGCACAGCGCATCGCGGTCGACGAGCTTGTCCTCATCGGCGGCGGCGACGGGCCAGCCGTCGCTCGCGCGCGACGGGAATACCGCAGCCGTCGGACGGCGTCCGCGTACAACGCGCGAGGCGGTGAGCGGCGCCAGCGCAGCGCCGCCGAGAAGCGAAATGAACTGGCGCCGTCTCATTGCGATCACTCCCGTTATGCAACCGCGGTACCGACCGTCTTGATCGGAATGATGCGCCGTTGGCGTCGCGACGGACGGCGCCGCCGCCCCTCCATCGGGCGGACCGAACACGCAAGCCAGCCTGTCACGCCAGGAGCGCGCCTGCCAGAGATCGCGCGCCAGCGCCGCCCATTCGTGAAACGCGATGATGACGGGATTGTTGGAGCGCAGCGGCTTCACCAGGCCGTAGCGGCACGGCAGGTCGTCGCGCTCGGCCACGAAGGTCCCGAACAGGCGATCGAACACGATGAAGATGCCGCCGTAATTGCGATCGAGATATTCCGGATTGGCGGCATGGTGCACGCGATGATGCGAGGGCGTGTTGAGCACATATTCCAGCCAGCCGAGTTTTGGAATCCACTCGGCGTGCAGCCAGAACTGGTAGAGCAGGTTGACGCTGGCGGCGATGAACACCGGGCCCGGCGCGAAGCCGAGCCAGATCATCGGCACGTAGAAGATGGCGGCGCCGGTCATCCGGCCGGTCCAGCCGAAGCGGTAGGAGGCGGCGAGGTTGAACTCGTTCGAGGAATGATGGATCGCATGCGTCGCCCAGAACCAGCGCACGCGGTGGCTGCAGCGATGGAACCAGTAATAGCTGAAATCCTGCGCGATCACGAGCAGCGACGACAGAGGCAGCGCTGTTCAGCGGCACCGTGAACAGCCGGTGGCTCCAGGCCAAATCGATCAGCCGGCTCCCGCGAGGCTGAGCGGCAGGAACGTCGTAAACGAAATATTGCCGGCCGAGCGCGTCGGCGAGCGAGGCGAGGTAGGCGCGCCAGTTGTAGCTGCGCCGCATCACCATGGCGATGACGAGACCTTCGAGGGTCGCGATCACGATCACGGCGGGAAGCGCAAATTGCAGAATCTGGATCAGCTGCGTCATGGCGATCCTCCGCGTGCGGGCACCTGCCCGCAAATCGAAGGGTTGCACATGCGAAACGCGGCCTCTCGCCGATTTCCGCGGCGAGACTGGCCGAATTCTGGAAACGGTCAGCCCGTTTCAGGAATCGGCGAGGCTCGGCGCCGTCCGCGCCATCGAGGCGGGCGCGCCGATATTCCGTCGGCGTCAACCCGGTATGCGCCTTGAAGGCCCGATTGAACGGCCCGATCGAGCCGAAGCCGGCGTCGAGCGCGATCGTCAGGACCGGCACCTCGGCCTGGGCGGGGTCGCCCAGCGCGGTCTCGGCCTCGGCCAGGCGATAGCCGTTGATGAAGGCGCTGAAATTGCGATGGCCGAGCTGCTCGTTGATGAGACGGCGCAGCCGATATTCGGGAATGTCGAGCTTCTGCGCCAATGACGCGATGCTCAGATCCGGCTCGCGATAAACCTTGTCGTGGTCGATCAGCTTGCGCAGCGCGGTGAGCAGCGCCGCGTCGGGCCCGGCCGGAGACGCCGCTGCCCGCACGCCGTTGCCGAAGGATTGCGTCGGCGGCCGGCGCCGGCGCAGGCGCCAATGGTTGCTGCGAACGATGGCAGCGAGTCCAGCACCGCGAACAGGAAAATCAAGCGTCACCAAACCGGCCGCATTCGCAAAACTGAGCGACGCAGCCGACAACCCGCCGGGCCAGAGCCAGTCGGAGGCGACGATCAGCACCGTGTAGAGCGCGGTCACAAGCGCAAACACGATGCGGAGCCGGCGCCGTCCTTCCACCAGGTCGGCCGCCCGACCGGCCAACGTATGCCAGATGGCGAGCAGTGCACATAACAGCGACAAGCGAGGAGTGCACAGCGAACAGGGACGTCGAGCGGACCCACATTTCCGCCACGGCGATCGCGGCCAGCGCCAGCCAGGCGAGCGCGTGGTACCAGCGCACGCGAAAGTCATCGACGAAAAACGCAGCCGATCGTGATCCAGAATGCGGCCGGCGTGCCGCAGCTGAAAACGTGGATCGGGAAGTCTCCAGCGCAAATCCAGCGCATAGAAACCGGGCGAGGACTTCGACGACGTAAGCCGCGACGCCCAACAGGAACAGCGCCGACCAGCGGCTAATTCGATCGCTTCGCGCGTTCCGGAGATGAACGACGACGCGCAGCAGGAGCACGATAACTGCCCCTCCCCGCAACGCGGCTTCCAAGGTCGACATCTGTTGGTCCGGTAAGGATTCTTGCGCGCGAGAGAGAATCGCATCGGGGTCGATGGTGTCAACAGGGCGCAAGCCGATGGCGCTGAGTTCAAATCTCACGCAACTTGTTCGTCGCCGAGCGGGGCATCGATCCAACGCGTTCCGTGGCGGTTCGCTAGTTGTTTCCGAACAATCCGCCGAACAGGCCGCCCGGCCGCTGCTGTTGCGGCGGCGGCGGTGGCGGCGGCGGTTGCTGCTGGAATTGCGGCTGCGGCGGCGGACGCGGCGCGGCCTGCTTCGGCGGCGGCGGACGCTTCTGTGCCGGCGGCGGAGCGGGTGCAGGTGTCGGCGTCGCGGTCGGCGCAGCGCTGACGATCGTCTGGTCCGGTACCTTACAATCGGTCAGCCAGATATCGTAGACCGGATGCTCCACGCCATGCAGGCCCGGGCTTGCCGCATACATCCAGCCCGAAAAGATCCGCTTCACCTCGCCCTGCAGGGTGATTTCATCGACTTCGACGAAGGCGTCGGTGTTGGTGGCTTCGGTCGCAGGCCGTGTGTAGCAGGCGTCGGTCTTCACCCGGAGCGCGCCGAACTGCACGGTCTCGCCGATGTCCTCGTCGAAATTGATGATGCGGCCGGTGATCTTGTCGAGGCCGGAGAAACTCGCCTTCTTGTTGGTGATCTTGGATGCCGGCGGCTCCTGCACGACTTCGTCGCCGGGCTGCAAGGTCGCGGGCACAGCCGGCGCGCCCTTCGGCTGGCGCTGTCCGGGCGGCAAGCCCGGCAGCGTGGGATTGGCGCCGGGCGGCAGCGCCGCGTTCTGGCCAGGCTGCGGCGACGGACTGCGACCGGCGACCGGTGCGTTTTGCGGAACGACGGTGGTACCCGGCGGCGGCGCCAATGGCTGCGTCTGCACCGGTCCCGGCAAAGCCGACTCCTCGCGGCGCGGTTCGGCGCCGGCAAGACGCGGCCCTGCGGCAGCGCCGGCACCGCCTCCTCTTCTTCCTCGGGCGGCGGCTGGTTTTGATTGCCGCGCGGAATGCCGCCGGGCGGCCGCGGCACCGGATCGGAAAAGATATTGCCGATTTGCGCGCGCGCCGGCGTTCCCACAGACACCGCCAAGCCGGTGATGAGGGCCGCCAAACCGGCCAGGACAATGGTTCGATGCATCTCGCGCGGCTTTAAAGGCGAATCGGAAGGCATTGTACAGTGCTTGAGCTTTACCGCCGCTCACCAAGCGACCGGTTAACATGCCGAATGCGGCGGGGAAAGGGCGGCTGCCCATTCCTGCCTCTAGTCCCCCCTGTCCGGAGATGGAATAGTTCCGGCTCAAATCCATAACCGGGATAACCGGAGTTTGAGGGAGAAAACATGCCCGATCGCATTCGTCTGGACGGCCGGGTCGCCGTCGTCACCGGCGCAGCCGGCGTCATCGGCAGCGCGACCGTGCGCCTGCTCGCCGAGCGCGGTGCGCGCATCGTCGCGGTCGACCGCAAGGGCGCCGACCTCGAGGGCGCGATCAAGGATCTGCCGGCCTCGGCGCAGGCGCTCGCCGTGACATCGGATGTCACCGATGAGGACGAGGTGAAGGAGTATGTGCGCAGCGCGGTCGACAAGTTCGGCACGATCGACGCGTTCTACAACAATGCCGGCGTCGAAGGTGAGGTCAAATCCATCACCGAATATTCGCTTGAAGCGTTCCGCCGCGTGCTCGACGTCAATGTGATCGGGGTCTTTCTCGGCATGAAGCATGTGCTGCCCGTGATGCTGAAGCAGAACAAGGGCAGCATCATCAACACCGCCTCGATCGCGGGCCTGATCGGCTCGCCGCATATCGCGGTCTATAGCGCGAGCAAGCATGCCGTGGTCGGGCTGACCAAGAGCGCGCTCATGGGAATGCACCGGAACCGGCGTGCGCATCAACTGCGTCTGTCCCGGCATGATCGACAGCCGGATGCTGAGCGCGATCATCCAGGGCCGCTCCGGCGGCAACGCGCCGCCGCCGGCGGAACGGATCGTCGAGCGCATCCCCGCACGCCGGCTTGGCCTTGCGTCCGAGGTTGCGTCAATTGTCGCATTCCTTGCTTCCGATGAAGCAAGCTATGTCTCGGGCTCCGCCTACACCGTCGACGGCGGTCGCACTGCCGCCTGAACGCTTCAACCGAAAAACGAGGTTTTGTCCGTATGCCCGTCGTTCTCGATCCCGATGCCGCCGCCGTCTACAAGGCCTTTCAGGAAGCCGGCCGTCCCGCCTATGAGACGCTGACGCCGCCGGAAGCGCGCGAGTTTTATAATCAGGCGCGCTTCGTCAGCAATCCCGAGCCGCCCGCACCTGAATCGCGCAGGACATCGCCATCCCCGCGCCTCACGGCAGCATCCCGGCTCGGCTTTACACGCCGAAGACACTGCGCAAGAAGGACGGCGTTGCGCCCTGCCTCGTCTTCTTCCATGGCGGCGGCTGGGTGATCGGCAATCTCGAAACCCATGACGTGGTCTGCCGCAAGCTCGCCCATGAAGGCGAGTTGCTGGTGCTCTCCGTCGACTATCGGCTGGCCCCCGAGCACCGCTTTCCCGCCGCTGTCGATGACTGCATCACCGCGACCAAATGGGCCGCCGACCATGCAAAGGAACTCGGCATCGATGCTTCGCGCCTGATGGTCGGCGGCGACAGCGCCGGCGGCAACATGGCCGCAGTGGTCGCGATCGCCGCGCGCGACGGCGCTGGCGCCGAAACTTGCAGGGCAAGTGCTGATCTATCCCTCGACCGATTTCTCGCGCTCGCACGCCTCGCACAGGGATCCCGACCACCTCGATCCTGCTGACGCATACGGTGATCACCTGGTTCATGGAGAACTACATGGGCGGCGGCGATATGAACGACTGGCGCTGCTCGCCCGCGCGGGCGAAGACGCTGGCCGGGCTGGCGCCGGCTTACGTGCTCACCGCTGGCGGCGATCCGCTTTGCGACGAAGGCATCGAATATGCCGCAAGCTGAAGCAAGCCGGCGTGCCTGTCGCCTATCGCCATTTCCCGGGCCAGTTCCATGGCTTCTTCACCATGGGCAAGCTGCTCAACCAGGCCAATGTCGCGGTCACCGAAATTGCGACATGGCTGAAGGCGCTGAATTGACCGGGTGATGGAAGCCTCGAGCTCCATCGCCATCGCCCAACACACCCTGCTCGCCTGCGGGCTGATCCTTGCGATCGGCACGCTGGCGGCCTTTGTCGCGCAGAAGATCGCAGTTCCCGACGTCGCGGTCTTCCTGATCGCAGGCATCGCGCTCGGACCGCATGCGCTCGGCCTCGTCGACATCAAGGCCTCCTCCGCGCTGAGCCAGATCATCGTGCTGTTCGGCGCGAGCTACATCCTGTTCGACGGCGGCGCGGCGCTGCGGCTCGAGGTGCTGAAGCGCGTCTGGATCACCATCGTGGTGATCGCGACCGTCGGCGTCGTGATCACGGCCGTCATCACCGGCCTCGCCGCGCATTATATCCTCGGGCTTCCCCTCGTCGTCGCGCTGCTGCTCGGCACGGTCGTCGCCTCGACCGATCCGGCAACGCTGATCCCGATCTTCCGCCAGATCCGCATCCGCGACCGCGTCGCGCAGACCGTGATGAGCGAGTCCGCCTTCAACGACGCGATGGGCGCGATCCTGACGTTTTCGGTGCTAGCGGTCGCGACCGGCAGCGGCCAATTCTCGCTCGGACACGCCCTGATGGATTTCGCCGGGCAATCCCTGTTCGGCATCCTGGCCGGACTTGTGCTCGGGCTGTTGGCGGGCGCACTGATCGCGCATGAGCGATGGGCATTCCTCACCGAATATGCGCCTGTGGTGACGCTGATCGCCGTGATCGGCGCCTATTTCGGCGCGAGCGGGCTGCACGCCTCCGGCTTCATGGCGGTGTTCGTGTTCGGCATCGTGCTCGGCAACAAGGAGGCGTTCGGCTTCAGGATGGAGCCGGGAAGCGCAAAAGCTCGACGAGTTCGTGCTGACCACGTCGTTCATCATGCGCATCTTCATCTTCATCCTGCTCGGCGCGCAGGTCGATTTCGCCCTGATGCGGCAATACTGGCTCGGAGGCGTCGCCGTCGTCGCCGTGCTGATGCTGGTGGCGCGGCCGATCACGGTGTTCGCATGCGCCCTGCCCGACCGTCGCGCGCGCTGGGATTGGAAGGAAATGCTGTTCATGTGCTGGACCCGCGAGACCGGCGTGATCCCGGCCGCGCTCGCCGGCCTCCTGCTCGGCATGAACGCGCCCGAGGCGCAGCTGATCGCCTCCGTCACCTTTGTCGCGATCCTCATGACCATCCTGATCCAGGCGCCGACCACGCGATGGCTGGCCGGCAAGCTCGGACTGCTGGAAAAGGACGGCGAATAGCGGCTTTCGGTCGCGCTTGCGGCGCAGTATGCTGAGCCGCAACAACATCGTGAGGGAGCCCGCCATGACCGCTACCGCTCAGACCCGCAAAGTTGTGCACGCCGACATCAAGCCGGAGAATCCGCCGGAGCGCGCGGCGCATTACATCGATGTGCCCAACATGCCCTGGGAAGCCACCAAGTTTCCGGGCATCCAGATCAAGGTGCTCTACACCGACAACAACGGCATCACCACCGCGCTGTTCAAGCTCGCGCCGGGCGCGATCGTGCCGCTGCACGAGCACACCGCGCTGGAACAGACCTGGGTGATCGAAGGCTCGCTGGAGGATCACGAGGGCAAATGCGGCCCCGGCCAGTTCGTCTGGCGGCCGGCCGGCAACCAGCACGAAGCGGTCGCGCCGAACGGCGCGGTCATCCTTGGCTTCTTCCTGAAACCCAATCGTTTCGCTTACGGCGAGAAGTTCTTTACCGAAGCCGGCGAACGCTAGAACACACCTCAGCGCGCGGCCGTCGACTTCGATCTTGAAGCCCGTCAGGGTCTTCACGCCATCCTTGTCGGCGGCCTGGAAGCTGATCCTGTCGCCGGCGTGAAGATTGTCGGTCGACAGGCCGTCCTTGACCCTGAATTCTCGGCCGCGCCGACCGTTGGCGCCGACGGTGCCGGTCTGCACGCGCTTGATCGAGATCGTGTTGGTCAGCCGGTTGAGTTGCGTCACCTGGCCTGTTTGCGAATCATCGGCTCTCGCCGCGCCGCCGACGCTGAGTACCAAGGTTCCAGCCAATAGAATCGTTGCGATCTTCATGGCAGCCTCCGCGAATGTCCTACCCGCGATAAGGCCCTTATAGCACGGATAGTTCCGGCCGCGCCGCGGAACCTGGTTAATACGGACCTGGCTGCTTCCTTTGGTCGCTGGTCACACGCTCCTTGCCGCACGGCGCAGCGACTGCGGCGGCTGGCCGAAGGCGCGGATGAAAGCCCGCCGCATCCGCTCCGGATCGCGAAAACCGGTCGTCTCCGCCACGCGCTCGATCGCCTCGCTCGACGACTGCACGCGTGAGCGCGCCACCTCGATCCGCAGCCGCTCGATCGCCTTCGACGGCGTCGCTCCGGTTTCGGCGATAAAAGCGCGGGTGAAATGCCGCGCGCTCATGCCGGCGCGCTCGGCGAGATCCTCAACCGTCAGCCGGCGGTCGAGATTTTCGCGCGCCCAGGTCAGCAGCGGCCCGAAGCGCCCCGTCGGCGCCTTCAATTCCAGCAGCGAGGAGAATTGCGACTGCCCGCCGCTCCTGCGGTGATAGAGCACGAGCTGGCGCGCGGTGCGCTCGACGACCGCATCGCCATAATCTTCCGCGATCATGGCGAGCGCGAGATCGATCCCCGCAGTGATCCCCGCCGAGCTCCAGACATCGCCGTCGCGCACGAAGATCTGGTCGGGCTCGAGCTTCACCTTCGGATAGGTCGCGAGAAATTGCCGCGTGCGATTCCAGTGCGTGGTGGCGCGCTTGCCGTCGAGAAGGCCGGCTTCGGCGAGCACGAAGGTGCCGGAGCAGACGCTGGCGACGCGCACGCCACGCTTTGCCACGGCCTGCACGAAGCGCATCGTGCATTTGTCGCGCGAGGCCGCTTCCACGCCGCTACCACCGGCAACGATCAGTGTGGTGACCGCGCCCGGCGAGCCGAATTTGTGCGCCAGCATCTCCACGCCCGAGGTCGAACGCACCGGTCCCGGCTTTGCCGCGATCGCGCGGATCGCGAGCTGGCGTTTGGCATAAGCCCGCGCGATCTCGAACACCGAGATCGGGCCGGCCGCGTCCATCAGCTGGAAATCCGGAAAGATCAGTACACCGATCATTCTGGCCCATGTCTCAAAATGAGGGAAATATGCCATTTCGGACGACAGGCGACCATGCCATGATCGCCGCGTCAAGTGCAATTTCCGGAAGGCTTTCGCCATGCCGCTTCAGATCGGTATTCTGCTGTTTCCGAAGGTGACCCAGCTCGACTTCACCGGTCCGCTGCAGGTGTTCTCCAGCGTGCGGGCGCGAAAATCCATCTGATCTGGAAGCGCATCGAGCCCGTGCCGAGCGATCTCGTGATGATGCTGACGCCGACCACGACGTTTGCCGACTGCCCGCAACTCGACGTGATCTGCGTGCCCGGCGGCGTCGGCACCGACGACATGATCAACGACGAGGAGATGCTCGCCTTCCTGCGCAAGCAGGCCGAAGGCGCGAAATACGTCACCTCGGTGTGCACGGGTTCGCTGGTGCTGGGCGCAGCCGGGTTACTGCGCGGCTATCGCGCGGCAACGCACTGGTCGGCGATCGACTACCTGCCGGGCTATGGCCTGATCCCCGTCGCGGACCCGCGTCTGCACCGACCGCAACCGCGTCACCGGCGGCGGCGTCACCGCCGGCATCGATTTCGCGCTGACCCTGGTGGCGATGCTGGTCGACCGCAAGACCGCGGAAGCGATCCAGCTCCGGCTCGAATATAATCCGGCGCCGCCGTTCAACTCCGGTTCGCCCGATACTGCGCCACCGGAGGTGCTTGCGTTCATCAACGAGCGGATCGCGCCCGGCCAGCCGCGCCGCGCCGAACTCAATGCGCGCGCCGCCGCACGCCTCAGTGAGAAGGCGTGACACAAGCAACAGAAAAAGGCCGCCCGGTTGCCCGGACGGCCTTTCCTGTCTCACGGCAGCCCCACATTGGAGGGCGATCTCAGGACATCTAGCACCGGGGGCCTATCTCCCGGCAACATCCTGATCGGGTGCCGCTGCGCATCGGGACAGTCGCGATTCTGCCTCCCGAACCTCCGCGATGGTTTCCCATCTCCGTAAGATGACCCTATGAAGCCTCACCACCGCGAGGTGCGCAATGGCGCGTTATCAGCCGTCCCCGTTGTACCCATTGTTCACAGAATCCGGTCGGACCCCTCGGCTGCACCGCAGCACGGCGCAAATGGCCTCCGACCCCGATATTTCCCCGCACTTGATTAACCAACGTTTCGCCAGAAAGTTGATACAAGCGTCCAACTCACCACGCCAAGTGCTTGCAATTCCGCGATCAAACCGCTAAATAAGGCTGCCATTCGATTAGCCGCTGTGCCTTTTTGAACGCGCCTGCGGGCTACTTCCCAAAGACATCGACCAGTTGAATGGGTATCCGCGTGACGATCGCGCGGAGATTGCTTTGGAGAGACGAAAATGCCCACGGGCACTGTCAAGTGGTTCAATGGCCAAAAAGGCTTTGGCTTCATCCAGCCGGATGACGGCGGAAACGACGTCTTCGTGCATATCAGCGCCGTCGAGCGGGCCGGTCTGCCCGGTCTGGCCGAAGGCCAGAAGGTCAACTTCGAGGTCAAGGCCGATAAGATGCGCGGCAAGACGAGCGCGGAAAACCTGTCGCTTGCCTAGCCGATAAACGCCGTTTCACGGATGTACTGAAATGGCGATGTGCCCGCTCGATCGCAGGATTGAGCGGGCTTGCCCGGCCTTGAATTTGGACTGGAGGAGATGGTGAGCAGCAAAACGGCCGAACCATCGCCGGTCAGCATCGCGCGCGCCAACCGGCAAAGGCTGGCCCGCGAGGAAGGCGTACGCGCCATGGCGGACGTCGAGAAAGGTGCGGCCGCGGTGCGCAAGAACATGGAGCGCCTTCGCGCCTTGAGGGAAGCCAAAGAGGCAGAGGACGCCAACGCCGCGCCGGCTGTCACCGACGTGCCAAAGAAGAAGCGCAAGAAGGCTGTCGCGAAATAGCCGCGCATGATGCGCTCGAACGATTTGCACGAAGCGCTGTTGAGCAAGAGTCCCTCGATCATGGCCGGCACATGCGCCGCCACGACAAGCAGCCGGATCAGGGCACCGGCATCCCAAGCCAGAGAACCAGATGTTCGAGCGAACACCCCCGAGCAAGGCCGTGCTGAAAGCCAACAAGGCTTTTAAATCGGCGCAACCCGAACCCACCGAATATGAAAAAGCGCAGCAGGCCGTTCAGGACAATCGAGAACGGCTGAAAGCGGAACGGTTGGCCAGAGAGGCTGCCGACCGCAAAGGCAACGACGGTTCGCGTTAGGGCCGCTTGCGCTATTCGATCACCTCATCGGCCATGCCGAGCAAGCGCGGCGGAATGACGAGGTCGAGCGCCTTCGCCGTCTTCAAATTGACCGTGCGCCGAAACCGCGGTCGCAGCCAACAGAACAATGAATTGCCGGCGCTTCATGCTCGTCCTGCGAAATTCACGAGGGCATTGTATCGGCTAAATCAGCAGTTGCCTTGCCGCTTCCGAGCGGTTTCCAGACATAGCTCTCGGCGAAGAACGTCGTCTCGGCCTGCGCGATGACACGGCACAGACGGGCGTCGACTGATCGTCGGTCTCTTCCACGAGATGCTCCTAGCCCTTCAGCATCATGCCGATCACGGAAAAACATTCCTTGAACGCGGCGCGGACGTCGTCGCCATATTCGATGATCAGCACGACGAAGATCAGCATCAGCCAGAACGAAATGGTCCGCAGCGTGAACTGAATGTTTTTGAGCCGCTGATTGTTCTCGATCAGTGCCTTCTCGAGCTTTGAAGGCGCAGAATTGGGATCGCTGTCGCTCACGTCACCCCCGCCCTACTTCCGTTCCAGATGCCAGGCGCCGTCCCAGCCCTCGGCCGGCGCATGTGCCTTGAAGCCGTGCATGCGCTCCATCATGGCGAGCGCGGGGCCGTCGTCGGGAACGGCGGCGCGCGCCGCCGCGAACGCGCGTGCGGCTTCCTCCCAATGTCGTGCGCGGTAGGCCGCGAGGCCCTCGGCATAGCGGTTTCGCAATTCGATTTGCGCCGGCGTGAGCTCGCCCTTGCGGCCCATGATCTCGTAGACGATCTCGGCATGGGTCTGGCCGATCACCACCACGCGATCGATCTCGCGGAGCTCGAGCGTATCGGCTGCAGGCATTCGCCGTCGCCTCCGAGATCAGGCAGTGCGTGCCGTAAATCTTGTTGGCACCCTCCAGCCGCGAGGCCAGGTTCACATTGTCGCCCATCACGGTGAAGCTCATCATGTATTCGGAGCCGATGCTGCCGACCAGCGCCTCGCCGGTGGCAATGCCGATCTTGATGTCGCAATCGGAGGGCATCGCGCGCACGCCGAGCAGACGCTCCGGCAGATCTCTTGCGCAGTTTGGCGACGCGCCCGATCATATCGACCGCAGCCAGGCAGGCGAGCCGCGCCTGCTCGGCATCCTCGATGAACGGCGCGCCCCACTAGGCCATGATCGCGTCGCCGACATATTTGTCGATCACGCCGCGATGCGCATGGATCGGCTCCGACATCGTCGACAGATAGAGGTTCATGATCTTCACCAGCCCCTGCGGCGTGACGCCTTCGCTGAGCGTGGTGAAGCCTTTCATGTCGCAGAACATCACCGTCATCACCCGCCGCTGGCCTTCGGCGGCGGCGAGCGCCGGTCGATCGAGCAGTCCCTCGGCGAGCGCGGATCGACATAGCGTGCCGAACGTCTCGCGGATGCGCTGGTTCTGGCGCAGCCGCTCGATCATGCGGTTGAACGCCGCCGAGAGCAGGCCGATCTCGTCGCCGGTCGTCACGCTGATGGAATGGTCGAGCCGGCCGGCCTCGACCTGGGCGCGTGCCCTCGAGCAGCCGCATCGCCGGGCCGGTGATGCCGCTTCCAACCAGCATCGCGAACACGAAGCCGAGCACGGCGGCGATACCGGTGACGACGGCGGAAATGACGATCGCCTGGTTCTGCTGGGGATGACCGTTGTAGCGCCGTCTTTCACCTGCGTCAGCATGTCGGCGCGGATGGCATCGATCTTGCGGGCGAACTGGCCTCGCAGCGCATCGGCCTGGGCGAGCGCCCGCCGCACGCCGTCGAAATCGCGCGCGTCAAGCTGACCAGGATCGTTGTGTCCTGTTCGTTGAGACGGCGGTGCAGGTCGTTGACGGCGTTGTCGATGCGGTCGTCGAGGCGGCCCAGCGCAGAGTTGTTTGATGGTGTCGAGGATCGGCGATGATGGCATCGATTTGCTGCGCGCGCGGCTTGCGCCTCCCGTTCGATCTCGGACTCCAGCGACTGAAAGGTCTTCAGATGCGCGGCATAGGCCGCCTCATCCGGCGGCGTCTGCATTTTCGCGATGATCATCTGCCGCAGCGCCAGCCCGCGCTCCAGCGATTTGATATTGGCCCGCGCCATGTCGCCATAGGCCGGCACGTAGCGGTTGGTCAGTTCATCCAGGAGATGGCCGACACGCGACGACATCACCATCGACAACACCGAGGTGATCACCGCAAGCACGATCAGGCCTGCGGCGATGCCGACGATCTTCTGCTTGATGGACTTTCGAAACATGCTCGGACGCCGGTGATGCGGGCAGTGCGAAGCTATATCGGCTGGCGGAAAAGGTCATCCCGTGGAGGCGGGCTCCAGCCTGCTATTTGACCCACAGCTTGAGCGGAACGGCTTCTCGATCGGGGCAGACCAAAGTGCCGTCATAAGAACCTGACAATCGTCCGCTGTAACGGCATTCCACCCCGGCAACCCTCAATGTTGCGTCCAGTCTCGACGACGAAGCCGACAGATCGAGACGCATTTCACCGGTTCGCTCCTCCGGGCCATCCTGGGTCACAGGCCGACATGCTTCATCGTCAGCGGACCCGAATATGCGTTTCGGCCCGGCGCCGCTTCCGTAACGGTGGCCGTCAGCTCCCACTCGCCGAGCAAACCCGAATATCCGAGGATTTCGAGCGGTTGGGCGCGTGCCGGCGCGACCACTGCGAGCAATGCGATCGGCAGAAGAAGCGCTCTCATTGACGGCTCCCTGATCTTTTGTCGCGCCACCTAGGTTTTCTTCAGCCGGGCGCGGGCGTCGGCAACTTCGGTTCGGCTGACATCCGCGCCTTCGGCAATCGCGACAACCTTCTCATAATACGCCGTGGCCTTGGCGTTATCGCCGGCCTTTTCGGCCGACGCGCCGCTCCCGCATAGGCGCCCAGCCGGTTCGGCTCTTTCTTGAGCGTCGCCTCGAAGGCGGCGAGCGCTTCCTTGGCATTCCGCTGTCGAGCAGCATGACGCCGTAGAGTTCGCGCGCCGGCCCGGCACCCCGGGCGTCACCGGATGCTTCTCGGTCTTGTCCTCCGCATCGGCGGCCGCGCTCATGCGCCCAACGCGTCGTCGTGCTTGCCCTCGGCGTAAAGCACCCAGGCGGTCGCGACCTGCCATTGGATGTCGACCTGTTCCGACCAATAGGCATCCTTGGCCTCGCGCAGCTTGTCGCGCAGTTCCGCGAGCTTGGCGATGTCGGCCTTGGCGGCCTCGGGATTGCCGGAGCGCGCCGCGCCGAGCGCGCGCGCGAAATACGTGATCGCCTGGACATGGGCCAGCGGGCTGGGACGGACCTGCAGCTCGGCCGCGGCCTTCCAGTCGCCGCGCTCGACCGCGTAGCGGGCCGGCGACGCCGCCAGCGCATACGGCCCGGGAAGGAAGTCTCGGTGAAGCCGGCGACCTTCTTCATCTCGTCGATGACGGCCTTGGCCTTGTCGTCCTGCCCAAGCTGCAGATAGGCATAGACCATGTAGTCCATCGCGTGCAGCTGGTCGTGAAATCTCCCGCTGCCTTCGCAACGCGCGCCGCTCGATGTTGGATGCGATCGACTCCTGCCAATAGCCGAGGCGGGTGAAAATATGCGACGGCATGTGCTGGGCGTGCGCCGCGGCCGGCGCCATCTTGGCGTAGCGGCGCGCGGCCGCGAGGCCCTTCTCGGCGAGCGCCGGGTAGTCGTAGAGGTGGATCAGGTAATGCGCGACGCCCGGATGCTCCGGCTGGCGCTTCCAGATCTGCTCCAGGATCGCCGCGCCCTTGAGCTGATTGGCATAGGTCTTGTCGGCGGGCGAAGCCGCGACGTTGAGCGCGAGCGCATAATGGATCTGCGCCTCGTCGTCGTCGGGATAGCGCTGCGCCAGCTCCTCCATGGCCTTGAGGTAGGCCAGCACGCGCGTGCGATGATCGACCTTGTCGAAGTCGGTGTACATCGCGCCGAGCGCCTCGATATAGTCGCGCTCGCGCTGGGTCTTGGCGCCGACCGCTCTGCCCTTTTCGAGCGCGGCAGCGCCCTCGCGCGAGATTTTTGACGGGCGGCGCGGCGTGCGGATTGTACAGCAGGCTCAGCGCGATGCCCCAATAGGCGATGGCGCATTCCGGATCGGCCTTCAGCGCGTCCTCGAAGGACTTTTGCGATGCGCGGTACCAGAACGAGTGCTGGTACAGCATGCCGTGGTCGAAAAGCTGCTGGGCCTCGGGTTTGCAGGACGTCTGAAAGTGGACCTTGCCGAGCGCTTCCGGGGCCTCCGCCAGGGCCGATTGCAAGCCCGATTGCGCAAACACTGTTGCAATCGCGACGACGGCGAATGTCGTGAGACGCGTCCTGATCATGATCGCCCTCCCTTTTCAAAAATAATGCCACGGGACCGCAGCTCATGCGGTCCCTATGTCGGAAATGAAGTTGCCGCCGGCCGGCATGCCTATCGCAACTTCCTCCGGCTGAATAAATAGAGATGGATGTAATCGACTACTCCGTAAAATGGAGTAATAATCCCTCATGGACAAATTCGGGGCGATGGAAACGTTTGTGCGGATCATCGAAAGGGCAGCCTGACCGCCGCCGCGGACGCGCTCGACACCTCCTTGCCGACGGTGGTTCGGATCCTCGCCTCGCTGGAGCGTCATCTCGGCGCGAAACTGCTTCATCGCACCACGCGCCGGCTCCGCCTCACCGAGGAGGGTGCGCTATATCTCGACCGTTGTCGCGCCATTCTGTCCGCCACCCACGAGGCCGAAGAAACCCTGATCGCGCGCGAAGCGGAGCTGCGGGGAAACCTGACGGTCAGCGCTTCCGTCTTGTTTGGCCGGCGCTATGTGGCGCCGATCGTCAGTGATTTTCTGCGTCGGCATCCCAAAGTGAGCATCGATCTGCGATTTGGCGATCCTGTCCTGACCTGGACGAAGAGCACATGGATGTCGCGGTTCGGATTGCGCACCTCAAGGATTCTTCCCTCGTCGCTATCCCCGTCGGTCAAGTCCGTCGCGTCGTTTGCGCGACCCCGCGATATCTGCGCACGAATGGCATTCCCAAGGTGCCGGACGATATCCGGGCGCATCGCTGCGTCAAACATACCGGCCTGGCCCCGCGAAACGAATGGCACTTCAGAGTTGGACGGCGCAACGTCTCAATTCCCGTCGCCAGCAGGGTCAGTTGCAATGAGATCGACAGCTCATTGAGCGCCTGCATCGACGGGTTGGGAATCGGCATGTTTCTTTCCTACCAGGTGGCGCCGCTGCGAAAGAGCGGACGACTTAAATATGTCCTCGAACAGTTCGAGCCGGAGCCAATTCCCGTCCATGTCGTCTATGCCCATTCGGCCCTGCTATCGAACCGCATGCATGCCTTCGTCGGCGAATGCGTCGAAAAGCTTCGGCAAATGAAATTCGATTGATGAACCGCATCGCGGCATTTACCCTGCCGCTCATGCCAGCCTTCATCTGCAACGCCTGCGGCACGCAGTATCCCCCGTCCGAGGCTCCGCCCGATAGCTGCCCCGTTTGCGTCGACGAGCGGCAATACGTCCCGACCTCGGGCCAGACCTGGACGACGCTGGAACGGCTGCAGCGCGCGCACAGCAACAAATTCCGCGAGCTCGCGCCCGGATTGATGACCATCGAGACCACGCCGGCGTTCGGCATCAATCAGCGCGCGATCCTGGCGCGCACGCCTACCGGCAATCTGCTGTGGGACTGCATCGCGCTGATCGATGAGGCAACGGTCAATCTGCTCAAAGGGCTCGGCGGCGTCGGCGCGATCGCGATCTCCCATCCCCACTACTACACGACAATGGTGGAGTGGAGCCGCGCGTTCGGCGGCGTTCCGGTCTACCTCCACGCCGCCGATCGTCAATGGGTGATGCGGCCCGATCCGTCCGTGCAATTCTGGGACGGCGACACCAGGAGGATCGGACCAGACCTGAGACTGATACGGCTCGGCGGTCATTTCGACGGCGGCACCGTGCTGCATTGGGGGGACTGGGACAATGGCCGCGGCGTCGTGCTTTCGGGCGACATCCTGCAGGTCGTTCCGAGCGGGCATGTCAGCTTCATGTGGTCCTATCCGAACCTGATCCCGCTGTCCGCAGCCAGGGTTCGACGCATCGCCGACATCCTGGAGCCGTTCGCGTTCGATGCCGTCTACGGCGCATTTTCGGGCCGGAAACAGATCGACAGGAATGGCAAGCAAATCGTCGCGGCTTCGGTCGCGCGTTACATCGCGCGGATCAACGAGCCTTAAGCGGCGCGCTTGCGTCCTAATTGGCGGGCGCCGGACGCAGAGCGCCGAGGACGAGAACGCCAGCGGCGCCAAGGGCCCGACGGCGACCGCGATCCAGAGCAAGCGCTTGGACGGCCGGTTGCGCTCGCGCGCCATAGCGCCGGCAAGCGGGATCGATGCAAACGAAACGATGACAAACAACCACCACGCCATTGCGACCGTCTCCAATCCGTCGCCTCAACAATAGCGCGAAAACGGCCGGCAACAGATCACGAAACGTCGAGGGATCAGCTACCGGGTCTCCAGGGCTGGTAATCGCCGGTCGCCGCGGGGCGGCGGCCGCTTGCGAGTGTCGAGCCGGAGGGACGATAGGCCTCCGGCGTGCCGGTCATGTTCGGCACATGCGGCTTTTCCCACTCGCGCGTCTTGTAATTGTCCTCTGTCGGCGGAACGTCGACGGTGTGATGCATCCAGCCATGCCAGTCCGGCGGAATCCGGCTCGCCTCGGCGGTGCCGTTGTAGATCACCCAGCGCCGTTGGAAATGCAGGGTCGGATCGACCGCGCCGCCGCGGGTCCGGTAATAGCGGTTGCCCTGCGCGTCTTCGCCCACCAGTTCGCCGAACCGCCAGGTCCACAATTGCGTGCCGAAAGTCTGGCCGTTCCACCAGGTGAAGAGTTTCAGGAAGAACTGTTTCATGCGGAAGAGGTCCGAATTGGTATGAGGCCCTGATTGCCATCGCAGCGCAGGAAAGTCTAGCGCGCACCATGCTCGCGGTTTCGTGTTTGGGCGCCGCCAAAGCGGCCGATTCCGTTCATTCGCGGTACAGTTTCGCAAGCCCAGTCTCACCTCACGCATTCGTTGCGGAGAGTACGGAACGACTGACCGCACCGGGGGTTAGGACGGTAACCCTGTGATGGAGGATGAGATGATGAATTCGAAGATTTTGGCCGGCGTCTCGGCGCTGGCGTTGGTTCTGGCAGTAGCGGCGCCGAGTGCGAGTTTGGCCCGCGGCGGCATCGGTGGCGGCGGCGGCGGCGGCCATATGGGCGGTGGCGGCGGTGGCGCGCACTTCAGCGGCGGCATGGGCGGCGGCGGCGGTGGCGGCATGCGGATGGGCGGTGGTGGAGGCTTCTCCGGTGCCCGCATGGGTGGCGGCGGCGCAAGCTTCGGAGCTGCTCGCGTGAGCGGTGGCAATTTCGGTGCGGCTTCCGCAGGCCGTGTCGGACCGGGCTTTAGCGGCGCGCGCGTCGCTGGTGGCAACTGGAACGGCGGCGGCCACTGGAACGGCGGCGGCAACTGGAATGGCGGTCATTTCCGGCATCGCGGCTTCGGACCGGGCTTTGCGGCCGGCGCGTTCGCCGGCGCGGCGCTGGGCTCGTACGCTTACTATAACGACCCTTACTATTATGGCGACAACGGCTACTATGCCGACAACAGCGGCTACTATGACGACGGCGTGACCGTCGTCGTTCCCGGTGGCGGCGGTGATGCGAGCTATTGCGCGCAGCGCTATCGGTCCTGGGATCCGGCCTCGCAGACCTATCTCGGCTACGACGGGCTGCGGCATCCCTGCCCGTAAGCGAATTGGAATCACTGTTTGAATCGGAACGGCGCCTCAGGGCGCCGTTTTTTTAGCGCATGATCCGGAAAAGTGTGCAGGGGTTTTCCGAAAAGATCATGCGCCAAAGTCATGACCTGGTCGCCAGCACCACACCGGCCAGCGTGAAGACCAGCGCTGCGATCTGCCCGGCCCCGAGCGGCTCGTGCAGCGCGAGCGCCGAAGTGATGACGCCGATCACGGGCACCGCCATGGTGCCGATCGCGGCCACCGATGCGGGCAGCCGTGCGAGTGCCGCGAACCAGGCGACATAGGCGATGCAGAACTGGCCGAGCACGGAATAGATCAGGAGCCACCAGCCGAGTGTGGTCACCTTCTCCAGATGCGTGGTCTCCACCAGGAGGCCGACGATGGCGACCGGCAGGCAGCCGAGGCCGACCTGCCAGGCTGCAGCCGGAATCGGCGGCAGATGGATCGGCCGCCGCTTCGCCAGCACCGTGCCGACGGCAAAACCGACGGAGCCTGATAGCGCCATGAGGATTCCCGGCAGTTTCGCTTCGCTGGCGGCAATGCCGTTGCCGCCCATGATCGAGGCGAGCCCCGCGAACGCCATCAGCAGCGCCAAAGTCCGCAGCAGGGTCGGCCGCTCGCCGAGCACCGGCCAGGCGATCAGCGCGGCCCAGACCGGCATGGTGTAGGCGATCAGCGCCGCCTCGCTTGCGGGCAGGTAGACGAGCGCCAGCCCCATCACCACCATCCAGAGGGTGACGTTGAGAACGGCGGCGAGCAAGAGCCGCGGCCAGATCTCGCGCGGCACATGAAGGCTCTGCCGGCGCAGGGTAGCGAGACCCGCGAGCAGGAGCGCGCCGACCACGCCGGAGAGGCCGCGCAGAGTGAGTGGCGGCAGTTCCCCAATCAGGAACTTGGTGACGGGCCAGTTGAAGCCCCAGCCGACCGAGGTGATCGCGAGGAACATGAGCCCGGCGCCAGAGATACGCGCAGGCGCAGTCGGCGGAATTTTCATCTCAGGGAATAGCCCGGCAAGGGAATCAGCGAGGCCTGTTTGCCCGGTTCGTGCAGCCGCCACCACACGCTCGCGGACATGCCTACCCCCTCCCTCACGTAGGCTTACGTGAGTCTCTCTGAGGCAATCCCCCAAGGGGTAAAAATATGTCTCCTGTGAACAGCGGGAGGGACGTGAATTCACAGTCCCAGAGTCAATTTTTTCGCTTGGCGAATCCTCTTGGACTCACCGATACTTGGACCGATCACAGGGGTGGCATTGACCCTGTTTTCCCACCCTTTCCACCATATTTAGTATTTGATTCAGGAACTCGTACTAGTTCTTGACGGGCGTAACGGAGTCTCCTAGCCTTCATCTGTTCGGCGCGCGTGTGTTTGGGTCCCGCCGGTTCGCTCCCAAAAAGAGCTCCTGAGGTAACCAATCCGCTTCGCCGGTCGAGGCAGCGGACTGAGGAATTGTCTGTCCGAAATTGGGGTTTCGGGGCGCGCGTTTAAGGGCCGGAACAGGCCCGAAGGGCCGAACTAAAACGGTCCGAAGTGATGTGGCGGGGCGTTGAAGAGAAACAGGGCCGGACCACCGGCTTGAGCATGCGGACGAACGGCCGACGTTTTTGGCGCCGGCTTGGGAGGTTCGCTTAGGAAACAACAAACGCCACGCCACGGGTAGGTGGTGCGGCCAAGAAGACACGGGGCACGACCATGCGAATCGAACGCCGCAACACCACCGCCGGCCAGTCACCCTACGCCGCGATTGATTTCAGTTTGACGACATCCGAAATCCGCAATCCCGACGGTTCGGTGGTTTTCCATCTCGACAATGTCGAGGTCCCGAAGGCCTGGTCGCAGGTCGCCTCCGACGTGCTGGCGCAGAAATATTTCCGCAAAGCGGGCGTCGCCGCACGCTTGAAGAAGGTCGAGGAAGAGACCGTCCCCTCCTTCCTGTGGCGCTCGGTGCCGGACACCGAGGCGATGGCCAACCTGCCCGAGAACGAGCGTTACATCGGCGAGCACTCCTCCAAGCAGGTGTTCGATCGCCTCGCCGGCTGCTGGACCTATTGGGGCTGGAAGGGCGGCTACTTCTCTTCGGAAGAAGACGCCTCCGCCTTCCATGACGAGCTGCGCTACCAGCTCGCGATGCAGATGGTCGCGCCGAACTCGCCGCAATGGTTCAACACCGGCCTGCATTGGGCCTACGGCGTCGACGGTCCCGGCCAGGGCCATTATTACGTCGACTGGAAGACCGGCAAGCTGACCCGCTCGAAATCCTCCTACGAGCATCCGCAGCCGCACGCCTGCTTCATCCAGGGCGTCAATGACGACTTGGTCAACGACGGCGGCATCATGGACCTCTGGGTGCGCGAGGCGCGCCTGTTCAAATACGGCTCGGGCACCGGCTCGAATTTCTCGAGCCTGCGCGGCGAAGGCGAAAAGCTGTCCGGCGGCGGCCGCTCGTCGGGCCTGATGAGTTTCCTGAAGATCGGCGACCGCGCCGCCGGCGCGATCAAGTCGGGCGGCACCACGCGACGCGCGGCCAAGATGGTCGTGGTCGACGTCGATCACCCCGACATCGAGACCTATATCGACTGGAAGGTGAAGGAGGAGCAGAAGGTCGCCGCCCTCGTCACCGGCTCCAGGATCAACCAGAAGCACCTCAAGGCCGTGATGAAGGCCTGCGTCAACTGCGAAGGCAGTGGCGACGACTGCTTCGATCCCGAGAAGAACCCGGCGCTGCGCCGCGAGATCAAGCTCGCGCGCCGCAACCTCGTGCCCGACAACTACATCAAGCGGGTGATCCAGTTTGCCAAGCAGGGCTACAAGGAGATCGCCTTCGACATCTACGACACCGACTGGGATTCGGAGGCCTATCTCACGGTCTCCGGCCAGAACTCCAACAACTCGGTCTCGCTGAAGGACGACTTCCTCCGTGCGGTCGAGACCGACGGCAACTGGAATCTCACCGCGCGTACCTCCAAGAAGATCATGAAGACGCTGAAGGCGCGCGATCTCTGGGAAAAGATCGGCTACGCCGCCTGGGCCTCGCGCCGATCCCGGCCTGCACTTCAACACCACGATGAACGACTGGCACACCTGCAAGGCGTCCGGCGACATCCGCGCGTCCAATCCGTGCTCGGAATACATGTTCCTGGACGACACGGCGTGCAACCTCGCCTCCGCCAACCTGCTGACGTTCTACAACACGTCACGCCAAGCGCTTCGACGTCGACGCCTATGAGCATCTCTGCCGGCTCTGGGCGATCGTGCTCGAAATCTCCGTGATGATGGCGCAGTTCCCCTCGAAGGCGATTGCCGAGCTCTCCTACGAGTTCCGCACGCTGGGCCTCGGCTTCGCCAATATCGGCGGCCTCTTGATGACCATGGGCCTGCCTTACGACTCGAAGGAAGGCCGCGCGCTCTGCGGCACGCTGACGTCGATCATGACCGGCATCGCCTACAAGACCTCGGCCGAGATGGCGGGCGAGCTCGGCACCTTCCCCGGCTACAAGAAGAATACGCAGCATATGCTGCGCGTGATCCGTAACCACCGCCGCGCCGCGCATGGCCACGCCACCGGTTACGAGACGCTCTCGGTCAACCCGGTGCCGCTCGACCACGCCTCCTGCCCGCAGGCCGATCTGGTCGCGCATGCGACCAGGGCCTGGGATGACGCGCTGAGCCTCGGCGAGAAGAACGGCTATCGCAACGCGCAGACTACGGTGGTGGCGCCGACCGGCACCATCGGCCTGGTGATGGATTGCGACACCACCGGCATCGAGCCTGATTTCGCGCTGGTGAAGTTCAAGAAGCTCGCCGGCGGCGGCTACTTCAAGATCATCAACCGCGCCGTGCCCGCGGCGCTGCGCGTGCTCGGCTATCGCGAAGCCGATATCGCGGAGATCGAGGCCTATGCCGTCGGCCACGGCTCGCTCTCCAACGCGCCGGGCATCAACGCCTCCACGCTGAAGGCAAAAGGCTTCACCGATGAGGCCATTGCCAAGGTCGAGAAGGCGCTGCCGACCGCGTTCGACATCAAGTTCGCCTTCAACAAGTGGACCTTCGGCGAGGACTTCATCCGCGACCAGCTCGGCATCGGCGCCGAGGCGATCGCAGCACCCGGCTTCGACCTGCTCGCCGCGGTCGGATTCACCAAGCGCGAGATCGAGGCCGCCAACGTGCACATCTGCGGCGCGATGACGGTCGAAGGCGCGCCGCACCTGAAGGCCGAGCACTATCCGGTGTTCGACTGCGCCAATCCCTGCGGCAAGATCGGCAAGCGCTATCTGTCGGTGGAGAGCCACATCCGCATGATGGCGGCGAGCCAGCCGTTCATCTCGGGCGCGATCTCGAAAACCATCAACATGCCGAATGACGCCACGGTGGAGGACTGCAAGTCCGCCTATCTCCTCTCCTGGAAGCTCGCGCTGAAGGCCAACGCGCTCTATCGCGACGGCTCGAAGCTGAGCCAGCCGCTCAACTCGCAGCTCATCAGCGACGATGAGGAGGAGGACGACGCGATCGAGTCGCTCTACGACAAGCCGATGGCCGCGCGTGCCACGCAAATCTCGGAGAAGATCGTCGAGAAGCTGGTCGAGCGCGTCATCGTGATGCGCGAGCGCGAGAAGATGCCGGACCGCCGCAAGGGTTACACCCAGAAGGCTGTGGTCGGCGGCCACAAGGTGTACTTGCGAACCGGCGAATATGACGACGGCCGGCTCGGTGAGATCTTCATCGACATGCACAAGGAAGGCGCCGCGCTGCGGTCGTTCATCAACAACTTCGCGATCGCGGTCTCGCTCGGCCTGCAGTACGGCGTGCCGCTCGAGGAGTATGTCGACGCCTTCACCTTCACCCGCTTCGAGCCGGCGGGTCCCGTGCAGGGCAACGACTCGATCAAGTATGCGACCTCGATCCTCGACTATGTCTTCCGCGAGCTCGCGGTGAGCTACATGTCGCGCTTCGACCTCGCCCATGTCGATCCGAACGAAAGCGGGTTCGACGCGCTCGGCAAGGGCGTCGAGGAAGGCAAGGAGCCCGAGGACGGCGGCCATCAGGCGACCAAGTACCTGTCGAAGGGCCTGACGCGCTCGCGCACCGACAATCTCGTGGTGATGCGCGGCGGCTCGGCGGCGATCTCGTCGGGCTCGGACAACGCGCCGGCCGGCGGCAGCAAGGTCACCTCGCTCGCCTCGCATGGCGCCAGCGCGCGCGTCTCCGACACGCTCGAAGGCGCGGTGGCGCTGAAGCAGGAGGCGAGCCACGACCTGTCGCCGACGGAGAAGCTGGAAGCGCTGCAATGGAGCAAGGCGGGTGCGGCGGCACATGGCCGCGCCGAGCAAGGCCGAGCGCCGCGCCGAAGCCAAAGCCAAGGGCTACGAGGGCGAGATGTGCGGCGAGTGCGGCCACTTCTCCCTGGTGCGCAACGGCACCTGCATGAAGTGCGATACGTGCGGAAGCACGACGGGGTGTTCGTGACTTAGGATGACAAGCCTGGACGAAGCAGTTCAATTTCTTTCTCGGCATCTAGTTGGGCTGTGTGTCACGTATCGACACAACACCCAAGACGATGCCGAGTTGCCGTCGAGATTTGCAACTTGCTCAGGAACTCTCATCATTGTTGAGGGTATTTTATATTTCTTGACCGCCGGACATGTGCTCAAAGGTCTGAGCGAACTTCGCGCTAGCAGCGACGTAATAATCGAAGGAGCGGCGTTAGCCGACATCTTCGGTTATCGGCGGATAAGCGATACGCCAATTCCGTTCGATCTAAAGAATTCGAAACTGTGGTTTATTGACGATGAGGCGCTTGGTCTCGATTTCGGGGTGATTCCAATTGGACCGCATTATGTGCGCCTGTTGCTGAAAAATGGCATGGTCGCGCTATCTGAGCAAAATTGGAAAACGCAACATCGGGCAAACTTCGAGGCGTTCGCGATGTTGGGCTTTCCTGCTGAACGGGTATCAGAACGAATATCAGATATCTCAACTGTAAAGATTGAAGCGACCTTAATCCCGGTTCAGAGACTGGTATCCTTACAAGATGATCGGAAAACGGAGTACCCGAGGTTCGTCGGTCAAGTTAGCTCTGGTGTTCCTCTCAAAAGTCTAGAGGGAATGAGCGGTGGCATTATCTTAGGGTTTCAAGCCGAACCGCTGACCTACTGCGTCGTCGCAATTCAGAGCAGCTGGAATCCGCGGACAAGAGTTGTCTACGGATGTGGTCTGCCCGTTTTGGCCTCACTCATGAGCCATTGGGCCAAAACAAATTCGGCTGTCCTGAGAGAACTGGACCCAAACACGGCTCTCATGTGTCCGAAGCCACCCCACAGGTTAGTTTTAGCGGAGCCGCATCACGCGGTTTAAAACCGGCCTAATACTTCCTCCCCACCACAATCCTTGCTCCCTCCGCCCCGATCTTTTCGGAGTGGCTCCTCCCCGCAGGCACGTCGAAAATCTCGCCGGCGCGATAGGTCCAGGCCTTCTCGCCCTGGTTCACGATGAAGACGCCTGACAGCACCAGGCCGCGGATGTCGTAGTCGTGCGTGTGGCCGTGGTTCACCGGCCGCGGATCGAGTGATTTGGATTCGATCTCGGTATAGCCCTTGGCTTTCAGCTCGGCTTCGAACTCGGCCTGTTGCATCGATCACCCTCCCTTTCCGTCAATGCTGCTGTCGTGAACGATAGCATCCGTGTTCCGTCTTGACAGCATCGCGCAACGGGCGGAGCATCGCATCGGTCGCTTCACGCGACAGGCTGACTTATCAGCGGGAGGAGGTTCGATGACCCCACCGTCGAAAGCGCGCCGCGCACCGCGCCGGAACACGTCCGGATCAGCGCAATAGCGGCCAGAGAACCACGGACGAACCGCCGGGACAGCGCGCAGTGGGCCCCATCAGTGAGGCATGGCCCCTCGCCTTCCCGGCGTCGTGCTTTTGGGCACCCGCGATGACCGTAGCGGCGGATTAGATTAGCGCCACGGGTCCGCGCGTAGCGCGGCCCGATGACAGGCTCCGGCGTAATCCGCCAACTTCTTTCGATCGCAGCGGGATGGCGCGTTACGGCTTCGCCTAACCCTCCCTGCGCGGGAGGTAACCAGTCGCTGACGTCGGCTCTCTACCTTGACGCCGACTGCGCCGGCTTGCCGAATACGCTGCGGCATTCCGCGCTGAGCTGCGCGCGCTTCTGGTGCATGCAGGCGATGATGCGGCCACGGTCCGGAATTTCCGCCGAACAGAGCCGGAAGACATCAGGCGTACAAAGCCGCTGCTGATCTTCCTCGGTGAACGCCTGCGCGCTCGATCCCCACAGCGCCGCACACAGCGCCACACCCACGGCGAGCTGCACCCGCCGTTCCCAACCCAACCTTTGCATGATCGTCCCCCTGATCGGCCGATGTCACGGCCGCCACGCGTCTCCACCCCGCAACAATGATGAGTTGAGAATTGTCGGGACACAACGCGACGCGAACGGCGTGCACCGAATTTTTGACGTGTGTTGTTTTTCGCAGGCGATGTTTGTTCCGCGGCGGGAACAGCGCTACGTTGCAGCGCATGACGATTATTTCCATCCAGTCGCAGGTCGCCTTCGGTCATGTCGGCAACAGCGCCGCCGTCTTTCCCATGCAGATGCACGGCATCGACGTGGTGGCGGTGCCGACCACGCTCTTGAGCAACCGGCCTGGCTATCCCTCCATTCGCGGCCGCGTGCTCGAGGCGGAGCTGGTCGCCGATCTCCTCGTCGGCATCGAGGAGCGCGGCGCGGTCGATGCTGCCGGCATGATCCTGTCGGGCTATCTCGGTTCGGCCGAGATCGCCGCTGTCGTCGCCGACTTCGTCGCGCGTGCGAAGCAACGTAATCCTGCGCTGCGCTATGCGCTCGACCCTGTCATGGGCGATCGCGACCGCGGGCTGTTCGTCAAGGCCGACATCCCGCCTGTTGTCCGCGACCGGCTGCTGCCGCTCGCCGACATCATCACCCCCAATCATTTCGAGTTCGAAATGCTCTGCGGCGCGAGCCGCCGTCACGCGCGATCAGGTGCTCGCGCAGGCGCGCGGCTTGATCGATCGCGGTCCCTCGACGGTCGTCATCACCAGCGCCGAGCTGTCGGGAACCCCGGCCGACGAGATCGAGACGCTCGCGATCGAGCGAGCCGCCGCCTGGCGCGTGCGCACGCCGCGCATTCCGATCAGTCCGAACGGATCAGGCGATCTCTTCGCCGCGCTGTTTGCCTCCGCGCGCGTCCGCGGCCAGGACACACCGGACGCGCTGGCGCATGCGGCCTCCGGCATGTTCGCGGTCATCGAGCGCACCGCGGCTGCCGGCACCGCGGAAATGCGCATCGTCGAAAGCGCGGAGTTGCTGGTGCACCCGAAGCGCCGTTTCGAGGCGGTTGCGGTCAGTGAGTAGTGCGTAGCCCGGATGAGCGAAGCGACATCCGGGATTTGAAGGGTCCCGCATATCGCTGCGCTCATGCGGGCTACAGGATTCCACCCTAGCCAACAAAAAAGCGGCCCCTGGGCCGCTCTTTCGTTCCACCGCTCATCGACCCCGCTAATACGGATCATACGCATACGGACCGAAGGTCGGCGCGTTCACGCTGGGCGCGTAGCCATAGCCATAGGCCGGCGCCGCGACATAGCCGGTGTAGACGCGCGGATATCGGCCGGTCCAGCTTGGCGGGGTGCGGGTGCCCCATCCGCCGGTCACGTAATGCGAGTTGGGATAGTTGAACCCGATCATGCCGGGTTCCTGCGTGGCCTCCTGGGCCATCACGGGCGTTGCGATCATGGTCGCGAGCGCGGCGGCCGCGCCCAACAGTTTCAGTGTGGTCATTGCTCTCCTCCATCTCTGCCGTGCTGTTGCAACGAGCGTAAGGGCGGCGCCGTTCCGCGACCACATTCAAGCCGGCGTGAGCATTTGCTCCAATTTGTCGCAGCTCTGCGCATCGCATCGCAACGTGGAACTAACTTTCGGCCGCTAGGCTCGCCCCCCCATTACCGCGCTTAACGCGTGATTAACCGTCCTCCGGGGAGCAGAATGTTCCGCTTTGTGATGATCGCCGCAGCGCTGCTGCTGTTTGCCACCGAAGCGTTCGCGCATGGCAGCGAGGCCGCGGCCCCGCCACCGCCGCCGAAGGACGTGCCACCGCCGGTGATGCTGGCGAAAACGAAGAAGGGCGACGTGCTCGCCGACTCCAGGGGCATGACGCTGTATTATTTCGACCGCGACACCAGCGGCAACAAGTCGAACTGCGACGGCAAGTGCACGGAGAAATGGATTCCGCTCCCCGCCGACAAGAACGCGCAGGCCGCCGGCGATTTCACCGTGATCGCGCGCAACGACGGCAGCAGGATGTGGGCCTATCGCTACCGCCCGCTCTACACCTCCGGCGACGACAAGACGCCCGGCGACACCAACGGTTTCGATCCGCAGAATTTGTGGCACATCGCACGGCCCGCGAATTAGCGGAAAGAGCGTGCCGCATTCTCGATGTACCCTCTCCCCTTGTGGGCACGTCGGGCGACGACAAGACGCCCGGCGACACCAACGGTTTCGATCCGCAGAATTTGTGGCACATCGCACGGCCTGCGAATTAGCGGGAAGAGCGTGCCGCATACTCGATGTACCCTCTCCCCTTGTGGGAGAGGGTGGCGAGAATTGAGCGAAGCGAAATTCGAGCCGGGTGAGGGATATGGTTCCCCACGAACCAACCCCTCACCCCCCCTCGCTTCGCTCGGGCACCCTCTCCCGCAAGGGGAGAGGGTAAACCGTGCAAGCGGCGACAGACAAAAAAAGCCCGGCGCATGCGCCGGGCTTTCTCTCGTTCAGCTCACACTCGCTCAGTGATGCCGCCCTGGCCCTCCGCCGCCGGCGGGAGCCGCGACATGGGGTGCGGCAGCACCGCCACCGATCCGCGCACCGCCGCCGCCGCCGCCGCCGCCCATATGCGGCATTGCTGCGGGCGCCATCGCGCGCGGCGCCGGCATCTGCGCATGCGCATTCATCGGCGAACCGTGGCTGATGTTCGGCTGCGCGATCCGCGCCGCAGGCGCCGGCCTTGCGGCAGGTGCCGCCGAGAAGCGCGCGCCATGCTCGGCCCGCGCCATCGGCGCCGGTCCGCGGCCGATATTGCGATTGACACCGGCCAAGCGTCCGCGCTCGCCGATGCGAGCGGCTTCCGCACCGCGCACCTCGGTGCGGCCACGCACCTCCGTGCGGCCCCGCACATCCGTGCGGCCACGCACATCCGTGCGGTTGCGCGTGTCGATCGCGGTGCGCGCCTCGGCGCCACGGCCGCGTCCCTCGGTGATAGCCGCATTGCTGTGGCCGGCACGCGCGCGCGCGATCCGGTCGGGCGTGCGCATCGCGACGCTCTCATGCGAGCGCCAGTAACGATCGTAGAAAGCGCGGCGATGGAAGAACGGCCGGCCCGCATAATAGGTCGACCAATAACTGCCGATCACGAAGGGCACCACGGGCACGTCGATGTCGTCGTAATAATCGGACAGATAGACGTAGTTGTTGTGGTACAGCCATTGCAGCTCGTCCGACGACACCCAGCCGCGGTCGCCCGACCAGCTCACGTCGCACCAGGCATCGCTCTTGAGACAGCCATGGATATCGACATGCGAGCCGCCGGGAATGCGGTCGACCGCGGGAAAGCCGTCGCCGGGGCCGGCCCGCAGGCTCACATTGGTGGTGACCATGCCGGGCGCGGCCAGCGCGGCCGATGGAAGCAGCAGCATCGCGGCTGCGATCAGAATTTTGGTTCGTTTCATGACGCATTCCTCCTTTGCATGGGAACGTCCGGCAGCAACGCGCGTTCCCGCGATTCTTGCCGAATGCGCCGAAAGACGGAGGCCCGTTCATCACGCATTCATTTGGGAACGGTCATCGCAGCGCGGGATTGAGTTTCGGTGACCTCAATGGACCACGGAGGGACGTTATGGGCCTCGAGACCGTCTTTTTTCTGGGAGCGTTCCTGCTGCTCGCCGCCATGATCTACGGCACGCTGAGCTGGCACACTCGCGACCGCGCCGCTGTCCGCGCCGCCGAGGAGATCACGCGCAAGCGCTACCCGGGGCGAGAAGTCTGCAGAGGTTTGGCCGGTGGACCCCGCGCCGCCCGACACCGCACGCGTTGACATGACGCCGGCGGACTTCTCCCCTAGGGGGCGCGCGAGGGTGCGCGAGCCCGTCGGCATCGCGCCTGACTTCTCCGAGGACGACATCCAGCGCGCGCAGCTCGGCCCGCGCGGCGTGCCCGGTGCTGCCGATCCGGCGCGGATGACACCGCAGCGCGCGAAGAAGACGCCCGATCATATCGACCAGGGGCATGTGTCGTAGCGCCTCGTCATTCCGGGGGGCGCGCCCTCGTGCCCCGGATGCAGCGCAGCGTTCTTCCATAAGCGCGTTCACGCGCGTCTTCGACGCGCTATGGCGCTGCTGATCCGGGGCCCATGGATTACCAAGTCGAATGTGGGTCCCGGGTCTGCATCGCAACGCCACGCATTGCGCTGCGCCCGGGACACGAAAGATGTGTTCCTTCGGCTCGCCGAGCCAATCCCAAAATCCCGCCGCCTGTTTTGCCCGACGAGTCAAGCGCGCGTCGCAAAAATATTCTTCTTTCCGAAACACAGAATTTATGAAATAACGAAGCTGTCCCGCGCTCACTACGGAGGGCGTTTCGCGATCGTCACGACACGTGGCGCGGGATGCGATGGACGCGTGCGCAACGCAAGGCGTGCGGCGCGCGCGCGTACGGTCAAGCCGTGTGGTCCTGTCCCCTCGACGCTGGGGTCAAGTTGCGAAAAGCGATTTACGCAGCGACGGTGGCTATCAAGCCCGATACACCGGGGAGAGCGCGGAGCAGCCGTTCAAACCATCGCGCAGGGAATGCCGTGATGTCTTCGGCGACCTGTGGTGACTACGCTTGTGGGCCGCCTACCCTTTTCTGCCCACGAGGCTGCGGGTGCTGCTGAGCATCCGGCATTCCCTGCGCCCTCCTCTCATCGAGGGCCGAAAATGATTCAAAGCTCGGGCAGAAATCCTGCCGCGAGAATGCTGAATCTCGTGTCCTCGTCATTGCGAGCGAAGCGAAGCAATCCAGACCATTTCCGCGGATGCGGTCTGGATTGCTTCGTCGCTCCAGCGCAAAATTGCTTCGCAATTTTGTCGCGAGCTCCTCGCAATGACGACGCGGGGATCGACCTTACGTATTCCCGGGGCCGCGCGTTTTTGTTACTGCTGTCTGCATACTTCGCCAGCGGACGCCCACAAATGGACATGCTCGTTAAGCTCTACGCCCTGCCGGACTCCAGCGAGATTTTCGCCGCGCTGGCCAAAGACGGCATCTCCGTGCGCCGGGCGATGGCGCCCGACAAACACAAGGTCGTGGCCTTCGTCAAAAAGGAGTTTTCCGAGGCCTGGGCAAGCGAGACCGAAGTCGCGTTTACGCGCGCGCCCATCACCTGCTTCATCGCCGCGCGCGGCCGCGACCTCATCGGCTTCGCCAATCACGACGCCACCTGCCCCAATTTCTTCGGGCCGACCGGCGTTTCCGCCGGCGCGCGCAACAAGGGGGTCGGCAAGGCGCTGCTGTTCGCGTGCCTGGAGGACATGCGCGCGCTGGGCTTCGCCTATGCCATCATCGGCGGCGTCGGGCCTGCGGAATTCTACGCCAAAGCCGTCGGCGCCGTTGCGATCGAGGGCTCCGCGCCAGGCATCTATCGCGGGCTGTTGTGAGCGCGGGTCCTGCCGCAATGCTGCCGCAGGCGTGAATCGCGGCTGTCATTTTCGCCAGCATTCATAATGACTATGACAACCCAATTGCCCCTAAAAATCGGCCCGAATTTGCCACTTCTTAATCCCTACTCTTGCTAAAGATGATTCCAGGCGCGGGCAATTTCGGCGGCGGCCGCATTTGACCAACGACGGAGCAGCCCATGCGCACCGCGACGATATTCATATTTGTTCTGCTGGCGGCCTCGCCGGCACACGCATCCAAGTCATGCATGACCATGGCGGAGGCGCGCGCGCAATTTGCGACCTCGCATCTGTGGTGGCACGGCCCCGGTCATTGCTGGGACGCCACCGCCCCGCAGCATCGCATCGTCCGCCGCGTCAAGCCAAAGGAGCAAGCTCAAGACGGCGACGCCACGCCTGACGTCGCCGCTCAGGATGACGGCGCCGTGCCGGCCAGGCGCGAGCCGAAATGGCGCAATGCCATGTCGGAAATGCTCCCCGCCGACACGCCGGGCATCGCTTCAGCGCTGCCCTCGCTGCCGGCGATTGCAACCGATGGCCTGACCTGGCTCGACCGCTGGGTCGACGTCGCACAGGTCGCCCCGCCCTCCTTCCTCGGCCGCTCGCCGCAGCTCGCCAGCGCCGAGGTCTCGCCGTCCGCCCGCGAGAAACCGGATCCGATGGTGACGCCGATGCGGCTGATCCTGGTGTTCCTGAGCATCGTGGTCATTCTCGCGGTGATCGAGCTGTTGTTCCGCAACACCATCCATGAGCGGCTGGATTGAGATTGTCGAAATGTGTTCGTCTCACGGCTCCGCCGTCTTGATCTTGCTCCGCGCCGTCGTGGGTTGCGCCAACAGCGGCAGAAAGCTGAAATTCGACGACGTCTTGTCGTCGGCCGGCAGGGTCGCGAAGTTGTGGCAGGACACACAGGAGCCCGGACCGGGCGAGCCCGTCACGCTGCCGGTGTAGTTCTGGATGTAGGTCTCGAGCGTCATGTTGGACAGCATGCCCGGCACGGCATCGGCCGGCACCGGATTTCCTTTCTGGGACTTGACGGAGCCGCCCCATTGCGTGCCGATCAGCATGTAGTTGCTGAAGACGCTTCCGACGCCGCCCAGCGCCTTTTGCCACTGCGCGTTCAGCGCGGCGGTCGTCGGATAGATCGACCAGCAGCGCGTGGCCTGCGGCAGCGCCGTGGCCGGCGTGGTGCCGCCGTCGGCATAAGGCTGCCTGGAATTCCAGGGATAGTTCGTCGGACCGCCGCCGGGCGCCTTTGGCCTGATGTTGGTATCTTGCAGCGTCGCGTTCTGACGGAAATAGGAATAGCGCACCGTCTGCGACGGCGCGGCCGCGCCGCAACTCGGCTGATTGATCCAGGTGCTGCTGCCACAACCGTTGCGGACATTGCAGGGCGCCTGCGCCACCGGCGCGTTATCGACATGCTCGAAGGTCGCCCAGATCCATTGCGGCAGTAGCTCGGCGTTGGTCTGAAAGTCCGGATTGCGCTGGATGATGTGCAGGCCGACCAGCCCGACGAGCACGCTGCGGCAGAACGGCCGGCCGCCGCGCACGAGATCGCCCGCCACCGCGATCCGGGCCGGCATGGTGTAGTAGCGCGATGGATCGTCGCCGGCGGCACGATCGATGATGCGCCAGGCGGCCTTGATCTCGATCGATCCGTTGGTGCCGTTGGTCACGGTCGCCGACGCGGTGAACTGGACGCCGTTCGAATTTTTCGCGATGAACTGCTTTTGGCCGCCAAGCGTCGTCAGCGTCTGCGACTTCTGGCCGTTCGGCGCACGCAGGTAACTCGCCTCGATGTCGTTGATGCGCCGTTCGAAGATGGTCCAGTTGTCGTTGATGTCGACCAGCGGCAGGTTGGTGGAAGCCTGAAAATACTCCTCATTGTTCGGCGCCGGATTCCCGCTGCCGTCCGAACCGATGGTGAAGGTCGGCAGCGCAAGCGTGCTGGTGCAGGGCGCGCGCACCGGCGAATTGCCGAACAGCGCGGCGACCTTGGGATAGGTTTGCCAGACGCGAAGGCCCCGCCCGTTCAGTCCCTGTGCCGGCGGCCGTCCGCTCGCGTTCCTCGCCCAGTTGAGGGCAACGAACATCTGCCAGGCCATGTTGTCGAATGGCGTCTGCAAGTCTTCCGAGGCGCTGGTCGGCGGCGGCCCATAGAGGCCGGGATAGCCGAAGCTTTTGGCCAATCGCGAATCCGGCCCGAGATAGGACGCGAGCACCGGACACAGCGTGTTCTGCGTCTTCGGATCCGCGCAGAACACCGCTTGCGGCGCGTATTGCGCCTGACCTTGCGCCTGGTCCTGACCTTGACTCTTGTCCTGGGCGAGGCCTTGCGGCGAGGTGGCCAAAATCACCGGCAGCATCACGGCAATCGACAGCGCATTCTTCATGAGAGCTTCCCCCGGGGCGCGCGCCGCACCATCCCCATGCGGCCTGTCGGCCCTGTAGTCAAACACGTCATGGTGATGTCGATGTGCTGCTACCAGAGGTTTGTAATGCCTCAATGTCGCCTGTTCAACGCTCGAGTTCCCGTTGCCGCACATAGGTCGCGGCGCCGGTTCCCGTTTGATGGCCGCAACCTCATCACATCGCGGCCTTGCTTTGGTCAAACCGCGCTGAAGTCTGGGCTGTGGGCAGGCGCAACAACATTGGATGGGGATAGCCAATGCAATCCACGCTGACCGCAAGAGAAACCGATCCGCACGACTTGTTCGTTGTTGAACCCGACGTCGTGCTCGCCGCGCGCGCGGATGCGCTCGACACGCGCAAGCGCGAGCCGAACCTGCGTGCGCTGGTGTCGGAGATTTCCGCTGGCGTTGCCGCGCAAGCCGCGGCGCCTGATGTCGACACGTCTTTCCGCGCCGCTCATGTCGACAAGAAGCGCGGCAGATGGGCGGCGCGCTTCATCGTGGCGTTCCTGTTTGCGTTCATAAGCGCGGTCGGCGCCGCCGCCTGGCAGCGCTATGGCGACCGGGCGCAGGCGTATGTCGCGATGGCAGCCCCCCTGCTCGGCTTCTCCTCGTTGCAGGCGACGTCAGCGCCGCCGAGCGCGCCCGCGACTTCAGACGCGACGCCGGGGCAAGCGGCCGCGCCGACTGAGGCAACCGCAGCGCCTGCCGATGCCACGGTGGCGAGCGCCTCCGCCTCGCCCGACCAGACGCAATTGATCCAATCCTTGACGCGCGACCTCGCCGCGATGGGGCAACAGGTCGAGCAGTTGAAGGCCAGCCTTGCCGAGTTGAAGGCCGGTCAGGAGCAGCTCGCGCACGACGCGAAGGCGACCGAGGCCAAAGCGACCGAGGCGAAGGCCTTCGAGCAGAGCTTGCGTGCAAAGGTCGCTGCGCTGCCGCCGCGGCCGCTCGCTGCGCCGGTGAAAAAGCCGAAGCCGTATGTGCCGCCGGCGCAGGCCTCGGCCGCCCCGCTTCTGCCGCCGCCGGGCGCACCCGGATCCGCGCCGGTGCAGATCGCGCCGCCAGCGCCGCCTCCTCCGCCGGTTTCAGCCGCGCCACAGGATGACGTGCCGCGACCGCCAATGCCGGTGCGCTGAGGGTTGTCGCGATTCGCGCTACAATTGCTGCGCGGCAGCAACGGATGCGGCTTGAAAGACCGCATGCGAGGCAACATATTCGCCTCGCTCGCGCGCGCCGGGGCGCACGAATGATTTCAAAAGGAAATATCGATACGGCGCGCTTTTTCGATTCCGCATGTGCCGGTTGTGATGACAGAGTATTCGCTGACGCCGCCGCGCGTGGATTATCGCGCAGCAATACGCGCGATCGGTCATCATTGCCTGCTTCTGTTGCGCCGCTTCGTCGATGTCATGGCCGCGGGCGGGCCGATGTCCTAGGAGGACGAAAGCGTGGCCAATTATAGTTCCCTGTCCGATCCAGAGCTTACCAACAGGATTGCTATCCTGCGTGACAATATCCGCCAGCTCACCGAGCAAGCGGCGGGGCTGTCGGGTGCGGCGAACGAAGAGAGGACCGCCGAACGTATGTTTGCCCAGAACGAGGAGCTCGAAGGCCTGCTGAAGGAGCAAGCGCGCCGCGCTGGCAAATAATACGGCAGCGCACGCACGGGACATTTTGAATTTGATTTCGGTTTGAACTTGTTTTCACGACGACGCGACTATTCCCCTGACCATTTCGCAATCAGGGGGCGCCATGACCGATCAGCGAACGCAGAAATCCGCCGCAGCCAACGGTCCGTGGATCGCGGTTATTTTGCCTTGCGTCCTGATCGCGCATCTCGCCTGGAATCTGCTGATCCCCGCGCACGAATTCCCGCTCCGCACCGAGCAGGTTTTGACCATGACCTTCGACTTGCTGATGGTCGTCGGCCTGTTCTTCTATCGCCGCGCGATGCCCGCGCCGCTGTTCTGGATTGCGCTGGCGGCCGGCATAGGGCTTTTTGCCTTGCGCCTGTCCGACCACGGCTGGTGGACCGGCCATCTCACCTTTTCGCTGCCGCCGAGATAGGCAAATCACGCCTTGTGAAACACCAGCGCGCGGAGTTCGATGCTCTCGCGCGGCGCGGCGTCAACCGGCGTGGTGGGATCAGTGAAGGCGGTGTGCGGTCCAAAGCGCGTGCGGCCATCATCAGCAGAGTCGTAGCACTTCAGCAGCAACGCCTCGTCGGCGGTCATCTCGGGGAAATAGAACCAGCGATGGTTCGGATTATATTTCACCGAATAGGTCTCGCCGCTTCGGTTCGGATAGATCAGGTCGGAGGCGACCAGATCGCCCTTCGCGACGCTCGTACCGTCGCACATCGCAAGCGGCGAATCGCGCAACGGTCCGCGGATCGGTCGCCACAGGTTGATCACCTGCACGCGGCCCTTCAGCAACTGGTCCGCCTCGTCGGGACAATGCTCGCGCACGCGGTTCGGGCCGGAGTTCCACCGTCTGGTCGACATGGACGCGGGTCGCCGGTTGGCGCGGGCCGGCGCCGCGGATGTCGGCGGCGCCCTCGACGCGCCGGCGAACGGTGTGGTCGAACAGCACAACGCGGTCGGCGCCGAGCGTGGCGCGGAGGAAGGCTTCGGCGGCGGGATAGTAGACGCGTCTGATCTCGTTCTCATCGTAGAAATTCCGCACGATGGTCGGGTGCTTCACCAGCGCAAAACCCTCTCGGTCCAGCGAGAAATTTTTCGCGATCGGGCGGGCGTCAAAAATCGGAACGTCATGCGGTTCCGGCAAATTGGTGGATTTCGGTTCACCCGGCGGCGGATCGTAGGCGTAGGTGCGCGGCTTGCCGGGCGTTGGCGCGAGGTAATTCAGCTCGGCGGTGACGAAGGGAAGCGATTCGATCTTGGTTTCTTGCAGGCCCATGTGCCTTCTCCCGGCAAACGACGTGTTCCCTTCAATGTTTGCTGCGCCGCAGCCGGCAGCAAGCACACGAGCGAAATAGCAAGGATGCTGCCGCCGCATGGGTCGGGTGAAGAAAAAACCTGTCGCCGGAAGGCGGCGCTGCGGACGGCTGTTCTCGCCCGCAACACCGTCGCGAGGTTAGCCGACCACGACCTCGCTGATCTGGATCACGGGCGCGATATCCGTGTAGTTCGGGATATCACCCAGGATCTCCTTGCCGTGCTTGCCCATGCCGGCCTGGAACGCTTCCACCGAGTCGGAGAAGATATGGCACATTCCGACATAGGTCGCGGGCGCTCCGGGCGCGCCGCCGGCCAGCCCCTTGTCGACCGTGTAGTACTTGCAACCATCGCCAAGGCGCGCCTTCACCAGCGGCATGTGCTTGTCGCGGTAATAGTCGTGATCGAAACGCGCGCCGGGCTTGTTCGGATACATGACGCTGACCTTGATCATGGAGATCTCCCTTTTGATACCGGCCGGTTGAGCTCCAGCCTGGACGGCAGATTGCGTCAGCTTGTCCGCTTCTGCAACACCCGGAACGCTTTCTTGATCAGCTCTGATGCGGCCCGCGCATCGCCTTCATGGCGTCCTCGATATGACGCCATTCCTTCGCATCCGCGTCCTCGCCTCTCTTCTCACATGCTTGCGCCTTCTGCGCGGCCTGTGCGATTGCCGCCGTGCCATGCTGCTCGAGCATCTGCCGCGCAATGGTGTGAACCTGCGTTTCCGACATCATGTCGCTCTCCTCGCAATTTGATGGAATGGAGCCGCGGCGATGGGTTCCCTGACCGCGCGCCGGGCTCAATACAACCGACGATGAGGAGGAGTTGTTCCTTCTTCAGGCCACGTTAGCCTTGTTCTGTTCCTCGGCCGCGAGCGCATCGAGGTCGATCAGTGCGGTATCGTCGGGCAAATCGTCCGGTGTGTTGCCATGCACATGCATCAGTGTCTGCACGCGGCGAGCGTTGAGATAGTCGACATGCTGATGCCGCAAAGCGACGGGGAGCAAGGCCTTGGGCAGGCCGACCATGGTGAAGGCCGGCGCCTTGCACACCTCGCTGCCCTCGCGCCACAGCAGCGGATTGAGGGTGTAGATCCGCTGCCGTTCGATTTCGACCGGCGCCGTGTGCTCCGCTTCGGTCGGCGCGGCCGGCGTGGCGTTGGCATTGCCTGCGCGCGTGCGCACCGCGATCGTCCGCAGTTCCCAGCAGATCAGGTCGGTTGCGGATATCACCTCGCGACGGATCGCGTCGACGCTGGCGGCGAATTTTGTGGCTTCCGCCACCGTTGCCGGGCCCTTGGTCACGGCTTCCACCAACCCGGCAGCGCCCGCGCCGAATCCCGGACCGGCGCGCTCGATTGCCGCTGCGAGCGCCTCGATCTGGTCCGCGGCGAGTTCGCGGTCGCGTTGCGCTCTTGCATCCGTCAGCGCGCGCTCGGTCGCGGCAATCTGCGCATCGAGGTCGGCAAGCTCGGTGCGCTGGGTTCGCGCGCGCTCCTCGACCTCGCGCATTTTCGCTTCCGCGCGCTCGAGCTTGGCGGCACTGGCGCCGGACACCGCGAGCTTCTCAGCGGTGGTGCGCTGTTCCGCGAGAAGCTTTTCGGCGAGATCGAGCCGGCCCGCCAGCTTCCGCCGCTCGTCCTGCTTGGCGAGATGCGCGCCCTCGAAGCGCTCGACCGGACTGAGCTCACGCTTGAAGAATGCCATGCAAATGCCCTCGCGGGGTCGCGCCCGACCGAATCAGTCGAACCGCATCCCGCGAAGCCTAGTCGGAAAACTGCGATGACAATACGGCCCGCTAGCGCTGTGGGATCGAAGCCGGTGGACGAAGCGAGCCGCCTGCGAGCCCGGTTCCGTGCGGCGGCTTTTTCGCCGCCGCGGACCGCGGGCGGCCGCGCGGCGCCTCGTCGACGGATTCGAGATAGGAGGCAAGCTCCCAGGCCGCACTGGAATTGCTGGCGTAGTGCTGCTGCAGGAACAGATACAGCGAAAGGCGGAAGCGGCCTTTGGTCAGTCCCTTTGCACGATGGTGACAAGTCACGCAGCTATCGGTAAACAGCCGCGCGCCGGACTTGCCTTCGTCGAGGTTTTGCGCTCGCGCTAGCGGCGACGCAGCAACGCCGAGTGCGAGCAGAATGCACCCGCACCAAATCGTTCGTACCATGGTGTGTAAAGTCCGCCCTTCCCAATCCCCGGCTTGCCTTGTCGGAGACAAGCCTGTCAAAAAGAGGGCACGATTTACAATTCGGGCGGATCGAACCAGTTCGTCAGCGCAAGCCCGCCATCGACGGTGATCGCGGCACCCGTGACATAGCCCGACACCTTGTTGGAAAGCACGGCAAGCGCCATCGGCGCGAGATCGTTGGCCTCGCCGAGCCGGCCGAGGGGAATGTGTTTGGCGAGTGCGGGATTGGCAACGAAGCCGCCGGCCGCGATCGCGCCGGGCACCAGCGCATTGACGCGGATGGAATGCTGTCCGAGCGATTTCGCGAGCTCCTTCACCAGCATCGCTATCGCCGCTTTCGCCGACGAATAATGCGGCAGGTTGCGCGGCGTTTCGGCATGGAGCGAGGTCAGGAACAGGAAAGAGCCGGCGATTTTCGCCGCGATCAGATTCCTGGCGAGCTCACGTGCGAGATGAAAGCCGGCGTCGATATTGACCGCGTGCATCTGCCGCCAGGTCTCGTCACTCACCGCGAGGATGTGATCGGCCTCGCGCCGCGGAGGAGACGCGCTATGAACGAAATGCGTGATGCGTCCGACTCTGGCCTCGGCATGCGCAAGCAGCGCATCGCGCACATCTGGCCTGGCAAGATCTCCGACAAAGGGCACGGCAAGCTCGGACCGCGATGCGGCCTTGATCGCCGCGTTCACCCGTTCTTCGCTGATGTCGGCGAACACCGTCTTCACACCCTCGCCGACCAGCGCCAGCGCAATGGCACGGCCGATGCCGTTGCCTGCGCCGGTCACCAGCGCCGCCTCGCCTGCGGGATCGAAGGGATCGCTCAGCATGCTCATAAACCACAACTCCCGCAGTCTGCCATGGGCACCATCGCGGTCACTTTGGCACCCGTCAACCGCCCTATTTGGACTCTCTTGTCGCCGTATTTCTTCAGTACCTCCTCGAACAGGAGTGAGGGAACCGGCATGAAGTGGAAAGTCGCATTTTCGATTTTGGCGCTTTCGCTTGCCACACAGGCTTCGGCGGACGAGCATCGCGGCGGCGACGCCGCGCTTGGCGCATTGTCGGGCGCGGTGGTGCTCGGCCCGATCGGTGCGGTTGCCGGCGCCGTTGTGGGCTACACCGCCGGGCCGTCGATTGCGCACGCCTGGGGATTCCGCCGCGGCGGCACGGCGCATCAGCATGCCCGCCCGGTCAAGCAGGACGCGCAAGCGTCGGGATCACCTGCGCAGGTCACGCCGACGGCCGCAACCGTGCCGGCAACATCGCAGCCACGCCCTGCTGTCGCCGCCGCCAGGTCCGGCGCCAGACCGCCGCCGGCGCAGACGCTGGAGTAGACGACCCGCGCTACTGCAGGCCGGCGAGCCGAAAGCCCTCGACATAAGCATGGCGCTCCGCCTCGTGCTTGAATGGCATCTCCTTGGCGATCCATTCCAGCGTGACTTCAGGTTGCACGCGCTTCAATTCCTTCAACGCCTCGGCTGCGACCTCCTCAAAACCGCCGCACGCCGCCGCCGCCGTGAGCACGCGATGGCCGCCGACGAAATCGCTGCGCAGCCGCACCGATTGCCGTGCAAAGCGCATCGCTTCCTCGTAGTTGCGGCCGACGAACTGGCAATAGGACGCCACGCCGCAGTAGATAGCGGCGAAGGGATCGCGCGGGCTGAGCCGCAGCGCGTGACGGGCGTGGCGATCGCCCTCCTCCCACCGTCCGCAATAGGCCAGCGCCACGCCATAGTAGCCGCGCGCCAGCGAGAAGTTCGGATTGAGGCGCAACGCCAGCTCGAATTCCGCAAGGCTGTCGTCGAAGCGGCGGTTGAACAGATAAACGGAAGCGAGCGCCAGATGCGCCCACGGGTCCTCGCTGTCGGCATGAATGGCCGCAAGCGCGGCAGGCTCGGCGACCGGTCCCGCCTTCGCCATGGTCTCCCACCCCATATGGGCGCCGAACGTATGGCTTGCCGCCAGCACGCCCAGCGCCTGGCCATAGGTTGGGTCGATCTTGATCGCTTTCTCCAACAGCGCTTGCGCCACCACATTGTCCTGCCGCGTCACGCGCCAGTAGTGGGATAGACCGCGCATCACCAGATCCCAGGCGTCCATGCTGTCGGGCGGCTTGCGCTGGGCGCGGAAATTCTCGGCGGCATAGAGCTGCGGCTCGATCGCGGCAACGATCGACTGCGTGATCTCGTCCTGCACGGCGAACACGTCGGCGATGCTGCGGTCGTAGCGCTCCGCCCAAATGTGGCTGCCGGTGACGACGTCGTTGAGCTGCGCCGTGATGCGCACGCGATCGCCGTCCTTGCGCACGCTGCCCTCGACGACATAACCGACGCCGAGCTCCTCGCCGATCTGCTTCAGATGCACCGGCCTGTCCTTATAGACGAACGACGAGTTGCGCGCGATCACATAGAACCAGCGCAGCTTCGACAGCGCGGTGATGATGTCCTCGCTGATGCCGTCGGAGAAATACTCCTGCTCCATGTCGCCGCTCATGTTGACGAATGGCAGCACCGCGATCGCGGTCCGATCGAGCACCGGCAGTGCGAGCCGCGGATGATCGGCTTCATGCGCAATCGGCGACGCCATCTGCGCCAGCTTCGCATCGGCCTGTACCTCGCCGACGAAGCGAAAGCCCTTGCGCGCCACCGTGCGCACCAGCTGCTGGTCGCGGCCGTTGTCGTTGACCGCCTTGCGCACGGCGTTGATTCGGCTGGTCAGCGTCGATTCGGAGACGATGCGGCCGTCCCAGACCTTGTCGAACAGCTCGTCCTTGCTGACCACGCGATCGCTGTTCTGCACCAGATAGAGCAGAACGTCGAACACCTGCGGCTCCAGCGCGACGCGTTGGCCGGCGCAGCTCAGCTCGCGCCGATCGATATCAAGTATATGATTTGTAAAGAGAAATCTCACTATTCGAAGTCCCGGCCGCGGTTCATCCTCAAGAAAAATCAAGCCTGCCTGAAGGCAAAATCAAGCTGGCCTCAGAGTCTTTGAGTCCTCGCCGGGGCACGTTGGGTTCACCGCGGCATAACCGCGATGCATCCGGACAGGAGACACCCATGGCGAGCACGACGGCGGTCAAGCCGACTTCCGCGAGTACGATCAACCCCGATCTCTCCGCGCTGAAGATCAGGCAGCAGGCAGCCTGGTCGTCGGGCAACTACGCCGTCGTCGGCACCACACTGCAGATCGTCGGCGAGCAACTCTGCGAGACGCTGGATCTGCGCGCCGGCGCCAAGGTGCTGGATGTCGCGGCCGGCAACGGCATGGTGACGCTCGCCGCCGCGCGCCGCTGGTGCGACGTCACCTCGACCGACTATGTGCCCGCTTTGCTCGAACAGGGACGCGCGCGCGCGTCCGCAGAAGGGCTCGCGATCGGCTTCATGGAAGCCGATGCGGAACAGCTTCCGTTCGATGACGCATCGTTTGACGTCATTGTCTCCACCTTCGGCGTGATGTTCACCCCGAACCAGCCGCAGGCGGCAAGCGAATTGCTGCGTGTCTGCAGAAGCGGCGGCAAGATCGGCCTCGCCAACTGGACGCCGGAAGGATTCATCGGCCAGGTCTTCAAGACGCTCGGCAAATATCTGCCGCCGCCGGCAGGCACGAAATCACCGGCGCTGTGGGGCACGTTCTCGCGCCTCGACGAATTGTTCGGTGACGAGGCCGCCTCCATCAAGGCTGAGTTGCGCACGTTCAAGTTCCGCTACCGCTCGCCCGATCATTTCCTCGACGTGTTCAAGACGTTTTACGGGCCGGTTCTGAAGGCCTTTGCCGCGCTGGACGCGCCGACACGCGAGAAGCTGCGCAATGACCTCCACGCCCTGATCGTGCGCATGAACAAATCAGGCGACGCCACCATGGTGGTGCCGAGCGAATACCTCGAGGTCGTAATCACCAGGCGGTAACGGCTGCAAGACCTTTCAAACCCAGGAGTCCTTCAATGAGCAGATTAATTGCGCTTGTCTATGGAATGGTGTGCTACGCGTTTTTCTTCGTCACCTTTCTCTACACCATCGCCTTCGTCGAAAACTTCCCCGTGCCCCAGACCATCGACGTCGGCCCGCGCACGCCGATGACGGAAGCGCTTGTCATCAACATGCTGCTGATGGCGCTGTTTGCGATTCAACACAGCGTGATGGCGCGCCCGCAATTCAAGGCATGGTGGACGCAATTCGTGCCGACACCGGTCGAGCGTTCGACCTATGTGCTGTTTGCCACGCTTCTGCTGGCGCTGTTGTGCTGGCAGTGGCGGCCGATCCCGGCGGTGCTGTGGCATGTCGGCGACCCCCTCGGTGCCGCTGTCCTGACCGGGCTGTCGATGCTCGGCTTCCTGCTGGTGTTGAGCAGCTCATTCCTGATCAATCATTTCGAGCTGTTCGGCGTGCATCAGGTGGTGAACAATTTGACGAGCCGCACGATGCCGGCGCCGCGTTTCCACACGCCGCTGTTCTACAAATTCGTACGGCATCCGCTCTATCTCGGCTTCATCATCGCCTTCTGGGTGACGCCGACGATGACCGCGGGCCACCTGCTGTTTGCCGCTGTCACGACTGCCTACATCTTCATCGGCATGCTGCTCGAGGAGCGGGACCTGGTCGACGTGTTCGGCGACGATTACCGCCGCTACCGTCAGCGCGTGGCGATGATCGTGCCCTGGCGCCGGTCGCCCTAGCGGCCTGTCAAGTTGCCATCACGAACGCGATCCGGGCTCGTGCCCGGATCGCACCAGCAATCAACCAGAGTTGGCACGATGACCATTTCAGATATTTCTTTCGTGCGAGAGCAGAAGACCGACGTGATCGCATTGCATTGTTCGCTCGGCTCCGGCCGGCAGTGGACCAGATTGAGCGAAGCGCTCGGCGCGAGCTACCGGGTGATCGCACCCGATATCGCCGGCTATGGCGATATCAGCGGGAGTTCCGACCTGCCGCTGACACTGGCCGATGAAGTCGCATTCCTGCTCGATCGCATCGATGCGGGAGCAGGCCCTGTTCATCTCGTCGGCCACTCCTATGGCGGCGCGATTGCCTTCAAAATGGCAACGGCCTCGCCACTCGCAAGCCGCGTGCGCAGCCTGACCTTGATCGAGCCGGTGCTGCCGACGCTGCTGAAGGAAAACGCCGCGGACCGACGGCTGCATGATCTCTTCGCCCACTTGGCACGCAATGTCTCCCACGATCTCTGGAGAGGCATGTCCGTCGAAGCCATCGAGCGCTTCATGACATTCTGGCATGGCTCTGCCGCGGTCGAGCCGATGTCGGCCGAGGCCAAGCTGCGCATGATCGAGCACATCGACAAGCTCGCCTATGATTTCGCCGCCGCGCTGTCGGAGGAGAATGTCACCGCGGCCGCGACCGGCATCAAGGTGCCAACCCTGCTGTTCTCGGGCGGCCTGTCGCCCTACATGACCCAGCGTATCGTCGGGCGGCTCTCCTCGCTCATCGACGGCGCCGAGGTGCATCACCTGCCGTCGGCAGGCCATATGCTGCCGCTCACCCATGCGCGGCAAATCAATCCGCAGATCGTGGCCCATCTCGCGCGTGCCGACGATTTGGCAATGGTTTCGCTGGCCTCCGGGCTCGGGCCGGACGGCTGGGTTGCCGCCTAGCGCATGATCCGGAAAAAGCCTGCCCCGCACTTGATACGGGGTGTGCGGCGGTTCTCCCTCGCGATAAACGCGTCGGTTTGCGCGGAGATCATGCACAAACCAGGATCTACAGCAGCTTTGCCCTGGCGAATAACGAACGCACCGCGTTGGTCGCCGGCACCGTCATCATGGCGTTGCCGGCGGCACGCTCGAGCAAATCGATGGCGTCGTCGTGCAGGCTGCGAAACTCCATCCACTCGATGGAGCTGAGACTGGTGAGAAACCGATAGGCCTGCCCGACGGTCGCAATGCAAACGCTGTTGCCGTTCAGGCGAATCCGGAACGTCGTCCGCAGCGGCGTTTCGGAAGAGGACGTCGCGCTCATGTCCGGCGTAAGGAACGTCACGATTGCGAGGTCGCGCGTGCCGCACTCGCCGGAGCCGCTGTCATGGTCGGCACCACGATGAGGCGGTTGATCTCGCCGTCGTCATAGGCCTTGCGGAAGCGGACATAGTCGCGGATCGACACGCAGCCGTTCGAATCGCCCTCGGGACCGAGCATGAAGCTGTGGACCAGCAGTCCGGCACGCCCGAGCGTGTCGCTGCCGTCGGCCGCGATCATGCGCAGCGCTCGTACGCCATGAAACAGCTTCTCACGCGGCCGCAGATCGTAGACCGCGGGCGGCGTCGCACCGGCGTTGCGCGCCTGAACGGTTTCCGGATTGTCCTTCAGCATGCCAAGACCGGAATGCGCCTCGAGCGTCAGGCCGTTCGGCAGATAAACCGCATGCGCGGAGATGTCATAGACGGCGGTCTGGCTGTCATAGCCGAGCGACTGCAAATCGGGATGCGAGCGGAACAGCCCATCGCCCGGCGTCAGCGAGGCGAGCGTGAGCCGCCCTGGCAGGATATCCGACAGCTTCTGCATCCACGAGCGTTCGGTCTTGGCGGATGGGTCTATGCGAGCCGTCGTCTCGACCGCAGCAACGACGACGTCGGCAGCGGCTGGCCGCGACCGCGGCAGCGGCACATCCGGCGCGCTTGCCTGTTGCGGCGGATCGGACGCGCCGGCTTGCTGAGGTACTTCCAGCAATGCGCCGCGCCATTCGCCGAGCTGCAGCTTTTGCGCAAGCAAACCCCTGGCGTCCTGCACCTTGGATTCAAGCGCAGCGAATGCGGAGCGGTCCAGCGGCTGCAAGGCGCGGCCGCGCAAGGATTGCGGCACGGCCACTTGAGCAAAACGCTCTTCGAACGAGACAAGCTCATGCGCCACTGGCGAGGCGACGGGCGATACGAATGAGAAGGATTCGTTGATCCAGGCGGCCGCGCCACAGGCGCAGGCGAGCGCGCCGCACAGCAGCGCGGCTTTGTCCGACCATCCGATGCGGCGACGTGGCGGCAAACGACCAGCCATCGCTGTTTCGAACGTCATTCCATCCCCAATTCCACCCTCCGAGGGTACCCATCCCCCGGGAAGGTCTCTTCGACCAGCCGAAGCAGTATACCAGCGCCGGAACTGCGGCATATTCTAGACGATTTGCCGCCTCCCTCACAGGGATATTGGCGTTGGTCGGCGTCTGGTGGTCCGATTCCACTAAAGCATTAAGCAAACCGCATCAGACCATTGGCCGCTTTCAACTTTTTACCACAATTGGTTGCCGGAAATGGCTCCGCTTTCCCAACGGGGATTCTCATGCGGATCGCAAAGCTCAACCTCGCCGGTTCCATCGCACTCATCGGCCTTGCGGTCGCGCCTGCGCTCGGGAAGAACGCAGGCCCACCACCGAAGATCGAGGACCAGTCGGCCTCCTGCCACTCCTATCAAATGGCGGCGGATGGGTCGTGGACCGTGCTGCCCTGCCATGAGGCGGGGCAAACCGAGCACAGGCCGCCGCCGAAGGCCGGCGAACAAGAGCCACATTAGGGCGCTGGAGCGCTACTCAGCGAAGCCGACATAACGCACGAACTCGTCGTGCGACTTGCGGTCCGACCGCACGCCGTTGGCCGGGAATGAGTTGTCCGGATATCCCATCGCGACGCAGGTCATGATGACTTGGTCTTCGGGGATCTTCGCCACCTCGCGCACGATGTCCGAGCGCATGATCCCCTGCCCGTTGATGACGCTGCCGAGCCCACGGTCCCATGCCGCGAGCACGATGCCGTAGCAGAGCGCGCCGAGATCGAAATGACAGACCGCGCCGGGATCGAGCACGCGGTCATAGGTCAGCACCAGCGACACCGGCGCGTCGAACTGCCGAAAGCCGCGCAACACCCAGTCCTGCCGCATCGGCTTGTCGTCGCGCGCAATCCCCATCGCGCCGAACAGTTTTTTGGCGATGTCGACCTGGCGCTCGCGATGCACGCCCTGATATTCGCCGTGGCTGACGATGTCGCGCTTCGGCCTCGCGCCGGCGATCATCTCTTCCATGTTGCGGCGTCGAACCTCGTCGAGCGGTTCACCGGTCAGGGCATGGATATGCCAGGGCTGGGTGTTCATCGACGAGGGCGCGCGCTTGGCGACCTCGACGATCTCGGCGATGACCGCGCGGGCGACCGGCTTGTTCTTGAATCCGCGCACGCTGCGGCGCGACTGCACCAGCTCCTCGAAATCCATTTCCCCGACTTCCCCATTTCGACCGCAGCCTTCTAGCGTGCTTTCAGTCGGCCGTCATCGGGGGACTTTTCCGTCGTGCGGACAAATCGCTGCGACGGCTTGCGTCGCGCTACGCGGGGCCTGAGCGTGCGAGAGTTTGGGAGGGCGTCTCCCCGAATTGCAGGCGATAGCTCGCCGAAAAATCACCGAGATGCCAGAAGCCAAAGGCAAGCGCACATGCCTTCACGCTGTGCGTGCCGGCAAGCAGTTGCTTATGCACGAGCCAAAGCCGCCTTTGACGGAGATATCGATGCAGGCTCATCCCCCGATAACGCAGGACTGCATCATGCATCGAACGAACCGAGACTCCGACCTGGTGCGCGAGTTGTTCGCTGTAGATCGGGTTGCCGAGATTGCTCGACAACACCTCTTCGATGTCCTTGAAGACCTTGTACATCCGGGTCGAATTGGCATGCATGGTCCAACGTGCCGGAACGAGGTCGGCAAATACGGCATCGACCCCGGCGAGCAGCGACTCCCTGATCGCAGCCGATGCCGCCTTCGGACCGATGCCGTCGGCCAGTAGCGGCGCAACTGACAAAATCCGGAAGACAAGTTCGCGGAGCCGCTGTTGCGCGGCGAAACTGGTCTCGAACACCCGGAAACTCGCCGCTGTCTCCGGCCAACCCCGATCCTGCACCGTCGGTCTGAACACGATCCCGGCGTACCTGCGCTCCGTCCGTTCGACCGAACTAAACTCCGCTCCGTCACTTCCGATCACGACGACCGCATGATCTCGTTCCACCCCGTTGAAACGAATGGGTGCACCATCATCGTCCATCGTGAAGCCGATAGTGGTACAATCCGGCGCCAACCTTGCATCGATGATCCGCGGAAATGATCGGGTGAAATTCACGTCACAGGAGGCAAGATTTAGAACCGTCTGTTCGGCCGAGATCGTCCGCGTCAGTGGCGTGAAATCCACATCGAGGCTACGCACCGAGCTTCGAAACGCGTCGATGTCGGTAAACCGAAACGTTTTCGGAACTAGATCGGCATCTTCGGTGCCCATTCCGCCACCCGTTTAAATCGATGGTCCGGACTTAATTGGACGGAAATTCAAAGTCGAGACGAAACTCTCACCTCAGGCCGAGCAATCCCTCTGCCGAATTTCGATATCGTTTCAGCGCGCTACGCCAGGGTATCACAACACCAGCCGGCAACCGCAATATAGCAAATGTTAAGTTTCGAAGCGCGAAATGTCGTCTTTGAAACAAATATGTTTCAACGGCGAAATTGTCGCACCCATGAGCGCTACTGCTTCGACGGATTTGTTGGACGAGCTGGAAGCCGCGCTCAAGGACGGCTCGGTGGACTGGCGCTTGCGCACGCTGCAGCGGCTATCCGAGCTGCTACGGTCATGCGCAGAGCAGCTAAGTCCATCCCAAATCGGCGTTTTCGACGACGTGCTGATCCGGCTGCTGGATTGCGTGGGCGCCGCCGCACTTGCGGAACTCAGCAGTTCCCTGGCTGATTTCGCCGCGCCACCGGAGAAGACCGTTGGAAAGCTCGCTCGTCATCAGGATTTGGCTGTGGCTGCCCCGCTGTTGTCCAAATCGCCGGTCCTCGCGGACGCAGACTTGATAGAAATCGCGAAGAACCGCAGTCAACAGCACCTTGTCGCAGTTGCCGGCCGGCAAAACCTCAGCGCAGCCCTCACCGACGTCATCCTGAAGATGGCCGGCAGGGACGCCTCGCGCGCGCTTGTGAAGAATCCCTCGGCCCGCCTTTCCAAGGCGGGCCTGATCGTCCTGCTGGCGACAGCAAAGCGCGACGAGACGATGGCGGAATCGCTAGGCCTTCGGCCGGACCTGCCGGCGGGAACGCTGCGGGAGTTGCTCTCCGGTGCCACCGCAACCGTCCGCGCCCGGTTACTCAAGGCCGCTCCGGCCGAACTAAAGCAGAAAATTCAGGCGGAGCTGGAGAGCATTGACACCCAGGCAAAACCGCAGACGCAAGGTCCAATGGAACCTTCCGACGCACACGCCGCCGTTGCGGTGCTCAGCCGCGCCGGGAAACTCAACGACTCGACGGTCAACCGCTTCGCCATCCGGCGTGAATACGCCAACGTCATTGCGGCGCTGTCGCTGCTGTCGGGCGCGACGGTAGAAACCATCGCACCGTTGATGGATGAGAACGGCGGCGAAGGTCTGATCATCGCTTGCCGTGCCTCCCGTCTGGACTGGCAAACAACGGCAGCCGTTCTCAACAACCGGCGTGTTCCGCCGCTTACCGTGCAGCAACTCGAGCAGGCCAAGGGGATGTTCGAGATGCTCTTCGTGTCGACGGCTCAATACACGATCCGCTTTGAAACTCTGCCCGTGGGCGCCGGATCAAATGACAATTCGGTTGCCGCCGCGAGAGAACGCGCATGAAGGGGGAGAACCGAAGAGCCTCGCGCGTTCGATTTGACCACACACATCGGGTCACTCTGATGGGTGTCGACGGCACATGGAAGCGAAGCTGCTTCCTGCTCGATGCCTCGGCAAGCGGCGCCAAACTCGAGATCGACGGACCGGCCGGCGTACTGCAGTCGAAGGAATTTTTCCTGGTGTTGTCATCCACCGGCCTCGCCTTCCGGCGTTGCGAAATGGTTTGGGTCGACGGATCGCAAATCGGCGTGAGATATATCGAGAACGACAAGGGCAAGAAGCCTCGCGTCGCCAATTCGCATGACTAGACGCCTGCAAAACATGGAACTGGTTTCGTCGCGGACGATTCCGTTTATCGACAGCCGCTCTCTGGCGCCAGGTCAGGCCCGGGAAGCGCTGTTTCGCGCCAATGACGATCGCTTCGTCCTCTATCTTGCGGATGGCGATGCTTCGTCGGCTGGAGAAGAGCGCATCATCTTTCTCGAACTGAGAGAAGCGTTGATCTGGCTCAACGAACCGCCGGAACAATCCAGCTCATTCTGGACATGAGCCCCGACCGCAGCCAGAAGGCTTAGCGTACCAATGCTTGTTCACATCGTTTCAGACAATTCAACCAAGCTGGCCGGCGTACGGTCCCTGCTCGAGAAGAGGTATGACCTGACGTCAGAACTGCTGAACGGCGTGAGCGTCCAGCGCAGCGAGGTGCACGCGCTGGTCGTCAAGGCCGACCTGCGCGTGCTTCAGAACATTTCCGCGCTCAGAAAAATCCTCGACAGTCTGCCGAACGTCGACAAACGCATCTTTCTGCTCGATGACGCGGCCCATCTGTCGGCGTCACAAGCTTACGCGTTGGGTGCAAGCTGCGTGTTGCAGGGGCAACTCAATCAAGCGAAGCTTCTGAAGGAGTTGGCCAACTGCATGCCGGCCGAGCCATCTGCCGTCAATGCGCGGAGCACCCAGGCCGCGGCAAGCTCCGGCGAGGTCGCGCTCGCCTCGATGTTTGCGGCGGTAGCGAGCGGTACGCCGATTGACGTTGCGGCCGCGCACAAGGCCGGCGAAACGATCGCCGGCACCATCGAGGAACACGGATTATCGAAGTGGCTGGCAACCGTCAGGAAGCACCATGAGGGAACGTATCAACACTGCCTTCTGGTGACCGGAGTTGCCATCGATTTTGGATTGAGCCTCGGCTTTCCAAAAAAGGATTTGGAGCGGCTGCACTCGGCGGCGATGTTTCATGACATTGGCAAGGCGACTATCCCGCTGTCTGTCCTCGATAAGCCAAGCAGATTGGACGACAGGGAGCGCGCGATCATCGAGACGCATCCGGGCGCCGGATACGACATACTCAAGGACAACAGCTCGATCTCAGCAGAAATTCTGGACGGGGTTCGGCACCATCACGAATATCTCGATGGAAGTGGCTATCCAGACAAGCTTTGCGCAGAAAGCATCTGCGACCTCGTCCGCGTGTTGACTATCTCGGACATCTTCGCGGCGTTGATCGAGGACAGGCGCTACAGGCAGCCGATGCCGCGCGGCGATGCTTACGGCATCCTTTGCGGAATGAACGGCAAGCTCGAGAAAGCGCTCGTGTCCGCATTCAAGGACGTCGCGTTGTCCCGCTGATAATTCCCGACAATCCTTCTTTGCTGCATTCCCCGGCCGATGATTGCGGGCGTCGTGCGCGGCCTCTATGGTTGAACCCATAAAAAGAAAGCACCCAAGGACGTCGCAATGCCCGCCCCCCTCGATCCCGTCGTCGCCCAGATCATTCCGCTGCTGCCGCTGCGCGATCCCACGACCATGACGCCGCAAAGCGCCCGCGATGCGTTACGGGCGCTGGCGGCTTCGCGTGCGGGCGTACCGCCGCCTCCGGTTGCCGAGGTCAGGGATATCAAGGTTCACGGCGGCGCCGGGCCGCTTGCGGCGCGGGTCTATCGCCCCGCCCCCGGCAAGTCGCCGACGGTCGTGTTCTTCCACGGCGGCGGCTGGGTTGCCGGCGACCTCGAGACCCATGACCGCCAGGCGCGATGGCTCGCGATCGAGACCGGCGCGGTGGTGGTCTCCGTCGATTACCGCCGCCCACCCGAAACGCGCTTTCCCGGCGCCTTCGAGGATGCTTTTACCGCCGTGAGAGACGTCGCAAACCGTATCGCGGAATTTGGCGACGACGCCGACCGCCTCGGCGTTGCCGGCGACAGCGCCGGCGGCAATCTGGCGGCGACATCAGCGATCGCCTGCCGTGACGGCGGCATCAAGCTCGCCGCACAGCTTCTGGTCTATCCCGTGACCGACGTGTTCGGGAGTTTTGCCGATGCCGCCGAGAACGCGCGGTTCCCGTCACGCACCGCCAATGCGGACGGCTATTTCCTGTCGCGTGCGGTGATGGAGTGGTTTTGCGGCCACTATCTCGCCGACAAGGCGCATGGGTCCGATTGGCGCGTGTCGCCGCTGCGGGCCAAGGACCATGCCGGGCTCGCACCCGCCATCGTCTGCACCGCCTGGTACGACCCGCTGCGCGACGAGGGCATCGCCTATGCCGCCGCGCTCGAAACCGCCGACGTCCCGACCCGGCATTACGGTGGCGAAGGCCTGATCCATGGCTATTTCGGGCTGGGCGAGGCGTCCGAGGTCGCGCGTGCGGAGGCGCAGCGTGCACGGGCCGATTTCAAGGCGCTGCTGCATCGCTGATCCTGACTGGAAGATGAACGCGGCCGGCTGCCTGGCGGAAATTATTGCATCGCATTGACCGGCATGAAGCTTGATTGCCTGACGATTCCAAGTTCCAATCCGCCCACTTTTCTTCGTCCAGGGAGACATCACGATGAAGCGGATTTTATTGGCTGCCGTTATCGCCACTTTCGCGGCCGGCTCGGCCTTCGCGCAGGACGCCTCCTGCGACGCCAAAGCCGTCGGCAAGGACGGCAAGCCGCTCGCGGGCGCGGCGAAAACCTCGTTCATGAAGAAGTGCACGCACGATGCGTGCGAGGCCAAAGCTGTCAGCGCTGACGGCAAGAAGCTCTCCGGCGCTGCAAAGACCGCCTCCATGAAGAAGTGCGAAGGCGGCGGCTAGTCTTTACAGACTTCAAGCAAAAGGGCGGCCTCACGGCCGCCCTTTTCGTTTGCAGCCGAGATCGTCAAGCCTTGCCGGTGTGACCCCAGGCCTCGTTCCAGTCCTGACCGGCGGAATCGATGACGCGGCCATCGGCCTCGAAGAACTTGTTCGGCACCTGGAAGATCGCAAGCATCAAGCCGCCTTCCGGACACCAGGCCACATGGCGGCTGTTTGCCTCGCGCCAGATGTACTCACCGGCCTTGCACACAATGCCCTTGGCCGGACCTTCCTTGTCGACCAGCGAGCCCTCGAGCACATAGGTCTGTTCGATATTGACGTGCTCGTGGTCGGGCAGCACCGCGCCGGGCGCAAACTTCATCAGCGCGGTCACCAGGCCGGTTTCTTTGTTGAACAACAGCGTCTTGGCCTCGCAGCCGGGAAAGCGCGTCTTCTGCCACTCCATATGCTGCGGCTGGACCAGGTGAGAATGGGTCTCGGCGGTATCGTGGCGCTTATTGTGTTCCTTGGGCGTCCTGGCATCCATGGCATTTCTCCCGATGTGTTTGGCAGATGATAGCAGGTTCACCCTGATACGTCAGGTCCCCACCCGCAATGGCGCATTGAGCTTGCGCAGGCAGGCGATCACGGACAGAGCGGTGATCAGGCCGGTCTTGGGATTTTCCGACGGGATGTTTTCGATGGTCATCGAAAATCGCGCCGAATCCGAATCCACCTCGATCCGGTGGGTGTTGCGCGTCACCGTCGGGTCGGCCCAAATCTGAACCATGGTGCGGTCGGCGCCGATCCCCGCCAGTGACAGCGCCACCGCGACATTGAGATTGGCTGGAAAGCCCTTGGCGGCTTCCCGCGCGGTGCCGTCGAAGATCTTTAGCGGCGTCTTGATGTCGGCAAGATCGATCTTGTGCTCAATCAGGTAGGGCGCGCCTTCCAACCCCTTCAACGGCTTGCGCGTGACCATCTGCACGGAGTGAATGGTGCCAACGGCAGCCGCCGTCATGGCGTCAAGCCCGATCAGCGCGCCGGTGGGCACCACGATCTGGCCGCCCTTCTCTTTGGCGAGCGCGATCAGGTCTTCATTCTCCAGCAGCGCGCCGACGCTGAGCACCACCGCAGTCTTGCCGCGCGACACCACCGGCGCGACGATGGCGCGAACCAGTCTGCTCGGCGCGCATTCGACGACGATGTCGGCGGCTTCCGCCAGCGCCTCGATCGGAAGCGCCGCGGGCGGTTTGCGTAGCTTGTCGAGCCAGCCGCGATGCTTCTCGATGTTTGCGGCGGAGACTGCTGCGAGCGTGAGCCCGTCGATTCCTTCATCGAGCGCCCGCGCGAGGCGCTTTCCGATCGGCCCCAAGCCGGCAATCGCCACGCGTGAGACGGCCTTTTTCACCGGCTAGTCTCGCTTGAACTTGTAGTCGAAGGCATTGCCGTAGGGCTTGATGTGGCCGACCGTCGGGCGCGGGAAATGGATCGGCAGGATTAGCGTGTCGGTATCGGCGACAGAGGCAAAGAACTTTCGCCGTGAGGCCGCCGATTGCTTCATGTCCCAGTCCGGCCGCGCCGACCAGTCGATCTCGCGGCATTGCACCTGGTGATGCACGAGGTCGCCGATGACGGAGGCGCGCTTGCCCTTGGAGAAGATGTTGACGCAGCAATGGCAGGGCGAATGGCCCGGCGTCGGCGTCAAGGTGACGGTGTCGTCGAGCGCATAGTCGTCGTCGACCAGCAGCGCCTGGCCTGCTTCCATGATCGGCAGGCAATTGTCGCGGAATACCGTTCCGGGCGGATTGTTGCCCTTCCTGTTCTCCTCCTCCCACACTGCGTACTCGCGCTTGTGGAAGACGTATTTGGCATTCGGGAAAGTCGGCACCCAGCGGCCGTCGCGCAGCGTCGTGTTCCAGCCGGTGTGATCGATGTGGAGATGGGTGCAGAAGACGTAATCGATTTGCTCAAAGGAGATGCCGAGCGCGAACAGCTCCTTGCGCCAGCGCTCCTTGCCGGGAAAATCGAACGGCGGCGGATGGCCCTTGTCCTCGCCGGTGCAGGTGTCGACCAGGATGGTGTATTTCGGCGTGCGGACCACGAAGGTCTGGTAGGTGATGTTCATCAACCCCTTCGCGGCGTCGTAGACCTCCGGCTCCATCGTCTCGAGATGCCGCTTGAAGACGGCATCGTCATAGGCCGGAAAGAAATCCTGCGGCCGCCGCCACGGCCCCTCGCGCTCGATCACCGCGTCGATGGTGATGTCCCCGATCCGAAGCTGCTTCATCGTTCTCTCCCCAATTTTTGGAGAGCGTAACGGCCGGCCCCCAATCGTTCAAGCGGTGGGCTGATATGCAGACGGCGCGACGCGGTCTAACTCCGCAGGCCCGGCGCCTCGTGGCCGGTGCGCGCCACATACTCGGTGTAGCCACCGCCATATTGATGCACGCCCTCCGGCGTCAGCTCCAGCACGCGATTGGAGAGCGCGGCGAGGAAATGCCGGTCGTGCGACACGAACAGCATGGTGCCTTCGAACTCGGAGAGTGCTGTGATCAGCATTTCCTTGGTGGCGAGATCGAGGTGGTTGGTCGGCTCGTCCAGCACCAGGAAATTGGGGGGATCGTACAGCATCTTCGCCATGACGAGCCGCGCCTTCTCGCCGCCCGACAGCACCCGGCATCGCTTCTCGATATCGTCGCCGGAAAAGCCGAAGCAACCGGCCAACGTCCGCAGCGCGCCCTGGCCGGCCTGCGGAAAGGCGTGGTCCAGCGACTCGAAGACGGTCTGCTCGCCATCGAGCAGATCCATGGCGTGCTGGGCGAAATAGCCCATCTTGACGCTGGCGCCAACGCTTACGCTGCCGTCGTCAGGCGCGGCGTCGCCCGCAACCAGTTTCAGCAGGGTCGACTTGCCGGCGCCGTTGACGCCCATGACGCACCAGCGCTCCCTGCGACGAATGGTGAAATCGAAGCCGTCATAGATGCTGCGCTTGCCGTAGCTCTTGCGAACGCTTCTGAGGCTGGCGACGTCTTCGCCCGAGCGCGGCGCCGGCAGAAACTCGAACGCCACCGTCTGCCGCCGGCGCGGCGGCTCGACCCGCTCGATCTTCTCGAGCTTCTTCACCCGGCTCTGCACCTGCGCCGCATGCGAGGCTCGCGCCTTGAAGCGTTCGATGAACTTGATCTCCTTGGCGAGCATGGCCTGCTGGCGCTCGAACTGGGCCTGCTGTTGCCGTTCGTTCAACGCGCGCTGCTGTTCGTAGAACTCGTAGTCGCCGGAATAGGTCGTCAGCGTGCCGCCGTCGATCTCGACGATCTTGTTGACGATGCGGTTGATGAACTCGCGGTCGTGCGAGGTCATCATCAGCGCGCCCTCGTAGCCTTTCAGGAATTGCTCCAGCCAGATCAGACTTTCGATGTCGAGATGATTGCTCGGCTCGTCCAGCAGCATCACGTCGGGCCGCATCAGGAGGATGCGCGCCAGCGCCACCCGCATCTTCCATCCGCCGGAGAGCGCGCCGACATCGCCGTCCATCATCTCCTGGCCGAAACTCAAGCCCGCCAGCACCTCGCGCGCACGAGTTTCGAGCGCGTAGCCGTCGAGCTCCTCGAAGCGCGCCTGCACCTCGCCATAGCGCGCGATGATCTCGTCCATCTCATCGGCGCGATCGGGATCGGCCATCGCGGCCTCCAGCGCCTTCAGCTCGATCGCCACGACACTGACGGCGCCGGCGCCATCCATCACCTCGGCCACCGCGCTGCGGCCCGACATCTCGCCGACGTCCTGGCTGAAATAGCCGATGGTGACGCCGCGATCGACCGATACCTGCCCTTCGTCGGGCTGTTCCTGTCCGGTGATCATTCGGAACAGGGTGGTTTTGCCGGCGCCGTTGGGACCGACCAGGCCGGCCTTCTCCCCCTTTTGAAGGGTGGCCGAGGCTTCGATGAAGAGGATCTGGTGGCCTTGTTGCTTGCTGATGTTGTCGAGGCGGATCATGGCACGCGAGAAAAAGAGGAATCGTCGCGGCCTCTTATTCTATTGATCGCGGCGGTGGAAGTGCTTTTCGCGGCCTTCAATGACGCTTGAAATATTGCACGGCGCGCTCGTGCTTTTCAGCTGCTGTACGCGACTTGAACGTTCCGAGGTTGCGGCGCCTGCCGGTCTTCGGATTGACCTTACGGGAATAGAGCCGGTACTCGCCGGATTGCAGTTTGCGGATCATGACGCACTCCTTCGGTCGTTTGAAGAAAACGACTGTCGCGAGGATGCGTTCCTTGCGGATTAGAAACAGAGATCGCTGACCAAATTGCCGCGCTTGTCCTTGATTGCGATCGGACAATCGAGCTTCTTCAGCGCCGCTTTCGCTTGCTCGTCGCCAAGATCGGCGGCACGCTTGTAATAGGCCTTGGCGGCATCGCGGTCTTTCGGACCGCCGCGTCCTTCCTGCGCGAAGGCGCCCATTTGCAACAGCGCGCCCGGATGATTCTGCGCCGCCGCTTTCTCGAACAGGGCGCGGGCGCCGGCGTCGTCCTTCGGGCCGCCGGTGCCGTCGGCCAGCATCAGGCCGAGCTGGTATTGTGCCTCGGCATTGGTTTCGGCCGCTTTCGCCAGCAGCTCGCGGGCGCGGGCGGGGTCCTGCGCCGAGGCGGCGCCACCGAGCGCGGCGAGATTGGTGACGCCGCGCGGATTGCCGGCATTGGCGGCGCGCTCGAACAATTGCCGCGCCTGCTCCTCGTCCCTGGGCACACCGGCGCCGGTGCCGTAGAGCACGCCGAGTTCGACCATCGCCGCGCTCGAGCCCTTGTCGGCGGCCTTGCGCCATGCGGCAACGGCCTCAGCCGTTTGCCGGTTGGCGGCATAGGCGCGGCCGAGCTGATACATCGCCCGGCGCGAACTGGCGGCAACTTTCTTGCAGAACTTGATCGCGGTGGCGATGTCGGCGGGGGCGACATCGGCGACGCCTTTGACGTCGGCCGGCTTGTCCGGATCGGTCGGATCGGCGGCGATGCGGTCGCACAGCACGAGATCGGCGGACTGCGCATGCGCCAATGCCGGCGTGAACAGAGCAAGCAGTCCGGCAACTGCGATGTGACGGAACGTGTTCATCGCAACAAGGTTGCGTCGCTGCACCAGCAAATTCAAGGCCGCTCCACTCGCTACGCCCGCCGCATCAGTTTCAGCACCGCAGCCAGCCGCAGGCTCCGCTTGCCCGCGAGCGCCGTGGCCTCGATCGAGGCGCCCTCGTCGTTGCAGGTGCCGGAAAAGCCGATGCCGACTTCATGACCGCCGAAAACGGGGTTTTCGCCCCTGGACGGCGTGTGCTCCTGGTTGAGGATCTGGCCCTTCCAGCGGCCATCCGCGCTGGTGTAGGTGCCAAGATAGTAGAAGAACGCGTCGCCGCCGAGGATGCGGCCGTCATTGAGCAGCATCACGCCGGTCAGTCCGCCGTCGACGCCGTCCAGCGTACGCAGATGGATGGAATACAAACCATCGACTGCACCGCCCTCGCCCACCCCGCCGGCGATCGGCAAAGGCTGTTCTTCGACCGGCGTCATCACGGACTGAAAGGGAACATCGGGCAATTCGCGCAAGCGGCCCTGGAAGCGATAGAGCCCTCCGTCGGCCTTGCCGCGCGCGAACAAGGTGGCGTCATCGGTACCGGCCATTGCCCGATAATTCGGATCGGGATTGTGACGGACCGTACTGACCTCGATCGCGACCTCGTCACCAATCTGCTCGTAGGTTCCGATATGCGCGAAAGCTGAATTGCCGCCCAGAAGCCTGCCGGCGTGGACGTACATCACACTGCGCCCGACGCCTTCGCCGAGTTGAAACCTGACAGTGTAAAAGCCCCCGAACACAGCGCATCCCCAGTGCTCAACACTATCTAGCGTGGTTCTTCATCAAGGGGAAAGCACGGCAAACGCATGTCATAAAACAATGATCCGCCGAAGCGGCAATGCGCCGGCGGATCATCTTGCGTCCCGGGAGCCCCATCCCGGGTTGTTGCGCCTCTTGGAGTTAGGCGGCGGCCGACTTGGCTGCGGTCGGCACCTCGGAGATCGTCTTCAGGATCTGCGAAGCGATCTGGTAGGGGTCGCCTTGCGAGTTCGGACGGCGGTCTTCCAGATAACCCTTGTAGCCGTTGTTCATGAAGGAGTGCGGCACCCGCACCGAGGCGCCACGGTCAGCCAAGCCGTAGCTGAACTTGTTCCACGGCGCGGTCTCGTGCTTGCCGGTCAGGCGCTTGTCGTTGTCGGGCCCGTAGACGGCGATGTGGTCCATGAGGTTCTTCTCGAAGGCCGCCATCAGCTTGTCGAAATACTCCTTGCCGCCGACTTCGCGCATGTACTTGGTCGAGAAGTTGGCGTGCATGCCCGAGCCGTTCCAGTCGGTGTCGCCGAGCGGCTTGCAGTGGAACTCGATGTCGATGCCGTGCTTCTCGCACAGCCGCAGCATCAGGTAGCGCGCCATCCACATCTGGTCGGCGGCGGTCTTGGAGCCCTTGCCGAAGATCTGGAATTCCCACTGCCCCTTCGCGACTTCCGCGTTGATGCCTTCGTGGTTGATGCCGGCGGCGAGACAGAGGTCGAGATGCTCTTCCACCAGCTTGCGGGCGACATCGCCGACATTGCTGTAGCCGACGCCGGTGTAGTACGGGCCCTGCGGCGCGGGATATCCCGTGGTCGGGAAGCCGAGCGGACGGCCATCCTTGTAGAAGAAATATTCCTGCTCAAAGCCGAACCAGGCGCCCTCGTCGTCGAGGATGGTGGCGCGCTTGTTCGAGGCATGCGGGGTCTTGCCGTCGGGCATCATGACTTCGCACATGACCAGCACGCCATTGGTACGCGCCGCGTCCGGAAACACCGCGACGGGCTTGAGCACGCAATCGGAGTTGTGGCCTTCGGCCTGGTTGGTCGATGAGCCGTCAAAGCCCCACAGCGGGAGCTGCTCCAGCGTCGGGAACGACGCGTATTCCTTGATCTGAGTCTTGCCGCGCAGGTTCGGGGTCGGCGTGTACCCGTCGAGCCAGATGTACTCGAGCCTGTACTTCGTCATTGAGCCTCTCTGTTGAGTGTTTATTGAGGGGTGCCAGCAGGCGCCCCGATAGGTTACCCGGCCAAAATCAGCCGCTTGGAGCGAAGCATTTAGCGTGCCAAATCGCCGCAGTGCGGGAGGATTTGCACATGTTCCGGACGCGCGGGGCGGTCGGGCGACCCTCCGTTTTTAGGGTGCGACAAACCAGCGCACCGCACCGTCGGCGATGACAGGGAAATGACAGCGCTATTGTCGGATTCTCGCCCCTTTTCGCGCCAGCCGGCCATCGCTCCGGCTGATCCGCCCAAAGCAGCGTCAGCCGTGCATCGTCCTATCCGAAACCCTGGTCAGTGATCCGCAACCTTGCAGCCCGCCCACGCGTTGACCAGCCAAGCGTTGCCCCCTGCGAAGCAGGAAGGAAAATGCCCACGAAATAGACAGCGAGTGACGTTCCTTTGATCAATTTGCATTGGCACGAGCACGACCGATATCGGTTTTCGTAACGACTAGAGAACGAGTTCGGGCGCAGCATGAAGCAAAGCGCGTCGGCATCAGGAGAAGATCGATGAGTGCAAATCTGAATCAGGGGTCCGCCAGGATCTATCAATTCCCGGCCGGGGGCCGCGCGGCTCTCGGCGGCCGAAGCTACGGCGAGGCCAAATCGGTGACTGAGGCGCCCAGGGTCAACGAGGCGATGTGCAGCGGCAGCTGGTACCACGAGGAAGCCATCCGGGAAGCTCAGTCCCAGACCAAGCCGTGGGAGCGCTGATGCAAGGCCTCCACGGACGCGTTCCGGCTGGATGCCGGGCCACGAACTAAAAAAGGTCGAAACGAAATCGCTTCGGCCTTTTTGATTCATTCCGTCAGACTGGATTGCACGCCGTCACCCGCCTCTTGGCATGCTTGATTGTGATGGCTCCGGACTTATCGATCCTCAGCGTCACGCCATGGCCGGCATAGCGACTTCCCGACAAGGCCAGGCGTTTGAGAAGCGTCACCTCCCCGCCATCGACTTCCAGATGCGCACGCTTGTCGTAGGGGAAAAAGCCGACGATGAAATTGGTGCCGTCGGCGCAGCGATAGCTCTGGACCGTGGTGCTCTGGGCGAACACCGGCGCTGGACCGGCCAGGGTTCCCGCCACCGTCATCCCCAGAACAATCGATCGGTACGCGTTCATATTGGTTTGCCCCATGGAACAAGCAGTATAGACCGGAGCCGCGGCGCAGGCAGTGCCGCGATACCTTAATCAACGTCATTTCGCTGCCGAACGGTTTGGCTTAAATTCGGATGATGCCAGAACAATCAATCCGCCACTTCAAGCTCCAGGGTGCGAGCAATTTCCGCGACCTTGGGGGCTATGCGACCGCCGACGGCCACAGCGTGCGCTGGCGGCATATCTTCCGCTCCAATCACCTGGGCCATCTGACCGAAGCCGACCTCGGTGTCGTGCGTGAGCTCGGTGTCAAGCACGCCTTCGATTTTCGCGGCACCAATGAACGCACGGCTGCAGCCTGCGCGGCCAAAGAGATCACGGTGCATTCGCTGCCGATCGAGCCCACCGTGGTGGCGGCGCTGCGTGCGCGGCTGCAGGCGCGAGCCCTGTTGTCCGCCGACGCGCTCGAGATCATGCGGGAGTCCTATCGCGGTTATGTCCGGCTCAACACCCACAGTTTCCGCGAGCTGTTCGCGCATCTGGTCAATGACGAGGTCCCGGTCGTGATCCATTGCACGGCCGGCAAGGACCGCACCGGCTTTGCCTGTGCACTGATCCTGCACGCGCTCGGCGTTCCCGAAAGCGTCATCGGCGAAGATTATCTGCTGACCAACCGTTTCTACCGGCGCGATCCGGCTTCCGCCCCCGACTTGCCTGACGAAGTCCGGCAGGCGATCGGCTCGGTGAACGCGTCGTTCCTCGCAGCGGGCTTCGACACCATCAATGAGCGCTACGGCGATCTCGAAGGCTATTTCAGGGATGGCCTTGGGCTCGGTATGCGGGAGCGCTCGGAACTGAAGCGGCGCTACCTGCAATCCTGACCGCGAAATCGACGGGTCAGGCCGCCGCGTCCATCTCGGCTTCGGCATCGAGGTCGGCGATCACCTCCTCGAAGGCGGAGATCGCCTGCTGCACGGCCGCGATCTGCATCAACTCCCAGCTATTGATCGGCCCGTTGCGATTCTGCAGGGCGACGACGAGATCGCGGCGCTGCTCCTTCAGCGCGATCAGCGGCAGGCCGTGATCCGGCAAATACTTCATCATGGAATAAGTCCCCGTTCTGGTCGGGGTGCACCATAGCGGGTCAACTCTGCCATCGGCTTACAAAGAAGCGGAAAATTTTAAGAACCGTGCGAAATGGACGAGTCCATCTTCGTAAACAGATCCTTGATAGCGCCAAACAGGGCTTTCGACACCTGCATCATGCTCCAGTCGTTTTGATGGAGCTGATCCGGATCGATTGGGTCGACCATGTCGGCGAGCTGGACATTGTTGTGGATGTGCCAATGCCGCATCAACGCCCAGCGCCGGAACAGGTTGATCTCGAACTTTTCGGCGGCGGCCGCGATCAAGGCCATCATCTGGTCCGATGCGTCAGCCTTGTCGTCTTTCAACATCGCGGTGCTGTATTGTGAATCCATCAGCATGACATCGAAATCCTGCCCGCTCAGTTGGCCCAGTCCTTTGTCGATCTCTTCGGCCACATCCTTGATAATGTAGTTGTGGAAGACGGCATTGGTGCCGACCTGCCATATCACCAGCGCGGGCTTCAGATCGAAGATGTCTGTCTGGAACCGCTTCCGCTCCTCTGGCGCCTCCTGACCGCCATGCCCCCGGTTGAGGATGTCGAGCCTCATTTCGGGAAATCGGGCCTGGTACTCCCATCGGAGATACATTTCGAGCCGAGCCGGGTAAGGCACCACGTCATCACCTCTGCCCGCGGTCGACGACGACCCCATCGCCACGACGCGGACGGGCCCATTGGCGCGAAGCGCTTTGAAAAAATTCGGAAGCCCGTATTTGAAGGCAACAATGCTCGGGGGAAAATCGACTGCGGGCGGAGCGTCGCTCATGTCGTACACCATCTGAAATTGTGCACCCATTCCGCCGCGAAACTCGCCGCCATTGCAAGTCATTTTCGTATGGATAGTCTGCGTCTCGTGCTGCAGTCGCGGAGATGTCTCTCATGAACGGAAAAGTCATCGTCGTCACCGGCGCGCTCGGCGCGCTCGGCCGGGTGGTCGTGGACCAGGCGATTGCGCGCGGCGCCCGCGTGGCGGGCGTCGACCATGCGGCCTCGCAGGCGGCCGCCACGCCCGAGCGGATCGAGCTCTGCGGAGTGGACCTGTCCGACAGCGGCCAGGCCAAAAAGGCCATCGATGCCGCCGCGGCGCATTTCGGAAGGCTCGATGCGCTGGTCAACATCGCCGGCGGCTTCACCTACGAGACGGTGGCGGGAGGCGACATCAAGAGCTGGCAACGCATGCATGCGCTGAATCTCCTGACGGCGCTCAACGCCTCGCAGGCGGCATTGCCGCATCTTGAGAAGTCGGCGGCCGCGCGCATCGTCAATATCGGCGCGATGGGCGCGTTGCAGGCAGGCAGCGGCATGGGTCCCTACGCGGCCTCGAAGGCCGGCGTGCACCGCCTCACCGAGGCGCTTGCCGCCGAGCACAAGGGCAAGATCACGGTGAATGCTGTGCTGCCATCGACGATCGACACCGCGGCAAACCGCGCCGACATGCCGAAGTCCGACTTCTCGAAATGGGTGAGACCGCAGGAGCTCGCCGAGGTGATCCTGTTCCTGGTCAGCGACGCCGCGAGTGCGGTGACGGGCGCGCTGATCCCGGTGGCGGGGCGGGTCTAGGCTCGGCACGCGTGAGTATCCCGGACCGATACGTCCAACAGGACGCCTTCACCGATCCCGGCGCGTTCGCAGATCTCTATCGCGACCTTCCGACGTCCCCCGCTGCGCTGCGCGATATCGTTTCGCGCTTGATCATTCACGTCGCCTGGGCCGCGCGATACGGCGTTCCCGCGGATGTCCCGATGTCGCGCGAGACGCTTCCGGCAAGCGAGCGCCTGAACCTGATGGGCTCACTGACCGGCGACCGCGGGGACCGGCGTTCGTTCGGGACCTGCCGGGATTACGCAATCATGCTTGCCAGCATGCTGCGGCATCAATCGATCCCCGCCCGCATTCGCTGCGGGTTCGCCGCATATTTCACCACCGGCCCGTTCGAGGACCACTGGATTTGCGAGTACTGGTCGGCAACGGACGATCGCTGGATTCGTGCCGATGCCCAGCTCGATCAGCTCCATCGCGAACAGCTCGGCATCCGCTTCGATGCAGCCGACCTGCCGACCAGTGTTTTCCTGGCGGCCGGGAACGCCTGGCAACGGGCGCGGAGCGGCCGCACCGATGCCGAGGCATTCGGCCAAGGCAATGCCAGAGGGTTTTGGTTCCTCCGCGTCAATGTCTATCGCGACCTCCTTGCCCTGACGAACCAATACACCTCCGCCTGGGACAGCTGGCGAGATGCGACTCATGACAGCAGGGTTCTCGACGCTTCGGCGCTTGCCGCCGTCGATTCCGTGGCGACGATGATCGGAGATTTCGAAGTGGGATCGGCCAGCCTCGCTTCGCTCACCGCGATTGCAGCAGCGCACAGGCTTCCGCCATGGCAAAGCTGATCGAGCGAAGATTCAGGCTTCAACCAGTTTCTTGAGCACCGCCTTGAAGCGGATGCTGCGTTTGCCGGCGAGCGCGGTGGCTTCGCCTTCGGCGCCCTCACCGTCATAGGTGCCGGAAAAGCCGATGCCGACCTCATGGCCGCCGAACAGCGGACGCTCGCCGCGGCTCGGCGTGTGTTCGCGATTGACGATCTCGCCTTTCCATCTGCCGTTCTCGGCGCTGTAGGCGCCGAGATAATCGAAATAGGCATCACCGCCGCGGATGCGCCCGTCCTGCAACATCATGACGCCGGTGTTGCCGCCATCGATGCCGTCGAGCATGCGGATGTGAATGGAATAGAGTCCATTGCGGATGCCGTTGGCGCCGACGCGGCCGGCCGGCGGCGCCTCGGCGTCGTTGATCGGCGTCAGCACGCTCTCGAAGACGACCCCGGGCAACGCCGCGGTACCGCCTTTGGAATGGAGTTCGCCGCCCTTCCAATGACTGCGGAAGGTCATGAGGACATTGTCGACGGGATACAGCGGCGCGTAGGCGGGATCATAGTTGTGGCGGGACATCATCATCTCCGAGACGATCTCCTCGCCCTCTATCCTTGTAGCTGCCGATGAAGGACGAGCCTGAATTGCCGCCATAGAGCTTGCCGTCCTCGGTCGCGAACATGACGCCGCAGCCGGTGCCGCGCGCCGTCTTGAACGCGAATTTGTAGAGTCCTTTCAGCAACACGCAGCTGCCCCAAGAAAGCACAACGCCCCCGCCGGATCGCCTCCGGCGAGTTCTCCCCGCAATGACTTATGCCTTGTCCCGCGTGCAAGATTACGCCTGCCGCGCCACCCGATCAAACGCTTTGCGTGAATTCGGCTAAACTCCGGACATTGAGTTGCGGCTTCGGCGCCGCCTGGGGATCGCTGACTTGGAAACCGCGCTTTATCTGCCCGTCAAACGCTTCCTCGAAAAGCTGGGCTTCACCGTCAAGGGCGAAATCGGCGGCTGCGACCTGGTCGCGCTGTCCGCCGACGATCCGCCTGTGGTCGTGATCGGCGAACTGAAGCTTGCGTTCAATCTCGAACTGATCCTGCAGGCGGTCGATCGCGCCGGCGCGGCCGACGAGGTCTGGCTCGCGGCAAAAATGTCGGCGCAGGGCAAGGGCCGCGAGAGCGACGCGCGTTACCGCAACCTCTGCCGCCGGCTCGGCTTTGGCATGCTGGGCGTGACCGGCCGCGGCGAGGTCGAGGTGCTGGTCAAGCCGCCGACCACGGCGCCGCGGCGCGATCCCAAAAAACGTTCGCGGCTGGTCGCCGAGCACCAGCGGCGTATCGGCGATCCCGCCATGGGCGGCTCGACGCGAGCGCCGATCATGACGGCCTATCGGCAGCAGGCGCTCGCCTGCGCCTCCGCGCTCTCAGGTGGACCGCGGCGCGTCAAGGATTTGCGCGCGCACGCGCCCGACGCCGGCAAAATCCTGCTGCACAATGTCTATGGCTGGTTCGATCGCGCCGAGCGCGGCGTTTACATCCTCACGGATGCCGGTCGTGCCGCGCTCAAACGCTGGCCGCAATACGCCGTAACATCAGCCAGCGTTGCGGAAGCCGCATCGTCCGGCTGAAACGAGGGGGAAGCGACATGATCGTTGTGACCGGTAGCGTGACAACACGGCAGGACACGTTCGAAGAGGCGCGGCGGCTCAGCCTCGAACATGTGCATCGCTCGCGCACCGAACCTGGATGCATCTCCCACGCCGTACATGTCGATTGCGAGAACCCGTTGCGGCTGGTCTTCATCGAGCAATGGGCCGATCGCGCCGCGCTGGGGGCGCATTTCGCGGTGCCGGCGTCGCGCAACTTCGTCCGCGCACTTGGCGCGCTGGTCTCTGCGCCTCCAACGATCGAGATTTATGACGCCACGAGGCTGGAAGGGCTGTGAGATTGATTTGGTGCATAGCTGGATTGCCACATCAAATTCATATTGCAATGCAACATGGCACTGCCTAGGTATTCCGGATCAGAATCGAGGCCTCCGATGAGTGAAGACTGGAACACCAAATACGGGACCCGGCGCGTGCGGCGCGATCCGCCGACGCTGGAGGAGGCCATTTTTGCCGCCGTCGGCATCACCGAAGATCAGGAGCAGCAGGCCGAGATCGCCTCCGCGCTGATGGGGCTGCCCTATGACGAGGTTCTGGTCGAGGTGAAGAAGCAGGGCCGCGCCTTGGCGCGTGCTGCGACCCGCGTGATCGCGGGCGAAGCGGGCGCGCAGCGCTCGGTGGTGGTCGAGCGCCGTGTCGTCAGGCGCTTCGGCAACGACAAGCGCACCGGCACCTGAGCGCGTACGCGCTTTTCTTCGCAAATCGGTTCAGCAAGCCTGCCGGTGTCGCCGCCGAACGGCGATGGGCGTCACGCGGCGCGCCCACCTCGATACATCCTCGCAAACAGTTTCCACCAGGCGCGGTTGAAATTCATCACCGCGCGCGCCGCGTCCAGCGGCGCGTCGATCGCAAGCTTTGCAAGTTCGGCCTGTGGCGCTTGGCCAACATCGATCGTCCCGGTCGACTCGCCATGGCGGAACACGAGATGCGCGCCGAACTTGCTTGCCAACGCCCGCATCGCCTCATTGCCCGCATCGGTGGTGACGCGCAGCCGGCGATAACCTTTCCAGCGCGCTTCCGACAATAATCGCTTGAACAGGATGCTGCCGACGCCCTGGCGCCGCACGCACGCCTCCACGCTGAAGGCGATCTCGGGCACGCCGTCGTCGGACTGGGCCGGCGGATGCAGTTCGGCCGCGCCGCGGACGATGCCGTTTTCCATGTAGGCGATGATCATCAGTGCCATCGTCCGCGCATTTGGCGGCGTAGCGCTCGATGAACTCATCATCCATGAATCCATGGAAGCGGTCGCGGCGGCTGTCACTGTCGAGCCGCAGCAGGTGATCCCGCAACAGCGGCAACTCTTCCTGCTGGCTCAGCGTCCGCACATAGCCAAAGCCCGGCCGCGGATGGCCAATCGTGTCGTCTGACATCTCAAACTCCTCTCAGTGGCCCTCGAGGAGGCGTCGAATCCCTAGCACTTCAATATTGTGCACTGCACCACGAAATTCAAGACTGCTTTATGCTTGAAATATCGGCAGAATTCGTGAACGGCCGTTAACGAATTGAATTCCGGTCTCAGAGCACCATCTGCGTCTGGGTGACGATCGCGACCAGTTTGCCCTCCTCCGTCTCCAGCCGCGTGGTCCAGACCTGGGTACGGCGGCCACGATGCACCGGGGTCGCGGTCGCGATCAGCGTCGTGCCCTCCTTGGCGCCGCCGATGAAATTGGTCTTGCTCTCGAGCGTCGTGGTGCCCTTGGCGTCCTCGGGCAGGTTGACGACCGTCGCGGCCGCGCCGACGGAGTCGGCAAAGGCCATGATAGCGCCGCCATGGATGGTGTTGTTGGCGGTGCAGAGGTCCGGCCGGACCAGCATGCGAGCGACAACGCGGTCCTTGTCGGCTTCGACAAAGGTCACGCCCTTCAAAACCGCAAAGGGCATCGTCATCGATTTGATCTTCTCAAGCGGCGTCATGAGGTCTCCCGGCTTCCTTCAAGCGATCTCTCAACAAGATGGAACGTTCGGGTAAATCAGGCAATGACCTCCGAGGTAATGCTCCCGTGCGCAGCCTTGGATATGTTGGAGCCATGCAGCACTTCCCTCCCCGCCGCATCGTCTGTCTCACCGAGGAAACCGTGGAGACGCTGTATTTGCTCGGCGAGCAGGATCGCATCGTCGGCGTCTCCGGCTATGCGGTGCGGCCGCCGCAGGTCCGGCGCGAGAAGAAGCGGGTGTCGGCGTTCATCACCGCCGATATCCCGAAAATCCTCGCGCTTGCGCCGGATCTCGTGCTCGCCTTCTCCGACCTGCAGGCCGATATCGCGGCGGAGCTGGTGCGCGCGGGCGTGGCCGTCCATGTCTTCAACCAGCGCGATGTCGCGGGCATTCTGGCGATGATCCGCACGCTCGGAGCCATGGTCGGCGCCGCCGATCGCGCCGAGCAACTGGCGGCCGGCTACGAGAAACGTCTCACTGAGATTGCTTCCGTCGTGCGCACCCCGCGCCCAAAAGTCTATTTCGAGGAATGGGACGATCCCCTGATCAGCGGCATCGGTTGGGTGTCCGAGCTGATCGAGATCGCAGGCGGAGCGGATATCCTGCCCGAACTTCGCTCGTGCAAGGCAGCCAAGGATCGGATCGTCGCGCCCGACAAGGTGCGCGAGCTAGCTCCGGACGTGATCCTCGCCTCCTGGTGCGGCAAGAAAGTCAATGTGGCCAGGATCAGAAGCCGGCCGGGCTGGGATGCGATCCCGGCGGTCCGCAACAACCGCATCGTCGAGATCAAATCGCCGCTGATCCTGCAGCCGGGGCCGGCGGCGCTGACCGATGGCCTTGATGCGATCGTCGCCGCGCTGTGGCCGCGGTGACTGCTATTTCTGCGACTTGCCGGCGTCCTTGACGTCCTTGAAGGTTTCGAACTCGACATTGTAGAGTTCGCCGTTCACCTTCTCGACCTTGCGCATGTAGATGTTCTGCACGATGTCGCGTGTTTCAGGATCGATCGAGATCGGCCCGCGCGGACTTTCCCACGCCATGCCCTTCATCGCCGCGATCAGCGCATCGCCATCGGTCTTGCCGCCGGTTTTCTTCAGCGCCTCATACACCAGATGAATGCCGTCATAGCTGCCGACCGCGACGAAACCCGGACGCGAATTGAAGGCCTTTTGATAGGCCGCCACGAACTGCTTGTTCAGCGCGGACGGATGCGCCGCCGAGTACATATGCGCGGTAACCGCGCCCAGCGCAGCGTCGCCCATGCCGTTGAGCAGGTCGTCGTCCATGACGTCGCCGGGGCCGATGATCCTGATGCCTGATTTGTCGAGGCCGCGCTCGGAAAACTGCTTCATGAAGTTGCCGCCCTGCCCACCCGGCACGAACACGAACATGGCGTCCGGCTTGGCCTCCTTCATGCGCTGCAGGAACGGCGCGAAGTCGGGATTCATCAAGGGCACCTTGACTTCCTCGACAACCTCGCCGCCGGCAGCGGTAAAATGCGCCTTGAAGAATTGCAGTGCATCATTGCCGGGCGCGTAGTCGGTGGTCAGCGTGGCGACCTTCTTGATGCCGTTCTTCGGCGCCCAGTCGCCGACGATCACGGCCGACTGCGCCAAGGTGAAACTGGTGCGGACGATATAGGGCGAGCGTTCGGTCACGATGGAGGCGCCGGCCAGCATCACGATCTCCGGGATCTTCGCCTGCGTCGCCAAAGGCGCCGCTGCGAGCGCGGCGGGCGTGATCCCAAAACCCGCGAGGATCTGCACCTTGTCGTTGACGATCAGCTCCTGCGCGATGCGCTTGGTATTATCAGGGATGGCGCCATCGTCCCTGACGATCACCTCGACCTTCTTGCCGGCGACGCTGTCGCCATGCTGCTGCATGTAGAGCTTGACCGCGTTATCGAGCTGCTTGCCGGTCGACGCCTGGCCGCCCGTCAGCGGCACGATCAGGCCGACCTTGACGTTGTCCTGGGCGATGGCAGCGCCAGGTGCCAATCCCAAACCGGCGGCGGCGAACAGACAGCTCAGGATTTGCTTGCGCATGACGCTTCCCCCTTAGAACGTTACGCAGTTACTCCGCCGCAAACGAGATCGTGGATCGATCATATTCGCCCGATCCCATGCGCCCTTGTGCGAAGATCTCGTGCTCCGCGATCCACTCGAACGATTCCTCGAAAACTTCGCGGGAATAGGTTTCGAACACGATTCGCTCGCCCGGGCCCCAGCTGCGCGTATCCATCATGTCATGGAAACGCTCGGGGAATTCGTTCTTGTAGTAGTGGGTGTAGCGTTCGGGGCGAAGATCGATATCGCGCTGCGCCTTGCGGAGCGCCCGGAAGTATCGCTTGACGTCTTCCGGCTCGACATCGCCCTTGATCATCGCCGCGATCATGAAGCTGGTGTCGATTACCTTGCGGAATCCGAGTTGCTCGGCGAGGTAATACGGCCCGCTGAACAACGCGGCGGCCGGGCTCTTGCCCTCGATCAGCTGCGCCATCCGATGAAACAGCATGCCGTCTTCGAACGTCAGGTTGATCTCGCTCCGCTTCATGAACTGTTCGAGCGCCTGGATGGTCGAGTAATGGCTGCCCGACTGGTAGCCGACCGAAATCGGGATGCCGGCAAGGTCGGCGGGCGTGCGGATTCTGGAATCCGCAGGCACGAAAATTCCGGAAGGCGCCACCGAATAGACGTCGGCATAGAGCTTGGCGTGGCCGTTGGAGGCCGCCACGTTCACGGTCCAGTGGCAGGCGCAGCTGACATTGGCCTCGCGGCCCTTTTCGATACTCTGGAAGGCGCCCTGATTGGCCTTGTTGTGATGCTGCCCGTCGGTCGAACGGATCAGTTCGCGAAATTCGTAATCGAGGCCTTCGGCTTCGAAATAGCCCTTCTCCCGGGCAACCCATTCCTGCAGGCGGAAATGCGGCTCGATGATGAATTTGCTCATCTTGGGTTCTCCCTGGCGCCGCGCGGCTCGGCGCTTTGTCATTGACACCAGCCTATCCGATCGGCGTCAATATCGCCATGCCAGAACCGGAATAGATGATATGGCCGATTTAGTATCAACTGAATTGAACTTGAGGGAGCTGCGGGTGCTGAATGCCCTGCTGCACCAGCGCAGCATCACGCGGACGGCGGAACTGTTGGCGACCACGCAGCCCGGCATCAGCAAGATGCTGCGGCATCTGCGTGAACAATTTGCCGATCCGCTGTTCGTCCGCCACGGGCATGCGATGCAGCCGACCGCCAAGGCGCTCGAGATATCAGATACGCTGCGCACGCTGCTCGGCGCCGCCGACAATCTGCGTGCTTCCGTGGCCGCGTTCGACCCGCTCCACTCCGATCGGACCTTCAGCCTGCTGTTGACCGACGTCGGGATGATCCACTTCCTGCCGCCTCTGATTGCCCGGGTAGCCACCATCGCGCCCGGGATCAATATTCGCGCGATACCGCTGGATGCACGCCAGTTCGAACCCAAGCTGGAGGCCGGCGAGGCTGACCTGGCGCTGGGCGCTTTTCCAAAGGCGGCGCGCCACCTTCGCCGCCAGCGCCTGTATTTCGACGGCTATGTCACGGTCGCCCGAAAGGGTCATCCCAAGGTTTCGGCGTCGCGCTCACGTGCCGGCTTCCTCGCGCAGCGCCATATCCTCGTCACAGCCTCGGAGACCGGTCATGCCGCGCACATGAGCGCGCAGCGCGTGCTGGCATCGCAGATCTCGCCGGCCAATATCATGTTGCGGGTTCCGAGCTTCATTGCCGGCGCCATCGTCGCGGCCGAAACCGACGGCCTCGTCACGCTGCCGGCGAATTTGGCGAAGCGCCTCGCCGAGCCGCTCGGGCTGGTCGCCTTTGAAACGCCCGTCGCGTTACCGCGCATCGAAATCACGCAATACTGGCATGAGCGCTATCATCGCGACGCCGCGCACCGCTGGTTCAGGTCGGTGACATCAGAGCTGTTCGGCGCGACGGCGACGCGCGGGCGAAGCTAGATCGTCTCCACCCCGCACCACTCGGCAATGAACAGCGCGGTGGCCTTGGTGGCCTTCCGCAGCGATTCCAGATCGACATATTCGTTGAAGCCGTGCATCGCGGCACCGCTGGCGCCAAAACACAGGCTCGGGATGTCATAGTTCAGCCCGTAGAAGCGCGTATCCGTCAGCGCGGTGAACACGAGATCCTGCACCTCGCCGCCATAGACCGATGTAAACGCCTTGCCGAACGCCACCTCTGCTTGCGCAGAATTCGTCAGTTCATAACCTTCCGACAGGAAGCCGGACCATTCCACGCTGGGCGGATTGTTGGAGAGAAAGCGATGGTCGCGTGCCGCGCCCGAGACGCACGACAGAATCTCTTTCTGGCAATCTGATATCGACCAGCCCGGCAACACCGCGATCCGGCAGTCGACATCGCACCAGGCCGGTACGCTGGAAGCCCAGTCGCCGCCCTTGATGATGCCGGGATTGAAGTTGATGGGATGCACAAGCGCCTTGAAGTGGCGATCGGCTTTGGCGCGCTCGTTCCATTCCGCCTCGAGTTTCTGCAACGCATGAATCAGATGATAGGCCGCCATGATCGCGTTGGCGCCGGCGCCCGCTTCGAACACGTGCACGGGAAAGCCGCGCACCTTCAACCGAAACCAGATCACGCCGACCTGCGCGCGCACCATCTTGCCGCCGGTCGGCTCGGGGATGAAGCAGGCATCGGCGCGATAGCCGCGCTGCAGGGTCGAGAGCGCACCGACGCCAGTACTTTCCTCCTCGATCACCGATTGGAAATGAATCCGCCCCGTGGGCTTAAGACCGGCGGCCTTGATGGCATCGAGCGCGTAAAGCGCGCCGATCGTGCCCGACTTCATGTCGCAGGCGCCGCGGCCATACATCCGCCCGTCCTTGATTGTCGGCGAGAACGGCGGGGTCTCCCACATGTCGAGCGGCCCCGCCGGCACGACGTCGCAATGACCCTGCAGGATCAGGGATTTTCCCGCGTTGTTTTGCGGACGATAGGTGCCGACTACGGTGCGCGCCTTGGAGAAGTCGTGCTCGATCGGGCCGTAGCCGCGCATATCCCTGAGATCGTCGAGATCGATGTGCCAGTCGTCAACCTCATAGCCACGCTCGCGCAGGAGGTCGCCGATCATGTCCTGGCATGGCCCCTCCGCGCCGCGGGTCGAGGGGATCGCGACAAAGTCGCGCGTGGTGGCGAGCTGTGCGTCGAAGCCGGCATCGACAGCGTCGAGAATTTTCTGCTTGGTGCCTGCCGTTGTCATTTCGTCGTGATCCTCCCATCGTCCATCAAACCACAGTTCATCCGCAGTTTGCAGGCAACTTTGGTCCGCCTTTCAGAATCGGCGGCGCTTCCCTACAGTCAGCTCATGATCGTGTATCGTGCCATCATAGCTTCCATACTGCTCGCGGCGCTGGTCGCACCGACATTGGCCCAAACCCAACATGTCGGGCGCGAGCAGGACATCGTCGGCCTGCGGCTCGGTCAGCGCGTGCAGGTCGATGATGGAACCTGTCCGGCGGGACAGGTCAAGGAAGTCTCCGGCGCCAAGATGACGCCGTCGGGCGTGACACCCGCGCGCAGTTGCGTCCCGCGGCTTGCGCCGAAGAAGAAATAGCTACCAGCTGCCGAAGGTTGCCACGAGGCCGCGCCACAGCGCGTCGCGCTCGCGTCCCAATGGCTCCTTGCCGACATTGGCGGTCTTCGCCGCCGCCGTCAGCACCAGCACCAGCTTCAATTCCGGATCGACGAAGATCGATTGGCCGTAGACGCCGAGCAACGCGAACCGACGCTTGTCGCCGGGAAACAGCCAGAACTGGTAGCCGTAACCGAAATACGGCGTCGCGTTGAATGGCTGGAACGCAGCGGGCTGCCGATGCCAGTCGGTGGCATCGAGCAGATAGTCCTTCGGAATGATCTGCTTGCCACCGGCCATGCCGTCATTGGCGAGCAGGATGCCGAGCCGGCCGTAGTCGCGAAGGATCGCGTTGAAATTGCCCGAGCCGACGACTGAGTTGTCGGCGTACCTGGTCCACTCCGCATCGGCCTCCGCGCCCATTGGCTGCCATAGCCGCGGGGTCAGATAGTCCGCCAACGGTATGCCAGTCGCGGCGAGCAGGACCATCACGAGATTGACGGTTTCGGAAGACGCGTAGTGGAAGCGGGTGCCCTGCTCCACTTCGCGCTTGTCCAGCTGGCGCAGCGCGGCAACGCTGCCCTGCTTGAAGCGGGTGATGTTGAATCGCGTCAGGTCGTCCTTGCCGTTGTAGGACTCATCGAAGGGCACGCCCGAGGACATCCGCAGGATGTTGCGGATGGTGGTCTCGCCATAGGGGCTGCCGGCAAGCTTCGGCTCGTATTTGGCGATGGTGTCGTCGAGCGAGGCGATCTTCTTCTCGGCAAGCGCGATGCCCATCGCAAGGCTCGTGATCGACTTCGCCATCGAGTGCGAGATGAAGCGGTCGCTGTCCTTGCGCTCGTACTGGTAACGCTCGTCGAGGATCTCTCCGTCCTTGATGACGAGCAAGCCGGTGATGCGCTGATGCGCCAGGAGATCGTCGATCGTGTAGCTTTGCCCCTGCAGGCGATACTCGAGCTTCGGCACGCTCGCGGCCTTTGGCAGCGGCAGCGGCGCAGCCGACTTGTGCACCGTGAAGTAGTGCGGAAGAACTTTATCGATGTGGCTGAACGAGCCGACCCGGACATGCTCGTCGAAGAACCAGTTTTTAGGTGTCCCGACCGGATAGCCTTCGGCTTTGCCCAGAATGTCCTCATCGGGCGCGGCGATTGCCGGCGATGCGAGCGCCATGCACGCAAGAAGCAGCGACGCTGCGAACGCTGACCGTTGTGACGAAAACCCCATTGCTTTCCTCACTTCCTTGGCTTTCGCTTCAGTTCACGCAGCCGCACGCCATATCCGAGGCGGCTCTCAGGACCCAGGAATAGCACGCCGGCCTTCTCGAACGCAGCTTTGACCTTGATGACGGTTGCGAAATGAGCGTGGATTTCCTCGCCCGCCGCCTCAAGCCGCTTCACGGTGATGATCGAGACGCCGGCCGCTTCAGCAAGCCGCGCCTGGTCCCAGCCAAGCAGCCGACCGCCGGTCGCGCGGCCGAACCGGACCGTGATGGACGAGACCTTCGACGTGTGGGTCGACAATGTCGATGCGCTCGCCGCCGAGCTGCGCGCCAGGAAAGCGGATATTTTCGAGGGCCCGGTCCACCGCATCTACCGGATGCGCGAACTATCGGTCCGCGATCTCAACGGCTATGGGCTGGCTTTCGGAGAGGGATAGAAATCCGACGGATCAGTTCGTCGCCTGTGTCGCCGGATCGAACATGCATTGCAGGGTCGGCTTGGCGATTTTGGTGAAGGTCGCGCCGATCTCGGCCTGCTTCGCTGCCGGCACCCATTCGGTCTCGATCGTCGGTACGCCGGTCTCGCCGATGCCGCGCAGCAAGGCCTCGCGCAGGTCAATGTCGTCGACCATGGCGGCGGCATGGTCATGGAGACAGCCGCAGACTTCTTCAGGATGCGCCCAGCGGCCGAGCATATGAGGCGCGCATTGGCGGACAAAATCGCTGCGGGGATCGGTCATCCGGATCGATGCGCGAATCTGCTGCTGCGCCTGGACCGGATGATTGAGGAGGAAGGTTGCGACGAATGCGAGCGCGCAAATACGAAGGAACATGATGGCCTTTTCGGCGAATTGCCTGGGTGTGTCTAGTTCAGCCGTCAGCGTGCGGCAACGATGAGGGTCTGCGACGGCGCAACCGGCGTGCCGTTGTAGGAGAAGGTGCCGACACCCGGCAGCCCGCTTTCAACAGAGCCAGCCATCGAGGAGCCGGCCACCACGAAGACGAAGGCGAGGATGAAGCTGACCGTCCGCATTGACTTCTCTCCGGATTTCCCTGTTCGGCTTTCCGCCGGTATTCGTTGGTCGCTTGATAACCATCCGAGGTTTCCGGAATTCTGCGCCAAAAGCCGAAAATGGTTTCGTGGGGTGGGAGAATTGTGTCGTCGCCTCGTCTGCGACGAAACAATTCGAAGCTGAATCCGAGAGATTTCAATCAGTTAAGGGTCGGCCATTGAACGAGGCGCTCGGCCATTGACCGACCCGGCGCCGATCCCGCCCGGCGCCGACGCTATCCACGTTTTCCACCGGGCCCGGGCGTGAACCCGCCTCGCGCGACGGTCGACCAACATGGATCGCGCAACTCAAAGCGCTGTTCCGCGTTGTATTCCTCTCGAAATTGTCTTCCTCACGGCAAGGGTGGCAGTCATGGGCAGTGGCGACATCGTTGTAGGCAAGGCGACTTCCAGCCAATTGACCCCGAAAGACCAAATCAAGGATGCCAACACGGCGCAGCCGTCCAGGCCGCGCCAGCAGCAAATGTGCGGGGCGATGACCCAGCAAGGCGACGACCACCACGGGCTTTCCCAGCCGCAGGAATTTCTGCGACTGGTCGGCTATCGCGATCCCAAGGCCGGGCCACCGCGCGCACCCAGCTAAGAATTACTGGATGAAATCGCCGCATTTCTGGATCGTGCTGTCGGCCGCGCCCCACGGCATGACCGGCACGGTCGAAGTCGAATTCTTCGGCGAGCCGTCGATCAGCTTGTCGGAATAGACCATGTAGACCAGCGTGTTACGCTTGGCATCGCAACCCCGCACGATCTGCATCCTCTTGAAAAACAGCGAGCGGCGCTGGCGAAACATGTCCTCGCCCTGCTCCATCTTGCCCTTGAAATGGATCGGGCCGATCTGGCGGCAGGCCAGCGAGATATCGGAAACCTGCTCGGCAAGCCCAAGCCAGCCGGTGTAACCGCCCTTTTCCGGAACCGTGAAATGGCAGGCGACGCCTTCGACCTGGGGATCGTCGACGCCGTAGGTTGCGAGCTTGTCGTTCGGGCTCAACAGCTTGAAAACGGTCGAGCGGCGGAAGATCAGATCCGGCTCGTCAGCGGCATGCGCCGATGAAACCGGCCATGCCAGCCACGCGACCAACAGCAAGCACAGGAATTTCAGCCGCATGTCACATGGCCTGGAGGCGGGGGATGTCATGGAGAAACTCCGAATGGGAAGGCGAGCGCCATGTAGGGACGCAAACATGCCTCCGAAAGGCCTCCCGGTAGCCCACTGCCTTTAACGTAATGTGAGGCTTTTTTGCTACGCTTTGGCCGAAAACCGCTGGAATTAGAGCGCTGCGCTGGTTAACGCCATCAGCGTCTGCGAAACTGACCAAAACTGGATGACCGAGGATTCGAAAATGAACCCCGTAAGCGCGCTGCGCGCCTCCGTCTCGACCGGAGCGCTTTTTCGCGCTGCCCTTTTGACGACAGGCATCTTGCTGGCGGCCACGCCCGCCGACGCCGCGCTCTACTATTATCGGGACTCCGATTCCGGAATGTCCGGCAGCATCGAGCGCCCTCAGCCGCCGCGCAAGCTGCAGCGCGCCCGTCGCGCGCCGAAGAAGCAGGAGACCAAGGTCAAGGAGACCACGGTCCATCCGCAAATGCCGTTGGTCATCTCGGTTTCGATCGGTAGCCAGCGCGTGAAGATTTACGACGCGAACGGCTTGTTCGCGGAAGCGCCGGTGTCGACGGGCATGCCCGGACATCCCACGCCGCAGGGCGTGTTCAGCGTGATCGAGAAAGACCGCTATCACCATTCGAACATCTATAGCGGCGCGCCGATGCCGTTCATGCAGCGCATCACCTGGGGCGGCGTCGCGATGCATGCCGGCGTGCTGCCCGGTTATCCGGCGTCGCATGGCTGCATCCGCATGCCGATGGATTTCGCGACCAAGATGTGGGGCTGGACCAAGATGGGCGCGCGGGTGTTCGTCACCCCCGGCGAGGTGCAGGCGCCGGCCGCGTTCGCGCATCCGTTCCTTGCCGCCTACAAGGTCGCACCGCAGCCGGTCGTCGCCGAACCGCCCGAAGATCCGGCGGCCAAGGTCGGGCCGAAGGCCGATCTCGGCGCGCCCGAAATCAAGTCGATCGAAACCAAGCTCGATCTGCGGCCGTCGGTCGGACACGACAAGCCAACGGAAGCTCCCGCAACGCGCACCGCCGACGCCGGCGCCAAGACCGCTACCACGATGACGGATGCGGGTAACGGCGCGCTGCGCGAACAAACGAAGTCGGTCGAAACCGCCGACGCGGCCCTTCCGGCAAAGTCCGTCGAGACCAACGGCGAAGCGAAGCCGGATGTTGCCGACGTCGCGAAGCGCGACGAGGCTACCCCGGAGAAGGCGGCCGAAGCGAAGCCTGCCGAGGTGACGCTCGCTCCGGAAACCGGCGCGCAACCAGTGGCCGCGGCCAAAGCCGAGGGCGACGACGCCAAACCTGAGCGCACCGCCAGCACCGACGTGAAGACCGAAGCGAAGCCCGAGGCCAAGGTCGAAGCCAAGACCGACATCAAGGCCGTCGAAGCGCCGGCGCCCGCGGAAACGCCGAAGGCCGAGGTCAAGCCGGTCAGCGTCAAGGCCGACATTGCAAAGCCCGACGACGCCCAGCCTGCCAAGAAAGACGATGCCCGCATCTCGCCGCCGGTCAAGGTGGTGAAGGAGTCGCCGCGGCGCACCGGCCAGATCGCGGTCTTCATCAGCGGCAAGGATTCCAAGCTTTATGTGCGGCAGAATTTCGCGCCGCTGTTTGACGTGCCCGTGACGATCGCGGCGAGCGACCGCCCACTGGGCACGCATGTGTTCACCGCCCAGGTCGACAAGGACGATTCCAACGTCCTGCATTGGTCTGTCGTGAATGTGCCGATGTCGCGCGCCGTGCGCGGCGAGGACAAGCGTGAGCGCGTCGCCGCACGCGGCAAGCACAAGGGCGCGCCGCCTCCGCCGCCGGTCGAGATCAAGCAGATCATCGTGGACGGCCCGGCCGAGGCGCTGGATCGCATCACGGTTCCGCCGGAGGCGATGGCACGCATCGCCGAGGCGCTGACCACCGGTGGCTCGATCATCGTGGCCGACCAGAGCATCAAGCAAGGCGAGACCGGCGAATACACCGACTTCATCCTGTCGCTGCGCTAGCGCCTCCCGAAGCCGGCGGCTAAAACCACCGCCGCCATGGACCAGGCTTCGCATTCTCCCGCACGCTCCGACGCGCTTGCCCGGCTGACTTGTCTCGGCTGGCAGCGCAGCTTGGCTGCTGTGATCGTGGGGCTTGCCGTCTCGTTCCTGCTGTTCGGCTATTTTGTCGTCTATTGGCGCAATGCCGACATGGATTTCATGGTGGTCTACAGCGCGCTTGCCATGAACGCCGGCAAGCCGCAGCAATATCTCGACCATCCCGCCTATCTGACCATCCTGTCGGTGAAATCCTGGTTCGCGTTGCTGCATCGGCTCGGCCTGCTCGAGGCGTGGACGCTGCCGGCAATCCCGAAGGCCACCGACGCGGCGGCCTTCGACGCGGCGATGACGCACGCGGTCCGCGCGGCGCGCGTGCTGGCCTTCGCGATCGGCATCGGTTCTCTCGCGATCTTCGCCGCGCTGTCGCGGCTGATCGTGCGTGACTGGCGTATCGCACTGCTTGCAACCTTCGCCTTTGCGCTGTCCGGCGGGATGGCGGTGCATTTGCGCATCCTGCGCAGCGAACTCGTCGCCGCCTGCCCGGTGATCTTCGCGCTGATGTTCTTGATCGCGATCGGCCGCCGCGCACATATCGCAAGGCCGCTTGCGCTGGCGCTGGCAGCCGCGCTCTGCATGCTCGGGCTCGAGAACAAGGTGCAGGCGATCCTGTTGATCGGCGCGCTTCCGGTCCTGATCCTGCCGTTCGGCGGACCGCAAAGCGCCAGTGTCAGTTTCTGGAGGACGGGCGGCGCCTGGCTCGCAGTCCCGATCGCCGCCATCGTCGCAATAGCCGCCTCGTGGATGGCCTGGCCGCTGATATCGGTCGGCCTCGACCGCGCGCTGCTCGCCGCCGCGCAATTTCATCCGCTGCTGTTCAACCGATACGGCATCTATCAGCTCGCGCTGCTCGCTCTGATCGCCGGTTGCATGATCGCCTATGCCGCGATCTGGCGGATCAGCGCTGCCGAAACCATATCGTCGATGGCCGCGCTGATCGCCGGCGCCGCACTGACGCTGCTGCTGCTTGACCTCGACTATAACGCCGCCAATGCGATCGCCGTGGTCAATCCGCTGGAAAAGATGCTGACCTTCGCCGATTCCAGCACGGCTGACGCCGCCGACAGCGCGAGCCCGCTGGCCGCGATCCTGCTGTTGTTGCAAGGGCTGGGGTCGGTGCTGGCGCGCTACAGCTTCGTGCTGCACACCTCCCCTCGCCCGACGGTGTTCCTGATCTGGCTGATCGTCCCCGGTATCATCGTTGCGTGGCGGCGCGGCGAGCGGCAGGCCGCGCTGCAGGCGGCCATGTTGATGCTCGCAGCGCTTGCCATCGATACGCTGGGCGTGCGGCGCGGGTTGAAGGCCGAATATTTCATCTTCAGCGATCCCTTGATCATCATCGCAGGCGCGATCCTGCTCGACTCCTTGTCGGACCTGCGCTTCCACAAATGGGCGTTCCCGATCACGGCGACGTTGCTCGGGCTGCACGTCGCGTTCAGCCAGGCCGAGCCGGTCAAATATGCCTTCAAGAAAACAGGACCGGAATCGACCTGCGAATGGAATGGCTACTACATGCCGCTGATGCCCCTGCCCTGGTGCCCCGCGCGGTCGTAACGGCCTGTTGAGTGAGAACCGCTCGCCTGCCGTGCTAGTCTGACCGTCATCACGCAGGGAGGCACCATGATCGACCGCCGGACCATGATCGCAGCCACGCTCGCAGCCGTGGCCACCCCACTCGCCGCGCGCGCGGAGGAGCAAGTGAGCCGCATCACCGCCTACGCATTTTCGTTTCCGGCGCTCGAGCGCGGCGACATTCGGCTTGCCGAATACACCGGCCATCCCTTCCTCGTCGTCAATACGGCCTCGCAATGCGGCTACACCCCGCAATATGCCGGCCTGCAGCAATTGTGGACCGAGTTTGGCGGTCGCGGGCTCACCATCATCGGCGTGCCTTCCAACGATTTCGGCGGCCAGGAGCCGGGTGGCGCCAAAGAGATCGCGCAAACCGCGCAGCACGAATATGCCGTTACCTTCCCGATCGCGGCCAAGGCGGTCGTGGCTGGCGCGGCCGCACATCCCTTCTACAAATGGGCGGCGCAGGCGCGGCCCGCGGATGTGCCGAAATGGAACTTCCATAAATATCTCATCGGGCGCGACGGCTATATCTCCGACGTCTTCGCCTCCGCCGTGGAGCCGACCGATACGCGCGTGAAAACCGCGATCGCCAGGGCGCTCGCGGATACGTAAGCCACAGTTCCCGAAATTAACCGCCTCCGCCGCATGACGGGTCGGATTGTCACGGCAACGCGCCTTGGCGCGACGGCTCGGACTAGGCTATAGGGAATCAGGCAGGAACGCCCGGATGACGGCTCACAACGGCCGCGCGGGCAACAAAATTCGGGATCATCACAATGCGTATTGCGGCAGGATTGTTGGTTGCGGTTTCCCTTTGCGTGCCGGGAATGGCGTGGTCGCAGACGGCGGCGCCTCAAGCCGCCCCTGCGCCGGCAGCTCCCGCAGCCGCGCCGGCCGCTGCCGCCGAGCAGCCGAAGCAACCCGCGCGCGCCGCCTGTAACAATCCGAACGCGCTGGGCGTCGCCCGCACCCTCGAGATCGACACCACAGGCGGCCCCGGCTTCGGCTTCGAGCATTTCAAGGAGCTCGACTTCCTGAAGGACAAGGAAGTCGTGCTGACCTTCGACGACGGCCCGTGGGAGAAGAACACCGAGATGGTGCTGAAGGCCCTGGCCGACGAGTGCACCACCGGCATCTTCTTCGAGATCGGCAAACACGCGACCTACTATCCCGAGATCGCCAAGAAGGTCTGGAACGCCGGCCACACCATCGGCACGCATACCTGGTCGCATGAGGCGCTGGTCAACAAGAAGCTCAACGAGGATCAGCGCAAGGAAGAGATCGAGAAAGGCATCAGCGCCGTGAAGTGGGCGCTGGGCGGGATCTCCCCGTCGTCGTTCTTCCGCTTCCCGGCGCTGCAGCACCCGCCGGAGATGGTCACCTATCTCGGCACCCGCAACATCGCGATCTTCTCCTGCGACGTCGATTCCTTCGACTTCAAATATCACGATCCGAAGAAGGTCATGAACCTGATCTTCCACGGGCTGGACAAGAAGGGCAAAGGCATCATCCTGATGCACGACTTCCACAAGGAGACTGCGGCGCTGCTGCCGGAAATCCTGACGCGGCTGAAGACCGAGGGCTACAAGGTGGTCGCGATGCGCTCGAAGTCGCCGGTGAAGTCGCTGCCGCAATATGACGAAGCGCTGATGAAGGACGTCAAGCTGCCGACGGTGAGCAACCGGCCGCTGTCGAGCGTCGTCACCGAGGTTTCGCAGTAGCGGCGGCCGCACGGGATCGTGGCTTTCCGGATCGAGGGCTATGTCATCGTCTCGGCCGACGGCATGCTGGCCAATGCCGCGCATGTGATGCCGGATGAGTTGAAGATCGAGGGCGACAAGAATTTCTTCACCGCCGCCCTCGACCGCGCCGACTTGCTGGTGCACGGCCGCAATTCCGGCGAAGAGCAGCCCAATTCGCCAAAGCGAACGCGGCTCATCGTGACCCGCAAGGTGGCAGCACTCGCGCCCGATCCCGCAAATCCCAGGGCGACCCTTTGGAATCCGGCGCGCGCCTCGTTCGAGCAGGCGGCCGAGGCCGCCGGTGTGCGATCGGGTCTTGTCGCCATCATCGGCGGGCCTGCCGTGTTCGAGCTCTTCATGGATCGCTACGACACCTTCTGGCTGTCGGAAGCACCGAAGGTAAAAATCCCCGGCGGCGAAACCTGCTTTCCCGGCGTGCCCGAGTTCACGCCGCAGCAAATCCTTAAGTCCCATGGACTGAAACCGGGCGCGCCTCAACTGCTGGACAAATCCGAGGGTGTCACCGTCACGCCGTGGCGGCGTGAGGCCTGAGGCTCTCCGCGCTATACGTCTCCGTAGGCCGGCTCGGCCACCCGCCGTCCCCGTCCATAGCCCGCGATCATGAACAGCGCGCCGATGATCGAGAGATTCTTCAGCGCGTCGATGATCGTCTTGGCATTTTCCGGCGCGGCCTGGTTCCAGAAATCGTGGGCATAGAAGGTCGCCGCGATCACGAACAGGATCAGCAGCACCGCGAAGAACCGCGCCCCGAAATTGAGCGCGATCATCAGGCCGGCAATCACCTCGAAGGCGCCGACCGCGATCGCAAGCAGCTGCGGAAACTGCATGCTGGTCGCGGTCTCGATCTGGGCGACATAGGGCGCAAGCAGCGTCGGGATGGTCACCTTGGCCGCGAGCATGTCGGCGGTGGCCTGGATACCGAACAGCTTGGTCGCGCCCGAATAGATGAAGAGCACGGCGAACAGGACTCGCCCGAAGGTGATGAATGGCATTGTCGGCCTCTTGAATGCTTCAGGGCGAGAATATCGAACGCAGCGATCCCAATTATGGAGGTTCCGTTCGCGCTTTTCAAACGTTTCGGCTGAGGCGCCGCGCAGGGAACCGGCGCCGCCTGGCCTGCTGACCTATGTGAACAGGCTCGGCTGCTGCTTCCCGGCACGCTCCTGGGCCTCGACGGCGGCAACCGCCGTCATGTTGAGGATGCCGCGGGCGGTCACCGAGGGGGTGAGGATGTGCGCAGGCCGCGCCGGTCCGATCAGGATGGGTCCTACCGGAATCGCGTCGGTCAGCACCTTGACGATCTGATGGGCGATGTTGGCCGCATCCAGCGTCGGCATCATCAGGATGTTCGCCTCGCCCTTCAAACCGGAATCCGGCAGCACCAGTTTCCGCACCGCTTCCGACAGCGCGGTATCGCCCTGCATTTCGCCGTCGGCTTCGAGTTGCGGATGATGCAGCTTCAGAAGCGCCGTGGCATTGCGCATCTTGCGCGCGGTGTCGGTGTCGTAGCTGCCGAAATCGGAATGCGACAGGAAGGCGATCTTCGGCACCAGGTTGAAGCGCCGGACGTGAGTGGCGGCAAGGGCTGCCACCTCGCACAGTTCGTCCGCGCTCGGATTGGGGCGCACCTCGGTGTCGGCGATGAAATAGGCGCCCTTGTTGGTGATGAGCATGCCCAGCGCCGCGAAGTCGCTGACTTCGGGCGAATGGCCGATGATGTCGCGGACGTGACGCAGATGCCGCATATAGCGGCCTTCGAGGCCGCAGATCATCGCATCCGCCTCGCCGCGCGCAACCGCGAGCGCCGCGATCACCGTATTGTTGGTGCGAACCGCCGTGCGCGCCGCATCCGGCGTGACGCCGCGTCGGCCGGCGACCTCGATATAGGTCTGCACATAGGAGCGGTAGCGCGGATCGTCCTCGGGATTGACCAGGTCGAAATCGCGGCCGGCCTTGATCGACAGGCCGAAGCGCTCGATCCGCGCCTCCACCACGGACGGACGGCCGACCAGGATCAGCTTGGCCAACCCCTCCTCCAGCACCTGCTGGGTGGCGCGCAGCACGCGCTCGTCCTCGCCCTCGGCGTAGATCACCCGCACCGGCTGGCTCCGCGCCTTGGCGAACAGCGGCCGCATGATCAGGCCGGAGCGGAAAGCGAAGCGCTCCAAGAGCCCGGTATATTCACCGAAATTCTTGATCGGCCGCGTCGCCACGCCGGAGTCCATCGCGGCCTTGGCGACTGCCGGCGCGATGCGCTGAATCAATCGAGGATCAAACGGACTCGGGATCAGCGAGCCCGGACCGAATCCTTGCGATTCGGCGCCGGCCAAGCCGCGCACCACCACGTCCGACGGTGGATCGCGCGCCAGCTGCGCGATCGCATCGACAGCGGCGTGCTTCATCTCTTCATTGATGGCGGTGGCGCCGACGTCGAGCGCGCCGCGGAAGATGAAGGGAAAGCACAGGACGTTGTTGACCTGGTTGGGGAAGTCCGAGCGGCCGGTACAGATCATCGCATCCGGCCGCGCCGCGCGCGCCTCGTCCGGCATGATCTCGGGATCGGGGTTGGCGAGCGCCATCACCAGCGGGCCCTTGCCCATCTGCTTGACCATGTCCTGGGTCAGGACGCGGGGAGCGGAGAGCCCGAGGAAGATATCGGCGCCGCCGATGACGTCGGCGAGCTTCCGCTTGTCGGTCTTCTGCGCGTAAGCCCCTTTCCAGCGGTCCATCAGCGTCGGCCGCCCCTCATAGACCACGCCCTCGATGTCGCAGACCCAGATGTTCTCGCGCCTGGCGCCGAGCGACACCAGCAGATTGAGGCAGGCGATCGCGGCGGCCCCTGCCCCCGAGCAAACGATCTTGACGTCGGGCAGCTTCTTGCCGTTCAGCAGCAGCGCGTTGGTGATCGCGGCGCCGACGATGATGGCGGTGCCATGCTGGTCGTCGTGGAACACCGGGATCTTCATGCGCTCCTTCAAGCGCGCCTCGATCTCGAAACACTCCGGACCCTTGATGTCCTCCAGATTGATGCCGCCGAAGGTCGGCTCCAGCGCCGCCACGGTGTCGACCACGCGCTCGATGGTGTCGGCCGCGATCTCGATGTCGAAAACGTCGATGCCTGCGAATTTCTTGAACAGCACCGCCTTGCCTTCCATCACGGGCTTTGAGGCCAGCGGACCGATATTGCCGAGCCCAAGCACCGCGGTCCCGTTGGAGACGACGGCGACAAGGTTCGCACGCGCCGTCAGCGTGGCCGCCTCACCGGGGTTTTGCGCGATCTCGGTGCAGGCGGCGGCGACGCCGGGGGAATAGGCGAGAGCGAGGTCGCGCTGGTTGGCGAGCGGCTTGGTGGCGTGGATCTCGAGTTTTCCCGGCTGCGGCAGGCGGTGGTAGGCCAATGCCGCGGCATGCAGGTCTTCGGAATAGGACATCGCTTCCCCCGAGGCTCCCGAAACGCATTCGTTCCGGTGGTATTGCCGTTCAGTTTTGCGGCAGATTGAACCGGATGTGAAGCACGCTCAAGTGCGTTCGTGCGATTTGGAAATGGCGCGCATTCATATTCCCGTCGTCATTCCGGCGCGACGGAGCTTTGGGACGCGGGTTAGCATTCCCGCGGCGCGATTTCGCGTCCGAGCTTTGCAATTCGGTGCCCCGCAAAAGAAAGAGGGCGCAGGGAATGCCGGGTGCACGCCGCACCCACTGCCTTGCGTGCAAACGAAAAAGACGCACGCAGGCCAACACAGGTACGCCGAAATCACTCCGGCACTCCCTGCGCAATGGCTTTACGGCTGCTCCGTGCTCTCCCTGGTGTCCGGGCTTTTTAGCCACCATCACCTGTTGATCCCCGCGCGTTTCGGCCGCAAGGCCGAAATCGGATATCAACCGGCTTGATCCCAGCGTCGGGGGATCAGGACCACACGGCTTGACCGTACGCATCGTGCCGCACGTCTTGCGGCTCAACGCGTCCATCGCAACCCGCCTCACGTCTGGTGACGAATGGCCATCACGTCCCCCGTGTCGAGGCGGGCTGACTTCTTTAAATCATAACTTCTGTCTTTCGGAAAGATGAATATTTTTGCGGACAGGGCTGGACATTCCGCCTCACTTCTGAAAGGCGGAAGTGTTTTGCCCGTCGTGTCGCGGCGGCAACACTGTACGGGAGCGCCGTCCCATCGTGGGCTTCAAGTCTCGAAGTCGTTCTCTGCCGAGGCTTTCGATCGAAGCGCCGCCGAAAGCGCATCCTTCAGATCATGCTCCTGAAAAGGCTTGACCAGAACGGGCACACCGCGAAATGCGGGCGGCACCCCCGCTAGGCCATAACCGGTCGAAAATACGAACGGTACACGCAATTCAGCGAGCTTCTCTGCGACCTGGAAGGTCCGTGAACCATTCAGGTTCAAATCCAGATCGCAATGTCGAAACGCCCCGCAGCGCTCCTGGTGAGAGCTTCATCAAGCTCAGAGACTACGCCGGCGACCTTGCATCCTAATTCATCCAGAATGTCCTCGATGAGCATCGCAACCATCGCTTCGTCCTCGATGACAAGGACGCGCACATCTCTCAAACATTCGATCATATAGATTCCTTCATCCCAACGGCCAATTCGTGATCCATGGGTGCAGACGCTTGCTGTTCCAAGGGCGTCTCTATCACGCATCTCAAGCCATCAACCTCAAATTCAAGCCGTGCGTCTCCTCGAAGATCTCGGGAAAGTCCGCGCTCGATCAGACGCGAGCCAAAGCCACTCCGCTGCGGTTTTGCCACCGGCGGCCCACCTGTCTCCAACCACCGCATCTTCAGGATCCTTGATCCATTCAATCCTGAAACCGACCATTGTATCCGAACGCGTCCCTTGTCATTTGAGAGCGCACCATATTTGACGGCATTCGTGCAGAGTTCGTGTAAGGCCATGGACAAGGCGAGCGCCTGCTTTGCTGCAAGCCAAACCTGGACGCCTACAATTTCAAACCGATCACGCGAGATGCTCCGATAAGCAGCAATAGCGCCGTCGACGATTTCATTGAAGGGAGCGCCTCTCCAGTTTTCACGTGTGAGGATGTCATGCGCTTTCGCCAAAGCCAGCAAGCGCGTGACAAATTGCTCCCGCGCTTTCTCCACATCCTCCGTATCACGGAAGGTTTGCATGGCCAGCGATTGTATCGTCGCGAGCGTATTCTTGACGCGGTGGTTCAATTCGTCGATCAATAGCCGCTGATGCTCCTCGTGTTGCTTGCGCAGCGTGATATCGGTTGCCGCTCCCAGCCATTCGGCGACGCCCCCCTCGGAATCCAGGAGAGGAATGGCGCGCGAGAAAGTCCAACCAGTGCTTCCGTCGGCGCGCAGAACCCGATGCTCGAGTTCGAATACGCCTTTGGTCCGAATCGCCTGGTCAATGGCCTTCAGAACACGCGGCTGTTCGTCGGGATGAATATATTTTTGCAGCCACCCGGTGCTGGGTTCGAGCGTATCGGCAATGAACTCCTTGCCGTCGAGGTAGCGCATGACCGTCCAGTCGTGGCTCATGCGGTAGACCACGTCGAAGCTTGCGGCGACGTAGGCGCGCAACTGACTTTCGCTGGCGCGCAGCGCCGCTTCGGCTTCTCGGCGCTCGAGGTAGTCCGCAGTCTGCCGCGCAAGCAGATCGATGACGCTCAGCTCGCGGTCGCTCGGCCGGTGCGGACGGCTGAAATGGGTTGAAATCATTCCCAGCACCGCGCCGGTACTGCTGGTCAGCGGCGTGGAGATCACCGCCCGCACCCCGGCGCGGAGCAGAACGTCCAACGCCGGGTCGCCCTGGAACACGGCACTCGACGTCACATCCTCGACGATAATCCGCTCGGCGGAAGCCAACGCGGCGCCACAACTGGACGCCTCGCCCGACTTCACCGTTGCGAAAAAGCTCAGGAACGGCTCGTCAAATCCGCGCTGGGCGGCAATCCGCAATGACCCTTGATTCTCCGCGAGCTGAATATTTCCCTTGTCGGCCCCCGCCAGATCGATTGCTGCATCGAGAATGTCCGCGAGGCACTCATCGAAGTCCTCTCCGGCGCGAACGCACCGGTTACCAATCTCCTGTAGCCGCTGCATGGCGCGAACGTCGCTCTCGATCACCTTTTCATATCTTTGCCGCAGTCTTGCGAGCTTCAGATTCGTGGCGATACGGGCGAGCAATTCGCGGGCGCCGAATGGCTTGGTGAGATAATCATCTGCGCCGGCTTCGAGCCCTTCGACGCGTGCTTCGTCGCCTGCGCGTGCAGACAGCAGCACGACAGGCAGACGGGCCAGCGCGGGATCGGTGCGAATTTCCTTCAGAAGCGCGACCCCGTCGAGACGGGGCATCATGACGTCGCTGAGCAGAATGTCCGGCAGCCGGCGGCGGATGGACTGGAGCGCTTCCAACCCGTCGGCCGCGGTTTGTATGTCGTAGCCTGGCGCAAGCAGGCGTGCCAGGTGCGCTCGCATATCGGCGTTGTCGTCGACGATGAGGACGGTCCCGCGCTCGGCTTCGCCGGCTTCGTTCCCGGATGGCTCGACCGTGGCGAAGTGGTCGTTGGAGACCGGTAAATCGAGGTCTCTCCCCTCTTGCGTGCTATCCTTCGAAAGCCAGCGTAACGCTTCCTCGACATAAGGTTGGACGCCGATGACTGTCGGTTGCAACGTACGCGTGGCCTTGAGGCGTTCGTTCGGCAGGTGCGCACTGCCGAGCGGGATGGAAATCGTGAATGTGCTGCCCGCATCCACCTTGCTTTCGACCTCGGCCGAACCACCGTGAAGCTTTGCGAGCTCATGAACGAGCGCGAGTCCGATGCCCGTTCCCTCATGGCTCCGGCCCCGCGCGCCCTCGACTCGATGAAAACGCTCGAAGATTCGCGGCAGCTCGCCCTCGGGAATCCCAATTCCGGTATCTTTGACGTCCAGCCTTGCCCGGTTCCGCTCGGCCCGCAATCGCACGGTGACCGTGCCCTTGAGGGTGAACTTGAAGGCGTTGGAGACGAGATTGAGAACGATCTTCTCCCACATGTCGCGGTCGACCCACACCGGGCTGCCCAGGGGCGGGCAATCGACGATGAGCTGCAGGCCGGCTTTTTCCATCGCGGCCCGAAACTCGCCCGCAAGTCCGCTCGTGAGCGCCGCCAGATCGACGGGCTCATAGGCAGCCTGCACGCGTCCGGCCTCGATACGGGAAAAGTCGAGAAGCGTGTTTACAAGACGCAGCAGGCGCAGACCGCTCCTGTGCGCCATCTCGAGATCCCCGCGACGTTGCGGCAGCGTTGCAGGATCGGCTCCCAAAGCCTGCTCCAGCGGACCGAGCATCAACGTCAGCGGCGTACGAAACTCGTGACTGACGTTCGAGAAGAACAGCGTTTTGGCCCGGTCGATCTCGGCAAGCGATTCCGCCCGCTTGCGCTCCTCCTCATAGGCGCGCGCATTCGCGATGCTTGTCGCGATCTGCGCCGCCATCAATTCGAAGAATCCGCGATACTGGTGGTCGAGCCGGAGGCGTGAGCTGGCTCCCGCGACCAGAAAACCGGACAGACTGCCGGGTTTGCTTGAACGCAACGGAAGCATTACCGCCGTTTGTGACGGCTCATCCAGGGAGCCGGTTAAGACCTCCGGGAAGTGGGCCTGAATATCGTCAACGACGATGATCTCCTGACGGCGCAGGAGCTCCGCGACGGGCCCGGCGACGGACGATGCCTCGGACGAAACGGGGGATGGCGGGCCATGCAGGCCAGCCGCTGCCGCACGGCGCGACCGCCCATTTTCGTCGTCGAGCAGATACAAGAGCGCAAATGGGACGTCCTTGGTGGATTGCGAAAGAACCCTGGCAGCCAACTCACAGGCTTCTTCGGCCGTCTTTGCATCGCCCGCCCGCGAGCCGAGGTCACGAAGTATTGCCAGACGTCGTTCGCCGATGACCTTCTCGCTGATCTCGTGGACGGTGGCCAATACTCCGCCGATGCCGCCTTGCGCGGTCTCATCGGGCACCGGGCTGTAGGCAACCGTAAAATGTGTTTCTTCAACGAAACCGTGGCGGTTCAAGTATAGTTCAATGTCATCCATCCAGGTCGACGGTCCGCCTTCAAATGGGGCGTCGATCAATGGCTTGAGGACGTCCCAGATTTCAGACCAGACTTCGCTCACGGGCCGGCCGAGTGCCACCGGATGCTTGACGCCGAGAATCGGCCTGTACGCGTCGTTGTAGATCGAAATGTATTTTGGTCCCCACCACAGAAGCAGCGGAAAACGATTGGAGAGCATGAAGCTCACCATCATCCGCAAGCTTTGCGACCAGTTCTCGGCGGGACCTATGGGAGTTTCCGCCCAATCATACGCGCCAATGAGAGTTGCCATCTCGCCGTCGGCGGACGGCGCAACATCGCCTGCCGCCTCGAGCAGTGATAACAACTGCGGATTGGCTGCTCCGGTCTGGCTTAGGCTCATTACCCCCGACCTGCCCTGCGAAAGCGCATCTCTGCCGAACAGATAATTCCGAGACTAGATCAAAGTTCCTTCCCCGCGTAACCACTTGCTTTGCTTGCGGGAATTATGCTCTGTCTTGTTTCCTGCCGTCGCGGCATGCGCATGGGGAGATCGATGTGGCTCTCTTAAACCTCGAAATTCCAACCCAGCCGCCCCTTCTGGAATCATTTCTCGATCTGGACCAAGCCGTCCTCGACGCGCTGCCCATTGGCATTTGCGTGTGCGACAGTGACGGCTATCTTGTTCGCGTGAACCGGCAGGCACTTCGTCTGTGGGGAAGAGCGCTTCGCTCGCTCGATCCGGCCCAACGATTTTTCGGATCCGTTCGCATCGAAAACCTGCAAGGCGACTCTCTTCGGCCTGAAGAAACGCCAATGGCCCGCGCGGCACTTTCCGGCGAGAGCTTCGATGGGGTCGAGGCCGTCGTTCAGAACGCGGACGGAAAACGCTGGGTGGCACGTCTCGATGTTGCTCCGCTCCGGGACGCCGATGGCGCGCGTGTCGGTGCGATCGCCTGCTTTCAGGATGTCACGCGAGAGCTCGACATGCGGCAGGCGCTGGAGCGCCAGCAGCGCACCTTCGATCTCGCCATGATCGCCTCGAAAATGGGGACGTGGCGCTACACGATGGCCGACAACATCTGCATCTACGACGACAATGCGCAGCGGCTCTACGGGCTCACCGAGGGTCGTTTCCTCCATGACGAGGAAGGCGTGAAGGCCAAGTTCCATCCCGACGACATGGATTTGATGTGGGCCCGGGTGACCCAGGCGCTCGACCCCGCCGGCGACGGCCGCTACGACGTCGAGTATCGGGTGAAGCAGCTTGACGGAAGCTGGCGCTGGCTCAGTGCCTGGGGTCTCGTCGAATTCGAAGGCGAAGGCGCCGAGCGCAAGCCAATTGCGATCGCAGGTGCGAGCCGCGATCTCACCGAGCTCAAGCAAGCCCAGGCATTACAGCAGCTTCTCACCAACGAGCTCAACCATCGAGTGAAGAATACCTTGGCCACGGTGCAGTCTATCATCTTTCAGACCCTGAGGGGCGCCGTCGACATCCAGGCGGCGCGCAGATCTCTGGAGGGCCGCATCGTCTCTCTGGCCCGAGTTCATGATCTCCTCACGGAACGCAGCTGGTCGGGTGCAGATATCCACGATGTGGTTACTCGCGCCATGGCGCCCTTCGAAGCCGGACAGATCGCTTTCGACGGGCCAGCGGTCGAATTGTCGCCCAAGCAGGCCCTGGCGCTTTCGTTGGCTCTGCACGAACTTGCGACGAACGCGGTCAAACATGGTTCGTTGTCGCGCCCCGACGGGCGGGTTCGAATTGTCTGGGACGACAGGGACGGTCGGCTCCATCTCGACTGGCGGGAAGATGGTGGCCCGCCGGTGGTCCCGCCCGCGCGCCGCGGCTTCGGCAGCCGCCTGCTTGAAGGCGGCCTGGATATAGAGGGTCAAGCCCAGTTGGAGTTCGCTCCGGAGGGCGTTCGATGCCTGATCACCGCGGCGCTTTACCTGAACTCCAAACTCGAACCTGAAGGTGCGCCTCCGACTAACATCGCGAGTCCATAGGGGGGAACCCTTTGCCGATTGAAGGGTTACGGCTGGTTATATTCTTTAGTATTCTTCTCACGCACCTTTGCCTTCCTCACTCCAGGATCGCTTCATGTCGAACGTCGAAGAATTTCCCCACTCGATTCGCCGTAGGCCGACGGAGTACGAGGCGCTCGTCGAGGCCGGCGCCAGTGCGCTCGATGCCATTCCGGGGGCCGTATACCTCTGCGACGACGAAGGCTGGCTCGTCGCTTACAACAGCGAGGCGGCAGCGCTTTGGGGACGCTCGCCGGATGCGACGAAGAAAGAACGGTTCTGCGGTTCTCACCGGCTTTTCCAGCTCAACGGCGTTCCCCTGCCGCACGAAGAGTGCCCGATGGCAACGGCGATTCGTCAGGGCACGCCGACGCGCAATGCCGAAGTGATCATGGAGCGGCCGGATGGCTCCCGAATCACGGCTCTCGTCAACATTCGCGCGCTGCGCGACCACGCGGGCCGGATCGAAGGTGCCATCAATTGCTTCCAGGACATTTCGTCGCGGAAACAGGTCGAGGAGGAAATCCGGCGAAAGACGCAGGACCTTGAAGATTTTTTCGAGAACAGCGCGGTCGGCCTTCATATCGTCAGCGGTGAAGGCATCATTCTCCGTGCCAACAAAGCCGAGCTCGATTTGCTGGGCTATAAGCCCGATGAGTATATCGGCCGGCACGTTGCGGAGTTTCATGCCGACGCGCCGGTGATCGGAGATATTCTTCAACGCCTTTCGTGCGACGAGAAGCTAGACCGCTATCCGGCCCGATTACGCGCGCGAGACGGCAGCGTGAAGCACGTCCTCATAACGTCGAACAGCCGCTTCAACGACGGCAAGTTCGTCAACACCCGTTGCTTCACCACTGACATCACCCAATTGCGCGAAGCAGAAGAGGCGCGACAGGCGAGCGAAGCCCGGCTGGCGGCCACTTATGAAGCGGCAAGCGTAGGCATTGCGGAGGCCGACGAAAACGGGCGGCTCCAGCGCGTGAACGATTTATTGTGCCGCATCACGGGCCGCACACGCGAGCAGCTGCTTGCGTTGTCGTTCCTCGACTATACCCATTCCGACGATCGGGCAGAGGATGCCCAGCTGTACGAGCGGCAAGTCAGAGGCGAAATCGACAGGTATAGCCTGCGCAAGCGGGTGCTGCGGCCCGACGGATCGGTGCGGCATCTCGACATTTATAGCTCTTCTGTCCGGAGCCCGGACGGCCGCTTCCTTTACGGCGTGCGAGTCAGTCAGGACGTCACGACGGCCAAACAAATGGAGGATGATCTGCGTGCCGGCGAGCAACGCATGCGCGATCTGCTCGAAGCCCTCCCCGCAGCCATCTATACGACCGACGCGAACGGGCGCATCAACTTCTTCAACCGTTCCGCCGTCGAGATGGCGGGGAGAACACCGCAACCCGGCGACGAGTGGTGCGTCACCTGGAAGCTGTATTGGCCGGACGGCTCGCCTCTTCCGCACAACGAATGTCCGATGGCGGTTGCGCTTCATGAAAACCGGCCCGTGCGTGGCGCCGAGGCCATCGCCGAACGGCCGGACGGAACACGTGTGCCGTTTATCCCCTACCCGACGCCGCTGCGCGACGCCGAGGGCAAGCTGATAGGAGCGATAAACATGCTGGTCGACATCAGCGAGCGCAAGCGCGCCGAGAACGCGCAGAAGGTCCTTATCGACGAACTGAACCATCGCGTGAAGAACACCCTGGCTACGGTACAATCTCTGGCGAGCCAGACGGCACATCATGTCGGCAGTGTGGACGAGTTCTTGCCGACGTTCATGGGACGGCTGCTTTCGCTCGCCCGCGCTCATGACCTCCTTACGCAGAGGAACTGGCAGGATGCGTCATTCGACAGGTTGGTGCACGATATCGTCGCGCCGGTGGCGGGTGAGAGGGTCAGAATGGAAGGACCGGACATCAATCTGAACGCGCGGACAGCACTGAGCTTGACAATGGTCTTCAACGAGCTGCTGACAAACGCCGTGAAGTACGGTGCGCTCTCGCTGCCGGTGGGATCGGTGTCATTGCGCTGGCGGATTTCCGGCGGCGAACATGGGCGACGTACATTGGGCTGCGAATGGCGCGAGAGCGGCGGGCCGCGTGTCACACCGCCCAAGCGCAGGGGATTCGGCAGCCGCCTCATGGAGCGTTGTGTCGAGGGCGATCTCGCCGGGGAATTCGACTTGGTGTACGAACCGGAAGGAACGCGTTGTCGCATCGAATTTCCCCTGGCCTCGCCGGCGGCTGATGCCTGAACTGTCCGGATCGGCGCTCCTCGTCGAAGACGAGGCCTTGGTGGCATTAATGATCGAGGACATGCTGGTCGCGCTCGGTCTGGACGTCGTCGCTTCAGCTGCGCGACTGGCCAAGGCCTGCGAACTCGCCGCCACCGGGGCTTTCGACGTGGCCGTTCTGGACGTGAACCTCGCAGGCGAGTTCGTGTTTCCCGCAGCCCGGATCCTGCGCCAGCGCCACATTCCTTTCCTGTTCAGCACCGGTTATGGACAACATCCGCTGGACCCTGAATTCAAGGATGCTTTGGCGATTGCCAAACCGTTTTCAGCGGACGAGCTGGGAGAAAAATTGCGGACATTGTTGCCTCGACGGTAGCTCACCGCCGTAGAAGGCCAAGCCTGTTGCGAGCACTTCATTCGACTCCCGATTATGTAACGCAAAGCCACGGTGGCAAGAGTCCGCGACTTCGCACGGCCGGCGCTGCTCACAGGGACTGCGTTCGCGACCGCCAGCGGCATCTCTGCCGCAATCGATCAAGTTCAATCGGCTTGAAAATGGCTGGGGGCCGCCTCCTTGCCTTCGGTCAGTCTCCGACTTTGGCGATCCTCACTTGCCGAAATCGCGCAGCACACCGGCGCCCCATCCCGTTGAAGCGCCAGACGAGCTCGGTGCGCACCGTTAGCGGTTACGCGGGCTGTCTCCCGGAGGACACACCGCGCGATTTTCGCGCCGCCCCCCGACGCCGGTGTGGCCGCCGACACAATCGGGAACGATCATGGCCCTCGTTGATTTGACTTGAAAAGCAAGGAGGCCGCGGCATGAAGACATTGGCAAAAGCGTTCGCGCTCGGAACGGCCCTGGTGCTGTGTAGCCTGGGGACTTCGCCCGCCGCGGCCCAGACGCGAACGGGCAAGGTCGTTCGCGCGCCACAGCAGAGGCTTTACGTGCCCGTGCCCGTCGTCAGGCCTTACTGGGATTCGTATATCGTGCCGCGATATCGCTATCGGCCCGAGGATGACCGGGTCGATCCGTACGGGCCGCCCGTCGTGCCGGTGATACGCTTCGGCAATCAGGAGATGACGCTTCCGGCGTGGGTGTGGTGAGCACGCCGCGATACGACGGCGCTAATGCTCGACCCGGTAGAGGCGCCAGCGCCCCGGAACGCCCTTGAGCTGGTGAACGCCGCGCTCCGCAAAGCGGATTTCGGACTTCGACAGCAGATCCCTGATCGCACTCGAAACCAGGATTTCGCCGGCAAGCGCTTTTGCGGCGACGCGCGCGCCGATGTGAAGCGTGAGGCCGACCAGCTCGGCTCCGCTCACGCGATATTCGCCCGCGTGCAGCCCTACCCTGATCTCCAGCCCCAGCGTGCGAACGGCCTCGCGGATTGCCGCTGCGCAGTGAACGCCGGCGTCGGGTGCCTTGAATGTCGCCAGCAGCCCGTCCCCGGTGGTGACGACTTCTTTTCCGCGCAAGGCCTTCAGCTCTCGGCGGACGGCGGTGTAATAGAGATTCATCACCTGGGTCCAGCGGGCATCGCCGAGCCGCGCGGCCTTTTCGGTGGAGCGGACGATATCGACGAACAGGATCGTGGCGAGCGCCTGTTTGAGCTCCGCGCCGCGATCCGCCGCTTTGCGCCGGGTTGCGATATTCCCGGTCAGCGGTTGATAGCGGTGATTGCGCCGCCGCGCGATCGCGGATTTTTCATAGTCCCTGGCACGCTGCACCGTGCCGCAACGGATCGTCTTGTCCATCGGCGGATGCGTCCAGTAGACCTTGCGGCCGTCTGCGACGCCCAAGACCTCGACTGCGCCCCACTTCAGGAAAACTGTCGAGCCGACCCGCCGGATGCACCATGCCTTTGACGTGTATCCGGAGACGTTATCCTGATGGACTCCGATGCGAAGAAACTTTGGCATGACGCAATCATACAACGTGCGCTTGAGGGCCGGAAGCCGACACGGCACGCGGCGCGATGAATTCCGCGAGACGAAATCGCAGGCAGACTGGCCCCAGCAAAAGTGATCGCAAGCGCGGCGCATGCGATGAAACGACTCGTCATTTCCGTCGTATCATCGGAGCAGCAGCCAGGGGACGAGGAATATGCCGAGAACCGCCAGGTGCCTGTGTGGCGACTTCAGCGTCGCCGTTACTGCCGAGCCTGTCATGGTCAACGTCTGTCATTGTGAGGACTGCCAGCGCCGCTCGGGCGTGCCCTGGAGCAGCGCCGCGTATTTTCCGAGCGACAGCGTTCGGCTCGATGGTCCGAACAAGATCTATACCCGCACCAGCGATGCCGGCACCCGGATCAATCACCATTTCTGCCCGACCTGCGGGGCCACGGTGTGCTGGGCCCGCGAGACCGGCGCGACGCGATTTGGCATTCCGGTCGGGGCATTCAACGATCCCCTGTTCCCCGCCCCATCGCTGTCAGTCTGGGAAAAACGGCGATACGCATGGTCGCCCGCCCTGGAAAATCTGGCGCATTGGGACACGCAGCCGCCGCCGCGCTGAGCCTGCGTCCGGTACCGGTCGGTTCTGCGGTAAATTCAGCCCGATATAGGTCGTCCCGCATAACAACCTGACGATGCGGTCGACGCCGGCCTTGCGCAACGCGACGCCGCGGGGGATGCTGCACCGTTCATCAAAGGGCAAGTCATGTCTGTCGATACGCAAGCCGCCACCGACCGCCTCCTCCGTTTCCTCGGCATCGAGGGCGTCACCGGAAAGGAGGCCGCAATCGGGCGCGAGCTCGCCGCGGCGCTCGGGGAAGCCGGCGTGCCGCAAGAGGCGATCCGCCTCGACGACGCCAACAGCCGCATCCCCGTGCCGACCGAGACCGGCAACCTCATTGTCGATCTGCCCGGCCGCGGCGCGATGCATAACCAGCCGCGGATCATGTTCATGACCCACATGGACACGGTGCCGCTCTGCGCCGGTGCGCGGCCCAAGCGCGCCGGCCGCAAGATCGTCAACCAGGCGAAGACCGCGCTCGGCGGCGACAATCGCTGCGGCTGCGGCGTGCTCGTGACGCTCGCGGCCGAGCTCGCCAAACACAAGCTCGATCATCCGCCGATCACGCTCCTGTTCTGCGTGCGGGAGGAGAGCGGGCTGTGGGGCGCGCGCCATGTCAAGACCGAGGATCTCGGCTCGCCGGTGATGGCTTTCAACTATGACGGCGGCTCTGCGTCCAGTGTCGTCATCGGCGCCGTCGGCGCCGATCGCTGGCAGGTCGAGATTTTCGGCCGCGCCTCGCATGCCGGCGTAGCACCTGAGCGCGGGATCAGTTCGACCATGATCCTTGCGCTTGCGCTCGCCGAGGTGAAGGCCGGCGGCTGGTTCGGCAAGGTGGTGAAGGGCAAGCGGCTGGGCACCAGCAATGTCGGTCCCGTCACCGGCGGCGACGGCCGCCCGGCAGGCGACGCCACCAATGTCGTCACCGACTATGTGCACGTGCGCGGGGAAAGCCGCAGCCACGACGCGAAGTTCTTTAAGGAGATCACCAAAGCCTACAAGGCGGCGTTCGAGAAGGCCGCCAAGCGCGTCGAGAACAGCCAAGGCAAGTCGGGCCGCGTCAAGTTCAAGGCCGAGACCGACTATTATCCGTTCCGCATGAAGGACAGTTTGCCCGTCGTCAAACGTGCGTCCGCGGCCGTGTCCGCCGTCGGTGGAGCGCCGGTAATCCGCGCCGCAAGCGGCGGCCTCGACGCGAACTGGATGGTCCGCCACGGTATTCCGACGGTGACGTTCGGCGCGGGGCAGAACGAGCCGCACACAACAGACGAATGGATCAATCTCGACGAATACGACCGCGCCTGCGCGCTCGCCGTGCAGCTTGCGACGATGCGGTGATGGTCGCTAAAAGCCCATGAAGAAGGAAACTTCTAAGCGGTTGACGCCCGCGCAACGAGCGGAACCGAAGTCGCTCGCGGCACTCCCTGACGACGCCATCGACACATCGGACGCTCCGGAACTCCTAGACTGGTCCGGGGCCAAGCGCGGCATTTTTTATCGCCCCGTCGCTTGACGCGCTTGACCGATCAATATCTCGCCGGCACCGGATAGCCACCGGCGATACGCGGCTGAAAATCGACTTTATTCCCCCTCGCTTGTCGTGACGCGGGAGGACGAGCGCGTTGTCGCCGGCACTGATGCGCTCGCGGCCTTCGCGATCACGATTGTTGACTTGTTGGTCGCGATCACGTCATCCGCAGGAATATCAAGCCATCGACGAAATCTCCTTGCCGCAGCGCCTTTACGCGCGACAACGATATGGAGGCAGTCGATGACCAAATCCACGCTTTTTGCCCTCACAGCGATTCTGTCTATCGCGATCACGATGCCAGCGCTGGCCGCGGGAGAAACCGCGACCAAGCCCTGGCCGGCGCCGGTCGGTCACCGCCAACCGCGCGCCGTCGATATTCCTCCCTCCCTGTCGCCGCAGACTTTCGATCAGGAAGACGTTTACGTCGATCGAAAGATAAGCGGCATTTGCCGAGGCTGCTGACCGCCACGTTTGCGCTTCTGCAAATTCCCAAGAGGCCGATCGGTAACCTCAACCAAAGAACAGAGAAAGCGTCATGACAAATAGAATAGATGCCACGACATCCACAGACCTGAACGGCTTTGCGGAAGTCATGGAAGGGATCGGGATCGCGATCATGGGTGCGCTGTGCGGGCTTTTCGTTGCGGCCATGGTAGCCAAAGCGGATATCGAGGCGATCAACTCCGTGCCAGCGCTCCTCTCCGCGATGCTGTATGGTTCCGTCGGGTTCTATTTGCGAACCAATATTCCTTCGCTGTCTTCCGGCGTTACTTTCTCCTCCAGCGGCGCGGGTCCGAAGACGAACCCGATTGCGCTGGCAAGGGCTCTCGGCACCTTGGTCGCGGCTGTAGCGGCGCTCGTATCGGTCTACATGATCATCTTCGACGAGGCGCCACCCGCCATCTGGAATGTCGGGATCGGAATAGGATGGGCGTTGGGCGTTCTGCTGCAGTTCGCCGCCGGTGCGGCGGCACGGCTTCGACAGTACGGCAGCGCCGCTGCCAAGCCGTCAGGAAGAACTCAAGCCGGGTGAGCGTAACTCGAGATGCCGGATGCCTTATCATCGAGTCGCCGCCAGGCATCGACGAAGCTCCAAAGCAATGAGCCGGCCGGAGCCGGCTCTGAGTTGCGATGCGTTGTATCGACCGGGTTTCGCTTCAGAACTGGAAGCGCAGGCCGACCGTCGGATCGATCGAGGATCTCTGCAGGAAGCCGTTTGCAAGGCCGTTCGACACTTGCGACCACATGATGCCAAAATATGTGTCGAAGCGCTTCGCAAATCTGTAGTCCGCAACGAAGGAAACTGCGTCCAGCTGTCCGCTGCATGACGCAAAGGCACTGGTCGTACAGACGCCTCCCGCGTTCACGGCGCCGGACTGAAAGCTGTTCTGCTCTTCGTGGTAATAGGCGACACTCAGATCGACATCGGGCCTGACCGCATATTTCACGCCGCCCCAAAATACCTGGAGGATCCTATCGGTGGTGAAATTGGCGTTGTTGACGGCGCCGAGCGAATAACCGCCGGTGATGAAGCTTCCGGGCGTCAATGGATTGTCCGGATTTGCGAATTGGATGTGCTCGTAGCCGCCATAGAGCTTGACCGGGCCGATGGCGTATTTGGCAAGAAGCATGACGCTGGTGTTGTCGGAGACGGTGCCCGAAACAAGTCCCGCGCCCTGGTTGATCCCCAAAGCGGCCGCGGTCGTGATCTGTGCAGTACTGAGCGGAGCCGACGAAACTCCATCCGTAACGTGACTGAAGATGGCGTCGACCGACAAGCCCGCATAGTCCGCGCCGACCTGTCCTTCTACGGCGTTGCCCGGGGTGCTGAAGGCGCCGGATCTGATCTGGGTCTCCACCGCGGCACGGAAAGCGCCGTAATTAACGACATATTTGAACGAATTGTCGAAGATACGATTCTCGGTGTCGCCCGCGCCACCGGTAGCCCCCTGGAAGCCGATCAGGGAGAACGCACCGGAATTGCTCATGGATCGTAATTGACGACGCCATCCGACGTCAGGGCACTTTGCCGACCGTAAGTCAGCGTTCCATAGATCGGCGAGCTGAGGCCCGCAAAGGCCGCCACGTTGAACGCCTGGCCGTCCCTGGAGGAATCGGCGAACGAGTTCTGCTGCCCGACCGGCAGCCCGTTATTTTGCACGATGGATCCGAGGCCATCGGAAATTTTGCCGGACTCTGGATTGAATGCCGGTCTGAAGATTGAATACGGCCGACAGACCGTCCGCAATTTCCTGCTTTCCCTTAAGGCCGACAAACGACGAGCTCAGCGCATTCGGGCCGACGCCGAAATATGAACCATTGCTGTTCTTTCGAGATCAGGTAGTTCAATCCGAGGCCGGCGGTGTTGCTCAACGGCGCGCCGTGATTTTGGTAGGTCACGCCCATGTCGATTTGGCCGTAGAGCGTAATGCCGTGCCCGGTCAGGCTGTCGTCCATCGGAGCCTTTCTGTACGCCGCCTTGTAGGCGAGATCGGCGGCCATCGCATCCGCAGGATCCGCCGATCGTGACGCAACAACAACTGGCGGCTTTGCGGGTTGTGCTTCAAGCTTCCGCTGCCGCTTTTCAAGATCTGCGATTCGTTTTGTCAGCGTCTGGTTTTGCTGACGAAGCTCCTTTGACTGCGCCTGAATGTCCACAAGCTCATTGGCGTGCGCCGCCGTTGCGACGGTGAAAACCGCCGCTGCAGATAGAATGGTCCTGTTCACGAGCGTTCCCCAATAATCGCGCGGCGTGACTATCCGCGACTCTGTCAAGGTCACGGAGCCTCAGGATGAGGACCCCTGACAGCCGGACTTGAGCTCGCGTTTCGAAATTCCCGATTGCGCGAAAAAATATTTTGGAGCGACATGCGGGGCTGCCAACGCCGCAATCAAAGCATCTCAGCGCGTTCTCGTTGCTCGCCGCTCACAGAGATTTGCACGCATTATTGAAACGCACGCGACGCACCGCCTGCATCCGAAATTATGAATGCATCCGGCTTCACGTTCATCGACAAGCAAAGGGAAAAGCGCCTCAGCCAGGGGCAGCTGGCTGATGCGCTGGAGGTTTCACCAACCGGACGGCGCCGGCGAACAAACTGCGAGAACGCCGTGCGGTGCCTCCGACGACAGGATCAGCTTCTGCGATCGATATTCCCGATTTTTTGGTCGCCCTCAGAAGAGCCTCTGCAAGCGCTGCTGTGAAGCAGTTTCCGTCATCGCGCTTTCGGAGATTTGACATCGACCAGGTCCATGCTCCCGAGTTTTCCGCGTCCAATGCTGAATTCACGATCATATACATCGGATTTTCGAGGCCTGTGGGCACCTCGATATCCGATCCCGGATCGAGGACGGAAGCTTTGCGGTCATCGAGGTAGCATTTGTGATCGCAATACGCGAGCTGCGCCGCGATATCCCGTAGATAGCTCTCCCCGATTGCCTCGCAGCACAGCGCACAGACCGATTGCGTTCGCGGTGTCCTGACGTTCACCAAGACGAATTTCATGTGGCGCCTCCTGACGAAGAGCACATTCGCGCGGCCTTCTGATTAGCAAGACCCGGATTCGAAACCTCGGGTGCGCGCGTCATGAAATCATTCAGCTCGCGCCGAACGAATATTCCCGCAGACTGTGTTCCAGATCCTCAATAAGCTTCGCAAGCCTCATCGAAGTCGTTAGGTCAGATGCTTCCCCCGACAGTCGGCGGCACAGATCGAGCTTCCTTTCGAGTTGCTCTCGGTCGCGTTCTTGATCCATGACGGCACACTCCTTGTTATGAGATGACGGCACCGATTGGCCAAGGAGACCGTCTGTCGGCCAAATATATTCCCGAGATTCTGGCGACCATGCGCTGCAGGCCGCCGGGCTCCGGTCGGGAGCGCAACCGGGCCGGCGAAGTCCGCCAGCCCGATCTCTCGCATCGTCAGTTGGCTGTGCCCGGCATGCAGGGCGGCAAAGTATACGGAGCCGAGGCGAACGCGCCGACGTCCGGGGCTCGCACGCAATTGCCTGCCTGACTGGTCAGCGTCGCAGCCGCGGCGTGCCGCGGCGCGAGATTGCTGCGCGCAGCGGCGGCCTCGCTGGTGTATGCGGCTGCCGCGACGAGCGCAGCCGCCACGATGGTCATTTTGGTCATTGTTTTCTCCACATGGTGACAGAAGCCAAGCAAACTCGGCTCCTGCAACCGAGTGCGGTGATCCTCCGGAATATTTCATCACGCACCATCAAGGGATCGCGAGCGATATCGCCGAGTCAATCGCGAGATCTTCGATGCTGATGCCTTCCGGCAAGCGAGTTCGTCGGGATAACTCGATCGCCTCTTCGGTCTCCTGATTGACCCGCAGCCGCAGGGAGCCAAGCCACCGGCCTCTCATGGCAAGCGATGCACGGAGATAACCTCTATGACCAGATTCAAGATTTTCGGCGCGGTTGCCATTCTGCCGCTGATGTTCGCAACGCCGGTATTCGCGCAGGCGGCTATCCAGGAGCCAGGTGCGTTCGCGTTCGCCTATCCAAACAACGATGTCCTGAACGGCGGCCGTCCCACGCCGGCGGCCGGCATGGATACCAGGACATTGTTGCTCTTCAACGGCCGCGCCGCGTATGGTGTCGCCAGGACACATGCCGGCGCGCCAGCGCGAAGCTCAGAGTGAAAAGCGGCGCTTTCAACCGGGGTGGCGCCCCGGTGACCGCACGGTGCACGCCCTAGTTCACCCCGCGATTTTTGCCCTGCCAATAGGGATCGCGAAGGCTGCGCTTCAAAATTTTGCCGGCACCCGATTTGGGTAACGGTTCATTGCGGATCACCACCGATCGGGGCACCTTGTATCCGCCGATATGCTTCCGGCATACGGCCACGATGTCGTCGGCCGTGACCGAGGTGCCCGGCTTTGCGACGACCTCGGCATGGACGATCTCTCCGTAGCTCTCGTGAGGAATCCCGAACACCGCCACCTCCAGCACGGCGGAATGGTGAAATACGGCGTTCTCGACTTCCGTCGTGTAGACGTTTTCGCCGCCTGAAATGATCATGTCTTTGGCCCGGTCGACAACGAACAGGTATCCCTCCTCATCCGCCCAGGCCACGTCCCCGCTCTTGTACCAACCATCGCCGACAAGGGCGCCGGCCGTCTCCTCCGGCCGCTTCCAGTAGCCCAGCATGATGTTCGGTCCCCGCACATACACCTCGCCGGTCTCGCGCGGCTTGCAAACCGAACCGTCGGGACGGCGGATTTCGACTTCGACGCCGACGACCGGTTGTCCGCAGCTCGCAAGGCGGCTCTTCGCCGGCTCGATCCCGCGGGCGCCCTCGCGATTGTCGGTGCGCTGTGTCGACGTGACCAGGGGCGAAGCCTCGGTCATTCCATAGAGCTGGACGATATCGCACGGCAACAGCTTGCAGACCCGGAGCAGCAGATCCACCGGCATCGGCGAAGCTCCGTACATCAGTAAACGCCACGCGGAAAAGTCCCGGTTCACTGTCGTCGGATGATTGAGCAACATGTTGATCATCGTCGGGACGATCAGCGCCACGGTGACCTTCTCCGCTTCGACGACCTTGCCGAACAACTCCGGCTCGTAGCCGCGGATGCAGACATGGGCGCCGCCCATGAATGTCAGCGCGAACGTCGTTGCGGCATCGGCGGCGTGAAACATCGGCGCAGCATGGATAAAGCGATCCGTCGGCAACAACGGGTTGGCCAGCAGCATGTGCTTGGCATTGGCCAGCAGATTGCCATGGCTCTGCATCACGCCCTTGGGCAGGCCTGTCGTGCCTCCGGTGTAGGAAATGGCTGCAAGCGTGTCCGCGGCGATCGCGCGGAGTTCGGAATGGTCCTCGTTGAGCGGCGTCGCCGCGCACACATCGTCCCAATGGACCCACCCGTCCGGGGCGGACTCCGTCCCGGCGTAAAGCAGGTAATCGAGCGAGGGGCATCGCTGCTTGAGTTGAAGGGCTATCTCCCGGTAGGCGCCATCGGCGACGATCGCTCGCGCCCCGCAGTCATTGATGATGAATTCCAGTTCCGGGACGGCAAGCCGGTAGTTGAGATCATTCAGCACCATCCCCGCGGCGGGAATCCCGACCCAGCACTCCAGGTGCCGAAAGCTGTTCTCGCCGATTCGATGCGACGACCTCTCCTGTGCGCAGGCCGAGGCTCGCGCAGGCCGGCGGCAAGGCCACGAACCCTTCGATCCCATTGCGCGTAGTTAAGGCGTGTATCTCCGTCGACGATCGCTGCAGCGTTCGGCCGCGTCGCGACAGCACGCGCCATCGGCCACGACAGGGTTCCTTGATTGTCATTGCCCCTCCCAAGCTCGAGCGCGCCAAGGCTAGCATCTTGCGTTTCCGCGGCAACGGGGAGATGGGCGCAGGGTGCTGTGACGCGATGTCCGCGTGGAGTCGGAGCAGAGAGAACTTGACACGGCATCACTGTAACGCCATATTTGTAGCTGCAACAAACGAGGTAGCGGGTGCGCTGGACGTGGGACCCGGACAAGGCAGCGGCAAACCGCCTCAAACATGGCTTGTCGTTCGAAACCGCGGTGTTAGTGTTTGACGACCCTCTCCAGGTATCGAGACCGGACGCACATCCGGACGACGATCGTTGGCACACCATCGAACTCGTGGGATCCGTGGTGTTGCTGGTGGTTCATACCTGGCCGGAAGAATCCGAATTTGGCGAGCAAGTCGGCCGCATTATCAGTGCCCGCAAGGCCACTGCAGGCGAAAGGAGAGCCTATGAAGAAGGAAACTTCTAAGCGGTTGACGCCCGCGCAGCGAGCGGAACTGAAGTCGCTCGCGGCACTGCCCGATGACGCCATCGATACATCGGACGCTCCGGAGTTCCTCGATTGGTCCGGGGCCAAGCGCGGCGTTTTCTATCGCCCCGTCAAGCAGCAACTCACTCTCCGGCTCGATTCCGATGTCGTCGCCTGGTTCAAGGGCCACACGACGTCCGATGAAGGCTATCAGACGCGGATCAATCGAGCGTTGCGCGAGTATGTGCAGCGGCAGATAGGCCGACCGCGGCGGTCCGGAGCGTAGTCGGCACCGTCGCCCGGGTGATGCCCCTAT
>CAWBTH010000006.1:0-93179 GCA_963791665.1 uncultured Alphaproteobacteria bacterium | reverse complement strand
CGATCCAGCAGCCGGAATAACGCGACAGCGCAAATCCCTGGAGGCCGAGGTCGAGATATTCCTGCAAGGTCGAGGGATTGATGACCGGCATCAGCGCAGCGGCGAACACCTGCTCGCTCTGATGCGCAAGCGTCGAGGACTGGCAGCCGTGATCGTCGCCGGCGAGCGCCAGCACTCCGCCATTGCGCGAGGAGCCGGCGGAGTTGGCGTGCTTGAGCGCGTCGGTCGAACGGTCGACGCCGGGGCCCTTGCCGTACCAGATGCCGAACACGCCATCGACCTTGGCGCCCGGAAACAGGCCGACCTGCTGGCTGCCCCACACCGCGGTCGCTGCAAGGTCCTCGTTCAGGCCGGGCACGAAGGCGATGTCATGTTCTTTCAGGAAGGACTTCGCGCGCCACAGCGTGTGGTCGTACATGCCGAGCGGCGAGCCGCGATAGCCGGAAATGAAACCGCCGGTGGTCAGGCCCGCCGCGCGGTCGCGTTCGCGCTGCAACATGGGCAGCCGCACCAGCGCCTGCACGCCCGAGAGGTAGATGCGCTTGGCGTCAAAGCGATATTTGTCGTCGAGCCCGACCTGCATCAGCGTCATTGTGCCTGCTCCCTGGCTTTTCTTGGACTGCGGGCGAAGCACCCGTCAGGTCGGCGCGGGGATGTGAAAAGCATGAGCCGTCAATGTCAATGGCCGCAACCGCTCGTCCGGGGCTGAAGCGAGCGCATGGCGGCCTCAACCCACGGAAATTTGGCTGGATATCGCTTAGTGATTGAGCAAATGCACGCCGGAACGCCCGCGCACAATGAATAGACAGGCGCAAGTACGAACGGCAAGGCGCTGAAAACATGCGAGATTCGTCGCAAGCGCGGCGCGCTCGCGGATTGTACACAATGGCATGGCGCTTGCTTCGTTGTGAGAAAGAGTTGGGGCGTCGCATCATGGTGAACTCAAGCGGGACCATCGTCGCCGAGCCGGAGCCGATCACGCTCGACCTGTCGGCGACTGCGCTCCTGATCATCGACATGCAGCGCGATTTCATGGAGCCCGGCGGCTTTGGCGAGACGCTCGGCAATGACGTGAGCCAGCTGGCGCGCGCGGTGAAGCCGATCGGCGCGGTGCTGACGGCGGCGCGCGAGATGGGGATGCTGGTCATCCACACCCGCGAGGGCCATCTGCCCGATCTCTCCGATGCGCCGCCCGCCAAGGTCGAGCGCGGCGCGCCGAGCCTGCGCATCGGCGATCCCGGCCCGATGGGCCGCATCCTGATCCGCGGCGAGGCCGGCCACGACATCATTCCCGCGCTTTATCCGCTCGACAGCGAGATCGTGATCGACAAGCCGGGCAAGGGCGCGTTCTACGCCACCGTGCTCGGCGACGTCCTCAAGACATACGGCATCGAGAATCTGCTGGTGTGCGGCGTGACCACCGAGGTCTGCGTCAACACCACCGTGCGCGAGGCCAACGACCGCGGTTATCGCTGCGTCGTCATCTCCGACGGCTGCGCGTCCTACTTCCCCGAATTCCACGAGATGGGCCTGAAGATGATCAAGGCCCAGGGCGGCATTTTCGGCTGGGTCGCGGACTCCGCCGCAATTCTGAAGGGCATGCAGACGGAGACTTCAAGCAAACTGAGGGCGGGAGCATCACGATGAGCGGAAACGGGGCAGTGGCGAAACCAGGGTTCAAACCTGCGTTGTGGACGCCGGGCGACTGGAATGCGTTTTTCGGCTTCGGCACAAACATCCTGGTCAACATGCTGGTCTTGACCGGGCTGTTGCGCTTCGTGCTGAAGATGCCTGATTCACTGGTGTTCGGCCGCATCCTGCCCGCACTCGGGCTGATGATGTGCCTCTCCACCTTCTACTACGCCTTCCTCGCCTACCGGCTGGCGCTACGCACCGGCCGCACCGACGTCTGCGCGCTGCCTTCAGGCGTCAGCGTGCCGCACATGTTCATCGTTACCTTCGTGATCATGTTGCCGGTCACCCTGAAGACCGGCGATCCCATGAAGGGCTGGTCGGCGGGCCTGGTTTGGGTGTTCTTCCAGAGCTTCATCCTGATGATCGGCGGTTTCGTCGCGCCCTACATCCGGAAGATCACGCCGCGCGCGGCGCTGCTCGGCACGCTGGCCGGCGTCTCCGTCACGTTCATCTCGATGCGGCCGGCGCTGGAAATGTTCATGACGCCGCAGATCGGTCTGATCTGTTTCGCCATCATCCTCGTCAGCTGGTTCGGCGGCGTGAAATATCCGCGCGGCATTCCGGCGGGCCTGGTCGCGATCGCGGCCGGCATGCTGATCGCATGGGGCTCGAACCTGTTCGGCCTTGGGCTCGGCGGGCTCAGCGGCAAGGGTATCGGCGACGCCTTCGCCAATTTCGGCTTCTCGGTGCCGATCCCCGCGGTGAACTACGTGTTCTCCGGCTTCGAATTCCTCGGCGTCATCCTGGTGACGGCGATTCCCTTCGGCATCTACGACCTCGTCGAGGCCATGGACAATGTCGAGAGCGCGGAAGCGGCCGGCGACGAATATCCGACCACGCGCGTGCTGACCGCCGACGGCATCGTCAGCCTGATCGGCTGCCTGATGGGCAATCCCTTCATCAACGCGGTCTATATCGGCCATCCCGGCTGGAAGGCGATGGGCGGACGGATCGGCTATTCGGCCGCGACCGGCCTCATGGTGATCGTGCTGTCGTGGTTCGGCATCATCTCGGTGCTGCTGGCGCTGGTGCCTGTCGTCGCGATCTCGCCGATCCTGCTCTACATCGGCATGCTGATCGCAGCGCAGGCGTTCCAGACCACGCCGATCAAGCATGCGCCCGCGATCGGGCTCGCCTTCACGCCGCATCTGGCGGCCTGGGCCAAGCTGCAGGTCGATACTGCGCTGAACTCGACACTGACGGCCGCGCAGTCGGTCGGCGGGCTTGCCGCCGACAAGGCCGGCGAGGTCAAGGCGGCGGCGATCGCATCGCTGCCGCTGGGCGGCGTGCTTTATCACGGGCTCGAGGTGATGGGCGGCGGCTCGATCCTCGCGGGCCTCGTGCTGGGCGCGATCGGCGTGTTCGTGATCGAGCGCGATTTCGTCAAGGCTTCGGCCTTTGCGCTCGCAGGCGCCGTGCTGACCTATTTCGGCTTCATGCATGGTGAGGCGGTCGGCGTCGGCGGCGGGCTCGGCGTCACGCCGTCGGTGGCGCTGGCCTATGCCGTGGTTGCGGCGGGCTTCTATGCCCTCGGCAAATATGGCGAGAGCGAGAACTATGTGCCGCATGCGGATATGCCGCTGGCCGCACCGGCGGAGTAGGCATCCTTACATCGTTGATTCAATCGGGCCGCACTCAGCGGCCCGATTTGTTTCACGGCCGCACTGCCGGGCTCTCCATCTTCATGCCGCGGGCGCGCGACATCAGATAGAGCTCGAGTGCGACCAACTCGGGCGCGCCGTAGTCGTAGGCTTGCGCGCGGATGCCGGAGATGCAGCTGCGCAGGCGGCGTTCGAGCGAACCCAGCGTCTGCCATTCCAGCCGGTAGAGGGGATAGCCGGTCGGATGCGCTTGCGTGATCGCGGAGCCCGCGAGTTTCCTGTCCCAATTGTCGTCATGGCAGTTGGCACAGGACAGATTGAGCTGCCCCTGCCGCTGCGTGAAGAGTTCGCGGCCCATGGCGACGAAGGGTGCGAGTTGCGGATCAGCGCCCGATGAAATCGCGATGCCCTGCGATTGCTTGGCGACGAAGGCGGTCAGCGCCAGCAGGTCGTGGCTTTCATAGGCAAGTGGTGAAGCCTGCTGATGATCGGCGCGGCAGAGATTGATGCGCTGCTCCAGATTGACGGGACGGTTGAGTGCCTTGTCGAAAGCAGGATAGCGCGCCGCGACGCCCTTCATGCTGTCAGCCGAATCGCCGTGACAATCGGCGCAGGCCTTGTCAGCCGCGCCGAGTTTTTTATTCCACAGCTTCTCACCGTCGAGCGCAAACAGCATGCCGGGATTGGCTGACTCGTCGTCCTGGATTGCGCGCGTGTCCGGCGCCATGAAGCTGTAGCCGGAACGGCGCTGATCGAGTGGAATTTCGCCGGCGAGAATCGGACAGGCCGCGAGCGCAATCGCCGCGAACGCTATCGCGGGACGCAGCCTCATTCGACCGTGATCGCCGCGGATGCGGTCTCGGAGAATCCGTTGTCGCCGATCCATTCGAATTCGAACTTGCCGCTCTCCTTTGCGACCGTGAAGAACGATATGAACGGGTTTGCCGCGATGGCCGGAAACAGGTCGGCGCGGAAGATTTCGCTGCCGTTGTAGCGGCAGACGAAGCTGGTGATGATGTCGCGCGGCACTAAATCACCGGCCATGGTATGGCGGAAGCCGGTCTCCATGATGTGCGACATCAGCGTCTTGATCTCGATGACGTCGCCGCGCTTGGCCTTCTTCGGCACGTTGATCAGGGCAGAGGCCATCAGTTGACCTCCTCGGTGCAGGCGGCCAGCGTCACGACGATGTCGACGCTGGCGGACCAGAACGTATCGTCCGACAGGCGCGCGATCGCGACCACTTTTTGCGTGTCGGCAAGCCGGATCCGGGTCGCGACCTGCGCGCGGCCGGCCGCGGGTCCGATATAGAAATTGCCGACATTCGGCTGCGGGTTCTTCTCATTGAAGATGTGAATGCTCTTGACGTACTCCTTCTCCGTCATCGGGCTCGCGACGCGCACCGTCATCGGCACGGTGTTGCCATTCTCGACCAGCGGCGGAATGTCGAGTGTGACCTTGCCTACGCGCACCGGCGCTTCGCCGACGACATTGCGGATCGCGGCATTGAGCATCGCCGGCGTTGCTGCGAGCGGACGAACGGTCACAACGGCGATTGCGGCGCCGCCGGCCAATTCAAGGAATGTTCGACGCGTCTGCATTTCCGTTATGTCGTCCTAGTCCCGAAGGGTTGCAAGATAGGCCACGATGTCTTCGATCTGCTCCGCAGTGAGAATCGGCTTTCCGGCCCAGTTTCGTCCGACGCGTGCGAGACCGTCGACACGGTAGTAGGACGGCATGATCGTATCCGGATTGAAATGCGCGGCATCGACCAGCCGAAGCCGTAACTGGGCTGCCGTCCAGCGGTTCCCGGCGCCTGCGAGGGATGGCGCGAGATCGCCCTGGAACCGGGTTTCGAATGGGCCGGAATGGCAGAGGATGCAGGTCGTGCTGCGGTCCAGCACCAGCGCGCGGCCGCGCGTGGCATCGCCCGGCGCGCCCGTGAGCCGCTCCACAATCCCGTCGCCGACGATCTTGTACTGGACCAGTGTCTGCGCATCCGCGGTACGGAGCAGGGCGACTGCGGTGAGCGCGCAGGCGATATGGACGAGTGTCCTAACCAAAATTATCCGCCGTGATTTTCTGGAACCATGCCGCCGCTTCGTCCGCCTCGCGGGCGCGGACTTCGCGCGGCGCATCGACCGCGCTGGTCGTGCCGCCCTCAACTTCGGCGAAGATCGTATCCCTTGGCATATAGACGCCGGCCAACGAGAAGGCATAGCCGGGCGCGACGTTGTTGTAACAAATGCCGGTCAGCCGGGGCGTCTCCGGCGCCTTGCCGGCAAGCAGGTGCACGATGGCAGCGGCGCAGGCCTTGCCTTGCGCGCTCGCAGCCGACGCCGACTTTGGAATGCCGCCGCCGAGACAGGCATCGCCGATCACGTGAATGTTCGGCACAAGTTTCGATTCGAAGCTCACTGGATCGATCGGGCACCAGCCGGTGTGATCGGCTGCGCCCGCAAGCTCGGCGATGCGCGCGGCCTTCTGCGGCGGAATCACGTTGGCGACATCGGCGGTGTAGTTGCCGAATTCGGTGACGATGCCGTTGGTCGCGGAATCGACCGAGGTGACGCGGCCGCCTTGCGACAGCGAGACACGCTCGATCATGCCGCCGTACAGTTCCTTCCAGGCCTTCTCGAACAGCTTTTGCTGCGAGAAATTGTCCTTGGCATCGAGGATCAGCACTTTCGAACGCGGCTTCGTCGTTTTGAGATAGTGCGCAATAAGACTGGCGCGCTCGTACGGCGCGGGCGGACAGCGCGACGGCGTGGCGGGCACGGCGATGACGACGGTACCGCCATCGTCCATCGCCTCAAGCTGCTTGCGCAGGAGGATCGTTTGTTCGCCGGCCTTCCAGGCATGCGGCATCTTGCGCGAGGCCGTGTCGTCATAGCCGGGCAAGTCCTTGAGATTGAAATCGATGCCGGGCGACAGCACCAGCCGGTCATAGCCGAGCGTGCTGCCGTCTGAGAGCGTGATGCTGCGCGCTTGTGTGTCGATCTTCTCGGCGGCTTGTGCGACCACGCCGATGCCCTCGGCGGCGATCTTCTCATAATCGAACTGTTGTGCGCCGATGTCGCGCAGGCCCGCGATCACTTCATTGCTGAAGGGGCAGGCGGTAAAGATTTTATTCGGCTCGATCAACATCACCTGCAGTTTCGCGTCGAGCCGTTTCAGTGCACGCGCACAGGCCGCACCGCCAAAGCCACCGCCGATCACGGCGACGCGCGCTCCCGATTGCGCGGATGCGACAAAGGGAAAGGCGAGCGCCGCCGCGGCGATGCCATGAACGGCCTTTCGCCGTGTGATCGCGCGGCTAGCGTGCATCGGCATGAATCCAGAAAGCAAAGCGGCGGCCTTTTCAGGCCGCCGCTCATTCTCGTCAGGCGAAGGTGATGTTCTGGTCCTTCAGCGGGGCGTTGCGGATACGTTTGCCCGTCGCCGCGAAATAGGCGTTGAGCACCGCCGGCCCCGCGACGCAGATGGTCGGCTCGCCGACGCCGCCCCAGAAGCCGCCGCTCGGCATCACGATCGATTCCACCTTCGGCATCTCCGCGATCCGCATCGAGTTGTAGGTGTCGAAGTTGGTCTGCTCCATGGCGCCGCCCTTGACGGTGCAGCCGCCGTAGAACAGCCCGGACAGGCCGTAGACGAAGGAGCCCGCGATCTGCCGTTCGATCTGCGCCGGATTGACGGCGTAGCCGGAGTCGGTGGCTGCGACGATCCGGTGAACCTTGATCTTGTTGCCGTCGCTCACCGAGATTTCCGCGGCCGCCGCGACATAGCTGCCGAAGCCCATATATTGAGCAAGGCCGCGATGCATGCCTTGCGGCGCCGGTTTGCCCCAGCCGATCCCGTTGGCTACGGCCTCAAGCACGGCAAGGTTCTTCGGATGGTCCTTTAACAGCTTGCGCCGGAATTCCAGCGGATCCTGGTTCACGGCATGCGCCAGCTCATCCATGAAGCATTCGACATAGATGGCGTTGTGATTGACGTTCACGCCGCGCCAGAAGCCCGGAATGATGTGCGGATTGCGCATCGAATGATCGATCAGCAGGTTTGGAACCGTGTAAGTGAACGCTGCATCGCCCTTCGGCGCCAGACCCTGGAAGGTCGAAGGGTCCATGCCGTTGACGAGGCCGGCCGGCCGAAGTGTGGCCTGGATCGACTGACCGGAGATGCGCATGTGCAACGCCGTCAAATTGTTGTCGGCATCGAAGCCCGCCGTCATCTTGCACTGGGTGACCGGATGATAGCGGCCGTGCAACATGTCCTCTTCGCGCGACCACAACAGTTTTATGGGCGTGCCCGGCATCTCCTTGGCGATGATCACGGCCTGACGGACATAGTCGGTCTGGCCGCGCCGGCCGAAGCCGCCGCCGAGCATCAGCTTGTGCACGTCGCATTTGTCCGCAGGTAGCCCGGTCACCTCCAGCACCGCGGCGAACGCTGCTTCGCCGTTCTGCGTGCCGCACCAGACCTCGCACTTGTCGGCCGTGTAGAGCGCGGTGGCGTTGAGCGGCTCCATGGTGGCGTGGTTCTGGTAGGGATAGCTGTAGACCGCCTCGACCTTCCTCGCAGCGCTCGCAAGGGCGGCCGGCGCGTCGCCATTCTGGTTGCCGACGTAGGCCGGGCCGCCGTCGAGTCCCTCGGCGAGCCATTTGGCAATCGAGTCGCTCGAGACGTCGGCGTTCTTGCCGAGATCCCACTCGATCGGCAGCGCGTCGAGCGCGCTCTTGGCGTGCCACCATGTGTCGGCGACGACGGCGACCGCCGTCTCCTCGACCTTCACCACTTTCTTGACGCCCTTCATATTGGCGATCTTGGCCGCGTCAAAACTCTTCAGCTTGCCGCCGGTGACCGGGCAATCCTTGATCGCCGCGTTCAGCATGCCCGGCAATTTCACGTCGATTCCGTACACGGTGGTGCCCGTGACTTTATCCGGCGTGTCGAGCCGCTTCAGGCTCTTGCCGGCGATCTTCCAGTCCTTGGGGTCCTTCAGCTTGACGTCGGCCGGCGGTGTCACTTTCGCCGCAGCCTCCGCAAGCTTGCCGTAAGAGATGGTCTTGCCCGACGGCGTATGGGTAACGATGCTGTTGGCGGCGGTGCATTCTGAAACCGGCACCTTCCATTGATCGGCCGCGGCCTGCACCAGCATCATCCGCGCGGTAGCGCCACCCTTGCGGACATAGTCCTCGGAGGTGCGGATGCCGCGGCTGCCGCCGGTCGAGAAATCGCCCCAGGCGCGCTTGCGCGCCACGCTCTGGCCGGGCGTTGGGAATTCGGTCACGACCTTGGACCAGTCGCATTCCAGTTCCTCGGCGACGAGCTGGGCGAGGCCGGTCAGCGAGCCCTGACCCATCTCGGAGCGCGCGACGCGGATCACCACGGTGTCGTCGGGCCGGATCACGACCCAGGCGTTGACTTCGGGCGAGCCGTCGGCGGCGCGGACCACAGTCGGTCCGCCGAAGGGAAGGTCGAAGCCGAGCGCGAGTCCGGCGCCGACTGCGGCGGTGCCGACGACGAAGGAACGGCGGTTGAGCGCTATGTGTTTGTTCATGATCTGCCTCCTCAAGCGTTCGCGATCGAGTGGATCGCTTCGCGCACCTGCTGGAAGGTGCCGCAGCGGCAGATATTGGTAATGGCCTCGTCGATGTCGGCATCGCTCGGCTTCGGCTTCTCCTTCAGGAGCGCCGCCACCGCCATGATCATGCCGCTCTGGCAATAGCCGCATTGCGGCACGTCATTGGCGATCCAGGCCTGCTGTACCTTGTGCAGGGCGCTGCCCGAGGCCAGTCCCTCGATGGTGGTGATCTGCCTGCCGGCGGCGTCGCTGACGGTAACACCGCAGGAGCGTGTCGCCACGCCATCGATATGGACGGTGCAGGCGCCGCATTGGGCGATGCCGCAACCATATTTGGTGCCGGTGAGGCCGACGTTTTCCCTGATCGCCCAAAGCAGCGGCGTATCCGGCTCGACGTCGACGTTGACTGATTTTCCGTTGATTGTGAGGTTTGCCATCGCGATCCCCGTGGATTGGCCCGATTCATCAATCGGGCTTCATCCGAAGGTAGAACGCGAATCCGGGCGGCGTTCAATTCAAGAAAATTCGTTTATGCGCGGGGAAGATATGCGATTGCGTGGGGTTAACTGATCTTGGCGCATCGCAGCAAAGTGATTGATCACGGCTTTGCGGGAACCGCCAGCCGCAGGAAACTCATCACGCTGCCGAGAGCGGCAAAGCCGGCGCCAAGCGCAAGCGCAAGCGTGGCGCCATCGCGGCCGGCAAGGCCGAAGCACAGCGCGGCGGCCGCCGCGCCCGTGGTCTGCCCAACCAGCCGCGCGGTCGCGACCATGCCGCTGGCGCTGCCGCCGCGATGCAGCGGCGCGCTGGTCATGATCGCCTTCATGTTCGGCGTCTGGAAGAAGCCGAACCCGAAGCCGCACAGCATCATGCGCCAGACGATGTCCAGCACGCTCGGGTTCGCGGGGAGCATGGCGAGCAGCGCCATGCCCAGCGTCAGGATCACAAGGCCGAGGCCGCCGAGGATGCCTGCGGAGTAACGATCGGACAGCCGGCCGCCGAGCGGCGCCATGATCGCCACCACCAGCGGCCACGGCGTCATGAAGAAGCCGGTCTCGACCTGCGAGCGGCCGAGCAGGTCTTCGAAATAGAAGGGCAGGGCGACAAAGGACAATCCCTGTACGGCGAAGGCACAGACCGCGGTCGCCGCCGACAGCGCAAACAGGGGTAAACGGAACAGGTCGATCGGCAGCATCGGGGCCGGATGGTCGGCATGCCTTCGCATCAGGAGCCAGCCGATGATGAGCGCTCCGATCAGCGTGGCGAGCACGACGCCTGGCGTGACCTGATGTCCGGCGCCGCCGATGGCGATAATGAAGAGGCCGAGACAGGCTGCGGCCATTGCCGCGCCGAAGAAATCGAAGGCATGTTTCGCGCGCGGCGTCGGCGGCAATGTCTTGAGCCCGATCGCGAGCGCGATCAGGCCGAACGGAAGGTTGACCGCGAACAGCCATGGCCACGAACCGATCGCGAGAATGCCCGAGGCGATCGTTGGTCCGAGGCTAAAGGCGGTCGCGACCACCATGGCGTTGTATCCGAAGCCGCGGCCCTGCAGCCGGCTCGGAAACACGAACCGGACCAGCGCGGTGTTCACGGCCATCATGCCGCTGGAACCGAGGCCCTGCAGCGTGCGCGCGACCAAAAGACTTGGCAGCGACCAGGCCAGCGCGCAGCCGAGCGACGCCAAAGTGAACAGCAACAGGCCGCCGAGATAGATGCGCTGATGGCCGACGATCTCGCCGAGCGCACCGAGCGGCAGCACGGTGGCGACGATGATGATTTGATAGACATTGATGACCCAAACGATCTCGGCCGGGCTGACATGCAGATCGGCCGCCATCGCCGGCAGCGCGATGTTGGCGATCACGGTGTCGAGCGAGCCCATCGCCAGCGCCGTGAAGATCGCGGCGACCGCCCAGCGGCGCTCCCGCGGCGGCAGGCCGTCCCACGGTTTGGCGCCGGCCGGTGGTTTCGCAGTCAGTGTGTCCATAGGATCAGGATTCCGGCCGGCCGAACGGCGTGATGCTTTTTGCGGCATGTACTACGCCCGCGCCGCCATCCCACAGCCGCAGCGCTGCATGATGCATATGCGCGCAACTGTCGCGGCTCGTTTTTTGGACGACTTTCGGCTACTTCCAGCCCATTGGCCGATCGCATAGGCTTTTGGCCAAGGCGGTCATAACAATAAAGTCAATGCCGCTGGCCAAGGGGAAGCGCGTTGACCACTGAGGTTCTGGGCCCAGTCCATCGCGGTCGCGCGAGCGAGCGCGGAAGGCAAGCGCCGCGGGGTGCTGGCCAAGGTCTGGGTTGCGCTGCTGCTCGCCATCCTCGGCTTCCTCGTGATTTATCCCGTGCTGACGCTGCTGCTCGGCGCGCTGACCGACACCAATCCGGTGGTCGAGGGCCTCAATCTGCGGGGGCTGTCGGTCGTCAATTTCCTCACCGTGCTGACCAATCCGAATGTGGCCGAAGCGCTGTTCAACACACTGGTCGCCTGCGGCGGCGGCACCGCGATCGCGGTTGCGATCGGGCTGTTGTTCTCCTGGATCGTGGTGCGCACCAACACGCCGTTCAAGGGCTTCATCGCCGCCGCCAGCATCCTGCCGCTGTTCGCGCCCCCGCTGGTCGCCGGCGTCGCGTGGTCGATTCTGGGTTCGCCGAAGACCGGGTTGCTCAACGCCGTCTTCAAGTGGGTGGACTCGATCTCCATGTCGATTTCTATTCGATGTCGGGCCTCGTCTTTGTGTTCGGCATCTATTACGCGCCCTATGTCTACATGTTCACATCATCGGCGCTACGCAACATGGACCCGAGCCTGGAGGAGGCCGCGGAGATTTCCGGCGCCAGCGCGTTCTCGACGCTGTTCACGGTGACGTTTCCGCTGATCATGCCGGCGATCGTGTCCGGCATGCTGCTCTCTTTCATCGTGATGCTCGGCATCTATGGCGTGCCCGCGGTGCTCGGCGCACCCGCCAATCTCAACGTCTTGACCACTTATATCTTCAAGCTGACCAACTGGACGCCGCCGCTCTACAACACGGCCGCCGCCGTTGCGATCATCCTGATGGTGGTCACGGGCTTGCTGGTTTATCTGCAGCAGAAGGTGTTGAGCGGAAAAAGTTTCACCACGGTCGCCGGCAAGGCGTTCCGGCCGCGCAGCCTCGATCTCGGCCCGTGGCGGTGGCTCACGTTTGCGCTCGGGGTCGTCTACCTCCTGATCGTGGTCGTGCTGCCGTTGCTGGCGCTGATCATCGCCGCGTTCCGAAAATTCCTGTTCATCCCCCACATCGGCGCGCTGTTCGACACGCGCGCCTACTCGCTGATGCATTTCAACGCGATCTTCGACAATCCACTGACGATGCGCTCGATCTACAATGCGGTCGAGGTCGGCATCATCACCGCCGTGGTCGGCGGCACGCTGGCTTTTGCGATCGGCTACACCATTCATCGTACGCGTCTGCCGGGCCGCCGCTCGATCGACCTGATCTCCACGATACCGGTTGCGATCCCCGGCCTCGTGGTCGGCGTCGCCTATCTCTGGGCCTGGATCGGCATTCCCGGCGGGCTCTACGGTACGATCTGGATTCTCGCGCTCGCCTTCATCGCGCGCTTCATGCCCGATACCGTGAAATCGCTGTCGACGTCGTTCCTGCAGATCCATCGCGAGCTCGAGGAGGCCGCCTGGGTCTGCGGCAAGGGAACGCTTGCGACCATCGGCACCATCGTGCTGCCGCTGGCGCGTCCCGGCGTGATCGCCTCGATGACGCTGCTGTTCGTGCTGGCGATCCGCGAACTCGGCTCGTCGCTGTTCCTCTACACCAGCAACAGCATGGTGATGTCGGTGCTGCTGCTCGACTATTACGAAGGCGGCAACCTCGGCAAGACCGCGGCGTTCAGTCTGGTGCAGATGGTGCTGCTCGGCGTGCTGATCGGCGGCGCCAACTGGTTGTCGCGCCGGGCGTCGCAGGGCGGCGTCGCGCAAGGAATAAAGTAATGGAAACGGGAGAATTGTTGATGTCTGGGAAAATCATTGCGCTGGCCGCTGCAGCGAGTCTTGGCGCTTGGGCTTGCAAGCGCGCCGGCGAAGGCCGCCGACGATTTCGGCTCCGCCCGAGTTGATCGCCGCCGCCAAGGCCGAAGGCAAGCTCGTGCTCTACACCGCGAACTTCGCCGAGGTCGAGCAGGACGTCATCAAGGAATTCAACAAGCGCTTTCCCGAGATCAAGGTCGAGATGGTGCGCGCGCCCGGCGGCCAGCTCATCACGCGCGTCAAGACCGAGGCCGCCGCCGGCAAGCTGATCGCCGACGTCGTCGACCATTCCGACCGCGCGCTGATGCAGCCGCTGGTGGATCTGTTCCAGGATTATGCGCCGCCGAACGCCGCCGACTACGATCCGGCCGCATTGATCTCGCCGAAACTGTGGCCGCGCATCACCCCGATCTGGTCGATCGCCTACAACACCGAGCTGGTGAAGACTCCGCCGAAGAGCTGGTGGGATCTGACCAAGCCGGAGAACGACAAGAAGACCTCGCAGGTGTTCGCGCAATCCGGCGGCACCACCTGGACCCGCGTCATGTTCGAGCGCCAGGTGCTGGGCGAGGATTATTGGGCCAAGCAGGCCGCGACCCATCCGGTGCTCTATCCCTCCGGCGCGGGAATGTCGGACGCGATGGTGCGCGGTGAGGTCGCGATGGGGCCGCTGATCTACAACGCGGTCTTTCCCAAGCAGAAGGATGGCGCGCCGATTGCGGCGGTGTTCCCGTCGGAAGGGGTGCCGGCCAATCCCTATGCGAGCGGCATTCCGAAGACGGCGACGCATGTCAACGCCGCAAGGCTCTATCTGAACTGGTCCTTGTCGAAGGAAGGGCAGATCTTCATGATCAAGGAGCAAGGCAATCTGACGTCGCTGAAAGTGCCGCCGGCCTTTCCGGAAGGTTTTGATCCCAAGGTGGTCAAGGTCTGGTATCCGAACTTCGAGCAATATGTGAAGCTGCACGGTCCATGGGTCGCCGATTGGGACAAGACCTTCGGCTACCGGCAGTGACGCGAGAGGTTCGGTGACGGCATGACGGCGACGCTGGAGGTCACCGACCTCAGGAAGCAGTTTGCGATCGGTCGTCCAGCGATCGACGGCGTCAGCTTCGCCGTGCCGGCCGGCGAGATCGTGGTGCTGCTCGGGCCGTCCGGCTGCGGCAAGACCACGACGCTGCGCTGTGTCGCCGGCCTCGAACATCCGACCGGCGGCGAGATTTCGATCGGCGGCAGGGTGGTGTCCTCGCCCGAGCGCGGCATCCTGGTGCCGCCGCGCGCGCGCGACCTCGGCATGGTGTTCCAGTCCTATGCGGTGTGGCCGCATATGACGGTGCGGCAGAACGTGGTCTACCCGCTGAAGCACAGAAAGATGTCGCGCAGTGAAGCCGCGCGCAAGGTCGAGGAGGTGCTGGCGCTGGTCGGCCTCTCCGAATATGCCGACCGGAGTGTCGTGGCGCTCTCGGGCGGGCAGATGCAGCGCGTTGCGCTGGCGCGCAGCATCGTGTACCGGCCGCAACTGCTGCTGCTCGACGAGCCGCTGTCGAATCTCGATGCGAAATTGCGGCTGCGGCTGCGCGATGATCTTCGCGTGATCCTCAAGCAGACCGGAATGACCGCGCTTTACGTCACCCACGACCAGGCCGAAGCCGTCGTGCTCGGCGACCGCATCGGCGTGATGCGCGACGGCAAGCTGCTGCAACTCGGCACGCCCGATGAGATCTACAATCGCCCGGCCGATCTGTTCGTTGCGAATTTCACCGGCGCCACCAACGAGCTTGCCGGCACGCTCATCGAGCGCAACGGCAGCTTTGGCGTGGTCGATTTCGGCGACGGCAAACGCGGTGAGGCGGCGCTGCTGCAGCCGCTCGCGCCCGGCGACAAGGTACGGATTGCGCTGCGGCCCGAGAACATCGCGATCGGCCGCAAGGACAGCGGCAACTCATTCACAGCCAATGTCGTCGACCGCCGCTACCAGGGCACGCAGACCGTCTACGACATCGATCTGTTCGGCAACCGGCTGGAAGCGCTCGAGCTCGGCACCGCGGCGCGGCACGAAATCGGCGTGCAGACGCCGGTCTCGCTGCCAAAGGAAGGCTGCTGGGCCTATCGCGACAGCGGGCCATCGTCATACGAATAGGAGAGAACGGTTGAAGCGTCTGATCGTGGTCGTCCTTGCGCTGGCGCTGTCGTCAGGCGCGGCGCAATGCGGCGAGAGCGTCACGCTTATACTGAACTGGACGCCGGCCGCGGATCACTCGCCGATCTATTACGCCAGGTCGCAGGGCTGGTACGAGAAGGCCGGCATCGATCTCAACATCGAGGTCGGCAAGGGATCGGCGGTCTCCTCACTCAAGGTCGGCTCGGGCGCGGCGCCCTTCGGCATCGCCGATCTCGCCACCATGCTGGTCGCACGCAGCAAGGGCGCCGACGACGTCGCGCTGATGAGCATCTATGCCAATACCGGGCAGACCTTCTATTGGCTGAAGAGCACCGGTGTGAAGGGTCCGAAGGATTTTTCCGGCCGCAGAATAGGCAATCCGCCCGGCGACGCTTCGCGGGTGATGTGGCCGGCCTTCGCCAAGGCGGTGGGATTGCCTGAAGACTCCGTCACCTTTGTCAACATCGGGCCGACCGCGAAGTCGGCCGCTTTGAAGAGCCATGCGGTCGAGGTCATCAGCGACTTCTACAATTCGCACGACATCAAGCTCCGGGAGTTCGGCAGCGATCTGGGTTCGCTGAACTGGAAGGAGATAGGCCTCAATTCCTACGGCAATTCGATCATCGTCAACGGCGCGTACCTGGCGAAGAATCCGAAGCTCGCGCGGGATTTCGTCCGCATCACCCAGAAGGCCTATGCAACTTGCGTCGCCGATTTCGAGCCCTGCCTGAAGGTGCTGCTCGATCAGGTCTCCGGTCTCGACCGCGAAGAGCAGCTGTTGCAATGGCGGCGCATCAAGGAGCTGATGACGGACGAGTTTACGACCAGCAAAGGCCTGGGTTGGATCGACGACGGCCGGATGCAAAAGGATTATGAGCTGGTGAAGACCTATCTCGGCATCGAGAAGCCGTTCGCGGTCGAGACGTCATTCACGAGCAAGCTGCTCGACCCCGCCGTCAAGATGGACGCGGGCAAGCTCGAAAAGTAAATCTGCGCAGGAATCGAAGGGACGGACATGGTGACAAAACGCGCTTGCATGCTTCTGGCTCTGCTGACAGCGACCGCAACGCTGTCGCCCGCTTCCGCCGAAGAGCTGCAAAAGCTGTCGATCGTCATTTTCGGACCGCCGTCGCTCGGCGCGTTCCTGCCACCCGTCATCAAGGCGCAAAAGCTCGACGAGAAGAACGGCCTGTCGATTTCGTTCGAGGAGCGAACCCCCGATGCCTACACCGCGCAGTTCAACTCCGGCGAATTCCAGCTTGGCGGCAGCGCCTCGCTGCTCACCGTGGGTCTTGCCGATATCAGGGGCGTCAAGGTGACATACCTTTTCAACCTCTTCGATTTCTGGGGCGCGGTCGTCACCTCGCGGCCGGAGGTGAAGTCCGTGAAAGATATCGAAGGCAAGGATCTCGCCGCGGCCAAGGGCACCACGAACTATGTGATGTTCGACTGGTTCGCGCGGCAGCTCGGCGCCGACCCCGCCAAATTCTCGGTGGTGAACACGGCGACTCCAGGTCTCGTGGGTTACGCGTTGGCGGATCGCGCGAGTGCGATCCAGCTCTGGGAGCCGGCCTACACCACGCTGCTGGCGAAGAAACCCGGCATCAGGACTATCGATCTCAAAATCGCGGAGAGCTGGCAGAGCAAGACCGGCAGCAGGAATATTCCCTATCTCGGTGTCGCCGCCCATACCGATTGGGCCGAGAAGAACAAGACGCTGATCCCGAAACTCTATGCGGCATACAAGGACGCCGGCGCGTGGACGACGGCGCATCCTGACGAAGCCGCGAAGCTGATCATGGCCAAGGGCACTGATGACGATCGCAAGGCGATCGCCGACCTCATTCGCGCCAATGACCGGCTGGGCATGAACATCCGCGCAGCGGCTGAGATCAGCAAGGAGATCAAGTCGGTCTATGACGCCGGCAAGTCGATCGCCTTCCTGCCATCGGATCCGTCCGCCGCCACGATTTATGATGGACCGATGAAATGACCGCGCCGGCCGAGGCAGGGTGGCGCGTCGGGATCGGCCGGCGTGGGCTCTCCTACGTCCTTCCGTTTGTCGTCCTTGCAGCTCTTTGGCAGGTCGCCTCACTGTTCTTCCCGCCGTTTCTGTTTCCCTCGCTGATCGACGTCTTCAAGCGTTGCTTCGACATTTTGCTGAGCTGGAGCCAGCTCGCCGACGTGCTTGCGACGGTCGGACGCATCCTGGCCGGTCTCGCGGGCGCGTTCGTCGCGGGCGCGGCGCTGGCTGTCGCGATGTTCCGCTCGCGCGCAGCGAATGACTTCCTGTCGCCGATCCTGAGCCTGTTCCAGGGGATTCCCGCGCTGTCATGGGTGGTGTTTGCGATCATCTGGTTTCACGGCATCGAGCCGCGCATCTTCTTCATCATGGTCATGACCACCTTGCCGGCCTTCGCGTTTCAGGTGCTTGGCGCGCTGCAGGGCATGTCGCGCGACCTGATGGAGATGGTCATGAGCTTTCGCCCGAGCCGGGCAAAACTGTTCCGGACCATGATCATTCCGGCGATCCTGCCGGACATCTTGACCGCGTGGAAAGTCAATCTCGGCAACGCCTCGCGCGTCGTCGTGGTCGCCGAGCTCGTCGGCGCCACCGGCGGCGTCGGCTACGAGTTGCTGCAGCAACAGCAATTGTTCGACATGGCCGGCGCGTTGGCCTGGACGCTGCAACTCGTGTTCTTCGTTCTGATCGCGCAATCGGTCCTCACGCGAATCGAGAATTTTGCGTTTCGCTACCGCGCCGTTTCGGAACGGGCGTTATGACGGGCCGAGCCGCCATCATCAATCTCGAAGGGGTGACGAAGACCTTTGCCAACACAGAAGGCAAAGCGCCCTATGTCGCGGTCGACAATCTCGACCTCAGGGTCGAGCAGGGCCAGATGCTGGCGCTGCTCGGCAAGACCGGCTGCGGCAAATCGACGATCTTCAACATGATTGCCGGCCTCACCGAGCCGACCTCGGGCACCGTCAAGGTCGACGGTCGCAATCCCTTCCGCGATTTCGATTTGTTCCGGGGCAAGATCGCGATCGTCTTCCAGGGCGACCGGCTGTTGCCATGGCGCACGGCGATCGGGAATGTCGAGCTCGGGCTGGAGATGCTGGACATGCCGGCCGCGCCGCGGCGAGAAACCGCGCTACGCTGGCTGGACGTGCTCGGCCTGCGCGGGCACGAGCATGACTATCCGCACGCGCTGTCGGGCGGCATGCGGCAACGGGTTTCGATCGCGCGTGCGTTTGCAACCGATGCCAATATCCTGCTCTGCGACGAGCCGTTCTCGGCGCTGGACGAGATGACAGGCCGCGCATTACGCGCAGAGTTCGTCAAGCTGGTCAGGGACAACGGCAAGACCGCGGTCTTCATCACCCATTCGATCAATGAGGCGCTGGAGATCGGCGACCGCCTGGTGGTGTTGAAACGGCCGGCGGCCATCGCGCTCGACATTCCCCTGGCGACAGCGACGCCCGCGACGGAAAAAGAAGCGATCCGGGAGCGGATCCAGGACGTGCTGGCGGCCTGATTCAGCGCATCAACGCACGATCTCGCTCCACTCCGGACATGTTCGCTGGTCCACCGGCACCAGCCAGGCCTGATAATTGCTCCTGTCGATCACCTCGGCCGGCAACATGATCTTCTCGGGCAACGGCTCGCCCTTCAGATGGCGGATCGCCGCGCGCGTTGCCGTGCAGCCGATCTTGAACATGTTGAAGTCGACGGTCGCGAGCAGATTGCCGCTTTCCACCTCTTTCACCGCGGGCAGGATGCCGTTGATACCGATCACGATGGCCTTGCGGTCGGCCTCCTTCAGCGCCTGCAGCACGCCGAGCGCCATGCTGTCATTGGCTGAGAGCACGGCATCGATCTGCGCATGCTCCTTCAGGAAGCCGGCCATGACGCGCTTCGCATCCGGCTGCTGGTAATTGCCGACGCCGGAGGCGAGCAGCTCGATGCCGGGCGTCTCCAACAATGCCTGCTTGTAGCCGCGCAGCCGCTCGCGATTGGTCGGCGCCCCCGCCGTGCCCTCCATGATGACGATCCTGCCCTTGCCGCCCATCTTCTCGAACAGATAGCGCGCCTCGCGATGGCCGATGGCGTAATCGTCGGCGCCGACGAACGTGACGAAGCTTCCCGGCAGCGAGTTCGCCGCCAGCACGATCGGGATTTTGGCTGCGTTGAGCTTCTTCACGGACTCGACCATGGCGACGTCGTCGACGGGAATGAAGACGACCGCATCGGGACGATCCTTCAGGACCTGCTCGACCATCGCGATCTGCTCGTCGACATTGTCGGGCTGCTTGGGAACGAAGTGGACGATTTTCGCGCCGGTCGCTCGGCCGACCTGATCGGCGGCGAGGCGGAAGGCCTGATAGGCCGGATTGGTGGTGTTCTTGGTGAAGACGGCGATGGTGGCGCCTTCGGCCCTTGCCTGGGATGAAATCATCGATGCCATGATCAAACCTGCCACGAGATAACGCATGCGAGTCTGTCCGTACTGTACATCGTCATTGCGAGCGAAGCGAAGCAATCCATGTTTCCGCTTGTGGCAATATGGATTGCTTCGTCGCGCTGCTCCTCGCAATGACGAGTAACCTAGAGCCACAAAATCTTCTTCCGATACTCCAGATCGGTCAACAGCGGCGCCGCCGGCCCCTGATGAAACACCGTGCCGCGCTCCAGCGCAAACACCCGGTCGGCCAGCGCCAGCACGAGATCGAGATTATGCTCGACGATCACGATGCTCATCTGGCGGCGCAGCTTGTCGAACACGCCGAGCAGCTCCAAGGTCACGGCGGGCGCCAGCCCCTCGAAGGGCTCGTCCAGCAACAGCAGCCGGACATTGCCCGACATTGCACGCGCGACCGCGACCATCTGCTGTTCGCCGCCGGAGAGATAGTCGGCGGTGACATTCATCCGTTCTTTCAAGCGCGGGAAATATTCGAGGATCTGCGCCTCGTTCCACACCACGCCATGGCTGCCATCGGTCTTGCGCGCCAGCCGCCCGAGCGCAAGATTTTCCCGTACCGTCAATCCTGCAAACAGGCCGCGGCCCTGCGGCACATAGCCGACGCCGAGGCGGGCGATGTCGGGCGCGGGGAGACGCGCGATGTCGCGGCCATCATACTTGATCGTGCCTGATGCCGCCGGGACCAGCCCGGCGAGCGTTTTGAGCAGCGTCGACTTGCCGGCGCCGTTGCGGCCGAGCAAAGCGACGATCTCGCCATCGCCGACGTCGAGCGAGGCGTCGCTGAGGATGTGGCTCTTGCCATAGAAGGTGTTGACGCGCTCGAAGCGGAGCAGGGGCGCCGCATCCTGCCGCGCTTCTGGCTCGCGCTGATGCGCGATCAGCGGGATACCCTTGCCGGTATAAATCTCCTGCACCCGCTGGTTCGCGCGCACCGCCTCCGGCGTGCTGCTCATCAACACCTCGCCCTGGTTCATCACGGTCACGGTGCGGGAGAAACCGAGCACGCGATCGATATCGTGCTCGACGATCAGAACCGGAATGTTGGCGGCGATGTTTTTGATCAGGTTGGACACCCGCTCGCGTTCGGCGGCCGCCAGTCCCGCCAGCGGCTCGTCCAGCAGCAACAGGTGCGGCCTCGAGCCAAGCGCGATGCCGAGATCGACCAGCCGCTGTCCGCCATAGGAGAGATCGCCGCCTTCGATCGCCTCGATGCCTTCGAGCCCGAGGAATTTCACCAGTTCCGCGGTTTCGGCATGGACTTGCGCAAAATCATCGACGTCGCGCCAGAGGTTGAATCTCCCGGGACTTTGCGCCAGCAGCGACAGGCGCAGGTTCTCGTAGATCGACAGTCCCTTGAACAGGTTGGTGATCTGGAACGAGCGGGCGAGACCCTGATGACAGATCGCCTCGGACGGGAGGCCTGCGATGTCGCTTCCGTTGAGCAGGATGGCTCCCTGGTCGGGTGGATGGAGGCCGGAGACCAGGTTGAACAGCGTGGTCTTGCCGGCGCCGTTCGGCCCGATCAGCGCATGGATTTCGCCCGCGACGACCGCGAGATCGGCATCGACGACCGCGCGGATGCCGCCGAACTGCTTCGAAACGCCTTTAACCTCCAGCACCGTTCCTTGAACAATTTGCGGCGATAGGAAAGCCGGCAGCGGCAAGTCGCTGTAAATCCTGCGCTTGCTCATGGCAGCGGCTTCGTTCGGCGGCGGCTTGAAGCGGCGCGCGAGCTGGGCGGAAATGCCGATCAGCCCGTCCGGCGAATACATCACGAAGATCACAAAGGTCAGGCCGAACCAGAACAGCCAGTCGGCAGTTAGAATCGAAAACAACTCGCGAAACAGGATGAAGAACAGCGCTCCAAGCGCCGGTCCGAGCAGGCTTCGCATGCCGCCGATCACGACCATGGCGAGCAGCTCGCCGGCGAGCGGCACCGAGACGGCTTCGGCCGAGACGAGATAGTTCTGGAAGCCGAGCAGCGCGCCCGCGAGCCCGGTGACCGCGGCGGAGATCACGAACACCGCGAGCTTGTAGCGCTCGACCGGATAACCCTGGAAGGTCGCGCGGAGCTGATTCTCGCGGATCGCAACCAGCACATGGCCGAAGGGCGAGCGCACCAGCCGGATCAGCAGAAAGAGCACGCCGAGTCCGATCAGGCATACGAAGGCATAATAGGCCAGCGCATTGTCGAGGCTGAACGGTCCGAGATTGCCGCGCTTCAAGCCCCCGAGACCGTCCTCGCCGCCGGTGACCGCGGTCCAGCGAAAGGCAATCGTGTAGGTCAACGCGGCCAGCGCGAGCGTCAGCAGCGAGAAATAGACGCCGCGTCGTCGCAAGATGATGACACCGATGATCGCGGAGACGATCGCCACCACCGGCATCGACAGCAACAGCGGCAGCCAGATCTGGCCGGGGAACAGATGAAGCTGGATCAGGCCGGCGGCATAGGCGCCGATCCCGAACCAGGCGCTGTGACCGAACGAGACCAGGCCGGTCGTGCCGATGCAGAGATTGAGGCCGAGAGCGGCGATCGCAAGCACGACCGCGGCAATGCCGGTATTGAGCGCGATGCCAAGCGCCTGCAGCACAAAAGGCAGCGCTGTCATCGCGAGCGTTGCGATCAACAGCGGCCGGTATTTTTGCGCAGGCCGCGTCACTCGAATTTCTCGATGCGCTCACCGAACAGCCCGCGCGGGCGCAGCATCAGCACCGCGAACATCAGGACATAGATCGAGGCTTCGCCGGCGGCGGGCGCGAAGTGAATGGTAATGCCTCTGACCACGCCGACCAGCAGTGCGGCGAGCACCACGCCCCAGAAACTGCCGAGGCCGCCGATCACCACCACGACAAAGGCGACCGTGATGATCTCGCCGCCCATCGCCGGATGCACGATGGTGATCGGCGCGAAGAAGGCGCCGCCGAGCGCGGCCATGCCGACGCCGAGCATCACGATCGCGGTCATGTAAGGTTGCAGGCGGATGCCGAGTGCGGCCACCATGTCAGGCCTTTGAATGCCGGCGCGCACCACGCGGCCGAACGAGGTCTTGTGCAGCAGCAGCCAGACGCCTGATAGCACCACCGCCACAACGGCGAGGATCAGCAGACGATAGCGCGAGAATATGAAATCGCCGACGGAGAACGAGCCGCGAAAGGCCGGCGGGATCGTCGCCGACAGCGGCGGCGCGCCCCAGATCATGCGGATCGCCTGCTCGGCGACCATGGCGAGCCCGAAGGTCACCAGCAGGCTCAGGATCGGATCGGCGCTGTAGAACCGGCGCAGGATGAAGCGTTCGAAGAGTATGCCGATGAGCGCGACCGCGATCGGGGAGACCACGACGGCGCCGCCGAAGCCGAGCGTCTTGGTGATTTCGACGGAGAGATAGGCGCCGAGCGCGTAGAACGCGCCATGCGCGAGGTTGACGATGCCGCCGACGCTGAAGATCAGCGATAACCCGAGCGCGATCAGGAGATAATAACCTCCGAGCACGAGGCCATTCACCACCTGTTCCAGCAGGAAGCCGAACTGCATATCCAATCCCTAAAGCGAAGGGGCGCCGGTCGTGCCGACGCCGCTCACGCCATTGCAGCGCCCGGAATGCTCAGGCCTTCATCTCGCAGGGGTTCTGTGCCTTGGTTGGATAGATCAATTCCAGCGGATCGCCCGCGAGTGGCACGGCCTCGCCGAGCACCAGCATGTCCCACTTGTCCTTCATCTCGTTCTTCGGCTTCACCGTGAACGGATAGGCCTCCTGCACCAACTGATGGTCCCAGGAGCGGAAATAGGCTTTGCGCGCCTTCATGATATCGAACTGCGTCTGCTTCTCGAAATAGGCGATCAGCGCCTCACTGTCGGTCGACCTGATGTCGTTGACAGCCTGCGCGACGAGCTTCAGCGTGACGTATTCGATCCAGGCGTGGTTCTCGGGCGGCTTGCCGTATTTCTTGTCGAAGGCCGCAACGAAGGCTTTCGAGGGTGCGGTCTCGAGCGTGTGATACCAGACGGTCGGCCAGATGCCGCTGAGATTGCCTTCGCCCGCCGCCCAGGCGTCGCCGGTGTTGAGGTTGAAGCCGACCAGCGGATAGGGAAAGCCGAACTCGGCATATTGCTTGACCAGGTTGGTGACCTGGTTGCCGGCAAGGTTGCAGCAGACCACGTCGGGTTTGGCCTGGCGTACTTTCAGCAGATACGGGCTGAAATCGGTGACGTCGGTCGCGATCAGTTCGTCGCCGATCAGGTTGGCGCCATTGGCGTCGAAGAAGGATTTGGCGGCCTTCAGCAGGTCACGGCCGAAAATGTAGTCGGCGGTCAGCGTGAAGAACTTCTTGTCCTTGACCATGCCCTTCTGCTTGAGCGCGGTGCCGACCGCATTGACCATCACGGTGTTGGGGATGTCGCAGTGGAAGGAGTAGCGGTTGCAGTTCTTGCCGCGTAGCGCGTCGGAGCGCGCCCCGGTCGAGAAGAACACCTTCTTGCTGCGTTCGGAGACCTGCATGATTGTCAGCGAGGACGCCGATGAAATCTCGCCGAGCAAGAGCGCCGCGTCGTCCTGCTCGATCATGCGCTGTGCCTTGGTGGCGGCGGTCGCGGGATTGACCGAGTCCTCCGAGATCAAGTCGATCTGCTTGCCCATGATGCCGCCGGCCGCGTTGAGCTCTTCGGCCGCAAGCTTGACGCCGAGCTGGGCGTAGCCGCCGATCGCGCCGAGGAAGCCTGTCAGCGGCGTCAGGTGGCCGATCTTGATCTTGTCGGACTGCGCCCGGATGATGACGGAAATCCGAGCACGGAAGCGCCGGCGATCGCCGCGCCCGCCTTCAACACAATTCGCCTGTCGTAACGGGTCATGCTGGCCTTCCTCCCGGGGCTGTTTGCGCGCGTCCTCCCTGCCATTTCGCCGGTTGCGACAATGTGAGAGGCTATTTTTTATTGCTGGAGGATATTGACGCGAGGCCGCCTGTCAACGCCAAAAGCGCCGCAGGGCTTTCGCCTTAAGTCGGTTTCGCGAAACTGTGGGCGCCGAACTCGGCCGACAGCCGATTCGCCGCCGCCTTCACGATCCTGGCGCGGGCGGACATGACCTGGTCGGTCATCCGCCAGATGGGCCCGGAGATGCCGAGCGCGCCGACCACGTCGCCGGTGAAATTATAGACCGGCACCGCCATGCAGCGGACTTCGGCGTTGAATTCGCCGTCGTCGATGGCGACCGCGCTGCGGCGGACCTCGGCGATCTCGCGCAACAGCACGTTGGGATCGGTGATCGATTTTTTGGTCGATGGCGCGAGCTCGACGCGCTCCAGGAATCGCTTGAGCTGATCGGGGCGCAGCGCCGCCAGGATGATCTTGCCGAGCGCGGTGCAATGCGCCGGCCGCACCACGCCGACTCGGTCGGTGAGCTGGAACGCGCCGGGGCCGCTGGTGCGCGCGATCACCACGACCGCATCGCCCATGCGCACGGCGAAATGGCTGCTTTCACCGGTGTCGCGCGACAATTCCTCCATGATCGGCGTGGCCACATTGACCATCTCGATCTCGTCGAGCGCGCTGGCCGCGAGCGCAAACAGCGGCCGGCCGATGCGGTAGCGCTTGGAGTCGCGCTCCTGCCTGATGTAGCCAAGCGAGACCATGGTTTTCGCGAGATGGAAGGTGGTCGAATTGTGCAGGCCGACGAGCTTGGAGAGTTCGGCCAGGCCAATGCCCTCGCGATGACGCGCGACCTGCTCGAGGATGGCAAAGGCGCGCCCGAGCGACTGCACGCCGCCGCGTTGGCGGTCCTCCGCCTCATCGTCGATATCGGACTCGCGCGATGACACCAGCCGCGCAATCGTGCGCCTTGCGCGCGCTTGGCGGTTTGACGGCGGCTTTCGGCTTGGCGCGTGGTTTCACGTCTCTGGCTCTCGTTTTGAACGGCGGGGCCGACTGTATCAGGCGGGCGGGCCTGCGAAAGTACGCCCGCCGCTGCGGCGATTTCCAGCATACTACAATAGCAATTGACGTACAGTATTATGGGAAATAGGGTTCGCGGCCTGCCGGGGCGCGCAGAATGCCCGGACAAAAAGCCTTGAGCAGGGAGGACCGACGATGGCAGGAAATATGCTCAATGGCGCCCAGGTCATCGTCGATTATCTGATCCAGGAGAAGGTGCCGCAGGTGTTCGGGCTCTGCGGCCATGGCAACATTCAGTTCATCGACGCGCTCTACGAGCGCTCGTCCGAGATCAAGACCATCTCGGTGCATCATGAAAGCGTGGCCGGCTTCATGGCCGACGTCTATTACCGCGTCTCTGGCCGGCCGACCGCGACCTTCACCTCCTGCGGACCCGGCTCGGCCAATCTGCCGATCTCGCTCGGCAATGCGTTTCTGGATTCCGTGCCGTTCATGGCGGTGACCGGCAATGTGCCGACCGGCCAGTTCAACCGCGGTGCGTTCCAGGAGCTTTATCGGCACTATCAGGCCGACTTCCCGTCCACCGTTCGCTCCTATTGCAAGAAGGTGTTTCAACCGACGCGCGGCGAGATGGTGCCGCTCGCGGTGCGACAAGCCTGGAAGACCATGACGAGCGGGCGGCCGGGCCCGGTCGTGCTCGATGTTCCCTTCGACGTCTTCATGGAGTCCGCGGCCGAGGAGGCGCCGAACGCGATCGCCTGGAACGCCAACATCTCCAGCCGCTGCGGCGCCGATCCCGATGGCGTGGTCAAGGCGGTCGATATGCTGCTGTCGGCGGAGAAGCCCGTGATCCTGGTCGGGCAGGGCGTGCGCTATGGCGGCGCGGCAGAGGAACTGAAGCGCCTTGCCGAGCGCCTGCAAATTCCGGTCGCGGCCTCCGCCAGCGGCATGGGCGCGCTCGACAGCAATCATCCCTTGGCACTCGGCCTTGTCGCGCGCGCCGGGCACTATCAGGCCAATCATGCCGCACGCCAGGCCGACGTGCTCTTGGCGCTTGGCGTGCGCTTCGACGACCGCACGTCGAGCTCATGGATTCCCGGTTACTCCTTCACAATTCCCCCGACGAAGCTGATTCACGTCGACATCGATCCCGAAGAGATCGGCCGCAACTATCCGGTCGCGCTCGGGCTGATGGCCGACGTGCGCACTTTTCTGCGCCAGCTCCATGCCGAGCTCGATCGCCGCTCCAATACCTATGCCAAGGCGGACGCGCGCAAGAAGTGGCTGGCGCAAATCGATATCTATCGCAAGGAATGGGACAAGTTCGTCGCGCCGGGTTTCACCGACAATTCCTCACCGGTCAATCCGCAGCGCGCCGCGCTCGAGATCGACAAGGCGCTGCCGGAGGATGCGATCCTCGTCAGCGACATCGGCGTGCATCACAACTGGCTGCTCGGCTTCTGCAAGCCGAAGCGGCCGGACTCGCTGATCGGCTCGATGGGGTTCGGCCCGATGGGCTTTGGCGTTGCCGGCGTGCTCGGTGCGAAATACGCCGCGCCCGACCGGCCCTGCGTGTCGGTCTGCGGCGACGGCGCCTTCTTCATGCATGCCAATGTGCTCGGCACCGCGGTCGAGTACAATCTGCCTGTGGTCTGGGTGGTCTGGAACAATTACGCCTATGCCTCGATCCGCGGTCTGCAGCGCGGCTATCTCGGCGGCCGCGAACTCGCCACCGACTTCCACGATCCCACGACCGGCGAACGTTACAATCCGGATTTCGCGGCGATGGCGCGCTCTTGCGGCGTCGAAGGCGTGCGCGTCGACCGCGCCGGCGACATCGGAGAAGCCATCAGGAAGGCGATCGCCGCCAACAAGCCGTATCTGATCGACGTCGACATTGCCGCCGACGTCAATCCGGCCGGCGCCGGCGTGTGGGAATTGCCCGGGCTCGGGCAGAGCAAGGCCGGCATCGGTACGCGCTATCAGCCGGCCTGAACGGGGGAGAACGGTCATGACCCCAGAGAATAACGGCGCCTTCATCCGCAACATCGCCGAAGTGCCCTGGCGCGAGTTTCCCAATCATTTCGGCGGCGCGCTGTCGAAGCCGCTGGTGATGCCGGAGACCGCGGGCTCGCGGCACATCGACTATCGCATCTCGATGTACCAGCCGATGGCGCATGTCGCGCGACATAAGCATCGAGTGCAGGAGCAAGTCTACCACGTGCTCGAAGGCGAGGGGCTGATGGAGATCGGCAACGAGAAGCATGTCGTGCGCAAGCACGACTTCATCTATCTGCCGCCCGGCGTCGAGCACGCGATCTCGAACACGGGGCTGGTCGACCTGGTGTTCCTTGTTGTGACGTCGCCGGTCAGCGACGATCAGAACTGATACCGCCTTAAGCCGCCGTCGACCGGGATCACCGTGCCCGTGATGTAGCGCGCCTTGGGCGAAGCGAGGAATATGGCCAGCGCGGCGAGGTCCTCCGGCTCGCCCCAATAGCGCACCGGAATTTCCTCTTCCGCAAACCTCTCGCGATAATCAGGCGGATAGTTGCGGCGGATCTGCTCGCTCATGATCCGCCCGGGCGGGATGCAGTTGATGGTGATGCCGTGCTTGCCGATCTCGCGCGACAGTCCTTTGGACCACGCATGTACGGCGGCCTTGGCCGCAAATGCGGCGTTCAAGCCCTCCGGCTCGGACTTGCCGGTGATGTTGACGATGCGGCCCCAGTTCCGCGCAATCATCTGCGGCAGCAGCGCATGGGTGATCTTGCGGTAGCTGGTGAAATTGAGCGCGATCAATTCGTCCCAGGCGCTGTCGGGAGCATCGATCGGCAGCGGCCGGCTGCCGCCGGCATTGTTGACGAGGATGTCGACATGGCCGAGCTCGGCGATGGCCGTTTTGGCCAGTGTGTCGGCGGCGCCCTCGGCCACCAGGTCCTGCACCAGCGGGATGATGGTGCCGCCGGCGGCCTTGGCTTCAGCCACCAGCGTGTCGAGCAGCTCCTTGCGCCGCGCTACCCCGACCACCCGCACGCCCTCAACCGCCAGCATTTTTGCGATGGCGCGGCCGATCCCGATGCTGGTGCCGGTTACCACCGCGGTCTTGCCCTTGAGCTCGAGGTCCATGTCTTTTTTCCATTTATCCGGATGATTTGCGCTGCGATGGCTGGGCGTGTAGTAGCAGCCCAACAAGACATATCGGCACGAGAAAATAAAGACGGCGCGATGGTGTGGGACCCGCAACAATATCTAAAATTCTCCGGCCACCGGCTCAGGCCCGCGGTCGATCTCCTGATGCGCGTGCCGGATTTCGCGGTCCGCAGCGTCGCCGACCTCGGCGCAGGCGCCGGCAATGTCAGCAAGCTTCTGAAGGCGCGATGGCCCGATGCTGTCGTGACGGGTGTCGAGGGCTCGGCCGAAATGGTCGCCGCTGGCAAGAAGGCCGCGCCCGAGATCGAGTGGCGGCACGAGGACCTCGGCTCATGGCGCCCGACCGAGAGATATGACCTGATCTATTCCAATGCAGCGCTGCATTGGCTGCCTGACCACGCCACCTTGTTTCCCGCGCTCATGCAGAAGGTCGCTCCCGGCGGCATGCTTGCGGTACAGATGCCGCGCAATTTTCTCGCACCCTCACATGTGCTGATCGGCGAGACCGCACTCGACGGTCCCTGGCGCAGCAAGGTGGAACATCTGGTGACGCCGCCGCCGGTTGCCGAGCCCGGCCTCTATCACGGGCTCTTATCGTCCTTTTCCGAAACTATCGACATCTGGGAGACCGAGTATCTGCAGGTGCTGGAGGGCGACAACCCGGTCAAGGAATGGACCAAGGGCACCTGGCTGACGCGGTATCTCGATATCCTCAAGGGCGACGAGAAGGCCGCGTTCGAGGCGGCCTATGGCGAGCGAATAGCAAAGGCCTACCCGAAGAACGCCGCCGGCCAGACGCTTTTTCCCTTCCGGCGGCTGTTCATGGTGGCGCAGCACAAGCGCTAACGGTGTCGCCTGCGACAGCCTGCGACATGCTGCCTCTCGACGAGGCAGGGGCGGGCGCGCGAAACTCGTATTCGGGACAAATGCCGGGAAACCCCGGGGATTGCGGCTTAGGTCTAGTTGTTCGCTCAGGGCTTTGCTGCCACATATCGCGGCCGAACAACACAAGAACGACCGTTCAGCGCAAGCTGGGGAGGAATTTTATGCGAAAGCTCATTCTTGGCGGCATCGCGGCCGTCTTCATGCTGGCGCCCGCCGCCGCATTGGCCGACGATACCATCGTCATCAAGTTCAGCCACGTCGTCGCCAACGACACGCCGAAGGGCAAAGGCTCGCTCAAGTTCAAGGAGCTCGCCGAGAAATACACCAACGGCAAGGTCAAGGTCGAAGTCTATCCGAACTCCTCGCTCTACAAGGACAAGGAAGAGATCGAGGCGCTGCAGCTCGGCTCGGTGCAGATGCTGGCGCCGTCGACCGCGAAATTCGCTCCGCTCGGCGTCAAGGAGTTCGAGGCGCTCGATCTGCCCTGGCTGTTCAAGGACGACGACACCTATGCCGCCGCCATGAAGGGCGAGGTCGGCAAGTACCTGTTCAAGAAGCTCGAGGCCAAGGGCATCCTCGGGCTGGCTTACTGGGACAACGGCTTCCACATGATGTCGGCCAACCGGCCGATCGTGAAGCCATCCGATCTCGAGGGCCTGAAGATCCGAATCTCCGGGTCGAAGATCGCCGACCAGTATTTCCGCATCCTTGGCTCGATCCCGCAGATCATGGCGTTCTCGGAAGTCTACCAGGCGCTGCAGACCGGCGTCGTCGACGGCTGTGAGAACACGCCGTCGAACTATCTAACGCAGAAGTTCTACGAGGTTCAAAAGGATATCACGGTGTCCTATCACGCGCATCTGCAATACGCCGTGATCGTCAATGCGAAGTTCTGGAACGGCCTGCCGCCCGATATCCGCGGCCAGCTCGAGAAGGCGATGAATGAGGCGACCGACTACACCAATTCGATCGCACGCAAGGAGAACGAGGACGCGCTCGCCGAGATCAAGAAGACGGGCAAGACCACGCTGCACTATCCGACTGACGCGGAGAAAAAGGCCTGGCAGGTGGCGATGCAGCCGACCTACAAATGGGCCAAGGGTCGTGTCGGTCAGGAAGTGCTCGACGTCGTGGCCAAAGAACTTCACGTCGAGATGAATTGAGCGAGGTCGGCGCCAGCTCGACCGCGGCGGACCGGGAGCCCAGCGGCTCCCGGTCCGTTGTCGTGTCCAGACAAAATGTGCTGCTTCGCGCGCTCGATCACCTCGAGGAGTGGTTGATCGCGATCCTGATCGCCGCCGCGACCGGGCTGATCTTCGTAGCTGTTGTGCATCGCTATGGCACGGGACTATCGATCGATCTGTCCAAATGGGCGGCCGCGCGCGGCATTCCGGTGCTGCCCGGGCTCCTCAAGAGCATCTATCTCTGGTTCGCCTCGCTCGACCTGTCCTGGGCGCAGGAACTCTGCATCTACATGTTCATCTGGATGGCCAAGTTCGGCGCCGCCTACGGCGTGCGCACCGGCATCCATGTCGGCGTCGATTTGCTCGTCAACCGCCTGCCGGAGCGCTCGCGCAAGCAGGTGATCCTGTTCGCGCTGCTGTGCGGTGCGTTGTTCACCGGCATGATCGCGGCGTTCGGCGTCTCCTTTGTCGGCGAGATGTTCAAGACCGGCCAGCAGTCGAACGACCTCGAAATGCCGATGTGGTTCGTCTATCTGGCGATCCCGCTCGGGAGCGGGTTGATGTGCTTCCGCTTCCTGCAGGTCTCGTGGTCGTATTACTGGACCGGCAACCTGCCGCATCACGATGAGGCGCATGTCGAGGGCGTTGAGACGGATGCCTCGCCGGCACTGCATCCGCAGCCCGCGGGCATGGCCACCAAGGCTGCCGTGCGAAAAGTCAGTCCGCTCGGGGCGATCCTGATCCTGGCGCCGATCCTGATCTTCACGATCTGTCTTGGCGAGAAGGCCGGCATCCTGGTGCTGCCGCAGGCGTTGCGCGCCGCCACCATCTTCGCGCTGCTGATCGCGCTGATGCTGACCGGCGTTCCGGTCTCGATCGCGCTTGGTCTGACCGTGATGACGTTCCTATTCACGCTGACCGCGGTGCCGATCGAGGCGGTCTCGATGAAGCTCTTCACGGGCATCGAGAGCTTCGAGATCATGGCGATCCCGTTCTTCATCCTCGCCGGCAATTTCCTGACCCATGGCGGCGTGGCGCGGCGGATGATCAACTTCGCGACCTCGCTGGTCGGGCATTGGCATGGCGGCCTGGGCCTGGCCGGCATCGTCGCCTGCGCGATGTTTGCGCTGGTGTGCGGCTCGAGCGTCGCCACCGTCGCCGCGATCGGCGCCATCGTGTTGCCCGAAATGGTGCGGCACGGCTATCCGATGCGGTTCGGCGCCGGCATCATCACGGTGGCAGGCTCGCTCGGCATCCTGATGCTGCCGTCGATCCCGAAGATCGTCTATGCGGTTTCGACCAATACCTCGATTGGCGCGCTGTTCGTCGCAGGCCTGTTGCCGGGCATCATGCTGACCACGATGCTGTGCATCGTGACGTGGTTTCTGGCGCGCAACCGCGACTATCCGCGGATGCCGAAAGCGAGTTGGCGCGAGACCTGGCACGCGTTCCGCGACAGCATCTGGGGCCTGCTGCTGGTGGTGATCATCATCGGCGGCATCTATAGCGGCCTGTTCACGGCGACCGAAGCGGCCGCGATGGCGGCGGTCTATTCCTTCTTCATCGCGATCTTCGTCTACAAGGCGATCGGGATGAAGGACGTGCCGCGCGTGCTGCTGCGCGCCGCCAACACCAGCGCGATGCTGCTCTACATCATCACCAACGCGGTGCTGTTCTCCTTCGTGCTTTCCAACGAGAACATTCCCTCGGCGCTCGCCGACTGGATCACGGCGCAGAATCTCGGCTGGGTCGGCTTCCTGTTCGTGGTCAACATCCTGCTGCTGCTGGCCGGCAACTTCATGGAGCCGAACTCGATCATCCTGATCATGGCGCCGATCCTGGCGCCCGCCGCCAAGAAGCTCGGCATCGATCTCGTGCATTTCGGCATCGTGATCGACGTCAACATGGAGGTCGGCCTCTGCCATCCGCCGGTCGGCCTGAACTTATACGTGGCGTCGATGATCGCGCGGATGCGCATCACCGATCTCGCGGTGGCTGTCATGCCGTGGTTGCTGACGATGCTGGGCTTCCTCGTCGTAGTAACCTATTGGCCGGATCTGACGCTGTTCCTGCCGCGCCTGCTCGGCATGCATTAGCGCATGATCCGGAAAAGTGTGCAGCGGTTTTCCGACAAGATCATGCGCAAACAAAAGAGCCGTTAGGCCGCGCCGAGGCCGAGACTTCCGTAAATCCGTCGCGCATAAACGCCGAATTCGTCCGTGGTCTTGATCGGCAGCGCGCGCGGAAACGGCAACTGAATCGGGAAATATTCCGCCATCCGCGCCGGTCCCGCCGTCAGCACGGCACAATGCGTGCCGAGGAACACCGCCTCCTGGATCGAATGCGTGACGAAGATGATGGTCTTGCCGCTCTCGCGCCAGATTTTCAGCATCTCCAGGTTCATCTGCTCGCGTGTCAGCGCGTCCAGTGCGCCGAACGGTTCGTCCATCAGGATCAGCCGGGGATCATGGATGAAAGCGCGCGCGATCGCGGCGCGCTGTTGCATGCCGCCGGAAAGCTGCTGCGGATATTTGTCCTCGTAGCCTGTGAGGCCGACGAGGTTGAGCAGGTCGCGGGCGCGGGCCCGCGCGGCTTTCATCGGCAGGCCGACGATCTCCGCGGGCAGCAGCACATTGTCGATGACGGTGCGCCATTTCAACAGCAGCGCCTGCTGGAACACCATGCCGATATCGCGGCCGGGATCGAATGGCGTCGCCGCGTTGCCGATTTGCACGCTGCCGCCGTCGGCGCCGTGCAAGCCCGCCAGAATCTTCAACACCGTGGTCTTGCCGCAGCCGGACGGTCCGACCAGCGACACCAGCTCACCCTCCTGCACGTCCATGGTCACGTCGGAGACGGCGAGGAACTCGCTGGCCCCGGATCGGTAGACCTTGCGGACGTTGCGCAGGCTGATGAAGGGCGAGGTCATGCCAGCCATTTCTGCAAGTTCGCGGTGACGAAGTCGTCGTCGGAGAGGTCGGCGTGCTCGCGATAGACGCGGTCGATCTCCTGCAACTGGCCGGGGCTGAGGCCTTCGTGGGGATCGAGACACCAGATGCCCTGCATCAGACCTTGCCGCCGCAGCACCTCGTGACAGCCGGCGATGCAGCCATGGAAATTGTTCGCGACGTCGAAGAACGCGCTGTTGCAATCTGTCACGCGGGCGTCCAGCGCCAGCAAATCGGCCGGCAAGGTCGGCTTGTTGCGCGCGGCCTTGCAGGCCTCGAACTGCTCGATCGCACTCTGCGTCCACACCGACCAGTGCCCGAGCAACCCGCCGCGGATATGCGTCCGCGTGGTGATGCCTTTGTCGCGCAGATCGAACGGCAGCATCAGGTCGAGCAGGATGTGATCGTCATTGCCGGTATAGAGCGTGATGCGATCGAGCGCGCCGGCCGCATGTACGCCGCGCAGCACGTCGAGCGTGCGGTAGCGGTTGAACGGCGCGATCTTGATCGCGACGACATTGTCGATCGCGGCAAAGCGCCGCCAGAAATCGGCGCTGAGGATCACGCCGCCGACCGCGGGCTGCAGATAGAAGCCGACCAGCGGAATCTCTTTGGCGACGGCCTGACAATGCGCAACGATCTCGTCCTCGCTGGCTGATTTCATCGCGGCGAGGCTGAGCAGGCCGGCGTGATAGCCGATGCCGAGCGCGGTCCTGGCTTCGCTCGCCGCCTGCTGGGTTGAGCCCGCAAGACCCGCCACCAGCGCCAGCGGGCGCTTGGTCCAGTTCGCAGCCGCCTCGGCTGCGAGTTCCAGCACCGGCCGGTACAGCCCGACGTCGCGGATCGCGAATTGCGTGGTGTGGACGCCGACCGCGAGCCCGCCCACGCCGGCGTCGATGTAATAGCGCGTGAGCGCGCGCTGGTGCACCTTATCGAGCTTGCGGTCGGCATCGAGCGCCAGCGGATGCGCGGGCAGCACTGTTCCGTCGGCGATCAGGCGGCGTATCTCGGATTTGATTTCGCTGTGATGCATGGCTCTATCCAAATTCCGGGCCGGCGACGGCAAATGGCAACTCGGCGCCTTGCATGGTGGCGCGACCGAACCGCATGCGCTGAAACGGCCGCTCGATGATCCAACCGCTGTCGGTCAAGCCGCCGAGAAACGCGTTCTGATTTGCCACCGCGTCGATCAGAATCGCGCCTTGCTCGCTGGCGACGATGTTCGCTTACCAGCTCGAGCGCATGCGTAGGCGTGGTCGCAAACAGCGGGCCGATATGACGCGCGGTGCGGCCGTCGCGGACCAACGCCATGGCTTCGCCGCTCGAGACAACCCGCGATGTGGCGCGGCTGCCCAATTCGTGGAGCAGCTCGCGGCGATCGAAACCCATCGCGCTGATGTCGCAGGTGATGAGCTCGTCAATCTTGCCCGGAGCTGGCTGAGCGGCGGGGCCGGACGCCTGTTCGAGACGCAGACGCCGTAACTGGATGGTCGGCGTGAAGCCCAGCGGGCCATAGACCGCGGCGCCCGCGGGCGTCGCGTCGAGCCACGTGGTGAGGCCAAGCCTGGTCGCGGTGTTGAGGCAGGTATCGACCAGCCGCGTCGCAAGCCCCCGCCGCCGCCAGCTCTCGGTCACCAGCACCATGCTGATCCAGGCGTTGCTTTCCGTATAGGGCAACAGCGCCGCGGTCGCGATCAGACCCGTCCACGATCGCGCATACCGAACGCGATTCCTTTCTCGAGAAAGTACAGCCAGTCGGATTCGTTCTGGTTCCAGTGCGCTTCGGTGGACAGCGCAAGCCCGCCTGCGACATCGCCGGCACCGAGCTGGGCGATGGCGAGATGGTCAGTATCGCCCATCGCGCACCTCGTATTTGGTGGGCTTGCCGTGGCTCGGCATCGACCGTGCCACCCAATCGGCGGTCCATGCGATGAGCTGCGCGGTATCGACAATCGGCAGGCCAAACAGTTTTACGGCTTGCGAGGTATTGGTGAGCCACGCGGTCGGCTCCTCCTTGCCTGTTATCACCGGTGTCTTGCCCAGCAGCTTGCCGAATTGCGCGGCGAGATCGCGAACGCTGAGGATTTCTCGACCGCTGACATTGATCGGCGAGGTCGGCGTATCGCAATGCGCGAGGCAGCGCAGCGCCTGCGCCGAGGCGTCACCTTGCCAGATGAAATTGACATGGCCGAGACTGACGTCGATCGGCGTGCTCGTGAGCACCTTGGTTGCGACGTCGTGCAGCACGCCGTAGCGCATGTCGATCGCATAGTTCAGGCGGAACAGCCGGCCCGGCGTTTTGAATTGGTGCGAGAAATATTCGAACATGCGTTCGCGGCCGACGCAGGACTGCGCGTATTCGCCGGGCGGATTGGGTGGCATGCTTTCGTCCGAGCCTTTGCCGTCGACCGGCACGAAGGGATAGACGCAGCCGGTCGAGAAGGCGACGATGCGCGCGTTCGGGAAGGCCTGCGCCACCAGCGCGGGCACATGCGAGTTCATCGCCCAAGTCAGCGCGAGGTTGCCTTCAGCGCCGAACTTGCGCCCGGCCATGAAGATGATGTTTGGGGTTGGCGGCAGGCGCCGGATCGCGGCTTCATCCAGCAGGTCGCAATGGATAGTCTCGACCCCTCGCGCGCGGAGCCAGTCCTCCACGCCCGGCTCGCTGAAGCGTGCCACGCCGGTAACGCGACGGTCGGGCAGGGCGGCTTTCGCAAGTCCCGCCAGGGTCGGCCCCATCTTGCCGCCGACGCCGAGCACCATGATGTCGCCGGAAACCTTGTTGAGATCGTCGATCAGCGCCTGGCTCGGCCGGCACAGCAGATCGTCGAGTGCGGCGATATCGGGAATCGTCTTCGGCAAAGTGTCGCGCTTGAGCAGCATCTTTGTTCCTATTGCAGTCGGATGTCGCGAACGACGAACAACCGTTCGAGCCCGAGCACCAGGCCATAGAGCGCGACCCCAAGTAGCGTCAGCAGGATCACCGCCATCACCATGGCCGGCGTATCGAGCGCGGACTGCACCTGGATCATGAGATAGCCGAGCCCGCGGTCGGAGGCGATGAACTCGCCGACGATGGCGCCGGCAACCGCGAGGATCGCGCCGACCTTCATGCCTGAAAACACGTAGGGCAGGGCGCCCGGAAGCTGGATCTTGCGAAACAGCGTCCAGCGCGAGCCGCGCAGCGATTTCACGAGATCGAGCAAATCGGGCTCGACCTCGCTCAGCCCTCGCGCGGTGGTGAGCAGGATCGGAAAGAAGCAGATTGAAAACGCGATCAGGATATTGGCAAAGATGCCGTAGGAGAACCAGACGATCACCAGCGGGCCCATCGCCACTTTCGGAATCATGTTCAACGTCACGAACAGCGGCAGCAGCAGCAGCGCGACGAGGCGCGACCAGGTGAAGATCAGCGCCAGCGCGACACCGACGGCCGCGCCCAGCGCAAAACCGCCGAGGATTTCGGCTGATGTCACCAGCGTGTTCGAAACCCAGGCATAGTTGGGATGGGCCAGCGTGCGCAGCGCCGCCAGCGGCGAGGGCAGGATGAATTTCGGCACCTGGAAGGCGTCGACCGCGATTTGCCAGAAAAGGATCACGGCGAGATGCACGATCAGGATGATCGCGAAAGACCGCGTCGATCGTCCGGTTTCGTCGCTCATGGCCGCAAAGCCCCTATCACGAGGTCGACCACATGCTTGCGCCGGGCGCGCTTCGCTCTCGCGCTGCGCAGGTCGGTTCCGAAAATCGCCGACAGGGTCGGCGTGTTGGAGAAGAAGAAATAGCTCAGGCCCGCGATCGAGATATAGAGATGCACGGGATCGACGCCGCGGCGGAATATGCCCTCGCGCACGCCCTGTTTGAGGATGCTGCCGACCATGCTGACCAGCGGCGAGTGCATGGCTTCCAGCCGGCGCGATCCGCGCACATGCCGCGCGCCGCCGCGGTTCTCATCATTTAGTAGAACGATGAAGTCGGGATGTGCGGCCAGATGGTCGAATGAGCTCTCGATCAGCTTGCAGATGGCGCGCTCCGGCGGCAAGCCGACGAGATTGAGTTTGCGCTCCTGCGCGCGGATTTCCTCATAGACCCATTCCAGCACGGCGAGGTAGAGCGCGTCCTTGTCGCCGAAATAGTGATAGACCAGCTGCTTGTTGACGCCCGCACGCGCGGCAATCTCGTCGACCCGCGCGCCGGCAAGCCCGCTGGCGGCGAACTCGCGCCGCGCCGCCGCCAGCAGCTTCTGGCGGGTCGCCGCCGGATTGCGCCGTTGCGGCGTTTTGCCGTTCGCTCGTTTGCCGGGCATTTCCAACCAAACAGTTGACAAGCCTGACTGTCCTCTGTTGCATTGGCAGCGTCAAGTCCGGCTGAACGGAAGGAACGTTGCCATGAAGCGTCTCGGGTTTGTGAGTTTGACGTTGGCGTTGCTGGCGGTCAGTCCCGCAACCGCCGGCGAAGCCGTCAACCTGATGCTGAACTGGACGCCGACCGCGGACCACTCGCCATTCTATTACGCCAAGGCGCAAGGCTGGTACGAGAAGGCCGGCATCGACCTCACCATCGAGACCGGCAAGGGCTCGGGCGTGTCCTCGCTGAAGGTCGGCTCCGGCGGTTCGCCGTTCGGCATCGCCGATCTCGCCACCATGCTGGTCGCGCGCAGCAAGGGCGCCGACGCGGTGGCTGTAATGAGCATCTATGCCAACACCGGCCAGACCTTCTACTGGCTGAAGAGTTATGGCGTGAACGGGCCGAAGGATTTTCCCGGCCACAAGATCGGCAATCCGCCGGGCGACGCCTCGCGGGTGATGTGGCCGGCCTTTGCCAAGGCCGCCGGCATCGCGCCGGACTCGGTGACCTTCGTCAATGTCGGGCCGACCGCCAAGATCGCGGCGCTGAAGAGTCATGCCACCGATATCATCAGCGACTTCTATAATGAGCACGATCTGAAGGTAATCGAGTTCGGCGCCGACCTCGGCTACCTCAACTGGAAGGACATCGGGCTCAATCCCTACGGCAACTCGCTGATCGTCAACGGCGCCTATCTGGAGAAGAACCCGACGCTGGTCGAGACCTTCGTCCGTGTTTCCCAGAAGGCCTTCGCCGCCTGCGTCGCCGACGTCACGCCGTGTCTGAAGGCGCTGCTCGACCAAGTGTCCGGGCTCGACAAGGAAAACCAGGAGCGGCAATGGGAGCGCATCAAGTTCCTGATGACGGACGAGTTCACCACGACCAAGGCGCTGGGCTGGATCGACGGCGAGCGCATGAAGAAGGACTACGACCTGGTGCAGACCTATCTCGGCATGGAGAAGCCGTTCGACGTGCAGACGGCGTTCACCACCAAGATGCTGGATCCGTCGATCAAGATGGATGCGAGCAAAGTCAAAAAGTGACGGCTCAACAATTCGGTTTCGTAGGGTGGGTTAGTACTACTGAGTTCAAGCGGTCGCAGCCATTGAGGCCGAGAATCAAGTAATTGAGGAGATTCAATGTTTGGCACGCGGAGGGCCAGATGAATCTCGATCAGGGCGGCGACAGCGAAACGCGGTTTGCGGAATACGTCACGGGGCTTGGGGGCGTGATCGGTCACGCGGAGCGGACGAGGCCGCTGCGGGACTATTGCACGGGACTGATCTTGCCGGGCGAGCGCAAAAGCGTGGAGCCGATGGCGGCGCGGACAGCTCCGACACGAACGTCGGCGCAGCACCAATCGTTGCTTCACTTTGTTGGCGTCGCAGCCTGGTCGGACGAGGACGTGCTGGGCAAGGTGCGCGAGATAGTGCTGCCTGCGATCGAGAAGAATGGTCCGATCGAGGCATGGATCATCGACGACACGGCGTTCCCCAAGCAGGGCAAGCATTCGGTTGGCGTGCATCATCAGTATTGCGGCCAGCTCGGCAAGCAGGCCAATTGCCAGGTGGCGGTGTCGCTCTCGATCGCCAATCATGCGGCGAGCCTTCCGGTCGCCTATCGGCTGTATCTGCCGCAGGATTGGACCAGGGATCGCGCGCGGCGGAAGAAGGCCGGCGTACCGAAGGAGATCAAGTTCAAGACCAAGCCGGAGATCGCGTTGGAGCAGATACGCTGGGCGTGCGACGCCGGCCTGCCCCGCGGGGTGGCGTTGATGGATACGGCCTATGGCAGGGACTCGCGGCTTCGGGCAGGCATGCGGGAGTTGGACGTGACCTACGTGGCTGGCATCCTGCCGGACACCTTGATGTGGCGACCCGGCACCGGCCCGCGGCGCATGGACAAGCCGCTGAACAACACCGGCCGTCGCGACGAGCCCGACCTGATCTCGGCCGGGGAAGTGGCGCTTGGCCTGCCGAAGCAGGCCTGGCGCATGGTGACGTGGCGCGAGGGTTCGGCAGAGCGGCTGTCCTCGCGCTTCGCGCGCGTGCGCGTCCGCGTCGGATACAACAAGCTGATCCCCGAGAAGCTGTCGCCGGAGTGGCTGCTGATCGAGTGGCCCGAGGGCGAAAAACAGCCGACCAAATACTGGCTCTCCACACTGCCGGAGACCGTCAGCTTCCAGCAACTGGTCGATTTTGCCAAGCTGCGCTGGCGTATCGAGCGCGACTATCAGGAACTCAAGCAGGAGGTCGGGCTCGGCCACTACGAAGGCCGCGGCTGGCGCGGCTTCCATCATCACGCAACCCTGTGCATCGCCGCTTACGGCTTCCTCATCGCCGAACAGGCGATGATTTCCCCCTCAGCACCACGTTCTGCCGCGCCGCTCCAGGCACCTTGCTTACCCGACGATTACCGACCCCGAGGATCCCCCCTTGCGGCCTGAACGCCATGTCCCGAACTCGATCGCAACCGTGCGTATGCGACTGATCCCCGGGATCATCAAAACTTTGATACGATGTCCTTGTTGTGGAGCAGTCACGGCGCAACGCACGCGCGGAAAATCCATGACGCAGTAAGATTAGCCCGAAGGGCGTAACCCACCTCTTCTTTTGCCGCGGATAGAAAAGTGGTGGGTTACGGCGCTGCGCGCCTAACCCACCCTACGAGATCGCAATGATGGTGCGTCACTGCAGCGCCATTCCCGCCGTCTTCACCACCATGTTCAGCTTCTCGTAGTCCGCGCGCATCAGCGCCGATAAATCCTTCAGCGGCATCGGCTTGCCCGGAATATCCGAGATCGACAGCTGCTTCTGCACGTCCGGGTTCTCCAGCGCCTTGTCGATGGCGTCATGGATCTTCTCGATCAGCGCGTCAGGCGTCGATGACGGCACATAGATGCCATACCACGGCACATAGGCCGCGGCGGGGAAGCCGGCCTCGGCAATCGTGGGCACGTCGGGCAGGTCAGGCACACGCTTGTCGGTGAAGACCGCGAGCGGTTTCACCGTGCCCTCCTTGATGTGCGGCAGCGCGAGCGCCAGCGATACGATCTCGAAATGCATCAGGTTCGTCATCAAATCGATCAGCGCCTGCGGCTGGCCTTTATAGCCAACGTTGAGCAGCTTGATATCGGCGGTCTGGAACAGTTTTTGTGCGGAAAGATCGATGGACGAACCGGTGCCGGGATTGCCGAAATTGAGCTGGCCTGGTTTCGACCTCGCAAGCTCGACGAACTCTTTGATCGTGTTCACCGGCATCGAAGGATGCACCAGCGCGACGCTCTGGTTCCAGACCGCGAGGCCGACGCATTTGAAATCTTTCAGCGGGTCCCAGCCGGCATCCTTGTAGAGCGTCGGATTGACCAGCACCGCGGGGCCGGTGACGAGCCAGGTGTAACCGTCGCCTTCGCTGCGCGCGACCGCCAATGTGCCGATATTGCTGTTGGCGCCGGCGCGCCCCTCGACCACGACCGGCTGTTTGGTGTCGCGCCCGACTTGCTCGGTCACCGCGCGCGCGACGATGTCGACGATGCCGCCGGACGGGTAGGGCACGATGATGTGGATCGGCCGGCTCGGCCAGTTGTCGGCGGCGTGGGCGCCGGGTGCTACGACGACCAGCGCGACGATGCCGGCAGCAAATGTCAGGGCGGTTCTCCCGCGCATAATCCTTCCTCCCGTCGGCACATCTGCAATGTGCGTGATGCTTCGGCGCTAGAACGCGCCGCGTTGTTCGTTGGCGACCAATGAGCGGATGCTGCGCGCCAGCCCCAGGATGCGCGGGCCGCATTCGCGTTCGATCTGCTCGGCATTGAAGCGGAATGAGGGGATGCCGCAATTGACCGACAGGCAATCGCCGTTCGCCGTGCGATAGAGCGGGGCGGCGACGCCAAAGATCTCGCGCCGCCATTCGCCGAGCGAGACGGCAAAGCCGCGCTCCTTGCAAAGCTCGATGTCCGGCAGCGTTCGCCGCTCGACATAGTCGGCTTCGCCCGGACGCTCCAGCTTCACCTGCTTCACGTAAGCGTCGAGTTCGTCCTTCGTATAGAGCGACAGCAGCGCGCGACCGACCGCGGTCGGCGCCAGCGACGAGGAGAAACCGACATCGGGCAGATGCGGCACGGCATCGGTGGTGCGCAGCGTCTCCACATAGATGAAGTCGAGCCCGAACGGCATCGCGATCGAAACCGTTCCGCCGGCATAGGCCGCGAAGTCGCGCATCAGGGGCCGCGCGGTCTGCCGCACCTTGATCGCTGACAACAGCGGATAGGCGGTCGCAAGCACCCCGAGGCCAAGGTCGAAGCGGCCCTTGGCATCGCGCTTGAGATAGCCGAGCTGCGCCAGTGTGTAGGTCAGCCGCGACACCGTCGGGCGCGAGAGCCCGGTCGCGGCGGCAAGATCGGCGTTGGAGAGGCCGCCAGCGCGGTTGCGGAAGGCGGCGAGCACGTCGAGCCCGTGGGCAAGCGTGGTCGCAAAGGAGGGATCGGTATGATCCTCCGGCTTGGGGCCCGCCCTCTTCACTGGAATCGCCATCATCTATTAATATCGGTCACCTACGCCATATTTGTCAATATATCGAAACAATATTTGCAATTTAGTCCGGCATATAGATATAACCCTCGAAACGGGAGGGAGCATGGATTTCGAGCTGTCGGCACGCTCGGAAGGCTGGCGGAGAAAGCTGCAGGCTTTCTTCGACAGGGACGTGCTGCCGCGTAACCGCGCCTATCTCGCGCATGTCGCAAAGGGCGAAGCCGCGCCGTTCATGGCCGAGCTTCAGGTCAAGGCGCGCGAGCAGGGCCTGTGGAATCTCGGCCTGCCGGAGTTGGCGCCGGACGAGCCCGGCACGCGGCTCTCCAATCTCGAATATGCGCCGCTGGCTGAAATCATGGGCCGGCTGTTCTGGGCGCCGGAAGCGTTCAACTGCCAGGCGCCCGATGTTCCCAACATGATCGCGTTGCAGAACTGCGCGACGGCTGAACAGAAGAAGCGATGGCTCGATCCGCTGCTCAACGCGAAGACGCGCTCGGCCTTCGGCATGACCGAGCCGGATGTCGCATCGTCAGATGCGACCAATGTTGCAACGAAGATCGTCCGCGACGGCGACGACTACATCATCACCGGCCGAAAATGGTTCATCACCGGCGCCGCGCATCCAAATTGCAGCTTCCTGATCGTGATGGGCGTCACCAACGCGGACGCCGAGCGCACAGCTAAGCATTCCTGCATCATCGTGCCGATGGAGACGCCGGGCGTGCGGCTGGTGCGGCGGTTGCGCTGGATGGGCTGCGAGGATCATGTCGCGCCGATCGGCGAGCTTGCGTTCGATAAAGTCCGGGTGCCGCGTGAGAATCTGCTCGGGAGCGAAGGTGAGGGATTCAAGGTCGCACAGATCAGGCTCGGGCCTGCGCGCATCCATCATTGCATGCGCTCGATCGGGTTGTGCGAACTCCTGATCGAACTGATGATGGTGCGCGCCTCCGAACGCTCGGCGTTCGGCCGCACCGTGATCCAATACGACACCGTGCAGCGCTGGATCGCGGAATCCCGCGTCGAGCTCGAGCAGGCCCGGCTATTGTGCTATCGCTGCGCCTGGCGGCTGGACCAGACCGGCCATCATGGCGCAAGTTCTTCAATAAAGAATTGGCGCGACGTCTCGCTGATCAAAGTCGCGGTGCCCGCGATGCTGCAGCGGATCGCCGACCGCGCGCTGCAGGTGTTCGGCGCCATGGGCGGCTCGGAGGATACGCCGATCCATCAGGCGCTTGCCTGGGGACGCCTGCTGCGGATCGGCGACGGGCCGGACGAAGTCCATCTGCGCCAGATCTTCCGTATGGAGGCGACGCCGACCTGGTCGATCGCCGAGTCGCCCTATCTCGCCGCGCATCCCGCATAATCAATTTGTATTCGTGAGGAGACGATCATGAGCCAAGCCGCCGTCAATGAAGCGCCGCAGGAACGTCCGAAGGACGCCTCCCATCCGGTGATCGCGCAACACCAGGCGATGCTCGCGGCGCTACCGTTCTCGGACAAGCGCGACTTCGAGGAGGCGGCGCGCGGCTTCCTCGGCACCATCGAGCACGCCAGGGTCATGCATCCCTCGGGCCGGACGGTCTGGAGCCTCGAGCCCTACGGCTTCCTGTCGTCGGAGGAAGCGCCGCCGACCGTCAATCCCAGCCTGTGGCGGCAGTCGCGGCTCAACATGCAGCACGGCCTGTTCGAGGTCGTGCCCGGCGTCTACCAGGTGCGCGGGCTCGACATCGCCAACATGACGTTGATCGAGGGCGACTCCGGCGTCATCGTGTTCGACACCCTGACCTCGATCGAAGGCGCGCGCGCGGCGATGGAGCTCTATTTCAAGCATCGCGGCAGGAAGCCGGTTGCCGCCGTCATCTTCAGTCACACCCACACGGACCATTGGGGCGGCGCGCGCGGCGTGCTCGACGAGGAGACGCTCAACGAGCGGCAAGGTTCCGATCATCGCGCCGAACTATTTCATGGAGCACGCCGTCTCCGAGAACATCATTGCGGGGCCGGCGATGCTGCGCCGCGCGCAATATCAGTTCGGGCCGTTGCTCGCCAAGGGCGTGCGCGGGCAGGTCGATTGCGGGCTCGGCAAGTCGATGGCCGCGGGCTCGGTCGCGCTGCTGCGGCCGACCGATCTGATCATCGCGACCGGCGACAAGCGCGTCATCGACGGCGTCGAGTTCGAATTCCAGATGGCGCCGTTCACCGAGGCGCCGGCGGAAATGCATTTCTATGCGCCGCGCTACAAGTTGCTCAATCTCGCGGAAAACTGCACGCACAACTTCCACAATCTGCTGCCGTTCCGCGGCGCTGATGTCCGCGACGCGCTCGCCTGGTCGAAATATCTCAACGAGGCGCTGAAGATGTGGGGCGGCAAGGCCGAGGCGATGTGCGGCCAGCACCACTGGCCGGTGTGGGGACGCGAGCGCATCGACACCATGATCCGCCAGCAGCGCGACCTCTACAAATTCGCGCATGACCAGACCATCCGGCTGATGAACCACGGCCTCACCGCAACCGAGATCGCCGAGACCATCAGCCTGCCGAAAAGCCTCGACGGCGCCTGGCATGGGCGCGGCTATTACGGCCACATCCGCCACAATGTGAAGGCGATCTACCAGAAATATCTCGGCTGGTACGACGCCAACCCGGTCAATCTCGATCCGCTGCCGCCGGTCGCGTCCGGCAAGAAATATGTCGAGTACATGGGCGGCGCGGACGCGATCCTCGCGCGGGCGAGGAAGGATTTCGCCAATGGCGAGTTTCGCTTTGTCGCCCAGGCCGTGAGCCATCTCGTGTTCGCCGAGCCGGACAATCAGGCGGCGCGCGCGATGCTCGCCGACACCTTCGAGCAGCTCGGCTATGCCGCCGAAAGCTCGACCTGGCGCAACGCCTATCTGTTCGGCGCGCAGGAGCTGCGGCAGGGCATGCCGAAGACGCCGCCGCGTGCGCCGATGCCGCGCGAGACGCTGGCGGCGCTGCGCACCGAGCAATTGTGGGACGTGCTTGGCGTGCGCCTCAACGGACCGAAAGCCGAAGGCAAGCATATCCTGCTGAACTGGAGTTTTTCCGACACCGGCGAGACCTTTGCACTCAATCTGGAAAACTCGGCGCTGACCTATACCGAGGGCGTGCAGTCCGACAAGGCCGACGCGAGCTTCACGCTGACGCGTGCATTGCTGGACGAGGTGATTGCCAAACAGACGAGTTTCCCGGAGGCGGTCGCGGCGGGGAAAGTGAAGTTCACCGGCAACGCGATGAAGCTCGCGGAATTGATGGGGCTGATGGACGAATTTCCGCGGATGTTCGAGATCGTCGAGCCGAAACGGACGGCGGTGAGCTGACGGCGACCGCTGCAAAGTCATCTTCCCTTTACGAGCTTCAGCGTCTATCTTTGGACCATGACCAAACTGCTTGAAAAAGCCTTGGAAGCTGTCCGACGCCTGCCGCCGGACAGTCAGGACGAAATCGCGCTGGCGATGTTTGACTTTCACGGGCAGCGAGGGCGAGCCGGAAGCGATCGACCCCGCACACCTTCCGGCCGTGCTCGAAGGGCTTGCGCAAGCCAAGCGTCGTCAATTCTCGACCGATGACGAGGTTGAAGCTGCGTTCCGTCGCTTTGAGCGATGAAGCTCAGGTTCACTCCGCGTGCCACGCAGGACCTCGCGGGCATCGCCGACTATGTCCGCGAACACAGTCCGCAAGCGGCTCTCCGCGTGCGGAGTGCCATCCTGGAATCGCTGCAAAATTTGGCGTTGTTTCCACGCCTCGGGCGTCAGCAACAGGTGGAGGGCGTTCGCAAACTGGTGACGCGGCGCTATCCCTATATTGTCTACTACACAATCGCTGACGCAGCTGACGAGGTCATCATTCTCGCGATCCAGCACCCGGCGCAAGAGCGCGAGCATGCCGACGCATAAAGTTCGTAGACTTAAATCCCCAGATACGCCGCCTGCACCTGCTTGTTGTTGGCAAGCTCATCGCTCGAGCCGTGCATGATGACGTTGCCGCTTTCGAGCACATAGGCGCGCTGCACCAGCGACAGCGCGCGGCTGACATTCTGCTCGACCAGCAGGATTGCGGTGCCCATCTTGTGGATCTCGCCGATCTTCTCGAAGGTGACGTCGGTCATGACAGGCGCCAGCCCCAGCGACGGCTCGTCCAGCATCAGGAGCCGCGGCTTCAGCATCAGCCCGCGGCCGACCGCCAGCATCTGCTGCTCGCCGCCGCTCATGGTGCCCGCAAGCTGCTTCCGGCGGTCGGCGAGGCGCGGAAAGATGCCGTAAACCACCTCCATGGTCTGCGCGCGCGCGGCCTTGGCCTTCGGCACGAAGGCGCCGATCTCGAGATTCTCCTGCACGGTCATCTCGGGAAAGACCTGGCGGCCCTCCGGCACATGGGCGATGCCGAGTTCGGGAATTTTGTAGGGCTGGCAGCGACGACAGATCGGTGCCGGCAAAAATGATGTTGCCCGACGTGAGCTTCACTTGCCCCGAGATCGCGCGCAGCGTCGTGCTCTTGCCGGCGCCGTTGGCGCCGAGCAGCCCGACGGCTTCGCCGTCGCCGATCTCGATCGAGACGTTGTTGATGGCGGGCACCGAGCCGTAGCGCGCGCTGACGCCGGAAAGCTTAAGCATGCGCGCCTCCGGCGGCGGATGCACGTAGGAGCCGAGATAGGCGCGGATCACTTCCGGGTTCTCGACGATTTCCTTGGGCGAGCCCTCCGCGATCTTCTGGCCGTGATCGAGCACGACGATGTGCTTGGCGACCGCCATGATCGCGCGCATGACATGCTCGACGATCACGATCGTCAGCCCTCGCGCGGAGAGCTTGCCGACCAGCGCCACCGCCTGGTCGATCTCGGCCGGGTTCAAGCCCCGCCATCACCTCGTCCAGCAGCAAAATCTTCGGCTGCGTCGCGAGCGCGCGCGCCATCTCCAGCCGGCGCTGGTCGATGGTGGTGAGATCCCTGGCCGCCGTATTTTCCCGCGCGGAGAGGCCGACGAAATCGATCGCCTCGCGCGCCTTGCTCGCGCGCGGCGGCGACATGGCGGTCGCGCAGGAAGGCGCCGGTCATGACATTGGCGAGCACGGTCATCGCGCCAAAGGGCTTTGCCACCTGGAAGGTGCGGGCGAGCCCCAGCGCGCAGACGTCGTGCGGCTTCAGGCCGACGATCTCCTGGCCGAAGGCGAGTACCGAGCCGGAATTGGCGCGATGAAAGCCGGTGATCAGATGGAAGCTCGTGGTCTTGCCGGCGCCGTTCGGCCCGATCAGCGCCAGCGTCTCGTTCTCTTTCACGGTGAAGCTGACGTCCTGCACGGCGCGCAAGCCGCCGAAGCGCTTGTTCAGTCCCTTGATGACCAGCGCCTCGCTCATGGCGCGGTCCTGGGTTTTGCCGGCTGCCGATCGCGATGGCGCTGCATCGCCTCGTTGATCCAGCCCATCAAGCCGGTCGGCCGCCACAGGATCACGGCCATCAGGATCAGCGCGTAAACCGTGAGCTGGATGCCGCCGGTCGACGAGCCGAGCCAGCTTTGCAGCAGAGCGGAGGTGGTTTCCAGCAACACCGTGCCGATCACCGGTCCCCACAAGGTGCCGATGCCGCCGACGATCGAGACCAGTGCGGCCTCGATCGAGATGTTGAAGCTGAAGGCGGTCGCGGGATCGATGAAGTAGATGTATTGCGTATAGAAGGTGCCGGCGAGCGCGGTCAGGAACGCCGAGATCATGTAGATGTCACGCTTGACCTTGGGCGCATTGACGCCGATCGCTTCCGCCGCATCCTCGTCCTCGCCGATGGCGACGAGGTAATAGCCCATCCAGGATTTTTCGATCTTCCAGGTAATAAAGAGCCCGAGCGCGAGCAGTCCAAGCACGACATAATAATAGGAGGCTTTCGTTTCGAACTGCAGCATCAGCGGCGCGCTGCCGAGGTTCGGGATCGTGGTGCCTTCGGCGCCCCAGGCGAGATCGCGGAATTTCAGGAAGATCAGCATCAACGCCTGCGCGGTCGCAATGGTCGCGATGGTGAAATAGGGCCCGCGCAGGCGGAAGCAGAGCCAGCCGACCGGCAGGCTGGCGATCGCGGCGACCACCCCGCCCGCGACCATGCCGATCCAGGGCGAGATGCCGAAATCGACCTGCATGATGGTGGAGGTGTAGGCGCCGAGCCCGAAATAGGCGGCGTGTCCGAGCGAAAGCTGCTTGGCGTAGCCGCCCATCAGGTTCCAGGCGACGCCGATGAAGGAGAACAAGAGGATGCGGATGAAGATGTCGATCGCAAACGAGCTCTTCACCACCTGCGGCAGCGCCAGCAGGACGATGGCGAGCACCAGAAGCGCTGCGATTTTCCAGGCGGAGCCTCCCATCAGCGCATTCTCCCGCCGCCGAGCCCGTTCGGCTTGAACGCCAGCGTCAAGAGCAGCATCGCAAACACCACGATCAGACCGGAATCCGCGCCGACGAACTGGATGCCGAGCGACTCGGCGACGCCCATCATCAGGCTCGCGACCAGCGCGCCGATGACATTACCGAGCGTGCCGAGCACGACCGCGACGAACGCCATCAGCACGAAGACCTGGCCGACGAACGGATAAGCCGAGTAGAACGGCATCAACAGCGAGCCTGCGGCGCCCGCGAGCGCCAACGCCGCGCCGAAGGCGACGGCGAACACGCGGTTCGGGTTGATGCCCATGAGCACAGCGACATCCGGCTTTTGCGAAGCGGCGCGCATTGCCTTGCCGAGATCGGTGGTGCGCAGGAAGACCCAGAGCGCCGCGCTCAGGATCATCGCGACCACGAAAGCGATCAGCTTGGCCTCGGGGATGTAGAGTCCGCCGAAATGAAAGGCTTCATCGGAATAGAAGGTGTGGACGGTGCGGTAGTTCGCGCTGAACAGCAGCAGCGACAGGTTCAGCAGCAGCAGCGACAGCGCGAAGGTCAGGAAAATCTGCGGCATGTCGTTCGGCCCGAGCACGCGGCGGATCAGGAAATGCTGGATCAGCGCGCCGAGCACGAACAGCACCGGCATCGTCACCAACAGCGAGAGCAGGGGATCGATGCCGAGAGTGCTGAACAGGAAAAACGAGAGATACATCCCGATCATCACGAACTCGCCCTGGGCGAAGTTGACGATCTTGACCACGCCGAAGATCAGCGTCACGCCGATGGAGACGAGCGCGTAGATGCCGCCGATGAGCAGGCCGTTGATCACGGCCTGGGCCACTGTCTCCAGCATGGGACGTGCCGCTAGGTCTTCATCATGGGCGCGCGGGCATCGTCCTTCGGGAAGATGCTGGCGAGATCGCCGTTCTGCCACTGCACGCCGACCGGGCGGCCGTAGACGTTCTTGCCGTCGGGGCCGAACTTGACCTTGCCGCCCGGCGCCATCGCGGCATAGCCCGAGGAGACGTCGAGCGTCGACAGCGCCTCGCGCACCTTCTGCGGATCGGCGGAGCCTGCGCGCTCCAGCGCGTCCGCGATCATGTAGGTCTGCGCCACCAGGCCGCCGGCATATTCGAACAGGAAGTCGCCGGTGCGCTTCTTGTACTCGGCGTTCACTTTCTGCGCATTGTCGTCCATGTCGTGGTTCCAGTGCGCCACGCCCTGCAGGCCTTCGGCGAGCTTGCCGACATTCTTGTAGAAGTCCGGAATCACGAAGCCGCCGGAGCCGCCGTTGATCGCGATGTTGAGACCGACCTGCTTGACCGTACGCACGATCAGGATCAGGTCGTTCAGATACGACACCGAGAACAGCGCGTTGGCGCCGGAGGCCTTGACCTTGTTGATCAGCGGGCTCGCATCGGTGAAGCCGGCCGAATAAGGCTCGAACATCACGATCTCGACGCCTTCGCCGGGCGCGAGCTCTTTCAGCCCGTTCGAGGTCGAGGTGCCGAAGGCGGTGTTCTCGAAGATGACGGCGACCTTCGGGCTGTCGCTGACGAGTTTCGACATCTGCAACTGCGCCTTGGCAAATTGCGAGGCGCGCGCGAACGGCGTGAAAGTGTAGGTGCGGCCCTTGTTGAGCTGGTCCGAGCTCGAGCCGGTGATGATCGGCACCTTGGCGCGCTCGCAGACTTCGCTTGCGATCAGGGTCAGCGCGCTGGCGAAGCAGCCATGGACCGCCGAGAGTTTGTTGCCGGTGATCAAGCGGTCGGTCTCGGTGCGGGTCACCGTGGTATCGCTCTGCACGTCGGAGATGATCAGGTTGAGCTTGGCGCCGCCGAGCGACTTGATGCCGCCGGCGTCGTTGATCATCTCGACCGCCATCTTGGCGGCGGCGACGCAGCCGACGCCGATTTGCGCCATGCTGCCGGTGGTCGGATAGAGCCCGCCGATATTGATGGGGTCGGCGGCCCAGCCGCGCAGCGGCACCGCGCCGAACGAAGCGGCCGCAACCGCAGCACCGGTGTTCTTGAGGAATTTGCGGCGGCTCTTGCTGGCAACGACGGGCTGGTCTTTCTTCATCTCGCTCCCCCATGCGACCGGCTTTGGCCCGGCGCTCGATTTTCTGGCGCGGCATAAGACCATGCCACGCGCAAAGTGCAAGGCGTACGAAGGTCAGGGCGCCATGCGGCGACAAGCGCAAAGCGTGCGCCGCAACATGGAAATTTCAGTCGGTGATTGCAGCATTTCGGGACACGCGCCCAAATAAAAAGCCGCCAACCTCTCGAAAGGTGGCGGCTTTCCTGATGTCACGTGCGAGCTGCTATTCCGCGCTGCTGACCAGCCTGATCCTGGGCTCGGCTTGCTCGGTCAGGCTGCGATAGGCTTCGAGATAATCGAGCGCCATTCGCCGCGCGGTGAAACGCGTTTCAAATTGCTTGCGAATTGCACCGCGGTCGAGCCCGGCGAGGCGATCGACGGCGGCGACCGCGCTGATCTCATCCTCGACAATGAAACCGGTCAAACCGTCTTCAATGATCTCGGGCACCGAGCCGCGGTTATAGGCAATCACTGGCGTGCCGCACGCCATCGCCTCGATCATCACGAGGCCGAACGGTTCCGGCCAGTCGATCGGCACCAACAGGCCGATCGCACCGGAAAGGAATTCCGACTTCTCGTGATCACTGATCTCGCCGATAAAGTCGACCAGCGGGTTGCCCGTGATCAGCGGCGAAATCAGCTGCTCGTAATAGTCCTCGTCGGCGCGGTCGACCTTGGCCGCGATCTTCAGTGGAACGCCGCAACGCATCGCGATCTTGATGGCGCGATCGACACCCTTTTCAGGCGCGATGCGGCCGAGCACGGCGAGATATTCCTGCTTGGCCGGACGCGGCGTCAGCAGATTCTGCGGCAGGCCGTGATGAATGGTCCGCACCCAGTTCGCCTGCGGCACCGGGCGCCGCTGCGCGTTCGAGATCGAGATCACCGGCACCTTGGAGAAGGTGTGGAAAACCGGCTGGTGCTCCGGCAAGTCGAGCCTGCCGTGCAGCGTTGTCAGGAACGGCGTCGGCTGCCGGTAGAACAGCGAGAACGGATAGTAATCGAGATGGAAGTGCAGAAAGTCGAATTCCTCGTCGTCACATTTCCGTCGCACGCGCTCCAGCATCACCATGTGCAGCGCATTGGGATCGCGCACCGCGCCGTCGAGTCGCAGCGCCTTCGGCCAGGTTGCATCGAGTTTTGCCGAGGTGTGCGAATCGCCGCTGGCGAACAAGGTGACATCGTGGCCGAGCGCCACCAGCTCCTCCGTCAACCAATGCACCACCCGCTCGGTGCCGCCATAAAGCTTGGGTGGAACAGCCTCCGTCAACGGAGCAACCTGCGCGATGCGCATCTCACCTTCTCCTGTCTGCGATCATGGAAGAATTCAGCCCCTCTTCGACGGCACCGGCATGCCGCAGATGGGAACGTCGGCACGTCAGTGAAGTTCCCTGCACAAGGGTTACATCTTCGACATGGAGCTTTACCTATCGCGATGATGCCACGAGGCGCAGTCAGGCTTGTCGCGATAACGCGGTGTTGCGGTATCTCAGGGCGCTATTGATCGCGCCGCGGGAACCGGCGCCAGCGTCGGCCGTTCAGAGCAGGTGGAACCCCAAGCCGTTAAAACTCGCCTCAAAAATCCGCAGGTTAATAATGGATCAACTCTCAGGATATGCGCGCCGCCCGTTTTCGTTCGTGTTGCGCTATCTGCGCCAGCGGCTATCAGCGCATTTGGTCATATTGACTGCCGTTATTGCGGCAGTTGCCTGCTCCGTGGGCACGCAATATGGCGTGAAATACCTGGTCGACAGCCTGTCTGCCGGACCTGCTCACGCGGGTCGTGTATGGCTGGCATTCGTTTTCCTCATGTCGTTGATCGCTGCTGATAACGTTTTGTGGCGAATTGCGAGCTGGATCGCGAGCTTCACCTTCGTTGGCGTCACCGGCGACCTCCGCCGCGAAATGTTCCGTCATCTGACGGGACATGCGCCGAGCTATTTCTCGGATCGCCTGCCGGGCATGCTGACCAGTCGAATAACGGCGACATCGAACGCGATCTTCACCGTCGAGAACATGTTTGTCTGGAACGTGCTGCCGCCGGTCATCGCCACAATTGCGGCAATCTGCCTGATTGGAACCGTCAGCCTGCCGATGGCGGCAGGACTGATTGTTATCGCGGGTGGCATGGTGATTGCCATGTTTCACCTCGCCGCCGCCGGCAAACCGCTGCACGATGATTTTGCCGACAAGGCCGCTGCGGTCGACGGCGAGATGGTCGACGTCATCAACAATATGCCGCTGGTGCGCGCCTTCTGCGGCTTCCGCCATGAGCACGACCGTTTCGATACCACGGTGAATTGCGAAGTGGTCGCGCGCGGCCGCAGCCTGCGTTATCTCGAAAAGCTGCGCTTGACCCATGCCGCAGTGACGGTCGTGCTGATCATCGCGCTGCTGGCCTGGGCGCTTCGGCTGTGGCAGGCGGGTGGCGCAACCACCGGCGAGGTGGTGCTGGTCTGCACGCTGGGTCTTTCCATCCTCAACGCCACGCGCGATCTCGCGGTCGCCCTGGTCGATGTGACCCAGCATGTCGCGCGTATGACCGAAGCGATCGCGACGCTGTTGTTGCCGCATGAATTGCGCGACCACCCGGAGGCCGAGCCACTGGTGCGCAGCGGTGCGGCGATTGCCTTCAACAACATTTCCTTCCAGTATCCTGGCGGGCAGACAGGTTTTCGAAAGGTTCAGCCTGCGGCTGCAGCCGGGCCAGCGGGTCGGCCTGGTCGGCCAGTCCGGCGGCGGCAAGTCCTCGCTGTTCGTGCTGCTGCAGCGGTTCTATGACGTCCAGCACGGCAACATCACCATCGACGGCCAGGATATCGCGCGGGTGACGCAGGAAAGCCTGCGCCACGCCATCTCGGTGGTGCCGCAGGATATCTCGTTGTTCCATCGTTCCATCCGGGAGAACATCCGCTATGGCCGGCCCAATGCCAGCGACGACGAGGTGCTGCGCGCGGCCATCGCGGCGCGCTGCGACTTCATCGAGGATCTACCCGACGGTCTCGACACGATGGTTGGTGACCGCGGCATCAAGGTCTCGGGCGGCCAGCGCCAGCGCATCGCCATTGCGCGCGCGTTCCTGAAGGACGCGCCGATCTTGCTGCTTGATGAAGCAACCGCGGCGCTCGATTCCGAATCCGAGGAGGCGATCCGGGAAGCGCTGTCGCGGCTGATGCGCGGCCGCACGGTGATCGCCATTGCCCACAGGCTTGCGACGCTCCGCAACTTCGATCGCGTCGTGGTGCTCAGGGGCGGCAAGATCATCGAGGACGGGCCGCCTGACCGCCTGATGCAGGGGAAGGGGCCATACCGCGACCTCATCACGCAGGAAATCAACAAGCTCGCGAAATTCGCCGCGTAAGGCGCGGCGTTTCAGTCCGGTTGCGTTTTCGCAAAAAGGAGCCACGCGAGGTCATCATGGCAGAAGCCGTCACACAGTTCGTTGCGACGTCGCGCCCCGTCGAACTTTCGCTGGAGCAGCCGTTCTACATTCCGATGACGGGACCGGCGGCGCGGCCGCGGCGCTCGCTGAAACATGACGACACTTTCATCGTGCTCGACAGCCACGGTGACATCGGCGCCTCCGCCGGCGGGCCGGACGGCCTGTTCAATTCCGACACGCGCTATCTGGCGCGACTCGAGCTTGTCTTCGAGGACATGCAGCCGCTGCTGCTGGGCACCAATCTGCGCGACGACAACTCGTCACTCACGATCGATCTCACCAACCCTGATATCTATCGCCAGGGTCGACTGGTGCTGCAGAAAGATATGTTGCACATCGTGCGCACCGTCTTCCTGTGGCGCGGCACCGCCTATCAGCGTATCGGCCTGCAGAACCATGGCGACAGCTGCGCCAGCTTCGATCTGACCTTGTTGTTCGACAACGATTTCGCCGATTTGTTCGAGGTGCGCGGCGAGACGCGTCCGCGCCGCGGCGTCGGCACCGCAAAGCTGCCCAGTCCCGCCGATGTGATGCTCGATTATAAAGGCCTCGACGGCCAGCCACGTATGACAGCGCTGCATTTCGACCCGCGGCCGACCCGGCTTGCGACCAACAGCGCGACCTGGCATCTCGAGCTGGAACCGCAAAAGGTGGCCTCGCTGTTCGTGTCGGTGTCCTGCAACAAAACCGCGGACCCCAAACGCGGGCGTTTCTTTCCGGGCCTGCTCGCCCATCGCCGCGAGATGCGGCGCGCCACGGCGGGCATCACCAGCATCGAGACCTCCAACAACATCTTCAACGAGGTGCTGTGCCAGTCGATGGCCGACCTCAACATGCTGATGACGGAGACGCCGGAGGGGCGATATCCCTACGCCGGCATTCCCTGGTATTCGACCACGTTCGGCCGCGACGGCCTCATCACCGCGATGCAGATGCTGTGGATCGATCCGCGCGTCGCATGCGGCGTCCTCAAGCGTCTTGCGCGCTATCAGGCGACTACGGTCGATCCGCTCAACGATGCCGCGCCCGGCAAGATCCTGCACGAGATGCGCGGCGGCGAGATGGCGGCGCTGCGCGAGGTTCCGTTCGCGCAATATTATGGCAGCGTCGACGCCACGCCGCTGTTCGTGCTGCTCGCCGGTCTCTATGGCGAGCGCACCGGCGATGATGAGACGATCGAGGAGTTGTGGCCTGCGATCGAGGCCGCGCTGCGCTGGATCGACGGTCCCGGCGATCCCGACAGCGATGGCTTTGTCGAGTACCAGCGCGCGACCGAAGAGGGGTTGCGCAATCAGGGTTGGAAGGACTCCTTCGACGCGATCTTTCATGCCGATGGCCGGCTTGCCGAAGGCAATATCGCGCTTGCCGAGGTGCAGGGTTATGTGTTCGCAGCCAAGCGGCTGGCGGCGCGTTGCGCGCAGCGGCTCGGCCGGCGCGAGATCGCGCATCGGCTGGAGGTCGAGGCCTATCAATTGGCGCAACGTTTCGAGCAGGCGTTCTGGTGCGAAGAGCTCGGTACCTATGCGCTGGCGCTCGACGGCGAGAAGCGGGCTTGCGCGGTGCGCTCCTCGAATGCCGGCCATTTGCTGTTCAGCGGCATGATACGCGACGACCGCGCGCGGCGGGTCGCGGTCGACCTGCTGCGGCCGCATTTCTTCACCGGCTGGGGCATCCGCACCATCGCGCTGGGTGAGACCCGCTACAATCCGATGTCCTATCACAACGGCTCGATCTGGCCTCACGACAACGCGCTGATCGCGCTCGGGCTGTCGCGTTACGGACTGATGCATTCGGTCGAGCACCTCTTCAAGGGCTTGTTCGACGCCGCGACCTATATGGACCTGCGCCGGCTGCCGGAGCTGTTCTGCGGCTTCCGCCGCGAGCGGCATCGCGGGCCGACGCTCTATCCGGTGGCCTGCGCGCCGCAGGCCTGGGCCAGCGCCACGCCGTTCACGCTGCTGGAAGCTTCCCTCGGGCTCGAATTCGACGCCGAGCGATCCGAAATCAGGCTGCGCAATCCGCGGCTGCCGGCTTTTCTCAACGAAGTCGTGCTGCGCGAATTACAGCTGGGCGAATCCAGTGTTGACCTGTTGATTCGACGCCATGGCGATGGCGTCTCGATGGAAGTGTTGCGCCGCCGCGGACAGATCCAGGTCTCGATCGTTCTCGCGCGTTGAACGCCAAAACAATAAGGAGAACGCATGCACGCAAGCCGCTGGATCATTGTCGCACCTCTGCTTGTCGTATTGGCAGCAGTGGCCGTGCGCGCCGAAAACGAGTCGCAACCGACGCCGCCTGCCGCGGTGGCAAAGGAGACCACGCCGCCCGCAGCGACAAAGGAACCTGTGCCGCCACCTTCCGTCACCGTCATTGCGCCACGGGAGGCCCATGGCGTGCTCGGCCGTGACGTACGCAGTCCAACAGACGAGGACATGGGGCGCATCGTCGACGTCATCGTCGATCGCACCGGCACCGTGCGCGCGGCGGTGATCGATTTCGGCGGTTTCCTCGGCGTCGGTAGCCGCAAGATCGTGGTCGACTGGAGCGCGCTGCATTTCGGGCGCGTCGCCGACAAGAAGGACAACATCACGCTGGAATTGAACAAGGCCCAGGTCGCCGCCGCGCCCGAATACAAGGAAGACACGCCGATCGTGGTGCTGGGAGCGGCAGGCAACCTCGAGCCGTTCGAAGAACATTAGGGAGGAGGGGCGTTCTGAAAGCGCGGCTATTCCACTCGCGTGAGCGAAACGATGGTGATCGCCAGACTACGGCGGTCGGCAGCGACAGAACTGCGCCGGTGCAAGCCGGCTCCGCCGAGAAGCCGCACCCCTCCAAAGAGAGCCTGCGCGGGCTCGACTGGTTTATCTTCTTCCTTGCGGACGTGCAGACCGGCTTCGGTCCGTTCATCGCGGTGTATCTCACTACGGAGAAGTGGACGCAGGCGGAGATCGGCCTGGTGCTATCGATCGGCAGCGTGGTCGGGTTGATCGGGCAGATGCCCGGCGGCGCCATCATTGATGCCGCAAAGTCGGAGCGCCTGGTCGCGGGGCTTGCGATTGCGGTCATCGGCTGCGCGGCGCTCGCCTACGCCGCCATGCCGATCTTTCCGGTAGTCGCCACCGCTGCGATGCTGCATGCCGCCGCGAGTTGCATGCTGGGTCCCGCAATCGCCGCGATCAGCCTTGGGCTGGTCGGTCCCTACGCAATCGGCGAGCGGCTCGGACGCAATGCGCGCTTTGCTTCGCTCGGCAACGGCGTCGCCGCTGCCGTGATGGGGACCTGCGGCTATCTGTTGTCCAGCCGCTCGGTGTTCCTCGTCACCTTCTGCCTGGCGATCCCGACCTTGCTGTCTCTGGCGCGCATCAGAGAATCGAAGTCGACGTCGCCCGCGCGCATGGTTCGGTGCCGCGCGAAGCGCCGGAGGCAAAGGCGACGCGCATCATCGATCTCGTGCGGCAGAAGCCGCTGTTGATCTTCGCCGGCAGCGTGCTGCTGCTGCAGCTCGCCAATGCCGCGATGCTTCCGATCATGGCGGGCGCGGTGACCGCGCGCTCCAGCCAGTGGGCGCCGGTGCTGATCGCGTTCTGCATCGTCGTGCCGCAAGCGATCGTGGCGTTGATGTCGCCGACCGTGGGCGCGAAGTCGCAGGCATGGGGTAGGCGGCCGCTGCTGATGATCGGCTTCGGCGCGCTCGTGATCCGCGGCGTGCTGTTTGCCACCGTACGCGATCCATATCTGCTGGTTGCCGTGCAGATCTTCGACGGCATCACCGCCTCGGTCTTTGCGGTCATGATACCGCTAATCGTCGCCGACGTTGCCTTCGGCACCGGTCACTTCAATCTGGCGCAGGGCATCGTCGGCACCGCGACCGGCATCGGCGCGTCGTTGTCGACGGTGCTGGCCGGTTACGTCACCGATCTCTATGGCAGCGGCATCGCCTTCCTCGGACTTGCCGCCGTGGCAGGGTTCGGACTCGGCGTGATTGCACTGTTGATGCCGGAGACGCGGCGCGTGGCGCCGGAAATGGTTCAGGCCGACATCGCCCTGCGATAGAGCGCGCTGTAGAGCGAGGCCGACAGCTCCCAGCTGAACGAGCGCGACATCGCGCTGCGCCGCATGCTGTCAAGCCGCTCCGTCGCAACAAAGGCGGAGAATGCGCGTCGCACGCCGCCGAGGAAGGATTCGATCGAAGGCTGCGAGAACAGGAATCCGGTCTCGCCGTCGGTGATGGTCTCCGCCAGCCCTCCGGTCTGGTGGCCGATCGGCAGCGAGCCGAAACGCTGCGCGTACATCTGGCTCAACCCGCACGGCTCGAAGCGCGACGGCATCAGCGTGAAGTCGCTGGCGGCGAAGATGCGCCGCGCCTGCGCGTCGTTGAAGCCGATGTTGACCGCGATCGCGTCGGGCCGGCGGCGATGCGCGTCGACCAGCGCCTGCTCGATCGCGGGCTCGCCCGATCCGGTGACGACGATCTGGCCGCCCGCTTCGATGATCTCGTCGGCGGCCGACAGCACCAGATCGATGCCCTTCTGGTGAACGAGACGCGCGACCAGGCCGAAGATCGGCCCGCGCGAGACCGCGAGCCCGAACTGCTTGCGGACATAGTCGGCGTTCGCCTGCTTGCCTTTCCAGTCGCCGGCCGCGAAAGGCTGCGCGAGCTGGGCACAGGAGCGCGGATCCCAGCTCTCGTCGATACCGTTGAGGATGCCGGTCAGCTCGCGGGCGTCGGAGCGTTGGCGCAACAGGCCCTCCAGTCCGCAGCCGAGTTCGGGCGTGGTGATCTCGCGCGCATAGGTCGAGCTCACGGTCGTCAGATGCGAGGCATAGACGAGGCCGCCCTTGAGGAAGGACAGCTTGTCGTAGAACTCGACGCCATCGATGTGGAAGGAGCTTTCGGGCACGCCGATCCGGCGCAGCGTCTCCTTGGGAAACAGCCCCTGATAGGCAAGGTTGTGGATGGTCAGGATTGAGGGAATCCGGGCGCCGCTCCAGGCGAGGTAGGCAGGTACGAGCGCGGCCTGCCAGTCATTGGCGTGGACGAGGTCGGCTGCCCAATTCTTGTCCAGAGTGCCCATCGCAAGCTCGGCGGCCGCCGAGGCGAAACGCGCGAAGCGGATATCGTTGTCGGGCCAGTCGCGGCCCTCGTCGTCGCCATAGGGGGAGCCGGGCCGGTCATAAAGTTGCGGACAGAGCAGGACGTAGACCGGCAGCCCGTCCCGGGTCGAGGCCCGGCCGAGCCTTGCTGCCGGCATCTCCGCCTTGGCCGCACACTCGCCAACGATTTGAATATGCGTGAGTTGTTCGACGATGTCGGAATAGCCGGGTAGCAGGACCCGGATATCCGCCCAGGGTCGCAGCGCCCGGGGAAGGGCGGCGGAAACGGCGGCCAGTCCGCCTACGCGGACGAAGTCGTCCATCTCCGTCGTCACAAAGAGAACTCTCAAGGTGCTCCCCCGTCAGGGCCCTCTTTTGCTGCTATGCAAGAATGGGTCCAGCCAACCCGGTGACAAGTTCAACCCCCATCGTGCGGTTCCTAAATATCTTCCCTGTCCCGACGCCGCCCTTTAGGGTCTCACTCCCGCGCCCAAGCGACGGGCAAATGGGCAATAAGAGCAGGGAAGGAAATCGGAATGACGACAGCCGAGGCCGATGAGGGCCGTTTGACGGGATGCTTCGCCGGCCTTCGCGTGATCGATTTCTCGACCACGATCGCGGGCCCTCATTGCGCGCGCATGCTGGCCGACCTTGGCGCCGAGGTGATCAAGATCGAGACCTCGGAAGGCGAGACGATGCGAACCCGCCCGCCGATGCGCAATGGCTGCTCGACAGTTTTCGGCCAGCTCAATGCCGGCAAGAAGAGCCTCGTGCTCGACCTGAAAAGTCCCGATGGCGTCGAGGCGGCGCGGCGGCTGGCGAAGACCGCGGATGTATTGGTGGAGAATTTCCGCCCGGGCGTGATGCGCCGCCTGAAGCTCGATTATGCAGCGCTGTCGGCGATCAATCCGAAGCTGATCTATTGCTCGATTTCCGGCTATGGCCAGACCGGTCCGTCCGCGGAATTGCCGGCTTATGCGCCTGTGATCCATGCGGCGTCCGGTTACGACATGGCGCATCTCGCCTATCAGCCCGGTCGCGAGCGCCCGGACTATTGCGGCATCTATCATGCCGACGTCTTCGCCGGGACTACGCGTTCGGCGCCATTTCCGCCGCGCTCTACCGGCGCACGCTGACCAATGTTGGCCAGCACATCGACGTCTCGATGCTGGAATCGATGTTGATGCTGACCTTGAACGAGGTGCAGTGGTCGCAGTTCACGGTGCCGCCACTGTCGCGGCCGATGTTCGGGCCGATCGGGACTTCCGATGGCTATGTCATGCTCGCGATTGCCAGCGAGAAGACCTTTCAGGGCCTGATGAAGGTGATCGGCCATCCCGAATGGGTCAGCGATCCCCGATTCCTGGCCTATGCCGATCGCCGCATCAACTGGTCGGCGCTGATGGACGGCGTCGAAGTCTGGTCGCGGGCGCTGACAACGGCGAAGTGCCTCGAAGCGCTGAACGGCGCGGGCGTGCCGTCCTCGGCCTATCGCACCGTGGCCGAAGCGCTCGCCGATCCCCAGCTCACGCATCGCCGCGCGCTCGCCGAAGTCGAAGACAACGGCGGAAAATTCCGGGTGATGAACATGCCGTTCCGGATGTCGGGCGCCAAAGTCGCCGCCGGCAAGCGGGTATCGACCTTGGGCGAACATACGCCTGCGAGCGCTGTCGAAGGAAATCCGGCTTCTCGGAAGAGCAGATCGCGGCCTTTTCAGGGAGACCGCTTGTCGCAGAATCGGCTTTAACCTGACTGTGGCCTTGCCGCTGGCAGCAATTCCGGCCAATCTGACCGCGAATCAACGATCCGGACGAACCGGACGCTTTCGCAAGCGGGAGGGAGTTTTAGATGAAGGCGGCGATCGCACGGCGCAGCTTTGCGCCCATTTTCCTTGTCACGGCATTTGCATCTCTGCATGGACAGGTCCGGCCGCCGCGCAAAAGCCCGGCGGCAGCATTACCGTCGGCCTCGAGCTCGACATTCCCGGCTTCGATCCGCTGAAGGTCGGCGTCTACGACACCGCCGCGCTCACCGCGTCATCCGCCATTTTCGAAACACTCACCTATCTCGATGACAATGGAGAGGCCCAGCCCAAGCTCGCTTTGTCCTGGGACCCTTCCGAAGATTTCAAGATGTGGACCTTCAAGCTGCGACCCGGCGTCAAGTTTCACGATGGCACGCCGTTCAATGCAGCGGCCGTAAAGGCGAATTTCGACCGGCAAAAGGATCCCGCCAACAAGTGCCGATGCGCCTTCTATATCGCGGGGGTCAACAGCGTGAGGCGCCCGACGAACTGACGGTGGTCTTCAATCTCAAGGACCCCGCGGTGAATTACCATCGCTGGTCTCCTACGCCAACCAGAACGCTGCGGTTCACTCTCCGACGGCCTGGAAGACCAAGGGCGACGACTACAACCGCAATCCCGTCGGCACCGGCCCCTATGTCCTGAAATCCTGGACTGCCGGCGACCGCATGGTCCTGGAGAAGAATCCGGACTATTGGGACAAGGACAAGGTCTACCTCGATCGGATCGTCTTGAAGCCGCTACCTGATTCGCAGTCACGTTTCGCGAGCCTCCAATCCGGCGAGGTCGACCTGATCTGGGATGACGAATACGACGCCGACAACATTCAGAAGGCGCAAAAGGATCCGAAGCTGACGGTACATACCTATGTCGGTTCGGGCGCCTCGGTATACGCCATCAATACCAAGGTCCCGCCGTTCGACGACGTGCGTGTTCGGCAGGCGCTGGTGATGGCGATCGACCGCAAGAAATGGTCGCAGGCAGTCACCAACGGTCTGTCGCGTCCGGCCAGCAACCCCTATGGCGACGGCTCCTGGGTCAAGTGCAAGGATGATGGCGCGCTGCCTTACGATGTCGAGAAGGCCAAGGCGCTGATCAAGGATTACGGCAAGCCGGTCGATTTCAAGATGATCTTCACCGCGACTCCGCGCGGTCGGACCATCGGCCAGGTGCTGCAGCAGTTCTGGAAGCAGATCGGCGTCAACATGGAGATCGAGCAGATCGATCAGGCCACCTTTCCGCCGCGCGCCTTCATGCGCCAGTTCCAGATCATTGCCGATGGCGCATCGTCGACCTCGCCGATCCCGATCCGCAGATGTACGCCAACTTCCACACCGGCAGCCCGGTCGCGCTCGCCAACTATTCCAATCCGGAACTCGACGGTCTGCTCGACCATGCCCGCACGACAGCCGACACCGACAAGCGTATCGATGATCTATTGCGCGATCAGCCGGCTGATCAACAAGGAGGCGATCTGGTTCTGGACCTTCCAGAACACCTACTACGCGATTTCCACGCCGAAGCTGAAAGGCCTGCCGAAGATGTACAGCGGGGTGATCGACGTATCGCGACACCTGGAAGGAATAGCCTGCCATGGCGTTCTTCGTCGCGCGAAGGCTGCTTTATCTGCTGCCGGTGCTGATCGCCGTCTCGCTGCTGACGTTCCTGATCGCCTCGCTGCTGCCAGGCGATCTCGCCTATATCATTCTCGGCGATCAGGCCACGCCGGAGAACGTCGCGGCGCTGCGCCACGACATGGGGCTCGATCAGCCGATCTGGTGGCGCTATCTCGGCTGGCTCGGTCATGTGCTGCGAGGGCGATCTCGGCCGCATCTTCCGCACCGGACAGACCGTGCTGCAGGCGGTGGCCGAACGGTTGCCGGTGTCGTTCGAGCTGATGCTGTTTGCGCCGAGTTCATCGCGCTGGCGATCGGCGTTCCCCTGGCGATCGCCTGCGCGGCGCGCAGCGGCGGGCGTTCGACCGCTTCATGACCGGCACCGCCTTCGCCATGCTGTCGGTGCCGGCGTTTCTGTCCGCGATCCTGCTGATCTATCTGTTCGCGGTCGAGCTGCACTGGCTGCCGGCGACCGGCTATGTGCCGTTCACCGAAGACCCGGTCGGCAATTTGCGCTTCTTCGTGCTGCCGGCGCTGACGCTGGCGCTGGCCGAATGGCCCGGTATCATGCGCGTATTGCGCTCCGACATGATCGCGACCCTGCAGGAAGATTACATTGCGCTGGCGAAGGCCAAGGGGCTGAAGTCGTCGCGTATCCTGTTCGTGCATGCGCTGAAGCCGTCGTCGCTGACGCTGGTCACCGTCACCGGCATCAATATCGGCCGCCTGATCGGCGGCACGGTGATCGTCGAGACGATCTTCGCGCTGCCCGGAATCGGCCGGCTGCTGGTCGGCGCCATCTACACCCGCGACCTCGATCATCCTGCAGGGCGTGGTGCTTTGCGTCGCCTGCGGCTATGTGCTGATGAATTTCATCGTCGACATGCTCTACGCCGTCCTCGATCCCAGGATCCGCCATGGCCACGCTTGAACTGTCGATGCAGGAAGAGGCCGTCAGTCCGGTTCGCAGGCGGACGCCGGCTCGGCACGCTGTTCTGGTTGGCGGTCGGCTGGATGATCCTGGTGTTTGCGGTGGCGATCCTCGCGCCGGTGCTGCCGCTGCCGAGCCCGACCGACATGGACATGCTGGAGCGGCGCGGCGCCGTTTTCGGCGCTGCACTGGCTCGGCACCGACGGCCTCGGCCGCGACGAGCTGGCGCGGCTGGTCTATGGCGCGCGGATTTCGCTGACGGTCGGGCTTTGCGCGCCGGTCATCGGCGTGACGATCGGCGGCGCGCTGGGCATGCTGGCCGGCTATTTCCGCGGCCGCTTCGAGACGATGGTGGTCGGCAGCATGGACGTGTTGCTCGCCTTTCCGCCGCTGATTTTGGCGCTCGCGGTCATCGCGTTTCTCGGCCAGTCGATCTTCAACCTCACCTGCATCCTCGGCGTGCTCGGCATTCCCGCCTTCATGCGCGTGGCGCGCGCGGCGACCCTGACGCTGGCGCGGCGCGAGTTCGTGATCGCCGCCCAAGCGCTCGGCGCGAGCCATGCGCGCATCCTGCTGCGCGAGTTGCTGCCCAACGTGGTGCTGCCGCTGCTCGCCTTTTTCCTGCTCGGCGTCGCCGTCACCATCGTGGTCGAGGGCGCGCTGTCCTTCCTCGGTCTTGGCGTGCCGCCGCCGATCGCGAGCTGGGGCAGCATGATCGGGGAGGGGCGCGAAAGCCTCGACGTCGCGCCGCGGCTCGCCTTCATTCCGGCGATTGCGATGTTCCTGACGGTGCTGTCGTTCAACCTCGTCGGCGATACGCTGCGGGCGCTCACCGATCCGCGTCAGGGCGCGCTGTGAACGCGCGGCGTTGCTATCCGTCGAGGACGTCGCCGTCGATCTGCCGACGGCGCGCGGCAATCTTCGCGCGGTCGATCATGTCGATCTCACGCTCGCCGCCGGCCGGACGCTCGGCATTGTCGGCGAATCCGGCTGCGGCAAGACCATGCTGTCGCGCGCGATCCTGCAGCTGCTGCCGAAGAAGGCAAAGCTCTCCGGCCGCGTGATGTTCGACGGGCAGGATCTCGCGCGGCTTTCGCCCGAACGCCTGCGCAAGCTTCGCGCGCGTTCGCTCGCGGTCGTGTTCCAGGACCCGATGACCTCGCTCAATCCGGTGCTGACCATCGGCACCCAGCTGATCGAGACGCTGCAGGAGCATCTCGAGCTCGATAGCGCCGCGGCGACCAGGCGCAGCGTCGAGTTGCTGGCCGCCGTCGGCATTCCGGCGCCCGAGCAGCGGCTGACGCAATATCCGCATCAGCTGTCCGGCGGCATGCGGCAGCGCGTCGCGATCGCGATCGCGCTGTCCTGCGAGCCGAAACTGCTGATCGCGGACGAGCCGACCACGGCGCTCGACGTCACCATCCAGGCGCAGATCCTCGATCTCCTGGCGCGCGAGCAGCGCCGCCGCCACATGGCGATGATCCTCATCACCCATGATCTCGGCGTCGTCGCCGGCCGCACCGACGAGGTCGCGGTGATGTATGCCGGCCGTGTGGTCGAGCGCGCGCCGACGCCGGCGTTGTTCAAGAACATGCACATGCCCTACACCGAGGCGCTGCTGGCGGCGATCCCGAAGCTCGATACTGCGCCGCATACGCCGCTGCCGGCGATCTCCGGCCGGCCGCCCGATCCGACCCGGCCGCTGAAGGGTTGCTCGTTCTCGCCGCGTTGCCGCTATGCCGATGGCCGCTGCCACAGCGAAAAGCCCGCCGCTGGAGGGCGTCGGAAACGCCGGCGCATCAATATCGCCTGCTTCCATCCGATCAAGTCATCGCGGGCGCTGTCCGCATGATGCAGCAAGCCTCAGCACCGCAGCCGCTGCTCGAGCGTCGACAATCTCGTCGTCGAATATGTCGTCGGCAACAAGACCGTGCATGCGGTGTCCGGCGTCAGCCTGCACATCGCGCGCGGCGAGACGCTCGGCCTGGTCGGCGAGTCCGGTTGCGGCAAGTCGACGCTCGGCCGCGCCGTGCTGCAATTGCGCCGGGCCGTGTCCGGGCACGTGCTGTTCGACGGCGAGGACCTCACGGCGATGCAGGGCGAGCGCTTGCGGAAAATGCGCCGGCGCGTGCAGCTGATCTTCCAGGACCCGATCGCCTCGCTCAATCCGCGGCGGCGGATCGGCGACATCGTCGCCGAGCCGCTGATCATCGCCGGCGTCAAGGATCCGAAGGAGCGCGAGCGAGCGCGTCGCCGATGTGCTCGAGCGCCGTCGGGCCTCGATCCGGCGCTGGTGATGGGACGCCTGCCGCACGAATTTTCCGGCGGGCAGTGCCAGCGCATCTGCATTGCGCGCGCGCTGGTGCTCAATCCGGATTTCATCGTCTGTGACGAGCCGGTCTCCGCGCTCGATGTTTCGATCCGCGCGCAGATCCTCAATCTGCTGGAGGAGATGAAGGCGCGCTTCGGCCTGACGCTGCTGTTCATCGCGCACGACCTTGCGGTGGTCAAAGCCGTCAGCGACCGCGTCGCGGTGATGTATCTCGGCCGGCTCTGCGAGGTCGGTCCGTCCGAGCAGCTGTTCGCCGCGCCGGCGCATCCCTATACCGCGCTGCTGATCGAGGCGATCCCGGTGCCCGATCCGGACGTGCGTCCGGCCGAAAGCGTGGCGGTCGGCGAGCCGCCGTCGCCGATCGCGCCGCCCTCGGGCTGCCGCTTCCGCACCCGCTGCCCGCGGGCCGATCGGCGATGCAGCGAGGAGATGCCGGAACTGCGCGCTGTCGCGCCCGGCCAGTTCGCGGCTTGCCATCATCCGCTGACGTGAATAAACGTCTAGCACGGTTGTCTCACCCGGCCGCCTGGCAATGTCGGCGCAAGAAGAATAGATCCGGGAGTGACCGATGAAGAGTTTTCAGGTTGCCGATTTCAACGCCCCCGAAAGAGGTCGATCATCCGACGCCGCAGCCGTCGGGTACGCAGGTGCTGATCAAGGTGAAGGCCGCCGGCGTCTGCCACAGCGACCTGCACATCTGGGAAGGCGGCTACGATCTCGGCCATGGCCGCAAGCCGCTGTCGCTGAAGGACCGCGGCGTGTCGCTGCCGCGCACGATGGGCCATGAGACGGTCGGCGAGATCGTGGCGTTCGGGCCCGATGTGAAGGACAGCGACAAGGGCGGTCTCAAGCTCGGCGATGTCGCGCTGGTCTATCCCTGGCTCGGTTGCGGCAAATGCGCGACCTGCCTTGCCGGCGACGAGAACATGTGCGCGGTCAAGCCGAATGCGCTCGGCGTCTATTGCGACGGCGGCTATGCCGATCACATGACGGTGCCGCATCCGAAATATTTGATCGACCTGAAGGGGCTCGATCCCGTCACCGCCGCGCCTTATGCCTGCTCCGGCGTCACCACCTATAGGGCGATCAAGAAGGTCGAGAAGGATTTCGATACGCCGATCGTGATTTTCGGCGCCGGCGGCCTCGGCCTGATGGCGCTGTCGCTGTTGAAGGCGATGGGCGGCAAGGGCGCGATCGTCGTCGACATCGACGCGCAGAAGCGCGAGGCGGCCGAAAAGGCCGGTGCGCTGGCCACCGTCGACGGCAAGGCGCCGGACGCGCTGGAGCAACTCGCGCAGAAGGCCGGCGGCCCGATCCGCGCCGTGATCGATCTGGTCGGCAACGCCCAGACCACGCAGCTTGGCTTCGACTGCCTGACCAAGGGCGGCAAGCTCATCATCGTCGGCCTGTTCGGCGGCGGCGCGCCCTGGGCCCTGCCGCTGATCCCGATCAAGGCGATCACGATCCAGGGCAGCTATGTCGGCAATTTGCGCGAGACGCAGGAGCTGCTCGACCTCGTGCGCGCCAAGAAGATCCCGCCGATCCCGGTGACGACGATGCCGCTTGCCAAGGCCAACGAGGCGCTGCTCGATCTGCAGAAGGGCAAGCTGGTCGGTCGCGCGGTGCTGACGCCCTAGGATTCGTCATTGCGAGGAGCGTAGCGACGAAGCATTCCAGTCACTTGAGCTTGCCGACTCGATGGATTGCTTCGCTTCGCTCGCAATGACGACTTCATAGCTCGTTCAATCGAGGTATCCCCATGTCCGCCAACAACGCATTCCATGTCGCCGTCCTCGCCGGCGACGGCATCGGGCCCGAAGTGATGGCGCCGGCGTTGGAAATCCTGCGCAAGGTCGAGGCGACGCCGGCTCAACTTCCGCTTCACCGACGCGCCGGCCGGCGCCGACAATTACCGCGAGACCGGCAAGTCGATGCCGGACTAGCACGGTCCGGCTGTGCGAGGAGGCGGATGCGATCCTGCTCGGCGCCTGTGGCCTGCCGTCGGTACGCTACCCCGACAACACCGAGATCATGCCGCAGGTCGAGCTGCGCTTTCATTTCGACCTCTATGCCGGCGTCCGCCCGGCGAGGCTGATCCCGGGCGTGCCGAGCCCGATCGTCGGCGCCGATCAGCGCGGTATCGACATGGTCGTGATCAGGGAATCCACCGAAGGCCTGTTCGCCTCGATGGGGAAGGGCGTCGTCACCCATAACGATGCGCGCGAGACGCTGGTCATCACCCGCAAGACCTCGGAACGGCTGTTCGAGTTTTCCTTCAAGCTCGCCGAACGCCGCAAGAAGCGCGGCCGGCCGGGCGGGCTGACCTGCGTCGACAAGGCGAATGTCTTCAAGGCCTTCGCCTTCTTTCGCGAGATGTTCGACGAGGCGGCTCAACGTCATCCAGAAGTGAAGGCGGATCGCCTATATGTCGATGCCTGCTCGGCGCATGCTGGTCAAGCGTCCCTGGGATTTCGACGTCATGGTGATGGAGAACATGTTCGGCGATATCCTCTCCGACCTGACCGCCGGCCTGATCGGCGGCATGGGCATGGCGCCGTCGGCCGACATCGGCGACAAGTACGCCGTGTTCCAGCCCTGCCACGGCACCGCGCCCGATATCATGGGGCAGGGCAAGGCCAACCCGACCGGCATGATCCTGTCGGCGGCGATGATGCTGGACTGGCTTGCCGACAAGCATGGCCTCGAGGGCGCGGCCGAGGCCGGCGAGCGCATCGAGCGCGCGGTCGATCAGGCCTATGCCGGCGGCATCAAGCCGATGGAATTCGGCGGGAGGAACGGCACCGCCGATATCGCAAAGGCTGTGCTGGAGGCGTTGTAACTGCGGCAAAAATAACGCAGTTCCCCATCAGTTTTCGTCGGACACGGCCGGATCACGGGCCGATGACTTGACGCGCCATCCGGACTTGCAATTATGCACCGCAGCAGGGAACCGGCGCATATTACCGTGAGACATTTGCTTCGACTGACCGCGGCATTCGCCTTGTCGGCCGCATTGGGTCTGCCCAGCTTCGCCCACGCGGCGGGGCAAAAGGTGTTTTTGATTCGCGGTTTCGCCAACGTATTTTCGCCGGGCATCGATCTGCTCGCCTCCGAACTGCAGAAACGCGGCGTCAATGTCGAAACCTCCAATCATCTGTCGTGGGGATCGACCGCGTCCGAAGCGATCGAGGGTTGCAGGTCCGGCAAGATCAGCTCCATCGTGCTGGTCGGCCATTCGCTGGGCGGGGCAGCCGTCGTTGATGTCGCCAAGCGCCTGCAAGAGGCAGGCATGCGCGTCGCGCTGATGGTCACGCTTGATCCGGTTTCCGCAGGGCAGGCGCCCGGCAATGTGCGGCGGCTGGAGAACTACTACCTCTCCACCGGCATCGGGTCCTCGATCAAGACCGACAACGGCTTCCGCGGGCAACTGCAGAATGTCGACGTGTCGAAGCGGCCGGGCGTGGACCATGTCGCGATGACGACGATGCCCGACCTTCACAGGCGCATCATTGCAGATATTGCCGCCTCTTGGGGATTCCCTGCCGCTGACGCGCGAACGTTAAGGCTTCGTTCGCATGACCCCGTCCATCGCCAAATATCTGTTCCTGACCGCGCTGATCGTGTTCGGCGCGATCCGATTTCCCCGCGAATGGAAGGGGCGGAAGGTGGCGGTCGCGAGGTCCGAATTTGGCTGGCGCGAGCATTTTCGCGTGGCGGCGTCGACCTGGGGTCTTGCCATCATTCCGCTCATCGCCGCGACCACGACCTCCTGCGCGGCGCCGACCTCTCGTTCAGGCCGTGGCTCGCCTGGCTCGGCGCGGCCGTTTTCGCCCTCGCGCTGTGGATTTTCTGGAGCGCGCATCGCGAATTGGGACGGAATTTCTCCCCCACTCTGGTGGTGCGCGAACAGCATAAGCTGGTGACAGGGGGCATCTACGGCTATATGCGCCATCCCATGTACACGGCTTCTGGCTCTGGATGATCGCGCAGGCGCTGCTGCTGCAAAATTGGCTGGTCGCGATTTGCGGCTTTGTCGGCTGGGGTATCTTGTTCTTCGACCGGATCGGGCAGGAAGAAGCCATGATGCGCGAGACCTTCGGCGAGCAATATGACGATTTCGCACGGCGCACCAAGCGCCTGGTGCCGTGGATCTATTGATGGCCGGCAACTCGCCATCCGTGCGTGTGTGCGTCGTCGGTGCCGGGCCGTGCGGGCTGACCACGGTCAAGAACCTGCTCGCGGAGGGAATCGATTTCGTCTGCTACGAGGAAGCCTCCGCGGTCGGCGGCAACTGGGTCTATGACGATTCCTCCGACCGGCGCAGCGTCTACAAGGCAACGCGTCTGATTTCCTCGAAGCGGCTCTCCGAGTTCGAGGACTTTCCGATGCCGGAGGATTATCCGGATTTTCCCTCGCATCGGCAGATGCTCGATTATTTCAACGCTTACGCCGCGCGCTTCAACCTGTTGCCGAAGATCGTGCTCAACACGCGCGTGGAAAGCGCGAAGCGCATGGGCGATGGCAAATGGTCGGTGGAAACTGCGGGGCCCGCCGGCAAGCGCGTCGAGACCTTCGATCATCTGATGATCTGCTCCGGGCATCACCGCGATCCCCTGATGCCGGATTATCCGGGAACGTTCACTGGGCGGACGTTGCATTCGCGCGAATACAAACGTCCCGAGCCGTTTTCGGACGAGCGCGTGCTGGTGGTCGGCGGCGGCAATTCCGCCTGCGACATCGCGGTCGATGTCTCGCGCGTCGCGACCTCCGTGGGCTTGAGCATGCGCGAGGGCTACTACATCCTGCCCAAGATCATTTGGGGCCGGCCGATCGACCAGCTCTATGCGCGGGCGCGAAACGTCTGGTTCCGCTATGCGCCGCGCTTTGTGTTCGAAGCAGCCTTGAGAGCGACCATCAGTCTCGAGATCGGGCCGTGGCGAAAATACGGGCTGCAGATCGCCGAAGGGCAGTCCGACCTCGATGCATCCGACCCTCAATACCGCGATCCTCGCGGCGTTGCGCGACGGCGCGGTGCGCGCGCGTCCGGGAATTGCGCGCTTCGACGGCAAGACCGTGCATTTCAGCGACGGTTCATCCGATACATTCGACACCATCATTTGGGGGACGGGCTATCGCATCGGTTATCCGTTCCTCGATGATGCGGTCATGGGACCGGATTTCGCCAATGCGCCGCCGCTGTATCTGACCATGATGCATCCGCAGATTGCGAATCTGTTCTTTATCGGCCTGTTCCAACCGATCGGATGCATCTGGCGGCTTGCCGATCATCAGGCCCGGATCGCAGCGCTGCAGATCAAGGGCGAGCTGAAACGGCCGAGCGATGTGGCTGCACGCGCCGCGGGCGAGATGCGCAAACGGCGCGAGAGGTTCGGCACCGCGCCGCGCCACCTGGTCGAGGTCGACTACCACGATTTTCGCCGCGCGCTGTTGCGCGAGCTTGGCGATCACGCCGTCAACGCCCGGCAGGTGTCGTGAATATTTTCTCGATGCTGGTGCTCAGCTCCGCTTCCGACAACAGCGATTCTGCCGATCGGTAGGGCAGGCCATGAGCGGTTGCGACCGGCTCGCAGGTGATGAGGCCGGCGCAGACGTTGAGGCCGGCGCGCAGATGCGGATCCTCGGCCAAGCGCCTTGCGCCATCCCTTGTCGGCAAGCGCTAGCGTGAACGGCAGCGTGGCGTTGTTGAGCGCGAAGGTCGACGTTCGCGCCACCGCCCCCGGCATATTCGCAACGCAATAGTGAACGACGCCGTCAACGACGTAGGTCGGGTCAGAATGTGTCGTCGGCTTCGAGGTCTCGGCACAGCCGCCCTGGTCGATTGCGATATCGACGAGCACGGCGCCTGGTTTCATGGTGCCGAGCATTTCGCGCGTGATGAGCTTTGGCGCTGACGCGCCGGGAACGAGCACGGCACCGATGATCAGATCGGCTTTCTTCACCCATTCGCGGATCGAAGCGCGGGTCGAGAAGATCGTCTGGACTCTGCCCTCGAAATGATCGGAAAGCCGGCGCAATACTTCCAGTGAACGGTCGAGGATAGTGACATGCGCGCCCATGCCGAGCGCGATGGTCGCGGCATGGGTGCCGGAGACGCCACCACCGATGATCAGCACGTCGGCCGCGGGCGCGCCGGGAACGCCGCCCAGCAAGATGCCACGGCCGCCCGCCGCCTTCTCCACGCATGCGCCCCCACTTGCGGCGCCAGGCGTCCCGCGACTTCCGACATCGGCGCGAGCAGCGGCAAACCGCCGCTCGCGGATGTAACGGTCTCGTAAGCGATGCAGACGGCGTCGCTCTTGATCAGGTCTTCGGTCTGCGGCAGGTCGGGCGCGAGATGCAGGTAGGTGAACAGCACCTGGCCACTGCGGAGCATCTTGCGCTCGTCCTCCTGCGGCTCCTTGACTTTCACGATCATCTCGGCGCGGGCGAAAATCTCCGCGGCCGTGCTGACGATGGTCGCGCCCGCGGCGCGGTACTCGTCGTCGGTCAGGCCCGAGCCGAAACCGGCCGAAGCCTCCACCAGCACCGTGTGACCATGATGGAGCAGCTCTGCGACAACGGCCGGCGTCATTCCGACGCGGAATTCGTTGTCCTTTATCTCCCTGGGAACACCGATCAGCATCGCGGATCTCCTCGGACGGCTCGGCCAATGGCTGGACGGGCCGATGATCGCCTGGGGTTAGATGACCCGCGTCGCCTTCAGCTTTTCGATCTCCTCGGCGCTGTAGCCGAGCGACCCCAATATCTCATTGTTGTGTTCGCCGAGATCGGGCGTGGCGGTGCGGATGTCGCGGTCGAAGCCGGTGATCTGGCAGGGTTGCGCCACCAGATCGAGTTCGCCAAGGCGCGGATGGGTGACCGAACGCTTCAGCCGCAACGCCTCGACCTGCGGGTCGGCGAAGGCCTGCTTGATGTTGTAGACGGGTCCGCATGGCAACTCCGCGGCCACGATCAGCTCGAACCATTCGGCCGTGGTCTTCGCCTGCAACGCGTCGGCGATCATCTGCGTTCATCACTTCCTTGTTCTGCCGTCGCGAGCGCGATCGAGGCAAAGCGCGGATCGGTCGCCATGTTCTCGCGGTCGATCAGCTTGCAAAAAATCTGAAAATTCTTGTTGCTGGTGGCGACGATATTGATGTGACCGTCGGCCGTCCGAAAGCATCCCATCGGCGTGTTGGTCGGATGGTTGTTGCCCTCCTGCGGCGGAATTTTCTTGTCCATGGTCCAGCGCGTCGCCTGGAAATCCAGCAAGGTCAGGCCCGCCTCGATCAGCGAGGTCTGCACCCAGCGGCCCTGGCCCGAGACTTCGCGATCGAGCAGCGCGACCAGAATGCCCTGGGCGAGGAAAGCGCCGGCCATGATGTCGGTGACGGCGACGCCGACACGGACCGGTCCCTGGCCGGGAAGCCCCGTCACCGACATGATGCCGCTCATGCCCTGCGCGATCTGATCGACCGACGGCCGCGACCCATAGGGGCCGTACTGGCCGAAGCCGGAGATGCTGCCATAGACGATGCGCGGATTGCGCTTCTTGACGGATTCAAAGTCGACGCCGAGGCGTTTGGTGACGCCGGGCCGCATGTTCTCGACGACGACGTCGGCCTGTTCCGCCAGCCGCAACAGGATCTCGCGGCCTTCGGCGGTCTTCAGGTTCAAGGTGATGGCGCGCTTGTTGCGATGCAGGTTCTGGAAGTCGGAGCCATCGCGCCGGCCGACGAGTTCGCTGGCCTCGCCGTCTTCCGGCGGCGGCTCGACGCGGATCACGTCGGCGCCCCAGTCGGCCAGCGTGCGAACGCAGGATGGACCGGCGCGCGCCAAGGTCAGGTCGATCACCTTGAAGCGCGACAATGGCAGCGAAGGCTCGCTTTGCAGGGCCGTCTGCGTCGATGCTTCCACGGGCTTGTGCATGCTGATTGTCCTCGGTGATGCGCGCGCAACAGCTGGCTATTTTCCCTTGAACTGGGGTTTGCGCTTTTCCATGAAGGCGCGGCGGCCTTCGCGGAAATCCTCGGAGTCCATGCACTCCAGGCCGATCTGCTTGATGGCGGCCATGTCGCGGGCGGCCGGGTCCTTCAGCACCTGCGCGATGGTGATCTTGGCGGCCTTGATCGCCAGCGGCGCGTTGACCGGAGATCGTGCGCGCGATCTCCATGGTCGCATCCCACAGCTCGCCATTCGGCAGCACGCGATCGACCAGGCCGATCCGCAGCGCCTCGGCCGATGAGATACGCATGCCCGTATACATGATCAGCCGCGCCCAGGACGGACCGACCAGCGACACCAGGTTGCGCAGGCCGTCATAGCCATAGGCGATTCCGAGCTTGGCTGCGGGGATGCCGAACTGGCTGTCCTCGGCGGCGATGCGGATGTCGGTCAGCATCGCGACCTGCATGCCGCCGCCGAGACAGAAACCGCGGATACAGGAGATGGTCGGTTTCGGATAATTGCCGAGCAGCGCGCGCTGCGCCTCGCTCCTTTTCGAATATTCCTCGGAGGCCTCCGCATTGTGGCGCGTCTTCTCGAACTGGCTGATGTCGGCGCCCGACACGAACGCCTTGTCGCCGGCGCCGAACAGCACCACCACGCGCACCTCCGGATCGTCGCGCAGCTCGCTCAACGCCTGACCGAGCCCCTCCCACATCTCCAGCGACATCGCGTTGCGCTTCTCGGGATTGTTGAAGGTGACGACGCCAATGCCATCGGTGATCGTCTTGAGGATCTTGCCGTCGGCGTAGGAGGTTTCATTGCTGATAACGTCGAGCATCGTTGTCTGCTTTCGTCAGGAGTAAGTCGTCACGAACGGGCCGATATTGGCGCGCCCAAAGGCCGGCCGCGCCTGTATTCTAGCCCACCAATCGGCCACCCGGGGATGGTGCTTTTCGGATACCTGCTCCGGCACGATCTCTTCGGTGATCCGCTTGACGAAGGGAACGGCCGCGATATCGGCGATCGAATAGGCCTTGCCGACCAGCCAGCCCGAGCCCTTCAGTGCCTCTTCCATGCGATCGAGCAGCTGATGGGTCAGCTTGTCCCGCGCGGCCTGGCGCTCTTCCTCGGTATAGGGTTTGCGGGCGACGCGCAGCCACGCCTCCTGGCGCTCCTTGCTCGGAATGCTCTTCATCTTCTCGGCCAGCTCCTCGTCCGACCATTTCTCCGCGACTTTTTGGAGGTGGTGGCGCCAATTGAAGATGATGAGATTGCCGATCAGGCCGTCGATATGCCGGATCCAGTTGCGCATCTCGCCGCGCTCGTACGGCATCTCGGGGCGGAGCGGCGGATCGGGAAAGCTTTCGTCGAGATATTCGCAGATCGTGCCGCTCTCATGCAGCGGCTTGCCTTCATGGACCAGGGTCGGGATCACGCCGAGCGGGTTGATCTTCAGATAGTCCGGCGAGTGGTGCTCCATGTTGGCCATGTCGACGACATGGCTTTCATAGGCGAGGCCTTTCTCCTCCAGACACAGCCGCACCCGGCGCGATGCGCTGGAACGCCAGCCATGGTGCAGCACCATCATGGGCTTCCCCCGTATTCTTCTTTTTGCGGGGGCTATCAATCACTGTGCGAGATGCGCCGTCAATGGATGATTGGCGGCCTGTTGAAGAATGCCGCTTCCTCGGCGGTCGCCTCCAGCAGCTGCTCGTCCTGGGCATAGATATCGTTGCGGAACTGGACGACCTGGTCGCGCGTCATCCACGCCGTCAGGTAGATCCAGGCCACCGGCACCTTCTTCGGCAGCGCGACTTCCTGATGCGCGCCGGTCGCGATCGCGGCATCGACCGCCGCGCGATTCCATTTCGGCATTTCCTCGGACAGCAGCCAGGTCGCGAGATCGCGCACATTGTCGACGCGCGAACAGCCATGGGAATCGAAGCGGTAGTCGTCGCTGAACAGATTGCGCTGGTTGGTGTCGTGCATGTAGACCGAATAGGAATTCGGCATGTCGATCTTGACCGCGCCGAGCGCATTGAAGGTGCCGTTCGCCTGCCGCACCGTGAAGTTCGGCGTGCGCGTGCCGGACCAGTCGACCGCATGCGGATCGATCGGCTGGTCATGAGCATCCAGCACTTCCATGTGCATGCGCGACAGATAGGTCGGGTCCTTGCGCATGTGTGCCGAGATTTCGGTCTTCGCGATCGACGACGGCACGGTCCAGGTCGGGTTGAGCACGACGCCGGTGATCTGCGCCGTCAAGGTCGGCGACGGCTTCTCGGTCTTGCCGACGATGACGCGATAGCGACGCACCACATGATCGTTTTCGATCGCCTCCGCGAAGGTCGCGGGAAGGTTGACCACGACATAGCGCTGGCCGAACTCGAATTTCGTCTGCTCGACCCGCTCGAGCGAGGCTTCGAGCTGTTTGATGCGCTTCTGCACGGAGACATTGAGGGCGGCGATCGTGCGCGGCGTCACCGTGCCGGTCGCGGCGAGGCCATGGCGCACCTGGAAGCGCTTGACGGCTTCCGCGACGTCGTTGTCGTACGCGCCTGATGCTTTGGTGTCGGCGAGATCGCCGGAGATGATCAGGCGCTTGCGCAGCAGATCGTCGTTGGCGCCGGCCGTGCCGATCGCGAATTTCGCGTCCGGCGGAATCGTCGGCCAGCCGCCGCGCACCGCGATGTCGGAATAGCTGAGCGCGGCTTCCTTGATTCGCTGCGCGGTGCCTTCGTCGAAGGTCGGTTCATGCGACAGCGCCAGCGCCTCGGCCGAACGCGATTCGGGAGTCGAGCTTGCCGCCTTGGGCGCCGCGGCCTTGGCCGGGGCCGCTGCCGCAGGCTTTGCCATTGCCGGGGCAGGCGCGGTCTGCGCCAAAGCAGGGCTGGCGGCGATCAGCGTGGCAATGGCAGCGATTGCAGTTGTTTTCATTCGTTCATGTCCCGGAAAGCGCCGCGATGGCGCCAGATGGCGATAATCGGGAGAGATTGGATGGCGGAAGCGGGAAGACGAGCGCAGTCGACCCGCTTTAGCCCATGAGAGTTGCGTTCCGATTAAGTGTCCCCACATCTTTTGCGCCGCGGCGAACCGGATAGACCTTTGGCGGCCTTTGATATGTCGCTTGAGCGGCTAGAGTGGTTCGCAACGCGCCACAAAAACACAGGGGAAACCCCATGATTTGGACCCGCCGGCAGGCGATGATCGGACTTGGCGGCGGGCTGATCGGTGTGGCGGCGCGCGAGGGCGCGGGCGCAGGCCGCCTATCCCAGCCGCAACATCAAGCTGATCGTGCCGTATCCGGCCGGCGGCACCACCGACCTGCTCGGCCGGCTGGTCGCCGACCAGATCAAGAGCGGGCTGAACGCCGTCGTCGTGGTCGAGAACAAGCCGGGTGCTGCGACCACGCTCGGCGCCGAGCAGGTCGCGCGCTCCGAGCCCGACGGCTACACGATCATGATCGCGACCTCGACGACGCTTGCGATCAACAAGACGCTTTACAAGAAGCTGCCCTACGATCCCGTGAAGGATTTCGCGCCGATCTCGCTGGTCGCCGCGGTGCCGTTCGCGCTGATCATCAACCCCGGCATTCCGGCGAAAACGCTCGCCGAGTTCATCGCCTATGCCAAGGCCAATCCGGGCCTTGCCTATGGCTCGGCCGGCAATGGCAGCCCGCACCATCTCGGCGCCGAGATGCTGCGCTCGGCAGCCGGCATCGATATCCGCCATGTGCCTTATCGCGGCAGCGTGCCGGCGATGCTCGACGTGATCGCGGGTCATATTCCCTTCATGGTTGTCGATCTGCAGCCGGCGCTGCAGCAGATCAAGGAGGGGAAGCTGCGGGTGCTCGGCGTCACCACGTCGAAGCGCGTTGCGGCAGCGCCCGATATTCCGACGCTCGCCGAAGGTGGGTTGACCGGATACGAGCTCGTCGCCTGGCAAGGCATTGTCGCGCCCGCCGGCACGCCGCGACCGATCGTTGACGCTTTGGCCGCGCAGATCGCGAAGCTGCTCTCGGCCCCCGAGACCAGGGACAAGATGACCACTCTGGCGCTGGAAATCTTGCCGGGATCGACGCCGGACAGCTTTGCCGCGTTCATCAAGAGCGAGGTCGACCGCTGGGCCGACATCGTCAAGAAATCCGGCGCCGAGCTCGAATGAACGATATCGATGTGCTGATCGTCGGCGCAGGACCCGTCGGGCTGACGCTTGCGATCGATCTCGCCTGGCGCGGCATCGCCGTGACCGTGGTGGAAACCCGCGCCCGCGCCGAACCGCCGGAGCCGAAGTGCAATCACGTCGCCGCGCGCACCATGGAAATCTTCCGCCGGCTCGGCGTCGCCGACAAGGTACGCAATGCCGGGCTGCCCGCGGATTATCCGCACGATATCAGCTATCGCACCACCTTCACCGGCAAGGAGCTGACCCGGATCAAAATTCCCTGCCGCCGCGATCGCTTCACCGACACCGACTGCGCGGATGGCAACTGGCCGACGCCGGAGCCGCCGCATCGGATCAACCAGATTTTCCTCGAACCGATCCTGTTCGAGCATGCGGCACACCAGCCGCGCATCACCATCGTCAATCGCACCTCGGCCGAGGATGTCGTGGTGCGCGACGATGGCGCCGACGTTGCCCTGCGCGACCTCGACAGCGGCAAGGTGAGCCGCCTGCGTTGCCGCTTCCTGATCGGCTGCGACGGCGGGCGCTCGATCGTGCGCAAGGCCATCGGCGCCGAGTTCACCGGCGATGCCGTCATCCAGCGCGTGCAATCGACCTTCATTCGCGCGCCCGACCTGATCGGCCGTCAGCAGACACGAGCGCGCCTGGGGCACGGGTTCGATCAACCCGCGCCGCTCCGGCATGGTCTATGCGATCGACGGAAGCGAACGCTGGCTGGTGCATAATTATCTCCGCCCCAACGAGACCGATTTCGAAGCGGTCGATCGCGATAAATGCATCCGGACCATCCTGGGCGTCGATGCCGACTTCAACTACGACGTCATCTCGAAGGAGGACTGGTTCGGACGCCGCCTGGTCGCCAGCAAATTCCGCGACCGGTGCGCCTTCATCGCCGGCGACGCCGCCCACATCTGGGTGCCCTATGCCGGTTACGGCATGAACGCCGGGATTGCCGACGCCATGAACCTGTCGTGGCTGCTCGCCGCCCACCTCAACGGCTGGGCGCCCGCCGCCATCCTCGACGCCTATGAGGCGGAGCGGTTGCCGATCACGAGCCAGGTTTCGCGCTTTGCGATGTCGCATGCGGAGGCCGAAATCCGCCGCCGCGGCGCAGTGCCAGCCGAGATCGAGGAGGAAGGGCCGTCCGGCGAGGCGGCGCGGCGCGACACCGGCGCGCTCACCTATGAAATCAATGTCCAGCAATATGCCTGCGCGGGATTGAACTTCGGCGCCTATTACGATGCCTCGCCCATCATCGCCTATGACGGCAGCCGACCAGCCGTCCTACAGCATGGACAGCTACACGCCGTCGACCGTGCCGGGCTGCCGCACGCCGCATCTCTGGCGCAACGACGGCTCCTCGCTCTACGACGCGATGGGGCCGGAATTCACGCTGCTGCGCTTCGATCCGTCGATCGATGTGAGCGCGCTCGAGCGCGCGGCGCGCGAAAAAGGCGTGCCGCTCAGGCTGCTCGACGTTGATGCTCCGGATACCGCGAGCGGATACGACGGCAAACTCGTGCTCTCGCGGCCCGACCAGCACGTGGCCTGGCGTGGCGAGAGCTTGCCGGCGGATCCTGTCCGATTGATCGATCGTGTCCGCGGCGCTGGTTCGTAACGCGGCACGATGATCTCGCGGGAATGGCGACAGGGTCCCCCGGACCCGAACGCCTATTCCTCGTTGGCGGCGATCAACTCCATCAAGGAGACGAGCTGACGCTGCACCGTCTGGTCCTTGATCTTGCTGTAGGCCCGAAGCAGCCTCAGGCTGAACGCGCTGTCAAGGAACAGAAGGCTCTCGACCTCGCGCGACTTGTTGTCGCCGTCGTAGAAGAAGGTGACGGGAACGTCGAGCGCGGTCGCGATCGACTGCAGGCGCGCAGCGCCGACGCGATTGACGCCCTTCTCGTACTTCTGGACCTGCTGAAAGCTCACGCCCAGCTTGTCGCCGAGCTCGGCCTGCGAGATCTTCTGCTCGACACGCCGCAACCGGATCCGTTTACCAAGCTCAATGTCGGGCTTGCCGGCACTGCGCTGCTTCATCCTCTTAGCCGCTGTCTTAGTCATTACGTGTCACCGTCCTTCGGTCGGAATTCCCCCGAATAGTTGGGTCAGGGGTTCACCCATATATACCGCGTCAAATTCCCGTGGATGGACAATATTCATCGGCAAACCACGGAAATCTTGCGGGATTGAAAGCCTCGACGAGCCAGTCGATCATGTTTCTGATCCGCGGTATGCGACCACTACCGGGATGATAGGACAGCCAGACATCGGACGACCAATCGAGTCCGACGTCGAGCGGTATCATCTTCCCGCCCAGTGCCGCAGCGCAGCTCGGGAAGATGCCGATGCCCGCGCCATTGGCGATCGCCCAGTAATTGGCGCTGAGCACATTGGTCTTCATCACCAGAAGGTCGCGCTCGGCGCGGCCGGGAAACAACCGCTCGAAAATCTCCTTGGCGGCGGCCTCATGCACCACCAGCCGATGCTTGATGAGCTCGTCCGCCGATTTCGGCGTGCCGAAGCCATCGAGATATTTCTGGCCCGCGAACAGCATCCGATGCAGCCGTCCGAGCTTGACGACCTTGACGTCGAGCGAGGAGGGGCGCTCGAGATCGATGGCGACCTCGGCCTCATGCCGCGACACATCGGCGGAACGCATCGAGCATTGCAGGTTGACCAGGATGTTCGGGAACGATTGCTGAAATTCGACAAGGCGCGGCGCGAGCCAGAAGGTGCCGAGGCTCTCGCCGACCGCGACCCTGATCTCGCCCGACAACGCGTTGCCCGCAGCGATGCTGGCGCGCAACAGATCGAATGACGCCGCCTCCATGCGCTCGACCGCGGAGACCACCATGGCGCCTTCGTCGGTCAGGTGCGTGCCGTGGACGTCGCGCATGAACAGCGTCGACCCGGTCTGCTTTTCGAAATCGTCGATCGCGGCGCCGGACGGCATTGATGGACAGGCCGAGGCGCTCGGCGGCCGACCGGAAGCTGCCTGAACGGGCGACTTCAAGGAACACGCGGGCCGCGTCCCAGTCGGCGAGGCCGCCGAAAGCAAGCTTCTGGCGTTCCTCCTGGGGAACGCCCCTGTCTGTTGGCAGATGCATACAAAGCCTTTCCGGGTGTTAAACTTGGCAGAATCTCAGCGCGGACCACAACCTCGACGGGTTGGCGGTACGCGGTTTTGCGCCCAATTCTTGCCGTGGGGACGGTATCAGGGGATGGGCGAGATGAGGACCGGAGGGGATGTCGGTCGGAAAGCCTGCCATTTTCAAATCTGCGCGCGTGCCGCGCGTTTCGCGCCATCGCCAGCGAAGAGTGTGCGAGGCTTCCGCCGCGCGGACTGACGGTAGCAACGGGAAGTACTGGTTGTGACCTCGGACGAACGATTGGCCTCGATTCTCGAAAAGCTCGAAGCATGCCGCGCGGGCCTTTTGGCAGGCGGTCAACGCGATTCCGCGCATCTGGTCTCGGTCGCCATTCTCGACGTGCGGATGCGGCTGTATCGGATCGGTGACGCCGATCTGAGAGCGCTGTGCGACGAGATGCTGGCAGACGATGGCTCGCCGCGCCTGCGCGACACCAAGCTCGCACCCGGCCGCAAGCGCCGTCCGTTGTTGCGGCTGGTGAAGTGAGGCGCTGACATTTTGCCGCGGCTTCCTGCGCTGCAATGTCGCATTTGTGATCCCTGAAACCGCTTCGTGACTGGGGTCTCCCGGCAAGAGACGGCCCACTTCTGTTGCGCATTCCCGCCCATCCGCTACATCAGGCCATCCCGGCGACCCGCCAGGGGCGGAAGCGATGATGGCGACAGATAGATGATTCAAAACGTATCGATCCCGGCGGCGCTGATTGCCGGGCTGGTCAGCTTCCTGTCGCCCTGCGTGCTGCCTCTGGTGCCGCCCTATCTGATCTACCTGACCGGGGCGACCGCCGTGCAGGTCGCCAATGAGGACGCGGCGGCGAGTTCGAAGCGCGCCGTGATGATCTCGGCGCTGCTGTTCGTGCTCGGCTTCTCCACGGTGTTCGTGGCGCTCGGCGCCAGCGCTTCGCTGATCGGCGGATTGATCCGCGCCTGGTCGGCGCAACTCTCGATCCTCGCCGGCATCGTCATCATCGTGATGGGCCTGCATTTCCTCGGCCTGACGCGGATCGGCCTGCTTGATGCGGGAAGGGCGGTTGCCGATCCCCAAGCCCATGGGCCTGTGGGGCGCCTATGTCATGGGGCTCGCCTTCGCGTTCGGCTGGACGCCCTGCATCGGTCCGATTCTCGCCGCGATCCTGTCGATCGCCGCCGCCGAAGCCACGGTCGCCAAAGGCGCAGGCCTGCTTGCGGTCTATTCCGCCGGCCTCGGCATTCCCTTCCTGATCGCGGCCTTCATGATCAAGCAATTCTCCGCGCTGTTCGCGCGGATGAAGACGCATCTGGCGACGGTGGAGCGGGCGATGGGCGTGCTGCTGGTCGTCACCGGCATCGGCTTTCTCACCGGCGCGGTGTCCAATGTCAGCGCCTGGCTGCTCGAGACATTTCCGAGCCTGCAGAGTTTCGGCTAAGACATCAACGGACATCGCTATCGAGGGGAGGTGACCGTCATGACGCCGGATCGGGTCAGCTTGAGCGTCGCGGATGCGCGCGATCTGGCAGAGGGCGCGCTGCGCGGCATCGGATACGATGACGACGAGGCACGCATCGTCGCCGATCACGTGGTCGATGCCGCCCTGTGCGGTTATGAATATTCGGGGCTGGCCAAGATCCTCAACATCCCTGATGCCGCGCATTTCAAGCAGCCGCGCCGGCCCATGAAGGTGCTGCGCGAGACCGATATCTCGCTCGCCTTCGATGGCGGCAACAATGTCGGGATGCTGGCGCTGTACCATGCGGCGGAGGCGACGATCAGCAAAGCCGCGGCGCACGGGATTGCGGCGGTCACCGTGACCGATGCCTGGATGAGCGGGCGCAGCGCCTACTTCGTCGAGATGATCGCCAAGGCCGGCCTCGTTGCCATCCACACCGCGGCCAGCGGACCGATGGTGGCGCCGCCCGGCGGCGCCAAAGGCGTGCTCGGCACCAATCCGCTTGCGATCGCGATCCCGTCGTCGCGCGAGCCGATCGTTTTCGACTTCGGAACGTCGGCCTACATGATGACCGAGGTGATGTTGCGGGAGCGGATGGGCGAGCTGCTTCCCGAAGGCGTCGCCATCGGACCCGACGGCGACCCGACGCGGGACCCGTCGCTGGCGCGCCGCGGCGCCTTGCTGCCGTTCGGCGGTTACAAGGGGTTTGGGCTGGCGCTGATGATCCAGGCGCTGGGGCTGCTCGGCGGGGCCGAGCAGGACGGCGATCCCGGTTACCTCTTCGTCGCCTTTCGCCCCGATTTGCTTGGGCCGGAGGATGTTTTCAAGCGTCGTGTGACGCAGCTGATCGCGGATATCAAGTCGACGCCGCGCCAGGCAGGTGTCGAGGAGATCCGCATTCCGTCGGAGCGGGCGTTTCGCTCGCGCGAGCGTTTGCTGCGCGAAGGCCTGACCATCGACCGGCTGGTGTTCGACGCGCTGGTCGCGTGGCGCGGGCGCTCGGCGTGATGCGATGTACCGTTCGTTTAGTTCGTCATTGCGAGCGAAGCGAAGCAATCCAGTCTTTCTTTGCGCGGCGGAATGGCTTGCTTGGTCGCTACGCTCCTCGCAATGACGATGACATGACTCCGCATTCCCGCGGCGCCGTTGCGTCCGGGTTTTGCGCTATCCCGAGTCCCTCGAAAGAGGGCGCAGGGAATGCCGGGTGCACGCCGCACCCACTGCCTTGCGTGCAAAACGAAAAGACGCACGCAGGCCAACACAGGTACGCCGAAATCACTCCGGCACTCCCTGCGCAATGGTTTACGGCTTATAGCGCGCTCTCCCCGGAGTACCGGGCTTGTTAGCCTCCGTCACCCTGCGAATGTCTCGCAGGGCTTGATCCCAGCGTCGGGGGATCAGGACCACACGCCTTGCCGTCCGCATCGCGCCGCACGTCTTGCGGCCCAACGCGTCCATCGCAACCCGCCTCACGTCTGGTGACGAATGGCCATCACGTCCCCCGTGTCGAGGCGGGCTGGCTTCTTTAAATCATAACTTCTGTCTTTCAGAAAGACAAATATTTTTGCGCGGCCCGCTTGACTCGTCGGGCAAAACAGGCGGCGTGTTTTTCGTTTGCCCGTCGGGTCGTGGCGGCAACACGCGGGCAGAGCGCCCTCGGCCACCGTCTCCGGCTGAAGGCGCGTGGAAACTGGCGCCGTGAACGGACATGACGCGTCGGACCGACGACGCCCGCCAAGGGGGCAGCCGCCATCGGTCCGGATCGCTCGCCTCGCTGCCGACATGCTCAAATCACCCGGAACTCACCCGTGGGCTTCCGACGGTTTCGAACAAGTGTTGCGCGGCCTCGATGTTCGCGACGCAGCGCTGGAGCCACCGGGCGACGAGAACATCGACCCGCGCGGCAAGGCGCAGTCGAAGCGCCGCCAGCACAGGCCTCGCGTCCAGGCTCAGATCGAATGCTCTCTTGACGTCGTTGTGGGCGTTCATCTTGCCCTCCTGCCGGTTCGGCGGAGGGAGCGGCCCTGCGCCGGGAGTTACACTCTTGCTTTGCGGATCAGTCCGGCTTCGAGCCGGAAATCCTGACCCTGCGTCACGACGGACATGCACGGCCAATCGGCCAGCCGAACGAGCGGCCGGACGAGGGCGGCAGTCACTGCGATGTCTGTGCGTGCGTTACGCATTGGGGTCCTCAAGAGTGCGGGCACTTCGCCCGCGACGCATGTCTAAGCGCAGAGAAAGTTCGGCGCGTCAAACATTTTGTTCACGCGATACGAATTTTTTCGCGTGCTGGAAATTTTCGAAACGCCGGCGCGGCCGGCCGGGTTCGAAAATTTCAGCTTGCGGCGGAATCGGCGGTTCACTGGCCAGGCCGCCCCCGGAAGCAGTGCGTCACATCGTCCGCTTCGGGTCATGAACGGATTCCGTGACGAAGGCCACTAAGCTCAAGCGCCAGATCATCAGCACGGAAAAGAGTTCACCGTTCATCAGGTCGGTTCACGTCGAGACGACGCTCGATCTTGCTCCCATGCTCGGCTTCTATCGCACTGAGCTCGGCAAGCGCGGCTGGACGGAGGACAGCGGCGCGGTCGTCGAGCCCGACCGGGCCGTGATCGCGTTCACGACGACTGATGGACCGGCGCTGCTCCGGCTCAACCGTCAGGACGACAGGACGATCGCCGACCTGTCGCTGCGCAAGCCCGGCGCTGCGACTGCCGACGTCCTGCCGAGGCCGGGGCAGGTAAGGCTGATGCTCGGCAACGAGACGGATGAAGAAGGCCGTCATCACCGTCAACGACCGGACCGTCAAACTGGCAGCTCGCACCGGACCGCCGCGCAGCCCGGAGATCGATCTGCCGCCCGGCAAGTTCAAACTCACACTCAAGGTGGCGAGCGGTGTCGCGCGTGATCGGGAGTTCGAAGTTGCTGCCAACGAGACGTGGGGGCTGCTGTTGGCCCGGCCGGCGTCCCGCTCCCCATGCACCTCTACTGACACGCGGAGATGCCCGCATGAGCGATCTCGACGACGGCCAGCGGCGCGCCCGCAGCATCGTCGAAAGCAGTGGCGGCATCGTGCGCCGTCGCAATCCCGGTGAACATTCGATGACCATCGAGATCGCGGCGGACGCCGTCTGGAGGGTGTGCGTCCTGCCGTTGAGCTACGTCGGCCGAAGCGGCGACCGGATGTTCTACGACGTCGCCCTGTCGGCGATGCGCTTGCGCGTGTTCGGCGGGTAACGCCTCCCTAACCCTCCCGCTGCAGCGCGCAAATGATGGTGTAGACCACGCCGCGCGGCAGGAAGTCGACGGTGGCTTCGCCGCCGAGCTGGTCGCGCGCGCTGCGCTCGATCAGCCGCGAGCCGAAGCCGTGCTGCACCGGCGTCGCCACGGGCGGGCCGCCGCTCTCGGTCCAGATCAGCCGCAGCTTCGGGATTGCCTCGTCGCTGAGGAGCGCCCAGTCCAGCGCCACCTTGCCCGTCTCGTTCGACAGCGCGCCGTATTTGGCGGCGTTGGTCGCCATTTCATGAATGATCATCGACAGCACCACCGCGAGCCGCGGCGACAAGGGAACGCTGGGACCGAACATCCTGATCCGCGCGGGATTGTTGAGCTGATAGGGCTGCAGCACGCGGCCGATCACCTCGGCGAGGTCGGAGCCCTGCCATCTCTCCTTGCTGAGCAGATTGTGCGCCTCGGCAAGTGCGCCGAGCCGGCCCTCGAATTTCTCGCGCTCACCCCGCGTGGCGCTGCGGAAAGTCTGCGCCGCGATCGCCTGCAGGATCGCCAGCGTGTTCTTGACGCGGTGGTTGAGCTCCTCGATCAGGAGATCGTGCAGCATCTCGCCGCGCGCGATCGTGGTCGCCATCCGCACCGCAAAGGACAACCCGATCATGAGCAGAACGCCGCCGATCACGCTGGTAATGGCGAGATAGCGCCATAACGGGGCGACCAGCGAACTCTGCGAGATGCCGGCGGCGACGATCCATCCCGTCATCGGCGATCGGGTAAATGTCGTGAACAGGTTCACGCCTTCCAGCGACACCGTCGGCAGCGTTGCTTCATCGCGCCTGAACATCTCCGCATAAAGCGTCGGCGAGGCGCGCTGGCCGATCGTGGCGTCCGGATTCGGCACGCGCGCGAAATTGATGCCCTGGCGATCGAAGATCGAGATGGTCCAGTCGGAGCTCGGGCGTTGCTTCTCCACGATGCCCTGGAACATGCCGATCGGCGGGCTGAAGGAGATGGCGTAAATCACGTTGCCGTCGCGGATGATCGGCACCTCGACCGTGATGACCTGCCGTTTCTTGACGGCGCCGACGAACAGGTCGGAATATTGCGGCTGCTTGGTCGCAAACACCTTCTCGACGATGCCGCGATTGTTGCGCGGCGGCAGGCTCGCGGTATCCGTCGTGACCGAGGAGAACAACTGGCGACCGTCACGGTCGGCGACCAGGATCACGCCGTCCTTGCCGTACTGGTCGAGGAAGCCGAGCGCGATGGGGCGGAAATTCTCGAAGTCGCCGTTGCGCAAGGAGTTGGTGAGTGCCAGCACCTGTAGTCCGCCCGCCATTCGCTGCACCTCGGCGTCGAGCACGAAACGAATGCTGCGCACGGTTTCCAGCACACGCTGGGTCGCGGCGCTCCGATCCTCCTCGTAGTTGCGCAGGATGATGCCGGCCGCGAACAGGATCAGCGGCAGCGTGGTTCCCGCAACCAGGAGGGCAAGCCGGACGGGCAGGGAGAGTTTAGGCACGAGGATTCCGCGAGCGCGCGCTGGCGCGATCGCGCCGGTTCAGGCCGGGAGAATAGGAGATACCTCGAATATCCGCCAAGGAGTTTGAGCTGCTATCGCAGCGCAACACGGTGAAGGAACCCCGGCTTGGTCAAAGGTTGCTGTCGGTGATCGCCGCATAGACCATGGTGCGCAGTTGGCGCCGGATCGGATAGCTGCTGGACGGCACCAGCTGGGTCATGAAGATCGTGATCAGTTCCTCCGCGGGATCGATCCAGAACGCGGTGGAGGCCATGCCGCCCCAGTAATATTCACCCACGCTGCCAGGCAGCAGCGTCCTCGCCGGATCCATGGTGACGGCAAAGCTGAGACCGAATCCGACGCCGTCGAGGGTAGCCTCGGAGAACATCGAGCGCGACAACTCGGGAAGATAGGCCCCGCCGGGCAGATGGTTCGACGCCATCAGCTTGAGCGTCTTGGGTCCGAGCAACCTTGCGCCGCCAAGCTCGCCGCCATTGAGCAGCGCGCGGCAGAAGGTGAGATAGTCCGATGCGGTCGAGCACAGGCCGCCGCCGCCGGAATAAAGCGTCGGCGGCGTGAGATAGTTGCTCCTCGCCGGATCGTCGTTGAGCTTCATCTTGCCGGGCGGATTGTTCGAGTAGCAGGCGGCCAAGCGATGCGCCTTCTCGGCCGGCACATGGAAATCGGTATCGACCATGCCGAGCGGATCGAAGATGCGCTCCTTGAGAAACTGGTGGAACGGCTTGCCCGAAATCCTGCCGATGAGGTAGCCGAGCACGTCGATGGACACCGAATAATTCCAGGCCTCTCCGGGCGAGAACTCCAGCGGAAGCTTGCCGAGATCCTTGATCATATCGTCGAGTGTTTTCCCCGGCACCATGTCCGCGATTTTGTCCTCGCGATAGGCGGCATCGACATTGCTGCGCTGCTGCAGGCCGTAAGTGAGCCCCGAGGTATGGCGCAGGAGGTCGACGATCTGCATCGGCCGTGCCGGCGGCTTCGTCAGGAAGTTCGGCGCGTTGCCCGCCACGAACACGCCGAGGTCCTTCCATTCGGGGATGTATTTGTGGACGGGCTCGTCGAGCGCGACCTTGCCTTCCTCGACCAGCATCATGAAGGCCACCGCCGTGATCGGCTTGGTCATGGAATAGATGCGGAAGATGGTGTCGTCCTTGACGGGAACCTTGCGTTCGACGTCGGCAAGGCCCTGCACCGCGCTGTGGACCACCTTGCCGCGGCGATAGACCAGCAGCTGCGTGCCCGGAAACCGGCCGGCATCGATGTACTGGCTTTTCAGATGCGTCTCGATGCGGTCGAGCGCGGATTTGGACATCCCGGCGGATTCGGGGGAGGCGATGGTCGGGGCTAGCATTTGACGATCTCTTGAAGGACGGGTGGGAGCTTGTTAGCTGAAACCTGCCATTCTTCCAACCGGATACGCTTACCCCGCGCTTGTCATGGGTGTAGGGTTGAAACGGTTCCCGGCCTCCCTCGCAGGACAGTCAAAATGCCCCAATTCAACGAAAACGACCTGACCGCCGCCGTCGTCAAGAGCTTCGAGACCACGCCGGACAAGCGCGCAAAATTCCTGCTGCAGGAGCTGGTGAAGTCGCTGCACGACTATGTGCGCAAGACCGACCTCACCTTCGAGGAATGGGAATATGCGATCGATTTCCTGACGCGTGTCGGGCAGACATGCACCCCGATCCGCCAGGAGTTCATCCTGCTCTCCGACGTGATGGGCGTGTCGATGCTGGTCGACGCGGTGAACCACAGGGAGCGCGAAGGCGCGACGCAAACCACGGTGCTCGGCCCCTTCTATGTCGGCGACCACAAGGAGATGCCGCATGGCAGCGACATCTCGCCCCATAACAAGACCGGCGAGAAGATGTTCGTGCAGAGCCGCGTCACCGATCTCAAGGGCAAGCCGCTCGCGGGCGTCCCGGTCGACGTCTGGCATGCCGACGACGACGGCTTCTACGACTCGCAGAAACCGACCTATGCTGCGACCGGGCCGACCCATCGCGCGCGTTTCGTCACCGACAAGGACGGCCGCTTCTTCTTCCGTACCATCCTGCCCTGCAGCTATCCGATCCCGACCGACGGTCCGGTCGGCGAGATGATCATGCAGACCAAGCGCCATCCGATGCGCCCGGCGCATGTGCATTTCCTCGTCAACGCCAAAGGTTACGAGCCGCTGATCACCCACGTCTTCATCGACGGCGACAAATATCTCGACTCGGATGTGGTGTTCGGCGTGAAGGACGAGCTGGTCGCCAAGATCGAGAAGCGCAGCGATGCGGCGATGCCGGACGGCAAGCCCGCAGCCGCGCCGTGGCATCTGATGACCTACGAATTCCACATGAAGCCCGGCGGCGGCGCCGCGCCGAAACCGATGGCGGCGAAGGCGACGGAGGACGCCTGACCGGATTGCTGGCTCGGCTGTTCGTCCCTACCAGCGGCCGGCGTGATGGGCGGCCAGCAGAGCGATGATCGCGATCGCCAGCGCGACGGTCGTGACCTTCCAGAACAGCAGGGGATTGCGTTCCGCCAGCGGCTTGAAGCGCGGTCCGAGATAGGCTGCGTTCGGGTGGCGTAGGTCGAACAGGAACTCGGACAGGCTTTCGTAACGCTTGTCCGGGTTGGGATGGACTGCCTTCTGCAGGGCGCCGTCGATCCAGGCCGGGATTTCGCGCTCATCGTCGAGCGCCGAACGGTAAACGAGCTTTCGGGCTTGAGTCCGCGTTCTGACGCTCGCGGCCTTTGCGCCGTAAGGCAATTTTCCCGTCAGCATCTGGTAGGCGATCACCCCGAGCGAGAACTGATCCGAACGGGACGATCCCGCTTCGCCGAGGAAATATTCGGGCGCGGTGTATTGCTCCGTGCCCATGATGCCGTCATGGCCGATACCCGTCGCGGCTTCGGCGACCCCGGCAACCGCCACCGAACCAAAATCGATGATCTTTACCGTTCCGGTCTTGTCGATCATGACGTTCGCCGGGCGGAGATCCTGATGAAGCATCTCCATCCGATGAAAGGCGCGCAAGCCCCTGCGATCTGTTCGACGATGCCCCGCACCGTCTCCAGTTCGGGCTTGGGGTTGTCGATCATCCATTGCGCAAGGGTTTGCCCCTCGACGAATTCGGTCGCGATATAGAGATAGCGGCGCGATCTGGACGCCGGGCAGGGCTTCAGCACGTGGGGGCTGTCGATGCGGCGCGCGATCCACTCCTCCATGAGGAAGCGCCTGAGATAGCCGGCGTCGTCGCGCAGGTCGATCGACGGAATCTTGATCGCGACAACGGCGTCCGTCTCGGCATCGACGGCGAGATAGATATGGCTGCGGTGGCTGGCGTGGATTTCCCTGACGATCCGGTAGCCGTCGAACATCGCGCGCGCGTCGAGCAGCGGCGGCAGCGGCAACTGATCGACTGCGTGATCACCTCGTTCGCCCCGGCATCCGGCACCTCGTCGACGCGGACGACCTGGAGCGTGAGGTTGTCGTCGCTTCCGCGACGGTAGGCCTCATCGACGATCGTCCTTGCCGCGCCGTCGAGGTCGTGCGCGGACCTGGCGATGATCTCAGCCATGAAACGGTCGTCGGCGTGCTCGTAAACGCCGTCGGTCGCGAGAACGAAAATATCGCCGCGCCGCAATGCGCATGGCGTGGTAGTCGATCTCGATCTGCGGATTGATGCCGAGCGCCCGGCCGAGATAGATTCTGCTCCGACGAGACGACCACCCGGTGATCTTCGGTGAGTTGCTCCAGCGAGCTTCCCGCAAGCCGTAGATTCGGCAGTCGCCGGCATGGAAGATGTGCGCCGTGGCCGACTTGATCACCAGCGCGCTCAGCGTGCAGACATATCCCTTGTCGCGATCATAGGCATACTGGCTGCGGCGTGTCTGCGAATGCAGCCAGGAATTGGTCGCCGCCAGCACGCGGTGAGCCGATGTTTTCACCGACCAGGCTTCCGACGTGCAGTAGTAGTCGGTCAGGAAGCTCTTGACCGCGGATTTGCTCGCGATGTGGCTGACGCTGCTGCTGCTGATGCCGTCTGCGATGACGATCGCGATGCCCTTGAGGCTCAGCAGGGGCTCGTCCGGAATCAGGGCGCCGTGAAAGTCCTGGTTGACCGGCTTGCGGCCTTTGTCGGAGTGTTGCCCGATCGATATCTTCAGTTCGCGCGGCATCACGACGCCAGAAAAGGGAGCCCCACCTTAACCGGGCAGGGCTCCCGTGTTGAGGCCGAAATCAGGCCGCGATGCGGGTCGGCGCGGGCTTGGCGTCACGCGAGGGCTGGTCCGGACATGCGTGGCATAGAGCGTCAGCCCGGTGAAGGCGAGACCGCCGACAAGATTGCCGAACACGGTCGGGATCTCGTTCCAGATAAAGTAGTCCATGATCGAGAATTTCGCATGGAGCATCAGCCCCGACGGAAACAGGAACATGTTCACGACGGAATGCTCGAACACCATGTAGAAGAACACCAGGATCGGCATCCACATCGCGATCACCTTGCCGGGGACGGTGGTCGAGATCATGGCGCCGACGACGCCGGTCGAGACCATCCAGTTGCACAGCATGCCGCGCATGAACAGGGTCGCCATGCCGGCCGCGCCATGCGACGCGTAGCCGAGCGTTCGCGCCTCACCGATGTTGCCGAGTGTCTGGCCGACCTTGTCGGGATCCTGTGTGAAGCCGAATGTCGTGACGAAGGCCATGATGAAGGCCACGGTGAGAGCGCCGGCGAAATTGCCGATGAAGACAAGTCCCCAATTGCGCAGCACGCCGCCGATCGTGACGCCGGGGCGCTTGTCGATCAGCGCAAGCGGTGACAAGCACGAACACGCCCGTCAGCAGATCGAACCCCAGCAGATAAAGCATGGAAAATCCGACCGGAAACAGCAGCGCGCCGACGATCGGCTGGCCGGTGTTGACGTTGATCGTGACGGCGAACCATGCGGCCAGCGCAAGGATGGCTCCCGCCATGTAGGCGCGAATGACGGTGTCGCGGGTCGACATGAAAATCTTGGATTTTCCCGCGTCCACCATCTTGGCGACGAATTCCGAAGGCACGAGATAAGACATCGAGTTTCCCTTTTGCTCGCTGGTGTTGGTTCGAGCGGTTGCCTTCGCGACGGGGTGAGGCCCGTGATCTCGCCATGAGCAGACGGCTCGGAACGCCAGCACGGGAGTGCTTCGAGCATCTGTCCGGGCGGGAAGTCGGAGGGGCGCGCGAGTGGCTGGTTGCCGGATGACGAGGACTGCGCCGGCAGTGATACAGCTCTAACTGTTCCCGCATCTCGGCCGATCATCGGCTTCGACGTCCGGCGAACCGCAGTCTTCGTTGACTGACTCTTGGTAAGCAATCGACGTGCCATCGGAGGCCTGCCGCCGTCAGATTTTCGCAGCGCTATTTGGCCGGAATGGCGAAGGATTTTGCGGTTTGGCCGTTGTGTTGGAGGCGGATGCGCAAGCTGTAAGCGGCGGACTGATGATTGTGCAGGCAGCGTTGCTCACGATTTG
>CAWBTH010000005.1:0-209853 GCA_963791665.1 uncultured Alphaproteobacteria bacterium | reverse complement strand
TCCCGTGACCAAGACGTCGCGCAAGACGCTGCGGCTGCTTGGCTCGGTCGGCGAGCCCATCAACCCGGAAGCCTGGGAGTGGTATCACCGCGTGGTCGGCGACAACCGCTGTCCGATCGTCGACACATGGTGGCAGACCGAGACCGGCGGCATTTTGATTACGCCGCTGCCCGGCGCGACAAAGCTCAAGCCGGGCTCGGCGACGCAGCCGTTCTTCGGCGTGGTGCCCGAGATCGTCGATGCCGACGGCAAGACGCTGGACGGCGAAGCCACCGGCAATCTCTGCATCACGCGGTCATGGCCGGGCCAGATGCGCACGGTCTATGGCGATCACGCCCGCTTCGAGCAAACCTACTTCTCGACCTACAAGAACAAGTATTTCACCGGCGACGGCTGCCGGCGCGACGCCGACGGCTATTACTGGATCACCGGCCGCGTCGACGACGTCATCAATGTCTCCGGCCATCGCATGGGAACCGCCGAGGTCGAGAGTTCGCTCGTCGCACATGCCAAGGTGTCGGAGGCCGCCGTGGTCGGCTATCCCCATGACATCAAGGGCCAGGGCATCTATGCCTATGTTACCCTGATGGCCGGCAGCGAGCCGAGCGAGGAGCTGCGCAAGGAGTTGGTCGCCTGGGTACGCAAGGACATCGGGCCGATCGCCTCACCCGACCAGATCCAGTTCGCGCCGGGTCTGCCCAAGACGCGCTCCGGCAAGATCATGCGGCGCATCCTGCGCAAGATCGCCGAGGACGAGCCAGGTTCTCTCGGCGATACCTCGACACTGGCCGATCCCGCCGTGGTCGACGACCTCGTCAAGAACCGACAGAACCGCAAGCCAAACGCGGCGTAGGTCTGCCGTCATTCCGGGGCGATGCGCAGCATCGAACCCGGAATCTCGCTCAACGATCTCCAGATTCCGGGTTCGCGACGTCGTCGCGCCCCGGAATGAAGGGGTTACCTGCAAACACTGCCCGTCGGGCACCGCCTCACGCCGATGTCATGAACTATGGCGGCCCTGCGGCGCTTTTCCGGCGAGTGTTGTTTTCAAGTCATTTACTTTAATTGCAGTTTTTCCTTTTCTCCCTCCTGCCGAGTGAGTCCGAAGGCCCGCGTGGCAACCATTGGGTTAACACACGCGGTTAAAAATACGTGGGCGAGCCGCTTTGGGGCGGTTTTAACCAGTTTTCACGGCCCTGGCAGGGGCGGGCGAAGCGGAGAAGGAAGATGTCGAAGCGGATTGCGGTGGCGCTGGCGGCCACCTTGGGGCTGGGGTTGATGGCGACGGTGGCGCAGGCGCGCCCCGCCATGGTCGGGATTCACGGCAGTGACTTCACGCCGGGAACCATCGTGGTGAGGACCAACGAGCGGGCCCTCTATTACGTCATCGATCAGGGCCATGCGATGCGCTACCCGGTCGGCGTCGGCCGCGCCGGCAAGCAGTGGGCGGGTGCGACCCGGATCGACGGCAAGTACCGCAATCCGGCCTGGTCGCCGCCGAAGGAAGTCAAGCGCGACAAGCCGAACATGCCCGACGTCATTCCGGGCGGTTCGCCGAGAAATCCGATGGGGGTCGCGGCCATGACCTTGTCCGGCGGCGAGTACGCCATTCACGGCACCAACATGCCGGGCTCGGTCGGCGGCTTCGTCTCATACGGCTGCATCCGCATGCTCAACGCCGATATTTCCGACCTGTTCAACCGCGTCTCGGTCGGCACGAGGGTCGTCGTGACGCGCTAAGCGCCGTCACACCGAGATTGCGAAAGCCGCGCGCGAGCGCGGCTTTTTTCTTTGCGCGCCAAAATCAGAAGTCCGAGGCGATGCCCTTGTTTTCCCAGTCGCCGTAACGCGTCGGTTCGGGTCCCTTCGATCCCTGAAACTCCTTCGGCATCGGCTTGGCGTTCTCGGCGGCGGCCTTTCGCCGCGCCTCGGCTTCAGCCAATGCGCGCTGTGCCGCGGGCGTGAGTTCCTTGCGCGGGCTTGTCTCGTTCGGCTTGGGATCACCGGCCATGACAGACTCCTGCTACTTTCGGAGCACTCGATCAAGACATTGTGCGGCGGCGGCAAAATGCCAGAGCGATTCTTACATTTGGCATATTCGCATGGCAGTGATGCTGACCCTATGAGCGGCATGCGAAGTCTCGCGGAATTGCCCCTTCTCCGAGTAACGTTTTGAGCATGCCATCGCAAAGATTCGCTCGACCTTCCGAAGTGCCCGGCCTCGCGGCGCGACGGATCGCGGCGGATGTGCTCGACGGCGTGCTGCACAAGCATCGCACGCTCGACGAGCAGCTCGACGGCGCCGCCGCCCATCCCGGACTGAAGACGCTCGCCGACCGTGACCGCGCGCTGATGCGGCGGCTGGTCGCGACCATCCTGCGCCGGCTCGGCACGCTCGGTCATCTCCTGTCAAAGCTGCTCGATCGCGGCGTTCCGACCGACGCACCGCGCGCGCAAAGCGCGCTCTTGATCGGCGCCGCGCAAATCCTCTGGATGGACGTGCCCGATCACGCCGCGGTCGATCTCTCGGTGCGGCTGGTGCAATCCGATCGGCGCGCGGCGAAATATGCCGGCCTCGTCAACGCCGTGCTGCGCCGCTGCGCGCGCGAGGGCGCGGCCATCGTCGACGAGGTCAAATCCGACATGCTCGATCTGCCGCCATGGCTGATCAAGCGCTGGATCGCGCATTATGGCGAGGCCACCGCCAAAGCGATGGCGCTCGCGCTCAGTCACGAGCCGTCACTCGACCTCACCGTGAAATCCGAACCAGAGCAGTGGGCGACCCGCCTGCATGGCGAGATGCTGCGGACCGGTACCGTGCGCACCCTGCTGCAGGGCTCGGTGACCATGCTGCCGGGGTTCACCGAGGGCGATTGGTGGGTGCAGGATGCCGCCGCGGCACTTCCGGCACGGATGTTCGGCGACGTCGCGGGCAAGCGCATCGCCGATCTCTGCGCGGCGCCCGGCGGCAAGACCGCGCAGCTCGTGAAGGCCGGCGCAAAGGTCACCGCGCTCGACCGTTCGCCGGCGCGGATGGCGCGGCTACGCGACAATCTGGCGCGGCTGGCGCTGGAGGCCGAGACCGTCGTCGCCGACGCGGTGGATTGGCCGGGCGTGGCCGATGGATTCGACGGCGTGCTGGTCGATGCGCCCTGTACCTCGACCGGCACCATCCGACGCCACCCCGACGTGGCTTGGCTGCGGCAGGAAGCCGATATCGCGGCGCTGGCGGCGCTGCAGGGCCGGTTGCTGCGCAAGGCCGCAGGCCTGCTGAAATCCGGCGGCACGCTGGTCTATTGCACCTGTTCGCTCGAACCGGAAGAAGGCGAGGCCGCCATTGCCGCATTGCTCGCCGCCGAACCGGGGCTGCGGCGCGTGCCGGTCGAAGCGCAGGAAGTCGCCGGCCTTTCGGAGCTCCTTACGCCCGCGGGCGACCTGCGGACGCTGCCCTCGCATCTGCCACATGCCGACCCCCGCCTGGCAGGGCTCGACGGCTTCTATGCGGCCCGCTTAGTTAAATCCTGATTTTGCTGCATATTTTGCCCGGGCGGCTGTGATTCGCCCGCTTTCAAGAGGGTGCCAGCGCGGCGTTTCCGGATTAAAAGGATTCGCTAGCCCCTCCCCAAATAAGGCAAGGCGTGTCGGTCGCTCAACGCAGACGCATCTCGACGCTGATCATGGGCCGCTTTGCGCGCACAATGGCGGCGCGCGCGAGCGGCAGCACGGTGGCGTTGTCGCGGCTGTGGCCCGGCCGCTCCGACCGGCTGATCATCGCGCCGCATGATCTGCGCACGGCGGACGCCACCCGCGCCGCCGAGATCTATGCCGGGCGTTTCGTGTTCGCCGGCAAGATCGTCACCTGCCACGGCCGTTCGATCTTCGAGCTCGAGCCGCCGTCGGAAGATTGGGAGGTCTCGCTGCTCGGCTTCGGGTGGCTCCGGCATTTGCGCGCCGCCGACACGGCGCTGACCCGCGCCAATGCGCGATCGTTGGTCGACGACTGGATGTCGAATCCGGCGAACCAGAAGCGCGCGATCAGCCGCCGCGCCGACGTGCTGTCGCGCCGGGTGATCTCGCTGCTGTCGCAGGCGCCGCTGGTGCTCGGCGACACCGACAGCAAGTTCTATCGCAAATATCTGCGCGGGCTGACGCGGGAGATCCGCTACCTCCGTTACACCATGCTCGACATTCCCGACGGCGTGCCGCGGCTGCAGGTGTTGATCGCGCTGTGCTACGCCGCGCTGTGCCTCGCCAACCAGGCCAAGCAGATCAGGGGTGCATCCCGAAAACTCTCCGACGAACTGGCGCGTCAGATCCTGCCCGATGGCGGGCATATTTCGCGCAATCCCGGCGCGCTGATCGAGCTCCTGATCGACCTGCTGCCATTGCGGCAGACCTTCGCCGCGCGCAACATCGCGCCGCCTCCGGCATTGCTGAACGCGATCGACCGCATGATGCCGATGCTGCGCTTCTTCCGGCATGGCGACGGCTCAGTCGCGTTGTTCAACGGCATGAGCGGCACGCCGTCGGATCTGATCGCGACCCTGCTTGCCTATGACGACACCCATGGCGCGCCGATGGCGAGCATGCCGCATACGGGTTTCCAGCGCCTCGACGCCGGGCAGCTGACCGTCATCATCGACACCGGTCCGCCGCCGCCACCGAATGTCAGCGCGGACGCTCATGCCGGCTGCCTCTCCTTCGAGATGTCGTCGGGCACCAGCCGCATCGTCATCAATTGCGGCATGCCCTCGACCGGCCGCGACAATTGGCGCGCCTTTGCCCGCAGCACCGTGGCGCATTCGACGCTAGCCTGTCACGAGACCTCGTCGTGCCAGTTCGTCGAGATGTCAACGATGAAGCGGCTGCTGCAGGGCGCGCCGATCATCGCCGGTCCGCAGAATGTGGAGAATTTCCGCGAGGTGGTCAGCAACGGTGAGCTGCTGACGACGTCGCATGACGGTTATGTCCAGCGTTTCGGCCTGATCCATCGCCGCGTGCTGATGGCCTCGCCCGACGGCACACGGCTCGACGGCGAGGACACGATTTCGCCGGCGCCGAACGCGCGGGTCCGGAACAACGAAACCGACTATGCGCTGCGTTTCCATTTGCACCCGTCCGTGAAAGCCAACCGGCTCACGGACGCGCGCGGCGTGATGTTGGTTCTGCCGAACCGCGACGTCTGGACCTTCGAGGCGCTGGACGACAAGGTCGACCTCGAGGACAGCGTGTTCCTCGCCGGCACCGACGGTCCGCGCCGCACCGCGCAGATCGTGATCCGGCAGGACACGCGGCACGCTTCGTCTATTCGCTGGACCTTCACCCGCTCGTCGACCTCGCCGTCCGCCACCAATGCGCGGCGCAACGCCCGCCGCGAGCCCGAACTGCCGCTGTAAATATCATCACACTCCGTTGTGAACCGGCGGTTTCCAGCCGTTGTCGACGCCGCCCAAAACTGCTAACCAGCGCTCGCTCGCGCGACTGGCGACTTTGGATGGAGCACCATCGGGAAGCGCGGGATTATCAGCCGCGCGCCTGGGCAAAAAACCTTGAACAAAGGAGCTTGCCCATGACCGATCGTCCCCGCCGCGTCACCCGCGCTCTGCTGTCCGTTTCCGACAAATCCGGCCTGATCGATTTCGCCCGCGCGCTGGCCAAGCACGACATCGAGCTGGTCTCGACCGGCGGCACCGCCAAGGCGATCGCGGCAGCCGGCCTGAAAGTCCGCGACGTCTCCGAGCTGACCGGCTTCCCCGAGATGATGGACGGCCGGGTCAAGACGCTGCATCCGAAGGTGCATGGCGGGCTGCTCGCGATCCGCGACAATGCCGAACATGCCAACGCGATGAAATCGCACGGCATCGCGCCGATCGACTTGCTGGTGGTCAACCTCTATCCGTTCGAGGCGACCGTCGACAAAGGCGCCGGCTTCGAGGAATGCATCGAGAATATCGACATCGGCGGCCCCGCGATGATCCGCGCCGCCGCGAAGAACCACGATGACGTCGCCGTCGTCGTCGAAGCCAGCGACTATCAGGCCGTGCTCGACGAGCTCAACGCCAACAAGGGCGCAACCACGCTGGCGCTGCGCCTGCGTCTTGCTGCGAAGGCCTACGCGCGCACTGCCGCCTATGACGCGGCAATCTCGAACTGGTTCGCAGGCGAACTCAATACCGAGGCGCCGGATTTCCGCGCCTTCGGCGGAAGGCTGATCCAGGCGCTGCGCTATGGCGAGAATCCGCACCAGAAGGCTGCGTTCTATCGCCTGCCCGACAAGCGCCCGGGCGTGTCAACCTTGCGCCAGCTGCAGGGCAAGGAATTGTCCTATAACAACATCAACGACACCGATGCGGCGTTCGAATGCGTCGCGGAGTTCGATCCGAAACGCACCGCGGCCTGTGTCATCGTCAAGCATGCCAACCCCTGCGGCGTTGCCGAGGGGCCCGATCTCGCCACCGCCTATCGCCGCGCGCTCGCCTGCGATTCCACCTCGGCCTATGGCGGCATCATCGCATTGAACAGAACGCTGGATGCGGCGACCGCAGAGTCCGTCACCGGAATCTTCACCGAGGTGATCATCGCGCCGGATGCGACCGAGGATGCGATTGCCGTCGTCGCCAAGCGGCGAAATCTACGGCTGCTCTTGACCGGGGGCCTGCCCGATCCGCGCGCGATCGGTCTCACCGCCAAAACCGTCGCCGGCGGACTATTGGTGCAAAGCCGCGACAACGCCGTGGTCGACGACATGTTGCTGAAGGTCGCGACCAAACGCGCGCCGACCGAAGCCGAAATGCGCGACCTGATGTTTGCCTTCCGCGTCGCCAAGCATGTCAAGTCGAACACGATCGTTTACGCCAAGGATCTCGCCACGGTCGGCATCGGCGCGGGGCAGATGAGCCGGGTCGATTCCGCGCGCATCGCCGCGCGCAAGGCGCAGGACGCGGCGACCGCATTGAACCTGGCGGAGCCGTTGACGAAGGGCTCGGTGGTCGCCTCCGACGCGTTCTTCCCCTTTGCCGACGGCATGCTCGCCTGCATCGAGGCCGGCGCCACCGCCGTGATCCAGCCGGGCGGCTCGATGCGCGACGACGAGGTGATCAAGGCTGCCGACGAGCACGGCATCGCCATGGTGTTCACGGGCGTGCGGCACTTCCGGCATTGATTTCTTCGGCGCATGATCTAATCGGAAAACCGGTACCGCACTTTTCCGGATCATGCGCGTACCCGCCCCAACAACGCGAACCCCGTCACGAAGAACAGCACCAGCACCGCCATGCCGGCCTTCTGGCTGGCGGTCGCAGCCGTAATCACACCAATCAGCAGCGGGCCGACAAAGGACGTCACCTTGCCGGTCAGCGCGAACAGCCCGAAATATTGCGCGATGCGATCCCTTGGCGCGAGCCGAATGAGCAGCGAGCGCGAGGCCGCCTGCAACGGCGCGCCGGCAGCACCAATGCAGCAGCCGAGGATGAGATAGGCGCGCTCGGCGGCGGAAGCGAACAGCGCGCCGCCGGCTTGCGGCGGCGTGACGTGCACGAACAGAACCGAATCCTTGTCAACCAGCAGGATCGCGATGATCGCGAGCAGCAGGACGATCATGCTGCCTGATATCACGCGCTTCGAGCCCAGGGCATCGTCGAGCTTGCCGCCGAGATAGCCGCCAAACGTGCCGGCAATCGCAAGGATGATGCCGAAGGTGCCGATCTGAATGGTGTTCCAGCCGAAGGTGCCGGCGGCATAGATGCCGCCGAACGCGAACAGCGACACCAGTCCGTCGGTGTAGATCATGTTGGCGAGCAGGAACGCGGCGAGCGATTTCTGGCTCGGCAGTTCGCGCAGTGTCTGCTTCAATTCGGCAATTCCCTCGCGCAGCGCATCGCGCACCGATGCCGCGCCGGGTAATCCGGCGTCAGCAGAAACATCGGCAGCACGAAGATGATGAACCAAATGGCCGTGAGCGGACCCGAGATGCGGTCGCCCTGGTGGCTCACGGGATCGAGCCCGAACAGCGGCGTGAAGCCGAACAGCGTACGCCCGCTCTCGGGATTGGCGGCAAGAAAGCCGAGCACGAGGATCAAACTCAGGATGCCGCCGATATAGCCGGTCGCCCAGCCGGTGCCGGACAGGCGACCGATGCGCTCCGGCGGCACCAGCGTCGGCATCATGGCGTTGTTGAACACGGTCGCGAATTCGACACCGACGGTGGCGATGGCGTAACAAAGCAGCAGCGGCGGAATCACGCTGGCGTCGCCGGGCTTGCCGAACCACATCAAGGACGAGCCGATCACCAGCATCGCGCCGAAGCCGGCGATCCAGGGCTTGCGGCGGCCTGACGCATCCGCGATCGCACCCAGCACCGGAGAGAGCAGCGCGATCGCCATGCCGGCAGCCGCCGTCGCAAAACCCCACAGCGCCTGGCCTTCCGCCGCGTTATCAGCGACATGGGTGGCGAAATAAGGCGCGAACACGAAGGTCGTGATCAGCGTGAAATAGGGCTGCGCCGCCCAATCGAAGAAAATCCAGCTGATGACGGCAGACCGTGAAGGATAATCCCGCCGCGCGGCGGCCTCGCCTGACTCCAATGCGGTCAAAACCATTCAAAAATGTCCTCAAACCTCACGCCGACGCGCTTTGCCATCCGGCGCCCGATCCATATACGATATTGGTGACGGCCCAGTTGTCCCTTAGGAACGGCGGAATTTTGATGAAGTCGACGACAATCAACCGGCGCTTGATTGCGGCCTTTGTTGTTTTGCTTGCCTATCTATTGCCCGCCGCCGCGCAGGACCGCAGCGTCCCGCCGCCTGCCGATCGCATCCACACGGTCGCGGCCGAACACGGCATGGTGGTGGCGCAGGAGAAGATCGCCGCCCAAATCGGCGGCGACATCCTGCGCCAGGGCGGCAACGCCATCGATGCCGCGGTCGCCACCGGCTTTGCCATGGCCGTCACCTACCCGCGCGCGGGAAATATCGGCGGCGGCGGCTTCATGCTGATTCATCTTTCCACCGGCGAGGACGTCGCGATCGATTATCGCGAGATGGCCCCTGGCGCGATGACCCGCGACAGTTTCCTCGGAGCCGACGGCAAGCCCGACGATGCGAAGTCGCGCGATTTGGCGCTCGGCATCGGCGTGCCGGGCACGGTGGCTGGTCTTGCGCTGGCGCTGGACAAATACGGCTCCGGCAAGTTCACGCTGGCGCAGTTGATCAAGCCGGCGATCGATCTCGCGCGCGAAGGTTTTGTCATCACCGACGACATGGCAGACACGCTGCCGACTTTCCACAAGCGGCTGGCGAAATGGCCGGCCTCGGCAAAGATCTTCTCGCGGCCGGACGGGACCTCGCTGGGGGAAGGCGACAAGCTCGTGCAGACCGACCTTGCCGCAACGCTGACGGCCATCTCCGCGCAGGGACCGCGCGGCTTCTACGACGGACCGGTCGCCGAGAAGCTCGCGCAGGACATACGCGATGCCGGCGGCATCATGACCGCAGACGATCTCAGGAATTATCAGCCTGCGGTTCGCGCGCCGGTGCGCGGCAGCTATCGCGGCTACGACATCGTGTCGATGCCGCAACCGTCGTCGGGCGGCGTGGTGCTGATCGAATCGCTCAACATCCTCGAAGGTTTCGATCTCGCCGCGCTGAAGCAGGGCTCCGCGCCTTCGCTGCATCTCCTGATCGAAGCGATGAAGCGTGCCTATGCCGACCGCGCGCGCTATCTCGGCGATCCCGCCTTCGTCAGCGCGCCGATCGCAACCCTGATCGCGAAGGACTACGCGGCAAAGCTGCGCGCGGGCATCGATCCCGACCATGCAACACCCGCCGACAAGGTGATATCGGCGATGCCGCCGCACGAAGGTACCAACACCACGCATTTCTCGGTGGTCGACAGTCATGGCAATGCCGTCAGCAACACCACGACGCTGAACTTCAGCTATGGCGTCGGCCTCGTCGCCGACGGCACCGGCGTGCTGCTCAACAACGAGCTCGACGATTTCACCGCGGCGGCAGGCGCCGCCAACGCCTACGGGCTGGTCGGCTATGAAGCCAACCTGCCGGGTCCGGGCAAACGGCCGCTGTCGTCGATGACGCCGACCATCGTGATGCGAGGCAGCAAGCCGGTGCTGGTGACGGGCACACCGGGCGGCAGCCGGATCATCTCCACGGTGCTGCAGGTGATCGTCAATGCGCTCGACTATCAGATGGACATCGAGGCCGCGGTCGCAGCACCCCGGGTGCATCATCAGTGGATGCCCGACAAGGTCATCCTGGAGCCCGGCTTTCCCGAGGACGTCATCGCCGAACTCAGGGCCAAAGGCCACAATGTGGTGCAAGCCATGACCTGCTGCTCGGCCAATTCGATCATGGTGACGGCGAACGGCCTGTTGGGCGCGCCCGATCCGCGCACCCGCGGCGCCGAAGCCGCGGCGCAATAGAGCCGCAGGTACACGTGGAATTCCCCTCCCCCTTGCGGGGAGGGGTTAGGGGTGGGGGTCCGCACGCTCGGTCTTGTGTAGCCCCCTCCCCGACCCTCCCCCGCAAGGGGGGAGGGAGCACTACTTGCTTGCGTCTCTTACACAGGAGTCCATGATGACCTCGCTCAAAGGCAAGACGCTGTTCATCTCCGGCGCGAGCCGCGGCATCGGGCTTGCGATCGCGCTGCGCGCCGCACGCGACGGCGCCAATGTCGCAATCGCCGCCAAGACCACCGAGCCGCATCCGAGATTGAAGGGCACGATCTACACCGCCGCCGACGATGTCCGCGCCGCCGGCGGCAAGGCGTTGCCGGTGGTTTGCGATATCCGCGACGAGGCGCAGGTGATGGATGCCATCGAGAAGACCGTCGCCGAGTTCGGCGGCATCGACATCTGCGTCAACAATGCCAGCGCCATCAGCCTGACGACGTCGCAGGCGACCGACATGAAGCGGTTCGACCTGATGATGGGCATCAATACGCGCGGCACCTTCATGGTGTCGAAATACTGCGTGCCGCACCTGAAGAAGGCCGAGAATCCGCACATCCTGATGCTGTCGCCGCCGCTCGACATGAAAACCAAATGGTTCGAGCATTCCACCGCCTACACCATGGCGAAATACGGCATGAGCATGTGCGTGCTCGGCCTCTCCGGCGAGTTGAGGGGCGCCGGCATTGCCGTGAACGCGCTGTGGCCGCGCACCACGATCGCCACCGCCGCGGTCGGCAATCTCCTCGGCGGCGACACCATGATGCGCGCCAGCCGCACGCCCGAGATCATGGCCGATGCCGCACACGCGATCTTCACGCGGCCGGCGCGGGAATTCACCGGACATTTCTGCATCGACGACAAGCTGCTCTATGCCAGCGGCGTGCGCGACTTCGAGCGCTATCGCGTCGACGCTTCCGTGCCGCTGATGTCGGACTTCTTCGTGCCCGACGACGACGTGCCGCCGCCCGGCGTTACCGTGGCGCCGCTCCCTTCGGTTGGCGGAGCGCAGAAGGCGCGGTAAAACCGCGCGGGAGATGGCGCGGGGACATCAGTGAACAGGCGAACATTGCTTGCGATCGTGGCTGTGCTGATGGCGATCGCCGCGGCCGGACTGATCGCCATCCGCCGTCCCGACCTTCGAATCCGCACCGCGACCGGCGCCGCCGCCGATGCGCTCTGCGCCAAAAGCTTCGTCTCGCATCTCGACCCGGAAATCTCCTTCGCCGAGATCATGGACCGGCCCGGCATCCGTCACCTGCGGTTTGGTATGCGCTATCAGCTCGATCGCGCGGCGAGGAAGCTCGACGTTTCGGTCGCCGGGCTGTTTGCGACCCACACCGTTTTCCGTGAAGGCTTCGGCTGCGTGCGCGTGCTCGGCAACAGGGAACCCTATCTGCTGAAGGCCGACATCGTCGCGCTGAAGACGCCGAAGACGCCGCCGCTATTGCCTGAGATCGCCGGTCCCGAAATGGTCGAGCCGTCGGATCCCGCGTTGAAGGCTGCGCTCGATCATGCCTTCGAGGAGCCGGCGGCACCGCCGCTGCGCCGGACCAAGGCTATCGTGGTGGTGCGCGACGGCCGTATTATCGCCGAGCGTTATGCACCCGGCATCGGCATCGATACGCAGTTGCCGAGCTTCTCCATGACCAAATCGCTGGTCAATGCGTTGCTCGGGATCATGACCCAGCAGGGCCTGACCTCGCCGTCGCTGCCGGCGCCGATTCCGGAATGGCATGGCGTCGGCGATCCACGCCGCGAAATCGAGGTCGGCCATCTCATGCGCATGACCTCGGGCCTTGCGCTGGATGAGACCGACGATCCGCTCAATCCGTCGGAGCAAATGTTCCAGCACGACGACATGGCGGCCTTCGTCGTGAACGCCCCCTTGATCGCTGCGCCCGGCACGCGCTGGGCCTATTCCAGCGCCACCACGCAGATTTTGGCGCGGATCATCCGCGACGCCACCGGCGGCCCCGAGCAAAGCCTCGCCTACGCCTGGCGTGAGCTGTTCAATCCGCTCGGCATGCGCAACGTGACGCTGGAGTTCGACGGCTCCGGCACCTTGCAGGGCGCCAACAACATGCTCGCCAGCGCACGCGACTGGGCGCGCTTCGGCCTGCTCTATCTCAACGACGGCAAGATCGGCGACAAACGTATCCTGCATCAGGAATGGGTGGACTTCATCACCTGGGCCACGCTGGACACGGACTATGCCGCGGGCTTCTGGACTGACAACAGCGAGCATCCTGACGCGGTGGGCCGCGTGCGCGCTGGGATCCCCCGCGATGCCTATTATGCGTCGGGCTTTCTCGGTCAGCGCTGCGTGATCATTCCCTCGCAGCGCATGGTCGTGGTGCGCATGGGCGACAGCGTCGATCCCTCCGGCGACATGCGCGGACTGGCGCGGTTGATCAAGGAGGTGATCGCGGCAACGGACAAGTAGCCGTCATTGCGAGGAGCGAAGCGACGAAGCAATCCAGACCATTTGCACGGAAAGATTTTGGATTGCTTCGCTTCGCTCGCAATGACGGTGGTTAAAACTATCCCCGTCCCACCTGATACGGCCCGCCCTTCTCCAAAGCGCGCTTATAGGCAGGCCGCGCGTGAATCCGTTCGAGGAACGCCATCGACTTCGGATGTCCCTGCTCCAGCCCGCCGCGCGCGGCAGACGCTTCCAGCGGAAAGCTCATCTGGATATCGGCCGCGGTGAACTCGTTGCCGGCGAACCATTCGCTTTTTCCCAGCTCCTCTTCCCAATACGCCATATGCTGCTTGAGCTGCGGATTGACCAGCGTGGTCAGCGCCTGCGACGACACCTTGCGCACGATGGGGCGCAGCAGCGCCGGCGCGCGCTTCGGCATCAGCGTGAACAGCAGCTTCAACAGCAGCGGCGACATCGCCGATCCCTCGGCATAGTGCAGCCAATAGGTGTAGCGCAGCCGCTCCGGCGTATTCGCAGGCGGAATGAAGCGGCCGTTGCCGTAAGTGCCGACGAGATATTCGACGATCGCGCCTGACTCGGCGACCGTGTTGCCATTGTCGGTGATGACGGGCGACTTGCCGAGCGGATGGATCGCGCGCAGCTCCTTTGGCGCGCGCATATCAGGCTGACGCTGGTAGCGCGCGATCTCGTAGGGCACGCCGAGCTCTTCGAGCAGCCACAGCACGCGCTGCGAGCGCGAGTTGTTGAGATGATGAACCGTCAGCATGGATGTCGTCCCCAAAATTGCGGCTGTTCCCTAACAGGCAACGGCTGACAAGGCGATGCGGCGATGGGCAAATCGCGGTATTTCACCCGGGTGATATTGACATCTAAATTACATCCGGGTATTAATAGCGGCATGATCGAGACATTCACCGCCTTCGAGGGCCTGCGGCGCCTCGCCTCCGGGCCCCTCACCGAAATCGCACCTACGATCAAGCGCGCCGAGGCGCGCGCGGCCGAGCCGATTTCCATTTTCAGCGATGCCACCGGGCGCGCGATCGACCTCGACCTGCGTGGCAGCGTCGATGACATGCTGAAGTGGCTCACCAAGACCAGCGAACAGCCGGCGGCAGCAAACGAGCCGCGCGGCCGCGGCCGGCCGAAACTCGGCGTCGTCGCGCGCGAGGTCACGCTGCTGCCGCGGCATTGGGAATGGCTCAATGCGCAGCCCGGCGGCGCCTCGGTCGCGCTGCGCAAGCTGGTGGAAGCGGCCCGCCGCAACAACGGCGACGCCGACCGGCTGCGGGCGGCGCGCGATGCCGCCTATCACTTCATGTCGGCGATGGCCGGCAACCTCGCCGATTTCGAGGAGGCCTCGCGCGCCCTGTTCGCCGACGACCGGCGGCGATTTACGGCCCTGATCGCGGCCTGGCCGGCCGATATTCGCGACCATGTCGTCAAGCTCGCGTATAGCAGCGATGCCGCATAAGTGATGGCTTGAACAACTGGGCCCGCGGGCTGGTTGAATGATAGGTGTCATATAAGAACGTCAGGGAGGCCCGCTTGAGCACCAATCCGCAATTCATGTTCGATGTCGGCAGTCCCAATGCGTATCTCAGCCATGAAGCGATCCCCGATATCGAGCAGCGAACCGGCGCCAAATTCGAATATGTGCCGATCCTGCTCGGCGGCATCTTCAAGGCCACCAACAACAAGTCGCCGGCCGAATCGCTTGCCGGTATCAAGAACAAGCGCGAATTCCAGGCGCTGGAGACCGAGCGCTTCGTCAGGCGGTTCAAGGTCCAGCCCTATGTCTGGAATCCGTTTTTCCCGGTCAACACGCTGAACCTGATGCGCGCGGCGATCGCGGCGCAGCTCGAAGGCGTGTTCGAAAAATATGTCGAGGCGGCCTTCCATCACATGTGGCGCGAGCCGAAGAAGATGGACGATCCGGAAGTGGCGGTGAAGGCGCTGACCTCGTCCGGCCTCGACGGCGCGAAGCTCTTGACCCGCGCGCAGGAGCCGGACGTGAAAGCCAAGCTGCTCGAGAACACGCAGTCGGCGGTCGAGCGCGGCGCATTCGGCTCGCCGACCTTCTTTGTCGGCAAGGAGATGTTCTTCGGCAAGGAGCAGCTGCGCGAAGTCGAGGAACTCGTATCCGGTAAATAGTTTCGTCATTGCGAGCGAAGCGAAGCAATCCAGAGTGCCTCCGCGGAAGTAGTCTGGATTGCTTCGTCGCTTCGCTCCTCGCAATGACGGTGCAAGGAGTTGATCATGCCAATGCGTAACGCCACCGCCGCCGTGATCGGCGCCGGCGACTATATCGGCGCCGAGATCGTCAAGAAATTCGCCGCCGAAGGCTTCACCGTGTTCGCCGGCCGGCGCAACGGCGAGAAGCTGGAGCCGCTGGTGAAGGAGGTGGAGGCCGCGGGCGGCACCATTGTCGGCCGCTCGCTCGATGCGCGGAAGGAGGAGGAGACGACAACCTTCCTCAACGATGCCGACAAGCATGCGCCGCTGGAAGTCTGCATCTTCAATGTCGGCGCCAACGTCAATTTCCCGATCCTGGAAACCACCGACCGCGTGTTCCGCAAAGTCTGGGAAATGGCCTGCTGGGCCGGTTTTGTTGCCGGACGAGAATCCGCGCGGCTAATGGTGCCGCGCGGTGGCGGCAACATTTTCTTCACCGGTGCGACCGCGTCCTTGCGCGGCGGCAATGGTTTTGCCGCCTTTGCCAGCGCCAAGTTCGGCCTGCGCGGCGTAGCGCAGGCGATGGCGCGCGAACTCGGGCCGAAGAACATCCACGTCGCGCATCTGATCATCGACGCCGGGGTCGACACCGCCTGGGTGCGCGAACGGCGCGCGCAAATCTGGGGCAAGGAAGCGCTCGACAATCCCGATCTGCTGATGCCGCCGGCTTCGGTCGCGGAGTCCTACTGGCAGCTCTATCAGCAACCGAAGAGCGCCTGGACCTTCGAGATGGAAATTCGCCCGTTCGGCGAAAAGTGGTAAAAGCGCGCCCGTCATAACAACAAGAAGGATTGCGGCAATGCGCATTCTGGTGGTCGGCGCCGGCGCGATCGGCGGCTATTTCGGCGGACGAATGCTGCAGGCCGGCCGCGACGTCACGTTTTTGGTGCGGCCGAAGCGCGCCAGCGAGCTCGCTTCCGCCGGTCTCGTGATCAAGAGCCCCAACGGCGACGCTGCGCTGAAGAACCCGCCGACAGTGCAGGCCGACGCCATCAAGGACAAATTCGACGTGGTGGTGCTGAGCTGCAAGGCGTTCGATCTCGATGACGCCATCAACTCGTTCGCGCCCGCGGTCGGACCGAACACATCGATCATTCCCATGCTCAACGGCATGCAGCATCTGAAAATCCTCGACGACAGGTTCGGCGCCGAGCGCGTGCTCGGCGGACTCTGCGCAATCGCAGTGACTCTGAACGAGCAACGCGAGGTCGTGCAGCTTCAGCCGATGCAGTCGCTGGCCTTCGGCGAGCGCGATGGCAAAATGAGCGACCGCGTCCGCGCCATCGCAGAAGCATTCTCGGCCGTCAATGGCGCCACCGCGAGCGAACACGTAGTCCAGGACATGTGGGAGAAGTGGGTCTTCCTGTGCTCGATCGCGGCCTCGACCAGCCTGATGCGCGCGCCCGTCGGCGTGATCGTGTCATCGCCCGGAGGGCGCGATTTCCTGCTCGGCATCGTCGATGAATGCGCCGCCGTCGCCAAGGCTGCCGGCCACGCGCCGACCGCAGCGGCGTTCCGGCGCACCACGACCATGCTCACCGCCGAAGGATCGCCGATGACCGCCTCGATGTTCCGCGACATCAAGGTGGGCGCGAATGTCGAGGCCGACCATGTCGTCGGCGACATGATCGCCCGTGCGGAGGCCGCGAAAATTCCGGTGCCGAAGCTGCGCGTCGCCTACACGCATCTCAAGGCGTATGAGAAGCAGCGGGGGTAGACGCCGAGGTTGAGTACGCTGCGTCCGCAGCGGAGGTGCGCTCCCTCCCCCTTGCGGGGGAGGGTTGGGGAGGGGGGTAGTCACAAGCACCGTTTGCGTGGACCCCCACCCCTAACCCCTCCCCGCAAGGGGGAGGGGAATCACAGATGCGCAAGATAATGCGCCAGCGCCTCGATCTCCTCATCGCTCAAGGGATAAGCGACATCGGCCATCGCGGCCTGCCCGCCGCCGGCCCGCACCCCCGATTTGTAGTCGCGCAACGCCTTCAACAGATATTCCTCGCGCTGACCGGTGAGGCGCGCCACGGCCTTGGTGCCGGCGAAATTGTCGGTGTGGCAGGAGGCGCAACGGCGGCCGGCAGCAGCCTGCTTGCCCTTGGCCGACAAATCCGGATTGTCGTCAGCCGGCGATGGTGGCGGCGTCAGCGAGGCGAAATAGGCGCCGAGATTGCGGATGTCCTCATTGTTGAGCTGCTCGACGATCGGCTGCATCTGCTCGTTCTTGCGCGCGCCGGCGCGAAAATAAACCAGCTGCCACTGGATGAACTGATCCTGCTGGCCGGCGAGCGAGGGGATGTTCTCCATCTGCGAGACGCCATTCTCGCCGTGGCAGCCGATGCAGAGCTCGGCTTTCTCCTTGCCGGCGGCAACATCGGCGGCGTGGCCGGGAGAAACGGCGGCGATGAAAAGTGCCGCGACGAAAGCAACGCGCATTGGATTTTTTCCGTCGTCATTGCCGGGCTTTTGATACAACGCCCAACAAGGCAAAAAGTTGAGGCTGCGGCGCCAAAGCACCGCAGCCTCCTCATTCAAGTCAGCCTACTTGCTGTAGCTGATGCGATAGATCGCACCGGCCCAGTCGTCGGCCACCAGGATCGACCCGTCCTTGTTCAGGATGATGTCGTCGGGGCGGCCGGCATAGGCCTGGTCGCCGGTGATCCAGCCGTCGGCAAATACCTCTTGCTTCGGGTTCTTGCCGTCGGGACCGACGGTGACGCGCACGATGCGGCCACCCTGGTACTTATGCCGGTTCCAGGAGCCGTGCTCGGCGATCAGGATCGAGTTCTTGTACTCGGCCGGGAACTGGCTGCCGGTATAGAACTTCATGCCGAGCGGAGCCACGTGCGCACCGAGATTGAGCACGGGCGGCGTGAACTCATCGCATTTGTGACCCATCGCGAATTTCGGGTCCGGCATGGTGCCCTCGTGGCAATAGGGATAGCCGAAATGCTCACCGATCTTGTTGATCATGTTGAGCTTGTCGGAGGGCTTGTCGTCGCTGACCCAGTCGCGGGCGTTTTCCGTGAACCAGTATTTGCCGGTACGTGGATCGACGTCGCCGCCGACCGAATTGCGAACGCCGAGTGCATAGATTTCGGCGTTGCCGGTCTTGGGATCGACACGGCGGATCTGCGAGACGCTGGTCGGCGGAATGCCGACGTTGAAGGGCGGTCCGAACGGCAGGTAGAACCAGCCGTCCTTGTCGACGGCGATGTATTTCCAGCCATGCGCCGCATAGGACGGCATGTCGTCATACACCACCTTGCCGTCGCCGAGCTTGTCGAGATTGGCTTCGGCGTTGTCGTACCTGATCAGCTTGTCGACGTTGATGACGTAGAGCGCACCATTCTGGAAGGCCAGCCCCGTGGGCATCGGCGGGTTCATCCCCTTGATGATGGTCTTGACCTCTTTCTTGCCGCCCTTGTCGGTGATCGCATAGACGTTGCCGAGACCGAAGGAGCCGACAAACAGCGTGCCCTTGTCGCCCCAGGCCATCTGGCGCGCGGCGAGCACGCCCGACGCCCAGACCTCGATCTTGAAGCCCGGCGGCAGCTTGATCTTCTTGATCAGCGCCGCGAGCTCGGCGTCCGAGGCGCCGGTCGGCGGACCGGACGGCGGGGCGAGGCCCTTCTGCGCCTCGGTCTCGTCGCCGAGGAACCAGTCATCCGGCGGATGGGTCCAGAACTCCTTGGTGCCGGACTCGTATTTCTTCAGCGCGCGGTTCTTGTCCGCCTGCTGCGCATTGGCAAATCCCGCACTTGCGACAATACCGATTGTCGCGAGCGCAAGGACGGATCGATGGAAAGCCGATTTCATCGCGTCACTCCCCTGAAGCAGCCAGATGGCTGCGTTATATTTATTATGGACGTGTCGAGAGACCTGAGGTCTGAGAGGATCAGACCACAAAATGTTAGCACATCCCAAGCGAGAGAGAAGCGCGGCGAAGGGCGAAGCGAAGCAAGCGAAATCAAATTGAGAAGAATTTTCCTTGATCCGGTTTCGATTGAGACGATTTTGTGTCTCCTCCGCTGCGGCGCAATATACGGATGAAGCGAACGCATATGAGTGGGCGCGCTTCCACAGGGAGGGACGACTTGCACATCCTCGTGCTCGGTGGGACAGGCTCGATCGGCTCTGCCGTGGTGCGGGAGCTGATCGGCCGCGGACATCAGGTACACGGCCTCGCGCGATCGGAGGCATCGGCATTGAGGCTTGCCGGCTTTGGCGCAACGCCGCTTCCGGGCGACATCGCATCTCCGCAAGCATGGACCGGACGACTGCCGCGGCTCGATGCCGTCGTCCATGCGGCCTGCGACTTCGACAGCGATATGGGCGCGATCGATCGCCGACTGCTCGATGCATTGCTCCCTGCGCTCGGCGCGCAGCCGAACAAGCCGCGCTTCGTCACTACCGGCGGCTGCTGGCTGTTCGGCGCGACAGGCGACGACATCGCAACTGAAGCGACCGCGCTCGATCCGTTGCCGGCGTTCGCCTGGATGGTGCCGCAACTCGCGCGCGTCCTTGCCGCGCCCGAGGTCGACGGCATCGTGATTCATCCGGCGATGGTCTATGCCGCCGATGGCGGCGTGTTCGACCGCTTTGCGCGCGACGCGGTCGAACGCAACGCGGTTCGCGTGGTGGGCAGCGAGGCGATCCGCTGGCCGCTCGTGCACAGCGACGACCTCGCAACCCTGTATGCGCTCGCGCTGGAGCGCGCGGCGGCGCGATCGACCTGGATTGGTGCTGCGAATGACGGCGTCACGGTAGGCCGTATCGCGCGCGCCTTCGCGAAACGCTTCGGAACGCCCGATCAGGACCCGCAAATCATGTCAGCGGATGCGGCAGCCGCCGAATGGGGCGAATGGGCGCGCGGCTATGCGCGGGATCAGCGCCTCAGCGGCGCAAAGGCGCGACGCGAGCTCGGCTGGCGGCCGAGGCATGCCGATGTGGAAGCGGAAATCCGAACGCCGGCGGTCAGACCTATTTCCGCGTGATCGTCAGCGTCGCCGTTCCCTTGTTGCCTCGATAAAACAGGTCATACAGGCCGGGAATGCCGACCACGGCGTCGTTGACGAAGACGAACACCTCGCCACTGCGTTTCGGCCTGATCGTGGTTTCCAGATACTTGTCGTCCGGATCGGGCTCGATGAAGTCCTCCTCGCCGCCGACGCTTCCGTAGCGCAGCACGACGTGAAACCAGTCCTGGGTCGTTTCACGACGCAATGGCACGACCAGCGCCAACAGGATGCGGTGATACCAGGACGGCGGATAGGCGGTGGAAAAGCCACCCACATGTACGGGAATCCCGCTGTCGGTCCAGTCTTGCCCCTTGATCTCGACCAGGTATCTCACGCCCTTCTCGACCATGATTCCGGTCGACTTGCAGAAGTCGGAGGTAGCGAACGGAATGGGCTCCAGGCTCTTCTCGTCCTTGTCGGGCACCGTCTTCGTCGTTGCGCTTTCCGTGCAGGTGAAGCCGGCAACGTCCTGCACGTTGTAAAGCAGATGGCTGGCGAGGCAGAGCCCGAGATAGACGAAGAGCAGCGCGAAAAAGGCGGGCGCCCACCGATATTTGAGTTTCTCGTGGAAGGCGACATAGGCGCGACTGCTGCGCAGCCGATAGATGAAATTGTTCGGCAGCCCCGACGGCGCGTTGTCGACGCCGCGCCAGATCGTGCCCATGCAGACCGAGATGCGCGAAGCGATCCGCATTCCCCACCACATCAGGCCGCCCGCAAGCGCTGCGAGCAGGACAAAGGAGACCGGCGCGCGCGCATAGCCGTCGATCCATGGCTTGGCAAATCCAGGCAGGAAGGTGCCCACGATGCGGATGAGGTCCGAGATCCAGCGGAAGTGGCTGGTGAACTCGTCTTCACGCTTGGCCGCGCTAACCAGCGGAAACACCAGCAGCCACAGCGTGGCGCCGACGGTGGCGAAATAGACGATGCGGCGTTTCCATATCTCGTTCCAGACACGCTCCTGCGCGTCGCCGCGCGCCTTTGCCTCGCCGTCCTGCTCGAGACCGAACTGCGACGGGGTCAGGATTGCGCCGTCGCCTTCGCGGACGACGTCGTAAACCCGCGGCAGGCCGACCGGCGCATAGGCGTGGGCGCGGTTGTCGATGCGGCGGAAGGCCGATTTGTGGATCTTCGGCCGCCAGATGATGACCGTATCGTCCTCGTCTTTGGTCTTGCCGTAATTGGCGTTGCACAAGAGTTCGAGCTTGCGCGGCCCGTAGCGATAATAGGCGCCGAGGCCCGCGCGGGGATCGTAGATGCGGCCGTCCTTGTCGCGCATGGAGATCGCGTTCTTGAACGTGTCCGGATCGGCCACCGGCGCCGGCGGCTTGGCGACGTCGGACTTGAACTTGAGGCCTGAGCGCTGCGCCTCGGTGATCATCCAGACAAAGGGAATGTAGGCCAGCGAGTCGTCGGGATAGCCGCCGCCGACGTTGGAATGCACGCCGGCGAACCAGACCTGGCTGAGCTGTTCGTCCTTGATGTAGCGCTCCTTGTCCGGATCGACCTCCCACGCCGCGATGTCGCCCTCGTTCCACAGTTCGGGATGGAACGTGGTCCGCTCCTCGTCCAGCGCCAACGCCTGGCAGGCGCGTGTGAAGCGATCGCGCGGCAGGGTGTGATTCGGCAATTCGAGCGGCCAGATGTAGCGGCTGATGCCGCGCGTCATCTCGTCCAGCGGCGCGCCGTAGGCGGCCACCGTATCCCACACGCCGACGAAATGGATCTTCGGGACTTGCCGGTTTCGACCCCTGTCGTAGCCGTCGCGGACGAACAGATCGCGGATCGCGCGGAAGAATTTCTCGACACCAAAGACCGTGTGATAGCGCTCGCGGCGGTATTCGCGATAGGCGGCGCCCGCCTTCTTGTCGAGCTCAGCTTCGTTCGCCGCCGTCACCAGCCCCTGATTGAGGATCAGGCCGCCCACCACGCGGATCGTGAAGGCGCCGCGGCTGAAGCCGAAGCCGAACAGGCGGTCGCCGTCATCGCGATAATTGCGGCAAGCGAATTTGTAGATGTCGATGACATTGCGCTTCAGCCCGAACCCGAACGCGCCGCCGAGAATGGCCCATGGTTTGAACGACGACGTGCCGACGCCGTCGTCGTAGAACGCGACCTGGTCGCTGCCGGACAGATCGAGCGCCTCGAAGGTGCGCCAGACATTGGTGCGCCAGACCTTCGCCGATGAATTTCCGGTGCCGTCGGACAACAGAACGATGTTTCGGCTCATGGGACCGCTCCCGGCGCACACTTGAAACGCGCAATCTCAGGTTATGGAGGATGGCACGCGTGCTTGCGCCCCGAAAGCGAACTGCTTCACAGAGCGACACATTGTCCGCCCCGGGCGGCGAATTCCGGTTGCTATCAGGGAGTGGAAAACTGGAGCGGGCGAAGGGGCTCGAACCCTCGACCCCGACCTTGGCAAGGTCGTGCTCTACCACTGAGCTACACCCGCATCCGTGTCAGTGATTGCTCGCCGACAACGGCAGACCTATGCCAAATGCGCAGTGCGATTGCAACAGCCGTAAGACGGCCCGGAACCGGCGAATTTCGGATTTATGCGCTTTAGCGGCGCCGAATCGCCCGGTTTGGCCTTCGGCCGGTCCGCCTGGCCATAGCCGTTTGAACCGATTGAAATTTCCGTCCAAACCGCCACCTAAGGAGCCGAACGTCTGTCATGCCGGCTTCGGCATGCTAGAACAGGCCGGATTTAGAAAGCACATTGAGGACATCCCGTGACGATCATGGAACAGGGTAACGGAGCGGCGCCGGCCGCCGACCTGATCAAGGAGACCACCACCCAGACCTTCGTGAAGGACGTCATCGAGGAATCGAAGCGTCAGCCGGTGCTGATCGACTTCTGGGCCGAGTGGTGCGGCCCATGCCGTCAGTTGACGCCGATCCTCGAAAAGGCGGTCCGCAACGCCAAGGGCAGGGTGAAGCTGGTCAAGATGAACATCGACCAGCATCCGGCGATTCCCGGCCAGATGGGCATCCAGTCGATCCCGGCCGTGATCGCCTTCGTCAACGGCCAGCCCGCCGACGGCTTCATGGGCGCTGTCCCCGAAAGCCAGGTCAACGCCTTCATCGAGAAGCTCACCAAAGGCGTGCCGGCCGCGGGCGAGCCGAACATCGCGGAGATCCTCAAAGAAGCCGAGACGCTGCTCACCGAGGGCGACGCCGCTTCGGCCGCGCAGGTCTATGCGGAAGCGCTGTCGGTCGACGCCACCAATATCGCCGCCCTTGCCGGGCTCGCGAAATGCTACGTCTCGACCGGCGCGGTCGAGCAGGCCAAGCAGACGCTCGCCATGGTGCCGGAATCCAAACGTAACGACGCTGCGGTCAAGGCGGTGCAGGCGGCGATCGACCTTGCCGAGCAAGCCAAGTCGCTCGGCCCGATCGCCGAACTGGAACAGAAAGTCGCCGCAAACCCGCTCGATCATCAGGCCCGATTCGACCTGGCGACTGCGCTGAATGCCGGCGGCAAGCGCAGCGAGGCCACCGCCCAGCTGCTCGAGATCGTCAGGCGCGACCGCAAATGGAACGATGACGGCGCACGCAAGCAATTGGTGCAGTTCTTCGAGGCCTGGGGCGGGGCGGATGAGGCCACCGTCGAGGGGCGCAAGCGGCTGTCGACGATCCTGTTCTCGTAAGTCGCGCGCACCTCGTCGCGCGCCTCACCGTGAAGGCTTTGAGCGCTGATGCCGATCAATGCCGAATATCGCGGACCTGGCGAGCTTCCGGAGCTGATTGCCGTGTTTCCGCTTGCCGGCGCGCTGTTGTTGCCGCGCGGCCAGATGCCGCTCAACATTTTCGAGCCGCGGTATCTGGCCATGATCGACGACGCCTTCCGCGACGGCCACCGGCTGATCGGCATGATCCAGCCCGATGTCGTGCATTCGCAGAAAAACGAGGACAGGCCGAAGCTTTTTCGCGTCGGCTGCGCCGGGCGCATCACCCAGCTGGCGGAGACCGGGGACGGCCGCTACGTCCTCGAATTGACCGGGATTTCCCGCTTCAGGGTGGTCGAGGAACTGACCGTGCTGACGCCCTACCGGCAGTGCAAGGTGGACTTCTTCGCCTTCGCCGACGATTTCACCGCGCGCAAGGGGGAGGACGCGGTCAACCGCGAGGCGCTGTTGGAGGTGCTGACGGATTTCCTGAAGGCCAACAATCTCAAGGTGGACTGGGAAGGCGTGGAAAGCGCACCCAACGAGGCGCTGGTCAATGCGCTGGCGATGATGTCGCCCTATGGGCCGGCCGAGAAGCAGGCGATGCTGGAGGCGCCGGACCTCAAGACGCGGGCGGAAATCCTGGTCGCCGTCACCGAGATGGACCTCGCCAAGAAGCGTACCAGCGGCGATCCGCCGCTGCAATAGATGGCGAAAAGGTGGCCGGAATTCCCCTTTACTTTAGGTAGAGCTGTTGTGTTCGGGTGACAGTCAAGGCGGACGAATCCCGCTAGTTTCCGGCTCAAATCCCGGAGACGTCCCATGAAGAAAATCCTGAGCGCCGTCGCCCTTCTGACCCTCGGCCTCGCCGTTCCCGCCGCCGCAGCCGACCTGCCGGCCCGGCCCTATACCAAGGCTCCCGCGATCGTGCCGCCACCGGTCTACAACTGGGGCGGCTTCTATATCGGCGTCAATGGCGGCGGCGCCTCGAGCCACAAGTGCTGGGACTTCACTACGCCGGCTGGCGTGTTCATCGTCTCCGAAGGCTGCCATGACGCCACCGGCGGCCTGGTCGGCGGCCAGGTCGGCTACCGCTGGCAGATGTCGAACTTCGTGTTCGGCGTCGAAGCCCAGGGCGACTGGGCCAATCTGCGCGGCTCGAACGTCAGCCTGGCCTTCCCGGCTTTCACCAACATCTCGAAAATCAACGCCATCGGCCTGTTCACCGGCCAGGTCGGCTGGGCCTGGAACAACGTGCTGCTCTACGTCAAGGGCGGCGCCGCCGTGGTCGACGATCGCTTCACCGTCAACACCACCATCGGCAACATTCTCGCCGCCACCGCACCCAGCGACACCCGCTGGGGCGGCACCGTCGGCGCCGGCGTCGAGTTCGGCTTTGCGCCGAACTGGTCGGTGGCCGCCGAATATAATCACCTGTTCATGCAGGATCGTCTCTACAGGTTCACCGACACCTTCGGCTTCTTCTTCGGCACCGATCGTATTCGCCAGGACGTCGACATGGGCACGTTGAAGGTGAACTATCACTTCGGTGGCCCGGTCGTCGCCAAGTACTGATCGGCACCAATCCAGGTAAGAAAAAGGCCGGCGTGACGCCGGCCTTTTTGTTTGCGTGGTTTGCGCGCCCCGTCTCAGTGGATCATGAACCCGCCGAGACCGGGCACCGTCGCCGCCAGCACATGCGGATCGGGCAGGATCGAGGCCGCGGTATCGTGCACGGTCGTGTCGACGACCGCAGTGTGCGTGTTGGTCGCCGGCCAATTGAACGAGTCGTTGATGGGCGTGATCGTCGTTGCGCCGGGATCGACGATGCTGATGTGTGGGACGTTCGCACCGTCGTTGTAGAACAAGGTCAACGTCGAACCCAAGGCGGGGGCGCTGCTCGCCTCGGGGGCCCAATGGAAGGAATTGCCGGCAGGCGCCGTCAACCCGGGCGAGGGCACCACAGGCGCGGGCGCGCCGCCTACTGCCGGAACGCTGCTCGTTGGCGTCGACGGCGGCGTAAAGTTGAAGTTGTCGCCGCCGCCCGAGCTGTCGTCGCTGTGCGCCAAATGATCGGTCCAGCCCGGCACGACTTCCGGCGGATTGGCCTGGGCGACATCCGTGCTGCTGACCAGTTCGCGCACGCCATTGGCCAGGAAGGCGGACATCAGCGTGCCCGCCGCCGAGGGGTCGAACTGGTCGGACAGCCCGAGCTGCTCGCCCATCTCGTGCTCGACCACGGTCACGAGATCGATGTGACCGGCCGCGGCCGTTGTCGAATCCGTCAGCAGGGCCGTGCTGCTCAGCGCGATACCGAACTCGGAATTGTCCGTCGGCGTCGGATCGATGTACCAGCCATGGCCGTCGGCATTGACGTCGATGGTGACATGGCCCGGCGTCGACTGGCCGAGCCAGCCCGACGTGATGTCGGCGACGTCGTAGGTGGTGTGCTCGAGCTGGGCGATCTTGTCGTCCGACAGCCCGGCCGCCTTCCAGTTGGCGATCGCGGCGGCGACCGCCGCGTTCAGCTCGGCCTGGGAGAGATTGGTCTCGCCCTGCGTCGGCGTATTGGCCGCCACGCCGCCCGAAGCCGAGAACAGCGCGTTCGGGTTCGACGGCAGGATGGTGTGCCCGCCATTGTGGCCCGCCGGAATTGCCGCTGACGCCGGCGAGTTGAGCTCCAGCGTGGAGTTCGTCGGCGTGTTGCCGTTGTTGTTCCACGTCGTGTTGGTATTGGTGTTGAAGTTTTCCAGATAGAGGTGCGAGCCGGGGTTGCCGCTGCTGTTCTCGATGACGAAAGCGACGTTGCCGTCGCCGGCCGTGATGCCCGTCACCGAATTGTTATGAATGTTCGCCGTCATCGTGGTGATGTCATTGGCGTTGACGCCGGGATTGAGCAGGATGCCGTCGTTGAAGGTGTTGGCGTTGAGGTTGTTGCCCGTCAGGTTGATGGTGTTGCTTGCCAATGTCAGGTCGAGGCTGGCCTTGTTGTTGGTGGTGCCGCCGTCGCCTGCCGCGAAGGCGACGATGCCCGCATCCTGGCCGGCATTGTTGATGGTGTTGCTGCTGGCCTCGATCGCCGCGGTGGCGTTGTCTTCGATGTCGAAATCGAGCGGGCTGCCGGCGCGGTTGGTGGTGCCGACATTGGCGATGGTATTGCCGTCGACGTGACCATTGATGACGGCGCTATTGATGCCGAAGATCTCGACGATCGGACCGCCGTAACCCGACATGGTCGGGTTGCGATTGATGTTGAAGTTGAGATGCGCGGTGTCCTCGGCGTTCAAGCCGACGGCGCGCATCGCAATCGATCCCGGCGTGAAGGTGTTGCCGTTCCCGGCCGTGCCGCCGTCGGTGATGTTGACGTTCATCGTCGATGTGTCGCGCGCAAACGTGTCGATGCCCGCCGTCTTCAGGTTGGTGAACGTGTTGTGTGAGACGTTGAGGTTGACGGTCGAGTTGAGGACGCTGGTGACGGCAAGACCGTCGGCGCCGCTGGCGGAGTCGGCGTTGTTGTGGAAGGTGCTGCCGGTGACGTTGAGGGTCAGCGTGCCGCTGTCGTTGCGGAAATCGACCAGGTTCTCGCCAGCCGAGGTGTCGCCGGGCACGAAGCCGAAGGTGTCGTTGGTGAGGGCCGAAGTGCCGGAGGTGTTGAACATCCGGACGTCGCCCTCTTGCACCTCGTCGCCGAAGCCGACGACCGAGCTGTTGCTGAGGGTGAAGTTGGAGACGCTGATGCCGTTGATGCCGGTCTGGACGCCGCCCGAGGTGCCGTTGCTGCTGACGTTGAGGTGGTCAAGCGTCGCGCCGTTCACGGTGTTCAGGTTGATGCCGGCGTCGGCCGCGCTGTTGAAGGTCGAATCGTCGGCGTTGTTCACCGTCCCCTCGGTGCTGTTGGGGTTGGTGAAGTTCATGTAGGATAGCGACAGGCCCTTGCTGTTGGTGATCACAGCGCCCTGCCCGGTGTTCTGGATGGTGCCGCCCGAGCCCGCTGTCGAGCCGTCGCCGGTGACCGTCAGGCCGGCATTGGTGCCGGTGTTGTTCAGATTGATGCCGGTCGAGGCGCCATTGACGCTGATGTCGTGGAAGGTCAGGCCCGAATTGCCGATCGTCGTGCCCGCGACATTGAGCGCGGTGCCCGTTGTCGTGACGATGCTGTTCGCGGCATTGGCGGCATTCACGGTGCCGCCATTGGTGGCATTGAAGCCGGTATGGGTCGTTGAATCGATGTTCAGCGCGCCGCTGAAATTGATTGTCGCGACGCCGCTGTTCTGGTCGTTGTTGTCGAGGTTGATGCCGAGCCCGGGGTCAGTGACCGCGCCGCTGAACGTGATCGTGTTGCCGCCGTTTGTACCGGAGTTCGTCACCTGGACCGAGTGCCCGGTTGCGGTCGAGGTAACCGAGGACGCGATCGTGATGTTGTCCTGGGCGGCGTTGATGGTGACGCCGTTTGCGGTCGCGCCGCTGATCGAGCCGCCATTGACGTTGATGGCTCCGCCGCTGACGGTGTCGATCGAAATGCCGGTGCCGGCGCTGGTGGTCGAAGCGCTGTCGAAAGTGACGCCGTTGGTGCCGACCGTCACGTGGGACAGGTTGAGCGCCGTGCCGCTGGTGGTGCTGATGGTATTGCCCGAGCCGGTGACGGTGTAAGTGCCCGCGGTGCTGGCGCTGAAGCCGTTGCCGCTGGTGGTGGTGATGCCCAGTCCGCCATTGGTGAAGTCGACGGTGGTACCGGTATTGCTGGTCATCGAGACGGCATCGCTGGTCCCGGTATTCAGCGTCTTGGTAGAGCCGGTGAAATCGATGGTGCCGCCGCTATTGTTGGAGACGACGATCCCGCCGCCGCTGTCGTTGGAGTCGTTGATGTTGCCGGAGAGTGTGACCGTGCCCGCGGTGCGGTTGGTGACCGAGGCCGACAGCCCGGTGCCGTCGCCGATCGTGCCGGCATAGCTGACGGTGCCGGAGCCGCCGTTGTCGGAAAATTCCGCGACGGAGTGGCCGGACAGCGTGCCTGACGTGGCGGAGAAGCTGGTCGCCAACGGACCGCCGAGCGCAATGCCCGTGGTGCCGCCCGCCGAATTGACGGCGCCGAACGTCATGCTGCCGGCGGTGCCGCCATGGGTGATGCTGATTGCCTGGCCGAGATTTCCATGGAGCGCACCGGCGCCATCCGGATCGACGCCGACATCCATGTTCGAGATATTCAGCGTGCCCACCGTCCCGCCATTGTCGGCGATACCGGTCGCGGCGGCGTTTTCCGTGGCGACGTTGAAGCCATGGATCGTGTTGTCCTGCGCGAGGTGGATCGCGTCGTTGCCCGCGCCGCCCGTGACGTCGATCACCGGCCGGGTGCCGGCGGTCTCGATCGTAATCGTGTTGGCGTTATTCAGCGGATCCGTGAACGACAGGCCATCGCCGCCGCCAACCAGCTGCTGCCCATTGAGCAGGTGGACACCATCGGTCTCCGAATAGACGCCGGTGCCGGTCTTCAAATAGATATAATCGCCGGTCTGCGGGTGATTGGCGCCGCCGTCATTGACAGCATTGAAGGCCGCGATCGAATTGAACGGATGCGCCTGGCTGCCGTCTGCGCCAACGGCCGACGCGGTGTTGTCGATGAACCAGACCTTGGGGATGACCCCGATGTCCACCGTGGCAACGCTGCTGGAGAGCGGGCCGCCGGTGCCGGTGTGCCCGAGGTCGTTGGTCTGCACCGTGAGCGCATCGGTGCCGGTGAAGCCGGCATCGCCGTGATAAACGACGCTCGAGAGCGCGGCATTCACCTGCGTCAGCGTGCCGGTGATGTGAACGCTATGCGTACCGTTGGTCGTGGCGTCGGCGAGCGTGGCGCCGCCGGAAAGATCGAGCGTGATGTTGCCGTGCGTCGTCCCGAGCGACACCTTCACCGCCTGCGAACCGGCGTCGACGTCGTTGGTCGATATCCCGGTGATCGCAAAGTCGGTGTGGGCCGATACCGAATCCTGTGCTGCTGGAACGGTCACTGTCGGCGCGTCGTCGACCGAGGCCACGGTGATGGTGTGGTTCGAGCCGGCGCTCTGGTGATTGACGGCCTGGCCGTCATCGGCCGTGAAGGTCACGGTGCGCGAAGCCGTCGAGGGGTTCTCGCTGGTGTCGGTATAGGTCACCGACTCCAGCGCGGTCTGATAATGTGCGACGGTATCGGTGCCGGTCAGCGTCATGGTGCCGGTCGCGGCGTTGAACGAACCGGTGATGCTGGCGGTGTTGGTGAACCCGAGCACGTCCTCGCCGTTGACGTAATTGGCGCTGATCTGCACGGTCGCCGTGGTCAGATTGGCGCTGTCGGCATCGGTGACGGTCAGCGCCGGCGCGACCGCGATCGCGCCGTTGTCCTCGGTATAGGCCAGCGTGCCGGTGGCGGTGACGACGGGGGCGTCGTTGACCGGCGTGACGTGCACCGTCGAGGTGCTGGTGTTGCTGTTCAGCGCGCCGTCATTGACGGTGTAATTGATGGCGCGGTCGGCGCCGGACGGATTGTCGCTGCTGTTGAAATAGGTGACGGAATCCAAGACCTGCTGGTAATGCGCCTTGGTATCGCTGCCGGTCAGCGTCAGCACGCCGGTCGCGGCGTTGTACGATTTGCCGATGCTAGTGCCGGTGACGTTGGCGTCCAGGACGTCCTGCCCGGTCGCGAAGCCGGTGCCGATCGCCACGGTGGCGGAGGCCATGTTGGCGTTGTCGACGTCGGTCACGGTGACGGACGAGTCGATCACGGTGGCGGCCTGATTTTCGGTGTAGTTCAGCGTACCGCCGGCCGTCGTGACCGGGGCGTCGTTGACCGGCGTGACATTGACGGTGTCGGTCACCGACGTGCTGTTGGCGGTGCCGTCATTGGCAATGACGGTAACGGTGCGGGCCAATCCCGACGGGTTGTCGCTGTTGTTGAAGTAGGTGACGGAGTCGAGCGCGGCCTGGTAGTTCGCGACGCTGGACGAGCCGGTCAGGGTCAGCGTGGCGGTAGCGGAATTGAACGATCCGGTGATGCCGTTCTGGTCGGTGAAGCCGAGGATGTCCTCGCCGTTGGCGTAATTGCCGGTGATCTGCACCGTCGCCGAGGCGAGATTGGCGTTATCGACGTCGGATACGGTGATCGCCGTGTCGATCGCGGTCGCGACCTGGTTTTCCGTGTAGTTCAGGGTGTGGCCGGCGGTCACCACCGGCGGGTCGTTGACCGGCGTGACATTGACGGTGTCGGTCACCGACGAACTGTCGAGCGTGCCGTCATTGGCGATGATGGTGACGGTGCGCGGGGCGCCGGACGGGTTGTCGCTGTTGTCGAAATAGGTCACCGACTCCAGCGCGGTCTGATAGTTCGCGACGCTGGACGAGCCGGTCAGGGTCAGCGTGCCGGTGGCGGCATTGAATGAGCCGGTGATGCCGTTCTGATCGGTGAAGCCGAGGATGTCCTGGCCGTTGACGTAATTGCCGGTGATCTGCACGGTCGCGTGCGCGAGGTTTGCGTTGTCGGAATCGGTCACCGTCAGCGCGGGATCGATCGCGGTCGCGGCCTGGTTCTCCGTGTAGTTCAGCGTGTGACCCGCGGTCACGACCGGGGCCGAATCCAGCACGACGGCGATGGTGAAGGTCTGCGAGTTCGTCAGCGTCCCGTCGCTGGCCTGGACCGTGACGTCGTAGGACGGATCGGCCGCGAGGATCTTGCTGGTGTCGGCGACCGTGACCTGACCGGTCGTGGCATTGACCGTGAAAGCGCCGCCGGAGGTGTCGCCGGTCAGCGAATAGGTCACCGCCGGGCCGTTGACGTCGGTCGAGGAGGCTGTGACACCGACATAGGTGCCGTTGGGCGAACTGACCGCAACCCGGTTGACCGCGCCGTCGCTGTCGACCGGCGCGGAGGGCGCAACGTCCGACACGCCGATGGTGAAGGTTTGCGAGTTGGTCTGCGTGCCGTCGCTGGCGGTCGCGGTCACGGTGTAGCTGTGACCCGCGCCGGAGGTCTCGAAATCGATCTTGGTGTGGTCAGCAACGGTGACGACGCCGGTCGTCGCATTGATGGTGAAGCCGCCGCCGGAGGTGTCGCCGGTCAGCGAATAGGTCACCGCCGGGCCGTTGACGTCGGTCGAGGAGCGCGGTGACGCCGACGGTCGAGCCGTTGGCCCCGCCTTCCACGATCGTATTGGCAGTTGCGTCGGCATCGACCGGGGCCGACGGCGGAGCGTCGGTGACGCCGATGGTGAAGGTCTGCGAACTGGTGTCCGTGCCGTCGCTGGCCTGCGCGGTCACCGTGTAGCTGTGGCCGGGCGCCGTGCTCTCGAAGTCGATCTTGGTGGGATCGGCGACGGTAACGACGCCGGTCGTCGCGTTGATGGTGAAGCCGCCGCCGGAAGTGTCGCCGGTCAGCGACCAGGTGACGGGCGGGCCGTTGACGTCGGTCGAGGACGCGGTGACGCCGACGGTGGTGCCCGCGGCAGCGCCTTCGACGACGCTGTTGGCGGTCGCGTCGCTATCGACCGGGACCGACGGCGGCGCGTCGGTGACGCCGATGGTGAAGGTCTGCGAACTCGCATGCGTGCCGTCGCTGGCCTGTCGCCGTGACGGTGTAGCTGTGGCCCGCGCCCGAGCTCTCGAAATCGATCTTGGTGGAGTCGGCGACGGTACGACGCCGGTCGCCGCGATCGATGGTGAAGCCGCCGCCGGAGGTATCGCCGGTCAGCGAATAGGTGACGGCCGGGCCGTTGACGTCGGTCGACGACGCAGTGATGCCGACGGTCGTACCGTTGGCGGCGCCTTCGACCACGGTGTTTGCCGCGCCGTCGCTGTCGACGGGCGTCGAGGGCGCGCGCGTCGGTGACGTTGATGGTGAAGCTCTGCGAGTTGATTAAGACGCCGTCGCTCGCGACGACCGTGACCGAATAGGCGTGGCTCGGCCCCGAACTCTCGAAATCGAGCTTGGTGGGATCGGCGACGGTGATGACACCGGTCGTCGCGTCGACGGCGAAGCCGCCGCCCGAGCTGTCGAGCCCCTTCGAATAGGTTACCGTGCCGCCGTTGACGTCGGCGGAATGCGCCGTGACGCCCACAGTTGTGCCGATACCCGCGCCCTCGACGACCGCATTCGCCGTGGCGTCGCTGTCGACCGGGGCCGATGGCGGAGCGTCGGTCACGCCGATGGTGAAGATCTGCGAGCTCGTATCCGTGCCGTCGCTGGCTTGCGCCGTGACGCTGTAGGTATGGCTGGGCGTGGAGCTCTCGAAATCGAGCTTGGTCGGATCGGCAACGGTGACGACGCCAGTCGTCGCGTTGATGGTGAAACCGCCGCCCGAGGAGTCGGCGGTCAGCGAATACGTCACCGCCGGACCGTTGACGTCGATCGAGGATGCGGTCACGCCGACCGTGGTGCCGGCGGAAGCGCCTTCAACGACCGAGTTGGCGGTTGCATCGCTGTCGATTGGGGTCGACGGCGCGACATCGGTGACGCCGATGGTGAAGGTCTGCGAACTCGACAGCGTGCCGTCGCTGGCCTGCGCGGTCACCGTGTAAGCATGACCCGGCGCAGTCTCGAAGTCGATCTTGGTCGGAATTGGCGACAGTGACGACGCCGGTCGCGGCATTGATGGTGAAGCCGCCGCCGGAGGTGTCGCCGGTCAGCGAATAGGTCACGGCCGGGCCGTTGACGTCGGTCGAATGCGCGGTGACGCCGACGGCGGTGCCCGAAGCAGCGCCTTCAGTGACGGAGTTTGGAGTGGGATCGAAGTCAATTGGCGCCGACGGCGCCACGTCGGTGACGGCGATGTTGAAGCTTTGCGAGGTGTTCGCAACGCCGTCATCGGCCTTCACCGTGATGGAATAGGCGTGACCGGCCGCACTCTCGAAATCGATCTTGGTCGGATCGGCGACGGTGACGACGCCGGTATTGGCATCGATCGCGAAACCACCGCCGGAGGTGTCGCCGGTCAGCGAATAGTGAGTCGACGGACCGTTCGGATCGACCGCGGACGCGGTGACGCCGACATGCGTGCCGGCAGCCGCGCCTTCCGCCACGCTGTTTGCGGTCGCATCGGTGTCGGTCGGCGTCGGCAGCGGAACGTCGGTGATGCCGATCGTAAAGGTCTGCGAGCTCGTCAGCGTGCCGTCGCTGGCCTGCACCGTAATGGTCTGGGTGTGGCCCGGCGCCGTGCTCTCGAAATCGAGCTTGGTCGGATCGGCGACAGTGACGACACCGGTGTTGGCGTCGATCTTGAAGCCGCCGCCGGAGGTGTCCCCGGTCAGCGCGTAGGTGACCGCGCCGCCATTGACGTCGGTCGAGTGCGCGGTGATGCCGACCGCGGTGCCCGCCGCGGCGCCTTCGGCAACGGTGTTGGCGCCGGCATTGGTATCGGCAGGCGTCGAGGGCGCAACGTCGGTGACAGCGATGGTGAAAGTCTTGGTCGTGGTGATGATGGGGTCGCTGGCCTGCACCGTGACGGTGTATTGGTGGCCCGGCGCGCTTTCGAAATCGATCTTGGTCGCATCGTTGACGGTGACCACGCCGGTGGTGGCGTTGATCTTGAATCCGCCGCCGGAGTTGTCGCCCACCAGCGAATAGGTGACGGGGCCGATCGGGCTGATCGTCTGGGCGGTGATGCCGACGGTCGTCCCTGAGGCCGCACCTTCCGCAACGGTGTTGGGCGCCCCGTTGGTATCGTTGGGCGCCAACAGCGAATCCAGCACCGGCGGATACGGCGTCCCGGGAGGGCAGCCGGCATACAATGCTTTCAAACCATAAGTGGCGGCGAAATCTGCGGCCGCGCCAAACAGGACGATATGGCCCGTGTCGTCAAGGATGAGCTCGGGACGGGTGATGCCACCGAATGTGTAGGCCGGAATGGTCGTGGTCATGCGGAATTCCTCGCGCCGCGCTTACTTCGCGGCGTGCAAGAGCGCCTTCCATGAGGCAATCAGGTTCGAATGTGCTCGCAGAGAACGCGGCCCCGGCAATGGGACCATGAGTTGTGTACGCAATAGATCGGGTTCGAAAGCAGCGATTCTTCGTTCGCTCGCCATACGCGATACCCCCGGCACGCTTCTACAAAGTGATGCGGCGAAGCGGCCCATTTACGAAATTTCAACCAAGAGCATTATTGGGACGGTAACCCCAAGTCAATGTTCCCGCGTGTGAAATGGCTCACATCAAACCTGGACTTGCCGGTAACCTTGACGTGTCGGTTCCAGTCGCCGCTACGTCATGGCGCTGTCATTAATCATTTAACCGACAACAGGCGCTGGCTTTATTCCGGCCGTCGGTTCCCCCGCGCGGTTGCTGGCTGTTCGCAGCTACGCCCGGAACCGGTAATACGGAAGCCGGCCCAGCCACCGACCGCGACAATGCGCCGCTCGGGGTGTGATAAAAGCAGGGCCGCCCCTGTCTGGAGAGAGTTTATGAATGCCGCGCCCGACCGCCCCGAAAACTCCGTCGATCCAAAACTGCTGGAAATCCTGGTCTGCCCGCTGACCAAGGGCCCGCTTGAATTCGACGCTGGGCAACAGGAGCTGATCTCGCGCTCGGCGAAGCTCGCCTATCCGATCCGCGACGGCATCCCGATCATGCTGCCCGAGGAAGCGCGCAAGATCGAATGATCCCGCGCATGCAGGTTGCCGTTGGCGCCTTCACCTTTCTTCTGGCGATGTCGATGTTCGCCGGCGTTGCAGGCGCCGATGAAACGAAGATTCGCGTCGGCGCGATCGACGCGTGGCTGTCGGTGCCGTCGGGAACCGAGCCGCCGCCGGTCGCGCTGCTGATCGCCGGCTCCGGCTCGACCGATCACGACGGCAACGGGCCGCAAATCAAGCCGGCCACCTTGAAGAAGCTGTCGGATGCGCTGGTCGCGCGCGGCATTGCGACGCTGCGCTATGACAAGCGCGGCGCCGGCGGCTGGAAGCAGGAATTTGGCAAGCCGGAGGATTTTCGCTTCAAGGACTATGTCGACGATGCCGCCGCGCTCGTGACCCACCTGCGCGCGGGCGCCAAATTCTCCAAAGTCATCGTGATCGGCCACAGCGAGGGCGGGCTGGTCGGCATTCTTGCCGCGCGTCGCATCCCCGTCGACAAGCTCGTGCTGCTCGCTGTGAGCGCACGCAAGCAGGGCGACCTGCTCAAGGCGCAGCTGGAGAAGAAGCTGCCGCCCGACAAGTTTGCAGCCGTAGCGAAAGCCGTCGACGCCATCATGGGGGGAGAGATCGTCGATCCGCCGCCACCGGGACTCGCGATCCCGCCGTCACTGCAGGCCGGCATCGCTTCGGCTTTCAGGGAAGATCCGATTCCACCGCTGCGGCAAATCGAGGAACCGATCCTGATCGTGGCCGGTGGCAAGGACAGCCAGCTCGCGCGGGTGGATTTCCTTGCGCTGACCACGGCAGCGTTCGCGGCGAAGACGCTATGGGTCCCGCAGATGAATCACGTGCTGGTCGACGTCGCTGACGAGGCTGACGATCTCGCGGCCTACAATCAGCCGGAGCGGCCGCTCGATGCCGATATGATCGAGGCCATCGCGGATTTCATTCTGGCGAAGCGCTAAAGCGCCTCGCCCTTCAACAACCGCGGCACCTCGCCGGAGAGCCCGGCCGCCTGGCGAATGAACAGGCTCTTCAATGGCGGCGCGCGATCGACCAGGCCGAGCCCGATGTCGCGCACGGTGCGCAGCAAGGTCGACTTGTTGGAGAACAGGAAATTCAGCGAATTGGTGGCGAGCCCCATCGCCATGGTGTCGAAACGCCGCCAGCGCTGATAGCGCTCCAGCACGTCCGTTTGCCCGAGATCGATGCCGAGCCGCGCCGCATCGACCACGACCTCGGCGAGCGCTGCGACATCCTTGAGGCCGAGATTGAGGCCCTGGCCGGCGATCGGATGAATCACATGCGCGGCGTCGCCGACGAGCGCCATCCGTTCCGCGATGAAGGAGCGCGCGACGAAATAGGACAGCGGAAACGCGCGCGGCTTGTCGAGAGCCTTGACCTCGCCGAGATGCAGGCCGAAGCGCTGCTCGAGTTCGCCGTGAAATTCCTCCTCGCCGAGTGCGATGATACGCGCGGCCTCAGTGCGTCGCTCGGTCCACACCAGCGACGAGCGTTTTCCCGTCAGCGGCAGGATCGCAAAGGGACCGGCGGGCAGGAAATGCTCCTCGGCGCGGCCCTGATGGTCGCGCTCATGGCCGACGGTGACGACGATACCAGACTGGTCATAGTCCCAGCCATGAGTAGCGATGCCGGCGCGTTCCCGGAGTTTCGAGCGCGCGCCGTCGGCTGCGACGAGAAGGCTCGCTTCGATGCGGCTGCCGTCCGCCAGCGTCACGTCGATGCCATCGCTGCGCGACTCATATGAGGTCACCGCGGTCGCGCGCAGATCGACGCCTTCGGCTTCCGCCCGCGCCACCAGCGCGTCAATCAGGTGCCGGTTCTCGACCATATGCGCAAAGGGCTCGCCCGGCTCGACATCGCCCGCGAAGGTGAGGAACACCGGACGCGTGGCGTCTTCGAGCTTCGAATCCGTCACCACCATGTCCAGAATCGGCTGCGCGGTCGGGGCGACCTGTTGCCATGCGCCCAGCGTCTCGAACAGGCGCCGGCAGGCGGCGACGATCGCGGTCGCGCGGGGATCGCGGCTCGGTCGGTGGCTAAGCGCTGGATCGGCGACGATGACAGGGGTATCCGCGCCAAGGCCTTGCCGCAGCGCCACGGCCAGCGCCAGCCCTGCAAATGCGCCCCCGCAGATGACGATGCTTCGCTGTGCCGACATGGAAACCACTCATACGCTTGCGCCCATACTATAGCTGGGCGAAAGAGGGGATGAAACAAGCCCCACATTGTCATTCCGGGGCGAGGCGTAGCCTCGAACCCGGAATCTGGAGATTGGGTACGAGATTCCGGGTTCACGCTTCGCGTGCCCCGGAATGACGAAGGAAAACATATGTCCAAAAGCCTGATCGACCTGCTCGCGATTCTCGACCTCGAACCGCTCGAGGTGAACCTGTTCCGCGGCAACAGCCCGAAGACGAGCTGGCAGCGCGTGTTCGGCGGGCAGGTGATCGGTCAGGCGATGGTCGCGGCCTGCCGCACCGTCGAAGGCCGGCTGCCGCACTCGATCCATTGTTATTTCATCCTGCCTGGCGATCCCCAGGTTCCGATCATCTACCAGGTGGAGCGGCTTCGCGACGGCAAGAGCTATTCGACGCGCCGGGTCACCGCGATCCAGCACGGCAACGCCATCTTCTCGATCATGGTGTCGTTCCATGCCGAGGAGCAGGGCGCGTTCGATCATCAGGAGAAGATGCCGGACGTGCCGCCGCCGGAAAAGCTCACGGCCGAGGAAGTCTCCAAACAGCCGATGTTCCGCGAGATGCCGGACTTCATCCGCCGCTATTACGAATCCGATCGGCCGATCGAGCTGCGCCCCTGCGAGCTCGGCCGTTATTTCGGTCAAAAAATCGACGACGGCCGCATTCATGTCTGGATCCGCACCGCCGCGAAATTGCCCGACGATCCGGCGCTGCATATGTGCGCGCTGGCCTACGCCTCGGATTTCTCCCTGCTCGACGCTGTCATGGCGCGCTACGGCCGCACGCTGTTCGACCGGCGCATGATGCCGGCGAGCCTCGACCATGCGATGTGGTTTCACCGCCCGTTCCGCGCCGACGAATGGCTGCTCTACGCCCAGGATTTGCCGAGCGCGCAGGACGGCCGCGGGCTGACGCGCGGCATGATCTTCAAGCCGGACGGCACGCTGGTCGCTTCCGTCGCGCAGGAAGGCTCGGTGCGCGAGCGCAAACAATAACGCTTGAGACTCAGCTGTGCTCGACCAGTTCGGTCTGCGACAACTGCCAGCGCAGCATCCAGCGGTACACCCACGGAATTGGGATGATGAAGGCACAGCAGATGACCGCCGCCAGCGTGCGCCAGAGATTTTCCAAGCCCGTGCCCTTGTAAACGACTTGCCGCCGCGTGCCATGGATGTTGCGGCAGAGCCAGCGCGCCCACGCGGATATCACCCAGGCCCAGCCGATAATGGTGAGGATGGAAAGCCCGAACAGGATGCTCCATCCGAGATAAGCCCAGAACGAGCCGCCGAAGCTCAAGCCGAGCGGCTGGCCGTTCGATGCGAGGTTCGCGATCACCCACCGGATGAACAGCCAGTAGAGCAGGATCTGGACGAGATCCAATAGGTAGTTGGGCCACTGCACCTCGTTGTCCAGGGCGTAATAGACCGCCACGATGCCGAGAACGATCGCCCCGAAGTACCAGGGGACCAGCGTCATCGCCTTGCCGGTGAAGCTCAGATTGGGTCGTCCCGGCACGCGCACGCGGGGCACGATCCAGTTCAGGATCCAGACGATGATCCATGGTCCGGGGATCACGAGCAGGCTGGCGAGCGAGGCGACAAAGCCGCGCCAGAAAAGTTCCCAGACGCCGACGTCGATCGTCAGCGCACTCCCGCTCGCGCCGGCCCCAGCCATCACCGGCGGAGGCCCCGGCCGCGGCATCGCGGGCGGACGGGACGCACCGGACATCAGGTCCGGAATTTCGCCGGCCTTTTGCCAACCGGCCATGCCCTCGCTCCAGACCAGGGTCTCCGGTGTGACCGATCCACGCGCGATCAAGTCGCGAAACTGGGCCTCGGGGATCGGCCCCTGCTGCTGACCATTGGACGCATAAAACCAGGATCGCTCGGCCATCCGTCTCCCCCAATCGTCTTGAGCGGGCGCTTTGGTGTCCGCGAAAACCGCATTGTGACCGACCGTCCGGCGCAGGAACAGGGCTTCGCGGTCACAGACCCCTATGTTTCGGCGTATGGCTGCAATTTTTTTGTGCCATTTGCCCAGAAAGATGCCAGATTTGATCAACCGCCGTTTCTCCTGGACGGCGCAAACCTGAAGCGGACCAAGGCTTGACCATGAAACTCGTCGTTGCGATCATCAAACCCTTCAAACTGGACGAGGTGCGTCAGGCGCTGACCGCCATCGGCGTGCACGGCATGACGGTCACCGAGGTCAAGGGCTATGGCCGCCAGAAGGGCCACACCGAAATCTATCGCGGCGCCGAATATGTGGTGAACTTCCTGCCGAAGCTGCGGATCGAGATCGCGGTCGCCTCCGAACTCGCCGACAAGGCGGTGGAGGTCATCACCGCGAATGCGCGCACCGGGCAGATCGGCGACGGCAAGATCTTCGTCACGCCGATCGATCACGCGCTGCGCATCCGCACCGGCGAGACCGACAGCGACGCACTCTAATTATTCGAGTTCAAGCCGCTGCCGGCAACGAGGCCGGACAGCGGATTCAAGAAACGGACAACAGCCGGGGCATATCAATGGGGGCACGTGCTTTTCGTGCAACGACGTTCGTTGCGCTTTTGATTCCTTCGATCGCAGGGCAGGTCGCGCCGGCCTTCGCCGCATCGTCCGAGATCAACACCGCCGACACCGCATGGATGATCGTCGCCACCGCGCTGGTGCTGATGATGACGATTCCGGGCCTCGCGCTGTTCTATTCCGGCATGGTGCGCAAGAAGAACGTGCTGGCGACCATGGCCCAGAGCCTCGCCGCGGTCATGATCATCTCCATCCTCTGGGTGGCCTTCGGCTATTCGCTGGTGTTCGTCGGTGACGGCCGGTGGATCGGTTCGTTCGACCGCTTCTTCCTTGCCGGCATGAGCATGGACAGCGTCAATCCCGCGGCGAAGACCATTCCGGAAGCGCTGTTCATGCTCTACCAGATGACCTTTGCGATCATCACGGTGGCGCTGGTCGCGGGCGCGGTCGCCGACCGCATGCGGTTCTCGGCCTATCTGCTGTTTTCGATTCTGTGGTTCGTGTTCGTCTATGTGCCGCTGGCGCATTGGGTGTGGGGCGGCGGCTTCCTCGGCGCGATGGGCGTGCTGGATTTTGCCGGCGGCCTCGTCGTGCATCTGTCCGCCGGCATCGGCGGCCTCGTCGCCGCGCAGGTGATGGGCCGGCGTCAGGGTTATGGTTCGGAGAACCTGTCGCCGTTCGATCTCTCGCTCGCGGTGGTCGGCACCGGCCTGTTGTGGGTCGGCTGGTTCGGCTTCAACGGCGGCTCGGCGCTCGCGGCCAATTCACGCGCGGTGATGGCCATCATCGCGACCCATCTTGCGGCCTGCGCCGGCGCGCTGGTCTGGGGCGCGATCGAATGGTCGAGACGGCGCAAGCCGTCGGTGCTCGGCATGATCTCGGGCGCGGTCGCAGGCCTCGGCACCATCACGCCGGCCTCCGGCTTCGTCGCGCCCTGGCAGGGCATCGTCATCGGCCTGGTCGCGGGGTCGCTCTGCTACTGGGCCTGCACGTCGCTGAAACTGCGCTTCAACTATGACAACTCGCTCGACGTGTTCGGCGTTCACGGCATCGGCGGCATGACCGGCACCCTGTTGACCGGCGTGTTTGCCACCGCCGCGATCGGCGGGACTTCGGGCCTGCTCGAGGGCAACCCGCAACAGTTGCTGCTGCAGTTCTATGGTGTCGCGGTCACACTGGTCTGGTCGGGCGGCGTGACCTGGGCGCTGCTACGGCTGGTTGCGGTCTTCGTGCCCCTGCGGGTGTCCAGGCAGGCCGAGATCGAAGGGCTGGACATTACCCAGCACGGCGAGGCGCTTCAGTAGCTTATTACCGCTACCGTGCACGTGCGATGAGCAGTCGGCAGCCATCTGCCGCGACTGCTCATGGTTTAACCAGCCATGCTTAGTTTCTGGGCGCGGCGGAACACCGCACCCCCGTGCCGACGCCGCCGGCCGCAAAAATCCCTGCGTTCATAACTCGTTAATCAATGGCCGCCGATCTGGCACGGCATTTGATTCTATGGCCCCGGCTGGGCCGCGTTGTGAAGTCTCTCCGCGTGGTGAACCTCAGTCGAGAACAGCCCGGTCATGTCCAAGGCCGGGCCCAAGCGGGGATTAGGACTCATGAAAATTGTTATGGCGATCATCAAGCCATTCAAACTGGAAGAAGTCCGTGACGCCCTGACCGCCATCGGCGTTCACGGTCTCACGGTGACGGAAGTCAAGGGATACGGCCGACAGAAGGGCCACACGGAAATCTATCGCGGCGCCGAATACGCGGTGAGCTTCCTGCCCAAGATCAAGATCGAGGTCGCGGTCGCCTCCGACCAGGTCGACAAGACCATCGATGCGATCACCACGGCGGCCAAGACCGGACAGATCGGCGACGGCAAGATCTTCGTCATCAACCTCGACCATGCGGTTCGCATCCGCACCGGCGAGGCCGATGCCGCAGCCCTCTGATTTCGCGCTCACACCTAAAACTCAGGAGTAAATACCAATGACGTTCAAGCGTCCCTACAGCGCGGGATTGGCGGCTCTCGCAGTCGGCCTGTTCGCATCGACCGCGGCCTACGCGGAACCAACAATCAACAAGGGCGACAACGCCTGGATGCTGACATCGACGGTGCTGGTGCTGTTGATGACCATTCCGGGCCTCGCGCTGTTCTATGGCGGCCTGGTCCGCTCCAAGAACATGCTCTCGGTCCTGATGCAGGTGTTCTACACCGTGTGCATCGTCACCGTGATCTGGGCGCTCTATGGCTACAGCATGGCCTTCACCGGCGGCTCCGACTTCGTCGGCGGCTTCTCGAAAGCGTTCCTGATGGGCGTGACGCCGGACTCCAAGGCCGCGACCTTCTCGGTCGACGCCAACATCTCGGAGCTGGTCTATGTCTGCTTCCAGATGACGTTCGCCGCGATCACGCCCTGCCTGATCGTCGGTTCGTTCGCCGAGCGCACCAAGTTCTCGGCGGTGGCGCTGTTCATCCCGCTCTGGGTGACGTTGATCTACTTCCCGATCGCGCACATGGTCTGGTACTGGGCCGGTCCGGACGCGATCTCGGATGCCGTCAAGGCGCTCGCCGCGGCCGGCAGCGATGCCGCAGCCAAGGCGGCGGCGCAGGCCAAGCTCGACGAAGTCAACGCCGATGCGGGCTGGATCTTCAAGAAGGGCGCGATCGACTTCGCCGGCGGCACCGTGGTGCACATCAACTCCGGTATCGCGGGCATGGTCGGCTGTCTGCTGGTCGGCAAGCGCACCGGCTACGGCAAGGAGCTGATGGCTCCGCACTCGCTGACCATGACCATGATCGGCGCCTCGCTGCTCTGGGTCGGCTGGTTTGGCTTCAACGCCGGATCGAACCTCGAAGCCTCGGGCGGCGCCGCGCTCGCCATGACCAACTCCTTCGTCGCGACCGCGGCGGCGGCGTTGTCCTGGATGTTCGCTGAATGGATCTTCCGCGGCCATCCGTCGGTGCTCGGCGCACTCTCGGGTGCGGTCGCGGGCCTCGTCGCGGTCACGCCGGCGGCCGGCTACTCCGGTCCGATGGGCGCGATCGTGCTCGGCCTCGTGGTCGGCGTGGTCTGCCTGTTCTTCTGCACCATCGTGAAGAACGCGTTCGGCTATGACGACGCGCTCGACGTGTTCGGCGTGCACTGCATCGGCGGCATCGTCGGCGCGCTCGGCACCGGCATCCTGGTGAACCCGGCGCTCGGCGGCACCGGCATCATGGACTACACCACCGGCAAGATCGCCGATTACGACTTCCTCGCGCAGATGACCTCGCAGTGCTGGGGCGTCGCCACCACGCTGGTGTGGTCGGGCGTCGGCTCCGCGATCCTCTACAAGATCGTGGACGTGATCGTTGGACTGCGCGCCAATGTCGAGACCGAGCGCGAAGGCCTCGATCTCACCGAGCACACCGAGCGCGCCTACAACATGTGATCCTCCCCGGGCGCGGGCCAGCGTATCGGTCCGCGCCCAGACCTACGGTTTGGGCACATACCCGGCAATGCCCCGACCGTTGAGGGGCTCCAGCGCAAGTTGGAGCCCCTTTCTTTTTTCTGATGCGCCCGAGCAACAAGGGGAACGACAAACGTTGGTCTGCTTGCGTAACGGAACCTGTAAGTCCGAACGCGCTTGATCCCTTGTTCTTCAGACCAACCGCGCGTGTTCCAATGGACGAAAGGGAAAAGATCGAACATCAGCTTGAACTCGCGACGCGAGTTGCCGGGATTATCAAAGACGAAAGCACCGTACAGCGCTTGCGAAACTTCGCCGACCAATTGCGGCACAAGCTACATCGCATGATGCGTCGGCCGAAAGTCAGGACACGAGCATACGAGCTTTGGGAAGAAGCCGGGCGGCCCTCCGGCCGCGATGTCGACTTCTGGCTCGAAGCTGAACGGCAGGTCAGCGAACACCTGGACGTTTAGAGGACGTACAAGCACAAGGTCCGCCAGTCAGTACCCTCGTACGGCCTGCCGACCTGCACGGTCTCTTATGGTTCCGCTCAGCAACCCTGATCGGTGGTCTTGCCGCGCTCGGCCTCCTGGGCGGCCGTCGGCTTGCCCTGCATCTGGCGTTGGGTATCCTGAGAGGAACTGGCGGTGTTCTCGGTCGCCTTGTTCATGGTCGCCGTCGGCGGATGCTGTTGCCCGGACGCGGCTGAGCCCGTGGTGGTTTGTCCGGTGTAGCCGGGGACGTTTCCGGAACCGGCATCGCGTTGCGCCGTATTGCAGGGACCGGCGTGAGACGCGCCGGCGCTGAGCGCGAGGATCGCGCCTGAAACAAGCAGAATTTTCCTGACTGCACGCATGGGGATTTCCTCCTGTCATCGCGGGATCGGCCGCGCTTGCCGCCGATGTCTCCGGAATGAAAGGCAACCCAAGGACACGCTGTTCCGTTCCAACCGCTAGGCCCGCCTTGAACCGAGCGAGCTGCGACAAAAAGCATTGCCAAAACCCGCTGCGATGCGACATTGCCGCGCAGACAATCCCGGGAGGACGTCATGAAGCTCGAAGGCGGATGCTATTGCGGGGCGGTGCGCTATGTGGCCGAGGGCGAGCCGATGCTGAAGGCGCAATGCCATTGCCGCGAATGCCAGTACATCACCGGCGGTTCGCCCAACATGTTCGTGGCGATGCCGCCGGACGGCTTCAAATACACCAAGGGCGCGCCGAAGCAGTTTTCGCGCAAGGATCTGGAGAAGCCGGTCACGCGCGAGTTCTGCGCCGAGTGCGGCACGCATGTGGTGACACGCCCGCAACGGCCGCTGGTCGTGATCAAGGTCGGCACGCTGGACAATCCCGCCGACATCATGCCGCAGATCGCGATCTACACCGTCGACAAGCAGCCGTTCCACCACGTGCCCGAGGGCATGCCGGCGTTCGAGCGATTGCCGCAGCGGTAGCTCGAGAAAAGGTTGGCGCTAGAGTGCGCGTCTACCACGCCGGCTGCTGGCGCTCCGCGCGCCAGAAATAGCTTTCGAGCTGGGCCAGCGCGACCTGGTCCCATTCCTCGGCCCGATCCAGCAGCGAATCCTTCTGAACCGGCTTGAACGCCGCCGTCTGCCTGTACAGCGACGCGATCGCGCGGCACCGGCTCACATTCTCCAGGACTGACATCCCGCTCATCGTTCGAGGCTCCCCTGCCCTTGCTTGATCGGCAGGGTGCAGCCGGGACGATTTTGGCTTCGTTAGCGCCTGTGCTTAACGGTTTTGATGGTTGATCGGGGGTTGCGCGGCCGAGCCTTCGCGCCGTCGCCGCAGCCGCCGGAACCACGTCAAAATGGAGCTTGGCACCGATGGTTAATCGCGTCTTAACCTCGCCGTATCTATGGTGGTTTGATCGATTTCGAGCCGGTCTCATGGGACGACCGGCGATCCCCACGTGCTGGCCTCCAGATTGATGGCAATGACCGCTTCATCCCGCGCTCCATCAGGCGCCGCCAGCAACGAAAGCGAGCGCTCGCCCTTTGCCCGGACGACCGAGCTGCTGGCGCCCTACAAGCCCGGTAAGCCATTGATAACACTATCATTAGGCGAACCGCAGCACCCCGTGCCCGGCTTTGTCGGCCCGGTGCTGGCCCAGCACATCGCCGATTTCGGCCGCTATCCCGCTCGCCCGCGGCATCGAGCCTTTCCGCAAGGCCGTGGCCGGCTGGCTGTCGACCCGGTTCGCCCTGCCGCGCGCGGTCGATCCCGAGAGCGAAGTGCTGGTGCTGAACGGCAGCCGCGAGGGCCTGTTCTTCGCGGCACTGACGGCAGCGAACTACGTCGGCGATCGCAAGGGCCGCCCCGCGATCCTGATGCCGAACCCGTTCTATCCGGCCTATGGCGCCGGCGCGCGTGCGGCGAATTGCGAGCAGATCTATCTGCCGACCACCGTCGAAAACGGATTCCTGCCCGATCTCGACAAGCTCGATGACGCGACGCTCTCGCGCACGGTCGCGATCTACATCGCCTCGCCCGCCAATCCGCAAGGAGCGGTGGCCTCGCCGGACTATTTCACGCGTCTGAAAAAACTGTCCGACCGCTTCGGCTTCATGATCCTCAGCGACGAGTGCTACTCGGAAATCTACACGCGCGAGGCGCCGGGCAGCATGCTGGAATGCGCCGGTCCGGATTTCTCCCGCGTGGTGGTGTTCCAGTCGCTGTCGAAGCGCTCGAACCTGCCGGGCATGCGCGTCGGCTTCGCCGCCGGCGACAAGACATTCCTGGCCGCCTTTCACGAGCTGCGCAATGTCGCCGCACCACAGGTGCCGGTGCCGCTGCAGCAGGTCGCGACCGCAGCTTACGGCGACGAGGCGCATGTCGAGGAAAACCGCAAGCTCTATCGCATCAAGTTCGATCTCGCCGACCAGATTCTCGGCAATCGTTACGGCTACAAGCGCCCCGCCGGCGGCTTCTGCGTCTGGCTCGATGTTTCTGACCTCGGCGGCGACGAAGCGGTGGCGATGAAACTTTATCGCGACGCCGGCGTGCGCGTGATTCCCGGCAGCTATCTGGCGCGGCAGCAGCCGGACGGCAGCAATCCAGGCGCGGGCTACATTCGCCTTGCGCTGGTTTCCGACAGTCAATCGACCGGCGAGGCGCTGCATCGCCTGGTCGAGGTTTTGGGTTAAGCAACGAGGGCACATGCCGTCGATCGAACGCGTCATTCCCCTGGTCGGCCATTTGCCGGCGTCGATCCGCGATGCGCTGGTGCGGCGCCTGCGTGAATTGATGGGGCTTGGCCTGATCATTTTCTCGGGGCTCGCCGCCTCCGCGCTGACGACATGGTCGGTGCAGGATCCGAGCCTCAGCCACGCCACAACGTCGCGCGTGATCCGCAACATCCTCGGTTATCCCGGCGCGATCGGCGCCGACATGCTGATGCAGATTTTGGGCCTCGGCGCCATCATGGTTGTTTTGCCGATCGCGGTGTGGGGCTGGCGCATGATGACCCACCGCAATTTCGATCGCGAGGTTCTGCGGCTCGGCGCCTGGGTGCTGTGCGTGGTGCTCGCGGCGGGCTTTGCCGGCTGCTGGCCGCACACGGGCAGATGGCCGCTGCCGACCGGACTTGGCGGCGTGGTCGGCGATGCGCTGGTGCGCGCGCCCGCGGTCGTGTTCGGTCCGCCCGGATTTCTCTATCGCCTCGTGCTGGGCATCATCCTGTTTGCAGCGATGACCGCAACTTTCCTGATCGCCTGCGGCCTCGGCGCCAAGCCGCGCGACGACGAAGAGCTGACGGAAATCGCTGACGACGATGCGCCGTTCGAGGAAGACGAGGAAGAGCGCGGCTCCGTCTCGCTCGGCTTCATCTTCCATGCGCTGATGAGCGCGAAAGCGCGTCTGGTCTGGCTGTTCGGCACCGCCTATCGTTCGCTGGTCTCATCGAGCCCCGCGCCCCGCGCGATCACCTTCGCGCGCCAGGAGCCCAACCTCGGCGGCCGCGCCGCACCCTCGATCGCGCCTGAAGCGCACGACGATGACGAGGACGAAGAGGAAGACGAGGAGCCCGTCGCGCGCGCGCCGCGCAAGAAGGCCGCGCCGAAGACGCCATCGCGAAAGTCATCCGACAAGTGGGACTTCCCGGCGATGTCGATGCTGGGGGCACCAAAGGCCTCCGATCGTCAGCCGCTCAGCAAGGCCGAGCTGGAGGCCAATTCGCGCCGGCTGGAAAGCGTGCTCGGCGATTTCGGCGTGCGCGGCGAAATCGTCAAGGCCAATCCCGGACCCGTCGTCACGCTGTACGAGCTCGAGCCCGCGCCCGGCATCAAGTCTTCGCGCGTGATTGGGCTAGCCGACGACATCGCGCGCTCGATGAGCGCGCTGTCGGCGCGCGTTGCCGTCGTGCCTGGCCGCAACGCCATCGGCATCGAACTGCCGAACGCGCATCGCGAGAAGGTTTATCTGCGCGAGATACTCACCGCAAAGGAAGCGGTCGAGTCGGTTTCCAAATTGCCGCTCTGTCTCGGCAAGACCATCGGCGGCGATCCCGTCATCATCGACCTCGCGCGCACGCCGCATATGCTGATCGCCGGCACCACCGGCTCCGGCAAATCGGTCGCGATCAACACCATGATCCTGAGCCTGGTCTATCGGCTGCGGCCGGATCAGTGCCGGCTGATCATGGTCGATCCAAAAATGCTCGAACTGTCCGTTTATGACGGCATTCCGCATCTTTTGACGCCCGTCGTCACCGACCCGAAGAAGGCGGTGGTCGCGCTGAAATGGGCCGTGCGCGAGATGGAAGAGCGCTACAAGAAGATGTCCAAGCTCGGCGTGCGCAACATCGAAGGCTACAATGTGCGGCTCGGCGAAGCCAAGGCCAAGGGCGAGGAGCTGACGCGCACGGTGCATACCGGTTTCGACAAGGAGACCGGCAAGGCGATCTACGAGGAAGAGAAGCTCGATCTCGAGCCGCTGCCCTTCATCGTCATCATCGTCGACGAGATGGCCGACCTGATGATGGTCGCCGGCAAGGACATCGAAGGCGCGGTGCAGCGCCTCGCGCAGATGGCGCGCGCTGCCGGCCTGCATGTGATCCTCGCGACGCAACGCCCGTCGGTCGACGTCATCACCGGCACCATCAAGGCGAACTTCCCGACCCGCATCGCCTTCCAGGTCACGTCCAAGATCGACAGCCGCACCATCCTTGGCGAGATGGGCGCCGAGCAGCTGCTCGGCCAGGGCGACATGCTGTATATGGCGGGCGGCGGACGCATCAGCCGCGTGCACGGACCGTTTGCGTCGGACGAGGAAGTCGAGAAGGTCGTGCGTCATCTCAAGACGCAAGGCTCGCCGGAATATCTCGAAGCGGTCACCGCGGAAGAACCTGCCGAGGGCGAAGACGGCGCGGTGTTCGATGCGACCGGCATGGGAGGCGACGGCGGCGGCGATCTGTTCGCGCAAGCGGTTGCCATCGTCAAACGCGACCGCAAGGCTTCGACCAGCTACATCCAGCGCCGTTTGCAGATCGGCTATAATCGCGCCGCCTCGCTGATGGAGCGGATGGAACTGGAAGGCATCGTTGGCCAGGCGAACCACGCCGGAAAACGCGAGATTCTGGTCGAAGAGGAAGAAGGCTTCTGACGCACCACAATTCGGCTTGCGGCAATGGCGCAGCAAGCAATGACATTTCACGGAAAAACGATACCGCGTTGCACCCAAAGCGCGGTAAAAGGATCGAAACAGGATCAGGACTGCGCGTTGAAAATCAATCGAAATTCCCGAATCGGCGACCTCTCGCAACGCTGGATGATTGCCGGTGCGCTCGCGCTTCTGATCGCAGCACCGCCGTTCGGCACGGCGTCATTTGCGCAGAGCGTTCCGATTCCAAAGCCGGCACCGAAAGCCCGCGGCAGCGTGCAGATGAGCGCCTCCGAGCAGAAGGGACCGGTGACGACAGGCGCGACGGCGGCGGCCGTGCCCGATCCCGTCATTCCCGATCCGCATCGCAATGTTCCCGCCAGCATCTTCGCGAGCTTCGACGCCAATCAGAAGGCGCAGGCCGCAAAGGTTTCCAACTATCTCTCCTCGCTCAACACACTGGTCGGCAATTTCGTGCAGGTCGGGCCCGACGGCACCAAGACCAAGGGCGACTTCTACATCCAGAAGCCCGGCAAGGTGCGCTTCGAATACGATCCGCCGAATCCGATCGATATCATCGCCGACGGCTCCTCGCTGGTTGTGCGCGACCGCAAGCTTGCCACGCAGGACATCTATCCGCTGTCGCAGACGCCATTGCGCTTCCTGCTGTCGGATCGCATCGACCTGATGAAGGACACCAATGTCGTCAGCGTCACGGCGGACGATCTGTTCGTCAGCGTCACCATCGAGGAGAAGCAGGCACTGATCGGCACCAGCCGCCTGATGCTCATGCTTGGCGCCAAGGACGGCCAGCTCAAGCAATGGACCGTGACCGACCCGCAGGGTTATGACACCACGGTCGCGGTCTATAATCTCGACACCAGCAAGAAAGTCGATCCGGGCCTGTTCAAGATCGACTTCACCAATTACGCGCTGCCGCCGGGCTAACTCTTCATCGTTGTGGACAAACGGCGGACACGCGCGCGAACCGTGATATGACGCGGTTCGCATGCGGTTTTCCCTGACAACCTGGAACATCAATTCGGTGCGGCTGCGCATCGATATCGTGGCGAAATTCCTTAAAAGCGCGCGGCCGGACGTGCTGTGCCTGCAGGAAACCAAATGCATCGACGACGCGTTTCCGCGCAAACGCTTCAAGCGGCTCGGCTATGAGCACATCGCGCTGAACGGGCAGAAGGGCTATCATGGCGTCGCCGTGATTTCGAAGCTGCCGTTCGAGGCGACCGACATCCGCACCTTCTGCGACATCGTCGACTCCCGCCATATCTCGGTGTCCTTTGGCGAAAAGGCACAGCTCGCAAAACCGCTGGTGCTGCATAATTTCTATGTGCCGGCCGGCGGCGACATCCCCGATCCCGCGCTCAACCCGAAATTCGATCACAAGCTCCGATTTCTCGACGAGATGAAAGCCTGCGAACCGCTGCATCCGCGCGGGGAGGATCGCCACATCCTGGTCGGCGATCTCAACGTCGCGCCGCATGAGAATGACGTCTGGTCGCACAAGCAGCTTCTGAAAGTCGTCTCGCATACGCCTGTCGAGGTCGAGAAGCTGCAGGCCGCGCTATCGGCCGGCGAATGGCACGACGTGGCGCGCGAGCGGATTCCTCTCACCGAGAAGGTCTACACCTGGTGGAGCTACCGTGCCGCGGACTGGACGGTCGGCGACCGCGGCCGTCGGCTCGACCACATCTGGGTGTCGCGCGCGCTAAAGGACAATGTGAGCGATTTCAAAATTCTGCGCGATGCGCGCGGCTGGCAGCGGCCGTCGGATCATGTGCCTGTGACGGTGACGCTGGAGGTCTAGTTCCGCTCTCTCCACGTCGTCATTGCGAGCGAAGCGAAGCAATCCATCGCGCCGCAAGCTGAGGAATGGATTGCTTCGTCGCTATCGCTCCTCGCAATGACGAGTGGAGAGTTCGAGGAACTAAGTGCTCAACTTCGCGCCGGCCATCAATATGTCGCTCGCGAGCTGACTGGTGCGCGCGGCGAATTCGTCGCGCAGGCGACGCGCCGCGGCGGGATCGCTTTCCAGCACGCGCTGGAACAGGCTGCGCGCGATGCGGATCACGGTCGAATTTTCCATCGCGGTCGCGGTCGCGGGCCGCTGCATTGCCACCACAAGCGCGAGCTCGCCGATCAGCGTGCCCGGACCCGCGGTGGTCTCCGCGCCGGCGCCGTCATCGACACGGAAGGCGCCGCGGGCGACCACGAAACCGGAATCGGCTTCCTCGCCCTGCCGGAACAGATATTCGCCGCTATAGATGCTGCGCTGCTCGGAGCCGATCGCCAGCATGCGCAGCGAATCCCGCCCCAACAGCCTCAGCGTCGGGACGCGCTCCAGCAAGACGACATCATCATCGATCGACATGGAAAGCGGGACGGCCTGTTAACGATTCGACGTCCCAAATCGTATCACGGCACCAGCTTGTAGCCACCGGCTTCGGTCACCAGGATCTCGGGATTGGCGGCGTCTTTCTCGATCTTTTGCCGAAGACGGTAAATATGCGTCTCCAGCGTGTGGGTGGTGACGCCGGAATTATAGCCCCACACTTCCTGCAGCAGCGTCTCGCGGGACACTGGCAGCTGGCCGGCACGATAGAGGAAGCGCAGGATCGCGGTCTCCTTCTCGGTCAGCCGCACCTTCTTGGCGTTGGCGCCGGTCAGCATCTTGGAGCCCGGGCGGAAGCTGTAGGGCCCGACCGAAAACACCGCGTCCTCGCTGGCCTCGTGCTGACGGAGCTGCGCCCGGATCCGCGCCAGCAGCACGGCAAAACGAAACGGCTTTGCGACATAGTCGTTGGCGCCGGACTCCAGCCCAAGGATGGTATCGGAATCGGTATCGTGCCCGGTCAGCATGATGATCGGCGCCTTGAAGCCGCCCTTGCGAAGCGAACGCACCACCTCGCGGCCGTCGGTGTCGGGCAAGCCGACGTCCATCAGCACCAGGTCGGGGGAATTGGCCTTGGCGGCGGTGGCGCCCTTGGCGCCGGTATCGACGGCGGAGGCCTCGAACTCGTCATGCAACGAGAGCTGCTCCACCAGCGTGTCCCGCAGATCGGTATCGTCATCCACGATGAGGATCTTGCGAGCATTGGCCATGGGGTCATCCTGGTGGTGGCGGGAGGCGAGGCGCCTCGCATCGGCAGTTGGTAGATAGTGTATTTTCGTCTTGAGGTAGGGAACCGTTACCGATTCACAAGGTGATCGGCACCTTACTCCACCTCTTCCGGGCATTTCGATGAATGTCCTGTAATGAACCTGCAATCGGGGACGCACAAGGACGGTCTGATCGCGCATGAAAAGGCAAGCTGTTTCAAAGCTTTACCGATATAGCCATGGCGACCGGCCAATCTCCATGATCAGGATTCGCGCGATGGGCGGAAATTCCCGGCAAGGCTGGCTGACGGGCCCCGGTTTGACCATTCCCGTGGCGCTTGGTCGCGGCGGCATCCGGGCCAACAAGCGCGAGGGCGACGGCGGCACCCCGCGCGGCGTCTTCCATCCGCGACGGCTGTGGTGGCGCGCCGACCGGCATCAGAGGCCGCGCAGCTTTCTCGCCTCGCGCGCGATCACGCCTGCCGATGCCTGGTGCGAAGACCCCAATGACCGGCATTATAACCGGCCGATCCGCATCGCGCCCGAGCACAAGGGCGACCGGCTGACGCGCGCGGATCACCTTTACGATTTCATCGTCGAGATCGATCACAACACGCGGCCACGCATTGCCGGCCGCGGCAGCGCGGTGTTTTTGCATCTGGCGCGCGACGATTTCGGGCCGACCGCGGGCTGTGTCGCCATGACGAGTTCTGCGATGTTGCGCCTGTTGCGGCGGCTCGGGCCACGGACCAGAATTGTCACCGGTTAGGAGAAGGCATTTGGACAAGGATCAGATCGCGGCGGCCTCGCGCACCATCAGCGGCCATTGGCGCGCCGGCACCAAACTCGCCGCGCTCGAAGCCGCGCAGCGCCCGCAGTCGCGCAAAGATGGCTACGCCATCCAGGCCGAACTCGAGAAATCGGGCAAACTGTTCGGCTGGAAGATCGCCGCGACCAGCGAGGCCGGCCAGAAGCACATCAATGTCAGGGGTCCCCAGGCTGGGCGCATACTCGCTGACAAAGTCATTGCCGACGGCGGCACGGCGTCGATGCATGGCAACGCGATGCGCGTCGCCGAGCCGGAATTCTGCTTCCGCCTGGCGCGCGACCTGCCGCCGCGGCCGACGCCTTATTCAGTCGCCGAGGTGCTGGACGCGGTCGCCACCTTGCATCCGGCGATCGAGATTCCCGATTCGCGCTTTGCCGATTTCGTCGGCGCCGGCGAAGCGCAGCTGATTGCCGACAATGCCTGCGCGCATCTGTTCGTGCTGGGTGCATCGACGGAGGCCTCCTGGCGCACGCGCGACCTCGTCGAGGAAAGGCCGGTCATCACCATGCGCGGGCAGACTTTCGTCGGGCACGGCAAGAACGTGCTCGGCGATCCCCGTGTGGCGCTGGCGTGGCTGGTCAATGAGCTCAGCGGCCTCGGCATCACGCTCCGCGCCGGCGAGGTTGTCACAACAGGCACCTGCCATCCGCCGCTGCCGATTTAATCCGGCGATCGGATGGAGGCGGATTTCGGTGTGCTTGGGAAAGTGTCCGTGGGGTTTGGGTAGCGCTAAGCACGGCGCATCTCCTCGTCATTGCGAGGAGCGAAGCGACGAAGCAATCCATTCCTCAGCTTGTTGAACTATGGATCGCGTCGTCGCTCCGCTCCTCGCGATGACGAAGTTAACTCGCTAGATCAGCGTATCGTAAAGATCCTTCCATTCCGGATTCGTCGCCTCGATCAGGCAATCTTGTCTGCCCGGCTGCCTGCCTTGATCTGCTTTTCACGTGTGATCGCATCGATCATTGTCGCATGCGCTTCGTACCAGACCAAAATTTTGCATCCATATTTGGCAGTGAACCCCGCCACTAGGCCCTCGCGGTGCTCGTAAGCACGACGCGGCAGGTTGGAGGTTCCGCCGGTGTAAAGCGTCCCGTGTCGCTTGCTTGCGACGATGTAGACGCAGGGCTGTCGCATCGTCATTTCCTCCGGCATTATTTGTGCGGCGCGATGGATTGCTTCGTCGCTTCGCTCCTCGCAATGACGAAATGTTACCCCCGATGCCCGAAAATCGCGGACCCCACGCGCACATGCGTGGCGCCCATCGCGATCGCCACCGCGAAGTCGGCGCTCATACCCATCGATAAATGCTTCAAGCCGTTGCGCGCGGCGATCCTGGCGGTCAGTGCGAAATGCGGCGAGGGCTGCTCGTCGACCGGCGGGATGCACATCAGCCCGGAAATCACGAGCCCATATGTCTCCCGGCACGCCGCGATGAAGGCGTCGGCCTCGCCAGGCGCGACGCCGGCCTTCTGCGGTTCCTCGCCGGTGTTGATCTGCACGAATAGTTCCGGGCTCCTCCCCTGTAATTCGATTTCCTTGGCTAACGCTTGGCAAATGCTCGCTCGATCCACCGAATGGATGGCGTCGAACAACGCCACTGCTTCTTTCGCCTTGTTGGATTGCAGCGGCCCGATCAGGTGCAACTTCAATCCCGGGTAAGCCTGCGTTAACGCTGGCCACTTGCCTTTGGCTTCCTGCACGCGGTTTTCGCCGAATACGCGCTGTCCGCTTTCGATCACGGGCGTAATCGCGCTTGCCTCGAAAGTCTTGGACACTGCGATCAGCGTCACCGACGCACGATCGCGATTGCCGTCGCGGCAGGCTCGTGCGATTTCAAGTTCCACCGCGGCGAGCGCGTGTGGTGAATGCGCGGTTACGGCGTCCGTTTTCGGCAGTGTCATGAGGTCGAATGCCCGTAGTTTGTCGGTGGTAGTTCTAATTTTACCGAGTTCGGGAAACGCGTCTTCAACCATTCCCGATACCCTGCGTTGCGGGGTAGGGGTAGAAGATGTCTTCCATCAGTCTCAATCGCAAGAGGGTCAAGCTCAAACAGCTTATCGGCATCCGCGCGCGGCTGGCGCTGCTCGCGGTGATCCTGGTTGCGCCCTTGATGTTCGAGCGCGCCCGTTCGCTGGAGGACAACCGCGCCCGCCTGCTCGCACAGGCGAGCCAGGATTTTGCCAATCTCGCGCGGCATTCCGCCGACACCCAGCGCGAAGTCATCTCCTCGGTCCAAACCGTGTTGAAATCGGCGGCCTATATCCGCTCCTCCGCAGGCGGCTTGATGCGCACCTGTGATATCCTGCGCGCCAGCGTGCCCGCCAACATGCCCTGGATTCGCAACATCCTGCTGGTCGGCGGCGACGGCCGCGTGCAGTGCGCGACTGGGACCAACTATGTCGGCCTCTATCTCGGCGACCGGCCCTATATGAAGAAGGCGCAAGCCACGCGCGACTTCGTCGTCAGCGACTTCCTGCTGGCGCGCGGCGGCAACAATCCGGTCATCATGGCCGCCTATCCGGTCTCGGCGATCAATCCGGATGCGGATGCGGTGGTGCTCGCCAGCATGAGTCTGGACTGGATGTCGAAGCTGATGAGCAATCTCGGAGGCCGGCCCGGCATCTCCGCCGTGCTGATCGACAGCAACGGCACCGTGCTCGCAACCCCGCCGGACACGGCGAGCCAGGTCGGCAAGTCGATCGACGACATTCCGCTGCTGTCGGCGATGGCCGACCGCGCGCTCAATTCAAACAAGGACGAGGGATCGCTCACCTTCGGCGCCGTCGACGGCTCGCACCGCACGGTCAGCTTTGCGCGGATTGCCGACACCGGCACGCGCCTGCTGGTCAGCATCGACGAGGACAAGATTACGGCCGTAATCAAGAGCGAGATCCGCACCGCCTATCTGCAGCTCGCCTTCGTCTGCCTCTTCGTGCTTCTTGGTGCGCTGATTGCCGCCGAAAAGCTGGTCATCAGGCCGATCGAGATGCTGGCCGACATGGCCACGCGGTTCGGCCAGGGCGACCGATCCGCGCGCGCCGCGCGGACCCGGCTGCCTGCCGAATTCGTGCCGTTGGCGCGCGCCTTCAACGCGATGGCGGCGCAACTCGCCCAGCGCGAGCGCGAGCTGGTCGCGACCAACGACCGCCTCACCGTGATCGCCTCGATCGACATGCTCTCGGGCCTGGCCAACCGCCGCGGCTTCCAGAGCCGGCTCGATTTCGAGTGGATGAAGGCGCAGCAATATGACTGCGAGCTGTCGCTGCTGATGATCGATGTCGATCACTTCAAGCTCTATAACGACAGCTATGGTCATCCCGAAGGCGACGCCTGCCTGACGCATCTTGGCGAGACGCTGTCGGGGATCGCCGCCGACACCATGGGCTTTGCCGGCCGTTACGGCGGCGAGGAGTTCTGCCTGCTGTTGCCGAATTTCGATGGTGAGCGCGCCAAGGAGATCGGCGAGAAAGTGCGCGCCGCCGTGCAGGCGCTGGACCTGCCGCACTGTACCTCGAGTCACGAGGTCGTCACCGTCAGCGTCGGTGTCGCCAGCACGCGGCCGAACGACACGCAACGCCCGGGCGATTTGATCGAGGCGGCCGACGCCGCGCTCTATGCCGCCAAGCACCGCGGCCGCAACACCGTGGTCGAGCACGGCTTCGTGCGCATCACCGACGTGGCCGGTGGCGTGGCGATGGCGAGTTAGAAGCAGCTCTTATCGCCATATCCAGCTAGCAGCCCGTCATTGCGAGGAGCGAAGCGACGAAGCAATCCATGGCGCAGCAAGCGGATAGGTGGATTGCTTCGCTTCGCTCGCAATGACGGCGTTGCGCGACTGTTGCACCCGCAACCCGACGGGCAAAACACCCCTTCTGTCATTCAGAAATCGCGCACTCTGTCCAGCCCACTCCGCAAAAATAAATCTCTTTGCGAAAATCGGAACACAGGCGCATAACACTGCCGTCCCGCGCTCGCTACCGAGGGCGTATCGCGATCGTCACGACACGTGGTGCGGGATGTGGTGGACGCGCGCGGTGCGGCAGGCGAATGCGCCGCGCGCGTACGGTCAAGTCGCGTGGTCGTGGTCCCCCGACGCTGGGATCAAGTCTGTCGAGTATGATCGACAGAGCGACGGAGGCTAACAAGCCCGGTACTCCGGCGAGAGCGCGAAGCAAGCCGTAAAACCATTGCGCAGGGAATGCCGGCGTGATTTCGGCGTACCTGTGTTGGCCTGCGTGCGTGTTTTTGTTTTGCACGCGTGGCAGTGGGTGCGTTCGTGCACCCGGCATTCCCTGCACCCTCGCTTTTCGAGGGTGGCGAACTTGCAGAGCCCGGACGGATTAGCGCCGCGGGGATGAGGACGTTGTGTGCTCTCGTCATTGCGAGGAGCGCATCCGCCGAAGCCCGCAGGGCGGAGGCGGAAGCGACGAAGCAATCCATCGCGCCCGCAGATGCGCAAGCTGAGATATGGATTGCTTCGTCGCTTCGCTCCTCGCAATGACGAACCAGGCGGAGGGCCTTGAAAAACGACTGGCAGCCAGCCAATCCGGCCTGCCCATCCCGTTGACCCCGCAGGCCCTTTTATGGCCTATTCCGCCGTCCCCGAAACCGGCGCGAATCCGAAAAATCTCCAGCGATTCCATGACCTCCGAACGTTACAACGCCCGTAAATCCGAGCCGCGCTGGCAACGCCAGTGGGACGAGAAGGCCATCTTCAACTCCAAAAACGACGACCCGCGGCCGAAATACTACGTGCTGGAGATGTTCCCCTACCCGTCCGGGCGCATCCATATCGGCCATGTCCGCAACTACACGCTCGGCGACGTGCTGGCGCGTTACATGCGCGCGCAAGCGGCTACAACGTGCTGCATCCGATGGGCTGGGACGCCTTTGGGCTGCCGGCGGAGAACGCCGCGATCGAGCGCAAGGTCGCGCCGAAAGCCTGGACCTACGAGAACATCGCGGCGATGAAGAAGCAGCTGCGTCGATCGGGCTGTCGCTCGACTGGTCACGCGAGTTCGCGACCTGCGACCCCGTCCTATTACAAGCATCAGCAGAAACTGTTCCTGGATTTCCTGAAGGCGGGCCTGGCCGAACGCGAGAAGCGCAAGGTCAACTGGGACCCGGTCGACATGACCGTGCTCGCCAACGAGCAGGTGATCGACGGCCGCGGCTGGCGCTCCGGCGCGGTGGTCGAACAGAAGGAAATGAACCAGTGGGTCTTCAAGATCACGAAGTACTCGCAGGAGCTGCTGGACGCGCTCGACGGTCTCGACCGCTGGCCCGACAAGGTGCGGCTGATGCAGCGCAACTGGATCGGCCGCTCGGAAGGCCTGCTGATCAGGTTTGCGCTGGATAGCGCGACGACGCCCGCCGGCGAAACCGAGCTGCGCATCTTCACGACGCGGCCCGACACCTTGTTCGGCGCCAAGTTCATGGCGATCTCAGCCGATCATCCGCTTGCGCAAGCCGCTGCCGCGAAGAACCCGAAGCTCGCGGAGTTCATCGCCGAGATCAAACGCATAGGCACCGCGCAGGAAGTGATCGACACCGCCGAGAAGCAGGGGTTCGACACCGGCATCCGCGCGGTTCACCCGTTCGACCCGAGCTGGAAGCTGCCGGTTTACGTGGCGAATTTCGTGCTGATGGAATACGGCACCGGCGCCATCTTCGGCTGTCCGGCGCACGACCAGCGCGACCTCGACTTCGTCAACAAATACGCGCTCGGCAACATTCCGGTGGTCTGCCCCGAGGGCCAGGACCCCAAGACGTTCATCATCACCGACGTCGCCTATGACGGCGACGGCCGCATGATCAATTCGCGCTTCCTCGACGGCATGACCATCGACCAGGCCAAGGAAGAGGTCGCGAAGCGGCTGGAAGGCGAAACGCGCGGCAACGCCGCCGTCGGCGAGCGCCAGGTGAATTTCCGCCTGCGCGACTGGGGCATCTCGCGCCAGCGCTATTGGGGCTGCCCGATCCCCGTGATCCACTGCCCGAAATGCGATGTCGTGCCGGTGCCGGACAAGGACTTGCCGGTCACGCTGCCGGAGGACGCCACCTTCGACAGACCGGGCAACGCGCTCGACCATCATCCGACCTGGAAGCACGTCACCTGCCCGAAATGCGGCGGCAAGGCGCTGCGCGAGACCGACACCATGGACACCTTTGTCGAACTCGTCCTGGTATTTCGCGCGCTTCACCGATCCCTGGAACGAGACCGCGCCGACCACGGTCCCCGTCGTCGACCGCATGATGCCGGTCGACCAGTATATCGGCGGCGTCGAGCACGCGATCCTGCATCTGCTCTACAGCCGCTTCTTCACTCGCGCGATGAAGGCCACCGGCCACATCGGCATGAAGGAGCCGTTCGCCGGCATGTTCACCCAGGGCATGGTGGTGCACGAGACCTACCAGACCAAGGACGGCGCCTAGGTTACGCCGGCCGAGGTCACGGTCGAGACCGGCGGCAATGGCCGCCGCGCCGTGCTGACGACGACCGGCGAGGAAGTCGCGATCGGCCCGATCGAGAAGATGTCGAAGTCGAAGAAGAACACGGTCGACCCCGACGACATCATCGCGACCTACGGCGCCGACGTCGCGCGCTGGTTCATGCTGTCGGATTCGCCGCCCGATCGCGACGTGATCTGGAGCGACGAGCGGGTGCAGGGCGCCTCACGCTTCGTGCAGCGGCTGTGGCGGCTGGTGAACGATTCCGCCGAGGTCGCCAAGGGCGCGCCGGCGGCGCGGCCGGCGACCTTCGGCGCCGAGGCAACCGCGCTGCGCAAGGCCGCCCATGGCGCGCTGGACAAGGTGTCCGGCGGCATCGAGCGGCTGCATTTCAACGTCTGCCTCGCCCATATCCGCGAGTTTTCCAATGCGCTGTCCGAGGTGCTGTCCCGCGAGGGTCGGCCAGTGGCCGACTTTGCGCCGGATTTGGCCTGGGCGGTCAAGGAGGCCGGAACCATCCTGGTGCACCTGGTTGCCCCGATGATGCCGCATCTGGCGGAAGAATGCTGGCAGGTGCTGGGCCAGAGGGGCCTGATTTCGGAGGCCAGTTGGCCGCAAATCGAACGCGATTTGCTGGTTGAGGATAATGTAACGCTGGTGGTGCAGGTTAATGGCAAGAAGCGGGGTGATGTCACCGTGCCACGGACGGCCCAAAATCCGGAGATCGAGGCTGCCGTTCTGGCGCTCGATGCGGTAAAATCGGCGTTGGGCGGCAAGGCTGTGCGTAAGGTGATCGTGGTTCCCATGAGGATCGTGAATGTTGTCGGCTAAGGCACGGATCGCCGTTCGGCTGCTCGCGGTCGCCCTGCTCGCGGCGCCGGTGGCCGGCTGTTTCACGCCGATGTATGCCGAGCACGCCGACGGCTCGCCCGCGCTGCGCGAAAAGCTGATGGGCGTGGATATTCCGGAGCTCGACAAGCCGAAGGGCTCGCGCGAGGCCCGTATCGGCGTTGAGATCCGCAATGCGCTGGCGTTCAAGCTCTATGGCAACGCCACCGGCATGCCGCCGACCCACAAGCTGGTGCTGAGGTTCTCAACCAGCCGCGCGTCCCTGATCGTCGACCCCAACACCCAGCTGCCCTCCAGCGAGAACTACGGCATCGACGCGCAGTTCAATTTGGTCGAGCTCGCGACCAACAAGTCGGTCATGACCGGCACCACCTTCTCGCGCGTGACCTACGACATGCCGGGCTCGTATCAGCGCTACGCCCGCTCCCGCGCCTTCCGCGACGCCGAGGACCGCGCCGCGCAGGAGATCGCCGACAACATCCAGACCCGGATCGCGTCATATTTTACGGCCGGAAGTTAATTCACCTGTCATTCCGGGGCGCGCGCAGCGCGAACCCGGAATCCCGATATTGTGGAATGAGATTCCGGGTCCGCCTCTGACGAGGCGTCCCGGAATGACGGTTTGAGAACATGGTAGCCCTCCGCGGACGAGACATCGACGCGTTTTTGGCCCGGCCCGATCCGGCGCGGCCGATCATCCTGCTCTATGGTCCCGATGCCGGCCTGGTGCGCGAGCGCGCCGACGCGCTGCTGAAAAGCGCGGTCGACGATCCCAACGATCCCTTTTCGATGGTCAAGCTCGACGGCGACGAACTCTCCGCCGAGCCGTCGCGGCTGGTCGACGAAGCCATGACCGTGCCGCTGTTCGGCGGCCGCCGCGCCATCCGGGTGCGCGCCGGCGCGCGCAGATTTGAAAGCGCCATCGATACGCTCGCCGAGATGAGTGTGAAGGATTGCCGCATCGTGATCGAGGCCGGCGAACTGCGCGGCGAAAATCCGCTGCGCAAGGCCTGCGAGAAGGCGAAGACCGCGGTGGCGATCGGCTGCTATCCCGACGGCGAACGCGATCTGGCGAAATTGATCGACGACGAGTTGAAGATCGCGAACTTGAAGATGGCGCCCGATGCGCGCGCGGCGCTGATGTCGCTGCTCGGCGGCGACCGCCAGGCCTCGCGGAACGAATTGAAGAAGCTGACGCTGTTCGCGCATGGCGAGGGCGAGGTGACGCTCGACCATGTCATGACCGTGGTGTCGGACGCCTCCGACCTGAAACTCGATCCGATCGTCGACGGCGCCTTTGCCGGCCGGCCGGAGCTGGTCGAGAGCGAATTCACCAAAGCCTTGGTCGCAGGCACCTATCCAGGCGTCATCATCATGGCCGCGCAGCGCCACGCCGCATGGCTGCACAAGTCGGCGCTGACCGTGGCGGAGGGTACGCCGGCCTCCAGCGTGCTTGAGAGCGGGTTTCCGCGGCTGCATTTCTCGCGCAAGCCAATGGCGGAGACCGCCTTGCGCAATTTTTCCGTCGAGCGGCTCGCCGCTGTCATCGACCAGCTCGCCACCGCCGCCTTCGACATGCGCAAGCAGACCGCGCTGGCCGCGGCAATCGCGCAGCGCACGCTGCTGTCGATCGCGGTCAATGCAAAGCGAAGGGGCTAATTTAAGCGAGATGTTTGCAACATCGTCATTGCGAGCGAAGCGAAGCAATCCAGACTGCCTCCGCAGTGATAGTTTGGATTGCTTCGTCGCTATCGCTCCTCGCAATGACGATGCGGAGAGACAAGCAATTAACCACCCTTGGCCAACCGCTTCATCACGTCATCGAGTTGCTCGAGGCTGCGATAGCCGATCTGGACGGAGCCGCCGGGATCGCGGTGATGAATCGTAACGGCAAGACCGAGCGCGTCGCTGACGCGCTTCTCGAGCGCAAGGGTGTCGGCGTCCTTGGTCTTCGCACCCGCCCTCGCCTTCTGCGGTTTGCGCTCGGGCACGCCCTCCTCATGCGCAAGCTCCTCGGCCTGCCGCACGGTGAGGCCGCCTTCGACGATCCTCTTTGCCGCCGCGACCGGATCGGGCACGCCGATCAGCGCCCGCGCATGACCCGCCGACAATTTGCCCGACGCGATCAGCGCCTGCACTTCGCTCGGCAATTTCGTCAGCCGCATCATGTTGGCGACATGGCTGCGGCTCTTGCCGACGATTTTCGCGATGTCGTCCTGGCTGCGTTTGAACTCCTCGGCGAGCGCGTGATAGCCCTGCGCTTCTTCCAGCGCATTGAGATCCTCGCGCTGCACGTTCTCGATGATCGCAAGCTGCAGCGCGTCGCTGTCGTTGACGTCGACCGGGACGATCGGCACCTCGTGCAGGCCGGCCGCCTGCGAGGCGCGCCAGCGCCGCTCGCCGGCGATGATCTCAAAACGGTCGCTCGTGCCCTTCACCGGCCGCACCACCAGCGGCTGGATCACGCCGTGCTGCTTGATCGAGTCGGCGAGCTCGGCAAGCTCGCCTTCCGAAAAGGCGCGGCGCGGATTGCGCGGGTTGGGCTTGAGAAACTCGATCGGCACCTTGCGCTGCGCGCGCGGCCGGTCGACATGCGCCGCCTCGCCGCCGACATCGCCGATCAGACTTGCAAGACCGCGGCCCAGTCGCGAACGCGCTTCGTCGGCCATCGCCAGCTCCCTTGGATTCACTCGCACCACTCCGGATGATTATTGTTCTTCGAGCGTCGGCGTGGCACTGATGCTTCAATGCGTCCGCAACTCGCGCTCGCGCTGGATCACTTCGGTGGCGAGCTTGAGATAGGCTTCGCTGCCGACGCATTTGAGATCGTAGACCAGCACCGGCTTGCCGTAGGACGGCGCCTCCGAGATGCGCACGTTGCGCGGGATCATGGTCTTGTAGACCTTGGCTCCCATGAACTGGCGGACGTCGGCGACGACCTGGTTCGACAGATTGTTGCGGGAGTCGAACATGGTCAGCACGATGCCGTGGATCGACAGGTTCGGATTGAGCGTGGCGCGGACCTGCTCGACGGTCTGCAGCAGTTGCGACAGACCTTCGAGCGCGAAGAACTCGCATTGCAGCGGCACCAGGATCGCATCCGACGCGGCCATCGCATTCACGGTGAGCAGATTGAGCGAGGGCGGGCAGTCGATCAGCACGTAGGTGTAGTCGGTCTCGGGTGTCGCGTTGGTGTTCAGCGCGGCGATCGCATCGCGCAGCCGGAAGGCGCGGCCGGGCGTGGTGCCGAGCTCGAGTTCGAGGCCGGACAGATCCATGGTCGAGGTCGCGATGTGCAGCCGCGGAACCGCGGTCGGCACCACCGAGTCGCGCAGCGGCGCTTCGCCGACCAGCACGTCATAGGTCGAGGTGTTGCGGCTCTTGCGGTCGATGCCAAGCCCGGTCGAGGCGTTGCCCTGCGGGTCGAGGTCGACGATCAGCACGCGCTCGCCGATCGCGGCCAACGCGGTGCCGAGGTTGATCGCGGTCGTGGTCTTGCCGACCCCGCCTTTCTGGTTGGCCAGCGAGAGGATGCGCGGATGGCCGGGCGGATGCGGCGCTCTATCTTCTTGAAAAGGTTGATCTATTGCGCTCATGGCGATCGCTTTTCATTGCGGACGTCTAGCGCCGCTCGATACGGTCGAGTTCGACGATCCAGCCTTGTCCGCCCGTCAGGCTGGAATGGAGATTTGGCTTGATATTCCAATATTTAGTAGCCTCGGTCAATTCTGACTCTACATCTTGACCCTTGAGAAACAACGCTTTTGCACCCTTTCGCACCAGCGGCTCCGCAAAGCCGATCAATTGATGTAACGGAGCCAGCGCCCTGGCTGTCACGCAATCGATGGGCGCGGTGAGGGTTTCCACACTATCCTCGATTCCCGCGGCATGGACGAGTCCCGGCGCCGCCGTCACCCGCAGCGCCTCGCGCAGGAAGGCAGCTTTTTTCCCGTTGCGTTCGATCAGATGGACCATCGCGCCTGACATCTCCGCCAGCGCGCAAGCGAGCACCACGCCAGGAAAGCCGCCGCCGCTGCCGAGGTCGGCCCAGGTTTTCGCTGATGGCGCGAGCCTCAGGAGCTGGAGCGAGTCGGCCACATGCCGGGTCCAGAGATTTGGGAGGGTCGACGGCGCGATGAGATTGGTCTTGGCCTGCCATTCCGCCAGGAGCGCGAGATACCGATCCAGCCGCGCCTCCGTTTCACGTGAAACAGGGATAAGCGCCAGTGCGGCGGCCTTGTCGGATTTATCTGAAGCCGGCGGTCCCAAGCGGAGCTCGTTTCACGTGAAACAAATCAGGCGGTCGCCCTGGTCTTGCGCCGCGCTTCGCGACGAAGATAGGCGGCCAGGATACCGAGCGCAGCCGGCGTCATGCCATCGATCCGGCCCGCCTGCCCCACCGTCCAAGGTCGTGCCCGCGCGAGCTTGCCGCGGACCTCGTTGGAAAGGCCGGGCACGAGGCCGTAGTCGATATCGCCCAGCACGAGGCCTTCGTCCCGGCGGAAGGCATCGACATCGGCACTCTGGCGCTTGAGGTAGACGTCGTATTTCGCATCGATCTCGAGATGGACCGCAATCGCTGGGGCAATGGCCGACAGCTCCGGCCAGATGGCCCGGACCTGGCTCCAACCGACCTCCGGATAGGCCATCAGCTCGAACGCCGAACGGCGCTGGCCGTCGTGGTTCAGCGCGAGGCCGTGCTTGGCGGCCTCGTTCGGGGTCAGGGTCAGCGACTTCGCGAGCTGCTTGGCACTCTCCAGCGCGGCCGTCTTGGCAGCATGGCTGATGCGGCGGGTCTCACCCACACAGCCAAGCGCGATGCCCTTGTCGGTCAGGCGCTGGTCGGCATTGTCGGCCCGAAGGGTCAACCGGTACTCGGCGCGCGAGGTGAACATCCGATAGGGCTCGGTGATTCCGCGCGTGACGAGATCGTCGATCATCACCCCGAGATAGCCGTCGGCACGGTCGAACACGATCGGCGCGGCGCCGCTTGCAGCCAAAGCCGCATTCAGCCCGGCCACCAGCCCCTGCGCGGCGGCCTCCTCGTAACCCGTGGTCCCGTTGATCTGGCCGGCCAGGAAGAGCCCGCGCAGCCGCTTGGTCTGAAGGGTCGGGTCGAGTTCGCGGGGGTCGACGTGATCGTATTCGATGGCGTAGCCCGGCCGGACCATCCGCACCCGCTCCAAACCCGGGATCGTCGCCAGGATCGCGAGCTGAACTTCCTCCGGCAGCGAGGTCGAGATGCCGTTCGGGTAGACGGTGGGATCGTCGAGGCCCTCCGGCTCCAGAAAAATCTGGTGGCCGTCGCGGTCGCCGAACTTGACGATCTTGTCCTCGATCGACGGGCAGTAGCGCGGGCCGGTGCTCTGGATCTGGCCCGAATACATCGGCGAGCGATGGACATTGGCCCGGATCACCTCGTGGGTGGCGGGCGTGGTCCGGGTGATGCCGCACTGAATCTGGGGGGTCGTAATCCGGTCGGTCAGGACCGAAAACGGCTCTGGCGGGTCGTCGCCGGGCTGCATTTCGACCGCACCCCAGTCGATCGTGGTCCCGTCGAGCCGTGGCGGGGTCCCGGTCTTGAGGCGGCCGAGGGTGAATCCGGCCCGCTCGAAAGACTTCGAAAGCCCCATCGCAGGCGCCTCGCCGACCCGGCCGGCTGGCCAGTTCTTCTCGCCGAGATGGATCAGCCCGCGGAGAAAGGTGCCAGTGGTGATCACGATCGCTCCGGTCGCAAACTCGCGACCATCGGCCAGGCGAATGCCGGTGACGCGGCCATCGGAAACGACCAGCTCATCCGCCTCGCCTTCAATGACCGCCAGATTGGCGGTCTCGCGGATCGCGGCCTGCATCGCGGCGGCGTAAAGCTTGCGGTCGGCCTGGGCGCGGGGGCCACGGACCGCCGGACCTTTGCGGCGATTGAGAACCCGAAACTGGATACCGCCGGCGTCGGCCACACGGCCCATCAGGCCATCGAGCGCATCGACCTCGCGGACCAGATGGCCCTTGCCCAAACCGCCGATGGCGGGGTTGCAGGACATCGCGCCAATGGTCGCAAACTGATGGGTGACCAGCGCGGTCCTGGCACCCATTCGCGCGGAGGCGCTGGCGGCCTCGCAGCCGGCATGGCCGCCGCCGATGACGATGACATCGAATGATTCCGGGGTGCCGGTCATGCCGCGACTTCTACAGCGCGGCGGCGAAGCTCGAAAGACGTTTCACGTGAAACATCGCCATTTCGGAGAACTGAAGGCCTGTTTCACGTGAAACAGTCCTTTAACCATATTCCTTAAAGAAGCGGTAATCGGTTGAACCAAGGAATAGTGCTACTTTCCAATGCAGAATTCCCGGAAGATCACGTCGAGAATGTCCTCGACATCGACTTGGCCGAGCAGCCGCCCCAAGGCATAGGCGGCGGAGCGCAAATCCTCCGCAGCGAGTTCCTCGCCGTTCCCCATGACATCAATGCTGCGCTGCAGCGAAACTGTCGCCTGCCGCAGGAGATCGCGCTGCCGCTGCCGGCCGATCAGTCCCGACTCGGCCGAACCGAAGAATACCTGGGCGTAGCTGATCAAAGCGGCGATCAGCTCGGACAGTCCATCGCCGCAACTCGCTGAGATCGCATATGACGACCCGCTTTGCTGCGAGGCCTTCGTCGAATCGAGATCGATCTTGTTGCGCACGATCCAGGTCGGCGCATCGCTCTCCGCCGGCTTCGCATCATCGACATCGGTCAGCCACAGCACGAGATCCGCTTCAGCCGCACGCGCGCGCGCACGCCGCACACCTTCCTGTTCGACGGGATCATCGGTCTCGCGAATGCCGGCGGTGTCGATCACCGTCACCGGATAGCCGTCGAGATCGAGCTGCACCTCGATGATGTCGCGCGTGGTGCCGGCATGCGGTGAGACGATCGCGACCTCGCGCCGCGCAAGCTGGTTCATCAGCGTCGACTTGCCGACATTCGGCGGACCCGCGATAGCGACCACGAGCCCGTCACGCAGGCGTTCAGTTCGACCCTGTGCCGCAAGCACTTCTGTGATTTCGCCGAGCAGTGTCTTCACCTTCGCCAGCGCTGGCGCGAGCAGTTCGGCGGGCACGTCACCTTCGTTAGAAAAGTCGATGCCGGCTTCGATCAGCGCTGATGCTTCGATGATCTGCGCGCGCCAATTGCGCGCCTTGTCGCCGAGCAGACCCTTGAGCTGACGCAACGCCTGGCGGCGCTGGCGATCAGTGTCGGCATGGATGAGATCGTCGAGGCCTTCGGCTTCGGTGAGATCGAGCTTGCCGTTCTCGAATGCGCGGCGCGTGAACTCGCCGGGCTCGGCCGCGCGAATATTCTCGATTCCCGACAGCGCAGCGAACAGCGAAGACAGCACCGCGCGCCCACCGTGCACATGAAATTCGGCGACGTCTTCGCCGGTCGCGCTTGCGGGTCCCGGAAACCAGAGCACGACGGCGTCGTCGATCGGCTGTCCCTTGGGATCACGCAGCAGCGCGCGGGTCGCGACTCGGGGTGTCGAAGTCTTCCCGGCCAGCCGTTCAAGCGCGGAGCTCGCCGCCGGCCCGGACACCCGGACGATTGCGATCGCGCTCGGTGGCCGTCCCGACGACAGGGCAAAGATGGTCTGATCGCGCGGATGCATGGCCTAGTAGTGCGCTCCGCGTTGAAACGGCAACGTTATTCGACCGGATATGCTATGTTGCAACGCAGCATTAGCTCAGAATGCTGCAACCCTTCCCGCAGCAAAGCCCGCAAAATGAAAGGGCGCCCGCAGGCGCCCCATCTCAACGCCGAATCGGCTTTACGTGTTCATCGACTCGAAGAACTCACCGTTGCTCTTGGTGCTCCGGAGCTTGTCGAGCAGGAAGTCGATCCCGTCCATCGTGCCCATCGGATTCAGAATCCGGCGCAGGACGTACATTTTCTTCAGCACCTGCGGATCCGTGATCAGCTCTTCCTTGCGGGTGCCGGAGCGCGAAATGTCGATCGCCGGGAAGGTGCGCTTGTCCGAGACCTTGCGGTCGAGGATCAGCTCCGAGTTACCGGTGCCCTTGAACTCTTCGAAGATGACTTCGTCCATGCGGCTGCCGGTATCGACCAGCGCGGTGGCAATGATCGTGAGCGAGCCGCCCTCTTCGATGTTTCGCGCGGCGCCGAAGAATCGCTTCGGCCGTTGAAGTGCGTTGGCGTCGACACCGCCGGTCAGCACCTTGCCGGAAGACGGCACCACCGTGTTGTAGGCGCGGCCGAGCCGGGTGATCGAATCGAGCAGGATCACGACATCGCGGCCGTGCTCCACCAGGCGCTTGGCCTTCTCGATCACCATCTCGGCGACCTGGACGTGACGCACCGCCGGCTCGTCGAAGGTGGAGGACACGACCTCGCCCTTTACCGAGCGCTGCATGTCCGTGACTTCCTCCGGCCGCTCGTCGATCAAGAGCACGATCAGATAGCAGTCGGGATGATTGGCGGAGATGGAGTGCGCGATGTTCTGCATCAGCACGGTTTTGCCGGTGCGCGGCGGCGCCACGATCAGCGCGCGCTGGCCTTTACCGATCGGCGCGACGATGTCGATCACCCTTGCAGACAAGTCTTTTCTGGTGGGATCGTCGATTTCCATCCGGAAGCGCTGATTGGGAAACAGCGGCGTGAGGTTATCGAAATTGACCTTGTGCTTGGCCTTTTCCGGATCCTCAAAATTCAGCGTGTTGACTTTGAGCAGCGCAAAATAGCGTTCGCCTTCCTTCGGGCTGCGGATGTGGCCTTCGATGGTGTCGCCGGTGCGCAGGCCGAAGCGGCGAATCTGCGACGGCGAGACATAGATGTCGTCGGGTCCGGGCAGATAGTTCGCATCGGGCGAACGCAAGAAGCCGAAGCCGTCGGACAGCACCTCGACGACGCCTTCGCCGACGATGTCGGTCTCGGCTGCCGCGAGCTGCTTGAGAATGGCAAACATCAGCTCCTGCTTGCGCATGGTGCTGGCGTTTTCGACCCCGTTCTCCTCCGCAAACGAAACGAGTTCCGCCGGCGTCTTGGATTTGAGGTCTTGAAGTTTGATTTCCCGCATTGGGGTGGTCCTGTGGGGTATTTTCGAGGAGGGGGTGCAAGCTTGGCTTCAGGAAAAGCGGACGCAAAAAAAGAGGTCCGCAAGTTCAAAGCAAGGAAAGCGCCTGGGTGGGCTTCAAACCTGATGCAGCGGCCGGTTCAAACCGGAACGCAACGACATCCGCCTGCGTGGGGTGGGATAAACTCAATATAGAAAAACGCTTCGCTTTCCGCAAGCAGCGTAAAAGTCACACCTCTTTCAGGAAAACGGTTTGACGATCACAAGAACGACGATCAGGATCATCAGGATCGTCGGTACCTCATTGATAATGCGATATAATCTCTGGCTTCGCAAGTTCTCGTCTGCGGCGAAATCCTTAACGCAGCGAGCAAAAAAGCCGTGGACGCCCGACAGGATCAGCACCAGCAGAAACTTGGCGTGAAACCACGGCGCCGAATACCAGTGCCCGGCCCAGACCAGATACAGTCCGGCGAGCCAGGTCACGATCATCGCGGGGTTGACGATCGCCCGGAGCAGCCGCCGCTCCATCACCTTGAAAGTTTCGGACTGCTTCGAGCCGCGTTCCGCTTCGCAGTGATAGACGAATAGTCGCGGCAGATAGAGCATGCCAGCCATCCAGGAGATGACGGCAATGACATGCAGTGCCTTGATCCATTCGTACATCAGTGGAGGCTTTCGACTCGGTCAGAGACTTGCGATGGCGATCTGTCCCGAGACCTGTCCGCAGGGCAAGCCTTCTACAAAAAATTCTAGATTCTTAAGGTTTGAGTCTTTCTTGGCGGTGGATTGTGCTCACACAAAACAATCCGGTCGAATACGAGGCCTGTTCACATCTCTCAACATTATTGGAACGGCCTTGGTCTAACCCGATAATGCAGTTGGATTCAGATGCTTGGACACGAGCGTCGGCAGCTTATGCAGAGACAAGTCCACATAACCCCAGTATCATCGGAGGCGAGAGCTGGAGTTCTCCTTATTTGAGGCGATGTGAAGAAGTGACGGCTTATCCCGGATCGGCCAAACCGGCCGCCATTTCCATCACCGAGTCACACAGGGATTCACAGGACATACACGGTGCCGACGTCGGGTAATTACTTTCACCTCCATTTGGTTTCCGATTCGACAGGTGAAACCCTGATCACGGTGGCGCGCGCGGTGGCTGCGCAATACGCCAATGTGACCCCGGTGGAACACGTCTATCCGCTGGTGCGCAGCCAGAAGCAGCTCGACCGGGTGCTCGACGAGATCGAGGAATTGCCGGGGATCGTGCTGTTCACCTTGCTCGAAAAGGATCTGGTTCAGAAGCTGGAGACCAAGTGCAAGGACATCAACGTTCCGAGCCTGTCCATCATCGGGCCCGTCATGCACCTGTTCCAAGCCTATCTCGGTGCATCCACCACCGGGCGGGTCGGCGCGCAGCACGTGCTCAATGCGGAATATTTCAAACGCATCGACGCGCTGAACTACACGATGCTGCATGACGACGGTCAGCACGTCGAAGGACTTGACGATGCCGACGTGGTGCTGGTGGGCGTATCCCGCACCTCCAAGACGCCGACCTCGATCTATCTCGCCAACCGCGGTATCCGCACCGCCAATGTTCCGCTGGTGCCGGGCATTCCCCTGCCGCATCAGCTCGAGCATTTGACCAAGCCATTGGTGGTGAGCCTGCATGCGTCGCCGGAGCGATTGATCCAGGTCCGGCAGAATCGGTTGCTCAGCATCGGCGCCGGTCCAAACAATGAAGACTACATCGATCGGCAGTCGGTGACTGATGAAGTGACATACGCAAAGCGCCTTGCCGCGAAATTCGATTGGCCGCAGCTCGACGTAACACGGCGCTCGATCGAGGAGACCGCCGCGGCGGTCATGAAACTCTACACCGACCGGCAACGCCACCGGATCGCGGAATAACATGACGATCTGGCGCGGACCGAAGGCGTTGATCCTGGCGTCGCAAAGCCGCGCGCGACAAATGCTGCTGGCCAATGCCGGGCTGGCCTTCGAAGCGGTGCCGGCGGATATCGACGAGCGGGCGATTCAACAGAATTCGGGCATCGTGGCTCCGGGTGAGATCGCGGGCTTGCTGGCGCGGGAAAAGGCGTCATGGGTCTCGCAGCGCAAGGCCGGGCATTATGTCATTGGCGCCGATCAGACCCTGGCGCTGGGCGATCGCCTCTTCAACAAACCCGGCGGCCGGGCAGGGGCGGCCGAGCAAATCCGCGCTTTGTCCGGCCAGACCCACACCTTGCACTCGGCGATTGCCGTTGCGTTCGATGGGACGATCGTATTCGGAACGGTCGCCGTTGCGTCGATGACGATGCGATCCCTGGGGGATGCCGACATCGCGGCCTATCTGGACGCGGCTGGAGAGGCTGTGACCGGCAGCGTCGGCGCTTACCAACTCGAAGGTCTGGGCGTCCACTTGTTCGAACGGATCGAGGGCGATCACTTCACCGTTCTGGGCCTGCCGCTCTTGCCCTTGCTCGGCTTTCTGCGTAGCCAGCATTTGCTCGCGTTCCAGACTGCGGACTACGGCAAATGTTGATCCTGGGACTGACCGGCTCGATCGGAATGGGGAAATCCACCACCGCGAAATTGTTCGCGGAAGCGGGTGTGCCCGTCTACGACGCCGATGCCACCGTGCACCAACTCTACGAGAGCGAGGCGGCGCCGGCGATCGAAGCCGCCTTCCCCGGCACGACATCCAACGGCAAGGTTGACCGTGCCAAATTGTCGGCGCGCGTGGTGCACGATCCCGCGGCCCTGAAACAACTCGAGCAGGTGGTGCATCCCATGCTCGGCGCGTCGCGCCAGAAATTCTTTGCCGATGCGGAAGCTGCCGGCGCGCCCGTGGTCGTGGTGGACGTGCCGTTGCTGTTCGAAACCGGCGGCGAGGCCCGCGTCGATGCCGTTGTCGTCGTATCGACGTCGCCGGAAAACCAGCGGGAACGCGTGCTGGCGCGCGGGACCATGGATGACGAAAAACTCAATTCTATTCTCGCGCGGCAAATGCCCGACGACGAGAAGCGCAGGCGAGCCGATTTCGTCGTGGATACCTCCCACGGACTCGCCCCGGTGCGGGCTCAAATCAAGGACATTTTGGCTGCGGTCGTTAAGATGCCGCGGCGGCGTGCCTGATTCGCCGCGATGGCCGGCAAGAACTCATGCGCGAAATCGTTCTCGATACCGAAACCACGGGGCTCGATCCTCTGCGTGGCGATCGCCTGGTGGAGGTCGGCTGCGTCGAGCTGCTCAATCGCATGCCGACGGGTCAGACCTTTCACCGCTATATGAACCCCGAGCGCGAGATGTCGGCGGAAGCGTTCGCCGTGCACGGGCTCTCGACCCAGTTCCTCGCGGACAAGCCGTTCTTCCACGAGGTCGCCGACGAGTTCCTGGAGTTCATCGGCGACGCGCCGCTGGTGATCCACAACGCGTCCTTCGATATCAGCTTCATCAATGCCGAGCTCGACCGCATCAAGCGGCCGGCCATCCCGCGCGACCGGCTGGTCGACACGTTGCTGCTCGCGCGGCGCAAGCATCCCGGGGTCTCGAACCGGCTGGACGACCTCTGTTCGCGCTACGCGATCGACAATTCCCGCCGCACCAAGCATGGCGCGCTGCTCGACGCCGAGCTTCTGGCCGAGGTCTATGTCGACCTGATCGGCGCGCGGCAGTCGGTGCTGGTCCTGGCGACCGAGACGACGGAAATCCGCGTGGGTGTCTCGGGCGAAATGCTGCGCCGGCGACGGCAGATAGCTCTGGCTCCGCGGGTGACGGACGCCGATCGCGAGGCGCATCGCGCCTTCATCGCCACGCTCGGCGACAAGCCGATCTGGAACGAATATTTAGCCGCGAGCCAGGGAATCTGAGCCCTTAGCTCGGCTTGGGCTTGGCGGGCTTCGTCGATGCCGCCGGCGCGGGCTCGGGCGCCGCGGCTGGTGCGGCCTGATTGGCGGCCGCCTGCCGCGCGATGTTCTGCCGGTATAGTCCGACGAAATCGACGGGGTCCAGCATCAGCGGCGGGAAGCCGCCGTCGCGCACGGAGGTTGCGATGATTTCCCGCGCAAACGGGAACAACAGCCGCGGGCATTCGATCAGCAGCATCGGCGACAGCTGCTCCTGCGGGATGTTGAGCAGGCGGAACACGCCGCCATAGATCAGCTCGAAGCGGAACATCATCTTGCCGGCGTTCTCGGCCTTGCCCTCGATGGTGATCGCCACTTCGTAGTCGTTGTCGCCGACCTTGTTGGCGCCGACATTGATCTGGATGTTGATCTGCGGCGGCTGGGCCTGTGGCGCCAGCGAACCCGGCGCGTTCGGATTCTCGAACGACAGGTCCTTGGTATATTGCGCCAGCACGTTGAGCTGGGGAGGAGCGCCTTCTGGCGGGCTGCCGTTGCCGTTGGTCATGAAATGTCTCCTCGCCGAAAATGCCCTGTGTCGGGGCGAGTGGCTAACATAGCCCCGCCTCGTTCTACAAGGCGTCGGCCAATGGCTGAGGGCTTAAGCCGGGCGAATGGCGAAATTGGCGGCTTCCTGCCAAATTCATCATCGTAAACGATTGATTATGGGCCATTTCCGCGGCCTGTGGGTTTCCCCTTGGCCCAAAAAAGCGCTACACTTCACCGCTAGTGTCCCGGGTCTAACATTCGCACAATGTTCCGGCTGGCGCTCATGCGAATGTTAGACCCGATGGACACTAGCAAATGTAGGTTTCTGGTGCGGTTTTGGATTTGACATTCGCTTGCAGGATTCGCGGCAAGGTCTGAAGCGAATGTCAAATCCACCGCACCAGCGAAAGATGCCATTGGCCGGGCAAGATTTCGTGCCTACATCCTGCGGACTTAAATCGATGGTGTAGCATTCAGCCGTTCCCCGGAGGAAAGGGAACGCTCGACCATCGGACCGGTTGCCGGCTGAGACCAGAAAGCAGACACGTGGATATTTACACCATCATCTTCCTTGCGTTGGCGGTTTTCATTTTCCTGCGCCTGCGCAACGTGCTGGGCCAGCGCACCGGCAGCGAGCGGCCGCCGTTCGATCGCGCCGCCCGCAACACGGTACAGGGCGGCTCCGACAACGTCGTGCCGATCCCGGGGAAGGTGATCGACCAGGCCCCGCTGGCGCCGACCGCTGAGGTGACGCCGCCGCCCGACCGCTGGAAGGACCTCGCCGAGTCGGGCTCGGCGCTGGCGCAGGGGCTCGACGCCATTTTCGCCCGCGACTTCTCGTTCGATCCCAAGCACTTCCTGTCGGGCGCACGTAGCGCCTATGAGATGATCGTGCTCGCCTTCGCCAATGGCGATCGCCGCGCGTTGCGCGACCTGCTCTCCTCCGACGTGTTCGACAGCTTCGAGACGGTCATCAAGGATCGGGAAAAGTACGAGCAGAAGACCGAGACGCGCTTCGTCTCGATCGACAAGGCGGAGCTGGTCGGCGCCGAGATGCGCGACCGCATGGCGCAGCTCACCGTGCGATTCGTGTCGCAGATGATCTCCGTCACCCGCGACAAGGCCGGCACGATCGTCGACGGCAATCCGGACAAGGTGGCCGACATCACCGACGTCTGGACCTTCGCCCGAGACAGCTCCTCACGCGATCCGAACTGGAAGTTGGTTGGCACCGGAAGCGCCCACTGATTTGAGATTTCGCAGACGGTTCGTCGCGGCGTTATGTGTCACCGTAGGCGTGCTGTCGCTGATCCCGCTTGCCGATCTGGCCGCGCGCACTTACCGCTCTCGCCACACCGCTCCTCCCCAAGTCCCGGTCGTCCAGCAGCGCGCGCTTCCCTATCCGCAGCTCGAGCTGCCGCTCGCGATCAACGGCAGCCAGTATCTTCCGCTCGCCTGGTCCGACATTGCGGGCTGGAGCGAGGACGATCATCTCTCCGCCTTCCAGACCTTTCGCGCCAGCTGCAAGCCGATCGCGGCGCAGGATGCGGCGTCGATGCCGCCGGATTCGCGCCCGCTCGGCGCGTCCTTGCGCGATCCCTGTCGCATCGCGCGGTCGACCGAGATTTCCGACGGCGCCAAGGCGCGCGCCTTCTTCGAGCAGAATTTCACGCCGCTGAAAATATCGCGGCTCGGCGAGGGCGACGGCTTCGTCACCGGCTATTACGAGCCCGTTATCGAGGGATCGCGGGAGGCGAACGAGGTCTTCAACATCCCGGTCTACAGGCGGCCCTCGAACCTGTTTGTGAAAGGCTTTAACCAGGCCTCGCCCGATCTGCCGAACAAGGGCCCGGTCTATCGCAAGATCGGCCGGCGCAAGCTCGTGCCCTATTATGATCGCGCGCAGATCGAGGATGGCGCGATCGAGCAGCGCGGGCTGGAAATCGTCTGGCTCAAGAGCCAGACCGATCTGCTGTTTGCGCAAATCCAGGGCTCGGCGCGAGTGCAGCTCGAGGACGGCGCGACCGTCCGCATCAATTACGATTCCTACAACGGCTATCCCTACACACCGGTCGGGCGCATCCTGATCGACCGCGGCATCATCCCGAAAGAGCAGATGTCGATGCAGAAGATCAGGGAGTGGATGGAGGGCAATCCCGCCGACGCCGACGAGGTACGGCGGCAGAACCGCTCCTACATCTTCTTCCGCGAGGTGCCGCTCTCCGACAAGGACGAGGCGGTCGGCGCGCAAGGCGTGCCGCTGACGCCGGGCCGCTCAATCGCGGTCGACAAGTCGCTGCATGTCTATGGCACGCCATTCTTCATCCAGGGCGAGCTGCCGATCGATTCGGCGACAGCGAAGACGCCGTTCCACCGGTTGATGATCGCGCAGGACACGGGCTCGGCCATCGTCGGGCCTGCGCGCGCCGACCTCTACTTCGGTGCCGGCACTGAAGCCGGCAAGGTCTCGGGCCGGCTGCGGCATAACATGCGCTTTGTCATGCTGGTGCCGAAAAGCCTCGATCCCGCGGATCGCGCGCGCAAGCTGCCGCTGCCGGATCCGCGTCCGTCGGTCGAGATCGCAAAACTGTTTCCGCAAGTTCCTGCTGCGAATGATGCGGCGAAGGCGCAGGCCGCCACGCCTCCGACATCGACGGTCGCGCAGGCGTCTGCTCCGGCTGCGCATCACCCCGCATGTGCCCTTGCCTGAGGCGCGGCCGGCGACGGCGCCGGTGCGCGCGCTGCGTCATCTCAGGCGCGACCGCGCCGTCAGATGAAGCGTCCACCGATCCTGCCTGACTTGTCGGCGCCCTCGCGCGGGCGGCGCCACCTCAGCGAGGAAGAGCGCGCGCTCTGGGACAGCGTGGCGCGGCAGGTCAAACCGCTCAGGAAAAAGCGACGCGTTGGCAAGACCGCCGCGCCGGTGCCAGAACCAGCGGACACGAAACCTGTCGTCTCCCCCCGACCCATTCCATCGATTGCCGCGGCCAAGCCGAGCAAGCCGGCGGTGCCGCCGCTGGCGCCGCTTGGTCGGCGTGAACGATCGCGGCTTTCAAAAGGCCGCAGCGAAATCGACGCGCGGCTCGATCTGCACGGCATGACGCAGGTGCGCGCGCATCGGATGCTGCTCGGCTTTCTGCAGCGCGCGCATCACGATGGCCTGACCTTCGTGCTTGTCATCACCGGCAAGGGCGTCGCCGGTGACACCGAGCGCGGGGTGCTGCGCCGTCAGGTGCCGCATTGGCTGAGCTTGCCGGAGTTCCGCTCGCTGGTCGTCGGCTTCGAGGAGGCCCATATCGGCCATGGCGGCCAAGGCGCGCTCTATGTCCGAATCAGGCCGGCGCGAGAAGTTCAGAAGCGGTACGGACAATGCCGACGCGTGGAACCAGCGTCACGATCCAGCCGAAAACTTGCGTCTTGCGATCGTCGGCGGCGATCGGCGGCACCTCCGCGGCGGGCAATGTCTTCACCGCATGCAGCAGCAGGAACATGCACACCGCCCAGTTCGACACCCAGCGTGAATAGTCGAACACGATGGCGAACATGATGAGATAGCCGAGGCTGACGCCGATCAGCGCCGCGACAACCATGCGACGATGCCAGTGGCTATTCAGCGCGCGGATCGACGACGCCAATGCGCGCCACACCGGCATATGCAGCCAGATCAAGAGCGCGAACACAGGAAGCCCAAGGATGTTATGGGGCAGCCGCGCCCAGGTATCGCTGATCTCCTTCGACAGCGGCTGGTACCAGATGTAGCTGAAGCTCAGCAGGCTGGTCTGCGAGGGATCAGCCATCCGGCTCTGCAAATAGCGTACGAACTCCGCTTCCGGGATCGGCATCGTTCCCCAGAATTGTGCGACAAGGAACAGCGCGCCGAGCGCCAGCACGCTAGCCACGCCGATGGCGATATTTGTGCGCGTGATGCCTTCGACAAAGTAATGCCTGACGACCACGATCGCGACGATGGTCGGCACATACATCAGGAGATGGATGTGATGGATCAGGATCAGGACGGCCGAGAAGACTGCGGCGAGCAGTACGAAGAAAATCGTGTGCGCCGGCACCAACAGCAGGACGATCGCGAACAGGCAGCCATAAATGTCGAAATGGCCGAGCGTATGCATGAAGTTCTTGAAGAAGAACGGCGAGCCCGCGATCAGCACGAACAGCGGCAGCTGTTTCTCCGAGAAGCCGAAGGTTCGCCGGAACAGCTTCAGGAACAGCCCAAGCGTGACGAGCCATACCGCGCCGGCCAGCGCGAACACCAGCCACACCGGCACCTTTGCGGCGAACAACGAAACGACGGCGCCGATCAGTGCGCGCTTGATGAAGCCGAAATGATAGTCGACGAGGAGATGGATGTAGGGGACGTAAGGCGGCAGCGCGATCTTGTGCAGGAAAACCCCGAACACAACGGCGAGATTGACGACCAGCATCAACCGCCAGGGGTTTTGCCAAACGCGCCAATCCATTGAGTGTTCGCCCCCGCTCAAGCGAGGACGACCGTAGATTAGAGAATGAACCGGCTCAAGTCGGCATTCTTGGCGAGGTCGCCGACATGCTTGTTCACATAGTCGGCGTCGACCTGGATGGTTTCGCCGTTGCGGTCGGGCGCGGTGAAGGAAATCTCGTCCAGCACGCGCTCCATCACGGTCTGCAGCCGCCGGGCGCCGATATTCTCGACCGTCGAGTTGACCGCCACAGCGACATCGGCGAGCGCATCGATCGCACCGTCGGTGATATCCAGGTTCACGCCCTCGGTCTTCATCAGCGCGACATATTGCTTGATCAGCGAGGCCTCGGGCTCGGTCAGGATGCGCCGCATGTCGTCGCGGCTCAGCGCCTGCAGCTCGACCCGGATCGGCAGGCGGCCCTGCAGCTCCGGCAGCAAGTCGGAAGGCTTGGCGATGTGGAACGCACCCGAGGCGATGAACAGGATGTGATCGGTCTTGACCGCGCCGTGCTTGGTCGAGACCGTGGTGCCTTCGATCAGCGGCAACAGGTCGCGTTGCACGCCCTCGCGCGAGACATCGCCGCCATGGCGATTTTCGCGCACGCAAATCTTGTCGATCTCGTCGAGGAACACGATGCCGTTGTTCTCGACCGCGCTGATCGCCTCCTGCGTCAGCTGGTCGTCGTCGAGCAGCTTGTCGGATTCTTCGTTGACCAGGATCTCGTGCGAGCCTTCCACCGTCAGCCGACGGGTCTTGGTGCGGCCGCCGAGCTTGCCAAAAATGTCGCCGATCGAGACCGCGCCCATCTGCGCGCCCGGCATGCCAGGAATCTCGAACATCGGCATGCCGCCGGAGGACTGCGTCTCGATCTCGATTTCCTTGTCGTTGAGCTCGCCGGCCCGCAGCTTCTTGCGGAAGGAATCGCGGGTCGCGGCGCTCGAATTGGGCCCGACCAGCGCGTCCAGCACGCGTTCCTCGGCGGCGAGTTGCGCCCGCGCCTGCACGTCCTTGCGCTTGCGCTCACGGGTCTGGGCGATGGCGACCTCGACGAGATCGCGCACGATCTGCTCGACATCGCGACCGACATAGCCGACCTCGGTGAACTTGGTGGCCTCCACCTTGATGAACGGCGCGCCGGCAAGCCTTGCCAGGCGGCGCGCGATTTCGGTCTTGCCGACGCCGGTCGGACCGATCATCAGGATGTTCTTGGGCAGCACTTCTTCGCGCAAACTCCCATTGAGTTGCAGCCGCCGCCAGCGGTTGCGTAGTGCGATGGACACCGCGCGCTTGGCCTCGGCCTGGCCGACGATGAAGCGGTCGAGTTCGGAAACGATTTCGCGGGGGGAGAAGTCTGTCATGGGCACTAGCTAGGGGTGGAGCGCGGCGAGGACAAGTCAAATTTCAGATGATGGGTGGGCCGGTCTGCCATTGCTTGATCGCATCGAGCGGATACAGCAGCATGATGATGTTGAGGGTCAGATTGTCGCGGATGTGAAGCCCGACCAGCACCTCGAAGGCGATCGCGATCGCTACCGTGGCCCATACGGGCAGCGTTTTCGCAATCAGGAAGCCCGTGACCATCGAAAGCGTGTCGGAGACCGAATTGACGATGCTGTCGCCGTAATAATCCAGCGAGACCGTCGCGGTGCGATAGCGATCGATGATGAAGCTGGAGTTCTCGAGCATTTCCCAGCAGCCTTCGATCATCATGGCAAGCACGAGCCGGCCGGCCCAGGGCGCGCGCGGCAGGATCAGCCAGGTCGCGCAATAAAAGATGAAACCGTGGATGATATGCGAAAAAGTGTACCAGTCGGTGATGTGCTGCGAGTTCTCCGAGCTCTGCACCACGCCGTGCCAGAACTTCACATAGCCGCAGGCGCAGATCGGCAGCCGGCCCATTGCGTACAGAATTGCGGCTTGCAGCACCAGCAGACAAGCTCCGATCGCCAGCCATTGTGACGTCGACAGCGATCTGCCCTCGCCCGTCATGCGTCGCGCACCATCAACAGCGACGGCCCGTCCGGCGTGTCGACTGGGCCGACCCGCGCAAATCCTGCGTTCTCATAGGCGCGCATCGCGCGAAGATTTTTCGGATCGGGATCGGTGACCACGCGGGGCGCGCCGTGCTTCAGGCGCTCATCGACGAAGGCGCGGATCATCGCAGAACCATGGCCGCGCGCGATCATGTCGGTTTCACCAATGAAAAGATCGATGCCACGCGTGCCCTTGGGCTGCTCGCCGAAGCCGGAATTCCAGGCCGTGAGATCGTAACATTGCAGATAGCCGAAGTCCCGGCCATCGGCTGATACGATGTACTGATCCATCGCCGGCTCATCGAGATCGCCGCTGACCAGTCGCGTATTGCTCGTCCGGATCGCCCCACCATTCCCGGACATGGGTTTCGCTGAGCCAGCGCCTGATCAGGGGCAAATCGTCCGCCGTCATCTCCCGGAAGGCATATTGCGCCATCGGTCAAAGCGTCTCGATGGTGACGTTGCGGTTGGTGAAGACGCAAATGTCGGCGGCGATATCCAGCGCACGGCGCACGATCGCCTCGGCGTCCTTGTCGGAATCGACCAGCGCGCGAGCCGCGGCCAACGCGTAGTTGCCGCCCGAACCGATCGCCATCACGCCCGCTTCCGGCTCCAGCACGTCGCCGGTGCCGGTCAGGACCAGCGAGACATCCTTGTCGGCGACGATCATCATCGCCTCCAGCCGCCGCAGATAGCGGTCGGTACGCCAGTCCTTGGCGAGCTCGACCGCGGCGCGGGTCAGTTGCCCCGGATATTGCTCGAGTTTGCTTTCCAGCCGCTCGAACAAAGTGAAGGCGTCGGCGGTGGCGCCGGCAAAGCCGCCGATCACGTCGCCCTTGCCAAGTTTGCGGACCTTCTTGGCGTTGGACTTGATCACGGTCTGGCCGATCGAGACCTGGCCGTCGCCGCCGATCACGACCTTGCCGCCCTTGCGGACGGTCAAAATGGTGGTGCCGTGCCAGACCGCCGGCTCATTCGGGGAAGCTTGCATGGGGATCCTCGTGTCCGCCCCATTTAGGGGGTTGGGAACGCCGTTACAATCGGGCCAATCCGCTCACCATAGGCAGAACTTCAGGCCGGATCGGGCCATACCGCAGTAGCGAAGGCGTCATCGGCCTGTTAAAAGACGCCCCGTTTTCAAGCTCGGACAAGGCAGTTTTCATGCGCAGCGCGACGATCAAGCGCAAGACCAAGGAGACCGACATCGAGGTTACGGTCAACCTCGACGGATCGGGCGTGGCCAATGTCGCAACCGGCATCGGCTTCTTCGACCATATGCTCGATCTCCTGGCCCGGCATTCCCGCATCGACATCACGGTGAAGGCGAATGGCGATCTGCATGTCGACCATCATCACACCACCGAGGACGTCGGGATTGCGCTCGGCCAAGCCGTGAAGCAGGCGCTCGGGAGCATGGCCGGCATCACCCGCTATGCCTCGATCCACATGCCGATGGACGAGACGTTGTCCCGTGTGGTGATCGACATCTCGGGCCGGCCGGTGCTGGTGTTCAAGGCCGAGTTTCCGCGCGACAAGGTCGGGCAGTTCGACACCGAGCTGGTGCGCGAATGGTTCAACGCCTTCGCCATGAATGCCGGCGTGACTTTGCACGTCGAGACCCTATATGGCGAGAACAGCCACCACATCGCCGAATCCTGCTTCAAGGGTCTGGCGCGGGCACTGCGCACGGCGGTTGCGATCGATCCGCGCGCCGCGGGCGAGGTGCCGTCCACCAAGGGTTCGCTCGGCGGCTAGATTGCTCGCGCCGGAGTAAAGACGATGCCGGTCTACACGGTTCACACTCCCACCGCCAATGGCGCTGATCTCGGTGCCACGGACAAATTCGTCTTCGTGCGCGACGGATTCCATGTCTGGGCGATGATCTTCGGTCCGCTCTGGCTGGTCTGGAACCGGCTGTGGCTCGCAACCATCGGATGGATCATCGCGGTGATCGCGCTCGACTTCGTGCTGGCGAAGCTCGGTGTCGGGCGTATGGGAATTTTCGGGGCAAACGTGCTTGTCGCAGTTCTGATGGGATTGGAAGCCGCGAGCCTGCAGCGCTGGACGCTATCGCGTAGCCGTTGGCGTCAGCTCGACACCGTCGTCGGCGATGACGAGGAAACAGCCGAACGCCGCTTCTTCGATCGCTGGACCGCCGGCAGGCGCGGCAGCGCTTTCGATCCGCTCACGGTCGACCGCGGCGGACCGCCACCGACCCGCGACATTCCGGGTCAACCTTTCTCAAAGCCGCCGCCGCTGCCGCAGGGCGGCATCATTGGTCTGTTTCCAGAACCGGGAGGTCAGCGATGAGTGTTGCCATCATTGATTACGGTTCGGGCAATCTGCATTCGGCGGCGAAGGCGTTCGAGCGCGCCACCCGCGCCTCGGCGGAGCCGCAGAAGATCATGGTCACAAGCGATCCCGAGGCGGTCTATCGCGCCGATCGCATCGTGCTGCCCGGCGTCGGCGCCTTTGCCGATTGCCGCCGGGGACTGGATGCCCTCGACGGCATGCTCGAGGCGCTGACGGAAGCGGTGCGCAAGAAGGCGCGGCCTTTCTTCGGCATCTGCGTCGGCATGCAGCTGATGGCGACGCGGGGCAAGGAGCATGTCACCACCGACGGCTTCAACTGGATCGAGGGCGACGTGGTCAAAATCACGCCGCGCGAGGAGAATCTGAAAATTCCGCACATGGGCTGGAATACGCTCGAAGTGCTGCGCGAGCACCCTGTGCTGGATCGGCTCGACCTCGGGCCGAAGGGTCGTCACGCCTATTTCGTGCACTCCTATCACCTGGCGCCTGCCAACGAGGCGGACGTGCTGGCGCGCGCCGACTACGGCGGGCCGGTCACCGCCATCGTCGGCAAGGACACCGCGGTCGGCACGCAGTTCCACCCCGAGAAGAGCCAGCGCTTCGGGCTGGCGCTGATCTCGAACTTCCTGAAGTGGAAGCCGTGATCCTATTTCCCGCGATCGACCTGAAGAACGGCCAATGCGTGCGGCTCGAACAGGGCGACATGGCGCGCGCGACCGTGTTCAACCTCGATCCGGCCGCGCAGGCGAAAAGTTTTGCCGCGCAGGGTTTCGAATATATGCACGTCGTCGATCTCGACGGCGCCTTTGCCGGCAAGCCGGTGAATGCTTTAGCCGTCGAGTCGATGCTGAAGGCCGTCAGCATGCCGGTGCAGCTCGGTGGCGGCATCCGCGATCTCCGGACCGTGGAAGCCTGGCTCGCCAAGGGCATGGCGCGGGTGATCATTGGTACAGCTGCGGTGCGCGATCCCGCGTTGGTGAAGAGCGCCGCAAAGCAATTTCCCGGCCGCGTCGCGGTCGGCCTCGACGCGCGCGACGGCAAGGTCGCGGTCGAAGGCTGGGCCGAGACCTCGCAAGTCACGGCGCTGGAGATTGCGCAGCGTTTCGAGGATGCCGGCGTAGCCGCGATCATCTTCACCGACATCGCCCGCGACGGTTTGCTGAAGGGCCTCAATCTCGACGCCACCATCGCGCTGGCTGACCGCATTTCGATTCCCGTCATCGCCTCGGGCGGCTTTGCTTCCATCGACGACGTGAAAGCGCTGCTTGCGCCACGCGCGAAAAAACTCGCGGGCGCCATTGCCGGCCGCGCGCTCTACGACGGCAGGCTCGATCCTTCGGCCGCGCTGGCGCTGATCCGCAACGCGCGCGCCGCCGCCTAGGAGTTCTCAATGTTCAAGGTGCGCGTCATTCCCTGCCTCGATGTCAAGGACGGCCGCGTCGTCAAGGGCATCAATTTCGTCAATCTGCGCGACGCCGGCGATCCCGTCGAGGCGGCGATCGCCTATGACGCAGCCGGCGCCGACGAGCTCTGCTTCCTCGACATCACCGCGACCCATGAGAACCGCGGCATCATGCTGGACGTGGTCCGGCGCACCGCGGAAGCCTGCTTCATGCCGCTCACGGTCGGCGGCGGCGTGCGCACCATCGACGACATCAGGACGCTGCTGCGTTCCGGCGCCGACAAGGTCTCGATCAATTCGGCCGCAGTCGCCCGCCGCGAATTCGTCAAGGAAGCCGCCGAAAAGTTCGGCGAGCAGTGCATCGTGGTCGCGATCGACGCCAAGCGGGTGCAGCGTTCCGGCGGCGCCAGCCGCTGGGAAATCTTCACTCATGGCGGCCGCAAATCGACCGGCATCGACGCCATCGAATATGCCCAGGAGGTGGTGGGGCTCGGCGCCGGCGAAATCCTGCTGACCTCGATGGACCGCGACGGCACGCGGCAGGGCTTCGATATTCCGCTGACCCAGACCATCGCCGACAGTATCCCGGTGCCGGTCATCGCGTCCGGCGGGGTCGGCAATCTCGATCACCTGGTCGAAGGGATCAGCAAGGGGCACGCCACCGCCGTGCTGGCTGCCTCGATCTTCCACTTCGGCGAATTCACTATCCGTCAGGCCAAAGACCACATGGTCCGCGCCGGCCTGCCGATGCGGATCGATCCCTGAGGACTCGCCGTCACAAAAGTGCTACATCAGCGGCAAATACGCTGCTGCAAAGTTTTGAGTTCTGTTGATGTCGCGTTTCACCGTTCATGATCTTGCCGCCACCATCGATGCCCGCGCCGCGTCGGGCGGCGAGGCGTCGTACACCAGGAAGCTGCTCGACAAGGGCGCCGAGCACTGCGCCAAGAAATTCGGCGAAGAGGCGGTGGAAACCGTGATCGCGGCGATCGAGAACGATCGCGCGCATCTGATCGCCGAGAGCGCCGACGTGTTGTTTCATCTGCTCGTGCTGCTGAAGGCGCGCGGGATCAGTCTCGTGGATGTCGAGGCCGCGCTGGCGCAGCGCACATCGATGTCCGGGCTTGAAGAAAAGGCCGCGCGCAAGCGCGAACAATAAAGCGGGACATGCTCATGGATGTTCGGGCCCCAGACCAGCAATATAATCCGTATCGGGTCTTCACGCGCGAACAGTGGGCGCATTTGCGTGACGACACGCCGATGACGCTGGAGCCCGGCGAGTTCGACCGAATACGCTCGTTGCATGACCGCCTCGACCTCAGGGAGGTCGAGGAAATCTATCTGCCGCTGTCGCGTCTGCTGTCGATCTATGTCGATGCCGCACAGCGGCTCTATTATTCACAGCGTCAGTTCCTCGCCATCCGCGACCGCAAGATGCCCTACATCATCGGCATCGCCGGCTCGGTTGCGGGCGGCAAGTCGACCACGGCGCGCGTGCTGCAGGCGCTGCTCGCACGATGGTCGCCGCGACCCAAGGTCGAACTGGTGACGACCGACGGCTTCCTCTATCCGAACGCGGTGCTCGAGCGGCTGGGATTGATCCAGAAGAAGGGCTTCCCGGCGAGCTACGATCTGCCGCTGCTGCTGTCGTTCCTCAGCGACATCAAGGCCGGCCGGCGGCAGGTGCGCGCCCCGGTCTATTCGCATCTGAGCTGGGACATCGTGCCGAACCAGTGGCAGGAGGTCGATCAGCCCGACATCCTGATCGTCGAGGGCGTCAACGTGCTGCAGACCGGCCCGTTGCCGCGTGACGGCAAGGCGGTGCCCGTCGTCTCCGACTTTTTCGACTTCTCGGTCTATATCGATGCCGATGAGTCGGTGCTGCGGCAGTGGTATGTGACGCGCTGGCTGACGCTGCGCGACACCGCGTTCGCCGATCCGAAATCCTACTTCCACCGTTATGCGCTGCTGTCGGACGACGAGGCGGTCGCCACCGCCACCGCGATCTGGGAACGCACCAACCTCGCCAATCTCGAGGACAACATCCTGCCGACCCGGCCGCGCGCGACGCTCATCCTGAAGAAGGGTGCGGATCACGTCATCGAGACGGTGGCGCTGCGGCGGTTGTAGGATCTACGCGGCCAGATGCTTTGCGCCGGCAACGCCCGCCAGCGCCTCGGCGAGCTTTTCGCGGTCGAGCGGCTTGATCAAGAATCCGTCCATGCCGGCTTCGAAGCAGGCATAGCGGTCTTCGACCAGCGTGTTGGCGGTGAGCGCCAGAATGGGCGTGCGGCGGCCGGGCTCGCCGGCTTCGCTCAAGCGAATGCGCTTGGCGGTCTCGATGCCGTCGAGCTCGGGCATCTGGATGTCCATCAGCACGAGGTCGTAGGGCGTACCGGCACTTTTCGCGGCGAACCAGGATTCCAGCGCCGCCTCGCCATTGGTCGCGATGACGGATTGATGGCCAAGCCGCGTCAGCAGTGAGCGCATCAGGAGCGCGTTGATCTCGTTGTCCTCGGCGACCAGCACCGACAGTCCGCGCGCCGGCTTCTCCGCAACCATCTCGACGGGATCGTCGATCACCACGTCCGCGGCAAGGTTTGGCGACGCCACTTCCGGCGCGGCCGTCAGGCGTGCCGCGAGCGAGGCCGCGCGCAGCGGTTTCACCAGATAGCCGGTGAAGGCGGCTGACGGCTTGATCTCCTGCCGCGCCGCCGGCGTGAACATCACAATCTGCTGGGTCGCGTGCTTGCGCGCGGCATGGCCAAGCGCTTCGGCTGCGTCGGCGCCAAGCGCATGATCGATCAGCACGGCGTGCCAGACGCGCTCCGGCAACAACGCCAGCGCGACGTCGAGGCCGGCGGCCTCGCAGGTCTGTGCGCCCCAGCGCTGCAGCCGACGCGCTACCAGTGAGGCCTCGATGCCTTGCTGCGACACCAGCATGACGGATTGACCGCTCAGGTCCGGCGCAGCGAATTTGCGCGGCTCGCCTGCCGACGGCATCAAGGGGATCGCAGCCTCGAAGGTCGAGCCCGCGCCGGGCTGGCTCTCCAGCGTCATACGTCCGCCCATGCGCTTGACGATGCGCTCGGAGATGCTCAGGCCGAGGCCGGTGCCGCCATAGTTGCGTGCGATGCGCTCGTCGGCCTGCTCGAACTCGCGAAAAATCCGCTCGCGCGCCTCCGGCGCAATCCCGATGCCGGTGTCGCGCACCTGGAAGCTGATCTCGTTCGGCCAGATGCCGGGCTCGACGATCAGCGCGACGCCGCCTTGCGCGGTGAACTTGATGGCATTGCCGGCGAGATTGAGCAGCACCTGCCGCAGCCGCGCCGCGTCACCGATCACATCCAGCGGCAGGCGCTCGTCGACATAGGCCGCGATCTCGAGGTTCTTTGCCTGCGCGCGCGGCGCCAGCAATTCGGTGATGTCCTCGATCAGCGCGGTCAGGTTGAACGGGCGCTGTTCCAGGTCGATCTTGCCGGCCTCGATCTTGGAATAGTCCAGCAGCTCCTCGATCAGCGACAGCAGCGCGTCGCCCGAGGTCTTCACGGCCCTGGCGTAGGTGTTTTGCTCCGGCGTCAGCGGCGTGTCGAGCAGCAGCGAACTCATGCCGATGATGCCGTTCAGGGGGGTACGGATTTCGTGGCTCGCCATGGCCAGAAAACGCGACTTGGCGCGGTTGGCGGCGTCGGCCTGGTCGCGCGCCTCCGACAGCGCGCGCTCGGTTTCGGTGCGGTCGGTGACGTCGCGACCGACGCATTGCAGCTCGGCCGGCTGGCCGGCGTCGGAGCGCACCAGCCCTTCGCGCCAGGCGATCCATTTCGGTCCGAGCCGCGTTGCGATTTTCTGGTCGTGAATGCGGGTGCCGTTGCTCTCGATCGCACTGTCGCCCTGCTCCAGCACCTCGAAATTGAAGCGCGTGCCGACCAGCGCCTCGCGCGGCTTCTCGGCCATCTGGCAATATGCATCGTTGGCGAAGGTGATGTGACCGCGCGCATCGCGCATCACGATCAGATCGCCTTGCTGCTCAAACAGGCTGCGAGCGCGTTCGGCGGCCTCCTGCAGCTCCCAATTGCGGTCGGCGAGCGCTTCGTTATGCAGCACGATCTTGTGCAGCTTCTTGCGCTGCAGACGCAGACGGATGCTCAACGTTGCCAGCGCCACGCAGGCGATCGCGAACAGGAAACTGGCGCCGATCGCAAAGGCGTGCGCGTTGTAGCCGGAGCTCTCGGAGCGGCTGCCGGCGATGAAGCCGTAGGCGCCGCCGAAGGCGGCCGAGAAGATCATGAAGGAGCGGATGGCGGCGATCAGCCAGGGATGACGGCGGCCGAAGCGGCGTAGGCGTAGTTTGATCCGGAAGATCCGTCCCATTCCAGGTACTCACAATACGAAGTGCCGCGCGTGGGCGTGACGATGCGTTGTCGATCTTGCGAAGTGTTTGAGGCGATGCCGCTTGTTGCCGCGCCCTGCGAACAGGGTTAGCGAAATGTTAACGGCCTAATTGAGCAAGGCGAGATGGCGGCGATCGCCATGGGCGCCCACGATCAGGGCGGCGGCGTCGCGCTCGGTGAAGCGCGTCGACTGCACGAAGATGCGGTAGTCGGCCGGGCCGTCATCATGCGACAGGAAGATGACGGGAGATGAGGCGCTGGCGCGGCTGGAGATCGCGACGAACTGTGTCGCCGCCGTCGCCGCGCAGGCATTCTCTTCAGCGGCATCCGCGCCGTCGATCACGGCGAAGTCGGCGGCGGCGGCGTTGTCGGAGACCGCGACCCGGACGGTTGCAAGTTTGGGATCGTCGGTGAAGCTGACACGAAGATCGGCGTGCCAGGGCGCGCTGGCAAGCTGCACGGTTCCGGTCGCAACCGCGATGCAGGGAAGGTCGGCAGGGAAGAACTCGATGCGGGCAAGGATCCCGGCGGCAATCAATGGCACGACCGAGACCAGGACCTTGAAACGCAGCATGATACGCACCCGCTTGATAAGACCCTGCAACACGGGGTCCTTATGGTTGGCGGAGTGTAAAGAAAACTCGTTACCGGCGAGTTGACGGCGCGCCTCAGGCCGCGCGGCGGACGTCTTCGGCGAGCGCGCGGTAGGACAGCGCTTCGGCCAGATGCAGCCGGCCGACTTTCTCTGCGCCGTCGAGGTCGGCGAGCGTCCGCGCGACGCGGAGCACGCGGTGATAGCCGCGCGCCGACAATCGCATGGCGTCGGCGGCATCGCGCAACAGCTTTTGTCCCTGCGTATCCGGCTTTGCGATCTCTTCCAGCAGCGCTGCCGGCGCTTCCGCATTGGTGCGAATATCGGATAGTCCTGCCGCTTCAAAACGCCTGAGTTGAATCTCGCGCGCAGCCGCGACGCGGGCCGCGACTTCGGCGGAACCTTCCGCTGGCGGCGGCAGGATCAGATCGGCTGCCGTGACCGCAGGCACCTCGATCCGCAGATCGATGCGGTCCATCAGCGGACCGGAAATCCGCATCTGGTAGTCCGAGGTGCAGCGGTCGATCGGCCCGCGCTTGCAGGCATAGCCGGGCTCGAAGGCGTGACCGCAGCGGCACGGGTTCATCGCCGAAACCAGCATGAAGCGCGCCGGATAGGTGACGCGGTGATTGGCGCGCGACACCGCGACCTCGCCGTTCTCCAGCGGCTGTCGCAGCGAGTCCAGCACCCGCGGATCGAACTCCGGCAATTCGTCGAGGAACAGCACGCCGTGATGGGCGAGCGAGATTTCGCCGGGTTTTGCGCGAATGCCGCCGCCGGTCAGCGCCGCCATACTCGCCGAATGATGCGGGCTGCGGAACGGCCGTTGCGAGGTCAGCGCGCCGCCTTCGATTTCGCCGGCGACGGAGGCGATCATCGAAACTTCCAGAAGCTCCGATGGCGACAGCGGCGGCAGGATCGAGGGCAGCCTTGCCGCGAGCATCGACTTGCCCGCGCCAGGAGCGCCGATCATCAGGAGGTGATGCCCGCCGGCGGCGGCGATTTCGAGCGCGCGCTTGGCGCTCTCCTGGCCCTTGATGTCGCGCAAGTCGAGCTGCGCCGCGGGCGCCTGCCGCACCTTCGGCTGCGGCCGCGACAGCACCTGCGTGCCGCGAAAATGGTTGGCGATCTGGATCAGCGAATTGGCTGCGATGATCTGGATGTCGGGGCTGGCCCAGGCGGCTTCCGCGCCGCAGGCCGCCGGGCAGATCAGGCCTTCGTCGCGCGAATTGGCACCGATCGCGGCCGGCAACACGCCCGCGACCGGCGCGATCGAGCCGTCGAGCCCGAGCTCGCCGAGCACGGTGAAGCCGGTCAGCGCATCGGACGGGATCGCGCCGATCGCCGCCATCAGGCCGAGCGCAATCGGCAGGTCGTAATGGCTGCCTTCCTTCGGCAGGTCGGCGGGCGCGAGGTTGACCGTGATCCGGCGGGCCGGCAGGGCGAGACCCGAGGCGATCAGCGCCGAGCGCACCCGCTCGCGCGCCTCCGAGACGGCCTTGTCGGCGAGGCCGACGACATGAAAGGCGGGCAAGCCCGGCGAGACCTGGACCTGCACGTCGACCGCGCGGGCCTCGATCCCTTCAAAGGCAACGGTGGAAACCCGCGCGACCATACCTCGCCCTTATTGTCCGCAATCGAGGGTAGCGGAACCCGACGAAAGAAGCAAGAACATTAAGGGAACATAGGAGGACGCCAACGACCTCAGCGGGAAAGCTCGCTTGGAGCCTCATTCCACGGTCATGTCGTAGACGATCCTGCTGCAGCCGGTGATGAGACCCTCCCTGCCGCAGATGCGAAGCATGAACGGGTCGCTGCCGATGAAGCCGGTCGGCGCAGTGTAGGAGTAGGTGCCGCCTTCACGCAAACGCAGCGTTCCGTGGGCGGGCGGCTCGGTCAGGTAAAGCCGCCGGAAGTCGGCGATACTGCCCGTGCGATAATAGCCGTCGCAGGTCCGGCCCTGCTTGATGTCGCCATGGCCTTTCCACGGACCTTCACTGGTGAGATGGAAATGGATCGGCGCGATGCAGGCAGCCTGAAGCGGTGAGTGCGACAGCAGCAGGCACTGCGGACAACAGAACGAGCTGCCACCTCATCACGCATCCCCTAACTGCGTTTCTTCTCGATAGCGTCCCAGATCTTTGCGGCGACGTCGGGTCCATCGAGCCGCGCAATCGCCCGAATGCCGGTCGGCGAAGTCACATTGATTTCAGTGAGATTGCCGTCGATCACGTCGATGCCGACAAACAAAAGCCCGCGTTTCTTCAATTCGGGGGCAAGCGTACTGCAGATTTCGCGCTCGCGCGGCGTCAGCTCGGTCGCCTGCGCAGCACCGCCGCGCACCATGTTGGAGCGCAGATCGTCCGCCGCCGGCACGCGATTGACCGCGCCGGCGAACTCGCCGTCGACCAGGATGATGCGCTTGTCGCCATGCTTGACCTCGGGGAGGAAGCGCTGGATCACCCAGGGCTCCCTGAACGTCACCGAGAACATGTCGAACAGCGAGCCGAAATTCATGTCCTGCGGCATGATGCGGAACACGGCTGCGCCGCCATGGCCGTGCAGCGGCTTCATCACCACCGCGCCATGGGTGTCGCGGAAGGCGTTGATCTCGTCGAGGTCGCGCGAGATCAGGGTCGGCGGCATCAGCTGCGGGAAATTCATCACGAACAGCTTTTCCGGCGCGTTGCGGACGCTGGCCGGATCGTTCACCACCAATGTCTTGGGGTGGATGTGCTCGAGCATATGGGTCGAGGTGATGTAGGCGAGGTCGAACGGCGGATCCTGCCGCAGTAGCACGACGTCGAATGAGCGAAGCGAGGTGCGCTTGGGCTCGCCGAGCGTGAAATGATTGCCGACCTCGTCGCGTACGGTGAGCAGTTGCACCGGCGCAAAGAAGTCGTCGCCGACCTGCGACAGCTTGTCGGGCGTATAGTAGGACAGGCCGTGGCCGCGCTTTTGCGCCTCCAGCAGCAGCGCAAAGGTGGAATCGCCGCGGATGTTGATGCGCGCGATGGGGTCCATCTGGACGGCGACGTTCAAGGTCATGGAAAGGCCCGGGTCAGGAGAGGAGCTTAAGGCGAGGCGTCGAATGCCGCTAACAGATGGCGCGGCAGGCGCCGCGGCGCAATCAGGATTGCGTCAAAACGCAATTCGAATTCGGCATATTCGGGATGCGCGGCAAGCCAGACCTGCGCGGCATCGATGATGCGCGCTTGCTGCCGCGGTGTTACCGCGAATGCGGCGTCATCGAGGGTCGCGCGGGCCTTGACCTCGACGAAGGCAAGCAGGTTGCGCCGCCTGACGATCAGATCGATCTCGCCATGGGGCGATCGAAATCGCTTGGCGAGGATGCGGTAGCCCTTGGCGAAGAGGAAAGCGGCGGCGCGGCTTTCCGCTGAAATGCCGGTCTGGAACGCGGCGACGCGCTCAGCCGAGGCCGCCTTCGGCGGAGTGCGGTCAGTCTTCGCCATCGCCCCGCGTATCCTTTGCAAGCTCGAGCGCGCGGGCATAGACCTCGCGGCGTGGCCGCCCCGACAATTCGACGACGTGGGCGACGGCGTCTTTCACGCTGTGCTGCTCAAGCTGTTCGCGCAGGAGGCGGTCGAGCGCCTCCTCCGTCAATGCTTGCGCGTCCGCTGGCGGCGGGCCGATCACCAGCACGAACTCGCCGCGCGTCTCCAGCGTCTCGGCCTCGCCTGCGAGTTCGGCGAGCGGACCGCGCTTGACCTCTTCATGCAGCTTGGTGAGCTCGCGGCAGATCGCGGCTTCGCGCGCGCCCATGATCGCGGCAAGATCAGCAAGCGTAGCCTGTACACGATGACCGGATTCGAACAGCACCAGCGTCGCGTCGATCCGGGCGAGCTCGGCGAGCCGCGCACGTCGCGCGGTTTCCTTTGCCGGCAGAAAGCCCTCGAAGAAAAACCGGTCGGTCGGCAGCGCCGCGACCGAGAGTGCGGCGAGAGTCGACGATGGCCCGGGCAGCGCCGTCACCGCGAGCCCCGCGGCGCAGGCTTCGCGCACCAGCTTGAAGCCGGGGTCCGATATCAGCGGCGTGCCGGCGTCGGACACCAGCGCGATCGCCGCGCCCTGCGCCAGCCGCGCAAGGATCTTCGGTCGCGCGGTCGCGGCGTTGTGCTCGTGATAGGGTGTGAGTTCCGCTGCAATGCCGTAGCGCTCGGTCAGGCGGCGCGTGATCCTTGTGTCCTCGCAGGCGATGGCGTCGACGCCGGCCAGCGTCTCGAGCGCACGCAACGTGATGTCGCCGAGATTGCCGATCGGGGTCGCCACCAGATGGAGACCAGCCGCGGCCTTGGGCGCAGGGAACACGTGCCCGCCCATCGTATAGGTGCGTTGGACGGGTTCCCCACGGCCTTCGGTATTTATCGGGGCAGCTTTTGCGCGCATAATGCCACCTTAAGGGGCAGATGATCCCGGCGCCACATCAAGCCGTTCATGCGCCGTACAACGGCGAAGGACGTAACTGGCGCAACCAAGGCCGATCGGCGGGGGCCATAAACCTTTTGTTTTGGTTAACTATTCGCCGACAATATGCCTGAATCGGCCCCTCCTGCTCTTTTTGGAGGCGCGTTTTGACTGACCCCAGGGTCGGTCGAATGAAGAGATGCAATGGTGGGCCCACTCAAACCCGGAAATCCTTCCGGTCAATCCCCGAAGCCGCAAATCACCCGGCGGACAGCGATCGGCCTTGTGCTCGGCGCGCCGCTGCTGTCGGCCTGCGCCGGCGTGCAGCAGAGCCTCAGCCAGTTCGGCGGTTCGCCCTCCGCGCCATCAGGTCCGGCGCAACAGCCCCTCGTCGCCGGCAACGGCCAGGTCAAGGTCGGACTGATCCTGCCACTGTCGGCCTCCGGCAATGCCGGTGTCGCCGCACAGTCGATGAAGAACGCCGCCGAGATGGCGCTGGCGGAATTCCAGAATCCGAATATCCAGATCCTGATCAAGGACGACGCCGGCTCGCCCTCGGGCGCGCAGGCCGGCGCACAGCAGGCGGTCGATGAAGGCGCCGAGATTCTCCTGGGACCGTTATTCGCCGCTTCCGTTCCGGCGGTGGCGCAGGTCGCGCGCACGCGCGGCATTTCCGTGATCGCATTCTCGACCGATTCCAGCATCGCCGGCCGCGGCGTCTATCTGTTGAGCTTCCTGCCGGAGTCCGACGTCAGCCGCATCGTCGAATATTCGGCGAGCATCGGCAAAAAATCCTTTGCTGCGCTGTTGCCCGAGAACGCCTATGGCAATGTGGTGGAGGCCGCCTTCAAGACCGCGGTGAGCCGCCGCGGCGGGCGCATTGCGGCCTTTGAAAAATATGGCGCCGATCGCGCTACGCCGGCGCGCACGGTGGCGCAGGCGCTCGGAAGCGCGGATGCGCTGATGATCGCCGATGACGGCGAGTCCGTCGTCGCCACCGCGGAAGCACTCACTGCTGCCGGCGCCAACCTGCGCAACATCCAGCTGCTCGGCACCGGGCTGTGGGACAACCCGCGCGTCTTCTCCAATCCCAATCTGCAGGGTGGTCTCTACGCGGCGCCCGACCCGGCCGGCTTCCGCGCTTTCTCCGGCCGCTATCGCACGCGCTACGGCAATGAGCCGGTGCGCACGGCGACCCTTGCCTATGATGCTGTTGCTCTCGTTGCGGCTCTAGCGCGGCAAGGCGGGCAGAAGTTTTCGCAGGATGTGCTGACCAATCCGTCAGGCTTTGCCGGCATCGACGGGCTCTTTCGTTTCCGCCCCGACGGCACCAATGAGCGGGGACTTGCGGTGATGCGCGTCGGCAGTACCGGCGGCGTGGCCGTTGCAGGCTCGCCGAAGAGCTTTGGGGCTTAGCGCATGATCCGGAAAAGTGGGAACCGGTTTTCCGGTAAGATCATGCGCAAATAATCAAGCCGCTAAATCCGCCACCACCGCGTCGAGCACGGGAAATCCGGCCTGCGTCACCCGCAGCCGTCCGTCGGCATCGACGGCGATCGCGCCTTCCTCACGAAGCACGGCGATGCGCCGCGGGTCGAGTGCGCGGCCTGACAGCGCGGCATAACGCTCGGGATCGATGCCCTCGGCAAGCCGCAGACCCATCAGCAGGAACTCGTCGGCGCGTTCCTCGCGATTGAGTGCGTCATCGGTGACGACGCCATGGCCGTTGGCCTCGACCCGCATCAGCCACGCCTCGGGACGCTTCTCCGTTGCCGTCGCGTGCCTGGCGCCGCCGATGTCGAGCCGGCCATGCGCGCCCGGCCCGACGCCGGCATATTCCTGGCCGCGCCAGTAGACCAGATTGTGCCGACACTCCGCGCCCTCGCGTGCGTGGTTGGAAATCTCGTAGGCCGGCAGGCTGTGCCTGGCGCAGACTTCTTGCGTCACATCATAGAGCGCGCGTGCAATCGCCTCGTCCGGCGTCTTCAACTTACCGGCGGCATGCAGGCCGAAGAAGGGTGTGCCCTCCTCGATGGTCAATTGGTAGAGCGAGAGATGCTCGGCCGCTTCCGAAATCGCGAGCTTCAGCTCATCCGCCCACATGTCGGGCGTTTGTTCGGGCCGGGCATAGATCAAGTCGAACGAATAGCGGTCGAAGGATTTGCGTGCGATCGCCACCGCATCCAGCGCCTCGCGCGCACTATGCAGCCGGCCCAGTTCCTTCAGCGAGGGATCGTTGAGCGCCTGCACGCCGAGCGAGACGCGGTTGACTCCGGCGGCGCGATAGCCGGCAAAGCGCGTCGCTTCGACACTGGTCGGGTTGGCTTCGAGCGTGACTTCGGCATCACGCGCAATTTGCCAATGCTTGCCGATCGCGTCGAGAACCGCGCCGACGGTTTTCGGCTGCATCAGTGACGGCGTGCCGCCGCCGAGGAAGATCGAAGTGACTTCGCGCCCGGGCACGCGCGCCGCCGTCGTCGCGATTTCGCGCGCAAAAGCGCGGGCAAAGCGCTCTTCGTCGATCGCGGCATGGCGGACGTGGCTGTTGAAGTCGCAATACGGGCATTTCGACAGGCAGAAAGGCCAGTGCACATAGACGCCGAAGGCTTTTTGTTCGACCTCGGTCAAAGGCAAATCTCCGCAAGCTTGACGAAAGCGCGGGCGCGGTGCGACAGGCCGAGGCCGAGCGGCGGCATGCCGTGCTTCTCGATACTGGTCATCTCGCCGAAGGTCCTGACGTAGCCATCCGGCTGGAACATCGGGTCGTAGCCGAAACCAGCAGTGCCGCGGGGCGGCCAAACCAGCGTGCCATCGGCGCGCGCCTCCACCTCTTCAAGGTGATCGTCGGGCCAGGCGACGCACAGCGCGGAGACGAAATGCGCAGCTCGCGCGTCCGGCGCCGTTGCGCCGCGCTCGCGCAGCAGCCGCTCGATCCGCGCCATCGCCTCGTTGAAATCCTTGTTCGGGCCGGCCCAGCGGGCGCTGTAAATGCCGGGCGCGCCGTCGAGCGCGTCGACGACGAGGCCGGAATCATCGGCAAAGGCCGGCAGCTTTGCGGCTTGGGCTGCGGCAACCGCCTTGATCCGCGCATTGGCGAGGAAGGTCTTGCCGGTCTCTTCGGGCTCGCCGAGTCCAAGATCGCCGGCGGAAACGGCTTCGATGCCGTGCGGTGCCAAGAGCTCGCGCATCTCGGCAAGCTTGCCGGGATTGTGGGTCGCGATCACGAGCTTGCCGGAGATTTTCCGATGCATGGCTAGGCGACGGCAATCTTCTGCAGCTCGACCAGCCGCGCCACGCCCTTTTTCGCCAGCGCGATCAGCGCCAGCAATTCGTCCTGCGAGAACGGCGTTTTCTCCGCGGTGCCCTGCACCTCGACGATGCGGCCATCGCCGGTCATCACGAAATTGGCGTCGGTGTCGGCTTCCGAATCCTCGGCATAATCGAGATCCAGCACCGGCGTGCCGCCATAGATGCCGCAGGAGATCGCGGCGACATTGTCGCGCAGCACGTTGGCCTTGATCATGTTGCGCGACTTCATCCAGTTCAGGCAATCCGCAAGCGCGACCCAACCGCCGGTGATCGAGGCGGTGCGCGTGCCGCCATCGGCCTGCAGCACGTCGCAATCGACCGTGATCTGCCGCTCGCCCAGCGCCTGGAGGTCGACGATAGCGCGCAGCGAACGGCCGATCAGCCGCTGGATCTCGACGGTGCGACCGCCCTGCTTGCCGGCCGAGGCCTCGCGGCGCGTGCGTTCCAGGGTGGCGCGCGGCAGCATGCCGTACTCGGCGGTGACCCAGCCGCGGCCTTGTCCCTTCAGCCAGGGCGGCAGCCGCTCTTCCAGCGTGGCGGTGACCAGCACATGCGTGTCGCCGAATTTCACGAGGCACGAGCCTTCCGCATATTTGACGACGCCGCGCTCCAGCGAGACGGCGCGCAATTCGTCAGGGGCACGGCGGCTTGGCCGCATGGGGATTCTCCGCAAAAAGTCGGTAAGGAACTTGCGGGAGCTTGTAGGAGCGTGGGCGCGAGCGCGGCAAGGCCCTTAACCATGCTTTTGACGCGGCCTCTCGCGCCTTGTCAGGGAGGCCAAGGGCGGACACATTAGAGGGAAGCTGCAACGGAGTTCTTGGTGGCCCAACACGATCCGATTCCCCTGATCGCGCCGCAATCGGGGCTCGCCCAGCTCAATGAGCGTTCGCGCGACATTTTTCGGCAAATCGTCGAGAGTTATCTCGCGACCGGCGAGCCCGTGGGTTCGCGGAACATCTCTCGCCTGATTGCTGTTCCGCTGTCGCCGGCCTCGGTGCGCAACGTGATGGCCGATCTCGAACAGGCCGGCCTGATCTATGCGCCGCATACCTCCGCCGGCCGGTTGCCGACGGAGCGCGGCCTGCGTTTCTTTGTCGACGCCTTGATGCAGGTCGGCGATCTCACCGAGGCCGAGCGGCAATCGATTCAGAGCCAGCTCGCGTCCGTCGGTCGTGCGCAGTCGGTCGAAGCGGCGCTTGGTGAAGCGCTTGACGCGATTGTCCGGCCTGACCCGCGCCGCCGCCGTGGTGCTGACCGCCAAGTCCAATACGCGGCTGAAGCATATCGAGTTCGTGCGGCTGGAACCCGAGCGCGCGCTGGCGGTGCTGGTCGGCGAGGACGGCCAGGTCGAGAACCGTGTCCTGACCTTGCCGCCCGGCGTTCCCCCGTCCGCACTGACGGAAGCGACCAACTTCCTCAACGCGCGTATCCGCGGCCGCACGCTTGCCGAAGCACGGCTCGAACTCGAAACCGCGCTGGCGCATGGTCGCGCCGAGCTCGATCAACTGACGCAGAAGGTGATCACGGCAGGGCTCGCGAGCTGGTCGGGTGGGGAGACCGAGGACCGGCAGTTGATCGTGCGCGGCCACGCCAATCTGCTCGAAGACTTGCATGCGCTCGAAGACCTGGAACGGGTTCGATCTCTGTTCGACGACCTCGAAACCAAGCGCGGCGTGATCGACCTGCTCGGCCGCGCCGAGAGCGCCGAGGGCGTGCGCATTTTCATCGGCTCGGAGAACAAGCTGTTCTCGCTGTCGGGGTCCTCCACCATCATCTCGCCCTATCGCGACGCCGCCGGCCATATCGTCGGCGTGCTCGGCGTGATCGGCCCGACGCGGCTCAACTACGCCCGCGTGATCCCGACGGTGGATTATGCCGCGCGCATCGTGAGCCGCCTGCTCGGCGGCTGAGCGGAGGCGCCAAGCGATCACGGGCGCTTGATTTTCGCAGCGCAAAGCACGATATGGCGGCCGACAGCATTGCTCGATCCAGTCCGATTGTCCGAGAAGGCCCTTGATGACCGATTCCGACCGCAAGAACGATCCGGCGAACCCGGCCAGAGGCCGGCGAGCCCGTCGTCTCGAAACCCTACATCATGCCCGACGATCCCGAGGAAGGATCGCTCGAGCTGCTGGTGAAGGAAGCCGCTGAGTTGCGCGACAAGATGCTGCGCACGCTGGCCGAGATGGAGAATTTGCGGCAGCGGACCCGCCGCGAGGTTGCCGACGCCAAGACCTATGGCATCACCGGTTTCGCCCGCGACATTCTCGACATCGCCGACAATCTGCAGCGTGCGCTGGATGCGGTTCCACCGGAAGCAAAGACCACTGCCGATCCTGGCCTGAGGGCGCTGATGGATGGCGTGGAGCTGACCGAACGCTCGCTGCTCAACACGCTGGAGAAGAACGGCGTCAGGAAGTTCGACCCGTCCGGCGAGCGGTTCGATCCGAATTTCCAGCAGGCGATGTACGAGGTGCCTGACCCATCGGTGCCCGCCGGCACCGTGGTGCAGGTCGTGCAGGCCGGCTACATGATCGGGGACCGCATTTTGCGCCCCGCGCTGGTCGGCGTCTCCAAGGGCGGCGCGAAGCCTGCGCCCGCCTCGGCCGCTAACGGCAACGACAACGATTGCCTGAGTGTCGATTCTGCGCTCAGTTACGCCCTTCGGCTTGATGCCGTCGCGCACCGCGCGAAAGCGCGGGAACGCCGCCGGCCACTGGTCGCGCGGCGCGCTGCCGACGATGCGCAGCATCTGCGGACCGCCGAAGCGCAGCCACTGCACCACCGTCACGGGCGTATTGTCCTTGCCGCTGATGGCGTCGACCCGCGTTTCATAGGCAGGCATGCCGTCGATCCTGATCGGCTCCGACATGGTGAGGCGCGCCTCGCGCACGCCCGGGATCTGGGTCGCAGCCTGCTGGGCAAAACGCGCGCGATCGTCGGGCTCGGGCGGGGTTTGGCCGATCAGGCCGATGATCATGAAGGGCGCCGGCTCGAAGCCGGTGTCCTCATTGCCGTCGGCGAGGATCAATGCGGCGCCGGGCGCGAGCGTGCGGACATTCTTGAAATTGCCGAGGTCGGTGAGATTGAACGGCATCAGCCCGAGCTGTTCCTCGACCGGCACGTCCTTGCGCAGCGCGACGGTGGAGAACATCTGCTGAATGGCGTCGTCGCTGTAGATCCTGGTGGCGTTCTCCGGAATCTGCACGGCGATATAGCCGGAGAAGGTGCCGCCCGAGACGATCATGGAATAGCGCCGCACGGTGTTGGCGCCCTCCTTGCCGGTCTCGGCGGTGTAGTAGGCGGTCCCCGCCGGCGTCTCCATGCTGTGCGGCTTGATGCCACCAGCGCCTTGCGGATTTTCCGTGAACGCCTTCTTGATCTCGCCATAGGCGTCGGACGGCAGCTCGGTCACCAGCACCTTGACGTTGCCATCTTCGGATTCGAAACCGGGAAATGTCTTGGACTTGGCGAGGCCGACCAGCGGCGTCAGCCCGACCCGCACGCCTTGCGGGAAAATCGCGTCCGCCGCGAGCGACGGCCGCATGATGGCCGCGAGCAGCGCAAAGGCAGCGAGGAGTCGGGATGGCTTCATGATCAACCTGTGGCTTGGTTTGAGGCCGCTCGCTGAGCGGCCGTCGCTGCCCAGTGGAGCGGGGTGCTTCGAACCGCCGCCTTTTAGCGGGTTTGCCGACCCGGCAACAGGGTGGGCCGTGGTTGTCCGGAGGTGCGTCCGTTAACACATGGACCAGCCGTCGAACGCAGGTCGGAACGGATATTATCTTTCAGCGGCAGGCATTTTCATGGGCCTCCATTGCGGCGCGGTCCTTGCAGGCACCACCCCCCCTCCTATATGAGGCTCACAATTCGCAAAATCGCGAGCATTTGATCCAAGGGGGTTCGGATCGGGCGCCGTCAGGGCCCAACCAGCCTGCCGCAAAACAAAGGGTATGAGGACCATGGGAAAGGTCATTGGGATCGATCTCGGCACCACGAACTCGTGCGTTGCCGTGATGGATGGCAAAAACGCCAAAGTCATCGAAAACGCCGAGGGCATGCGCACAACTCCGTCGATCGTCGCGTTCAGCGATGACGGCGAGCGCCTCGTCGGCCAGCCGGCCAAGCGCCAGGCGGTCACCAATCCCGAGCGTACCTTCTTCGCAGTGAAGCGCCTGATCGGCCGCCGCTACGACGACCCGATGGTCGAGAAGGACAAGAAGCTCGTCCCCTACAAGATCGTCAAAGCCTCCAATGGCGACGCCTGGGTCGAGGCCGACGGCAAGACCTATTCGCCCTCGCAGATCTCCGCCTTCATCCTGCAGAAGATGAAAGAGACCGCCGAGGCCCATCTCGGCCAGAAGGTCGACCAGGCCGTCATCACCGTTCCCGCCTACTTCAACGACGCCCAGCGCCAGGCCACCAAGGATGCCGGCAAGATCGCGGGCCTCGAAGTGCTGCGCATCATCAACGAGCCGACCGCGGCAGCGCTCGCCTATGGCCTCGACAAGACGAAGACCGGCACCATCGCGGTGTACGACCTCGGCGGCGGCACCTTCGATATTTCCATTCTCGAGATCGGCGACGGCGTGTTCGAGGTGAAGTCGACCAATGGCGACACCTTCCTCGGCGGCGAGGATTTCGACATGCGCCTGGTCGGCTATCTCGCCGACGAGTTCCAGAAGGAGCAGGGCATCAACCTGCGCAACGACAAGCTCGCGCTGCAGCGCCTGAAAGAGGCTGCGGAAAAGGCGAAGATCGAGCTGTCCTCGACCACGCAGACCGAGATCAACCTGCCCTTCATCACCGCGGACCAGACCGGGCCGAAGCATCTGACCATGAAGCTCACCCGCGCCAAGTTCGAGGCGCTGGTCGACGACCTGATCCAGAAGACCATCGAGCCCTGCCGCAAGGCGCTGAAGGATGCCGGCCTCACCGCCGCTGAAGTCGGCGAGGTGGTGCTGGTCGGCGGCATGACCCGCATGCCGAAGGTGCAGGAAGTCGTGAAGCAGCTGTTCGGCAAGGAGCCGCACAAGGGCGTCAACCCCGACGAAGTCGTGGCGATCGGTGCTGCGATCCAGGCCGGCGTGCTGCAGGGCGACGTCAAGGACGTGCTGCTGCTCGACGTGACCCCGCTGTCGCTGGGCATCGAGACGCTGGGCGGCGTGTTCACCCGCATCATCGAGCGCAACACCACGATCCCGACCAAGAAGAGCCAGGTGTTCTCGACCGCCGAGGATAACCAGAACGCGGTCACCATCCGCGTCTTCCAGGGCGAGCGCGAGATGGCGGCCGACAACAAGATGCTCGGCCAGTTCGACCTGATGGGCATTCCGCCGGCGCCGCGCGGCATGCCGCAGATCGAGGTGACCTTCGACATCGACGCCAACGGCATCGTCAACGTCTCGGCCAAGGACAAGGCGACCGGCAAGGAGCAGCAGATCCGCATCCAGGCCTCCGGCGGCCTGTCGGAAGCCGACATCGACAAGATGGTCAAGGACGCCGAAGCCAATGCGGTGGCCGACAAGAAGCGCCGCGAGGCGGTCGACGCCAAGAACCATGCCGACTCGCTGGTGCATTCCACCGAGAAGGCGCTGGCCGAGCACGGCTCGAAGATCGGCGAACCCGAACGCCGCGCCATCGAAGACGCCGTCAGCGATCTCAAGGAAGCGCTGAAGGGCGACGATGCCGAGGCGATCAAGGCCAAGACCAACACGCTGGCGCAGGCTTCGATGAAGCTGGGCGAGGCCATGTACAAGCAGCAGGCCGAAAGCGATGCCGCCAAGGATGCTGCAAAGGATGACGTCGTCGACGCGGAGTTCACCGAGGTCGACGACGACAAGAACAACAAGAAATCTGCTTAGAAGGCGGACACCACCATGACCCTCATTCCAGAGAGCACGCAACGCTCAATGGTCTGGGGGTCATTTTTCATTAAGCCGAAGCTTGCATCTTCCAACATTCGGCAATGAAGACGAAGTTCGGGCGGGTTTGAACGGATGTCGACCAAGCGCTGCTATTACGAAACCCTCGAAGTCGAACGCACCGCCGACGACGGCAAGCTCAAGACGGCGTTCCGCAAGCTCGCGATGAAGTGGCATCCGGACAAGAATCCCGGCGATGCCGAGAGCGAAATCCGCTTCAAGGAAATCAACGAGGCCTATGAGGTCCTCAAAGACGGCCAGAAGCGCGCCGCCTATGATCGCTTCGGCCATGCGGCGTTCGAGCAGGGCGGCGGCATGGGCGGCGGGCATCCCGGCTTCGGCGCCGGCTTCGCCTCCTCCTTCTCCGATATTTTCGAAGACCTGTTCGGCATGGGCGGGCAGCGTTCCCGCGGCGGCCGCGAGCGCGGCGCCGACCTGCGCTACAACATGGAAATCACCCTCGAAGAGGCCTTCCTCGGCAAGACCGCGCAGATCGAGATTCCCGTCTCCGTCACCTGCGAATCCTGTTCGGGCACCGGTGCCAAAGCCGGCACCAAGCCCAAGACCTGCTCGACCTGCGGCGGCGCGGGCCGCATCCGTCAGGCGCAGGGTTTCTTCACGCTGGAGCGGACCTGTCCGGGCTGCCAGGGCCGCGGCCAGATGATCGAGGACGCCTGTCCCTCCTGCGCGGGGTCGGGCCGCGTGCAGCGCGACCGAACGCTGTCGGTGAACATTCCGCAGGGCGTCGAGGACGGCACGCGCATTCGTCTTGCCGGCGAAGGCGAGGCCGGCGTGCGCGGCGGTCCGCCCGGCGACCTCTACATCTTCCTGTCGCTGTCGGCGCATCAGTTCTTCCAGCGCGACGGCGCCGACCTGCATTGCCGCGTCCCGATCTCGATGGTGACGGCGGCGCTCGGCGGCGAGTTCGAGGTGCCGACCATCGACAAGGGCAAGACCAAGGTGAAAATCCCGCCCGGCACCCAGTCGGCGCGGCGCTTCCGCATCGCATCAAAAGGCATGCCGGTGCTGCGCTCGCGCCAGATGGGCGACATGTATGTCCAGGTCGTGGTCGAGACGCCGCAGAACCTCACCAGGAAGCAGCAGGAGCTGCTCGCCGAGTTCGAAAAGCTCTCGTCGGGTGCGACCCAGCCGGAAGCCGCGGGCTTCTTCACCAAGGTCAAGGACTTCTTCGGCAGCCGCACCGGCGGCTAGCCCTCTGGCCCAGGAAAAATTCAGCCAGCACTTGGCGTTATGCCAAATTTGCCGATGCGGTGCAGCGTCGCTGAACCCCCTGTTCGGCTTGACCGTTCTCTCTGCGCGCTATACGTCTTTGTGACTGTTTTCTGACATCCACCGCTTAATCGGCGGTCCCGTCTGGTACTGACATGCCTTTGCAATCGTCCGTGCGTGCGTTGAAAAAGCCTCCTCGTCTCGACGATGAGGTTCGTTTTCTGCGGTCATGGATTGAAAAGCCGCTGCATATGGGCGCGGTGATGCCGTCGGGGCGTTTGCTCGCCCGGACCATGGCGCAATATGTCAAAATCGATTCCGACGAACCGGTGATCGAACTCGGGCCGGGCACCGGCGCCATCACCAGCGCCCTGCTTCATCGCGGTGTCGACCAGAAACGGCTCGTGCTGGTCGAATACAATTCCGGCTTCTGCGCGCTGCTGCGCGACCGCTATCCGCAGGCCAAGGTCGTGCATGGCGACGCCTATGCGCTGCGCGACACGCTCTGGAACGTGCTGGGTAAGCCTGCCTCCGCCGTCGTCTCCGGCCTGCCGCTGGTCACCAAGCCGATGTCGACGCGCCTGAAGCTGATCCGCGATGCCTTCGCCGCACTCGCGCCCGGCGCGCCCTTTGTGCAGTTCACCTACTCGGTCGCGCCACCGATTCCGAAATCGTTGCCCGGCGTGTCCACAGAAGCCTCCGAGCGGATCTGGATGAACCTTCCGCCCGCCCGCGTCTGGGTGTATCGCAAAGACTAATCTGCCTGCTGCGGTTGGTAGCGCGGTGGGTAATCCCGACCGCAAGCTGATTTATGGCCGCACCGAAAATCCTCATCATCCCGGGCTCGCTGCGATCAGGCTCGCATAATGCGAAGCTGGCGATGGCCGCGGCCGACGCGTTCGTGCGAGCCGACGCCGAGGTCACACGCATCTCGCTCGCCGATTTTCCGCTGCCGATCTATGACGGCGACCTGCAGGCGCGATCCGGCGTGCCGATCAATGCGGTCAATCTCAAGCGCATGATCGGCGCCCATCAGGGCGTGCTGATCGTGACGCCCGAATATAATTCCTCGGTGCCGGCGCTGGTGAAGAACACCATCGACTGGATCACCCGCGTGCAGGACCCGCATGAGGCGCGTGGCCAGGTGTTTCGCGAAAAACCGTTCGCGATTGCCGCGGCTTCTGCGAGCCGGCTTGGCGGAACCCGGGCGCTGGCGGCGCTGCGGCTGATCCTGACGGCCTGCCATGCCGCGGTCATTCCCAACCAGATCGCGCTGTCATTTGCGGATGAGGCTTATGACGATATGGACAGATTGAAAAATCAGGCCGATATCGATGCGATGAAAGGCCTGGTGCGGCAGTTGATCGAAGTTTCACAACGGATGATGTGAGGTGACCATGCAGCCAGCCATTATCGCGCCCCGCGATCGCGTGATCGTGCCGCTCGATCTGCCCAGTGTCGCTGCGGCGGAAGCGATGGTGACGCGGCTCGGCGACAGCGTGACATTCTACAAGATCGGCTATCAGCTCGCTTATGCCGGCGGACTGCCGCTGGTCTCCCAGCTCGTCAAATCAGGCAAGAAGGTCTTTCTCGATCTCAAGCTGCACGACATCGGCAATACGGTCGCGCGCGGCGTCGAAAGCGTCGCCAAGCTTGGTGCGACTTTCCTCACCGTGCACGCCTATCCGCAAACGCTGAAGGCGGCCGTCGAGGGTCGCGCCGGCTCTGATTTGAAACTGCTGGCAGTCACCGTGCTGACGTCTTACGACGATAGCGATCTGCATGCCGCGGGTTATCGGCTCTCCGTGTCCGATCTGGTCGAGGCGCGCGCGCAGCAGGCGCAGGTGCTCGGCCTCGACGGCATCGTCTGTTCGCCGGAGGAAGCGAGCGGCTTGCGCAAGCTCGTCGGTCACCAGATGACGCTGGTGACGCCCGGCATTCGTCCTGCCGGCTCCGACGTCGGCGACCAGAAGCGCATCATGACCCCGGCGCGGGCGATCGCGGCGGGCAGCGATTATCTGGTGGTCGGACGTCCGATTACAGGCGCGGCGGACCCCAGGGCGGCGGCGGAAGCCGTTCATGCCGAGATCGCGCCAAAGCTCGTTGCGTAAAAGGGAAGGAAACGAAAAATGGCAAAAGGATACTGGATCGCCCGCGTCGACGTTCACAATGACGAAGGCTACAAGCCCTATGCGTTGGCGAACCCCGGCATCTTCAAGAAATTCGGCGCCCGCTTCGTCGTGCGCGGCGGCAAGTTCGAGGGACCCGGAGGGCACAGAGCCGCAAGCGTAATATCGTGATCGAATTTCCGGATTATGCGACCGCGCTCGCCTGCTACAACTCGCCGGAATACCAGGCCAACATCAAGGTGCGGCAGCCGCATTCGGTCGCCGACCTCGTGATCATCGAAGGTTACGACGGCCCGCAGCCTTAGCATTCGTCATTGCGAGCCAACGGGTCGCGCGAATGCGCGCCCGATGACAGGCTCCGCGAAGCAATCCATTCTGCCTTCGTGGCAAGATGGATTGCTTCGTCGCTGTCGCTCCTCGCAATGACGAGGGCGCCGGTTGCCGGAACAGCCTCCGCCCGCTAATAGGGCGGGGAGAGGGAAACCATGGCGGATATGCGCTTGATCGTTGCGGGAGCCGGCGGCCGGATGGGCCGCACGCTGACCCGCGTCATCTCGGAAACACCGGGCGCGGTGCTGGCCGGCGCGCTGGAGGCGCCGGGGTCGGACCTGCTCGGCAAAGACGCCGGCGTGCTCGCGGGCCTGCCCGCCAACGGCATCAAGCTGTCCGGCGATCTCTGGGCACTGTCGGCGGAGGCTGACGGCATCCTCGACTTCACCGTGCCGGGCGCAACCATCGCCAATGTCGCGATCGCAGCCCAGCGCGGCATCGTGCATGTCATCGGCACCACCGGGCTGTCGGCTTCGGATGAGGCCGTGATCCGCAGCGTGACCTCGCAAGCCATCGTGGTGAAGTCGGGCAATATGAGTCTTGGCGTCAATCTGCTGGCCGCATTGGTCAAGCGCGCCGCACAGTCGCTGGACGAGAGTTTCGACATCGAAATCCTGGAGCATCATCACAAGGCCAAGATCGATGCGCCCTCGGGCACCGCCCTGATGCTCGGCGAAGCCGCCGCCGCAGGGCGCAAGATCGCACTCGGGGAACGCTCGGCGCGGGGTCGCGACGGCATCACCGGTGCACGGCGCGCCGGCGATATCGGATTTGCTTCGCTGCGCGGCGGCACTGCGGCCGGCGATCACAGCGTGATGTTTGCCGGTCCATTCGAACGTCTGACCCTTTCGCATCACGCCGAAGACCGTACGTTGTTCGCGCAGGGCGCACTAAAGGCGGCGCTATGGGCGAACGGCAAGAAGCCGGGCTTCTACACCATGGCCGATGTGCTCGGGCTCGGTGAAACCTGAAGAACAAGACTGGAATGGACCAACGAAATGAGCGACCGACTTCTTGTGCTCGTGCGCCACGGCCAGAGCGACTGGAACCTGAAGAATCTCTTCACCGGCTGGAAGGACCCTGATCTCACCGAGCAGGGCATCAAGGAGGCGAAGGATGCCGGCCGCAAGTTGAAGGCGCAGGGTTTCAAGTTCGACATCGCCTTCACGTCGGTCTTGAAGCGCGCGCAGCACACGCTCGACCTGATGCTGGCCGAGATCGGTCAGACCGGTCTGCAGACCAGGAAAGATCTCGCGCTGAACGAGCGCGACTATGGCGATCTCTCCGGCCTCAACAAGGACGACGCCCGCAAGAAGTGGGGCGAGGAGCAGGTGCTCATCTGGCGCCGCTCCTATGACGTGCCGCCGCCCGGCGGCGAAAGCCTGAAGGACACGCTGGCGCGCACCCTGCCCTATTACGTGCAGGAGATTTTGCCCTGCGTGCTGCGCGGCGAGCGCGTGCTGGTCGCGGCCCACGGCAACTCGCTGCGCGCGCTGATCATGGTGCTGGAGAAGCTGACGCCGGAAAACATCCTGAAGCGCGAGCTCGGCACCGGCGTGCCGATCATCTATCGCCTCAACGAGGACGCCACGGTGGCGTCCAAGCTCGATCTGGCGGCCTGAGCGCCGGCATCGGCATCGTCACGGCGTCAGTCGCTGCAGCAGTTCACGCGCGAAGAGCGAAAGCGAATCGTCGCGCGCTCCCATCACCAGGATGCGATCGCCGGGGCGGGCCAATTTGACCAGGGCGTCGCCGCAGCTACTTCGATCCGGAAATGCCGTGGCTTTTCGACCGCCCCGCTCGATTTCGCCGGCGAGTTCGCGGCTGCCGACGCTGCGGTCGACCGTGCCGCCGAAATAGACCGGCTCGGGCATGACGAGAACATCGTCACCGCCCATGCCCTTCGTAAAGCAGTCCACCAAAGCGTCCTTCATCAAACGGATCGGGCCGTAGCCATGCGGCTGAAACATCAGCAGGAGGCGGCCGGGAAACGCGTGCATGGTCTCCAGCGTGGCCGATATCTTGTCGGGGTTGTGGGCAAAATCGTCGATGACCGTTATTCCGTTGACGGTGCCCGTCACCTCCAGCCGCCGGCGGATGCCGCTGAACTCGCCGAGAGTAACGCGCCGCATCGGATAGCGCTCACGCCGCATGCTTTCGCGGCACAGAGCGCGGCGAGTGCGTTGGCGACGTTGTGCCGTCCCGGAACTTTCAGGTCCACCTCGACGGCCTCGCCGCTGTGCCGCGCGTCCTTGACGTGGAAGGCGATGCCGGCAGGCGAGGCGACCGGCGATGAGGCGAGGAGATCGGCGCGCGCATCGGTCAGACTGTAAGTTGCTGCCCGGCCAGGCTTCAAATCGGGCACGAGTGCCGCGGTTTCCGGATTGTCGAGATTGAGCACCACCGTTTCCGCCTTGACGCTGAAGCCACGGAACAGGCTGCGCAGCTCGTCCATCGATTTATGGTCGAGCGAGATGTTGTTGACGACGGCAATGCGCGGCTCATAAAACGCAATCGAGCCGTCGCTCTCGTCCACCTCGCTCACGAAGATCTCGCCCCCGCCGATCCTGGCGCTGGCAAACGGGGAGCTGGCGTCGACGAAGTTCTTCATGTCGGCGCCGTTCATGATCGTGGGACTTCTTCCTGCGCGGTGCAGGATCCAGCCGATCATGCCTGTCGTGGTGGACTTTCCGCTCGTGCCGGCGACGCCGATGCCCAAAGTAGCATCGTTGAAGAGGTTGGCGAGAAGCCGCGCACGCGTGGTGACAGTGGCGCCGACGCGCCGCGCGGCTTGCACGTCGGGGATCGTTTCCTCGACAGCCGCTGATGTGACCAGGGTCTGGGTAGCGCGGCGCACGCCGCTGCCGTCCTGCGGGTGAAGCGCGATGCCATGCGCGCGCAGAAAATCAAATCTTTCGGTATTGCGTCCCTGGTCGAGGGCGCGGTCGGAACCCTCCACGCGACCGCCTCTGGCCTGGATGATCAGAGCAAGTGGGGTCATGCCACTGCCGCCGACACCGCAGAAAAAATAATCTCCTGACTGGGACATCGGTCGAATCTACAGGCGTCGCCAATCGAGCGCAACGCGAGGCCCGCGCGCGCGTTGAGCTTGCCGACACGACGCGCGCGTCATTGCCTTGGGATTCAGTGCAGGCCGACCTGTCCCGCTTCCCAGCCGAGCATCGCCTGCTTGCGGGTGATGCCCCAGTGATAGCCGGTCAGCTTGCCGTCCTTGCCGAGCGCGCGATGGCAGGGCACCACGAACGACACCGGGTTCCTGCCGATCGCCGCGCCGACGGCGCGCGAGGCCTTCGGATTGTCGATGTTGTGCGCGATGTCGGAATAGGAGACCGCACGACCCATCGGGATCTTCAGCAGCGTCTGCCACACCCGCACCTCGAAATCGGTCCCGATCAGCACGACCCGTAGCGGCTGGTCGGGCCGCCAGAGGTTTTTGTCGAAGATGCGCTGCGCCAGCGGCGCCGTGCTCAGATAGTCCTCGACATAGACAGCGTTCGGCCAGCGCCGCTGCATGTCTGTGAGCGCGGCCTGCTCCTCGCCCGGATCGGCGAAAGCAACGCCGGCAAGGCCGCGGGACGTTGCCATCAAAAGCGCGGTGCCAAACGGCGAGGGATGGAAGCCGTAGCGCAAGGTCAGGCCAGTGGCACCATTTTTCCATTCGCCCGGCGACATCGCCTCATGGGTGACGAACAGATCATGCAGCCGGCCCGGACCGGAAAGGCCGGAGTCGAGCGCGGCATCGAGCACGCTCGCGGAGTCGCGCAACAGACCCTTGGCGTGATCGAGCGTCAGCGCCTGCATGAAATCCTTTGGCGTCAGCCCCGCCCAGCGGCGGAACAGATGGTGCAACTCGTCCGGTGTCACCCCGGCGGAGTCGGCCATCGCCTCGATGGTCGGCTGCGTCCGCCAATGTTCGCTGATGAAGGCAATCGCGCGGCGCACGCTGTCGTAGTCGCGCAGCGCGGCGTTCTGGGAGCCCGGCTTGGCCAGGCGCATATCGTGAATGGCGAGTGTGATCATGGGTGGTGATTTAGGACGGCGCGGCATCGCAAACCACCCGATTCCTGACTTGGCTCTAGGTCACCGGATTATAGGTCGGGCCGCGCTTGGCGGCTGTTAGGCCCGCCCGCAAGGCCTTGGCAAAACTGGCTTTTTCCTCTGCTCCGAGGAAGCTGCCGACCGACACCCGGCGCCCGCGCGAGATCAGATAAATCCGCTCGGTGCCGAACTCCTCGTGCACGACCTCATCGAGTTGGACCCAGAGCGGATTGAGCACCCACTCGACGACGTGGCCGCGATGGCTGACGCGGCGCAGGCGCAATTCCGATGGCGTCACCGTGATTTCCTCGCGCGCCCGGGCGCGGCCGAAATTGATCTTGAAGGCGATGTAGATCGCGAGCACGTCGAGGCCGAGGAAGCCGAACACCGGCCACGCGCCCATGATCAGGAAGGCGATTCCGGTCGCAAAGCTGATCACGCTCAGGAACGTCATCACCAGCACAAAGCCGGTGCGATTGAGCGAGCGATGCGGCGTCAATAGCGCCGAGAACAGCACCGGCTCGGCGTCGCCATGTTCAAAACCATTGCCTGCGGTCATTGCCTGTCAGTATATCCACTTCATGGCGAAAAGCATCCGAACCCAACGCGCCAAAACGGCCTCCGTTCGATCGCGGAAGAAGCCGGCCAAGAAGGCAAAGTCCGCGCGCGTCGCCAGGAAATTGCCCGCCAAGGCCAAGGCTGCCAAAGCCAAGGCGTCAAAGCCCTGGACGCCGGGCGAGGTTCGCGAATGCTTCCAGCGCTTCCGCAAAGCCAATCCGGAGCCGCGCGGCGAGCTGGAGCATCTCAACCCCTACACACTCCTCGTTGCGGTGGTGCTGTCGGCGCAGGCGACCGATGCCGGCGTCAACAAGGCCACGCGTGAACTGTTCAAGGTCGCAGACAAGCCGCAAAAGATGCTCGAGCTCGGCGAGGAGAAGTTGCGCGACTACATCAAGACCATCGGGCTTTATCGCAACAAGGCCAGGAACGTCATCGCGCTGTCGGACAAGCTGATCCGTGAGTTTGGCGGCGAGGTGCCGCGCACCCGCGCCGAGATCGAATCCCTGCCCGGCGCCGGCCGCAAGACTGCCAATGTCGTGCTCAACATGGCCTATGGCGAGCACACCATGGCGGTCGACACTCATGTGTTCCGCGTCGGAAACCGCACCGGACTGGCGCCCGGCAAGACGCCGCTCGACGTCGAGCTCGGCCTGGAGAAAGTGATTCCGTCCGAGTTCATGCTGCACGCCCACCACTGGCTGATCCTGCATGGGCGCTACACCTGTCTCGCCCGCAAGCCCCGCTGCGAGGTATGCCTGATCAACGATCTTTGCCGCTGGCCGGAAAAGACGGTTTAGCTTGGGCGCGCGCCCACCTGATTTTGCGCATTGCAATGCAACTGACGCTGTCTTGTATGCGATGTTGCTCGGGCATACGCTCCTCGCCAAGGTCCATCACAAGGGCCAGACAATCGGGAGGCGCGCCGTGCGATCGCAATTTGTGCTGGCTTCGGCTTTGGCTGGTCTTGTCTTCGGCGTGTCCGGCGCCGCCGCGCAAATCTCCGACAATGTCGTCCGCATCGGCGTGATGAACGATCAATCCGGCCTCTATGCCGATCTCGGCGGCCCGGGCTCGGTCATCGCGGCGCGTATGGCGACCGAGGATGCCGGCGGCACGGTGCTCGGCAAGCCGATCGACATTGTGGTGGCCGATCACCAGAACAAGGCCGACGTCGGCGTCGGCATCGCGCGGCGCTGGTTCGAGAGCGAGGGGGTCGACCTCGCCATCGGCTTCGATAACTCCGCCGTGGCGCTCGGCGTTGAGCAGCTTGCCGCGCAGTACAACCGGATTGCGATTGCCGGCGCGGTCGGCAGTACGGCGTTCACCGGCAAGAACTGTACGCCGAACGAAGCCTCCTGGATTTACGACAGCTATGCGCTGACCACGAGTCTGGCCAAGTCGACGGTCGCGGAGGGACGCGACACCTGGTTCTTCATCACCGTCGACTACACCTTTGGTCATTCGCTGGAGGCGGACGCCACAGCTGCTGTCCTGGCAGCGGGCGGCAAGGTGCTCGGCAGCGTACGTCATCCACTCAATACGTCCGACTTCAGCTCCTATCTGCTGCAGGCGCAGGCCTCGGGAGCGAAAGTCGTGGCCTTCGCCAATGGCGGCGGCGACATGGTCAATGCGGTCAAGCAGGCCAATGAATTCGGCCTGACCAAGAAGCAGAGCATGGTGTCGCTGCTGGTCTTCCTTTCCGACGTGCACAGCATGCAGCTGCAGGCGGCGCAGGGGCTGAAATTCGTCACCGCCTTCTACTGGGATCGCGATGACGAGACCCGCGCCTGGTCGAAACGTTTCTTCGACAGGCAGGGCCGCATGCCGACCATGCCGCAAGCCGCCGTCTATTCCGCGGTGCGTCACTACATCGCGTCGATCAAGGCCGCCGGCAGCGATGAAGCCAAGGCCGTGATGGCGAAGATGCGCGAGCTGCCGGTGAACGATTTCTACGTCAAGGGTGGCCATGTGCGCGAAGATGGCCGCCTGGTGCACGACATGCTGTTCGCGCAGGTGAAGACACCGCCCGAGTCCACCAAGCCGTGGGATTATTACAAGATCCTCGCCACCATCCCCGGCGATCAGGCCTTTCGTCCCCTCGCCGAGGCCGGCTGTCCGCTGGTGGCGCACTGAGACGGCATTGTCAACTTGGCGTGACCGGCGCGCCCGCCGTCGTGCGTGTCGAAATATTCCCGCGATTGGGCGGTTTCCATAGTGTGGGACCACACAGGCGGGGGCACAGCCACATGAACCACACGGCTGCACTGGTGTCGCTGGCGACTGCAGTTCCACCCCACCAATTCCATCAGCAGAGAATCCTCGAGGCCGCGCGCGCCCTGATGGCCGACCGCTATCCGGAGTTCGAGACATTATCGAGCCTGTTTGCCAACACCGGCATTCGCCATCGCTACGGCGTCAAGCCGATGGAATGGTATCTCGAACGACGCGGTTGGCCGGATCGCACACAGGCGTTTTTGGAGGGTGCGGAGGCGCTGTTCATCGATGTCGCCCAGCAGGCGCTGGCGCGCGCCGATCTCGGAGCGGAAGATATCGATACCGTGGTAACGGTGTGCTCGACCGGGATTGCGACGCCGACGCTGGAGGCGCGCCTCGCCGGCCGCATGGGATTTCGCGGCGATGTCGCGCGTGTGCCGGTGTTTGGCCTCGGATGCGCGGGCGGCGTGTCCGGACTGTCGATCGCGGCGCGGCTGGCGCAATCGCGGCCGGGCAGCAATGTGCTGATGGTCGCGCTCGAACTCTGCACGCTCGCGGTTCGCCACGACGAATTGAGCAAGGCCAATATCGTCGCCGCCAGCCTGTTCGGCGATGGCGCCGCGGCCGTCGTCCTGCGCGCGGGCGACGGCGGCGCAACGCGGGTGGAGGCATCAGGCGAAAAGCTCTGGCCCGATACGCTCGACATCATGGGATGGCGCGTCGATCCCGAAGGCTTCGGCGTGATCTTCCAGCGCACCATTCCGGATTTCGTGCGGGAGCAGATGGGGCCTGCGGTCGGCGAAATTCTGGCGCGCATGGCGCTGTCGCCTGCCGACATCGATCGCTTCATCTGTCATCCCGGCGGCACCAAGGTGATCGCGGCGCTGGAGCGCGCGCTCACACTTGACCAGGGCGCGCTCGATCATGAGCGCGATGTCATTGCCGATTACGGCAACATGTCGGCGCCGACGGTGCTGTTCGTGCTGGAGCGCGCCCGCGCGTGCGGTTTGCCTCCGCGATCGTTGCTCACAGCGCTCGGACCGGGTTTCACCGCAAGCTGCGTCGCGTTGCGACACGCCGCGTGAGCCTCGCCACCGTCATCCTTGCCCTGGTCACGCTGCAGCGGCTCGGCGAGCTGGTCCTTGCTCGCCACAATACAAGGGCGCTGCTCGCGCGCGGCGGAGTTCGAAGTTGGCGCGCGGCATTATCCGCTGATCGTGGCGGTTCATGCGGCCTGGCTGGTCGCGCTCTGGATTTTCGGGCGGGATCGGGAGGTCGATCTCGTCGCGCTTGCACTGTTTATCGTGCTGCAGGGCTTGCGGGTCTGGATTCTCGCCACGCTCGGCACGCGCTGGACCACGCGCATCATCGTCCTGCCGGGCGAGAAACTCGTCGCCGTCGGTCCCTATCGCTACCTGTCGCATCCCAATTACGCCGTCGTGGCGGGGGAAATCGCAGTTTTGCCGCTGGCGCTGCATCTGCCCGTTGTCGCCGTGGTGTTCACGGTCCTCAACGCCATTGTGCTGGCCATCCGCATCCACGCCGAGACGCGCGCGCTTGCCGCCGTGAGCGCGCGGTGACCGAACCGCCCGATACGCCGAGGCCCGCCATATGGGCTGCCTTCCTGCTGATGTGCCTCGGCATGTTCATGGCGATCCTCGACATCCAGGTGGTGGCGACTTCGCTGCCGACCATCCAGCAAGCGCTCGGGATCTCGCCGGACGCGATGAGCTGGATCCAGACCGCCTATTTGATCGCGGAGGTCATCGCGATTCCGCTGACCGGTTTTCTCACACGTGTGTTGACGCTGCGATGGCTGTTCGTGACAGCCGTCAGCCTGTTCACGATCGCTTCGATCGGCTGTGCGTTCAGCGAAGGCTTCGCCGTGTTGCTGGGCTTCCGGGTCGTGCAGGGCTTTTCCGGTGGCGTGCTGATTCCCGCCGTGTTCTCGGCGGTGTTCTTGCTGTTTCCAACCCGGCTGCACGCGGCCGCAACCACCATTGGCGGCGTGGTCGCGGTGCTGGCGCCGACCATCGGTCCCGTGGTCGGCGGCTTCATCACCGCGACCTGGTCGTGGCCGTGGCTGTTCCTGATCAATGTGATTCCAGGACTGATCGTCGCCTCGGTGACGCCCTTCCTGTTGCCGCGGCACCCCACTGATTTCGATGAATTGAGGAAGCTGGACGCAATCTCGCTGCTCGTGATGGCGGCGGCACTTGCCGCGCTCGAGATCGGCCTGAAGCAGGCGCCGCAGGGCGGCTGGCTGTCGCTGTCCTGCGCTGGCCCGCTGCTGGCCAGCGCGCTCGGTCTCGGCATTTTTGTCTGGCGAACGGCGCATGCGCCGCATCCGGTGCTCCGACTTGTCGCGCTCAAGCGAAGATCGTTCGCGCTGGGCTGTGCCTTGAGCTTTTGTCTCGGTGTCGGGCTGTTTGGCTCGGTCTATCTGATGCCGGTGTTTCTCGGCTTTGTGCGCGGCCATGACGCGTTCGAGATCGGCACCATCATGCTGGTAACGGGCATCGCGCAGCTTGTCGCCGCGCCGGTTGCGGCGATCCTGGAAAGTCGCCTGGGCGCCCGGCTCTTGACGTCTGTGGGCTTCGCGCTGTTCGCGGTCGGTCTTGGCCTCTCTTATTGGCAACCGCGCACCGCCGATTTCGATGAGATGCTTTTGCCCCAAATCGTGCGTGGCGTCGCCATCATGTTCTGCCTGCTGCCGCCCACGCGCATCGCGCTCGGCGATCTGCCCGAAGGCGAGATCGCCGATGCCAGCGGCCTGTTCAATCTAATGCGCAATCTCGGCGGCGCCATCGGCATCGCCCTGGTCGATACGATCCTCTACGGCCGCGTCGCGATCTATGCCGAGCAGTTCCGCGATCGCCTGTTGGCGGGCGATCTGACTGCCGCAGCCGCGATCGGGCTTGATCCGAAGCTGATCCTGGAGCGCGTGTCGCGTCCGCCGACCGACGCAGAGATCGCCTACGTTCGTCCCTTCGTCGAAAAGGCTTCGCTCGCGCTCTGCGTCAACGAGGCCTGGGCGATGCTGGCGGCCTTTGCGATTATCGGCTTGTTGATCGCGCCGTTCGCGCGCGATTCGCGCGCATGATCCGGAAAAGTGTGAAGCGGTTTTCCGAAAAGATCATGCGCAAATAATCAAGCCGTAGGCACGCTGCTGCGCCGCCGTGGCTCGATCAATTCGGGTCGCGGGCCGGACAATCGCTTGTGCATGTGAACCATGAAGGCCATGCCGAACAGCGGCGTCGCCAGGTTGACGATCGGGATCGAGACGAAGGCCGCGATGAACAGGCCTGCGGTAAAGACGGTCGCCGCGTGGTGCTTGCGCATCGCCTTGGCTTCCGCGGGCGGCCGGAAGCGCATCGCCGCCAGCTCGAAATACTGCTTTCCCTGCAGCCATGCGGTGGCGATGAAGAAGATCAGGAAGCCCGCACCGGCCACCAGCACGAAAGGCAGCGCGACCAGATAGACCAGGATCGTCATCGCTGCGATCTTGACGCCTTCGATCGTCGCGACCGACAGCGGCAGCGCCACGCCGGGCCGCTCCGCCGGATAATATTCGCGCTCGACGAGATCGCCGACGTCGTCGACGAAAAAGCCGGCAACCAGCGAGGTGACCGCCGGCATCAGGAAAATGCCGCCGAGCACCACGCCGAGCGCGGCCGCGATCGAGATCAACCAGGCCAGCGCATTGAGCGGCGTGTGAAAGCCGGGTCCGAGCAACGCTTCGGCCCAGCCCTCGCCATAGTTGGCGAACCAGCTCGAGCAGGCGTTGCAGGCCGACCGCAAGCACCGTGATCAGCACCAGCGCAAAGGCGATCGATCGCCACAGGATCGAGCGCATCGGCGGTGACAGGATTTGCGATAGCGCCTTGGCGGCGGCGTCCAGCATGATGTCTTGACCTCTCGAAAACGTCGGCACAGGTAGACATCTGCGGGCGCTTCGACAAGAGCCGCGCGGCGACGCTTTGACGCGGCTCGGGCAGTCCGGCTTTCTCGCATTTGCGTCATGCAGGCGGGAATGCGCTGATACCAAGATTGTATTTTCCAGACGGCGGCTGACAGCCTAGTGTGGCGCCGCGAATATGGGAGAAATGCATGACTGAGGCCGGACTGCCGCTGGAGGGCGTGAGGGTCATCGAAATGACCCACATGGTGATGGGCCCGACTTGCGGCATGATCCTCGCCCAGCTCGGCGCCGAGGTGATCAAGGTCGAGCCGCCTGCCGGCGACAAGACGCGCTCGCTCGGCGGCATGGGAACGGCGTTCTTTCCGCTGTTCAACCGCGGCAAGCGCAGCGTCGTGCTCGACCTCGAAAAGAGCGAGGATCGCGAGACCATGCACCGGCTGCTCGAAAGCGCCGATGTGTTCCTGGAGAATTTTCGCGACGGCCAGCTCGACAAGCAGGGTCTCGGCGCGGATGAGTTGCGCAGCAAATATCCGCATCTGATCGTCGTCGGTCACAAGGGATTCCTGTCGGGTCCCTATGAGCATCGCCCGGCGCTCGACGAGGTCGTGCAGATGATGTCGGGGCTCGCCGCCATGACCGGCACGAAGGAGAAGCCGCAGCGGGTCGGCTCCTCCGCCAATGACATCATGGGCGGCATGTTCGGCGTGATCTCGATCCTTGCCGCGCTCTACCAGAAGAAAAGCGGCAAGGCGGACGGCGCCAATATCCGCGTCGGCCTGTTCGAGAACTGCCTGTTCCTGGTCGCCCAGCACATGGTCGAATTCGAGATGACCGGCAACAGGCCGCGCTCGATGCCGGAGCGCGAGCACGCCTGGCCGATCTACGATATTTTTGATGCTGCGAACGGCAACCGCATTTTCATCGGCGTGGTCACCGAGGGGCATTGGCAGAGCTTCTGCAAGGAATTCGGCCTGCAGGAATTTCTCGACGATCCGGCGCTCCGCACCACCACCGATCGCATCATGGCGCGGTCGCGGATCATCCCGCGCGTCGCCGAAGTGATCAAAGGCTGGGACGTCAAGGATCTCTCGGACAAGCTCGACCGGCTCAACATCTGCTTCTCGCCGATCAACCGCCCCGAAGACCTGTTTAGCGATCCGCATGTGTTGCGGCCGGGCGGCCTCGTCAATAATTTCAATACCGATGGCGCGGCGTTTCGCGTGCCGGCGCTGCCGATCGAGTGGAACGGCAACAATATCGGCGAAGGGCTGAAGGTGCCGCCGCTCGGCGGCGATACGGACGCGATCCGCGCCGAGCTTGCGACCAAGGACAGAAGCGATGAGGAAGCGCGCATGACCGACGTTCAAAAGATTTATCCCGAGGGCCGCGTGATCCTGCGTGAGGTGGGCTTGCGCGACGGCCTGCAGCTGGTGAAGACCTTTCCCTCGACGCAGGCCAAGCAGCGCTGGGTCCGCGACGAGTACGCCGCCGGCGTGCGCTGCTTCGAGGTCGGCTCGTTCCTGCCCGCGAAAACCTTTCCGCAATTCGTCGATGTCCGCGACATCGTGCAGACCATCGCCTCATTGCCGGGCGCGCATGGCATCGGTCTGGCGCTGAACGAGCGCGGGGTCAACGAGGCGCTGGCCGCAGGCGTTGCCGAAATTGCCACGGTGGTGTCGGCGACCGAAGAACACAGCCAGGCCAATGCCCATCGTTCGCGCGAGTCCGCGATTGCGAACGTCAAGCGGATGTGCGATCTGCGCGACGCGAGTAGCCACAAGCCGATCATGCATGCCGCGATCTCGGTGGCGCTGGGCTGCTCGATCGCAGGTCCCGTCGACCCGAACGAGGTGATCAAGCTGGTCGAGAAGTGCCTGGAGGCCGGCGTCGACGCGATCGGCATCGCCGATACCGTCGGCTATGCCGGGCCGAAAGCGGTTGGCGATCTGACCAAAGCCGCGGTCAAGCTCGCGGGCAAGATTCCGGTCTGCGTGCATCTGCACGACACCCGCGGCATGGGCATTGCGAATGCGGCGGCGGCGCTCGACGAGGGCGCGCGCATTCTCGACGGCTCGCTCGGCGGCCTCGGCGGCTGCCCGTTCGCGCCGGGCGCGACCGGTAATGTCGTGTTCGAGGATCTGGTGTTCCTGTGCGAGAGCAAGGGATTTGCCACCGGCATCGACATCGACAGACTGGTCGCGGTGCGCGCGATCCTGCGCGAGGCGATGCCGAACGAGCCGCTCTATGGTGGCATGGCGCGCGCCGGCCTGCCCTGCGCGACCGCGGCGAAAGCGGCCTAGTTTCTTGTTAGGCTCAGCCTATCATTCCTGCAATCGTGTTGCACGCAGCCGCAACGCATTGCCGATCACGCTGACCGACGACAGCGCCATCGCGGCGGCCGCGACGATCGGCGACAGCAGGATGCCGAAGGCGGGATAGAGGATTCCCGCGGCAATCGGGATTCCCGCGGCGTTGTAGATGAAGGCGAAGAACAGGTTCTGGCGGATGTTCGCCATCGTCGCCTGCGACAGCGCGCGGGCGCGCACGATGCCGGTGAGGTCGCCTTTCAAAAGCGTGATCCCGGCGCTTTCCATGGCGACGTCGGTGCCCGTGCCCATGGCGATGCCGACGTCGGCGGCGGCAAGCGCGGGCGCATCGTTGACGCCGTCGCCTGCCATCGCGACGATGCGGCCCGCCTTTCGCAATCGTACGACCACGTCGCGCTTCTGATCCGGCAGCACGTCCGCTTCGACATCGTCAATGCCGAGCCGCCGCGCGACCGCGTTGGCCGTGGTCTTGTTGTCGCCGGTCAGCATGATCACCTTGATGCCTTCGGCGGCGAGCGCCTTCAGCGCCTCCGGCGTCGACGTTTTCACGGGATCGGCGATCGCAAACAATCCAGCTGGCTTGCCGTCGATGGCGACGTTCACCACGGTCGCGCCATCAGCGCGCAGCTGCTCGGCTTCGTGGTCGAGCGCATCGGTTTCGATACCGAGCGAGGATAGATATCCGGAGTTCCCGATCGCGATGGATGTCCCGCCTACCGTACCGGTGGCGCCCTTGCCGGTCGGCGAATCGAACGCGTCAAGCGCGCCCAACTCCAGCCCACGCTCCTCCGCGGCGCGCACGAGCGCATCCGCCAGCGGGTGCTCGCTGGCGCGTTCGACGCTGGCCGCAAGCCGCAGGATTTGATCCTTGTCGAATCCGGGCGCAGGCACGATCGCCGTCACCTTCGGCTTGCCCTCGGTCAACGTACCCGTCTTGTCGATCACGAGCGTGTCGACTTTCTCCAACCGCTCCAGCGCCTCGGCATTCTTGATCAGGACGCCTTCGTGGGCGCCGCGACCGACGCCGACCATGATCGACATCGGCGTTGCGAGTCCGAGCGCGCAGGGGCAGGCGATGATCAGCACGCTGACGGCGGCAACCAGGCCGAACGCGAGCCTCGGTTCGGGCCCGAACGTCGCCCAAGCAACGAAGGCCACGATGGCAGCGACGATCACCGCGGGAACGAACCAGCCTGCGACCTGATCGGCGAGCCGCTGGATCGGCGCGCGCGAGCGCTGTGCGTCGGCGACCATCTGCACGATCTGCGCCAGCAGGGTGTCGCGCCCGACCTTGTCGGCGCGCATGACAAAGCTGCCCGACTGATTGAGCGTGCCCGCGATGACGCGCGCACCTTGTTCCTTGGTGACGGGCAGGGATTCGCCGGTCACCAGCGATTCATCGAGTGCGGAACGGCCTTCGAGGATTTTTCCGTCGACCGGCACTTTCTCGCCCGGCCGCACGCGCAATCTGTCGCCGGCCTTGAGTGCATCGATCTCGACTTCGTGGTCGTTACCGTCGCTGTCGACGCGCCGCGCGGTCTTCGGTGCCAGCCGCAACAGCGCCTTGATCGCGCCCGAGGTTGCTTCACGCGCCCGCAGCTCCAGTACCTGACCGAGCAACACGAGAACGGTGATGACAGCGGCGGACTCGAAATAGACGGCAACCGCGCCACCATGGCCGCGGAAGCTGGACGGGAAGGCTTGCGGGACGATCGTCCCGATCAGGCTATAGACATAGGCCACCCCGGTGCCGATCGCGATCAGCGTGAACATGTTGAGATGGCGCGTGAGCAGCGATTGCCAGCCGCGCACGAAGAATGGCCAGCCCGCCCACAACACCACCGGCGTCGTGAACACCAGCTGGATCCAGTTCGAGAGCGTCGGATCGATCAAGCCGTGGCCGCCGGCGAGATGCGCGCCCATCTCGAGCACGACCGGCGGCACCGACAGCACCGCACCAATCCAGAAGCGACGGGTCATATCGGTAAGCTCGGGATTGGGTGCCGCATCGAGGCTGACGACATCGGGCTCCAGCGCCATGCCGCAGATCGGACAGCTTCCCGGACCGGCCTGCCGGATTTCGGGATGCATCGGGCAGGTATAGATCGTGCCCGCGAGGTGCGGGCGCGCTTTCCTGCGGCTTGCTCTTGTCGAGGTATTTCGCCGGGTCAGCGGCGAATTTCGTGCGGCAGCCGGCACAGCAGAAATGGAAGGTCTCGCCGCGATAGTCGAAGCGGTGCTTCGAGGTCCCGGGATCGACCGTCATGCCGCAAACGGGATCGCGCATGGCGGGCATGTCATGACCGTGATGATGGCCGGCGTGACCTGAATGTGCGTGCTGTGCGTGATCCATTCGGCGCTCTTGAAACATATACCCCACGGGGGTATATAGAGCGCATGCGCAAGGACATCAAGACGTCGGTTCAGAAGCGGCTGGTGCGAATCGAGGGCCAGGTCCGCGGCCTGTCGAAAATGGTCGATGAGGACCGCTATTGCATCGATATCGTGACGCAGATTTCGGCGGTGCGCGCGGCGCTGCGGCGTGTGGAAGAGGAAGTGCTGCGCGATCACGTGGCACATTGCGTCGAGCACGCCATCGCCAGCGGCAACAAGGCCGATCAGCGGGAAAAGATCAAGGAATTGATTGATGTGATCGGCCGCTCGGACCGGTAGTTCGTCATTTCGAGGAGCGAAGCGACGAAGCAATCCAGAATGCCTCCGCAAAGGTAGTCTGGATTGCTTCGCTTCGCTCGCAATGACGATCTTGGATGGAGCTCGGCTAAGCCGCGGCGCTTTCATCCCGATTTTCGTCGCGCTCGGGCGACCGCGACGGACCATATTCGACGCGAACATAATGCTCTTCGACGGTGACGCGCTCGACCAGCATGCCGGCCTCGGTTTCGACCGTCACTTCCTCAATCGAAACCTCGAGCGTCGCTTCTTCGTCAATCTCTTCAGGAACAAGCGACGGCGACTCGACGTCTCCTTCCGGAAACACACCGAATTCGCCCGCTACCTCCTGGAGCGGCTTCTGCTTGTCGGCCCAATGCAGTGTGGTGTAGTCGAACCCGCGCACGATGGTGGGTTTGACGATTTCGAAATAGGGCGAGATGTCGAAATCGCGCGGCATGTAAAGCGAGGAATCGCGGATGTGCAGGATCTCGCGGCGCGCCGCCCGCGAGCCCGCACGGGTGATCTTGGGCAGGATCGGATAGCGCACGGCGTCGAAGGCCTGGGCGATCAGCGCCGAGCAGATCATCTTGGTCGGATCGCCGGAGCCGAGCGCGATCATGCGCCGCCGCCAGCGCTGCGGCACCGGCAGCGGGATCAGGAAGCGCATCAAATCGAGGATGTTCTTGGTATCGTAGCCGAAGCCGATGCGGTTGATGGCGTAGCGGCACACCGTGTAACGGTCCTCATAGGACAGGCCGATCGGCCGGCTCAGGCGGGTGTGGTAGCTGAAATACTTTGACAGGGGCGCGGTGATGACGCCGTCGCCGACATAGGCCTCGATCAGGACATGCGGCTCGCCGTCCGGTTCCTCCGCGCCGTCGATCGGACCGACGTAAAGCGCGGCATGCGACCAGGTCGACTGGGTGAGATATTTGATGATGCCGGAGATGCGGTTGTTGCCTTCGACCAGCAGCACGTCGCCCGGTTCGATGACGCTGCGCAAAAGGTCGGGATCGCTCGGCGTGAACGGCTCATAGCCGTGCACTTCCTGCTGCAGGTAGTCGGCAAGCCACTTGCCGACGGTGTCGAGAATGACGCCCATGAACCCAATTCCCCCCGTAGGCCTTTACGGCCTATTTTTCCCTTCTCTTAGCATGCTCGAAAGCCGTTGCAATTTGGTTCATGTCGGGAGGCCATCAATCATGATTGATTCACCATCACGGTTGCCGTTGGGCATCAGATGCGGCAAGGTTCGCTAGCTGTTCCCGAATTTTCAAGTCTCCGGAAACCATCACATGACAATGACCCGCCGCGGCTTTCTTTCGGCGTCCGCGGCCTTCGCTAGCGTACCGGTCATCGGCGGCCGTGCATGGGCCGCCCCGATGCCGCGCGAGGCGGACATTGTCGTGATCGGCGCGGGGCCGCCGGTATTGCCGCAGCGCGGCGCATCGTGGCGGCGAACCGCAAGGTGATCGTGATCGAGGCGGCCAACCAGATCGGGGGCCGCTGTATCACCGACGGTTCCACCTTCGACGTGCCGTTCGACCGTGGCGCGCGCTGGATGCACAATCCTGACGCCAACCCGATGCTCAAGCTCGCGCGCAGCGCGGGCCTGGAGATCGCGACGGCACCCTCGGGACAGAAGATCCGGATCGGCCGCCGCAATGCGCGCGCCGGCGAGACCGAGGAATTTCTGGCGACGCTGGTGCGCACCAACCGGGCCATCGACGAGGCTTCGCGCAAGTTCGATGCCTCCTGCGCGTCGGCGCTGCCAAAGGATCTCAACGATTGGGCCGGAACGATCGAGTTCACGCTCGGCGCCAGCTTCGCCGGCAAGGACCTCAAGGACCTTTCGACGGCTGACAAGGTGCGCGCGCAGGACCGCAGCGTCGTCTTTGCCTGCCGGCAGGGCATGGGGACCTTGATCGCAAAACTTGCCGAGGGGATTCCGGTGGCGCTGTCGACGCCGGCGACCCGGCTCGATTACGGCAATCGCGACGTCACGGTCGATACGCCGTCGGGCAGGATCACCGCGCGCGCCGCTATCATCACGGTGTCGACCAATGTGTTGGCCTCCGGCAATATCAAGTTCGCGACTGAAATTCCCAAGCGCGTGGTCGATGCGGCCGCAAAACTCAGCCTCGGCAGTTACGATCACATCGCCCTGCAGTTGCCCGGCAATCCGCTCGGGCTTGCCCGCGACGACGTCCTGATCGAGCAAAGCACGTCCGCACGCACCGCCCTGCTCTACGCCAATATCGGCGGCTCCTCGCTCTGCACGATCGACGTCGGCGGCTCGTTCGGCCGCGAACTTTCCGCGCAGGGCGAGGCAGCGATGGTCGCCTTCGCCAGGGAGTGGATCGGCAAACTGTTCGGCAGCGACGTCGCCAATGGGGTGAAGAAGACCAGCGCGACGCGCTGGAACGCCGCGCCTTACGCGCTCGGCGCGATGTCGGCGGCGTCCCCTGGCGGCCAGGCCTCGCGCAAGGCGCTGATCGATCCGATCGGCTGCATGTATCTGGCGGGCGAGGCCACTCATGAGACGCTGTGGGGCACCGTCGACGGCGCCTGGGAGAGCGGCGAACGCGCAGCCGATGCCGCGCTGCGCCGGATCGGCGCGATCAAGGACACGACGCCGGTCGCTGCACCCGCTGCGCGGCCGCAGCGGCGTCGTCAGGCAGCCCCGGCGCGGGCGTATCCGTCGACCTCACCGTTCAATTGACGCCGGCGGCTTCTCCTCGCACAAAATGCGGTTGACTGTAATATCGCGAAATGCGATATTACAGTATGCGGCCGATCTCGTTCACCGCAAGGGCTACGCGCGAATGGGCGAAGCTTTCGCGCGATGTCCGCAGCCGTATCGACAAGCGATTGACGGAATTTGCAGCGACCGGGCACGGCGACGTGAAGCGGCTCCAGGGGCGCAATGGCTTGCGCCTCCGAGTCGGAGATTGGCGCGTCATCTTTTACGAGGACCGTGAAACGATCGTTGTTGCCGCCGTCGGGCACAGACGGGAAATCTACGACTAGGAGCACCGTCATGGGTGTTAAATTTCAAAAGACACCGCGCGGCGAAGTCGCGATCCTTCCCAGGAAGGAATATGAACGCCTGGCTGCAAGGGCCGCCGAAGCGGATGAGGACGCCGGCACAGCACGCGTTGTCGCGCATGCCCGTGAGGACATCGCCAACGGCGGGGCCCTGTTGCCGAAGGATGTTGTGGATCGCTTGGCGGACGGCGAGAATGCGGTGCGGGTGTTACGCGAATGGCGCGAGCGTGACAGACCGGACGGCATGACGCAAATGTATCTCTCGTTCAAAACAGGACTGAGCCAAAGTTACATTTCGGATATCGAGACCGGCCGTCGCATCGGTACCGCATCCGCGCTCAAGCTCATCGCGGACGTGCTTAAAGTGCCGCTGGATCTGCTCGTTCCTGACAAGTAGTCGCAGATCGACCCCGACAACTCGAAGCTCAGCCCGCGCGCAATACACCGTCGAGGATCGGCAACCCGAAGAGCACGGCGGCCGCGATCAGGACGTAGCAGATACCGCGAAACACTGTTTCGCTGGCGCGGCCGAACAGCAAGGTGCCGCAGCCGATCCCGGCGGCATAGATCGGGCCGACAAGCAGCGAGAACAGGATCGCATCGCGGTTGATCAGCCCGCTGGCGGCGTAGCTCACGACGGAAAAGAAATCCGATGCCGCGAAGAACAGCACGATGTTGGCGCGTGCGATTTGCGAGGCGACCGGCCGTCCCAGCCAGTAGCCGACGATCGGCGGGCCGCCGGTCTGCGCCAGTCCCGAGCAGAAGCCCGACAATGCGCCGATGCTGATGGAGAGCGCCACGTGATCCTTGCCGCGATAGCGCCAACCGGAGAGGAGCAACAGGAGTAGCGCGGCAACGAAGGCGGAGATGATCCAGCGCGTCGTCACGGGATCGAGCCGGGTGAGAAGCCAGGTTCCAATGGGAACGCCGACTAGCGCGCCGAGCACGATCACGGCGGTCGCCTTGCGGTCGGCCTGTCGCCATCCGTCCGGCAGCATCGGCAGCGCGCCGACGAAGTCGATGATCAGCAGCAGCGCTGCGACCAGCCGCGGCGCGGCCATGCTGCTGGCGAGCGGCATGAAGATCAGCGCCGAGCCGAAGCCGGAAAAGCCGCGCGCGGTGGCCGAAATGAAAGCGATGACGCAGATCGCCACCGCAGCGTTGGAGCTGATGTCCGCCGGAATGACGCCCGACAGGCTCATCCGCGCAAGACGCCGCCGGTCTTCTTGGTGACCTCGGCGACGATCTTCGCCGCCACGGCGTCGATCTCCTGGTCCGTCATGGTCTTCTCGCGCGGTTGCATGGTCACGGCGATCGCGATGGATTTTTTGTCCGGATCGATGCCCTTGCCTTCATAGACGTCGAACACGGCGACATCGGTGATCAGCTTCTTGTCGACGCCCTGCGCGGCGCGGACCATGTCGCCGGCCTTGACCGTGCGATCGACGATGAAGGCGAAGTCGCGCGACACCGGTTGGAACGCCGACAGTTCCAGCACCGGCTTGGCGCGGGTCGGCCGCTGCTTGCTCGCTGGAATCCGGTCGAGGATCACCTCGAAGGCCAGCAGCGGTCCGTCAGCGTGCAACGCTTCCAGCGCGCGCGGATGCAGCTCGCCGAAAGTGCCGAGGATGTTCTGCGGCCCGATCTGGATGGTGCCGGCACGCCCCGGATGCAGCCAGTCAGGGCCGCCCGGCACGATCTGCAGCGCCTGCATTGGCGCGCCGGCGGCAGCGAGCACGGCGAGCGCGTCACCCTTGGCATCGAGCGCATCCGCCGTCGTCGAGCCGGACCAGTGTCGCCCGATCCCTTTTGATGACGCGAAGCCGCGACGGACGCCGGCGGAAGCGATGAACTGGTCCTCTGGGCGGTCACCCTTGAAGATTTGCCCAACCTCGAACAGCGCGACATCGGCAAAGCCACGGTCGCCATTGGCCTGCACGGAGGCGACCAAGCCGGGCAGCAGGCTCGGTCGCATGTCGGTCAGGTCTGCGGCGATCGGATTGGCAAGCACAAGCTCGCTCTTGCCGCCGCCAAACAATTCGGCCGCCTGTTTCGTGATGAACGAATACGTCACCGCCTCGATCATGCCGCGCGCGGCGAGCGCGCGTTTGGCGCGGCGGGTGCGCAGCTGGATCGGCGTCAGCACCGCCTTGCGCGGCGCCTCGCCGCGGTCGAACGGCGTCATCGGCACCTTGTCGACGCCAACGATGCGCACGATCTCCTCGACGATGTCGGCCTTGCCCTGCACGTCGGTGCGCCATGACGGGATCGCGACCTTCACGACCGGGCCGTTGCCGGCCATGACGAAGCCGAGCCGCTGGAGGATGCCGCGCGTCTGCGGCAACGGCACCTCGATGCCGGCGAGCCGCTTCACCTCGGTGAGCGGAAAATCGATCACGCGATCGTCGCCGTAGGCGTTGCCGACCACGACATTCTCCGACGGCGTGCCGCCGCAGATTTCCATCACCATGCGCGTGGCCATCTCGAGGCCGGGCACCATGAAAGCCGGATCGACGCCACGCTCGAAGCGGTAGCGCGCATCCGAGTTGATGCCGAGCTTGCGGCCGGACTGCGCGATGTTGATCTCGTTCCACAGCGCCGACTCGATCAACACGTCGGTGGTGGTCTCGTCGCAGCCCGAGGCTTCGCCGCCCATGATACCGGCGAGCGACTCCACGCCGTGGTCGTCGGCGATGACACAGACGCCGTTGTCGAGCGTGTAGGTGCGTCCATCGAGCGCGAGCAGCGTCTCTCCGTCGCGCGCGCGGCGCACGGTGAGGTGACCCTTGACCTTCTTGGCGTCAAACACATGCAGCGGCCGCGCGCGGTCATAGGTCATGAAGTTGGTGATATCGACCAGCGCATTGATCGGCCGCAGCCCGATCGAGGTCAGGCGCCTCGAGAGCCATTGCGGCGAGGGACCGTTCTTGACGCCGCGTACCAGCCGCAGCGCAAAGCCCGGGCAGAGGCTCGCTTCTTCCACCGTCACACTCACGGGACAAGGAAAGTCGCCTTTGACCGGCTTGATCGCAGGATCGAGAAACTTGCCCATGTCGGCGGCGGAAAGATCGCGGGCGATACCATGCACGCCGGTGCAGTCCTGGCGGTTCGGCGTGAGGTTGATTTCGAACACGGGATCGCCGAGGCCGGCCCACTCGGCGTAGCCCTTGCCGACAGGCGCATCCGCCGGCAGGTCCATGATCCCGTCGTGATCGTCTGAAATCTGCAGCTCGGCCGCCGAGCACAACATGCCGCGGCTTTCGACGCCGCGGATGGTGCCGACGCCGAGCGTGATGTTCTTGCCGGGAATGAAAGTGCCGGGGGCTGAGAACACGCTGAGCATGCCGGTGCGCGCATTCGGCGCGCCGCACACCACCTGCACCGGTGCGCTGCCATTGCCGGGATCGACCATGCAGACGCGCAGCCGATCGGCATTGGGATGCTGCTCGGCCGAGATCACGCGCGCGATGGTGAACGGCGTCAATGCCTTGGCCTTGTCCTCGAGGCTCTCGACCTCGAGCCCGATCATGGTCAGCCTGTCGGCGAGCTTCTCGACCGGCTCGTCGGTGTCGAGATGGTCCTTCAGCCAGGAGAGGGTGAATTTCACGTGCTCAGCCCTCCCGCGAGCGAGGGGACGTCAAGCGGCTTGAAGCCGTAATGCGACAGGAAGCGCACGTCGCCCTCGAACAGCTGTCGCAGGTCGGAGATGCCGTATTTGAGCATCGCGATACGATCGATGCCCATGCCCCACGCAAAGCCCTGGTACTCGTCGGGATCGAGGCCGCAGGCGCGCAGCACGTTCGGATGCACCATGCCGCAGCCGAGAATCTCCAGCCAGTCCTCGCCCTCGCCAAAGCGGATCTCGCCCTTGTCGCGGCGACACTGGATGTCAACCTCGAGCGACGGCTCGGTGAACGGGAAGAACGACGGCCGGAAACGCATGTTGATGTGATCGACCTCGAAGAACGCCTTGCAGAACTCGTGCAGGATCCATTTGAGGTGACCGAGATGCGAGCCCTTGTCGATGACGAGGCCCTCGACCTGATGGAATTGCGGCGTGTGCGTGGCGTCCGAGTCGATGCGATAGGTGCGGCCAGGGCAGACCACGCGGATCGGCGGCCTCTCGGTCAGCATGGTGCGCACCTGCACCGGCGAGGTGTGGGTGCGCAACAGCATGCGCGAGCCGTCCTCCTTCGGATTGAAGAAGAAGGTGTCGTGCATCTCGCGCGCGGGATGGCCGATCGGGAAGTTCAGCTTGGTGAAATTGTAGTCATCCGTTTCGATGTCCGGTCCTTCGGCGATCGAAAAACCCATGTCGGCAAATATCGCGGTCAGCTCGTCCCAGACCTGGCTCAGCGGATGGATGCGGCCGATCTCGGCCGCGGTCTCGCGCAGCGGCAGCGTGACATCGATGGTCTCGCTCGCCAGACGCGCATCGAGCGCGGCCGACTTGAGCAGATCGCGCCGCGCGGCAAGCGCCTGCGTGACCTTGTCCTTGGCGAGGTTGATGGCCGCGCCTTGCGTCTTGCGCTCGTCCGGCGACATTTTGCCGAGGGTTGCCAGCAGGGCCGAGATCGATCCCTTCTTGCCCAACGCTGCGACGCGGACGGCTTCGAGGGCGGCTTCATCACCGGCAGCGGCAATGTCTGCGAGGATTTGTTGTTCGAGTGTTGCGAGTTCGGACATGACGGCGGTCACCTGTGGAAGCCCGCTTGCGGCACGAGAGGTCGTCGTCATCCGCGAAGGCGGATGATCCAGTAACCCCGAGGGTCATCGTGTGGTCGGCGGTTACTGGATGCCCCGCTTTCGCGGGGCATGACACCGGACTTGCCAGAGGCTGGAGCGATTTCGAACTTAGGCCGCGAGCGCGGCCTTGGCCTTCTCGGCGATCGCCTGGAACGTTGCCGGCTCGTGGATCGCGAGATCCGAGAGCACCTTGCGGTCCACCGTGACGCCCGATTTGGCGAGGCCGTCGATAAATCGGCTGTAGGTCAGACCGAACGGACGCACCGCGGCGTTCAGCCGCTGGATCCACAGCGCGCGGAACGTGCGCTTCTTGCGCTTGCGGTCGCGGAAGGCATATTGCCCGGCCTTCTCGACGGCCTGCTTGGCGATGCGGATGGTGTTCTTGCGGCGGCCGTAATAGCCCTTGGCGGCCTTGTAGACTTTCTTATGCTTGGCGTGGGAGGTCACACCGCGTTTGACGCGAGCCATGACGGATATCCTTGAGGCTTGAATTCGGTGACGGGATGGCCGCGCGAGCGCGGCCCGGCTGGTTGACGATCAGGCGTTCGGCAAGAAGTACTTCTTGACGTTATCGCCGTCGGTCTTGAACAGCACGCGGGTGCCGCGGAGCTGACGAATCTGCTTCTTCGTCCGCTTGATCATGCCGTGACGCTTGCCGCGCTGGGCATGCATCACCTTGCCGGTGGCAGTCACCTTGAAGCGCTTTTTGGCGCCCGACTTGGTCTTCAGCTTGGGCATTTGGCTCTCCTAATAGCCGCAACAAGACGCGCCCCAAGGGGCGCTTCGGCGGCAAAAATGCTCGTTAGAGCGTTGAAAGTGCTCAGGTTTTCCAAGAAGGGATGAAACCCGCACGGGCATCGCCACGGCAGCCCTAAATCAGCCGGGCGATGAAGCGTGGGCTTATGACAGAGGTCGTTTGAATTGGCAACCGATGAACCGCGGAACCGGTTACGGTGACTTATTGATCGATTCCTTCCCAAGCATCACCGCAAGCAGGTTCAACATGCGAAATTTCAAGACGATTGCCCTCCCCCGTCTGCGCTGGATCGCGGCCGTTGCCGCCTTCGCCGCTCTCTCCATCCCCGGTGCCGCCGATGCCCGTGTCGCAAGGGGCGGCGCCTATGACGGCACCTGGAACGTGGTGTTCGCCACCACCCGCGGCACCTGCAGCTCCGGCTACAGCGTTCCCTTCACGGTGGTGGGCACGCGCGTGACGTCGGCCGGCGGCGGCCGGGTGTCCGGTTCGGTCAGTCGCGGCGGCGGCGTCGCCGTGCAGGTTTCGGTTGGCTCATCCCGCGCTGTCGGCGGCGGCCGGCTCGCCGGTATGAGCGGCGCCGGCTCCTGGAACGGCATCATCCAGGGCGACCGCTGCAGCGGCACTTGGCAGGCCTCGCGGACCTGATCGAGACTACCCAATAAAAACGGCCCGCCGGTTGGCGGGCCGTTTTCATTTCCGAAATATGAGTTCGCGCGCTAACGCGGCGCCAGCACCATCACGACCTGGCGGCCCTCGAACCTCGCGTCCTGCTCGACCTTGGCAAATCCGGCGACGTCGGCCTTCACCTTGTCGAGCAGCTTGGTGCCGATCTCCTGGTGAGCCATCTCGCGGCCGCGATAGCGCAGGGTGATCTTGACCTTGTCGCCTTCCTCGAAGAAGCGCTGCATCGCGCGCATTTTCACGTCGTAGTCGTGATCGTCGATCATCGGCCGCAGCTTGATCTCCTTGATCTCGACGACTTTCTGCTTCTTGCGGGCTTCCGCGGCCTTCTTCTGCGCCGAATATTTGTACTTCCCGTAGTCCATGATCTTGCAGACGGGAGGACTGACGTTCGGCGAAATCTCAACCAGATCCATGCCGGCTTCGGCGGCCATCCTGACGGCAACCACGGTCTCGGTGACACCGCGGTTCACACCGGTATGATCGATCAGCTGAATTTGCGCATTGCGGATATCGTCATTGACGCGCGGCCCGTCTTTGGCGGCAGCGGGCGGGGCTCTGTTCGGACGGCGAATGGGTGGTTCTCCAAAGTTGTGAACGAAGGGCGATATTTTGAAGCAAAGCGGGCCGACGGGCAAGCGAACTTGCCAATTGCGCGCGCGAAACCGACAAATGCGAGGCATTTCGGTCACGGTCGCGACATAGACACCGAAGCCTGCTTCCGCAAGCGCGGAGAATGCCTTAGGCGGTGAGACCTGTTGATTGGCGGATGAGAGCCATCATGAACGACACCTCGGGGACTGAAATCGAGCCTGACTTTATCGAGGTCGGCAGCGGCAATTCGGCGCGGCGGATCGCGGTGCGCGCCCGCAAGGGCGGGCTGCCCGGGCTGCTCTGGCTCGGCGGTTTCAATTCCGACATGAAGGGCACCAAGGCGCTGGCGCTGGACGCGTGGGCAGCCGGCCAGGGCCGTGGCTGCGTTCGCTTCGACTATTCCGGCCATGGCGAGTCCGGCGGCCAATTCATCGATGGAACCATTGGCCGCTGGCTCGAGGAGAGCGTCGCTGTGTTCGCGCAGTTCTGCAGCGGACCGACGGTGGTGATCGGCTCGTCGATGGGGGGCTGGATGGCGCTGCTGCTCGCGCGCGAGCTCGCCAGGCGCGCCACCAACGCCTCGCTGGCGGGCCTGGTGCTGATCGCGCCCGCCCCCGACTTCACGGAAGAGTTGATGTGGAAGGGCTTTTCGCCGGACATTCGTCGCGAGATCGAGACCAGGGGCGTGTGGCTGCGGCCCTCGGACTATGGCGACGGCACCCCCTACCCGATCACGCGCGCGCTGATCGAGGATGGCCGCAACCATCTGCTGCTCGGCAGCTCGATCGATGTCGGCTGTCCCGTGCGCATCCTGCAGGGCGCGCAGGACCCCGACGTGCCCTGGAAGCATGCCTTCACCCTCGCCCAGCGGCTGCCCGCTGAGGACGTGGTGCTGACCGTGATCCAGGACGGCGATCACCGCCTGTCACGGCCGCAGGATATCGCGCGGATCATTGCCGCGGTCGCCGAGATGGGATGAGGTAGGCTTGTTGTTTGCGCATGATCTTTTCGGAAAACCGCTGCACACTTTTCCGGATCATGCGCTGGGAGAACCGCCATGAACGCCACCGCCATGCTGCGCACCTTCTGCGAGGCCGTCGAACGCCGCGACGGCAAGGCCTTCGCAGCGCTGTTCACCGAGGACGGCGTCTATCACGACGTCTTCTATGGTGCGTTCAAGGGCCGGGCGAAAATCGCCGAGATGATCGACGACTGGTTCTATCGAACGGCGACCGATTTCCGCTGGGACATGCATGCGCCGGTCTCTGACGGCGCCACGCTCTATGCGCGCTACACGTTCAGCTATCGCTCGATCTTGCCGGAGGCAAAAGGCGCGCGCGCCATGTTCGAGGGCGTCTCGATCATGACGCTGCGCGACGGGCTGATCGCTAGTTATCACGAGGTCGCCAACACCGCGACCGGTTTTGTCGACATGAATTTTGCGCCGGAGCGCATTGCAAAGATCGTGGCCAAGCAGGGTGCGGCGCTGAAGGCGCGCCCGGAGATGGTGCGGCATTTGAAGACTTGATTCCTCGTCATTGCGAGGAGCGAAGCGACGAAGCAATCCATGGCGCAACAAGCGGAGAGATGGATTGCTTCGCTTCGCTCGCAATGACGAGTTGTCAAGGCGGCGGCACGTCCGTCATCGGCTTGCGTTGCGCAAGGGCCGCGACCGTCGAGGTGCCGATCGGCCCCTCTTCGTCATAGAGCCAGCATTCGCCGATCGCGATGCCGGCACTGGCCTGATGGTTGACGACGTCGAAGCCGATCCATTTCGTCACCGGCAGGCGATGCAGATAGAGCGTGACGTCGCTGTTGATGAAGCCGAGCCCTTTCTCGCCGGCATTGGCGAAGGGACTGGCGAAATCCGCGGCGAGTGCGACGCTATCGAACGGCGTCAGCGGCGTGCCCTCGATCAGCTCGCGCACCTCGCTCATCCACAGCCGACGCTGGCCGAGCGAGCCCATGCGGCCCGCGATCGGCCGCGTGGTCCATTTGCCGTTCATGCCGAGCCTGGGATCGGTCGGCGCCGGAATGTCCGCGGGCTTCGGCACCTCCCAGTTCGGCGCCGACCAAACCTTGCCTTCGGGATTTTCCGTCCGGCGCAACAGTTGGCATGACGCCCGCGCCATCGCGACGTTACCGGAGACGAAATCAGCCTCGATCACGCGGATGCGCAGGCCGTCGCGGATTTGCCTGGTCCTGATCTCGACCGGCGTCGTGATGTTGGGCAAGCGAAACATGTCGACCGTCAGTCGCGCCGGCACGAATTCCGCGCCGCCGTGACGTTCGTCGATGACATGGGCAAGCAGCCCTACGACGACGCGGCCATGCATCGATTTCGGGTCCCACGGCCCGTTGCAGACGGGCGTCGGGATGAAGGCGTCGCGGTCTCTGGTGAAGAATGGTTGGTTTGTCGTCGCAATGTTCATGGCGGCGGCACCATGCCGGATTGCGCGATGAAATCAAGATCGCGCAACGCCGAGCGCCCATTCCTTACAGACGCCGTTATCCGTCTCGTCCGGCATCATCTGCGAAGCCAACGCATCGAACCGCTTGGGATCGGCGAGTTGCCCCAGTGCCCACACCGCCGCCCCGCGCACCAGCGGACTTGCATCCGACAACAAGCGCTCGGCTTCGGCGGCCAATGTGCCCTCGCCCGAGTTACCGATCGCGATCAGCACATTGCGGATGAAGCGATCGCGGCCGATGCGCTTGACCGGTGACTTGGTGAAGCGCGTACGAAACGCTGTTTCGTCGAGCCGCGCGAGCTCGGCAAGCTCAGGCGCGCGCAGCTCCCCGCGCGCGGCAAGTTTCGTCTCGCGCCCCACTTCGGCAAACTTGTTCCACGGACACGCCGCGAGGCAGTCGTCGCAGCCATAGATGCGGTTGCCGATGGCTTTGACGAAACTCGTGCGGGATCGGTCCCTTGTTCTCGATGGTGAGATAGGAGATGCAGCGGCGCGCATCGAGCTTGTAGGGCGCCGGGAATGCCGCCGTCGGACAGATGTCGAGGCAGGCCTGACAGGTGCCGCAATGATCGACTTCGGTGCTGTCGCGCGGCAGCTCGAGCGTGGCGAAGATCGCGCCGAGGAACAGCCAAGAGCCGAACTCGCGCGAGACGAGATTGGTGTGCTTGCCCTGCCAGCCCAGTCCCGACGCCTGCGCGAGCGGCTTTTCCATCACGGCTGCGGTGTCGACGAACACCTTGACCTCGCAATTTGCCGTCGCGGCCAGCCAGCGCGCGAGAGCCTTCAGGCGCTTCTTGATGACGTCGTGATAATCGTCGCCCTGCGCATAGACCGAGATCGCGCCGCGCGTGCGTTGCTTCAGAATCGCAAGCGGATCCTCGTCAGGCCCGTAATTGACGCCGAGCATGATCACCGAACGGACGTCGGGCCAGAGCCCGCGCGGATCGGCGCGGCGCTCCGGATTGCGCGCCAGCCAGTCCATGTCGCCATGCGCACCGGCGGCGAGGAATTCACGGAAGTGATTTGCGGCAACTGAAATCGCATCGGGCGCTGTGACGCCGATGCAGTCGAAGCCGAGCGCCTGCGCTTCGCGCGCCAGCGCGGCCTTCAGATCGGAAGCGCTCAGAAGTCCAGGTCCACGTAGGTCCGCGACGCCGGCACGCCCGCCAGCCATTCGCTGAGCAGCGGACGGAACGACGGGCGGGATTTCACCCGCGCGTACCACGCCTTTGCCGCGTCGTCCTCGCTCCATGGCACGTCGCCCAGATAATCGATCGCCGAGATATGTGCCGCGGCGGCGAGGTCCGCATAGGTCAACCGATCGCCGGCGAGATAGTTTCGCCGCTGCGCCAGCCAGCCGATATAGGTGAGATGATAGCGCACATTGGTCTTGGCCGCGCGGATTACATCCGCGGCCGGCGGGCCGCCGCCGTCATCCTCGCTCATGAAGCGCTTGTAGATGCGCTCGGTGACCAGCGGGCTCGAGACCTCTTCGAAGAATTTTTCGTTGAACCAGGCCATCAGCCGGCGCACCTCGATGCGCTCGCCCATCGCCGTCGGCAACAGCCGCCGCTCGCCCATCTCGGGCCCACGGGTTTCGTCGATGAACTCGGCAATGATCGCAGCACTCGGGATCGCCGGTTGTCCCTCCGTGAACAGCACAGGCGTGGCGCAGGCCGGATTGAGTGCCAGAAAGCCCTCGCGGCGTTCCCAGACCCGCTCTTCCACCAGCCGCAAATCGAGCCCGTATTCGCCGAGGATCAGGCGAATGAAGCGCGAATGCGGACAAAACGAATGATGAAACAGCGTGTACATGGGGCCCCGTTGTAGGTCGCGCCGGCTTAAGGAAATGTTCAAATCCTTGCAAGGCGCGGCCAAGGTAGCGGGGCAGATGGCCTGCGCAAGGCGCGTTTTCGCATTTTGCGATTGCGGGGGCGGAACGAATAGGCGAGAAGAGCCCGCTTTCCCCTTGCGAAATCGAAAACGGATTGGCGCATGTTGTCAGATGCTTTGCGGGCCGTGATTCTTGGCGTTATCGAGGGTATCACCGAATTCCTGCCGGTATCGTCGACCGGACATATGTTGCTTGCCAAGGAATTCTTCGGTCTCGGCGAGGGAGCTTTCTGGGACAGCTTCATCGTCCTGATTCAGCTCGGCGCGATCCTGGCGATCGTCGTGATCTACTTTTCCAAATTGTGGAAGGTTGCGCTGGGGATGTTCACCAATCCCGACGACCGCCGCTTCGTCATCGGCGTGCTGATCGCTTTTCTGCCCGCCGTCGTCATCGGTCTGATCGCGGGCAAATACATCAAGCTGCTGTTGTTCAATCCCTGGGTCGTGTGTTTCTCGCTGATCGTCGGCGGCGCCATCCTGCTCTGGGTCGACCAGCTCGACCACAAGCCGCATGAGCATGACGCCACGCGCTTCCCGCTCCTCACCTACCTCTGGATCGGAATTGCCCAATGCCTGGCAATGATCCCCGGCGTGTCGCGTTCCGGTGCCAGTATCGTTGCGGCGATGCTGCTCGGCGCCGACAAGCGCGCGGCCGCGGAGTTCTCGTTCTTCCTGGCGATTCCGACCATGATCGGCGCCTTCGTCTATGATTTCTACAAGAACCGCGCCGAGATGACGATCGACCACCTCGGCATCATCGCCATCGGCTTCGTGGTGTCGTTCATCGTCGCGATCATCGTGGTGAGGATGTTCCTGAGTTACGTCTCCAGTCGCGGTTTCACACTGTTTGCGTGGTGGCGCGTGATCGTCGGCACGCTCGGCCTCGTCGCGCTCGCGATGGGACGCTAGTTACGCGTTCTTCCGCTGAAACTGCCCCGCCGGCCGGAAACGCCAGAGATAGTTCGGCGCAACCGCCTCCATCGGATCCGGCGTGATGCCGAGACCTTCCAGCGTCAGTCCCGCAGCCTTTGCTGCCTCGGACACGACATTGTCACTGCGCAAAAGCTCGACCTGGTCCGGCGTCAGCCTCAGCGCGCCCGGCGCAAATTGCAGGAAGAGCGACTGCAGCTTCGCCAAACCAAACGGCAGCGACACCAGCATGCGGTCGCGGTCGGTGATTTCCAGAATCGTTTCCATGATCTGGCGCATGGTCAACACTTCCGGCCCGCCGAGTTCGTAGGCTCCGCCCGCTTTGGCCTTGCCGTCGACGGCGTCCGCAATGGCGGCCGCGACATCGCCGACATAAACCGGCTGCATTCTCGTCTCGCCTCCACCAATCAGTGGCAGCGCCGGCGAAAGCCGCGCCAGCGCGGCAAAGCGGTTGGTGAACTGGTCCTCAGCTCCGAACACGACCGACGGCCGCATGATGGTGGCGGACGGCAGCGCCGCGAGCACGGCCTTTTCGCCATCGGCCTTGGTGCGAGCATATTGCGAGGACGAGCGATCGTTGGCGCCGATGGCGGAGACATGCACCATGCTGGCGCCTGCTGCTGCCGCTGCCTTCGCGATTGTTTCCGCGCCCCTCACCTGCACGGCGTCGAAAGTCTGCGCGCCACTCTTGGCGAGAATGCCAACCAGGTTGATCGCGACATGGGAGTCGCGCATCGCGGCCTCGACGGAGGCGGGATAGCGGACATTGGCCTGCACGGCGTGGATCTGGCCGACCCGGCCGAGCGGCTGCAGATGTCCGGCAAGTTCCGGCCGGCGTACCGCCACACGAACGCGGTAGTCGCGCTTGGCGAGCGCACGGACCACATTCCGCCCGACAAAGCCCGATCCGCCGAACACCGTGACCAGCGTTTCCGAATTCGATGCCATGACGTTGCGCCTCTCGGACAATTGGGGTCGAACCGGCGGATCGCGCGCCGGCATCATGCGGATTCGCCTACGCCATCCGCCTTGCGCTGTATAGGATATTTGGATCGGCTTTCGCCAATTTGACAAGCAGCCGAGCGGTCCGTAGTAAGCGGCCCGATGCCCAGGTGGCGGAATTGGTAGACGCGCTGGCTTCAGGTGCCAGTGGCTTCACGGCCGTGAAGGTTCGAGTCCTTTCCTGGGCACCACTTGCCCCCTAAGCGACTAAATCCAGACGTGCGGCGCTATTGCTGTTCCGCCTCGCCGTCGCCGTTGCCGCGATGGCTTTCGGGACCGCGGCTGAACACGCCGTAGTTTGCCGATTTCATGCCCGCCGCGGCCTCGTCCGTGCCCACCGTCAGCCCGAGCTTCAAAAGCTCGCGCACCGCCGCCGCGCGCGTCGGCATGCGGTGCTTGAAGCGAAAATCGTCCAGCGCGGACAGCTCCTCTGGCGAGAGCATGACCTGCAGCCTTTCACCTCGAAGGTCGTTCATGACAAAAGCCCCAAATTAGCTTTTTGAGTAATTTACTAATACGCAGCAATGAGAGTTTGTTCCACAACATCTGATAAGAACATAATTTTGGTTAAATAATATAACAAAAACAGCAAGTTAACCCTTGATTCAGGGTTCGCGGAGGCGCATGCTGGGGTCTTGGAGAGCGGCCATGACAGAGGACATCAAGCTTCCTCGTAAGCTCTCGGACGAGCCGATGGCGCCAAAACCTCGTCGTCCGAGCCACGAGAAGGTCATCGAGAATCTCGATCGCTGGGCCAACAGCCCCGGCCTTCAGCCGCCGACGATGTCGACGAGCAAATCGGCCTGAAAGTTCGACGGTCTGCGGTACTCCCGAATCCGTCACGCAATCGCTGTGACGTCGTCAGTACGCGACCACCACTGCAAGCTCCCTCACCTTCACGCGCCTTTTAGCGGCGGAAAGCGCAGCGCGAGTGCTCGCATCGTCGGCGCTTGAGGGTTTTGTTTTGGCATGATCTTTTCGGAAAACCGCTTCACACTTTTCCGGATCATGCCGTACTGTCGCGCGTCGAATCCTCCAGAGGCCGTCACGTTCATGACCGTACGCCAGCACCGCGGCGACCTGCCCGATCTGTCCCGCTATACCTCCTCGGTTGCGATCGACACCGAGACCATGGGACTCAATCCGCATCGCGACCGGCTGTGCGTGGTGCAGCTGTCGAACGGCGACGGCAGCGCGGATGTGGTGCAGATTCCGAAGGATCACGCCAACGCGCCGAATCTGAAGGCGCTGCTCGGCAATCCCGCGATCACCAAGATCTTTCACTTCGCGCGCTTCGATGTCGCCGCGCTGTATCACGCCTTTGGCGTGATGCCGCAGCCGGTGTACTGCACCAAGATCGCCTCGCGCCTGTCGCGCACCTACACCGACCGCCACGGCCTGAAAGATCTCGTGCGCGAAGTGCTCAACATCGACTTGTCGAAACAGCAGCAATCGAGCGACTGGGGCGCGCAACAATTGAACGAAGCGCAGCTGGCCTATGCGGCCTCGGACGTGCTGCATCTGCATGCGCTGCGCGAGCGTCTCGATGCCATGCTGGCGCGCGAGGGCCGCACCGAGTTGGCAAAAGCCTGTTTCGAGTTTCTGCCGACGCGGGCGAAGCTCGATCTCGGCGGCTGGGAGAACGAGGACATTTTCGCGCATTCGTGATCGTTCATCTGTGTTAACCGGCCGTTCGCGACAATTCGCCCCGTTTCGGTCACACTCGTGCGGCGTTTGCCCGCTGCATTCCAGGGCAATGCCGGGTAGACTGGCACGCAGATTCCTGCTTTCGGAGCAGTCGTGAACTCGGTCCAGAATCCCGCCATGCAAGCGAACCTGGAGGCGCGCTTTGCCGCAGCGGCGCGCCACAGCCGCATGGTGCGGTTCCTGCGCATCGCGGTGCCTGGCGCCGTCTGCCTTGCGATGGCGGCCGTGATCGGCATCTCGATCTTCAATCCGTTCCGCATGCTGATGCCGAAGCTGCCGATCGACATGGGAAACCTCGTGGTGTCGGGCTCCAAGATCACGATGGAATCGCCGCACCTGTCCGGCTACACGGGGGATCAGCGGCCCTACGAGCTCTGGGCCAAGACTGCGGTCCAGGACGTTACCAATCCCGATCTCGTCGAGCTCAACAAGCTCAGGACCAAGGTTTTGATGCAGGACGGTTCGACCACTTTCCTCGACGCGCTGACCGGCCTGTTCGACAACAAGCAGCAGACGATCGATCTCCACAAGGATATCTTCGTGCAAACCACCACCGGCTATGAAGCGCGCCTCACGCAAGCCTTCGTCGATCTCGTCAGGAACACCATCGATTCCGACGAGCACGTCGATGTCAAGCTGACCAACGGCACGGTGTCGTCGGACCGGCTGCACATTACCGGCGGCGGCGAGGTGATCATCTTCGAAGGCAATGTCGTGATGCATATCGATCATATCGATGACGACAGCGCGCAGCCCGCGCCGCCGCCCGAACCCGCGACCAAGAAGCGGTCGAGCAAATCCGCGAATTCAAAATGACGATGCCCCCGCGCAAATCATTGGCGCTCGGTGCCCGCGCGATCCTGCTCGCATCGGGACTGGCTTTCGCCGCCCACGCCCAAGGCTCCATGACGGGTGTGCCGAATGCGATGCAGGGTTTTACCCAGAATCGCGATCAGCCGATCCAGATCGAAGCCGCCAGGCTCGAGGTGCGCGACAAGAAGCAGCAAGCGACCTTCATGGGCAATGTGAAGGTGGTGCAGGGCGACACCACGATGACCTCGAAGACGCTCGATGTGTTTTACGAATCCAAGGACGAGGGGAAGACGCCGGCGCCGGCCAGCAAGACTGCAGGGAAGAATGCGCCGATGCAGCAGGCCACGCCGGGTCCGACCGGCAGTTCGTCGATCAAGCGGCTCGAAGCGAAGGGCAATGTGGTGGTGACCCAAAAGGACCAGATCGTGACCGGCGAGACCGCCGTGTTCGACACCAAGGCCAATTCGATGACCATGCTTGGCGGGGTGGTGCTGACCCAATGCCAGAATGTGCTGAAGGGTGACCGCCTCACGGTGGACATGACAACTGGCGTCTCGCGGGTCGATTCCGACAGTGGCAAGGTGATTGCGCTGCTCCCACAGGGCGGTGGAAATGATTGCGGCAAGGGCGGCGCCGGACCTGCGGCAGGGCCGCCGTCCTTGCTGCCGGGTTCCGGCAAACCAAAATGATATCAATTACTTGATCGGCGTCTGGATGCGCTGAGGTTGAAGCCACCCTCGCAAGCCTGTATCTACCGACCATCTTGGGGGCGGCCCGCTGGGCAAGGCGCGCGTCATGCTCCATGCTGAGCACGCGAATCAAGCTGCGCGCGTGCGGGACGTCTCGAAAGGCCCGAAAGCGGGGATGGTGGATATACTCGGCATGTTCCGGCGACGGCCCGCCAAGCGCAGCGGGCGCGGCTTTGCGCGCTCGCGCGAGGACATCACCGCGCTCGGCGATTCCTTCGGCAATATGCTGACCAGCCCGGTGCGCGATGCGCCGCCGATCGCGCGCGATGCGGTCAATGGCCTCGAGCTGGCGCAGGCGCCGACCCTGGAATTGCCGCGTGAGCAGGCGAGGGGCCAGCAGCAACCCCGCCGGAAGGCGAAGCTGGCAAAGCCGGGCAGGGGAGGCGCACCTCAGCTTCTGCGTCGGCCCGGCTATTTGGCTGTGCATAGTGTGGAAAAGAGTTTCGGCTCGCGTCAGGTCGTGCGGGGGGTCAGCATCTATGTCCGCCGCGGCGAGGCGGTCGGCCTGCTCGGTCCGAACGGCGCCGGCAAGACCACGGTGTTCTACATGATCACCGGGCTGATCAAGGCCGATCGCGGCGCGATCGAGCTCGACGGCCACGACGTGACGAAGCTGCCGATGTATCAGCGCGCGCGACTCGGCATTGGATACCTGCCGCAGGAAGCCTCGATCTTCCGCGGCCTCACCGTGGAGCAGAACATCCGCGCGGTGCTCGAAGTGGTCGAGCCTTCGAAGAAAAAGCGCGAAGCCGAACTGAACTCGCTGCTGGATGAGTTCAACATCGCGCGTTTGCGGAAAACCCCGTCAATTGCGCTGTCCGGCGGCGAACGGCGGCGCGTCGAGATCGCGCGCGCGCTGGCGACGCGTCCGAACTACATGCTGCTCGACGAGCCCTTTGCCGGCATCGATCCGATCGCGGTCGGCGACATCCAGGATCTCGTGCGCCATCTCACCAATCGCGGCATCGGCGTGCTCATCACCGACCACAATGTGCGCGAGACGCTCGGCCTCACTGACCGCGCCTACATCGTCTATGCCGGCGAGATCCTGACCGAAGGCAGCCCCGACGAGATCGTCAGCGATCCCGATGTGCGCCGGCTCTATCTCGGTGAGGAATTCAGGCTGTAGCGGGGGCGAGCAGGGTGGTGGTAACCACCTTTGTGCATTGCGGTGATCGCGCTTTTTTCGCATCCGTCAAGGCGTGTACAAGCCGATTGGACTGAGATAAGCAAGAATCGGACCAGTTTTCACGGATTCGATCTTGCCGCCATGGCGCTGACGCAGAGGTTAGAGTTTCGCCAGTCCCAGTCGCTGGTAATGACGCCGCAGCTGATGCAGGCGATCAAGCTGCTGCAGCTGTCGAATCTCGACCTGTCGGCCTTTGTCGAGGAAGAACTCGAGCGAAATCCGCTGCTTGAGCGGGCGAGCGACAATGCCGAGCCGCCGGTCGCCGGTGAGCCCGTTCCGGAGCGGGCTGACTATGGCGACGCCGGGGAAGGGGCGGAGGGGCATTCCGAGGAGTTTGGCACGGGTCCGTCCGACGCGATGAATGGCTCGGCGGAAGGCTTTGAGCCGGTGCAGGAGGAGTGGCTGAGCCGCGACCTCGGCAGCCGCACCGAGATCGAGCAGACGCTCGATACCGGCCTCGACAACGTCTTCACCGAGGAGCCGGCGGAGAGTGCCGCGCGCGCCGCGCAGGATGCCGCGCCGACCACCTACACCGAGTGGGGCGGCGGCGCATCCTCTGACGAAGACTACAATCTCGAAGCCTTCGTCGCCGCCGAGATGACCCTGTCGGATCATCTCGCCGAGCAGCTCACGGTTGCCTTCACCGCGCCGGCGCAGCGCATGATCGGCCAGTACTTGATCGATCTCGTCGACGAGGCCGGTTACCTGCCCGTCGATCTCGGCCAGGCCGCGGACAAGCTGGGCGCGTCGCAGGGCGACGTCGACGCCGTGCTGGCGGTGCTGCAGAAGTTCGATCCGCCCGGAATCTGCGCGCGCAATTTGAGCGAATGTCTCGCGATCCAGCTTCGCGAGCTCGACCGTTTCGATCCCGCGATGCAGGCGTTGGTCGAACATCTCGACCTGCTTGCCAAGCGCGACATCGGCGCCTTGCGCAAACTTTGCGGCGTCGACGACGAGGACATCGTCGACATGATCGGCGAAATCCGCCGTCTCGATCCGAAGCCCGGGCTGAAGTTCGGCGCCTCGCGGATGCAGACCATGGTGCCGGACGTCTATGTGCGGCCGGGGCCGGACGGCGGCTGGCATGTCGAGCTCAACAGCGACACGTTGCCGCGCGTGCTGGTGAACCAGACCTATTACACCGAACTGTCGAAGACGATCCGCAAGGACGGCGACAAGTCGTACTTCACGGATTGCCTGCAGAACGCCACCTGGCTGGTGCGCGCGCTGGACCAGCGCGCCCGCACCATCCTGAAGGTCGCAACCGAGATCGTACGCCAGCAGGACGGTTTCTTTACCCACGGCATCGCGCATTTGCGGCCGCTCAATCTGAAAGCCGTGGCGGACGCGATTCAGATGCATGAATCCACGGTGTCGCGCGTCACCGCCAACAAATACATGGCGACCAATCGCGGCACGTTCGAGCTGAAATATTTCTTCACCGCTTCGATCGCCTCAGCCGACGGCGGCGAGGCGCACTCGGCGGAGGCGGTGCGTCATCACATCAAGCAGCTGATCGATGCCGAAGCGCCGACCGCGATCCTGTCCGACGACACCATCGTGGAACGATTGCGCTCATCCGGCATTGATATTGCCCGCCGCACGGTCGCGAAATACCGCGAAGCGATGCGGATTCCCTCCTCGGTGCAGCGCCGCCGTGACAAGCAAAGCTCGCTTCTGCTGCCCACCTGACTGCGACGAGGCAATTGTTGCGCTGGCTGCGAATCGGACTAGTCTCAATCATCCCAGCTTGTTCAGTCGAGGCATGCCATGACTCTCAGGATCTCGGGAAAAAGCATCAGCGTCGGTGAAGCGCTACGCGACCGCGTCAGCGATCGGACCGACGAGGTCCTGCGCAAATATTTCGACGGCAACTATTCCGGCCACATCACGCTGTCCAAGGACGGTTTTGGCTTCAGGACCGATTGCGCGCTGCATCTGGATTCCGGCGTGACGCTGGAAGCCGAATTGAACGCAGCCGATGCCTATGCGAGCGCGGATGCGGCGCTGCTGATGATCGAGAAGCGGCTGCGCCGCTACAAGAGCCGGCTCAAGGACCGCTCCGCGCGCAAGGCGCATGCGGCGTCTGCCGCGATGGCCGAGATGGTCGCGCCGACGCTGGATGCGCCGAGCTATGTGATCGAGGCGCCGACCGAGAGCGAAGGCGAGGTCGAAGGCTACAACCCTGTCATCATCGCCGAGGCGACCACTTCGCTGAAGCGGCTGTCGGTGTCGGAAGCCGTGATGGAGCTCGACTTCACCGGCGCGGCCTGCCTGGTCTTCCAGCATGGCTCGAGCGGGCGGGTGAACATCATCTACCGCCGCTCCGACGGCAATATCGGCTGGGTCGACCCTCCCGCGGTGAAGCCCTGATCTGCCTGTTTTCTGACCCCTTTTGAGCCCCCTGGGGCCGCGCCCGGGGTGTTTACGGATAGGCGGTGGAAGGTCGTCAGAAGTGTTGGCAGGGCCGCTGTCTTGGAGTAGAAGCCCCGCAAATCAGGACCCGGGCACGAGCCCCTCTCCCATCCCATCACCCTTCTTGACGCCCGGCCGCCAAGGCCTATTTCGCAACCTGACGGTTCAATCACCTCGGAACGCATGATGACGATTACCGACCTGGTCGCGCCCGAGGCGATCCTTCCAGCCCTGAAAGTCAACAGCAAGAAGCAGGCTTTGCAGGAGCTGTCCGCGAAAGCCGCCGAGCTGACCGGGCAAAACGAGCGCGCGGTATTCGAAGTGCTGCTGCAACGCGAGAAGCTTGGCACCACCGCCGTCGGCTACGGTGTGGCGATTCCCCATGGCAAGCTGCCGAAGCTGGAAAAGCTGTTCGGCCTGTTTGCGCGGCTGGAACGTCCGATCGATTTCGAGGCGATGGATGGCCAGCCCGTCGACCTCGTGTTCCTGCTGCTTGCGCCCGAAGGCGCCGGCGCCGATCACCTCAAGGCCTTGGCGCGAATCGCGCGACTGTTGCGCGATCAGGACGTCGCCAAGAAGCTGCGCGCCTCGCGCGACGCGCAGGCGATCTATTCGGTGCTGGCGCTGCCGCCGGCGAGCGCGGCGTAAGCCAGCTTTTCCTGTTGCAAAAAAATACGCGGGCCGATCCGGTGCTCCGGATGCGTACCCGCGTATTGCAAAACTCTGTGCGTCGTCTACCGACGCGTTCAATCCGTGATGTCAGCGCGAGGCGAAACGCCTCAGTGCACGCTCACGGCCTGCAGCTCGTTGCTCCAGGCATTTGCAATCGCAGCCTCGCGGCTGTCGGTCAGCATGATCGGCGTTCCGTCGGCCGCATGGAGCGCGAACAGCTTCAGTCCCGGTGCAAGGCTCGGCGCCTGCGGGAAGAGGCCCGGTACGTCCTCGGAGCGGATTTGCTTCACATAGGCGATATGACCCTCGCCCAGGGTTGCCAGCGACTCCAGTGAGACGCGCGGTTCAGACACAACGTTACCTTCGGTCATGGTCTCGACTCCTCTAAGTTCTAAGCGGTCGAGTCCGCTACTCGTTCCATTATTCGTGCTCATTGATAGCGATTGTCTTAACGATCTTCTCCGGCTCGGGCCGGGCCAGATCGATCGACAACAGCCCGTTCTTCAGATCCGCGCCCAGCACATGCATCCCCTCTGCCAGCACGAAGGTGCGCTGGAAGTGGCGCGCGGCAATGCCGCGATGGATGTATTGCCGGGCCTTGTCGTCCTGCTGCCGACCCCGGATCATGAGCTGGTTTTCCTCAATGGTTACATCGAGTTGGTCGCGGGTAAATCCCGCCACCGCCAGCGTGATCCGCAGCCGCTCGGGTTGGCCGTTCGACCGTTCACACCTCTCGATATTGTAGGGAGGGTAACCGTCGGCGCCTTTGACCACGCGGTCGAGCACGCGCTCGATCTCGTCGAAGCCCAGCAGGAACGGACTGGAGAGCGAAGGAACACGAGACATAGTTTACAAAGCCCTCTCGAAGCGACTTTGACGTTTCAGGGCCCTTGCGGCACCCCTTGCGCAATAATATGGGCACAAGCCTCGCGGTGTTCAAGCACCCCGGGAACCGGCCGGAAGGGCCAAAACAGCCTAGATTTCAAGCCGTTTGCGGCCGCCCTCGACGAACACATGCAGCCTTTCGCGCGGCGCGAGCACCCTGATCTTCTCGCCGATCGCGGGCGCGTCCTGGCCGGGAACGCGCACCAGCATTTCGCCAGCCGGCGCCTCGCCGGGCTTGGCGCTGATCGTGTCGGCATCGCCCTGCTGCGGGCGCATGCCGTAGACGAAGGTCTCCGCGCCGACATGCTCGATCGCGCTTACCGTCAGCTCGAAGGGAATCGCGCCGTCCGGCAGTTCCCGGCGTTTGCGATCTCCAGATCCTCGGGACGGATGCCGATCACGCCGTCTGTGCCGCCTGGAATATTCAGGCTGGCATAGCGCGCCGGCATCAGATTCATCGGCGGGGCGCCGATGAAGGTCGCGACGAACGTCGTCGCCGGCTTCTTGTAGATGTCGAGAGGATTGCCGATCTGCTCGACCTGGCCGCCATTCATCACCACGAGAATATCGGCAAGCGTCATCGCCTCGAGCTGGTCATGGGTGACGTAGATCGACGTGGTGTTGAGCCTGCGCTGCAGTTTGCGGATTTCGACGCGCATGGCGATGCGCAGCTTGGCGTCGAGGTTGGACAGCGGCTCGTCGAACAGGAACACCTTTGGCTGCCGCACGATGGCGCGGCCCATCGCCACGCGCTGGCGCTGGCCGCCCGACAGTTGCCGCGGCTTGCGATCGAGCATTGGGGAGAGTTCAAGGATCCGCGCGGCTTCCTGCACGCGCGTATCGACCTCGGGCTTCGCCATGCCACGATTGCGCAGACCATAGGCCATGTTGTTGTAGACGCTCATATGCGGATAGAGCGCGTAGTTCTGGAACACCATCGCGATGTCGCGATCGGCCGGCTCGATCTTGTTGACGATGCGGCCGCCGATGTCGATCTCGCCCGAGGTGATGGTCTCGAGGCCTGCGACCATCCGGAGCAGCGTCGACTTGCCGCAGCCGGAGGGACCGACCAGCACGCAGAACTGGCCGTCGCCGACGTCGAAGTCGATGCCCTTGATGGCCTCGAAGCCGTTGGGATAGGCCTTCTTGACGTTGCGCAGCGTGACGTTGGCCATGGTTTACTTCTCAGTCTCCACGAGTCCGCGCACGAACAGTTTCTGCATGACAAGGACGACGAAGACCGGTGGCAGCATCGCCAGCACCGCGGTGGCCATCACGATCGGCCACTCCGTCAGCGCATCTGTCGTCGTGATCATCTTGCGGATGCCGATCTGGATGGTCTGCATGTCGTCGCGCGTGGTGATCAAGAGCGGCCAGAGATATTGATTCCAGCCGAGGATGAACAGGATCACGAACAGCGCCGCCATGTTGGTGCGTGACAGCGGCAGCAGCGTATCCCAGAAGAAGCGGAACGGGCCGGCGCCGTCGATGCGCGAGGCCTCGAGCAACTCGTCCGGCACGGTCATGAAGAATTGCCGGAACAGCAGTGTCGCAGTGGCGGACGCAATCAAGGGCAACGACAGGCCGGCGTAGCTATCGAGCAGATGCAAATCGGCAACGATCTTGTAGGTCGGATAGATGCGCACCTCGACCGGCAGCATCAGCGTGATGAAGATCAGCCAGAAGATCGCCATCCGGAACGGAAACTGGAAATAGACGACGGCATAGGCCGAGATGATCGAGATCGCGATCTTGCCGATGGCGATCAAGAGCGACATGATCAGCGAATTGAGCATCATCGTGCCGACCGGCTCGCGGGTCGAGCCGCTCGTGCCGACGAAGATGGTCTGATAGTAGGTTTCGAGGAAATGTCCGCCGGGCAGCAGCGACATCTGGCCGTTGGCGATGACGGCGTTGTCCTGGGTCGAGGCAATGAAGGCGAGATAGACCGGAAAGGCGACGATCGCGATGCCGATCCACAGGATGGCATGCGAGATGTAGCGCTGGATGCCCTCGTGCTCGACCATCAGTAATTCACCTTGCGTTCGACAAAGCGGAACTGAATCGCCGTCAACACGATGACGATGGCCATCAGGATCACCGACTGTGCCGCCGAGCCGCCGAGATTGCCGCCGAGCAGGCCGTCGGAATAGACCTTGTAGACCAGTGTTTCGGTGGCCTTGGCCGGACCGCCGCGGGTCATGGTGTCGATAATGCCGAAGGTGTCGAAGAAGGCGTAGACGATGTTGATGACCAGCAGGAAGAAGATGGTCGGCGACAGCAGCGGGAATGTAACCGTCCAGAACCGCCGCATCGGCCGCGCGCCGTCGATCGCGGCGGCCTCGAACACGCTTTTCGGGATCGCTTGCAGGCCGGCCAGGAAGAACAGGAAGTTATAGGAAATCTGCTTCCAGGCCGCCGCGAGAATGATCAAGAGCGCCGCCTGATCGCCGTTGAGCAGGGGATTCCAGTCGACGCCTGCGTTGCGCAGGTAGCGCGCGAGCACGCCGAGCGAGGGGTGCAGCATGAAGACCCAGAGCACGCCGACCACGGGCGGCGCGACCGCATAGGGCCAGATCAAGAGCGTACGGTAGATCGTGCCGCCGCGCAGCGGCTTGTCGGCCATCACCGCGAGCAGCAAAGCGAGCGAGAGCGAGGAGAGCGCGATCGCAAAGGAAAAGGCAAAAGTGCGGACGATCGCTGCGAAATAATCGGATTGGCTCAGCAGGTCCTGGTAGTTCTCGAACCAGACGAAGCTGGTTGAAAGACCGAAGGCGTCCTGCAGCAGGAACGACTGGATCACGGCCTGCGCGGCCGGCCAGTAGAAGAAGATCAGGACGACCGCGAGCTGCGGCGCAACCAGCACGTAAGGCAACAGCTTTGAGTGAAAAATCGATTGCTTCTGCATGCGCGCCGGAAGTTGGGAGGCGGCAGGCCGCCCCATGCGGCCTGCCGGATTTTTTGTTTGCGCATGATCTTTTCGGAAAACCGCTGCACACCCCGCATCAAGTGCGGGGCAGGCTTTTCCGGATCATGCGCCAGCGCATCATCTCAGCGTACGGCGGTCTTTTCAAACTGCCTCAGCATGGCGTTGCCCTTTTCGGTCGCGGCATCGAGCGCTTCCTTGGCGGTCTTCTTGCCGGCGAGCGCCTGCTCGATCTCCTCCGACCAGAGATCGCGGAGCTGCACCATGTTGCCGAGCCGAAGCCCGCGCGAATTCTCGGTCGGCTCCTTGTTCGTCAGCTCCTTCAGCGGCGTTTCGAGATAGGGCTGATCCTTGTAGAAGCCTTCCGCCTTCGCCTTGTCGTAGGCCGCCCTGGTGATCGGCAGATAGCCCGTGGTCTTGTGGATCCAGACCTGGCGGTCGGTATCGGAGAGGAAGGCGAGGAACTTGGCGACGCCCTTGTATTCCTCGGCCGTCTTGCCGCCCATCACCCACAGCGACGCGCCGCCGATGATCGAGTTCTGCGGCGCGCCCTTCACGTCGGGGTAATAGGGCATCGGCGCGTTGGTGTAGTTGAACTTGGCCTGCGACTTCACCTTGCCGAAGAAGGCGGACGAGGTCAGGAACAGCGGGCACTCGCCCGAGGTGAAGCGGCCTTCACCGGTATTGGTGCGGCCGGAATAGTCGTAGGTCTTGTCCTTTTGCAGGTCGATCAGCGTCTGCAGATGCTTGACCTGAAGCGGACCGTTGAACTCCAGCACGGTGTCGAAACCGTCGAGGCCGTTGGCCTTGGTCGACAGCGGAATGTTGTGCCACGCGGAGAGTTGCTCGAGGTTGACCCAGGTCGCCCACGCGTTGGAGAAACCGCAGGTGGCGTAGCCGGCGGCCTTGAGCTTCTTGGCGTCCTCGAAAACCTCCGGCCAGGTCTTCGGAATCTCGGCGATGTCGGCCTTCTTCAGCGCGTCGAGATTGACCCACATCACCGTCGACGACGAATTGAAGGGGAACGACAGCATGTCGCCCTTCGCCGTCGAATAGTAGCCGGTGATGGCGGACAGGTACGCCTTCGGATCGAACTTCTCGCCGGTCTCGGCCATCAATTTGTAAACCGGTTTGACCGCACCGGTCGCGGCCATCATCGTGGCGGTGCCGACCTCGAACACCTGCATGATGTGCGGCGCGTTGCCGGCGCGGAACGCGGCAATGCCGGCGTTCATGGTGTCGGGGTAGCTGCCCTTGTAGGTCGGGATAACCTTGTAGTCGCTCTGCGAGGCATTGAAATCATTGGCCAGCTTGACGATGACGTCGTTGTTGCCGCCCGTCATCGCGTGCCACCACTGGATTTCCGTCACCGCAGATGCGGGTGAAGCGGCAAACGCCAGCGTGAGCGCGGTTGCGGCGGCAGCGCCGAATTTTCGAAAAGCCATCAAATCCCTCCCGTTGGACCGTCATTTCCTTGTGGCGCCTATCAGCGCCGGATGACGTGCACATGACCGTAACAGCGCCGATGCTACGGGGGAAGCGCGGTCCAAGGGAAGCCCCCAATCGGGAGGGCAAGATTAAACCATCGTCCCGATCAGATCGGGACGATGAGGTATTCAGCGCTTTCGCTCAGAACCGCAGACTGCGCCACTTTCGATCAGCGCGTCGATCTCGCCGCTGCCGTAGCCGAACTCGCCGAGCACCTCCCTGGTGTGCTGGCTGAACTTCGGCGGCGTGCTGCGCAGGCTCGGCTTGCTGCGCTGCATGCGAATCGGCGAGGCGACGCCCTTGTACCAGTCCCTGGCGATCACGTCGCCACGGTGGACGGTGTGCTCATTGGTCAGCGCCTGGTCGATCTTCTGCACCGGGCCTATGGGGAGACCGGCGGCAAGCAGGCGGTTGCAGAGCGGCTCGGCCTCGTGCTGCGAGAAGACGGCGGCGAGTTCCTGATGCAGCGCCTCGCGATTGGCAATGCGATCCTTGTTGCGTGCAAAGCGCGGATCGGTGCCGAGTTCGGGCTTGCCGATTTCTTTCGCGAGCTTGCGGAAGGTGCCGTCATTGCCGGCGGCGATGAAGATGTCGTCGGTTTTTGTCGGGAAGATCGCGTAGGGCACGAGATTTGGATGCTCGTTGCCGGTCAGCGACGGCGGCTTGCCGTGCATGAAGTAATTGGCGGCGTGCGGATGCATCACGGCAAGCCCGCATTCGTACAGGGTCGTCTCGATGAATTGTCCAAGCCCGGACCTCTGCCGCTCTGCAAGTGCCATCAGGATGCCGATCGTGGCGTAGAGGCCGGTACCGATATCGACCACGGGCACGCCGATCCGCATCGGCCCGCTCGCTTTCGAGCCGGTGGCGGCGATCATGCCGGTCATGGCCTGGATGATCGCGTCATAGCCGGGATTGCCGCCGCGCGGACCGTCGGCGCCGAAGCCGGAAATCCGGCAATGCACCAGCCGCGGAAATTTTTCGCGCAGGATGTCGTTGCCGATGCCCCATTTGTCGAGCGTGCCCGGCTTGAAATTCTCGATCAGCACGTCGGCGCCTTCGAGCAGCTTCATCAGCACGGCACGTCCGCCAACGGAAGCGAGGTCGAGTCCGACCGAGCGCTTGTTGCGGTTGATGCCAATGAAATAGGCCGCATCGTCCTCGTGGAAGGGCGGGCCCCAGTCGCGCGTCTCGTCGCCGGCCGGCGGCTCGACCTTGATCACGTCGGCGCCGTGGTCGGCGAGGATCTGCGTGCAATACGGGCCGCCGAGCACGCGCGTGAGATCGATCACGCGCAGGCCGGTCATCGCGGCGGGAGATATCGGGAGATTCATCGAAGACCTTCGCTCAAAATCCAGGGCATGATCCGGAAAAGTGTGAAGCGGTTTTCCAAAAAGATCATGCCCAGACAATACGGGATTTGAGAGCTAACGGCCTTCGCAAACCGCATCAAATGCTTTTTACGCGAACGGACCCGCCGGATCTGGTGGGCCGTTCTGCGTTTTCGCGAATTAGACGACGGTCAGCTTCACATCGACATTGCCGCGCGTCGCGTTGGAGTAGGGGCATACCTGATGCGCCTTCGCCACCAGCGCTTCGGCGTCGGCGTGCGCAAGTCCCGGCAGCGACACTTCGAGCGCGATGTCGAGACCGAATCCGCCTTCGGAGCGCGGGCCGATGCCGACCGTGGAGGTCACCGACGCATCCGCCGGGACCTTGGGGCCGCCTTGCGCGGCGACCGCCTTCATCGCGCCGATGAAGCAGGCCGCATAGCCGGCGGCGAAAAGCTGCTCGGGGTTGTTGCCGGCGCCACCACCACCGCCGAGTTCCTTGGGGGTCGAAAGCTTGACGTTCAGCGCGCCATCGAGCGTCGAGGCGGTGCCGTCGCGGCCGCCGGTCGCCTTGGCCTGGGTCTTGTAGAGCACTTTCACGGACATGATGGCCTCCTCTGTTTCGGTGAGATGTATATTGCAAACAATTAGATTGTGTGCAATATAAAAAGCATGGCCTCACATTTAATTGTTCGCAATTGAATCCAGGGCCGCCTGGGGCCACTATGGCCGGGCATCATGGCAAGGACGATGAAAATGGCCCGAAAAGCCCTCAGCGGCGAGCAGATGCTGCGGCTCGACAACCAGATCTGCTTTGCGGTCTATTCCGCCGCGCACGCCTTCAACCGCGTCTACAAGCCGCTGCTCGACCGGCTCGGCCTGACCTATCCGCAATATCTCGTCATGCTGGCGCTGTGGGAGCGCGACGGCGTGCCGCTGAAAGATATCGGCGAGCGGCTGTTCCTGGATTCCGGCACGCTCACGCCGCTGTTGAAGCGGCTGGAGACGGCGGGCCTCGTCAAGCGGAACGGGAGCACGGACGACGAGCGGCAGGTCTAGATCGCGCTCACCGCGCAGGGTCAGGCACTGAAGGACAAGGCGCGCTCGGTGCCGCTGTCGATCCTCGATGCGTCGTCGTGCTCGGTCGCGGAATTGTCCGCAGTGAGGAACGAGATCGTCGCGCTGCGCGATCGGCTCAATGCGGCGGTGGGGGAGTAGTCACTCAGCCAGTTATAAATGCTTTTTCGCGAATGCCCTGCCGGATCCCGACTTCAGGTATTTCTCGAAGGCGATGGCAAGTTTTTCGTCAGTGAACGCGACGTAGGTCCTGACGCGCCAAGGCCGATATTTTGAGGTGTGCGGCACTTCGCCGGCATTGTGCTTGGCGAGCCGTGAAGGAACGTGATCCGTAAGCCCAGCGTAGAAATGTTCGCCGTCAAGACTTTCAAGGATGTAAACGTATCGCATGATGCATCATCCTCCCCATACGGAGGATAAACGCAGGCGGACACTCTGTGGAGACGATAGGCTTGCCGAGGCCCGCCGTCGCCCTTCGGGCTATGGCGGGGCAGCCTCCGCGCGCTTCGCTACGATAGGTCCGAGGCTGGCTTGCCCAGCCGTAGCTCGCGAAGCGAGCGGAGGCTGGTGGAGCCAGGCGGGATCGAACCGCCGACCTCTTGCATGCCATGCAAGCGCTCTCCCAGCTGAGCTATGGCCCCTTAAGCCTTGCGCATGATCTTGCCGATCATGCCACCGATGCGCCTTGGGCGACGCACCGGAAACCCTTCACCACAGAACGGGGTCTATCTCAAGTCTCATCGTCGCCGCCGACATCGCCGATGATGTCGGTGACGTCCTCATCACCCTCTTCCTCGTCGGCGATGAAGGTGGAATCGTCGTCGTCATCGTCCTCGATGGTCTCGTCGACCTCGATATCGTCTTCCAACTCGGGGACGACGGCCTTGACCTTGCCGGTGTTCTCCTCGGCATCGGCCTCCTCGAGCGGCACCAACTCCTCGGCCTCGGCGGGCTCCGGCGCTTCGGCGGGGGTATGCACTGGCGCGGCCGCCGCAGCGGCACCGCGAACCGGACGCGGCGGCGCGACGGGGGCGATCGGCACGACCTCGCCGGTATAGGGCGAGATCACCGGATTCTTGTTCAGGTCGTAAAATTTCTTGCCCGTGGTCGGGCAAATGCGTTTGGTTCCGAGATCGGATTTGGCCACGTGCGGAATCCTGGGAATGTCTGAAAAGCGGTGCTTCACTTGGCTAGTTGAAACGCCGCTGTCAATAGCGCTTTGTGCAGGAAATACCGGGCGGTGACGCGGGCCGGTCGCCGTGCTACCTGCCCGGCCGTAGAGGACACAATCTTGACCGATTCCGCCCAGCCGACCCCACTTGAGGCCCGTTCCGGCGGCCCGCTGACCGGCAAGGTCCGTGTCCCCGGCGACAAGTCGATCTCGCACCGCGCGCTGATCCTGGGGGCGCTGTCGGTCGGCGAAACCCGGATTTCCGGCCTGCTCGAGGGTGAGGACGTGCTCAACACCGCCAAGTCGATGCAGGCGCTGGGTGCCCAGGTTGAACGGACCGGCGATTTTGCGTGGAAGGTCAATGGCGTCGGGGTCGGCGGCTTCGCCCAGCCCAAAAATCCGCTCGATTTCGGCAATTCCGGCACCGGCTGCCGGCTGGTGATGGGTGCGGTGGCGGGCTGCCCGATCACTGCGGTGTTCGACGGCGACGCCTCGCTGCGCAGCCGGCCGATGCGACGCATCCTCGACCCCCTGGAGCTGATGGGCGCGCGGGCCGGCGACATCAGGGAGGGCGGTCGTCTGCCGCTGACCTTGAGCGGCGCCCGCTATCCCGTCCCGATCACCTACAAGACGCCGGTCGCCTCAGCGCAGATCAAGTCCGCGGTGCTGCTTGCCGGGCTCTCGGCGCCGGGGACCACCACCGTGATCGAGCAGGAGGCGAGCCGCGATCACACCGAGCTGATGCTCGCCCATTTCGGCGCCGACATCATCTCGGCAAAGGAAGGCGCACATGGCCGCAAGATCACGCTTGCCGGCGAACCGGAGCTGCATGGCGCCGAGGTCATCGTGCCCGCCGATCCCTCGTCCGCCGCGTTTCCGCTTGTGGCCGCGCTGATCGTCGAAGGCTCCGATATCGTCTTGTCAGACGTGATGACCAATCCGCTGCGCACCGGCCTGATCACGACACTGCGTGACATGGGCGCCTCCATCGAAGAGAGCGGAACGCGTGGCGATGCCGGCGAGCCGATGGCGCAATTGCGCGTGCGCGGCTCGAAGCTCAGGGGCGTCGTGGTGCCGCCGGAGCGCGCGCCCTCGATGATCGACGAATATCTGGTGTTGGCGGTCGCGGCCTCCTGTGCGGAGGGCACGACCACCATGCGCGGCCTGCATGAGTTGCGCGTCAAGGAATCCGATCGCCTGGCGGCGACCGCGGACATGCTGCGCGTCAACGGCGTCAAAGTGGAGATTTCCGGCGACGATCTGATCGTCGAGGGCAGGGGCCATGTGCCGGGCGGCGGGCTTGTCGCGACGCATATGGATCATCGGATTGCCATGTCGGCGCTGGTGATGGGGCTCGCCTCCGACAAGCCGGTCAAGGTCGACGACACCGCCTTCATCGCCACCAGTTTTCCGGATTTCATTCCGATGATGCGCGCGCTCGGCGCGGAGTTTTCATGATCATCGCCATCGACGGACCGGCCGCCTCGGGCAAGGGCACGCTCGGCAAGCGCCTCGCCCATCACTACGGCTATCGTCACCTCGACACCGGCGTGATTTATCGCGCGGTGGCCTATGCGCTGATGAGTGCGGGCGCCGATCTGCGCGACGAGGCCGCGGCGGTTTCCGCGGCCATGGAACTCGACCCCGAAAAGTTCGGCAACCCGGTCCTGAAGACCCAGAAAGTCGGGGAGGCCGCCTCCGTCGTCTCGGCAATTCCGCGGGTGCGGGAGGCCCTGGTCAATTTCCAGCGCCAGTTCGCCACCGATCCGCCCGGTGCGGTGCTCGACGGCCGCGACATCGGTACTGTGATCTGCCCCCATGCCGACGTGAAAATCTTCGTGGTTGCCGACCCAAAAGTCCGCGCCCGCCGCCGGACCCTGGAGGCGCGTGCCCGGGGCGAGGATGCCGATGAGGCGGCCGTGCTCGCCGACATCATCGCCCGCGACGAAAGGGACCAGAACCGGCCGGTTGCGCCTTTAAAACGCGCTTCGGATGCCTACTTGCTGGATAATTCCAATCTGGATATAGAAGGCGGCGTCCGGGCCGCCATCGACATTGTCGAGGCCGTTCGAGCGGGCCGTCAGCGGATTTGAGCCGCCGGCGTCATCGGAGGAAAAGCCCGCTCCCGCCCTCGAAAGTCGATAGTTCGAACAGAATTTTCGAGCTCATCCTTATCCCGGATCAAATCAACGTATCGAACGTGCAGGCATCTGCCGGCCCGCTTTTGCATCCTCTTGCAACGAGCGGTCGCCGCGGGTTTTGCGAGCCCCGGCCCTTCACGCGCGATACGCCCTTAACCCCAACGGCCGGCAAGATCATCGCAAGTGGAGAACACATGGCTTCGAGTGCTACTGCAAATTCCTACAATCCGAGCCGCGACGATTTCGCCGCGATGCTGGATGAATCCTTCGCCGGCGGAAATCTTCAGGAAAGCTCCGTCATCAAGGGCAAGGTCGTTGCGATCGAAAAGGACATGGCCGTCATCGACGTCGGCCTGAAAACCGAGGGCCGCGTCGCGCTGCGCGAGTTTTCCGGCCCCGGACGTGAAAGCGAGCTCAAGGTCGGCGACGAGGTCGAGGTGTTCCTCGATCGCATCGAGAATGCGCTCGGCGAAGCCGTGTTGTCGCGCGACAAGGCGCGCCGCGAGGAAAGCTGGGGCAAGCTGGAGAAGGCGTTCCAGAACAACGAAAAGGTCAACGGCGTCATCTTCAACCAGGTCAAGGGCGGCTTCACCGTCGACCTCGACGGTGCGGTGGCCTTCCTGCCGCGCTCGCAGGTCGACATCCGCCCCATTCGCGACGTCGCGCCGCTGATGAACAACTCGCAGCCGTTCCAGATCCTCAAGATGGATCGCCGCCGCGGCAACATCGTGGTCTCCCGCCGCACGGTCCTCGAAGAGACCCGCGCCGAGCAGCGCCAGGAGCTGGTGCAAAACCTCGAAGAGGGGCAAGTGATCGACGGCGTGGTCAAGAACATCACCGATTACGGTGCGTTCGTCGACCTCGGCGGCATCGACGGCTTGCTGCACGTCACCGACATCGCCTGGCGGCGCGTCAACCATCCGACCGAGGTGCTGACCATCGGCCAGACCGTGAAGGTCAAGATCATCAAGATCAACCACGAGACGCACCGCATCTCGCTCGGCATGAAGCAGCTGCTCGACGATCCGTGGCAGGGCATCGAGGCGAAGTATCCGCTGAATGCCCGCTTCCACGGTCGCGTCACCAACATCACCGACTACGGCGCGTTCGTCGAGCTCGAGCCCGGCATCGAAGGCCTGATCCACGTCTCGGAGATGTCGTGGACCAAGAAGAACATGCATCCGGGCAAGATCGTCTCGACCTCGCAGGAAGTCGAGGTGCAGGTGCTGGAAGTCGATTCCGTCAAGCGCCGCATCTCGCTCGGCCTCAAGCAGACCATGCGCAATCCCTGGGAGGTCTTCGTCGAGAAGTTCCCGGTCGGTTCGGTGGTCGAGGGCGAGGTCAAGAACAAGACCGAGTTCGGCCTGTTCCTCGGCCTCGAAGGCGACGTCGACGGCATGGTCCATCTGTCCGACCTCGACTGGAAGCAGCCGGGCGAGCAGGTCATCGACAACTACAAGAAGGGCGACATGGTCAAGGCCACCGTCCTCGATGTCGATGTCGAGAAGGAGCGCATCTCGCTCGGAGTCAAACAGCTCGAGGGCGACCCCTTCGCCGAGCCGGGCGACGTCAAGAAGGGCGCGGTCGTGACCTGCGAAGTGCTGGAAGTGAAGGAAGCCGGCATCGAGGTGAAGATCGTCGGCACCGACTTCACGACCTTCATCAAGCGGTCCGAGCTGGCCCGCGACCGCAACGATCAGCGCGCCGAACGCTTCGCCGTCGGCGAGAAGGTCGATGCCCGCGTGATCCAGTTCGACAAGAAGGCCCGCAAGGTGCAGGTCTCGATCAAGGCGCTGGAAGTCGCCGAGGAGAAGGAAGCCATCGCGCAATACGGCTCCTCCGATTCGGGCGCGACGCTGGGCGACATCCTGGGCACCGCGCTCAAGAACCGCGGCGACAAGGACAAGTAGGCGACACGTCGGCAAACAGGCGATACGTCGCTTCGCGACATCAGGCCCCGGTCACGACCGGGGCCTTTTTCGTCATTGCGAGCGAAGTGAAGCAATCCAGAGCCCAGCGAACGGTCTGGATTGCTTCGTCGCTTCGCTCCTCGCAATGACGAACTATCAATATTGTGCCCGCCATAGGGCCTTGTTTTCTTCATATTGCGTGGCAATTGATTGAACTGGATAACCCGATATTTGCGCTATACATGCAAAGCACGCGGGTTTTGCTTTCAGGAGAATTTCGATGTCGCTCGATTCGGACGTGATCGTCGATCGCCGCAGGATTCGCCGCAAGCTGACATTCTGGCGCGTGCTGGCGGTGATCATCGCCATCGGTGCGATCGCCGTGATCGGCATGCTGGCTTCTCCGGGCGGCCGCGGGACGTTCACCAGTTCAGGCTCGATCGCCCGCATCAATATCGAGGGCCTGATCCGCAGCGACCAGGAACGCGTCGAGGCGCTGGAGCGGCTTGCGAAGTCGCAGGCCGCCGCGGTGGTCGTGCACATCAATTCGCCGGGCGGCACCACCGCAGGCTCCGAGCAGCTCTACAACTCGCTGGTGCGGCTGAAGGCCAAGAAGCCGCTGGTTGTCGTGGTCGAGGGGCTGGCCGCCTCCGGCGGCTACATCACCGCGATCGCAGCCGATCACATCATCGCCCAGCAGACATCGTTGGTCGGCTCGATCGGCGTGCTGTTTCAAATCCCGAACGTCGCCGAGTTCTTGAAGACCGTGGGCGTCAAGGTCGAGGAGGTGAAATCCTCGCCGCTGAAAGCCGCACCCAACGGCTTCGAGCCGACCAGTCCCGAGGCGCGTGATGCGCTCGATGCGCTGGTCAAGGATTCCTATGCCTGGTTCAAGGGACTGGTGAAGGACCGCCGCGGGATGGATGATGCGCTGCTGGCCAAGGTCGCCGATGGACGCGTCTTCACCGGCCGCCAGGCGATCGAGTTGAAGCTGATCGACCAACTCGGCGACGAAAAGACCGCGATCGCCTGGCTGGAAACCGAGAAGGGCGTCAAGAAGGACCTGCCGGTGCGCGATTACAGGCTCAGCCCCCGCTTCGGCGACCTGACCTTCCTGCGCACGGCGGCCTCCTTCACCCTCGAGGCGCTGGGCTTGGGCAGCATCGCCCATCAGATCGAGCAGGCCGGGGTGGCGCAGGCGGTCGACCGCCTCTCGCTCGACGGCATGCTGGCGCTCTGGCACCCCACGGGTACCAATTGAGGCATTTCCCGCACTGCGGGTAATTGTGACAAGGCGGCCTGGACCCTTGTCACGCACTTTCCGGCCGCGTTGACCTCATTTAGCGTCTTGACAGTTCAAGGCATTTTCACGGAAATGGCTGACAGACGCGGCAGGCCTACCCCCGATGATCAAGTCCGAACTCGTACAGCGCATCGCCGAGCACAACCCGCACCTCTACCAGCGGGACGTGGAGAACATCGTGAACGCGATTCTCGACGAGATCGTGGCCGCGCTGGCGCGTGGCGATCGGGTGGAACTGCGCGGTTTTGGCGCCTTCTCGGTCAAGCATCGTCCGGCGCGCTCGGGGCGCAATCCGCGCACCGGCGCCCACGTCCCGGTCGACCAGAAGAGCGTGCCGTTCTTCAAGACCGGCAAGGAAATGCGCGAGCGGCTGAACCGCGAGAATCCCGAAGCCGGCGCATAGTCCGACGCGCGCACGGCGAAAAGCTGGCGTGCGCATTGCGCGTTTAACGTCCTCATCAACGCGAGCGATTCATGCGGAAATTTCTCTCGGCTTTGATCGTCATTCCGTTGGCGGTGATCTTCCTCGTGTTCGCGGTGGCGAACCGGCATTCCGTCACCGTGTCGTTCGACCCCTTTAATTCTGCTGACCCGGCCCTATCGCGCTCGCTGCCGTTGTTCGCGCTGATCATCGTAATCGCGATCCTTGGCGTGATCGCCGGTGGCCTTGCCACCTGGTTCGGTCAGCGCCGCTGGCGACGCGCCGCACGCCAACATGAGACAGACGCGCGGACCGCGCGCGCCCAGCTTGCGGAACTGCGCAGCCAGGTCGCCAGCATGCGCAGCGAGCCGCAGCGGCGGGCGCTGCCGGGGGCGCTTTACGGGGCCTCCGGGCGAGACAAGCAGGGCGCGACGTTGTAGAAGCGGCCCCGCAAAGACCAATTACCCGCTCAACGAAAAGCCCATGTCCCTGGCTGTCAAAATCTGTGGCCTATCCACGCGCGAGACGCTCGATGCGGCGCTCGACGCGGGCGCCGACATGGTGGGATTCGTGTTCTTCCCGCCATCACCGCGGCATCTTGCACTTGATACGGCGCGCGGGCTCGCGCAGCACGTCAAGCGCCGCGCGATAAAAGTCGCGCTGACGGTCAATGCCGACGACGCGACGCTCGCCGGCATCGTCGAGGTGCTGCAGCCCGACATCCTGCAACTGCACGGCCATGAGACGCCAGCCCGCGTTGCCGAAATCAAGCGCAACTACGGCCGCGAGGTGATGAAGGCGCTGCCGGTCGAGAGCAAGGCTGACCTCGCCTCGCTGTCGTCCTACGCCGCCGTCTGCGACCGCATTCTGTTCGATGCGCGTCCGCCCGAGGGCGCCACCCGGCCGGGCGGCCTCGGCGCGGTGTTCGACTGGCATGTGCTGGAGAATCTCGACCTCGAGCTGCCCTTCATGGTGGCCGGCGGACTGAACGCCGGCAATGTCGCAGAGGCCGTGCGCATCACGCGTGCCGGTGGCGTCGATGTCTCCTCGGACGTGGAGCGCGCGCCCGGCGTCAAGGACATCGACATGATCCGCGATTTCATCCGCGCCGCGCGCGCGAGCGAAGAACTGAGTGTCCGATGAATCAGGTGCGTCCCAATTCCTTCCGCAGCGGTCCCGACGAGCATGGGCATTTCGGCATTTTCGGCGGCCGCTTCGTCGCCGAAACCCTGATGCCGTTGATCCTCGATCTGGAGAAAGCCTACAACGCGGCCAAGGCCGACCCGGCGTTCCAGGCCGAGATGAACGGCCACCTGCGCGACTATGTCGGCCGGCCGTCGCCGCTCTATTTCGCCGAGCGGCTGACCGAGCATCTTCGAGAAGTATCTGCGGCCTCCGGCCGCGCTGGCGGCGCGAAAATCTATTTCAAGCGCGAGGAGCTCAATCACACCGGCTCGCACAAGGTCAATAACGTGCTCGGCCAGATCATGCTGGCGCGGCGCATGGGCAAGAAGCGCATCATCGCCGAGACCGGCGCCGGCCAGCACGGTGTTGCCACCGCCACGCTCTGCGCGCGGTTCGGCCTCGAATGCGTGGTCTATATGGGCGCGGTCGACGTGGCGCGGCAGCAGCCCAATGTGATCCGTATGGAGATGCTGGGTGCAAAAGTATTTCCGGTGCAGTCGGGTACCCGCACGCTGAAGGACGCCATGAACGAGGCGCTGCGCGACTGGGTCACCAACGTGCACAACACCTTCTATTGCATCGGCACGGTGGCGGGCCCGCATCCCTATCCGACGCTGGTGCGCGACTTCCAGTCCATCATCGGCAATGAGACCAAAAAGCAGATGCAGGAGGCCGAAGGCCGCCTGCCGGATTCGCTGGTGGCCTGCATCGGCGGCGGCTCCAACGCCATGGGGCTGTTTCATCCCTTCCTCGATGATCCCTCGGTGGAGATTTTCGGGGTCGAGGCCGCCGGCCACGGACTGACGCAACTGCATGCGGCCTCGATCGCGGGCGGCCGTCCCGGCGTGCTGCATGGCAATCGGACTTATCTCTTGATGAACGAGGACGGGCAGATCCAGGACGCGCATTCGATCTCGGCAGGGCTGGATTATCCCGGCATCGGGCCGGAGCATTCCTGGCTGCATGAGGTTGGCCGCGTGAAGTACCTGTCGGCGACCGATGACGAGGCGCTCGCTGCGTTCCAGTTGCTGTCGCGGCTGGAAGGCATCATTCCGGCGCTGGAGCCTGCGCACGCGATTGCGAAAGTGATGGAGTTGGCACCTGCGCGCGCTAGGGATCATCTGATGGTGGTCAATCTCTCCGGCCGCGGAGACAAGGACGTGCCGCAGGTCGGCGACATCTTGCGGGGGAAGAAGTGACCAAGCAGGGATTGAAGCACCTGCCTCGCGCTCGGTCCCACCTCTCCCCGGCGGGGAGAGGTCGCCCGCGAAGCGGGCGGGTGAGGGGGCTTTCGACTCAGTCGATTCGAAGCGAACGTTCAATCATCTCGAGAACACCTTCGATGTTGTCATACACATCGCTGTTCGACACGCGAACGACGTGGAATCCGCAGGCTTCGAGCACCGCGGTTCGCGTGCTGTCCCGTTTGACCGCTGAAGCCGTGGAGTGCGTCACGCCGTCGACTTCAACGATAAGTTTTCCGTGGAGCGTGACAAAATCGACGACGTACCGGTCGATTGCGTGCTGCCGACGAAACTTCCAGCGTGCCAGTCTGCGATTGCGAAGCGCCTGCCAGAGCTTTGCCTCGGCGCTCGTTTGCGAGACGCGGAGCGTTCTTGCTCTGGCCTTGAACTTGTCCATCCCCCTCACCCGGCTGCTGCGCAGCCGACCTCTCCCCACAGGGGAGAGGTATAGCACAGCGTATGCCGCACCATGAGCACCCGCATCGATGCGCGCTTTGCGCAAATGAAGAAAGAAGGCCGCTCGGCCTTCGTCACCTTCTTGATGGCCGGCGATCCCGATCCCGCGACCTCGCTCGCGATCATCAAGGCGATGCCGAAGGCCGGCGCCGACGTGATCGAGATCGGCATGCCCTTTACCGATCCGATGGCCGACGGCCCGTCGATCCAGGCTGCGGGCTTGCGCGCGCTGAAGGCCGGGATGACGCTCAAGAAGACGCTGGAGCTGGTCCGCGGCTTCCGCGCCGGCGACGATGCGACGCCCGTGGTGCTGATGGGCTACTACAATCCGATCTACATCTACGGCGTCGACAAGTTCCTGACCGACGCGAAATCCGCAGGCGTCGACGGTTTGATCATCGTCGACTTGCCGGCGGAGGAAGACAGCGAACTGTGTGTGCCAGCGCTGAAAGCCGGGCTGAATTTCATTCGCCTGGCAACGCCGACGACCGATGACAAGCGTCTGCCTGCCGTTCTCGCCAACACCTCGGGCTTTGTCTACTACGTCTCGATCACGGGCATCACCGGCGCGGCCGCGGCCGATTCGAACGTTGCCGGCGAGGCGGTGGCGCGCATCAAGCGACACACCAAACTGCCGGTCTGCGTCGGCTTCGGCATCCGTACGCCGGACACCGCGCGTGCGATTGCCGAGCGTGCCGACGGTGCCGTGGTCGGCACTGCGCTGGTCGATGCCTTGAGCGGCAGCCTCGATAACGGCAAGGCAACGGCAAAGACCGTGAGCGCGGTGGCCGATCTCGCCGCCTCGTTGGCCGCGGGCGTCCGCGGCGCCAAACAAGCGGCGGAATAGGATAAACTTGGCGGCTTGCCGGGCTTTGTCTGAGCCGCCATATAGTAAGCGACAACGGAGCGGACCCATGAACTGGCTCACCAACGTCGTTCGGCCGAAAATCCGCAACATGCTGCGGCGGGAGACGCCGGAGAATCTGTGGATCAAGTGCCCGGATTCCGGGCAACTGGTGTTCTACAAGGACGTCGAGGCCAACCAGATGGTGATCCCCGGCTCCAACTATCACATGCGCATGGGCGCGGCGGCGCGGCTGAAGTCGATCTTCGACAACGAGACCTGGTACGACATCGCGCTGCCCGATGTCACGCCCGATCCGCTGAAATTCCGCGACGAGAAGCGCTACTCGGACCGCATCAAGGATGCGCGCGCCCGCACCGGGCTGAACGACGCGATCAAGGTCGGCTACGGCAAGCTTGAAGGCGCAGCGGTCACCATCGCCGTGCAGGATTTCGACTTCATGGGCGGCTCGCTCGGCATGGCCGCGGGCGAGGCGATCGTGCGCGGGCTGGAACTGGCGATTGAAAAGAAGACGCCGTTCATCGTGTTCGCGGCTTCCGGCGGCGCCCGCATGCAGGAAGGCATCCTGTCGCTGATGCAGATGCCGCGCACCACCGTCGCGGTGCAGATGTTGCGCGAAGCAAAACTGCCTTACATCGTGGTGCTGACCAATCCGACCACCGGCGGCGTCACCGCGTCCTACGCCATGCTCGGCGACGTCCAGATCGCGGAGCCCGGCGCATTGATCGGCTTTGCCGGCGCGCGTGTGATCGAGCAGACCATCCGCGAGAAATTGCCGGAAGGATTCCAGCGCGCCGAATATTTGCGCGACCACGGCATGGTCGACATGGTCGTGCATCGCCACGAGCTGCGCCCGACGCTGGCGCGGTTATGCCGTTTGCTCACCAAGTCGCCGGCACTGGAAGCGCCGAAGCCGGCGCCCTCGGTCTCGGCGGCCCAGATCGTCACGGCTGGCGAAGCGGCGCCGGCTGCGCCACACGCGTGAACGCGCCGGCCGCCTCATCGCCGCCGTCGCTCGACGAACTGATCGCGCGGCTGTCCGCGCTGCATCCCAAACGCATCGACCTCGGGCTGGAGCGTATGCACCGCTTGCTGGCGCGGCTCGATCATCCCGAAAACAAGCTGCCGCCTGTGATCCATGTCGCCGGCACCAATGGCAAGGGTTCGACCGTCGCCTACCTGCGCGCGATTCTCGAAGCGGCGGGCCTGCGCGTTCATGTTTACACCTCGCCCTGGCTGGTGCGGATCAACGAATCCTTTCGGATCGCGGGCAAGCTGGTCGGCGATGAGGATCTGCGCGCGGCGTTCGCTCATGTCGAACGCGTCAATGAAGGCGAACCCATCACCTTCTTCGAGGCCAAGACCGCCGTCGGGTTTTGCCTGTTCGCAAACCATTCGGCCGACGTGCTGTTGCTCGAGGTCGGCCTCGGCGGCCGGCTCGATTCCACCAATGTGATCGAGGCGCCGCTGGCCTCCGTCATCACGCCCGTCAGCATGGACCATACCGAGTTCCTCGGCGACACCCTGACTGCGATCGCCGGCGAAAAGGCCGCGATCATCAAGCGGGGCGTGCCGGCGATTTCGGCAGAGCAACATCCCGAGGCAATGACGGTGATCGAAGCGCAGGCGCGCCGACTGCGTGCGCCGCTGCATGCCGCCGGCCAGCAATGGCATGTCGGTGTCGAGCGCGGCCGGCTGGTCTATCAGGATGAGCGTGGGCTGATGGACCTCGCCGCGCCAAAACTGTTCGGCCGGCACCAGTTCGACAATGCGGGACTCGCGATTGCGACCCTGCGCGCGATCGAAAGCTTCAAGCTCAATCAAGCGGCCTATGAGGGCATCGTGAATGCCGAATGGCCGGCGCGGATGCAGCGCCTCTCATCCGGCCGGCTTGGCGAACTCGGGCCGCAGGGTTCCGAGATCTGGCTCGATGGCGGGCACAATGCCGAAGGCGGCCGGGTCGCGGCCGCGGCACTCGGCGATCTCGAAGAGCGGGTGTCGCGGCCGCTGGTCGTGATCGCGGGCATGATGGCAAACAAGGACGCGCGCGCCTTCCTCGCCAACTTCGCCGGGCTCACGCGTCACATCATTGCGGTGCCGATCCCGGAACAGGACAATGCGATGCCGCCGGACCGGCTGGCGGATGCGGCGCGTACACTTGGCATGCGTGTCGAGATTTCGGAGAGCGTCGAGGCGGCGCTGCGCATGCTCGCCGGGCTCGCCTACGAAATGCCGCCGCGCATCCTGATCGCCGGCTCGCTCTATCTGGCCGGCCACGTGCTCGCGCTCAACGGCACGCCGCCGACATGAAAGGTCTCGTGTCCCGGACGCGGCGCAGCGTTCAACGCTGCACCGCAGCGCCGGGACCCACGTCCTTGACGTGATGGGCCCCGGATCAGCAGCGCACCGTGAAGAACGCTGCGCTGCATCCGGGGCACGAGCCGCAATGCTAAGCCAACAACTTCCTCGGATCGGCCGCCTTCTGTTTGAGCTGCTCGAAACTGCATTGCCGCGGCGACTTGTCCGGCCGCCAGCGCAATATCGAGGTGCCGTGGCGAAAGCGCTCGCCGCTGAAATGGTCGTAGCAGATTTCGATCACGAGCTTCGACTTCAGCGGGCACCATTGCGCCGAGCGTTCCGTGGACCAGCGGCTGGGACCGCCGGGCGCATTGCCGGTGAAGCCGGGTTTTGCAATCAGCGGTGTGAGCTTTTCGGTCAACGCCGGCTTGTCCTGGTTCTTGATGGCCGAGGTGAAGCCGACATGGTGCAGCAGGCCCTCGCCATCGTAGAGACCGAGCAGCAGCGAGCCGACCACCTTCCGCCCGTTGACCTTGTTGGTCGCATAGCGGAAGCCGCCGATGACACAATCGGCGCTGCGGAATTTCTTGATCTTCTGCATGCCGTCGCGATTGCCGGCCTGATAGGGCAGGTCCATCCGCTTGGCGATCACACCGTCACATCCGCCGCCGGATTGCGCCAGCCACTTTTTGGCAAGTGCGTAGCTTGTCGTCGCCGCAGACAGCCGAAACGTCGTGTTGGATTTGAACTGAACCTTGGCGAAGCTTTCCAATGCAGGACGCCGTTCGCGCAGCGGATGTTCGAAGAGTTGCTTCTCTTTAGCGGTCCTGAGCAGGTCGAAAGCGATGAACAGCGCCGGCGTTTCCAGCGCCAGCTTCTGCACGCGGCTGGCCGCGGGATGAATCCGCTGCAGCAGATCGTCGAATGAAAAGCCGCGGCCATGCGGCACCACGATCTCGCCGTCGAGCACGAATGAAGTCGCCTTCAGCTTGAGCGCGGCCGCGACGACTTCGGGGAAATAACGCGTCAGATCCTCGCCTGACTTCGAACGGAGCTCGACCGTGCGTCCCTCGCGCGAAAGCAGGCAGCGAAACCCGTCCCATTTCGGCTCGTATTGCCACTCGCGACCTTGCGGGATCGCGTCGACCGAGCGCGCCTCCATCGCGACGAGTTGCGAGGACCTGGAAGCTGATTTTCGACGCGGTGGCACCAAGGCAATCCATCAAGCGCAAAACATACTTTCCCAACGCAAAACGGCCGGCGTTTCGCCGGCCGTTTCAGAAATTATTTGCGTCCGGAAGCAGATTCAGACCGCAGCGGAAATCCACTGGTGCAGCTTCTGCTTCGGCGCCGCGCCGACCTGGCGCGAGGCCATCTCGCCGCCCTTGAAGATCATCAGGGTCGGGATCGACATCACGCCGTATTTCGACGCGGTCTTCGGGCTCTCGTCGACATTGAGCTTCACGATCTTGACCTTCTCGCCCATCGCGCCGGCGATCTCGTCGAGCGCGGGAGCGATCATGCGGCAGGGGCCGCACCATTCGGCCCAGAAGTCGACCACGACAGGGCCCTGTGCCTTGAGCACTTCGGCTTCGAAATTGGCGTCAGAAACCTTGCCAACGGCCATGGGAATACCTCGTTCGGTTGGAGAGGAGAGGCGCTAAGAGAATCGCGCCGTGATCATGTGATCAAACCTATGAACGGGGGGTTGCCGGGTCAATCCCCGCGCCCAAAGATGCCAGTTGCGCGTCCAGCGCGGGGGCGGAAATCTCCATCAAATCAGCCGTTTCGGTCCAAAGCAGCGCGGCGCGGACGCCATGCTGGGGATAAAGCCGGGACAACACCGCCCGGTACAGCGCGAGCTGGCGGACATAGGCCTGCGGCGCCTCGGCCGCCGACTTGGGCGGGGCGTGATTGGTTTTGAAATCGACGATCAAAACCTCGTTTTGCGTGACCACAAGACGGTCGATCTGGCCGGACACCAGCGCGGTCGGTCGCCCCGGCAGCGTCAGGCGTCCGACGATCGCCACCTCGGCGCGGCTGCCTTCCGCGAACACAGCCGCGAATCGCGAATCGGCGATCAGAGCGATCACTTTCCCGGCAAGCGATTCGCGCTCAGCCGCGCTCCAGGCGGGCGCATTGCGGGAGAGATGCGCGAGCGCGGCATCGCGCCGCCGCTCGGGTTGCAGATCGGGCAGAGACTGCAGCAGGCGATGCACCAGCGTGCCCTGCTGCAAGGCCCGCGTGCGCTGGGCGATTGCTTCCGTCGTCGTCACGCGATGCGCTGCGTCGCCGCTCGCCTGCGACGGACGCAGCAGGCCCGCGCTGGTCGCTTGCGGAGGCATTGGGGTGCGCAACCATGACGGCAATTGTTGCGAGATGATCGCAGTCGATGCCGCCGTGCCGGTCGCATGCACGCCGTCTTCGGCGCGTGTGTAACGCTTGATCTGCCCGTCGTCGGTGTCGATGATTTCTTCCTGAAGGCCTGACGTAGCCAGCCCCTTTGCGACGAGGTCGTGCCAGCACTGCGGTGGTACACCTTTCCTGTTGCCGGGTTGGATGCCCGCCACGATCAGCCGGTCGGCGGCGCGTGTCATCGCGACATAGAGCAGGCGGCGATATTCGTCCTCGATCTCATCGAGCATCGCCTGGCGCGCGGCCGCGACCACCCGGGGATTATCCGCCTTCCGGCCGGCCCAAACGGTGACCTCGCCTTGTTCATGCGGAACCTGGATCAGAGGCAGACGCTGCGTATCCGCGGGCGACGATGTGGTGTCGATCATGATGACGACAGGTGCCTCCAGGCCCTTGGCGCCGTGCACGGTCATGACGCGAACCTCGTCGCGCGAGATTTCCATGTCGCGCTTCACCTCGGTGTCGGCGGAGCGCAGCCAGGCCATGAAACCCTGCAGCGAGGCCGGCGCCTTGCGCTCATAGTTCAGCGCGAGCTCGAGAAACTCGTCGAGCGCGTCGTTGGCCTCATGTCCGAGCCGCTTGAGGATGCGCGCCCGGCCGCCGTCGCCACCGAGCAACCAGGCATAAAAGGCAAACGGCGTATCATGACGGAAGCGCCGTTCGGACTCTTCCAGGCGCTTCACGACGCCTTCGAGCTTTGGATTTTCCTTCGCATGGTTTGATAGCGCCGTGCGCAGCGAGCCCTTGCGGTCATGGGCCAAGTTGAACAAATCATTCTCATCGAGCCCGAACAGCGGGCTCTTCAACGCGACCGCGAGCGCGAGATCGTCCCGCGGCAACAGGAGTGCGTCGGCCAGATTCATCAGATCGATGATCGCGATGTGCTCAGTGAGCTTCAGTCGGTCGGCGCCGGCGACGGGAATGCTGGCATGCTTGAGCGCCTGGATCACGGCGTCGAACAGATTGCCGCGGCGGCGCACCAGCACCAGCACGTCGCCATAGCTGAGCGGCCGGCGGTCGCCTTTGGGACCTGTCAGAGTGCCACTTGTGACCAGCCGCCTGATCTCGGCCTGAATACGCTTCGAGAGTTTCACCTCGGGGCTCGTCACCGAGACGCCGTCGAACGGCGCGCGCCAGCCTTCGATCTCGGTGCGGTCGTCGGCCTCCGCCAGCGGCCACAGCTCGATCAGTCCGGGGCCGGCGTCGTCGAGCGCTTCGTGCTGCGGCATGCCGTCGCGATCGGTGGTGATGCTCTTGTAGACGTCGGGCGAGCGGAACGCGTGTTCGACCGCGCGCAGCACGGCGGCGCCGGAGCGGAACGAATAGGTGAACGCGATCGGTTCGAAAGCGAGGCCGGCGGCGGAAAAGCGCGCGCCGATGCGCTGCCGCCGCAAATCGAACTCGCGCGGCGCCGCGCCCTGGAACGAGAAAATGGACTGCTTCTCGTCGCCGACCGCAAATACCGTGCGCATCGTGCCGTCGCGCGCGCCGTGGCCTGCCGCGAATTCCGCGATGATGTGCTCGACAATGTCCCATTGCCGGGGACTGGTGTCCTGGGCCTCGTCGATCAGGACATGATCGACGCCGCGGTCGAGCTTGTAATGCACCCAGCCGGCCGAAACCTTGTTCAGCATGACAAGCGTCTTGTCGATCAGGTCGTCGTAATCGAGCAGGCCGCGCTCGTCCTTTTCGCGGCGGTAGTTCGCCGCGGCCGCGGTCGCGATATGCAGCAACGCCTCGGTGCGGTCGCGGGTGACCACGGCGCGGCGCTGCTCGATCAACGAATCGAGACGCAGCATTTCTTCGGCGAACAAGTGGGCGATCGCAGGATTTTTGTCGCCAAAACCCTTGGTCAAAACGGCCTTGCGAAAGACCTTCTGGTCCGTGAGGAAGACACCGAGATAGCTGTCGACCTGATTGGGGCCGGTCGCGGTCTGAGCTTCGCGGAGTTGGTCCGCCCGTTCGCCATCGGACTTGCTGCCTGCCTTCAATGCATCGGCGATTTCGGGCCACCGTGTGCGCGGTAGGTATGGTCCGTCAACGATCTCCCGCTCGATGATCTCGATGTCGTCGCTCACACGCACGCCAAGCGCGGCCGAGACTTCGCGCGCCGCGGCCGCGGCGCTTCCCGCACTGTCGGTCCAGGCCATGAAATGATCGCGTGCAAGGCAGGCCTCGCGCACCACGTCCTTGAAGGTGACGTCGGCGGCATTGGCCATCGCGGTCAGAAGCGCGCGGCCGAGCACACTGTCCGGCGCGCTGGCAGCCTCCAGGAACACCTTGAGGTTGGCGCGCTCCATCATGTCTTCCTGGTCGCGCTCGTCGAGCACGGCAAACCGCGCCGGCACGTTGGCCTCGAACGGGAATTGCTGCAGCAGCCGCGTACACAGCGCATGGATGGTCTGCACCTTGAGGCCGCCCGGCGTCTCCAGTGCTTGCGCGAACAGCTCGCGCGCAATCTTGCGTAGTTTCTTGTCGGGATGGGGAACGCCGGCATCGATGATCGCCGCATCGAGCGCGACGTCGTCGAGCGTCACCCAGTGCCCGAGCGTGGTGAACACGCGTTCGGCCATGTTGGCGGCGGCAGCCTTGGTGAAGGTGATACAGAGGATTTTTTCCGGCGGCACGCCTGTCAGCAACAGCCGGATCACGCGCTGCACCAGCACATGGGTCTTGCCCGACCCCGCATTCGCCGACACGAAGTACGAGCCGCCCGGATTCGACGCGTTTGCCTGCTTGGCGCGGACCGCAGGCGGGATGATGCGCGCAGCCTTCACCATTCCGGCAGCCCCAATCCGCCGGCCGCGGACCATTCCTTGATCCGCGCGAGGTCGTCATAGCTCCCGTAGCGGTTGGTCCACATCGGCAGGTTCAGCGAGCTGTAGGGTTCGGCTTCGTTCTCGAACGCAAGGATCAGCGCTTCGAGCTGCCTGCGCGCATAATCGGCTGCCTCGTCCGGCGGCTGCGGCTTGTCACCTGGCTTGATCTTCAGCTCCAGCGCGCAGTGCTCGCCCGGCGGATTGTTGCCGCTGATGCGGACATAGGCGAGCTCGCCGACGGATGAGCCCGCATCGATGCCTTCGAAGCCGCCGCCGCGCAGGATCGCGGCTTCCAGCGTCAGCTGCGGCGACAGTCCCATCCGCACCTGCTTGGCCGTCGGTGGCTGTCCGGTCTTGTAGTCGAGGATGGTGAAGGTGCCGTCAGCGCGGCGCTCGATGCGGTCGGCGCGCGCGTTGAGCACGAAGGTGCGTGCGTTGTCGAGGTGAATGGAAATCTCGCCCTTGATCTCGGCCTCGATCGCGGCGATGTCGACGCGCCGCGTCGTCTCCCATTCCGAGAACCATCTGACGATGCGCTGGAAGCGCGGCCACCACAGCGCGCGCGCCTCGGGCCGCTGCATCAGCGGCGCGAAACATGTTGCGCCGATCTCGCGCAACGCTCGCGCGGGATCGGCCGGCAAATCCTTGTTCCAGGTCTTGGTGAACTCGCCGAGCGCGTCGTGGATCGCCGAGCCGCGATCTGCCGCCGACAGCGGCATGTCGACGGGTTCGAGCGGCTCGAGCTTCAGAATATGCTTTGCATAGACCGTGTAGGGATCGCGCAGCCAGTCCTCGATCTGCGTGACGGAGAGTTTTAACGGCCGCGTCGCGCGCGGCGGCCGCGGCGCCGGCTGCGCAATCGGCTTGACCTCGGCGGGCGCGTCGAGCGCCAGCGCGAAGTCCACATATTGCTTGCCGGCCTTCTTCGCAGCGTTCCAGCGCTCCTCGCCGGCGACCGCTTCCAGCCGGTGCAGGAAGCGCGAGGCAACTGCGGGCGCGCCGCCGGCCTTGGCGGAATGGCTGAGGATCACGTCCGCGTTGCCGAGCAGTTGCGCGAAGTCATGGGCCGACAGCCCGATGCGCCGCTCCGGCAGATCGAGGCCGAGATCGTGCCGCATCGGCCGGCTCAGCCAGGGATCGGTGCGCGGCGCCGGCGGCCAAACGCCCTCGATCAGGCCGCCGGCGATGATGCGGTCGGCCTGCATCAGCCGTGACTCGAGTGGACCGTAGATGTGCAGCGTGGCGCCGGGCTTTTCCGGCCGCCGCACCGCGCGATCGGCGAACGCGGTCTGGAACACTTCCGGATAATCCGGCAGCGTGACCGAGAGCCCGCTCAGCTTCTGCTCGGCGACGAGATCGTCGAAGGCGGCTGCGAGCGCGAGACCTTCCTGCTGCTCGAACGCGACGGCGATGCCGTCGTTGTCCTGCGACAGCGCGATCAGCACCTCGCGATGGCGCGTAGCGATCTCGGCGAAATCATAGGCGCGTGTCGGCGACAGGCTTTCCATCGGCGCGAGCGCGGCCTGCAATGCGGAGATCAGCGCTTGCGCGGGGTCGAGCTGCCAGTCCTGCAGCCGTGTCCGCGGCTCCGATCCATGCAGCGAGGACACCTCCTTGTCGCGATACTTTTTCAGCTCGCTGCGGAAGCGCGCGAAATCCTCGACGAGGCCTTTGCTGCCGGATTGCGGCCGCGTGCCGCGCAGCAGCGCGAGCTCCAGCGCCTCGATCGCGCGGGCATGGGCGCCGGGCGCGCCGCCGAGACGGCATAACGGATGTTTCAGCAACGCCAGCAAGGTCGGCGGCTCCAGCTCTTTTGCGACCGCTTCGGCGGCGAGCCGCGCAAAGGTGCCGGCCGGAGTCTCTATCAGAGCATCACCACCTGAATCGTCATAGTCGAGGTTCCAGCGCGCCAGCGCCGCCATCACCCGCCGCGCCAGTGCGCGGTCCGGCGTCACCAGCGCTGCGGATTTGTCGAGATGCCGTGCCTCGCGCATCGCGATCGCGATCGCCAGCGCCTCCATCTCCGGGTTGGGAGCTTCGATCACGGCGAGATTTTTCATGCCGCGCGCGATGTGCGCGGAAATCTCCGGCCGCGCCAGCCGGTCATGCCATTGTGCGGTCGCATTCGACGGACGCATCGCTTCCGAGAGCAGCACGTCGCGTCCGTCGGGCGCGGGCGTTCCGAGAATGTCCACGTCGCCGCGATGAATCCCGAAGCGATCGAGCAGCGCATGCATGGCGAATTGCGGATGGTTCGAGGCGGGATGCTCGGTGAATTTGCCCTCGTCGTTGCGCATCCCCCCGATTCCCAACCACGACGCTTCGTCGAGATCGGTGTCGAGTCCGGGCAACACCACTGCGCCTTGCGGCAGCTTCGCCACCGCATGGAGAAATTTCGCCGTTGCCGGCATCGAACCGGTCGAGCCCGCGGCGATCACCGGTCCCCTGGGATGTTTGGTCAGCCGCTCGGCTTCAGCTGATATCAGAAGATCGCGCCGGGCCGCCGGCTCGATCTTGCCGATCTCCTTGAGATGATCCGGCCACAGCTTGCGCGCGATGCGCAGGAAATCGAGCGACAGCTTCCAGTATTCGTCGAGATTGTCGGGCACGAGGCCGTCGAGCCGATCCCACGATACATCGCGCGTCACCATGTCGTCGATCAGCCGCGCCAAATCGGATGCGAGCGCCAGCGTCGAGGCCGGGCCGCCGACCACCAGCGGCGAAACCGTGCTGCCTTTGGCCCAGGCCGTGACGAGATGGGCGAGCGTGAGCCGCCGATCGAGTTCGCCGAGTTTGGGTGGAATGTCGAGCGGTGACGTGCCGTCGAGCTGCTCGGCCTCATCGGTAAAGGCGAGTTCGTCCTCGTCGATGTCGCCGAGCGGCACGATGCGCGGCAGCACCGCCGCGTCCGCCTTCAATTCGTCGAGGAACAGTTCGCGGGCGACCCGCACCGCGCGCCGCGTCGGCAGATACAGCGTGGCGTCCGCAAGCGCAGCCGGATTGCCGCGCGCCTCGAAGCCGTCGACGAGTTGGCCGTCGATCAATGCGGCAATGACGGTGCGCAGGAACGGCACGGAGAGGGGAACGCTGCAAACGCGCATGGAGAGCCTGATTCGAGGAACAGGCAGGCAATATAGGGTCTGTCATCACCCGCGAAGCGTGTGCGTCAGCGGTCGCCGCATCACGGGAGGCGTTAGTCCGCGAAGGGGACCCGTAACCACACATCGTGGTCTGCCGCCGCGGATGCGAAGTTCGCTGGGTTACGGATCGCTTCGCGCCTAACCCGCATCCGGGACTACAGCAGCAGTCAGGCCACGCTCTCCAGAAACGCCTCTTCCGCCGCGACGACGGCGTCGGGCGTGCCGACATGCATCCAGACGCCGTCGAGCCGCAAGCCGAACAGTCGTTCCTGCTCGTTGGCCGCGTCGAACAACTTCGTCAGCGAGAACTCGCCCTTGGGCGCGTTCGCGAAGATCGAGGGCGACATGATGGCGGCCCCCGCATAGACGAACGGAACCACCTGATGCTCGCGGCGCGCGCGCAGCGCGCCGTCCGGCAGCATGGCGTAGTCGCCGCGGCCGCCATAGCCGATGCTGCTCGCGGTCGGCGCCATCAACAGCAATATGTCCATGCGGGCGGGATCGAAGGTCTCCGCCAGCCGCAACAAATTGGAGCGCACGCCGTCGATCCACATCGTGTCGGAATTGACATGGAAGAACGGCGCATCGCCGAGCAGCGGCAGCGCCTTGACCACGCCGCCGCCGGTGCCGAGCACATGCTTGCGCTCGTCGGAAATGATCACGCGAGGACGCTTGCGCGCGGCGACGTGTTGATGATCTGCTCGCCGAGGTAATGCACGTTGACCACCGCCTCGCTGACCCCGGCGTCGCCGAGCTTGTCCAGCACATGATCGAGCAGCGGGCGGCCCGCCACGGGAATCAGCGGTTTTGGCACCCGGTCCGTCAGCGGCCGCATGCGGAGCCCAAGACCTGCGGCGAGGACCATGGCTTTGGTGGGCTTGACGGGCATCTCAGAAATTCCGGTAGTTTCTCGGCCGCAAATCATAGCATGGCGATTCGGATAAAACCGTTGCTGGGAGGCCATAGTCGGCACAGATGACGGCTGTACGACGGCCTACTCAGGCGTCCGCGCTGGCGCGCCGCGCCTTCTTCTTCTTGTCGCCCTGCTTGAGGAAGGTGACGCCGATCTGGTCGCCATTGACCCAGGCCAGTTCGCAGCGGCGGTAGGCGAGCCCCGTCGACGACAGCAGCAGGAAGAATTCCTTCAAATGAAGTCCCTCGACCGAGCCCTCGATGCTGAGCTTGGCGCCAGTCTCGGAAACATCCTCCATGGTGCAATCGCGGCGCCAGGTTCCGTCGATGCCCATCATGTGCGCCGGGATCCCGCGTTCGAAGGTGACCCGGTCGCCCTTGCGCCGCTCGGTCGTGCTTGCCATGGCCATAGCCCCTAGGATGGCGGGTGCGGCTGGCGCACCACGGCCGGGTTCCAGATTAGCGGCAGCTTGGCTAACAGCCCGTAAATTTAAGGCCATTGTTGGCGCATGATCTTATCGGAAAACCGCTGCACACTTTTCCGGATCATGCGCTTGGCGGCGGCACATTCGCCTCATACCAGGCCCGCACCGTCGCCAGCGCCGGATGCGACAGCGAGCGGCTGAGATAGGTCCAGATCCGGGGCTGGTGACGCAGATATTGCGGCTTGCCGTCGCGGCGGTTGAGCCGGGCGAAGGTGCCGAGCAAACGCGTGTTGCGCTGCGCCGACATGATGGCGTAGTTCTCCGCGAAGGCGGCGGGATCGAAACCATTGTCCGCCTCGCGCCGCGCCTTGATGTAGCGGGAGAACAGTGCGAGCTCCAGCATCTCCGGAATGTCGATCCGCGCATCCTGCAGCAGCGACACCACGTCGTAGGAGGGCGGGCCGAGCACGGTGTCCTGGAAATCGATGATGCCGACGCGCTTGATCCCTTCGCGGCCGTCGAGCCAGATCAGATTGGGCGAATGGAAATCGCGCAACACCCAGCTGCGCGCCGCCGCCGCCGGCTTTTGCAACAACTCGCGCCACATATTGGTGAACTCGGCACGTAAGGCATCGCTGACCGGCGCGCCGCGATCGGGCAGGTACCACTCGATCATCAGGCCGATCTCGACCAGCCACGCATCGACGTCGAACACCGGAATCGCATAGTCGGTCTGCGGCACCAGCGGCAGCGTCTCGGGCAGAGTGCTCGCGATGCAGCGCCGCCAGCATGTCGACGGCGGCTTCATAACGTTCGTTCATCGGCGCCGGCGGATCGCCTTCGATGACGCCCTCGATGCCGAAATCCTCGGTGATCAGGAATCCGGCCTCGATGTCGGCATGATGGATTTCCGGCGCCGACAGCCCGCGCCCGCGCAGGCCGTTGTCGATGGCGACGAACGGCTTGACGTCCTCGGCGAGATGCACGGCCTCGCTGTAGGACTTGCCGCTGTAGACCGCAGGCCCATCCGGCCGCTTCGGAAAGTTCATCAGAATGAAACTGGTCTCGTCGCGGACCAGCCGCGCATAGGAGCGGATCGATGCGTCGCCGGGCATGCGCCGTCGCTTCGCCTCGCCGTAACCCGCGCCGTCGAGGAATTGCCGCAAGATTTTAAGCCGCTCGACGACAGCGACAGCCCTGCCGAAGCCTGTGATCTCGGCCGCGCGCGCATTCGAGCCCAGCGCCGGACGATGGCTGAAGGCGATGTCGATGCGGTCGGCGGGCAAGGCGCCCGGGGCGCGCTCCGGCCATTCGATCAGCGCCACCGCGCCGTCCGGCAGCGGCGACAAACCAATCTCTTCCAGTTCGGATGGATCGTTGACGCGATAGAGATCGGCGTGCACGAGCAGGAACGGCGGCAGCTCGTAGCCCTGCGCCAGCGTGAAGGTCGGGCTCGGGACTTCGATCGCCTCATCGTCGGCGAGATAGCGGATCATGGCGCGCGCAGCCGCGGTCTTGCCGGCGCCGAGATCGCCGGAGAGCGTGATGACGTCGCCGGGACCGATCAGGAGCGCGAGGTCGGCCATCAGATGCGCGGTCGCCGCCTCATTGGCGAGCGCGACCGGGAATGTGGCTGGCGATGTCATTCCGCGGCGTCGCGCACGGCCTGGTCGATCGGAAACTCGCAAGTGACGGTCGTACCCTTGCCGATCGTGGAATCGACGCGAACCTTGCCGCCATGCAGCTGCACGAAGGATTCCACCAGCGACAGGCCGAGACCCGCGCCGCGCCGCCGCGAGCCGTGCGCAAAACTCTCGAAGCGGTCGAACATCTTGTCCTTGACGTCGGGCGCGATGCCGGGACCGGAATCGGTGACCGCGAACACCACGCTGCGCTCGCCGCGTTTCGCGCTGACGCCGACCGTCGCGTCCTGCGGCGAGAAGCCGACAGCGTTGGCGAGAAGATTATAGAGCACTTGCACCACGCGACGTTGATCGCCGATGAATGTGCCGACATTGGGATCGATGTCGATCTTGAGGGCGATGCGGTCGGTGGCGAGCCGATCCTGGATGCCCTCGGCGGCCGCCGCGATCGCGCCTGGAATGTCGACCGGGCCGAGCTCGAGCTTCATCCTTCCGGCATCGATGGTGGCGAGATCGAGGATGCTGTCGGTCAGCGCCATCAGCGCATTGGTCGATTTGGTGACATAGTCGAGATATTCGGCCTGCTTGCCGGTCAGCGGACCGGTCGAGGGATCGCTGAGGAAATGCGCAAAGCCGATGATGGTGGTGAGCGGCGCGCGCAGCTCGTACGACACATGGTGGACGAAGTTCAGTTTCATCTGGTCGGCGGCCTGCAGCGCCTCGTTGCTCTCGCGCAGCGCGCGCTCGACATTCTCCGTATCGGTGATGTCCTGGAAGGTGAGCATGGTAGCGCCGTCGGGCAGCGGCCGGCTCATGCAGTCGAGCACGCTGCCGTCGGTGCGCTCGAGTTTCAGCGGCACGTCGTTGCGGTTCTCCAGTCCAGTGATCGACTCGCGGATGATGCGCCATGCCTTGGCGTCGGCGAGCAAGGGTTTGCACCAGGCCGCCACCGTATCGATGTGCGGTTCGTCGCCGAGTTGCTCCGGCGACAGCTTCCACATCCTGGCGAAGGCCGGATTGAACAGACGCGCCTTGCCGTTGCTGCCGAACACCGCGACGCCCTCGGCGAGGCTGTCCAGCGTCTCGCGCTGCACCTTGATCAGGCGGTCGAAGCGCCGCGCCAGATCGAGGCTTTCGGTGACGTCGTCGAACAGATAGGTGACGCCGCCTTCGGGATTGGGCGTGGTGACGACGCCGAGTGCGCGGCCGTCGGGCAGGTACCAGGTGTCTTTGGCGGGTTCGAGGGCACGATAAGCCTCGTGCAGCTTGGCTTTCCAGGCGCGGAAGTCGGCCTGCTCCGGCAGCTTGCGCGACGCGCGCAACCGGTCGAGCACGCTTGAGTCGTCGGGGTTGTTGTCGAGGAAGGCCGGATCGAGGTCCCAGAGCCGGCGATAGCTGTCGTTGTAGAAGGCAAGGCGGCGCTGGCCGTCGAACACGGCGACGCCCGACGACAGTTGGTCGAGGGTGCGGCGATGCGCGTCGACCATGCGGACCAGCGCCGCGCTCAAGGCATCGGCCTCGCTGGCGTCGATCGCGATGCCGACGCTGCCACCGCCGACATTGATGGCGCGAACGTCGTAGATGCGCCGCTCGCCGCCCGCCACGATCGGAAGCCGTGCGTCGTAGGTCTTCTTTGCGCCCAGCGACTGTTCCATGTCGGCGCGGTGGGCGGAATCGAGCAGTTCAAGATTGCGCGCCATCGCGTCATCGACATCGGACGCTTCGGTCGCCTGCGCGTAGGCCGCGTTGGCATAGATCAGCTTGCCCTTGGCGCCCTTGGCCCACAGCGGCCAGGGCGAGGCGGCGGCGAACCCGCGCAGCATCTCGGTCTCTTCCATCACCGATTTCAGCCGCAGATGGGTCTCGGCGAGTTCCCTCTTCACGCCCGCGAGCGGCCGAATCCGGACGATGGCCTGGCCGCCGATGGCCCGGCCCATCGCCTCGATGGCATGGCCATTCGATGTGGTGAGGTTGAGCAGAAAACTTTCGCCGGCCTCGCGTAGCGCATCGACCGCGTGGTCCATCTGCCGCGCCGGCTCCGGCGACAGCCAGGTTCCAAAGGCAAGGATGCGCTGCGGCGAGTCCTGTTGCAGCACCAGCGAGGTGTCGCCGGAGATGCGCGGCCGGTTGCCGCCCGCCGGCCATGCGATCACGATCTGCGGTTCCGCGAACAGCAGCGTCTGGTAGGAATCGGCCTGCGCCTGCAGATCGCCGATATCGGCGCGGAGTTTTGTCTCGGTCCGCGCGGCCCGGACGCGGTTGTGCATCAGCAGGATCGAGGCCACCACGGAAAAGCCGAGCAAAGCGAGTGCGGTGGTCAGCACCGCCACTTCCTGTCGGTTGAAGTCCAGTAGCGAGGATAGCGTCAGGGTGAACGAGGGGTCGGCGGCGAGGGTGGGGTCGGCAAAAGAGACGGTCAGGCCGAATGCGCTCACGCTGCGGCGCGCCGCCGCGGGCACGAGCGAGGTGCATGACAGCAGCGTCCGACGCAGCGCGACGATTACGCCTGACATGGTTGCCCCAGAAACGGACGAGAAGACCGCACAATTCCGCGCCCGGCGTTTTCCCCACCAGCGCGAATCAAACCAAGATATCGCCAAGCGAACTCGACCGGTAAGAGTCCAGACCGTGAACGCAAACTTCGCTGTGCAAAAAAGGGGGAGTGCGGCGCGATCAGCGTCCGGTCGAACCATAGCCGCCGCTGCCGCGGTCGGTTGTCGACAGCGAGCCGGCGGGAACCAGTTCCACTTGCGCCACTGGCGCGACGATCATCTGTGCGATGCGCTCGCCACGCCGGATCGGGAACGGCGCGTCGCCATGATTGATCAAGAGCACACTGACTTCGCCGCGGTAATCCGCGTCGACCGTTCCGGGTGCATTCAGCACGGTGACGCCGTGCTTCAGGGCGAGGCCCGAGCGTGGACGGATCTGGGCCTCATAGCCCAGGGGAAGCGCGATCGCCAATCCCGTCGGCACCAGCGCATGCTTGCCCGGCGCGAGGACCAGTGGTGCATCTTCCGGCACCGCCGCCAGCAGGTCCAGTCCGGCCGCATGCGCGCTCTGATAGGCCGGCAGCGGCAGTCCCTCGCCATGCGGCAACTGGCGGATGTCGAGTTTGATCGCGGTGCTCAACGAGCTACCTCGGACGTCTGACGCCTATCAACGTTCGCATCGGATTCAATATCTTCGAGTTTGACTCCGCGACCTGCGCGCAAACTCTTCCGCGCCTGTTCGACGCGACGCAGGAAACGCGGATCGTGTTCGAGACGCTCCGAATCGCGAACTGTGCGAGCCATGACTGAGCCTCCGATCTGGCTGCGAGTGCTACCGAACTTCAAATGACAGTGCGGCCGGACGAGCGAGCACCTCAATTAGCTTTGCTGACCCTCACAATCAACTCCGCCGCGACCTCTTCCTTGGTCATCACCGGCCAGGAATTGACGTCGATCGCTTCGCCATGACGCGTCAGCAGATGCACGGTGTTGCGGTCGCCGCCCATCACGCCGGACGCGGGCGACACGTCGTTGGCGACGATCCAGTCGCAGCCTTTTCGCTTGAGCTTGGCCTTGGCGTTGTCAATGAGATGTTCGGTCTCGGCTGCAAAACCGATCACCAGTGGCGGGCGCTTGTCCTTCAGCTTGGAGATGGTGGCGAGGATATCGGGATTCTCGACCAGCGCCAGCTGCGGCATGCCGCCGTCGGTCTTCTTCAGCTTCTGTTCGCCGGCATTGGCGACGCGCCAGTCGGCGACGGCGGCGGCGAAGATCGCGATATCGGCCGGAAGTGCGGCTTGAACCTTTGCCAGCATGTCGCGCGCGGATTCCACTTGCACCACCGAGACGCCGGCGGGCTCGTCGAGATCGACCGGCCCCGACACCAGGATCACTTCGGCGCCTGCGGCGGCGGCGGCAGCCGCGATCGCATAACCCTGCTTGCCGGAAGAGCGATTGGCGATGTAGCGCACGGGATCGATCGGTTCATGCGTGGGACCCGCGGTGATCAGCACGCGCTTGCCCGCAAGCGGTTGCGGCACGGCCGGGCGCAGCAGGCGCGCGGCGGCCTCGGCAATTTCGGTCGGCTCCGCCATGCGGCCAATTCCGGCCTCTCCGGCCTCGGCCATTTCGCCGGCGTTTGGACCGACCATGGCGATGCCGTCGCGCGCGAGCAGTGAAGCGTTGCGGCGGGTCGCGGCATTGCTCCACATCGCCGGATTCATGGCGGGCGCCAGCAGAATCGGCCGCCGCGCCGCGAGCAGGATGGCGGTGGCGAGATCGTCGGCATGTCCGTTCGCCATCTTGGCCATCAGGTCGGCAGTCGCCGGCGCCACCACGATCAGGTCGCAGTCGCGCGCCAGCCGGATATGGCCGGCGTCGAACTCGCTCTCGGGATCGAACAGGTCGGTGTAGGCGCGCTCGCCGGAAAGCGCGCTCGCCGCGAGCGGCGTCACGAACTGCTGCGCTGCGCGGGTCAGCACGCAACGGACATGGATGTGGCGCTCCTTCAGCCGACGGATCAGGTCCAGCGCCTTGTAGGCGGCAATGCCGCCGCCGATGATCAGGGTGACGCGGGCTTCGCCGGCCGTAGCCGCGCGCGGCGAGGGCGCCGCAGGGGCAGGCGCAGGCACTTTCGGGGTGACCTCATAGGGCCGCCCCTGCACCAGCTCGCCGAGGATGACCCGCACCTCTTCCTCGACCGAGCGGCCGTGTCGGGCCGAGCGCAGCCTCAGATAGATTTTGACGCCCTCGTCGAGTTTTCGGATGGTCAGGCTGGCCACGGCGACCCCAGCTGGCAGAATGATAGCATTGCTATCACGAATATGATTGCAACGCAATCATATTCGGCTGACGGCGATCAAAATTCCGATGGAGGCAACAGCGATGATCCAGAGCGCAATCGTGCTCAAGCGCGCTTTCTTCGCTTCTTTGCGGCCCAACGCCTCGATCGTGTCCGGCGACAGCATGTGACCCTCGCGGGTCATGTCTTCCAGCTGCTCCAGAACGGTGACCGTGCGGTTGGCGATCTCGGGCAACTTCGAAAGCAAATGAGCGAGTTGGCCCGCGCCGGACATCGCGCCCTCGATGCGCCCGACGGGGCCGAGATTGCGCTCGATCCATTCGCGCACCACCGGCTCGGAGGTCGTCCAGATATCGAGTTGGGGATCAAAGCCGCGGGCCACGCCTTCGACGACGACCATGGTCTTCTGCAGCAGGATCAGCTCGGGCCGCGTGCGCATGTCGAACAGCCCGGTGACCTCGAGCAGCAGCGTGAGCAGCCGTGCCATCGAGATTTCCTCGGCGGTGCGATTGTGGATCGGCTCGCCGATGGCGCGGATGGCTTGCGCGAAATTTTCCACGGAGTGATGGCTCGGCACATAACCGGCCTCGAAATGCACCTCGGCGACGCGGCGATAGTTGCGGGTGATGAAGCCCAGCAAAATCTCGGCGAGGAAGCGGCGCTCCTTCAGGCCGAGCCGGCCCATGATGCCGAAGTCGACGGCGACGAGGCGTCCCTGATCGTCGAGGAAGAGATTGCCGGGGTGCATGTCGGCATGGAAGAAGCCGTCACGCAGCGCATGGCGCAGAAAACTCTGGATCACCTTGCGGCCGAGATCCTTCAAATCGACCTGCGCCGCTTCCAGCCGCGCGTGATCGGACAGCGCAATGCCGTCGATCCATTCCATCGTCAGCACGTTGTGGGTGGTGCGATCCCAGTCCACCGTCGGAACGCGGAAATCCGGATCGTTCCGCGTATTCTCCGCCATCTCGGAGAGCGCGGCGGCTTCCAGCCGCAGATCCATCTCCATCGCGACCGAGCGCGACATGGTGTTGATGACCTCGATCAGCCGCAGGCGCTGCGCTTCCGTCGAATACTGCTCGGCTTTGCGAGCAACCCAGAAGAAATCGGCGAGGTCGCGGCGAAAGCGCGAGGCGACGTTCGGTCTGAGCACCTTGACCGCGACTGCCTTCCGCGCGCCGTCGCGTTCGATCTCGCCGCGATGCACCTGCGCGATCGAGGCAGCCGCGACCGCCGGTCCGAAGTGTACAAAAGCCTGATTTACCGGGCGTTCCAGCGAGGTCGCGACCGCGGCCTCGGCTTCGGCTTGCGAGAACGGCGGCAGGCGGTCCTGCAGCGCTTCGAGATCGCGCGCCATCGCTACGCCGACCACGTCGGGCCGGGTTGCGAGGAACTGGCCGAGCTTGAGATAGGCGGGCCCCAACCGTTCAAGCGCGCGCGACAGCCGCGGTCCCGATTTCGCGCCGCCGCGTTCAATGAGGCGCGCCAGCTTGATCGCGAGTTGTCCCGGCGGCGGCACCAGCGAGGGATCGATCACGCCGAACACGCCTTCGCGCGCGAACACAAGTCCGGCGCGCGCCAGCCGCGTGAGGTGAGTGAGAGCTGAAATCACAAACGCCAGCCCGAATGTAACGCCACGATGCCGCCGGACAGGCTTTGCCAGTTGACGCGTGAGAAGCCGGCTGACCGGATCATGTCCGCGAAGGCGGCCGGCTTGGGAAATTTGCGGATGGATTCGACGAGATATTGATAGGACTCGGCGTCGCCGGTGACGGCGCGGCCGAGCGGCGGGATCACCTTGAACGAGAACAGGTCATAGAGCCGATCCAGCCCAGGCACATCGACGGTCGAGAATTCCAGGCAGAGAAATCGGCTGCCGGGCCTCAGCACGCGATACGCCTCTGCGAGCGCGCGATCGATCCGCGGCACGTTGCGGATTCCAAAAGCAATCGTGTAGCCGTCGAAGGCGCGATCGCCGAACGCCAGCTCCTCCGCATTGCCCTCGACGAAAGAAACGCGATCGTCGAGATGGCGCGCCATGGCGCGCTCCTGCCCGACCCGCAGCATGTCCGGGTTGATGTCGCAGACAGTGGCGCGAAATCCGTCGCCGGCCATCTTCGCCGCGCGAAATGCGATGTCGCCGGTACCGCCGGCGACATCGAGCAGCGCGAACGCCCGCTCGCCTTTGGGCGGGTCGAGCGTATTGACCATGATGTCTTTCCAGACGCGGTGCAGCCCGCCCGACATCAGGTCGTTCATCAAATCGTAGCGCGAGGCCACGCTGTGAAACACCGAGTTCACAAGCTGCTGCTTGTCCTCCAGCGGCACGTCGCGGTAGCCAAAATGAGTGGTCTGGTCGGGCCGATCCATCACGCATTCACTCTAGTTCTTAACCGGACCATAGCGCGCCCGGCACAATGGGGCTATCACGTCACCTCCATAAGGTGAATGACTTGAAGGTGATCGCCTGAATGCCCGAATTGCCCGAAGTCGAGACCGTCCGCCGTGGCCTGCAGCCGGTCATGGAAGGCGCCAAAATCGTTGCCGCCGAAGCCCGCCGCAAGGATTTGCGCTTCCCCTTTCAGAAAGATTTCGTCGCGCGGCTGAAGGGCCAGACCGTGACCGGCCTCGGCCGCCGCGCCAAATATCTGATGGCCGACCTCGGCTCCGGCGACGTGCTGTTGATGCATCTGGGCATGTCCGGCTCGTTTCGCATTCAGAAGGACAAGGACGCAGCGACGCCCGGCCAGTTCCACCATCCGCGCGGCAAGAACGGCGCGCACGACCATGTGGTGTTTCACATGTCGTCGGGCGCGGCCGTCATCTTCAACGATCCGCGCCGCTTCGGTTACATGAAGATCATCGCGCGCAACGACCTCGAGGAGGAGCCGCTGCTGCGCGGGCTCGGGCCCGAGCCGCTCGGCAATGAATTCGATGCCGCGATGCTGGCGGCCTCCTGCGAAGGCAAGGCGACGAGTTTGAAGGCGGCGCTGCTCGACCAGCGCGTGGTGGCGGGACTTGGCAATATCTATGTCTGCGAGGCGCTGTATCGCGCCCATTTGTCGCCGAAGCGGCAGGCCAAAACCCTGGCCGACCGCAAGGGCGCGCCGAACGATCATGCGAAGCGGCTGGTCGACGCGATTCACACGGTACTGAACCAGGCCATCAAGGCCGGCGGGTCGTCACTGCGCGATCATCGCCAAACTTCGGGCGAGCTCGGCTATTTCCAGCATTCGTTCCTGGTCTACGACCGCGAAGGTGAGAGGTGCGGCTGCGGCGGCGTGGTGAAGCGCTTCACCCAGAACGGCCGATCGACCTTCTGGTGTCCGAAGTGCCAGAAGTGACGTTGCGGCCGTAGACGCAAAATCATCACGCGTTCAACTTGTCGCGAACAGCGTGCGCGGCGCATCGCCGATGTGATCTGTTTCACACCTTCAGGTTGTGATATGTGTCATCAAGCAAATGACCAGCGAACATCCTTATCTCGACAAAGGAGAAAGCGGCCATGGCTTGTGGAACACGCGAGACAATCACCGAGAGCTATTGGAGCGTCTGCTGGAAGTGGGGCTTTATCCCCTATCCCTGCAAGAAGACGCAGACCGTAACCCGCTATCAGTACGACTTCCGTCCCTGGCGCACGCGATTCAGCTGGTCTCCCTTCCGCCGCAGTTACGAGGGCTGCTGTGGCGGCGCGCTCTTCGCGTGGTCCTACTGGACCTGGTCGCCGTTCGGTACCGGCAATGGTCCCTGGGTCGACACGCTATGGACGTATCTCTCCGACGAGCAGATCGGTTCGACTGGCCCCTGTCCGTTCAGCGGCGGCGGCGTCATTCTCTGACGCGTTTCCGCTCGGTCACCGCGACTTGAGCGCGTCGTTTCGTCGCGCAAGCGCCACCAGTACAGAAACTGTACTGGATCGCGTCGACGAGCAGGCTTAGCTGTCTCGCAAGACTTTGGCTTGCGGAGACGACCATGGCTGTCGCCAGCTATCAGCAGTTCTGTCCCGTGGCGATGGCCGCGGAAATCCTGTGCACGCGCTGGACCATCGTCCTTCTGCGGGAAATGTTCGCTGGCTCGACCCGCTTCAACGAATTGCGCCGCGGCGTGCCGCGGATGTCGCCGGCGCTGCTGTCGCGGCGGCTGAAGGAGTTGGAAGATTCCGGCATCGTCGCGCGTGCGCCGTCAGCCGAATCGGGCGTGTCTGAATATCATCTGACTGAAGCGGGCCGCGAGCTGAAGCCATTGGTGGACGCGTTCGGCATCTGGGGCCAGCGGCGAATTGAATCCGACCTGTCGCTGCAGCATCTCGATGCCGATCTGTTGATGTGGGACATGCGGCGCAGCCTCAACATCTCGCCGATGCCGAAGAGCCGCAGCACCATCGAGTTCGTCTTTCCGCGCCAGCCGGCGGCGCAGCGGCATTACTGGCTGGTGGTGGACCCGAAGGAGGGTGCAGATCTCTGCAAGGTCGACCCAGGCTTCGAGATCGATCTCTACGTCTCCGTCGATCTGCGCTCGATGACCGCGATCTGGATGGGACTCGACACCGTGCGCGCGGCGGTTGCAAGCCAGCGCATGGTCCTGACCGGCAGCAAGCAGCTCGCGCCTCGATGCAGACCTGGCTGGGGCTCAGCCCGTTTGCGAAAGAACGCAAGCTTGCGAGCTAGCGTTCAAGCGCACTCACGACTTTGCGAGTACAGTTCCTGAACTGGACGCTCTTCCGATACGCCCAAGACTGTCGCCTTGATTATCAATCGAGGAGAATATCCATGGGTTATGTCGGGAAATGCTTTTGCGGCGCGGTCGAAGTCGAAGCGACAGGCGCGCCGGAAGCGATGGGTTATTGTCATTGCAGCTCCTGCCGCTCCTGGTCGGCCGCGCCGGTCAATGCCTTCACGCTGTGGAAGGCTGATGCGGTGAAGGTGAAGGCCGGCGCCGAGCATGTCGGCACCTTCGAGAAGACCGCGTTCAGCCAGCGCATGTATTGCAAGAAGTGCGGCGGCCATCTGATGACCGGCCACAAGCCGGTCGGCCTCGTCGACGTCTATGCCGCGACCATTCCGTCGCTCAAATTCGCTCCCGCGGTTCATGTGAACTACGGCGAGACGGTGCTGCGGATGAAGGACGGCCTTCCCAAGATGAAGGATTTTCCGGCCGAGCTCGGCGGCTCCGGCGACGTGTTACCGGAGTAGCTTGACCGCGCCTGCGATTGCCGCTCACATTCTCCCCAAGCAAGAAACGCGGGGATGGATATGAGCGGCAATTGGCGCGATCGGACGGCGACACATTTCGCGTGCCAGAAAAAGCCGGCGCATGGCAGCCGCGGCATGGTGGTGAGCAACCATCCGCTGGCCTCCGCTGCCGGCGCGGAGATGCTGGCCGCGGGCGGCAACGCCATCGATGCGGCCATTGCGACCCTGTTCACCCTGACCGTGGTCGAGCCGATGATGGTCGGCATCATCGGCGGCGGCATGGCGCATATCCGCACCGCCGACGGCAGCCATCGCTTCATCGACGGCCAGAGCACGGTGCCGCTTTCGGTGAAGCCCGACACCTATCGCAGCAAGCCCGGCTCGGCGCATGATGTGTTCGACACCGTCGACGACGAGAACCTCAACGGACCGAAGGCGGTTGCCACGCCCGGCTCGCTGAAGGCGTGGTGCGAGACCTTGCGCCGCTTCGGCACCATGCCTCTCGCCGACGTCATGCAGCCCGCGATCAAGCACGCCGCGCGCGGCTATCGCGCCACGCCCTATTTGCACGAATGCATCCGCGACGGCGCCGCCGTCATGCTCAAGGACAAGGCGATCTCGGCGATCTATCTGCCGAAAGGTTCGCCGCTGAAAGCCGGCGAGCGCGTGGTTCAATCCGAATATGCGGAGACGCTGACGTACATCTCGAAACACGGCGAAGGCGCGCTCTATGGTGGCCCGCTCGGCGATATCCTGGTCGACTACATGAAGGCGCACGGCGGCTTCATCACGCGCGACGACCTCGCCGCGGTGGAAAGCGTCGAACGGCTGCCGATCCGCGGTGAGTATCGCGGCTGGGAAATTCTGGGACCGCCGCCGCCCGCGGCGTCGGGCATCCACATCACAGAGATGCTCAACATCCTCGAAGGCTACGACATCAAATCGTCCGGCTTCGGCACGCCGGAGACGATCCATCTCATCGCCGAAGTGCTGAAGATCGCTTTTGCCGACCGCGCCGCCGCGAGCGGCGACCCCGATTTTGTCAAAGTTCCCGTCGAGCGCCTGACCTCGAAGGACTACGCGAATGAGCGTCGCCGCACGATCGATACCACGCGCGCGCAAAAATGGGGCGCGGGCGTCAAGCAGCTTGAAAGCGCTTACACCACGCACATGACGGCCGCCGACGCCTTCGGCAATGTGGTCGCGACCACGCAGACCATCAACAATCTGTTCGGCGCAAAAATCCTGATCCCCGGGCTCGGCACCATCCCGAACAATTACATGAACCTGTACGATCCGCGGCCGGGACACGCGCTGTCGCTGGCCCCGGGCAAGCGCGTCACTACGTCGATGTCGCCCATGATGGCGCTGCGCGACGGCAAGCCTGTTTACGCACTCGGTCTGCCCGGCGGAAAGCGCATTTTTCCGAGCGCGATGCAGGCGCTGATCAATCTGATCGATCACGGCATGAGCCTGCAGGAGGCGGTGGAAGCGCCGCGGGTCTGGACCGAAGGCAATGCGCTCGAGGTCGAGCACGCCATCCCCGACAGCGCGCGCGCGAAACTGCGCGCGCTCGGGCACGACGTGGTGGAGATGTCGACCGTCGGCGGCGGCATGAACGCGATCCAGTTCCACGACGACGGCACGATGTCGGGCGCGGCGTGCTGGCGCGCCGACGGCACGCCGGTCGCGCTGGCCGGCGGCCTTGCGCATGCCGGCGTCCGCTTCGGGCTGCGGTGAAGGCGATGCCGGAGAAAATCCGCATCGCCGTGCTGCATTTCGCGCACGAGACCGTGACGTTCCTGAAGAACGACACCACGCTCGACGATTTCATCTATCCGGGATCGCCGGCCAGCGGCGAGGCGCTGCTGAAAGCCTATCCGAAATCCTACATGGGCGGCTTTGTGAAGATGGCGCGCGAGTTCGATAATGTCGAGCTGGTCGGTATCGAGTCGCCGCTATGGCCGAAGACCTATATGGGCTCGGGCTGGGTCACCTCGGAAGCGTTCGAGACGCTCACCGGCAAGATGATCGAAGGCCTCAGGGCGGAGGGTTCGTTCGACGGCGTCTATCTCTCGCTGCACGGCGCGATGGCGGTGCGCGGTGTCGCGCGTCCCGAAGCCGAGCTGGCACACCGGGTGCGCGCTGCGGTCGGGCCGAAAGCGGTGATCGCCGCGACCTTCGATCTGCACGGCAACGAGGACGACCAGTTTCTCAAGTATGCCGACATGGGCTTTGCGGTGAAATATTTCCCGCATTACGACGAATACCTGCAAGGCGAGCGCGCCGCGCGCATGCTCGTCCGCGCCATCCGCGGCGACTACAAGCCGGTGCATGCGGTGAAGAAAGTGCCGATCGTGACCGCGACCGTGCGAATGTGGACCGGCGCCGCGCCATGGATGGATCTGTCCCAGCGTGCGCTGACCTGGGAGGCGCGCGAGACCGACGTCTTCGTCAACGTGTTCTTCGGCTTTCCCTTCGCCGATGTGCCTGACATCGGCATCACCGTGCAGGTCTTGACCAACGACAATCCGAAGCTTGCGGAGGCCATCGCGCGCGACATCGCCGAGCTCGCCTGGCGCAAGCGCGAGGCGCTGCTGACCTCGACGAAGATTGTTTCGATCAAAGAGGGCGTGGCGCTGGCGAAGCAAGCCATCGCCGAAGGCGAGACGCCGGTCGTGCTCGCAGATCACAGCGACCGCTCAGGTTCGGCGACGTTCCTCTTGAAGGAGATCGTCGCTCAGGATTTATCCGGGGTGTTGATCGCAACGATCGCCGACGCCCGGGCGACCGCGAAACTCAAAGCCAGCGGCGCGAAGGCCGGCGATGCCTTCGACATGGAGATCGGCGGCATCGTCGACGAATCTGCCGGCGAACCGGTGCGCATCACCGGCACGGTCCTCAACGCGGTCGAAGGCCACGGTCAGTTCTGGGTCGTGGTCAAATTCGGCCGCGACAACATCCTCATTCTCTCGACCTATCTCGTGCAGGTCATGGAGCCGTTCGGCTTGCGCGCGCTCGGCCTCGATCTCGACGCCTTCAAGGTCTTCGCCATCAAGTCGCGGGTGCATTTCCGCAAAGGTTTTGACGACAACGGCTTCGCCAAGACGATCCTGCTGGTCGAGCCGGACCAGCCGTTCCTCGGCACGGTGCATCTCGACGCGCTGCCGTATCGCAATGTGGATTTGAAAAAGTTCTATCCGTATGGCGAGGGGGAGTTTCGGGGCTGACGCTTGTGCGGCGCTCTTCCCGCGCGCTCGGTGCGTTCCCTCCCCCCTTGCGGGGGAGAGGGCTAGAGCGTTAGCCCATCTGACTGAATTGTTGGGATTCACAAATCAGCGGTTTGGTGATTTAAGCTACCCGCCGGGACAGGAGGCCGGCGGGTATGGCGAAACCGCTGTCGATGGACCTTCGTGAACGAGTGCTTGCCACCATTGCGGGCGGCGTATCCGGCCGGCAGGCTGCCGAGCGGTTTGGAGTAAGCGCGGCGAGTGTCAGCCGGTGGCGGATGCGCGAGCGAGAGCAAGGGGATGCCCAGCCAAGAGCTCAGGGTGGAGATCGCAAGTCCCACCGGATCGATGCCCATCAGGCGAAGATACTGGCGTTGCTCAAGGCAATCCCTGACATCACCATCGAAGAATTGCGCGACAGCTTGAGCAAAGAAGGTCTTTCCTTCGGCTATGGGACGATCCGTCGCTTCTTCGAGCGCCACAACATCACGCGCAAAAAAAGACCGCCCATGCCACAGAGCAGGATCGCCCGGACGTCTTGACGCGGCGGGAAGCATGGCGTGAGAGCCAAGGCAAGCTCGATCGGGACCGGCTCGTCTTCATTGATGAGACCTGGGCATCGACCAACATGGCGCGAACACATGGCCGCTGCCGGCGCGGCGAACGTCTGCGAGCCGCCGTTCCGCACGGCCACTGGAAAACAACAACCTGCGTGGCCGCTCTAACCACGCGCGGCATCATCGCGCCCTGGGTGCTCGATGGCCCTATCAACCGTGATGCCTTCGAGACCTATGTGGAAAAGGTGCTCGTCCCCGAACTTCCACAAGACGCGATCGTCATCATGGATAACCTCTCCAGCCACAAAGGGCCGCGCATACGCGAGATGATCGAAGCCGCCGGCGCAACACTCCTCTATCTTCCGCCCTACAGCCCCGACTTCAACCCGATCGAGAATGCCTTCGCCAAGCTCAAAGCAAATTTGCGAAAGGCCGCCGAACGTACCGTCAATGGTCTCTGGGATGCCGTTGGCCGCATCGTCGACACCTACACGCCGACAGAATCCACAAACTACTTCGTCGCCGCAGGGTACTTGCAACCTGATCGGCTAACGCTCTAGGGGCGGGGGTAAGTCGCACGCGCGGTGCTCGTCGACCCCCCAACCCTGACCCCTCCCCGCAAGGGGGAGGGGAACACTGGCAGCGGCGCGAAACTACTTCCTCACGCAGATCACCCGCACCGCCGCCGCCTTCGCATCTCCCGACGCGCCGTTCGCCGCTACGCCATTCGCCTTCAAAAACTCGCGCACGGTGTCTACCGTCACCAGCACGCCTTGCGCCGATGGCGCGGCATTCGTTGCCGCTGATGTTGCGACCACGACCGGCTTGAGCAGCGCCACGCCGGCGAACTTGCCAGTCCTCATCAAGCGCCGCCGCGCCGGAGAAACCAAAACCCGGCGGCGGCGACAGCGCAAGATCGCCGCCGGCGCCGACCGGCGCCACCTGTGCTTTCACGGTGCTGGCGGCCGCAGCACCGCCCTGGCTCTGGGGATCGGCGACGCCAAAGAGATCGACGCTCGCTTTCGCCGCACCATCGCCCAACGCAAGCGGCTTCAGGCCGCGCGCGCCATAGACACGCAACAGCACGAGCCCATGATCCCTGTCGTCGGCCACGACGTCGGCGCTGCCGAGCCCGCCGATCGTGATCGTCATGCAGCCGTCGGTGATTTCGCGATCGGCCAGGATCGCGCCGTCCTCGGAAACGACAATGCCCGTGCCGTAATCCACGGTCTTGCGTTGTACCGGACCCGCGCCAGATGGGAACGGCGTGAACGCGCTCGACATCGCAATCACCACGGGCTCCACGGTGTTCTCGACCGCCTGATCGTAGAGAATTGTGAGGATGCGAACCTCGTCGCCTTTAAAGCTGCCGCGCAGATAAAACTTCTTCAGTCCCTGCAGTCCCGACAGCACGAAGAAATCCGGCTTCACCACGGTGTAGTCGACCGCGCGGCCCGCCTGCTTTTTCTCGATCTCGGCAAGCTTGAGCGTGGTCGGGTTGGCCTCCTTGCGCCGGGTCAAAAGCACCTGGGTGGTGCCGGTCGGCGAACTCCATTTGCTGCCGTTGGCGTCGCTCGACTGCTGCGGCACGAGTTTTGTGGGAATGCCGAGCCGCGAACCGGTGACGGCGTCGGTGACGACCTTCCAGCCGACGCTCTCCTGCCGCCGCCGCGCGGTTTCGGCGAGCACCGCGCGCTCCTGCGGATTGAGCACGCCGCTCTGCCGGCCGCCCTTGAGCTTCTGATACGTCTTGATGGCCTCAACCATGCGGTCGCTGACGTCGCCGGTGATGGCGCCGTTATATTCGCCGACCCAGGCCAGATCCGACTGCAGCGCCAGCCGCTCGGCCTGCGCCATCGCATTGGCGGTATCGGCGGGGGTCTGCAGGCTGGGCGGGCGGATGGGCACAGTCGCGACCCGCTTCGGCTTGGCGCCGGCGGTTGTGGGTGCGGCCACCATCTGCGCCTGCGCGGTCGCGCCTGCAGCCGACAATATCAGTGTTGCCGCGAGCCACGATCTCATGACAAATCCCGGGGACAGTTGCCGTCTCGCGAGTTAAACACATCTGCTTGGTCGACAACAGCCGCACGAGGGTTCAGGAAAAGGATCGATGCTCAGCGCCGACGAACTCGAACGCTACGCCCGCCACATCGTGCTGCGCGACGTTGGCGGGCCCGGCCAGCAGGCGCTGAAGGAGACGGCCGTGCTGGTGATCGGCGCGGGCGGGCTCGGCGCGCCGGCGCTGATGTATCTCGCCGCCGCAGGGGTCGGCGAACTCGGCGTGGTCGACGACGACACGGTGTCGCTGTCCAATCTGCAGCGCCAGATCATCCATGGCACGCCCGACATCGGCCGCCGCAAGGCCGACACCGCCGCCGAGCGCATCCACGCGCTCAACCCGTATGTGCGCTTTGCCGCGCATGCGACGCGGCTGAAGGCCGGCAACGCGATGGAGCTGATCGGCGGCTATGATCTGGTGCTCGACGGCTCCGACAATTTCGAGACGCGCTATCTCGTTTCCGACGCCTGCTATCTCGCAGGCGTGCCGCTGATCACGGCCTCGCTCGGCACCTTCGACGGCTCGCTGACCACGATCCGCGCCCATGAGAAGAACGCCGACGGCGAGTTCAATCCGACCTATCGTTGCCTGTTTCCGGAGCCGCCGCCGCCGGGCACGGTGCCGACCTGCGAAGAGGCCGGCGTGCTCGGGGCGCTCGCCGGCGTGATGGGCTCGATGATGGCGCTGGAAGCAATCCGCGAAATCGTCGGTTTTGGCGAGGGCCTGGTCGGCAAGCTTCTCATGCTGGACGCGCGCAACATGCGCTTCGAGACGCTGCGCTATAAGCGCGACCCGCTCAACATCCTCAACGGCGATGCGCTGACCATCACGGATCTGAGTGGACATAAGTGAACGCGCAAACTGTTACCGCGGTCTCGGTCTTATCCCTCCCCCTTGCGGGGAGGGTAGACCGAGCGCAGCGAGGGCGGGTGGGGGTCCACGCTATAGCTGATCGTGAAGACCCCACCCGGCACTCATGCGCTTCGCTTATTCGTGCCATCCTCCCCGCAGCGAAGGGGGAGGTGAAGATCGGCGTGGGGGAGGGAGCAGACCATCGTTCTGGCGCTCACGCCACTGACTTCTTCTCACTGTCCATATGCACCAGCTGCGAGTCCGGATAGCGGTTGCCGGCGGCGACACCGGGCGGAAACGCCGCGTCCAGCGCCGCCAGATGCGCTTGGGTCAGCTTCACATCGACCGCGCCGAGCGCTTCGTTGAGGCGGTCCCGCCGCCGCGCGCCGACCAGCGGCACGATGTGATTGCCCTGCGCCGCGACCCAGGCGATCGCGACCTGCGCCGGCGAGGCGCCGACATCGTCGGCAATCGCGCGCAGCTTCTCGACCAGCGCCAGATTTCGCATCGAGATTGCCGCCGGAAAAGCGCGGGCTCATGCCGCGGAAATCCTGCGCGCCCGTCTTGTCCTTCGACCAGTGACCGCTGATCAGCCCGCGCGACAGCACACCATAAGCGGTGACGCCGATGCCGAGCTCGCGGCAGGTCTTGAGGATGTCGCTCTCGATGCCGCGCGAGATCAGCGAATATTCGATCTGCAGGTCGGAGATCGGATGCACTTTATGCGCACGACGGATCGTTTCCGAACCGACCTCCGACAGGCCGATATGTCTGATGTAGCCGGCCTTCACCATGTCAGCCATCGCGCCGACGGTCTCCTCGATCGGCACATCGGGATCGAGCCGCGCCGGGCGATAGATGTCGATATGATCGGTGCCAAGCCGCTGCAGCGAATAGGACATGAAATTCCAGACCGCGGCGGGGCGGCTGTCATAGCCGAGCCACTTCCTGTCGGGCGTGCGCAATGCGCCGAACTTGACGCTGATCTGCACCCGGTCGCGATTGCGCCCCTTCAGCGCCTCGCCGATCAGCATCTCGTTGTGGCCCATGCCGTAGAAATCGCCGGTGTCGAGCAGGGTGATGCCGGCGTCCAGCGCGGCATGGAGGGTTGCGATGCTCTCGCTGCGGTCGGCCGGGCCGTAGAAGTCCGACATGCCCATGGCGCCGAGGCCGATGGTTGAGGTGGCGGGGCCGGTTTTGCCGAGTTTGCGGGTGTCCATGGTGCTTCTCCTGACGATGGCGGCGGGCCTGTCCCGCCGTGTTCATGCCACCGATATGAGGCATTTCGATTACGCCGATAAGCTGGACAATTGCGAATAGGCTGTTCACTATAGCGAACAATGAGCGATCTCGATTTGCGCGATCTCCAGGCCTTCGTCGCGGTGGCGCGCGCCCGCAATTTCCGGCGCGCCGCGGCCGAGAATCTCGTCTCCGTCTCGAGCCTCAGCCAGCGGCTGCGCGACATGGAGGAACGGCTGGGTGTGCGCCTGTTGAACCGCACCACCCGCAGTGTCGCGCTCACCGAAGCAGGCGAGCTCTTGCTGTCCCGGGTGGCGCCCGCGATGTCGGATGTTACCGCGGCGCTCGACGCGGTGCGTGGCCTGCGTGGCGTGCCGTCCGGGCGCCTGCGCATCAACGCGCCGCCGCCGGCGATCGATCTGGTGCTGGCGCCGATGATCGGCCCGTTTCTCGCGAACAATCCCAGGATCGATCTAGAGATCGTCGGCCAGAGCGGATTCGTCGACATCGTCGGCGCCGGATACGATGCCGGCGTGCGCTATGGCGAGCATCTTGAGCAGGACATGATCGCGATCTCGCTCGGCCCACCGCAGCGCTACGCGCTGGTCGCCTCGCCCGACTATCTCGCGCGGCACGGCACACCGAAGCATCCGCGCGATCTGCTCGAACATCCCTGCATTCGCGTCCGCTTCTCCTCTGGCGGGATGCTCGACTGGGAGTTCGAGAAGGCCGGCCGCGTGGTCAAGGTGTCGCCGCCCGCCAAGCTGGTAGTGAATCATCCGGCGCCTGCGATGCGCGCGGCGCGCGACGGCACAGGATTCTGGCTCACCTTCGCCGACTATGTGAGCGAAGTGATCGCCGCGGGTGAACTGGTCAGCGTGCTCGACGACTGGTGCCCGCCGTTTCCCGGACCGTTTTTGTACTACCCGAGCCGGCGCCAGCCGCCGCCCGCGCTGGCGGCGTTCGTGGCGTTCGTCGGCGAGTGGAGGAAGAGAGAGCGCAAGGGAAACGGGTGAATCGCTGTCGTCCCGGACAAGCGAGCGTTAGCAAGCGCCGATCCAGGACCCATAACCACAGGACGTCGTTTTACGAAGGCTGGAGCTGCCGCGTGTCGCAGCGACTCCCGCCTGTGGTTATGGGTCCCCGCTTTCGCGGGGACGACAATCTTTACAGCATGCTCGGCAGCACGCGATCCGGCGGCTTGTGATTGTCGAGGAAGGTGCGGATGTTGATGATCACCTTCTCGCCCATCTCGACACGGCCCTCGATCGTGGCCGAGCCCATATGCGGCAGCAGCGAGACCTTGCCTTGCCTGGCGAGCCGCACCAGTTTTGGATTGACCGCGGGCTCGTTCTCGTAGACGTCGAGCCCGGCGCCGCCGATCTCGCCGGTCTCGATCAGCTTGACCAGCGTGTCCTCGTCGATCACCTCGCCGCGCGCGGTGTTGACGATATAGGCCTCTTTCCGGATCAGCTTCAGCCGTCGCGCCGAGAGCAGGTGGAACGTCGCCGGCGTGTGCGGACAGTTGACGGAGATGATGTCCATCCGCGCCAGCATCTGGTCGAGGCTCTCCCAATAGGTCGCGCCCAATTCTTCCGCGATCACGGGCGCGACCGGGCGGCGGTTGTGATAGTGGATCTGCAAGCCGAAGGCGCGGGCGCGCCGCGCCACCGCCTGTCCGATGCGGCCCATGCCGATGATGCCGAGGCGTTTGCCGCCGATGCGATGACCGAGCATCCAGGTCGGCGACCAGCCCGGCCAGTGCTTGCCTTCGTGCAGGATGGACGTGCCCTCGACCAGCCGGCGCGGCACCGCCAGGATCAGCGCCATGGTCATGTCGGCGGTGTCCTCGGTCAGCACTTTCGGCGTGTTGGTGACGGTGATGCCGCGCGCATGCGCGGCCGTGACGTCGATATTGTCGACGCCGTTGCCGAAATTGGCGATCATCTTCAGCTTGCAGTCGGGCTGCTTGAGCAGATCCTCGGTGATCTCGTCGGTCACGGTCGGCACCAGCACGTCGGCGGTGCGCACGGCCTCGGCGATCTGCGCCTCGTCCATCGGCGTATCGTCGAGGTTGAGCCTGGCGTCGAACAATTCGCGCATGCGCGTCTCGATCGAGTCCGGCAGCTTGCGGGTGACGACGACGAGAGGCTTTTTCTTAACCGACATGTCCTGCTCTCATGAGGCCGTTCAGACCTCATTAACCCGGGTAATCGAAACTGCCGGTTGCGCGAAATTCGGCGTTTCCGTGGGTTCCCGACCGCTTCCTCTGGACCCCGCCAACGGCTTTCCGCGCGTCTTGGTTGGCGTTTCGTCCTCTCTAGCAGAAGGCCACGCCAAGACAAGAACTCCGGCGAAACTCTGGGCTTGGTAGGGCCGGGGACGAACGGGGCGGGGGATTTGGGGATCAGGCGCAAGCTTGAGCGATGTCCGGCTTTGGTGTTGGGACGCGCTGGCAGGAGACGGGTTGATGGCGTTGCGGCGTATGTGTTCGATCGCGATCCTTGCAGGCGCTCTTCTCGGCGCCTCGGTCTCGACAGGCGTCGCTGCGAAGGACGTGCTCACGACCTCGGGGCTGCCGATCCCGCGCTATGTCAGCCTGAAATCCGATCATGTGAATGTCCGCGCCGGTCCCACCAAGGACAATGACGTGGCCTGGGTCTACACCCGCTCCGGTTTGCCGGTGGAGATCACCGCCGAGTTCGAGAACTGGCGGCGCGTGCGCGATTCCGAAGGCGCTGAGGGGTGGGTCTATCACTCGCTGCTGTCGGGCCGCCGCACCGCTGTCGTCACCATGAAGAACAAGGACGATCTGGCTGCGGTCTATGATCGCGCCGATGTCACGGGGGCCGTGACGGCGAAGCTGCAGGCCGGCGTGGTCGCGAACGTGAAGAAGTGTGATGAGCACTGGTGCCACGTCTTTGGCCAGGGTTTTGACGGCTGGATCGAGCAGCAGCGGCTGTGGGGCGTCTACGCCGACGAGAAGGTGGAGTGACGCTCGTCATTGCCGGGCTTGCCGCCTTCGCTAAAGCTTCGGCGGCCGAGTGAGCTTGGGGCCCGGCGAAGCCTTGGCGGAGACGGGACCCGGCAATCCATCCACTTCGCAAAATGTCTTCTCAAGAATGATGGATGCGCGGGTCAAGCCCGCGCATGACGATCATAATTCGCGTTGATCAGCGCTTCTTGCGCAGGCGGACGACCATGTCGACGCGGGCGATCTCGTAGCCCTCAGGCACCTCGGGCATCTTCGAGAGCATCAGATGCGGGTCGGGAATATCGACCAGCTCATGATTGTTCTCGAGATAGAAGTGATGATGCGCGGTGACGTTGGTGTCGAAATAGGTCTTGGTGCCGTCGACGGAAACCTGACGGAGCAGGCCGGCGTCGGTGAGCTGGTTGAGCGTGTTGTAGACGGTCGCAAGCGACACCGGCACCTTGGCAAGCGTCGCTTCCTCGTAGAGCATTTCAGCCGTGAGGTGGCGCGCGCCCTTGCCGAACAACAGCCAGCCGAGAGCCATGCGTTGCCGGGTGGGACGAAGGCCCGCGGCCTGCAGCATTTCGTTGACGTCATGCCACGGGCAGCCGGTCAACGCCGGTTGCCGGCCCGCATGCGAGCCTGCAGAACGGTTCGTCTCGTCGCCCTCGGTGGAGCGATTTTCGTTGGGTTCCAGTACTGGCACGCGCGTCTAGTCCTGACTAATCTCTCGAAATATATGGAGGAAATCGGGCAGATGCAAGTTTCTCGCAACTAGAACGGTCCTAAACAGGTCAGCTATGTCCTCTCTATGCGGCGATTTACCTCCAGAGCGAACTTTGCCACCCCCGGTGCCTATGATAGATGAGCGCCCGGACCCGGTTAACCGATTTCGGCATGGCGGGGGGCCTGCCGATGTGTCCTCAGCTTACGGAATTCGCGCCGATCCACGGTAATTTGGCGCATATCCCAAGCGGAACGGGTCCGTTTCGCTTAAAATCCACGCTACCGTAAATTGTAGAGAGGCTGCCTATTATGCTGGAACGGCGCAGCGGTTACGAATACGAGGATTTGCTGGCTTGCGGCCGCGGCGAGCTGTTCGGCCCGGGCAATGCACAATTGCCGCTGCCGCCGATGCTGATGTTCGACCGCATCAGCGAGATCAGCGAGAGCGGCGGGGAACATGGCAAGGGCCACGTGCGTGCCGAACTCGACGTCAAGCCGGACCTCTGGTTCTTCGGTTGCCATTTCAAGGGCGATCCGGTGATGCCCGGCTGCCTCGGCCTCGACGCGCTTTGGCAGATGCTCGGCTTTTTCCTCGGCTGGACCGGCGGCGAGGGCCGCGGCCGGGCACTGGGCCTCGGCGAACTGAAGTTCGGCGGACAGGTGATGCCGAACGTGCGCAAGATTGTGTACAACGTCGACGTCAAGCGCGTGATGCGCTTAAAGCTCTGGCTCGGCATCGCCGACGGCTGGCTTTCGGCCGATGGCGAGATTATCTATCGCGCCAAGGACCTGAGGGTCGGATTGTTCAAGCAGGGCACCGCGCCGGCTTGAACGAAAGCACCGCGCAGACGCACATAAAGAGACAAGGTAAGGCGAGGCGAACATGAGGCGGGTTGTCATCACGGGGATGGGCATCGTCTCGTCCATCGGAAATAACACCCAGGAAGTGCTGTCGAGCCTTCATGAAGCGAAGTCCGGCATCTCGTTCGCCGAGAAGCAAAAGGAGCTGGGTTTCCGTTCCCAGGTTTACGGTTCGCCCACCGTCAACGCCGCCGAGATGATCGATCGCCGCGCGATGCGGTTCCTCGGCGAGGGCGCCGCGTGGAACCACATCGCCATGGAACAGGCGATCCAGGATTCCGGCCTCGATCCTTCGGATATTTCCAACGTCCGCACCGGCATCATCATGGGTTCGGGCGGACCTTCGGCGCGCACCATCGTGGAGGCCGCCGACATCACCCGCACCAAGGGTCCGAAGCGCGTCGGCCCGTTCGCGGTGCCGAAGGCGATGTCGTCGACGGCGTCCGCGACACTCGCGACTTGGTTCAAGATCAAGGGCGTCAACTATTCGATCTCGTCGGCCTGCGCGACGTCGAACCACTGCATCGGCAATGCCTATGAGACGATCCAGATCGGCAAGCAGGACGTGATCTTCGCCGGCGGCTGCGAGGAGCTCGACTGGTCGCTGTCGGTGCTGTTCGACGCCATGGGCGCGATGTCGTCGAAATACAACGACACGCCCGCCACCGCGTCGCGTCCCTATGACATCAGCCGCGACGGCTTCGTCATCGCCGGCGGCGCCGGCGTCGTGGTGCTGGAAGAGTTGGAGCACGCGAAAGCGCGCGGCGCGCGCATCTATGCCGAGATCGTCGGCTATGGCGCCACCTCCGACGGGTACGACATGGTCGCGCCGTCGGGCGAGGGCGCCGAGCGCTGCATGCGCATGGCGATGTCGACCGTGAACAGCAAGGTCGATTACATCAATCCGCACGCCACCTCAACGCCGGCCGGCGATCCGCCGGAGATCGAGGCGATCCGCAAGGTGTTCGGCGTCGGCGACAAATGTCCGCCGATCTCCGCGACCAAGGCGCTGACCGGCCATTCGCTCGGCGCCACCGGCGTGCAGGAGGCGATCTATTCGCTGTTGATGATGAACAACGGCTTCATCTGCGAGAGCGCGCACATCACCGAGCTCGATCCTGTCTTCGCCGACATGCCGATCGTGCGCAAGCGCATCGACAATGCGAGGCTCGACACGGTGCTGTCGAATTCCTTCGGTTTCGGCGGCACCAACGCCACGCTGGTGTTCAAGCGGCTGGATGCGTAAGGGTCTGGTTCATCCCGTGAGTATGGAGTGTTGACGGCGATGCAGGACCTGATGAAGGGCAAACGCGGGTTGATCATGGGCATCGCCAATGATCACTCGATCGCCTGGGGCATCGCGAGGACGCTCGCCGCGCAGGGCGCCGAGATGGCCTTCACCTATCAGGGCGAGGCGCTGGGCAAGCGGGTGCGGCCGCTCGCGGACCAGCTCGGAGTCAAGCAGGTGTTGCCCTGCGACGTCGAGGATCTCACAAGCGTCGATTCGGTCTTCAGCGCATTGAGGAAGGAATGGGGCGGGCTCGATTTCCTGGTTCACGCCATCGCTTTCGCCGACAAGAGCGAGCTAAAGGGCCGCTACGCCGACACTTCGCGCGCGAATTTCTCGCAGACCATGCTGATCTCCTGCTTCTCTTTCACGGAGCTCGCCAAGCGCGCGGCCGACTTGATGCCGGAGACGGGCGGCTCGATGATCACGCTGACCTTCGGCGGCTCGATGCGCGTGATGCCGAACTACAATGTGATGGGCGTCGCCAAGGCGGCACTGGAAGCCTCGGTGCGTTATCTCGCCTCCGATTTCGGTCCGCGCGGCATTCGCGTCAATTCGATCTCGGCGGGTCCCGTGCGCACGCTCGCGGGCTCCGGCATCGGCGATGCGCGCGCGATGTTCGCGTTCCAGCAGAAGCATTCGCCGCTCGGGCGCGGCGTCACGCTCGATGAGCTCGGCGGCTCGGCGCTGTATCTCTTGTCGAATCTCTCCGGCGGCGTCACCGGCGAGATTCACTATGTCGATTCCGGCTATAACGCCATCCTGATGCCGCGGCCGGAAGAGCTGAAGAACGACAATAACTAGCCGGCCGCGATCTTCTTGGCGCGCTGGAACGCCGGCCGCGCCATGCAGCGCGCGATATAGGCGTCGAACGACGGCCGCGACGGCACCATCTTGAAGAGCCGCACCGAGAAATTCAGCGCCGCGCCGATCGCGATGTCGGCGGCGGAGAAATTTTCGCCGAGGATCCACGGGCCCCTGGCAAGGGCTTGGTCGAGCACGTCGAACACGCGGGTGGATTCGCCCCAGCCGGCCGCGACCGGGTTCATCTCGATCTTGGTCGCGATCTGCACCATCGCGGGCTCGATACAGCCCGGCGCGAAGAACAGCCAGTACAGGTATTTCGCGCGCAGGGGATCGCCGAGCGGCGGCGCGAGTCTCGCCTCCGGATAGCGTTCGGCGACATAGGCGCAGATCGCGGCGGCTTCCGCGAGCGTCGCCTCGCCATCTCTGCAGCGCCGGCACCTTGCCCATCGGATTGATCGCAAGGTATTCCGCCCTCTTCTGCGCGCCGGTGGAGATATCCGTCAGCACGCGTTCATAGGGCTGACCGGTCTCTTCCATCAGCCAGAGCGCGCTGAACGACCGCGTCCGCGGCGACCAATAGAGCTGCATCATCGTGAATCTCCATTGCTCTTATTTCCCGAGCATCTCCGGCAGTGTCATGTCGAGACTTGACGTCAATAAGGCGCGCATCGGCTCGGCTTTTTGCGCAGGCTCGACGTCACGGCTTGAAGAAGAACGGGAATAGCTTGTCGAGCCGGCTTGCCAGCAAAGTGCGTGTCTTGTCGCGCAAGAATGCGCTGGCAGCGGCTTCGGCGGCAACCGCGGGGAACGCGGAGCCGTCGATCCTCTCCATGTGCTCATTGGTAAGGTTGTCGGCCATGCGCTGCAGAAAGCTGTCGAGACTAATGGGATTTTGTTGAATCTCGAAGGTCTGGCCGTCGACAATGACGATGCGCGCATAGGCAAACACGAACGTATAGTCGACGATGGCTGTACGCTTGAAGACGCCGACGCCTTCGAGCGGCAGTTTGGTGCCCGGGACTTGCCCGTTGCCCCGCATCACGACGAAGTACCGTTGGCAACCGGCGTGCCCCGCAATCTGCCGGACGATACCGGTCAACTCTCCGCGGTAGTTGCGAAACAAATTTCCCAGGCCGCTTTTGTCCTTGTAGTAGGAATCGAACGCGCCCTTGGCGTAGGTGATGTTTCGTACCGCTATGGGACCGGCGGCTGCGCGCCCTCGCAAAGACGACTTCATCGAGGCCCCAGGACACCGGGATTTCGTCAAGTTCATTGCCGAACGCGGTTATTCCGATTTTCTGGACCGAGAAAAGGTCGAGCGCAGCGATGATGCCGACCTGACATGGGCCGCTTTCGGCGGCAACGGATGGCGTCCCAGCCGGTTTGGGCTTCGCTGCAGGCTTCTTCTTCGCAACGGCCTTGGCGGGTGCGGGCAGTGCAGGGGAGGCCGGAGCCGGTGCGGGCGCTTGTGCCGCGGCGGCGGTGACTAGAAACGACAGAAAGCAAACGAGAATAACGCGAGTCATGATATCCGGGTCGATAGCGGTGCTGCATTTCCTTAGTTTACGCCAAGCGCAACTGCAAGCTGCATCTGTGACGAAGACTACGGCTTTCCCGCGCGGGTCCAGCGATAATATTTCATCATGAAACCGTTCATCGGCTCGACGGCTTCCTTCTCGAACACAAAGCCTTCGCGCTCGTACCAGCGCCAGGCCTTCTCGTTCTCGCGCACGCAACGCAGCGAGATTTCGTCAGGTAACTGCGTTCGGGTGAAGGCGAGCAACAGCCGGCCGACCGAACGCCCCTGATAGTCGGGCGCGACGAACAGCATGTCGAGATAGCGCTTCGGGAGGTGCAACGCGAGCATGGCGGCGAGCGTGCCGTTGTCGTCGGCGACATAGAGGCTCCAGCCGTCCGCGATCTCCTTGCGGACGCGGGCGCGCAGGGTGGCGAGCAGAAAATTGCTGGCCTCCTCCAGGCCGGTGGAGACCCAGCTCTCCATCCAGATGCGGGCGACTTCGTCGTACTCCTCCGCGCGGGCGGGACGGATGATGGGCTCTGGCATCGCCGCGATCCTCAGCTTCGCTGTCCGCGCGATGCGATGGCCACTTTCCGCCCTCGCGTCTTGCCTGCCGAGAGGCAAACCACTTCGGAGATCTGCTGCAATTGCCGCGCCAGCGGGCTGGTCCTGCGCCAGACCATGCCGATGGTGCGCGAGGGTTGCGGATTCCGAAAGCGTGCGACGGACACCGGCGCCGAGCGCGTCTCCACCGCGACCGCCATTTCCGGGATCAAGGTCACGCCGATGCCGGCGCCGACCATTTGCACCAGTGTCGACAGCGAGCTTGCGTCCAGCACCTCGCGCGGCGGCGACGATTGCATGTTGCAGAACGACAGCGCCTGATCGCGGAAGCAGTGTCCTTCCTCCAGCAGCAAAAGGCGCATCTCCCGCAGCATGTCGCGGCTCGGCACCGGCGTTCCCTCGGCCTCGCCCGGCCGCACCAGCAGGAAATTCTCCGTGAACAGCGCGACCTCGGTCAGCGAGGGCTCGGAGACCGGCAGCGCGACGATGGCGGTATCGAGCCGCCCCTCCACGACCTCCTTGATCAGCTTCGGCGTCAGCGTCTCGCGGACGTGAATGTCGAGCTCGGGATGCAGGCGCGCGAGATTCTCGATCACCTTCGGCAAGCAGATAGGGCGCGATCGTCGGGATCATGCCGACGCGCAGCCGGCCAGCGAGCCGATCCTGCGTGGCGCGGGCGAAATCGCCGAGTTCATCGACCGAGCGCAGGATGTCGCGCACGCGCTGCAGCAGCTCCTCGCCGAATGTCGTGAGTGCAACTTGCCGCGCGCTGCGATCGAGCAGCGCGCCGCCGAGCGCCTGCTCCATTTCCTTGATCTGCATCGACAGCGCCGGCTGCGAAATCGAGCAGGCTTCCGCCGCGCGGCCGAAATGGCCATGGCGCGCCAGCGCATCGAAGTAGCGAAGCTGTCGCAGGGTGACGTTTATCATCAGATAATCCTATTGCTGTCATCAACAAAGTCAATTTTACCTGATGGAATGGGGCGCGTAGACTTGCCGCAGTTCGCCCGAAGGAGCGGAACTCCCGAAACACAAGAGGAGACGATCATGGATGACCAAGCCAAGTGCCCGTTCTCGGACGCGCACACGCACGAACCGCGACTGGTGGCCGGACGCGCTGGACGTCTCCGTCCTGCACCGCAATTCCAGCCTGTCCGATCCGATGGGCAAGGCGTTCGACTACGCCAAGGAATTCAAGACGCTCGATCTCAACGCCGTGGTCAGGGACCTGCGCGCGTTGATGACCAATTCGCAGGAATGGTGGCCGGCCGATTTCGGTCACTATGGCGGCCTGATGATCCGCATGGCCTGGCACAGCGCGGGCACCTATCGCATCACCGACGGCCGCGGCGGCGCCGGGGCCGGTCAGCAGCGTTTCGCGCCGCTCAACAGCTGGCCGGATAACGCCAACCTCGACAAGGCGCGCCGGCTGATATGGCCGATCAAGCAGAAATACGGCCGCAAGATTTCCTGGGCCGACCTGATGGTCCTCGCCGGCAACGTCGCGCTGGAATCGATGGGCTTCAAGACCTTCGGCTTCGCGGGCGGCCGCGTCGATGTCTGGGAGCCGGAAGAATTGTACTGGGGCCCCGAGGGCACCTGGCTGGGCGACGAACGCTACAGCGGCGAACGCCAGCTCGCCGAGCCGCTGGGCGCGGTGCAGATGGGCCTGATCTACGTCAATCCGGCAGGACCGAACGGCAATCCCGATCCGGTCGCGGCCGCCAAGGACATCCGCGAGACCTTCTTCCGCATGGCGATGAATGACGAGGAAACCGTCGCGCTGATTGCCGGCGGGCATTCGTTCGGCAAGGCGCATGGCGCCGGCGACCCGTCACTGGTCGGGGCCGATCCGGAAGCCGGTGCGCTCGAGGATCAGGGCCTTGGCTGGAAGAGCAAGCATGGCACCGGCATCGGCGCCGATACCATCACCGGCGGTCCGGAAGTCACCTGGACCCAGACGCCGACCAAGTGGAGCAACCACTTCTTCAAGAACCTGTTCGAGAACGAATGGGAGCTGACCAAGAGCCCGGCCGGCGTGCCGCAATGGAAGGCGAAGAACGCGCAAGCCGACATTCCCGACGCCCACGACCCGTCGAAGAAGCATGTGCCGACCATGCTGACCACCGACCTGTCGCTGCGGATGGATCCGGCCTACGAGAAGATCTCGCGGCGCTTCTTCGAGAATCCGAAGGAGTTCGCCGACGCCTTCGCGCGGGCCTGGTTCAAGCTCACCCATCGCGACATGGGTCCGCGTGCGCGCTATCTCGGCCCGCTGGTGCCGAAGGAAGTGCTGATCTGGCAGGATCCGGTTCCCGCCGTCAATCACGAGCTGATCAACGACAGGGATGCCGCGGCGCTGAAAGACAAGCTGCTCGCGGCCTGTCGGTGCAGCAACTGGTCTCGACCGCCTGGGCCTCGGCCTCGACGTTCCGCGGCTCGGACAAGCGCGGCGGCGCCAACGGCGCGCGCATTCGGCTCAGCCCGCAGAAGGATTGGGAGGTCAACAATCCGGCTGAGCTGGCGAAAGTGCTGAAGAAGCTCGAGGCGATCCAGGCCGATTTCAACAATCGGCCAAGGGCGGCAAGAAAGTCTCGCTCGCCGACCTGATCGTGCTCGGCGGCTGCGCGGCGGTCGAGAAGGCCGCGAAGGCGGCCGGCGTCGACGTCAAGGTGCCGTTCACGCCGGGCCGCACGGACGCCTCGCAGGAGCAGACGGACGTCGAGTCCTTTGCGCCGCTCGAGCCGCGTGCCGATGGCTTCCGCAACTATATCGGCAAGAAGCGGCAATTCATGCAGCCCGAAGAGGCGCTGGTGGATCGCGCGCAATTGATGCGGCTGACGGGACCGGAGATGACGGCGCTGGTCGGCGGTCTGCGCGTGCTCGGCGCGAATGCCGGCGGCTCGAAGCACGGCGTGCTGGCCAAGAAGACCGGAGCGCTCACCAACGAGTTCTTCGTCAACCTGCTCAACATGGGCACGGAGTGGAAGGCGACGGGCGACAATTCGTACGAAGGCCACGACCGCAAGACCAAGGCGGCCAAGTGGACCGCGACGCGTGTCGACCTGATCTTCGGATCGCACTCGCAGCTGCGCGCCTTCGCGGAGGTCTATGCCTGCGCGGACTCGAAGGAGAAGTTCGTCAAGGATTTCGTCGCGGCCTGGACCAAGGTGATGAACGCGGACCGCTTCGACATCGCGGCGTGATCGATCGCAAGCCAGGAAAACAAAAAGGGCGGCCTCTAGGCCGCCCTTCGTATTTGGTGAACACCCGAAGCTTACTCGCCGGCGGCTTCGCGCACCGCGGGCGCTTCGGCCCTTGCCCTTGCCTTCGAGGTCCTCGCCGGTGGCCTGATCGACCGCCTTCATCGACAGCCGCGTCTTGCCGCGATCGTCGAAGCCGAGCAGCTTGACCTTGACCTTGTCGCCTTCCTTGACGACGTCGGAGGTCTTCTGCACGCGGTTGGCCGCGAGCTGGCTGATGTGGACCAGGCCGTCCTTGGCGCCGAAGAAGTTCACGAAGGCGCCGAACTCCATCACCTTGACCACGGTGCCCTCGTAGATCTGGCCGACCTCGGGCTCCGAGGTGATCGACTTGATCCACTTGATCGCGGCCTTCATGGCCTCGCCGTCGTTGGAGGCGACCTTCACGGTGCCGTCGTCCTCGATGTTGATCTTGGCGCCGGTCTTCTCGACGATCTCGCGGATCACCTTGCCGCCGGTGCCGATCACTTCGCGGATCTTGTCGGTCGGGATCTTGAAGGTCTCGATGCGCGGCGCGTACTCGCCGAGCTCGGCGCGGGCGTTGGTCAGCGCCTTGGCCATCTCGCCGAGGATGTGGATGCGCCCGTCCTTGGCCTGGCCAAGCGCGACGCTTCATGATCTCTTCGGTGATGCCCTCGATCTTGATGTCCATCTGCAGCGAGGTGATGCCCTGATCGGTGCCGGCGACCTTGAAGTCCATGTCGCCGAGATGATCCTCGTCACCGAGGATGTCCGACAGCACCGCGTAGCGGCTGCCTTCCAGGATCAGGCCCATCGCGATGCCCGCGGTCGGCCGCTTCATCGGCACGCCGGCGTCCATCAGTGCGAGCGAGGAGCCGCAGACCGTCGCCATCGACGACGAGCCGTTCGAACTCGGTGATCTCCGACACCACGCGGATGGTGTAGGGGAACTCGTGATGCGGCGGCAGCACCGGGACGGATCGCGCGCCAGGCGAGCTTGCCGTGGCCGATCTCGCGGCGCTTGGTGCCGCCCAGGCGGCCGGTTTCGCCGACCGAGTAGGGCGGGAAGTTGTAGTGCAGCAGGAACGTTTCCTTGTACGTCCCCGACAGCGCGTCGATGTACTGCTCGTCCTCGCCGGTGCCGAGCGTGGTCACGACCAGCGCCTGGGTCTCGCCGCGGGTGAACAGCGCCGAGCCGTGGGCGCGCGGCAGCACGCCGACTTCGGCGACGATGTTGCGCACGGTCTTGACGTCGCGGCCGTCGATGCGCTTGCCGGTGTCGAGAATGTTCCAGCGGACGATCTTGGCTTCGAGCTCCTTGAACACGCCAGCGACACGGAGCTTGTCGTATTTCGGCTCCTGGCCTTCGGGGAAGTAGCGCGCCATCACCTTTTCCTTGACGGCGCCGACCGCGGCGTAGCGCTCCTGCTTGATGGCGATGCCGTAGGCATTGCGCAGGTCCTGCTCGACCAGACCGAGCATTTCCTTTTCGATCGCCGAATTGTCGATGGTGGCGTCTCGCGCGGCTCCTTGGCGGCCTTCTCGGCGAGCTCGATGATCGCCTTGATCACCGGCTGCATGTGGCGATGGCCGAACATCACGGCGCCGAGCATGACGTCTTCGCTCAGCTCCCTGGCTTCCAACTCGACCATCAGCACGGCGTCCGCCGTGCCGGCGACGACGAGGTCGAGCTGGGTGTCGACCATCTCGTCGAGCGTCGGGTTGAGGATGAACTCGTCATTGGCGAAGCCGACGCGGGCGGCGCCGATCGGGCCCTTGAAGGGCACGCCCGACAGGGTCAGCGCGGCGGAGACTGCCACCATCGCCACGATATCGGGATCGTTCTCCATGTCGTGCGATAGCACGTTGATGATCACCTGGGTCTCGTTGCGCCAGCCGTCGACGAACAGCGGACGGATCGGGCGGTCGATCAGACGGGAAACCAGCGTCTCCTTCTCGGTCGGCCGGCCCTCGCGTTTGAAATAGCCGCCGGGAATGCGCCCCGCGGCGTAGGTCT
>CAWBTH010000004.1:0-170464 GCA_963791665.1 uncultured Alphaproteobacteria bacterium | reverse complement strand
GAAACAGTTCGTAGAATTAAGTTGTGCGTCATCCAGGTCATCTGCCAGGTGCCCATCGCGAAAATCACCAGGCCGAAAGCGATGATGTAGCGCATGTCGAAGCGCAGCATCAGGCGGCCGATCACAAACGCCATCAGGAACTGGGTGGCACCGGACAGAACATTGTCTCGCCGATCATCATCGCGCTGTAGCCGCGCACCTCGGCGAGATAGCGCGGATAGACATAGGTCAATCCGTAGAGGCCGACGCCGATGCAAAGCTGGAGCAGGCAGCCGATCGCGAAATTACGGTCGCTGAAGGTACGCAGGTCGACGATCGGCACCTTGGCGGTGAAGACACGCCAGAAGAAGGCGATCGCCGACAGGAAAAAGACCGTGGCGCAGATCGCGACCGAGGTGTCCTGCAGCCACTCATATTGCGGGCCTTCCTCCAGCACATATTCCAGCGCGCCGAGGAAACCTGCCATGAAGATCAGGCCCCACCAGTCGAAGTGGCGCAACAGCGGGAAATTCGGCTGGTCGAAATCGACCAGCGCCAGCACGCCGACGGTGATGATGATGCCGGGAATGACGTTGATGAAAAACAGCCAGTGCCACGACATCAAATCGGTGATCAGGCCACCGACGGTCGGGCCAATGGTCGGCGCCAGCGTCGCAACGAGGCCGATGATCGGGCCGACGATGTAGAATTTCGAGCGCGGAAACACAGTGTAGGCGGAGGCGAACACGGTCGGGATCATGCCGGCGCCGAGGAAGCCCTGGACCGCGCGCCACAGGATCATTTCCTCGCTCGACGTGGCGAAGCCGCACAGCAGGCTCGCAACAGCGTGAAGCCGGCCGCCGAAATCGCAAACAGCAGGCGCGTGCCGAGCGCGCGCGACAGGAAGCCGGACAAGGGAATCGCGATCACTTCCGCGATCAGATAGGCGGTCTGCACCCATGACACTTCGGTCGAGCTCGCCGACAGGCCGGCCTGGATGTCGGACAGCGACGCGGAGACGATCTGGATGTCCAGGATCGACATGAACATCCCGAACACCATGATGATGAAGGCGACCACGCGCCGCGGTTCGACCCGGTCGGCATCGACCGGCGCGCTGCCCATCATCGCGGGGTTGGCTGTGGTGTCGGCCATGGCGTCAGCTCATCGAAGCGCGAGACCTACTGCGGATGCACTGTCCCGGACGCGTCGAGATCGGTGTTGTTGTCGGCGTCTTCGGCGCCCTTGTTGGTATCGACCGTGGTGTAGACCGACATGCCGGCGCGAAGCAGGTTCTGCCGCGCGACGTCCTTCGGCACGCGGATGCGCACCGTCACCCGCTGCACGATCTTGGTGAAATTGCCGGTGGCGTTGTCGGGTGGCAGCAGCGTGAACACCGATCCCGCCGCTGGCGAGAGGCTGTCGACCGTGCCCTTGAACTTGCGGAAGCCATAGGCGTCGACCTTGATGGTGACGGGCTGGCCGGGCCGGATGCGCTTGAGCTGCGTTTCCTTGTAGTTCGCATCGATGAACACGTCGTCGAGCGGCACGACATTGCCGAGGCGCTGGCCGACCGCGACGAAGTCGCCGGTGTTGACCAGGCGGTTGGAGAACAGCCCGTCGACCGGCGTGCGCACCGAGGCGAAATCGAGATCGCGCTCGGCCTTGGCGAGGTTGGTCTTCAGCTCGGCCAGTTGCGCTTCGGCTTCCGCCTGCTGCGCCCGGGTGACGTCGACATTGGTCTTGGCAGTGTCAAAGGCCGCCTGCGCCGCCTTGACGCCAGCAATGCCCTGGTCGCGCGCGGCCTCCGACTGCTCGAAGGTGGCCTGCGAGGCAAAACCCTTGGTGCTCAGCGATTGCTGGCGGTCGTAGTCGAGGCTGGCGCGCTTGAGGCCGGCTTCGGCGGACTTGAGGTTGGCTTGCGCCTGCTCGACCGCGGCCTCTTGCGATGCGATCTGGCGGCCGATCCGGTCGATGGTCGCCTGCTGGGTCGCTATCCTGGTGCGCGCCGCGTCCACCGCGATCTTGTAGTCGCCGTCGTCGATCCGGAAGATCACGTCGCCGGCATGCACCAGCGAATTGTCGCGCGGCAGGATCGCGGCGATATGGCCCGCGACGCGCGCACCGAGCATGGTGTTGTTGGCGCGGACATAGGCATCGTCGGTGGAGACGAAGAAGCGGCCAACCAGCGTGTAATACACGGCGTAACCGGCACCCGCGAGCGCCAGCAGCGCGAGCGACGCCGATGAGGATGAAGCGCTTCTTGCCGGGCTTTGCCGCAGCAACCGGCGCAACACGCGCCGGCGGCGCTGACGGCGCAGGCTTGTCCACCGCGGGCGCCTCGCCGGGCCGGCGCCGGGATTCTTCGGCGGCATGGGAACGCAGTTGATCGGCCAGCACGGCCGTTGCCTCGGCCGAACCTTCGCCGTCGGCCTGGTCAGGCTCGGAACGGACGATGCGCGCAGCCTGGTCTCTCGTAAGCCATCAAGGCCTCCCCACACGAATTGACGCGATACGTGAGGCGCCAGTCTCGGCCCCATCCCGTATCGCCTATTCCCCAAAGTATCATTGACCGAACGGTTCGGTCAAGATATAGTCACATACACATAAATTAGCCAGTGACCCTCTCCGAACCTTTCCGGTCCTTCAATTCTTTCGCGAGACCCTAAACCAATGGTTGCAGCCCCGATTCCACCTCTTTCGGATCGTCGGCGAGGAAGACACCTCGAAACGCCGGCAAATCCTGGATGGCGCCCGCAAGGTCTTCATGGATCTGGGCTTTGACGGCGCCAGCATGGGCGAAATCGCCCGTTCCTCGGGCGTCTCCAAGGGCACGCTCTACGTTTATTTCGCCGACAAGAGCCGCCTGTTCGAGGCTATCGTCGAGGAGGCGGCGCTGGTGCAGGGCGAGATCGCCTTCGATTTCGATCCTGCGAGCGCGATGTCGAGGCCACGCTGCGGGAGTTCGGCCCCGCCTATATCGCGATGATGTTCCGCCCCGGCGGCGGATCGGCGATCCGCACCGTGATGGCGATCGCCGAGCGGATGCCGGACGTCGGCCGCCGCTATCTACGACCACGTGCATGCAGAAGACCATCGATCGGCTCGCCGACCATCTCGAGGTGCGCGACAGGCTCGGCGAACTCGTGATCGGCGATCACGAGTTGGCGGCGTCGCAGTTTTTGCAGATGTGCCAGGCCTCGCTGTTCCTGGCGTTCATCTTCCAGGCCGCGCCTCCGCCGCCGCCCGCCCGTGTCGCCGTCGTGATCGATAGCGCGGTACGGATGTTTCTGGCGGCGTATGGAAAGACGTAGTTTTCCGCCGTTGGCTCCTCGCAATGACGAGACGTTCGCATTCCCGCGGCGCCATTTGCGTCCGAGCTTTGCTCTAATTCGGTGGCCCTCCTGAAAGCAGAGGGCGCAGGGAATGCCGGGTGCACGACGCACCCACTGCCTTGCGTGCAAAACAAAAGAGACGCACGCAGGCCAACACAGGTACGCCGAAATCACTCCGGCACTCCCTGCGCAATGGTTTTACGGCTGCTCCGTGATCTCCCCGGCGAACCAGCTTTTTTGCCACCGTCGCCCGCGAGTCGTCTCACAGGCTTGTCCCCTGCATTGGCGGGACAGGACCACACGGCTTGACCGTACGCATCGCGCCGCACGTCTTGCGCGCATCGCGTCCATCGCAACCCGCCTCACGTCTGGTGACGAAGGCCATCACGTCCCCCGTGTCGAGGCGGGCTGGCTTCTTTAAATCATAACTTCTGTCTTTCGGAAAGACATATATTTTTGCGCGGCGCGCTTGACTCGTCGGGCAAAACAGGCGGCGGGATTTTGGTGTTTTGCCCGTCGTGTCGTTGAGGCAACAGCCGATCATCGGCACCACATACGACAATGGCCATGTCTGCTTGGCGCCGAAAGGCAGACATGGAATCCGGGTCGGACAAAGCTGGCGGAATGGGCAACTCCGCGCTAGTCCGAGTCCTTGGGAAGGATAGACCTGTTCTGGTTTGCCTTGGAGATATTGCCGGCAAGATCCTGGCGGAACAGCTCTGGCCCTTTCGGCGCGGGCGAGCCGAAAACGTAGAGCTTGTTCTCGCTGATCAGCCAGTTTTCCGGATTGGCCTTGACGATCTTGCCGAGCGCGAGCGCCATCGCGCAGTAATTGCCGAATTGCGGGGCGTAATGGACCGGGTCGGCTTTGAAGAACTCGCGATGCTGTGCGCTTGCAAATCGATACGTGTGTTCATCCCATTGATACTCGAATTCCGCCGTTCCACGGGCAGGCTTGCCGTCGGTGAAATAGGCAACGGGATCGTAGCCTTGGATTGCCAGCGGCATGTCCATGGCATGCGACGGAAGCGACGGCACCAAGGCGAGGGCGGCGAGCAGGCCGAGATGAAGGGCAGTACGCCTGGAGAAATTGTCCATGATAAGTCTCCTTGGGAATTGGAAATAACAATCAAGATCCTTGCCTTAGTCGAACTTGGCCGGCACCGAGAACGGCTTGGTCGCGTCGACGACGAACATGATGAGCGCCGTCAATTCCGTCGTCCCGCTGTTGAAGACTTCCATTGCCATTCCGGCGCATGTCCGTTCATCGCGTGCCCGGCCTCGACATTCATCACGCCATGCGGAGTCCGTTGACCCAGTCTACCGGCGACGACGTAAAACGATTCGGAGCCAGGATGCGTATGTGTCGGTGTCGTCGAACCCGGCGGCCCGTGGCCATAGTTTACGCGCAGCAGATACTCAGGAGCGCTCACCGGGGGAACGGGTCCTATCTCGGCAACCTTCGTTCCGCCCGCGGTCGACCCGTCCTTCGGACCAAGCGTGAAGAGCCATGCCTTGCCGGCGACCTCGGCTGTCAGCGAGGGCAATCCGTCATAGCTGACAGCGTCCGGATTCCAGCGATAGGGTGGTGCTGCGGCCTTCGCCGCATCCAGCGTGGGAAAACTCTCGACGCGCCAAAACAACTCGCCCTTGGGCAGTTGCTTGACCTTCATCTCGGCAACCGGCTCGACCGTGTATTTCTGTTGCGCCGCCGCCGTCGAAGGCATCAGCCACAGCCCGGCAACAAACATGACCAAAGCGGCCGCGGACCGGCCTCCGGACAAGGACAGTTGCACGTTCTTGCTCCTCACGCTTTCTCGGTCGGTCTGCCATGCCAGAGACCGCCGCCACTGTCTTTCAGGCCGGATTAGCTTCCCCTTAAGGTTCCCTCCATTTTTCCTCTGGAGACGTGTTACAGTTCCGCCGGGCGACAAGCGGTATCTTGTCTTGCGTTATCATTTCGAGGAGTGCGTGCTCGACGCGGATCGGCGGGAATTGCGCCGGAAAAGTTCGCTTGTGCCTGTCGAGCCCCAGGTTTTCGATCTTCTGGTTCATCTGGTGCGACACCGCGAACGGGTCGTCAGCAAGGATGATCTGCTGGCCGCGGTCTGGCACGGGCGCATCGTTTCCGAGTCCGCCCTGGCCAACCGCATCAACGCCGCCCGGAGCGTCATCGGAGATACCGGTGACGAGCAGCGACTGATAAAGACCTTTCCGCGCAGAGGCGTGCGTTTCGTGGGAGCCGTTCGCGAGGATGACGGCGACGACAAGGTCCGCGCGCCCGACCAGGCGAGCAGCGCCTCCGAAAAGCCTTCGATCGCCGTATTGCCGTTTGTCAATCTGGGTGGAGACGCTGACACGGACTATCTCGTCGACGGCATCGTCGAAGACATCATCACCGCGTTGTCGCGCAATCGCGGTTTCTTCGTCATCGCCCGCAATTCTTCATTTACCTACAAGGACAGGCCGGTCGACGTTAAGCAGGCCGCGCGCGAGCTCGGCGTTCGCTACGTCCTGGAAGGAAGCATCAGGGTCTCCGGTGACCGCATGCGGCTCACCGGCCAGCTCATCGATGGCGCATCGGGGCGGCATCTATGGGCCGACAGGTTCGATTACACCAGCGGCGACCCCTTCGAGCTTCAAGACCGGCTTGTCGAGCGGGTCGTTGGCGCGATCGCGCCGCAACTTGAGAAGGCCGAAATCGACCGCGTGAAGCTCGAGCCGACCAGCAATCCTGCGGCTTACGATCTCTATTTGCGCGGGCTCGCCAGCTGGAACCGCTGGTCCAGGGACGACAATGCGAATGCATTGACGTTCTTCTATGCGGCCATCGCAAAAGATCCCGAGTTTGCCACGCCCTACGGGTTGGCTGCCTCTTGCTACCAGTTTGCCAAGGCCAACGGCTGGCAGTCGGATTTTGACCGGGAGGAAATCTCCCGTCTTACCGAGCGCGCCGTGGAATTGGGAAGCGACGACGCCGTGGCGTTGTGCTGGGGAGGACATGTCCGCGCCTTTTTTTTCAAGGAAGTCGAACGTGCACTCATGCTGATCCATCGCGCGCTCGAGCTCGATGTCAATCTCGCGACCGCGTGGCAGCGAAGCGGCTGGGTGCACGGATATGCGGGTGACCACGCGGAAGCAATCCGCAGCCTGGAAAGGGCCATGCGGCTCAATCCGCTCGATCCGCGCGTCTTTCTCACCCAAAGCGCGATGGCGTTTGCGCATTTCATCGCTGGGCGAGATCAGGAAGCGTCCGATTGGGCGACCATGGCGGCGAGGGTCAAACCGAACTGGATGCCGGCTCTTCGGGTGGCCATCGCCGCCAATGCGATGCTCGGACGCGCCGCCGAAGCGAAGAACGGCCTGCAGGCATATCAGCGGGTCGATCCGGACGTGAACATTCGCAAGATATGTGAGCACTATCCTTTTCAACGCGAGCAGGACAAGCAGAGGCTTGTCGAAGCGCTACGCAGGGCCGGCGTTCGAGAGACCTAGCATCGACCTGGCGCGTGTCCGCTATGGATCGGATCGTTACGATCTACCAGGCTTGGACCCCTCCAACCCCCCGGTCATTTCCAAAACGCACGATACGCAGCCGGATCGGCCGCACCGATCATTGCCGTCGGCAATAGCCAGCACCACCTGAGAGGTTCCGACATCACGGGAGAGAGCCATGAGCAACACGGAAGTTCTCGATCGAGCCGCGACATCGAAAGCGCGCACCATTGACATGAAGCTCGAGATCGTCGTCATCCCCGTTTCCGACGTCGATCGCGCCAAGACGTTTTATGCAAGTCTCGGCTGGCGGCTCGATGCCGACTTTGCCGGTCCCGACTTCCGCGTGATCCAGTTCACGCCGCCGGGCTCGGGGGCTTCCGTGATCTTCGGCAAGAACGTCACCGCGGCGGCGCCCGGCTCGGCGCAGGGTCTCTACCTGATCGTCTCCGACATCGAGGCGGCGCGCAAAGATCTGATCGCGCGCGGCGTAGAAGATCAGCGAAATCTTCCACGGCGCCGGCGACGTGTATACCGGACCGGACGAACCCTATCTGTTCGGGCGGCGACGCGTGCCGGGCGCCGATCCCGGACGCGGAAGCTACCGCTCGTTCGCGTCCTTCCATGATCCCGACGGCAATGGCTGGCTGTTCCAGGAGATCACCACGCGGCTGCCCGGACGAATCGACGCGGAAGAGACGACATTCGCAACGACGACCGATCTCGCGGCCGCGCTGAAGCGCGCGGAGACTGCCCATGGCGAGCATGAGAAGCGCATCGGCAAGCACGACGACAACTGGGCCGACTGGTACGCCGATTATATGGTGCGCGAGCAGGCTGGCCGGGAGTTGCCGAACTGAGCTGCGATCGCATCTATCCTTCCCCGCCACTTCGCGGCGGGAGGGATAAGCATTCCGTCTCCGAACGCTCCATGCGCCGCGCGAAAATCAGTTTCGCTGGCAGCGTCTCCAGCAATTCGGCGTCGGCGATGGCCTGATGCGCGACTTCGAGACTGCGGCAAATCAGGATCGCTTCCTGCTCGGTGCCGACGATGAAGCGGTGGTCGCGTTCGGTGATGCGATAAATAACCATGTGCCGTGTCCTCTCGAGCGGGCAGGCAACCCCGCGCGCGTTCTTGCCATCGAGTGTGGCGAGGTTGCGCCGGCGAGTGTGAACACGGCGAACACGGTGAGCGAAGTCTTAACGCGATCACACAGTGCGCCGAAATTGCCCATGCAACGACGCGATCCATGCGCTTTGCATGTGCCGCCAGTGCACATGATCAAGCTGACCGAGAGGCGCGAGATCACACCGTTTCTCTGGGTGCATCCGGATGAGGAGGATCGCTAGCGACCTTCGCTCAGCGCGACCCGGTTGCCGACTTTTCGCCGCCTGTCTGCTTCTCGGCGCGCTCGCGCGCCAGCCGCGCGGCCTTCAGCCGCTCCTTGTTGGCATAGAACTGCTTCTGCGCAGCCTCATGCTCGCGCATGGCCTGTTCGGCATCGGCGCGGCGCTGGGCGTCGCGCGCCTTGCGTTCTTCGGGGGTGAGCGGCTTGTTGGGGCGAACCGAAAAATCTTCTGTCATGAGGGGACAACGCGTGCGGCGCAAAAAAGTTCCAGGGGGTTCCGCGCCGGAACTACGCCGTCTTTTCCTTCCGTATCCGCAATCCCGTGCGGAAGAGATGGCCGAACCAGATCAACAGCGCGGTCGACAGCAGGAACAGCGTGATGGCGTGAAGCTCGGCGCGCGTCAGCACGCTGAATTCGAACACCGGCGGAATGAACGCCCACCATACGATGATGACGGCGGAAACGCCGGTGAATGCCGCGGCCGGGACGCCTGCGAGCAGCGCGGTGACGAGAATGGCAGGAAGGAAGGTGGCGAAATAGAGCGGCAAACCGAGTTCGGCGAGCATGACGCGCAACACGATGGCGACGGCCAATGCCGCCACCGCAACCCACAACGCCGCCAACGACCACGGCTTCAACCGCAGCCAATATTCGGGTTTTGCCACTTTTTCCCCCAGCGGGAGCACCGGGGTTGAACTAATAGCGTATTGACCGGCCCGGGCAAGCCCCAATGGAACCAAATCAGCCGGCCCGCGCTTCTCGTCGGTATCAATCACCTACGGGGCAGCGATGCCGCACCGCGGCAATCTCAAAGCGCGGGCGAACCGGGCCCTGGACGCCGCCAATTTCACCCTCGCCGACGTGCGCGACGGGCTTGGGCCCTATCTCGCCATTTACCTTCTGACCGAACAGCACTGGGACGAGGCGCGGATCGGCATGGTGATGGCGGTCGCCACCTTTGCCGGCATCGCGGCGCAGACCCCGGTCGGCGCGCTGGTCGATGCGACGCGGGCGAAGCGACTGGCGATGGCTATCGCCGCGATCCTCGTCACCGCGGCCTCGCTGGCGCTGCCGCTGTTTCCAGCATTCTGGCCGGTTGCGATCACGCAAGGCCTCGCGCATGCAGCCGGTGCGATCTTCCCGCCGGCGCTGGCGGCGGTGTCGCTCGGTATCGCCGGCCACCGCGCGTTCACGCGGCGGATCGGCCGCAACGAGACCTTCAACCATGCCGGCAATGCGACGGCCGCGCTGATCGCCGGCGGAGCTGCGTATCTGTTCGGACCATCAGTCGTGTTCTACCTGCTCGCGGCGATGTCGCTTGCTAGCGTCGTGAGCGTGCTCGCGATTCCTGAAGCAACCATCGACCATGACCTCGCCCGCGGCCTGCATGACGCGGAAGATGCCGACAAGGCGCGCGCGCAGCCGTCCGGTCTCGATGTGCTCTTGAGCTGTCGCCCGCTGCTGGTGTTCGCGCTGTGCGCAATGCTGTTTCATCTGTCGAATGCGGCGATGCTGCCGCTCGTCGGGCAAAAGCTTGCTCTGCAGGACAAGAACCTCGGCACCAGCCTGATGTCGGCCTGCATCGTGGCGGCGCAGGGCGTGATGGTGCCGGTGGCGATGCTCACCGGCGCGAAAGCCGACGCGTGGGGCCACAAGCGCTTCTTCCTTGCCGCGCTCGCGATCCTGCCGCTGCGCGGCGCGCTCTATACGTTCTCCGACAATCCGGCCTGGCTGGTCGGCGTGCAACTGCTCGACGGCATCGGCGCCGGCATCTATGGCGCGATCTTTCCGGTGATCGTCGCCGACCTCATGCGCAACACCGGACGCTTCAACGTGGCGCAGGGCGCGGTCGCCACCGCGCAGGGCATCGGCGCTGCGCTGTCGACGGCCTTGGCCGGCATCGTCGTGGTGAAAGCGGGTTACAGTGCCGCGTTTCTCGCGCTTGGCGCGGTTGCGGCGATGGGCTTTATCGTGTTTGGTCTCGCCTTCCCCGCATCGGCGCAAGGCCCGCGCCGCTCCCGCCACCTGCCGCACCAATCGATCGCGGCCGAATGACATCTTCGATGGGCACGTTGCCGACCGACCATGTGCTGGCCTGGGCCATCATCATCGTCGCCACCCTGGGCGTGATCGCGCGTCCCTTTCGTTTGCCCGAGGCGATCTGGGCGGTGGCGGGCGCGGTGCTGCTCGTCGCGTTACGGCCTGCTGCCGGTCGGCGATGCGCTTGCCGGCATGCGAAAAGGCGTCGACGTCTACCTGTTCCTGACCGGCATGATGCTGATCGCGGAGCTGGCGCGGCGCGAAGGCTTTTTCGACTGGCTGGCGGCGCTCGCCGTCGGGCACGCACGCGGCTCGCCGCAGCGGCTGTTCCTGCTGGTGTACGGCGTCGGCACGCTGGTCACCGCGTTCCTCTCCAACGACGCCACCGCGATCGTGCTGACGCCGGCGGTCTATGCCGCAACGCGCGCCGCGGGCGCTACGCCCCTGCCCTATTTGTTCGTCTGCGCCTTCATCGCTAATGCCGCGAGCTTCGTGCTGCCGATCTCCAATCCCGCCAACCTCGTGGTCTATGGCGCGCACATGCCGCATCTTCTCGACTGGTTGCGGCAATTCACGCTGCCGTCGATCGCGTCGATCGTCGTCACTTACCTCATGCTGCGCGTGACGTTACGCCGTCCGCTCGCCGACGAGCATCTCGAACGCGAGGTGCCGCGGCCGGCTTTGAGCTTTGGCGGCAAGCTGACAGCATGGGGCATCGTTGCCATCGGCGTGGTGCTGGTATCGGCATCCGCGCTGGATGTGCCGCTGGGACTGCCGACGTTTCTTTGCGGCGCGATCACCGCCGGCGCGGTGCTGGCGCTGGCGCGGCAATCGCCCGTGCCGCTGCTGAAAGATATCGCCTGGGGCGTGCTGCCGCTGGTCGCCGGCCTGTTCGTGATGGTGGAAGCGCTGGTGAAGACCGGCGTGATCGCAGAGTCTGAGCGCGCTGCTGCATCAGGCGGTCGCGCAATCGCCGGTCAAGGCGATGTGGCTGGTCGGCATCGCGACCGCGATCGCGGACAATGTCGCGAACAATCTCCCGTCGGATCTGCTCGCAGGATCAGTCGCAGCCAGCGATCACCTGCCGCAACAGGTCACCGCGGCGATCCTGATCGGCGTCGATCTCGGCCCGAATCTGTCCGTGACCGGCTCGCTGGCGACCATCCTCTGGCTGGTGGCGCTGCGCCGCGAGGCGGTCCATGTCAGCGCGTGGCAGTTCCTGAAACTGGGATGGATCGTGATGTTGCCTGCGTTGCTGCTGGCGCTGGCCGCGCTGATGGTTTGATGCACCGGCGGTGCGCTCCCTCCCCCTGAAAGGGGGAGGGTTGGGGTGGGGGTCACTTCCACTGATAGAGGATTGCTTGATCCCCTCCCGCTTCGCTTCTATCGAAGCGAAGCGACCTCCCTTTTCAAGGGGAGGTGACGACCGAGTATCAATCGTCCTCGAACTCGTCTTCCTCGTTGACCTTCGCAGTCGCGCTCTTGTGTTTGTGCGCTCTTCCGCCGAGCGAGCCGGTGACATAAGAATCGCGCGACGATGGATAGGGATTGCGGCCCTGGGCGCGTGCGGCGATTTGCTCGCCGGAGACGGCGGCGGGCTCGCAGATGATGCGGCCGCTGGCGCGGCGCATCAGGTCGACGTGGATGTGATCGTAGTGATACTGGTTCGAGCCCGGCGCGAGCACGGTGTTGAACTGCTGGCACGCCGCGCCCTGCACGTCGCGCAAGAATCCCTGCTCCTCGGGCAAACCGTGCCAGCCGTCCTTCACGTTGATGCGGCGGCCATCGGCCAGCGTGAAGGCGGCGATGTCGAGCGCGTTGCCGAAAGCATGCTCGGAGATGTGCGCGTTCGGATTGCCGTTCATGCCGCGGCAGGAATAGGCGGAGATCTGCCTGATCTCGACCACGCGCGCGCCGAACCAGCGCTGCGCCGCCGGCTGCACCGAGTTCGATATCCAGCGGTCGAGCACCGAGACGATGGGACAGGCGAGTGTCGCGGCCGGCCTCAGCGCCACCGAGCCGAACGAACTGACCGGATCGCCCTGCACCGGTCCCGGGCCGAGCCGCTGCGGCGTGCCCGGCGGAATATCCGTGCGCGGCGAGTAAGGCGCGCCGTCGCGCGGCGGGTAAGACGATTGCGGTGAGGGATTCTGCGGATAGGCGGATGGCGCGGGATAGGGCGCGCGCGTGATCGCGCCACGCGACGGCGCGCCTTCCGACGGCAGGTTGATCTCGTCGTCCCGCCGCTCGGCGACACCAGGCGCCGCCAGCGAAATCGGTGCTGATGGCGCAGCGTAATTGGGCTGGCGTACCGCGGTCTGCGGTGAGGGGCTGCGCGGAATGTTCGATGGCGGCGGATATGGCGGATATGACGACCGCGCCGGCGGATAGGGATTTTGCGGATAGGGCCGGATCGCCGGTGGCGGCTGCTGGATCGGCCAGCGCGGCTGGTTGCCGATCGGCGCCGGCGGCCGCAGATCGTCATCGGCAAAGCCGTACATCGACGAGGCCTCGCCGAGTGCCGCGACCTTCAGCGGAAATTCGGCGCCGCACATCCCGGGGCCGGAAATCGGCTCGATCCGAACGACCTCCGCACTCTCCTTGACCGCGCCGGATTTCATGCAGGCGATTTCGGCCTCGGCACGCCACGGCTCGCGCTCGACGGATTGAAAAAATCCGCGGCCGCAACCCGCCAACGAGACAAGGACGACGGAGCCGACGAGGTACAAACGAACTCCACGCGCCATCCGCGCAGGTTCGGCGAATTACCTTAAAAGAATCTTCAACACTATTGATTTCACGCGTTTTTAACCATGGTCGGGGAACCGCTTTCGCGGTGCACGGACAGCCAGTCTTACTTTTTCGGCCTGGAACGGTTTGCTAAATGTCCGAGTTGATGCGGGCAGTGACGTGAACAGGGAGCGTCCCATGACCGTCAGCAGGCTGAGTGTGGTGACCGCGTATGTCGCGTTCGCCTTCGTCGGCGCCATCGTGCTTGGCGTGTTCGGCTGACACTTACGTCTATTCCCGAAAGGTCCCGCCCGGCGGTTTCACCACCGCCGGGCATTTTTTATTCTCAGGACTTCGGCGACGCCGGCAGGCTGCGCGAGGTCGCCACTTCGTCCGACCGCGCCACGCGCGTCCAGTCGTTGCCGGAGCAGAAGAAGCGGCCGATCGCACAGGCCTCGACGCGCAGCGTGTCCGGCTGCTTGAAGGTCATCTTCGCGTAATAGGTGTTGCCGCTGGCACGGCTATAGATGTCGCCGGCCCACTGCGTGCCGGTCTTTGCCTTCATGTTGCTGAGCACGGTCTCGCCGGTCGCATTGGTGGTCTCGTTCAGGAGATAGCCGCACAGCGCCGTGCCGCACTTCTCGATTCGCACCAGGCCCTTCTTGCCCCCGGTCTGCCAATCGCCGGCCGGCGAATCGTCCTCGTGAGCCACGACTTTCGCCGGCACGGCCGCGTCCTTTGGCGGCGGGGACCAGTCCTTCGCCCAATCCGGCGTATCGACCGCCTTGTCGGTGACGGTTGCTTCCACCGTCGCCTTTTCCTTCGGCTTGCCGACGGCGATATCAGGCTTCACCACAGGCTGCGTATTCGCCGCAGCGAGCCCGATGGTGGACGGCGCTTGCGCCTGCACTACGGAAGTCGGCTTCACCGGCACCGGCGCCGGCTGCACGACCGGCGCAGGAGCCGGTGTGACGGGAGCAGGCGCGATCTGCACGCGGACCGGTGCAGGCGGAGGAGCCGGCATCGACGGCGGCACCGGAGCCGGCACCGAGGGAGGTGCTACAGCGGCAGGCGCTGCGGGCGCGACCGCAGCCGGAGCCGCAACCGGCGGGCAGGCGGGCGCCACGGCAACCGGCTTGGCCGGCGCGGATGTTACGGGCGTGGGCGCTGCCGCGTCGTCATCGTCGCCATGCGAACGGCGCGTCCGCGAATCCGACCAGGAGAGGCAGGACAGCGAGCGGCAATGCCGACCCGCTTCGACATGAACGAAATGACCGCCGATCGAGAATGAATATCCGCGTGCATGCGCGGTCGAGCTGAGCAGCATCAGCAAGAGGGCAACTGAAATTCGCTTCATGGGATCCTCCCAGCGTGTCCGATGAAGCTCGCTCTTATTAGCTGTCCTGACTGTGATTTAGTTACGCGAACGTGAGGCTCGGATTTGACGTTCGCTTGAGCAGCGGGCGTGACGCCAGTCACAGAGACTCGGGGCTGATGCGCATAGGGTCGCCGGCAATGCAAACAAGCCCGCCGATGGAGACACCGATGAAAACGCTTTATCTCGCCGCCGCCCTGTTGATGGCCGCTACCTCCGCCCATGCCGGCAACGGCATGTCCTTCGTGATCGACGGGAAGAAGATCCGCATCGATGCGCCGAAGAACTGCTCGTCGCTGGACTGCATCAAGATCACCGGCGCCAACGGCTCCAACGTCAACTTGAAGGGTTTCGCGTTCGAAGAAGAACGACGATAACGATGCCGCTCCGGCGCCCGCGCCCGTTGCGCCGACTGTAGCGGCACCTGCCGCGCCTGCGCCTGCACCGGTTGCCAGCACCGCTCCTGTTGCGCCGGCCGCTCCCGTTGCAACAATCCCCGCACCGCAGCCGGAACGGCTGACCGCGACTGCGCCATTGCCGCCGGCGCCGCCCGTCCCTGCCCCCGTTGCCGCAGCGCCTGCGCCCGCCCCTGTCGCGGCTGCGCCTGTCGCCGCGCCGGTGCAAATCGCGAACTCGCCGCTCGGCGTGTGGCAGACCGAAGAGAACAAGGGCAACGTTCGCGTCGAGCAGTGCGGCGCCAATCTCTGCGGCACTGCCGTCAACAGCGGCGAGCGCATCCTGATCGACATGAAGCCGGAAGGGTCGAAGTGGACCGGCCGCATCCACGATCCCGACGCCGGCAAGGATTACGACTTCGACCATCGCGATGAAGGGACCGAATCTTCTCAAGGTCCAGGGCTGCGCCTTCGGCGGACTGTTCTGCGGCGGCCAGACCTGGAAGCGCATCAGCTGAATTTCCTCCCGAGTTCTACCAGGCGTCTCCTCCCCAGACTTGACGCGCCTCACGGTCCTCCGTGAGGCGCTTTTTTTGGCGGTATCGCTTTGCCGCGAAACAATCGTGACATTTGACGAAACCTGATTACCCGGCCCGCGAAGACGACCGGAAACGGACGGCTTTTATCTCTCCCATCCGACGACGCGCCATTCGTGCGCAAGGGGAGATCATCATGTCATGCACAACTGTCCGCGCCGGCTCGATGCTGGCTGCCGCCGCGTTTGCTCTTACGATGTGGACGACGGCTTCGTTCGCATACTCGCCGGACCAGCAACGGCTCTGCACTGGCGACGCGATGCGGCTTTGCGGCCAGTACGTTCCCGACGTCGATCGCATCACCGCCTGCATGACCGAGAGATATTCGCAGCTCAGCGACGGCTGCAAATCGGTGTTCGACGCGTCTGCCTCTGCACAGCCGGCGCCCGCCGCACCCGTCAGCTACGCGCCGGCGACCAAAGCCGCTAAGCCGCTCAACATCAAGCCGAACCTGAAGAAGGGCTGATTTCCGATTTCATCGCGTCGAAGCGCCGTATCCCGCTGATCCGGGATACGGCGTTTCTTTTTCAGAGAACGGGCCATCGACATTGATTCGCCTCGCGCGCTAAATAGTCCGTTCATCGCCGTTCAGCGATGCGGCGCTGAAATCCGCTATCCTGCCTGCGCTCTCCTCTGGGACATCCTCATCGGGACATCGTACCGGCTCGCACTGGCGCTCCCGCTGCTCATCGTCCTGGTATCGAACGCATGGGCGCAGGCGCAGCACACAGGCGCCGCTGGCCACGCCCGCACCGTCCGGCCAGCAGGCCGCAAGCGACGACAATCCGATCGGCAATGTCGCGACGCTGACCGGCACCGCCACCGTCACCCGCAACAACGCCGCAACGCCGCTCAAGCTGAAGGACGACATCTATCTCAACGACGTCGTCGCGACGTCAGCGACCTCTTCGCTCGGCATCACCTTCAGCGACGCCACCACCTTCACGCTGAAGGCCAACGCGCAGGTCACGATCGACAATTATGTTTATGAGGAGAACGGCAAGAACAACTCGGGCATTTTTGACATCGCCAAGGGCACCGTCGCCTTTGCCGCGGCCGCGGTCGCCAAGACCGGCAACATGCAGATCACCACGCCGACGAGCGCACTCGGCATTCGCGGCACCACGGCGCTCGTCGAAGTCCCGGAAGGCGGCGCTGCCGCCACGACCGCCAGCAACATCAAGCTCTATCCCGATGCCGACGGCCGGGTCGGGCAGATCGAAGTCAACGACCGGCAGGGTCGGCGGCTCGGCGCACTGACGCAAGGCGCGAGCGGCTTTGCGATCCGCGGCGGTCCAGGTGGCGCGCGCTTCGCTGCCGTGCCGCTCGCGATTTCGCCGCAACAGGCGCAGCGCGACCAGGGATTTGTGCGCCAGCTTCACGCGACGCAAACGGTCGGCCGCCAGATCGTCAGCCAGCAGCGTGAGTTCCGCCGCGCCAATCCGCAGTATCGCAATCCGGCGCGGCCGTCAGCAGCCCGGACAACAAAACCGTCCAGGTCGGCAGCAACCGGGTACGACGCCCAACCGTCCGGGCCAACCCGGCACGCCGAACAATCGTCCGGGCCAGCCGCAACAAGGCGCGCCGAACCGGCAGGGCCAACAGACGCCCGGCAATCCGCAGCAGCCGGCCGGCGTGAACCGTCAAGGTCAGCAACAGCCGCCGGGAGCGCCGCAACAGCCTACGCCGGCGCGGCCCGGGCAACCGGGTGCCGCCCCGTCAGGCACGGCGCAGCCAAACGCGCTGCCGCGTACACCGGGCGCACCGCCGGCACCTGCTCAACCCGGCGTCGGACCGCGCAGCGGTGCTGCGCCAGCCGTGCCGCCCGGCGTGGGGCGTCCCGGCGGGCCTCGTCCGCGGTTGCCCGGATTGCCGAAAGGCAAGCCGCCGCCCGAGAAGAAGCGGCGCTAGCGGCGGCTTCTCGCGCTGTGGAAACTGCCGTGGTGTCGCCGCAAGGGAGGGATGCGCAAACAAGCCTAGGTGTCCCGCGCTTCCGTCAGGCAATATTCGCCCAATGAAAGCGCGCGGCCGCAGCCGCGCGACCACATGGGAGGCTGGCATGCACGACATCGTCATTCGCGGCGGCACGATCATCGACGGCACCGGCAAATCGGCCTTTTCCGGCGATGTCGCCATTGCCGACGGCAAGATATCGGCGGTCGGCGGCAAGCAGGGACCGGGCAGGCGCGAGATCGACGCCAACGGGCTGATGGTGACGCCCGGCTGGGTCGACGTGCACACTCATTACGACGGCCAGGCGATGTGGGATCCGCTGCTCGCGCCCTCATGCTGGCATGGCGTCACCACCGTGCTGTTCGGCAATTGCGGCGTCGGTTTCGCGCCGGTGAAGAAGCATCACCGTCAGGGCCTGATGGATCTGATGGAAGGGGTCGAGGAAATTCCCAACCCCGTGCTGTCGGCCGGGCTGACCTGGGAGTGGGAGACGTTTCCGGAGTTCATGGACGCGCTGGACCGGCGCGAGCGCGTCATCGACGTCGCGGCGCAAGCCGCGCATTTGCCGATGCGCGTCTATGTGATGGGCGATCGCGCCGTCCGCCGCGAAAAGGCCACCGCCGACGACATTGCCGAGATGCGGAAGATCACGCTGGAGGCGCTCAAGTCAGGCGCGTTCGGCTTCACCACCTCGCGGACGGATTCGCACAAGACGCCCGACGGCGAGCTGGTCGCCTCGCGCGATGCCGACGATCACGAGCTGCTCGGCATCGGCTCGGCGCTGGGCGAGCTCGGCAGCGGCACGTTCGGCATGAACAGCGACTTCGACGACGAGGATTATGAGCTGCGCTGGATGCGCAAGCAGGCAAAGGCCACCGGCCGTCCGGTCTGGTTCCTTTTGACCGACCGCTTCGAGGATCCGGAGCGCTGGCAGCGCCTGATGAAGGCGGTGCACACGGCGCGCGCCGACGGCTTGCCGCTCACCGCGCAAATCGCGGGACGGCCGATCGGCGTGATGATGGGGATCGGCACCGCGCTGAATCCTTTTACCGTTCGGCCGACCTACAAGACGCTCGAACACCTTCCCATCGAGGAGCAGCGCAGGCGTCTGCTCGATCCGGAGTTGCGGCGGAAAATCCTCGCCGAAAAGCCTGATGATGCCGAGGTCGCAAAACTCTCCCAGTTCCGCCAGCTCGTCACCACCCGCTGGGACAAGTTCTTCACCATGGACGACCCGCCGGATTACGAGCCGGGTCCGGAAAAGAGCGTCGCTGCGATCGCGGCGCGCACCAACCATACGCCCGATGAAATCGCCTATGACTACATGGTCGAACAGAACCAGTATCTGTTCTTCCCGGTGGTGAATTACGTCACCGGCGATCACGCGCCGATCCTGCAGATGCTGAACGATCCCGCGTGCCTGCTGGGCCTGAGCGACGGCGGTGCGCACTGCACCTCGATCGTGGATTCCGGCCTGCCGAGCTTCATGCTGCAGCATTGGGGCCGCGACCGCCACCGCGGGCCGCGTCTGCCGCTCGAGCAACTGGTCAAGCGGCAAACCAGCGAGACCGCCGACTTCTTCGGCATGTCCGACCGCGGCCGGCTAGCGCCGGGCATGCGCGCCGACGTCAACCTCATCGACTTCGAGCGGCTGCAGCTGCACAAGCCGGAACTCGTGCACGACATGCCGGCCAACGGCCGGCGCTTCGTGCAGCGGGTCAATGGCTATGAAGCGACGATCGCGGCCGGCATTCCGATCTTCGAGCGGGGCGAGCACACCGGCGCGATGCCGGGGCGGCTGCTGCGCGCGAACCACAACGGTCATCGCTGATCGTGCTGCAATCGACGTCCTCGATAGAGACCCGCGACTCCTGGGTCGTCGCCTCGGTGGCGCTGCTCGTCATGATGATGGCGTTCGGCTCCGCCTGGATCATCGCGGTCGCGCTCAAGGACATCGCGGGCGAGCTCGGCGGCACGCGCTCGATCCCGGCGCTGGCGAGTTCGCTCGCCTGGCTCGGGCAGGGCGCCGGCGGCATCCTGATGGGACGCATCGCCGACAAGGTCGGCACGCGCTGGACCGTCATCTTCGGTTCGGCGATGATCGTCGTCGGCTTGTCGATCTCGACGCTCGGTTCGCCCTGGGCGCTGTGGATCGGACACGGCCTGTTCATGGGCCTGATCGGGCTCGGCGGCATCAATGCGCCGATGTACATCTATGTCAGCCGCTGGTTCGACCGCAGGCGCGGCTCGGCGCTGGCGCTGATCTCGAGCGGCAGCTATCTCGCCGGCGCGATCTGGCCGCCCCTGTTCGAGCGCGCCATTGCCGATTTCGGCTGGCGCCAGACCATGCTTTGGTATGCGCTCGCCGAGATCGTGGTCATCGTGCCGCTGGCCGCGATTTATTTCCATCGCCCGCCCGAGGATTTCCATCCGGCTGCTGCTTTGGGCACCGCTGGGAGTCAAACCCACCTGTTCGGCCTGCCGCGCAACCTCGTCTTCTTCATGCTGTGCGGCGCCGGCATCCTGTGCTGCCTGCCGATGGCGATGCCGCAGGGCCACCTGGTCGCCTTCTGCACCGATCTCGGCATCAGCCGCTCGATCGGCGCGCTGATGCTGTCGGTGCTGCTCGGCACCGCCTTTTTCAGCCGGCAACTCTGGGGCGCGATTTCCGACCGCATCGGCGGGCTTGCCACGGTGCTGATCGGATCGGCCTGGCAGGCCGCGGCGATGGCGAGTTTCCTGTTGACCCAGAACGAAGCCGGTCTGTTCACCGTGGCGGCCGCCTTCGGGCTCGGCTTTTCCGGCATCATCCCGGCCTATGTGCTGGCCATGCGCGAACTGTTTCCGGCTTCCGAGGCCTCATGGCGCATCCCGACGTTTTTGATGTTCTCCGGCTCCGGCATGGCCGCGGGCGGCTGGCTCGCCGGTCTGCTCTACGATCATTTCGGCTATTACGCGCCGGCGTTTGCGGCCGGCGTCGTCGCCAATTGTCTCAACCTGCTTGTCATCGGCGTGCTGGTCGCGCGGCAGCGTCTTCGCGCCGCCTATGCCTGAAGCGTTTACGGCGCCTGCGGACGACAGGTCCGCAGGCGCATCGGTTTCATACCCGCGCAACGCGTCACGCGTTGCCGTAATTCACCTCGTGTGAAATCTCCTTGTTGGTCTGATCGGGAAGCAGCAACGCCGCGCAGATGCTGATCGCCGCGCAGACGCAGACATAGATGCCGATCGGCGTCGCGGACTTGTAGGTCGAGAACAGCCAGGTCGAGATGAACGGGGCCGGTCCGCCGGCGATGATCGAGGCGAGCTGATAGCCGATCGAGGCGCCGCTGTAGCGCAGCCGCGGCGTGAACGATTCCGCGATCAGGGCTGCTTCAGGACCGTACATGATCATCACCGGGATGAACGAAAGCGCCACCGCGATGAAGATGATCGTCGGATCCTTGGTGTCGAGCATCGCGAAATAGACGAAGGTGAACGCGGCAACGATCACGCAACCGGCGATGTAGACCTTCCTGCGGCCGACCTTGTCCGACAGCCAGCCGGCGATCGGCGCCGTGAGGAAGCCGAGGAAGGTCATGGCGACGAGTCCCGAGAGCAAGAGATCGCGGGAGGCTCCGACCACCAGCGTGCCGTAGGTGAGCACGAAGGCGTTGAAGATGTATCCGGGGGTCTGCTCGGCCATTCTGAGCAGCGCGGACAGGATGACCTCGCGCGGCTGACGCTTGAGCACTTCGAGGACCGGCGCGCGCTCGACCTTGTTCTCGGCGACGAGGCGCTGGAACACCGGGGTCTCGAGGATGCCGAGACGGATCCACAGCCCGATGGCCACCATGATGATGCTCATCAGGAACGGGATGCGCCAGCCCCAGGCGAGGAACTGATCGCCGGAGTACCAGCTGAAGAACAGCACTGCGACGTTGGCGAGGAACAGTCCGGCCGGTGCGCCGAATTGCGGCCATGAGGTGAGGAAGCCGCGGTTCTTGTTGGTGCGCGCCCACTCCATCGCCAGCAGCACCGAGCCGCCCCATTCGCCGCCGACGCCGATGCCCTGGATCAGCCGCAGGAAGGTGAGGATCACCGCGCCCCAGATGCCGATCCTGTCATAGCCGGGCACCAGCCCGACCGCGGCAGTCGCAATGCCCGTCATCAGCAGGGTGACGATGAGAGTCGCCTTGCGGCCGATGCGGTCGCCGTAATGGCCGAAGATCAAGGCGCCGACCGGCCGCGCCGCGAAGCCGACGAAATACACGCCGAACGCCTGCAGCGTGCCCATCCAGGCGTCGGATGCGGGGAAGTAGACCTTGTTGAAGACGAGGCCGGTCACCGTGCTGTAGATGAGGAAGTCGTACCATTCGATGGTGGTGCCAACCGTACTTGCGATCACCGCGCGACGTAGCGCCGCCTGATGATCGGCTTCCGACATTGGACCAGTAGCGATTGCAGTCGCAGGCATGGATTTTCCTCCTCATCTGAAGTTCGATGGCATTCCCCGTAACTGGCTGGTTGTTTTTGAGTTTGTGCGGCATCCCGCTTCAAGCGGGGATGCGAGGTCATCATGAACCAAGTTGGGCCGCTCGGCCAGAGTTTTTGGTTCGCGCCTTCCGACGTGAGTTCATTTGCTTGCCTAGGTTGCCGTGCAACAAAAAAGCCCCGGCGTTTACGATGCAACACCCCTCAGCGCAACGCCTGCTCGACAGTGACGGCCTGATTTGCGGGTGCGGCAATGTGCGGATCGAATATCGGTTTGCAACCAATGCCGACGCTTTGCGCAAGATTGCTGCAGAATTGATAGCGCTCGCCCCTGATATCATCCTCGCGGCCGGTACAGTTGCCGTGGCCGCGCTCCAACAGCTCTCGCCTGTGATTCCGGTGGTTTTCACGGTCGTCACCGACCCGGTTGCCGCAGGTTTCGTGGATAACATCGCCCGTCCCGGAGGCAACATCACTGGCTTTATGCAATCCGAGTTCAGTTTGAACAGCAAGTTGCTCGAACTGCTCAAACAGATTGTCCCTCAGATAACGCACGCGGCGGTGCTTCGCGATCTGGCAAATCCTGCGGGCGCTTCCCAATTCAGCGCTATTCAGGCCGTCGCGTCGTCGCAAGGGATGACGGTTAGTCCGGTCAGCGTGCGCGACGCGAAGGAGATCGAAGGTGCCATAGCTGCCGTTGCGCGCTCGACCAACGGCGGCCTGATCGTAACGGGAAGCGCATCGGCGACGATTCATCGCGATCTGTCGTCAGGGTGGCGGCTCAGCACAAGATACCCGCGATCTATAGCGACCGTTTCATCGTCACCCGCGGCGGATTGATCTCCTACGGGCCTGATCGGATCGACCAGTTTCGGCGCGCGGCCGGTTACGTTGATCGCATCCTCAAGGGCGAGAAGCCGGCTGACCTGCCGGTCCAGGCTCCGACAAAGTACGAGCTGGTTGTCAATCTCAAGACTGCGAAGGCGCTTGGCCTCACCGTTCCTCAAACCTTGCTGGCAAGCGCAGATGAGGTGATCGAATAGCTGAATTTGCAGCCGCGCGCTCACTTGGAAAGGGGTGGTTTCGACCACCGGCACGGGAAAATCCGAGGGTTCATGTTGCTCCCGCGCGAGCGCTCCGAGTGGCCACTGTCGGAATTGCCTGCCGGAAGATTTTTCAGGCTTTCAGCGACGAGCGGTTTGGCGCTTTGCCGTGATGACTACCTGGCTGAGCTTGTCACCCCCCGGACGCTGGCGACCGGCTTTCTGGACGTCTCCGGATTAGGCTCGAACCGCACCAGCGTCATCGTCGTGTTGCTCTTGCCGAGAATGGCTCGGATCAAGACCGCGGGTTGGCGTGTGCGCATCTTCCAATAGCCCATGGTTGTTGCACCCAGGGTCAGGATCTGCCCGTCGAGGTCCAGTGCGCTCGACATCGTCGCCAGATCAGCGCGTTCGCTGACGGATGTCAGGTTGATATCGCACGACGATTCCTTGCCGTCCCCCATCCTCGTCAAGGTCGACCCCAACTGTGCCGCCGCTGCCTTGCACCGGCTTGAAGAATCGGAGGGTCGACTTTTCGATCGTGATCGAAGCGCCGGAATTTCCTGCCCCGGCTGCGTCTTGCAGTCCGAGTGCGGCGGCCTTCGCGGAAACATCAGGGCCGCCGTCCCACAGGTTGAGACAGAACGCGACGTAGTCAGCCAGCGGCGCGCGTTTGATGTCCTGCGCGGCGGCAACCGCCGGCAGCAGGATGGCGGTCAGGATGCCGAGGAGATATCGCATGAGCGTGCCCTTCATCTGAAACGACAATAATTTCCGGCGAAGATGCTATTGGGCAGTTGTTACGCCGGAGTTACGCATGGCGGTCGCGGCCGAAACCAGGTTGAGTGCCGGCTTACGGAAGTCGATCGGATTTGATTCAAATTGCGCCGGATGTGCGCAGACCAGTGCACGATCATGATATGCTGCGCCATGGTGATTGCGCTGTTGCTGACCGCGGCGTTAGTCGCAACCGTGCCGCTCATGGCATACAGGGTGCACTTGCGGTCCTTTCGCCCACCGCATGCGGACACGCCAAGCGATTGGCGGCCTTGCCCAAGGTGGTTCTGCACGAGTGTGCGGCTCGTGGACGGCACATCGACCAGGTCGATGTATCTGATGAGAAGGCCGGGGCCGGACCGGCAATGGCAGTTCCGGAAAATGACAAGGAAAGAATTCGTACATCACGCTGATCGCGGGTAAGTGCATCAAGAGTACGATACGCGGATATATCGGCGTGTTGCCGCCGAGAAGCGGCGGGCAACCAAAAAAACCGCCGCCTGTTTTGCCCGACGAGTCAAGCGCGCGGCGCAAAAATATTCTTATTTCCGAAACACAGAAATTGTGATTTAAAGAAGCCAGCCCGCCTCGACACGGGGGACGTGATGGCCATTCGTCACCAGACGTGAGGCGGGTTGCGATGGACGCTTTGGGCCGCAAGACGTGCGGCGCGACGCGTACGGTCAAGCCGTGTGGTCCTGATCCCCCGACGCTGGGATCAAGTCTGTGGAATTGCGATGTCCGCCTGGCGGCAGACACTCGGAAATCGGCAGGCGATGGTGGCTAAAAAGCCCGGACACCAGGGAGAGCACGGAGTAAGCCGTAAAGCCATTGCGCAGGGAGTGCCGGAGTGATTTCGGCGTACCTGTGTTTAGCCTGCGTGCGTCTTTTTCGTTTGCACGCAAGGCAGTGGGTGCGGCGTGCACCCGGCATTCCCTGCGCCCTCTGTTTTCCGAGGGAGCGACGGTTAGTGCATCACCCGGACGCGATCAGCGCCGCGGGAATGCGAAGGTGTGGCTGCAGCCTTGTCGCGGCTCATCCTTCGAGACGCGCGCAGGGCGCGCTCCTCATCAGGATGAGGTGAGAACAAGTGGCCGGCGCTAAACCCATGGTGAGGAGGCGCGTGCGCCCGAGCACGGCGAGCGTTGGCGCCGTTTCAGAGCGCCGTCTCAAACCATAGGCCCCGACCTAATGCAAGAAGGTCACCCCTCCTGACCATCTTTTGGCATTGCGGGGCCTCAGCTTTCTCGTCTAGAACGACGCCACGGCGCGCTCGGCAACCAAGCGTCAACGGTTTTGGCCGAGGATTTCCGCGTCACTCAAGGGTTCGGCATGTTGATTCGCAGCGATATTTCGGGAGTTCGGGCCGGGGCAGAAGCCTCGCCTGCGATTTCCGCTGCGCGCCTGCCCACCCGGCTTCTCGGGCTGCTGCTTCTTATCTGCCCCTGAGGGCCGACTGGGCGTTTGCGCCTGGGCACTCAGGGGTTGTGCGAGACGACAGAACCCCCGGCGCCCCTAAGCAGACGGCGCACCACCCAAAAGGAATTTTGCAATGACCACCGCCAACAAGTCCGAAAAGGACCGCGTCATCATTTTCGACACCACCTTGCGTGACGGCGAGCAGTGTCCCGGCGCCACCATGACCTTCGAGGAAAAGCTCGAGGTCGCCGAGATGCTCGACGACATGGGCGTCGACGTGATTGAAGCCGGCTTCCCCATCACCTCCGAAGGCGACTTCGCGGCGGTGAGCGAGATCGCCCGCCGCTCCAAGAACGCCGTGATCGCCGGCCTGTCGCGGGCCAATCCCAAGGACATCGACCGCTGCGCGGAAGCAGTGAAATTCGCAAGGCGCGGCCGCGTCCACACCGTGATCGCGACCTCGCCGTTGCACATGCGCGTCAAGCTGAACATGACGCCGGAGCAGGTGATGGAGCTCTCGATCGCCAACGTCACCCGCGCCCGCAACCAGATCGACGACGTCGAATGGTCGGCCGAAGATGCGACCCGCAGCGAGATGGACTACCTCTGCCGCATCGTCGAGGCCGTGATCAAGGCCGGCGCCACCACCGTCAATATTCCCGATACGGTCGGCTACACCACGCCCGAAGAATATGAGCGCTTCATGCGCACCTTGATCGAGCGCGTGCCGAATTCCGACAAGGCGGTATTTTCGGTCCATTGCCACAACGATCTCGGCATGGGGGTGGCGAATTCGCTGGCCGGTATCGCCGGCGGTGCGCGCCAGGTCGAATGCACCGTCAATGGTATCGGCGAACGGGCCGGCAACGCCGCGCTCGAAGAGATCGTCATGGCGATCAATGTTCGTAATGACGTATTTCCGTGGTGGAACAAGATCGACACCACGCAGCTGACCCGTGCCTCCAAGCTGGTGTCGGCCGCGACCTCGTTCCCGGTGCAGTACAACAAGGCCATTGTCGGCCGTAACGCGTTCGCGCATGAGAGCGGCATCCATCAGGACGGCGTGCTGAAGGATGCGTCGACCTACGAGATCATGAAGCCCGAGATGGTCGGCCTGAAGCAGTCGTCGCTGGTGCTCGGCAAGCATTCCGGCCGCCATGCCTTCGTGCACAAGCTGGAGGAGATGGGCTACAAGCTCGGCGCCAACCAGCTGGAAGACGCCTTCACCCGGATGAAGGCGCTCGCCGACCGCAAAAAGGACATCTACGACGAGGACATCGAGGCGCTGGTCGATGAGGAGATGGCGGCCTCGCACGACCGCATCAAGCTGACCTCGCTGACTGTCATCGCTGGCACCCACGGCCCGCAGCGCGCCACCATGAAGCTCAACATCGACGGCCAGACCAAAATCGAGGAGGCCGAGGGCAACGGTCCGGTGGACGCGGTGTTCAACTGCATCAAGGCGCTGGTGCCGCATGAGGCCAAGCTCGAGCTGTACCAGGTGCATGCGGTCACCGAGGGCACCGACGCGCAGGCGGAAGTCTCGGTGCGGCTGAGCCATGAGGGCAGGTCGATGACCTCGCGCGCGGCGGATCCGGATACGCTGGTGGCGTCCGCGAAGGCCTATCTCGGCGCGCTCAACAAGATCGTCATGAAGCGCCAGCGCGACAACGTGTCGACCGCGGCGGCGGGGTGAGAAGAAGAATTGTAGGGTGGGTTAGTACTACTGAGTCAAGCGGTCGCAGCCATTGAGGCCGAGAATCAAGTAATTGAGGAAGATTCAATGTTTGGCACGCGGAGGGCCAGATGAATCTCGATCAGGGCGGCGACAGCGAAACGCGGTTTGCGGAATACGTCACGGGGCTTGGGGGCGTGATCGGTCACGCGGAGCGGACGAGGCCGCTGCGGGACTATTGCACGGGACTGATCTTGCCGGGCGAGCGCAAAAGCGTGGAGCCGATGGCGGCGCGGACAGCTCCGACACGAACGTCGGCGCAGCACCAATCGTTGCTTCACTTTGTTGGCGTCGCAGCCTGGTCGGACGAGGACGTGCTGGGCAAGGTGCGCGAGATAGTGCTGCCTGCGATCGAGAAGAATGGTCCGATCGAGGCATGGATCATCGACGACACGGCGTTCCCCAAGCAGGGCAAGCATTCGGTTGGCGTGCATCATCAGTATTGCGGCCAGCTCGGCAAGCAGGCCAATTGCCAGGTGGCGGTGTCGCTCTCGATCGCCAATCATGCGGCGAGCCTTCCGGTCGCCTATCGGCTGTATCTGCCGCAGGATTGGACCAGGGATCGCGCGCGGCGGAAGAAGGCCGGCGTACCGAAGGAGATCAAGTTCAAGACCAAGCCGGAGATCGCGTTGGAGCAGATACGCTGGGCGTGCGACGCCGGCCTGCCCCGCGGGGTGGCGTTGATGGATACGGCCTATGGCAGGGACTCGCGGCTTCGGGCAGGCATGCGGGAGTTGGACGTGACCTACGTGGCTGGCATCCTGCCGGACACCTTGATGTGGCGACCCGGCACCGGCCCGCGGCGCATGGACAAGCCGCTGAACAACACCGGCCGTCGCGACGAGCCCGACCTGATCTCGGCCGGGGAAGTGGCGCTTGGCCTGCCGAAGCAGGCCTGGCGCATGGTGACGTGGCGCGAGGGTTCGGCAGAGCGGCTGTCCTCGCGCTTCGCGCGCGTGCGCGTCCGCGTCGGATACAACAAGCTGATCCCCGAGAAGCTGTCGCCGGAGTGGCTGCTGATCGAGTGGCCCGAGGGCGAAAAACAGCCGACCAAATACTGGCTCTCCACACTGCCGGAGACCGTCAGCTTCCAGCAACTGGTCGATTTTGCCAAGCTGCGCTGGCGTATCGAGCGCGACTATCAGGAACTCAAGCAGGAGGTCGGGCTCGGCCACTACGAAGGCCGCGGCTGGCGCGGCTTCCATCATCACGCAACCCTGTGCATCGCCGCTTACGGCTTCCTCATCGCCGAACAGGCGATGATTCCCCCCTCAGCACCACGTTCTGCCGCGCCGCTCCAGGCACCTTGCTTACCCGACGATTACCGACCCCGAGGATCCCCCCTTGCGGCCTGAACGCCATGTCCCGAACTCGATCGCAACCGTGCGTATGCGACTGATCCCCGGGATCATCAAAACTTTGATACGATGTCCTTGTTGTGGAGCAGTCACGGCGCAACGCACGCGCGGAAAATCCATGACGCAGTAAGATTAGCCCGAAGGGCGTAACCCACCTCTTCTGTTGCCGCGGATGGAGAAGTGGTGGGTTACGGCGCTTCGCGCCTAACCCACCCTACACAGCGCAGTAGATACTGCACCGCACAAACCAAGCATAAGCCCCTTCTAAAGGGGCATTGGCGTTCCACCCTTGGCCTCTGTATTGGATGCCGCAGGTTGTGAGATACGGGAGCGGCGAGGTGTTCGCGCGTCTTCCAAACGCGGGAGGAAACATGCGTCAATTCATCTTGGCCGCCGCATCGATCGCGGCGCTGGCTTTCGCCGGTCAGGCTTCGGCCGCCGATCAGCCAATCGTCATCAAGTTCAGCCACGTCGTTGCCTCGGATACGCCGAAGGGCAAGGCCGCCGACAAGTTCAAGGAACTCGCCGAGAAATACACCGGCGGCAAGGTCAAGGTTGAGGTCTATCCGAACTCGACCCTCTACAAGGACAAGGAAGAGCTGGAAGCGCTCCAGCTCGGCGCGGTGCAGATGCTGGCGCCGTCAAACTCGAAATTCGGCCCGATCGGGATCAAGGAATTCGAGGTGTTCGACCTGCCGTACATCCTTCCCGATCTGAAGACGCTGCGGAAGGTCACCGACGGCCCGCTCGGGACCAAACTGCTCAAGCTGCTCGACTCGAAGGGTATGACCGGTCTGGCCTACTGGGACAACGGCTTCAAGCAGATGAGCGCCAACAAGAAGCTGGTCGCGCCCGCCGACTACAAGGGCCTGAAGTTCCGCATCCAGTCCTCCAAGGTGCTCGAAGCGCAGTTCCGCACACTCGGCTCGATCCCGCAGGTGATGGCATTCTCCGATGTCTATCAAGCGCTGCAGACCGGCGTGGTCGACGGCCAGGAGAACACCTGGTCGAATATCTACACCCAGAAAATGCACGAGGTGCAGAAATACGCGACCGTCACCAATCACGGCTACATCGGCTACGTCGTGGTGGTGAACAAGAAATTCTGGGACGGCCTGCCGGCGGACGTCCGACCGCAGGTGGAGAAGGCGATGAAGGAGGCCACCGAGTTCGGCAACAGCCAGTCCGCGAAGGAGAACGAGGACGCGCTGGAGCTGATCAAGAAGAGCGGCAAGACCGAGATCATCACCCTGACGGCGGATCAGGACGAGGCGATGCGCAAGGCGATGATGCCGGTCTACAAGGACGTCGCCTCGCGCGTCGGCCAGCCCCTGATCGACGAATTCCTGAAAGAGACCGGCCGCGGTCCGATGAACTGATAATATCGCGGACCGCTAACGCGGTCCGCGAATGGACTTAGGATCGGGCGGTCCGGGGCGGGCCGCCCGATCTGTCAATAAGGGGGATGGGACATCGATGTTCTTGCGGATACTCGACCGGCTTGAGGAGATCATCATCGCAAGCCTGATGGGGTTGGCGACGGTGCTCACCTTCATCACGGTCGTCCATCGCTATCTGGTCGATGTGCCCGTCCTCTATCCCTACCTGTTCGGGATCAACCTCGCCTGGTCGCAGGAACTCTGCATCTACATGTTCATCTGGATGGCGAAGTTCGGCGCCGCCTACGGCGTGCGGACCGGCATCCATGTCGGCGTCGACGTGCTGATCAACCGCCTCAAGGAAGGCCCGCGCAAATGGGTCATCCTGTTTGGGCTGCTCGGCGGCGCGGCCTTCACCGCCATCGTCGGCACCATGGGCGCCAAATTCGTCTTCGAGCTGATGCACACCGACCAGGTCTCGCCCGACCTGGAGATTCCGAGCTGGATCGTCTACGCCTGCATTCCGCTCGGCTCATATCTGATGTGCTTCCGCTTCCTTCAGGTGATGTGGGCTTATTACCGCACCGGCGAGCTGCCGCATCATGATCAGGCCCATGTCGAGGGCATTGAGACCTCCAAGACCGCGCCGATCGCGCTTGGGGAGGCCTGATGAGCGCGCTGCTGATCTTCGGGTTGCTGTTCGGGCTGATGCTGACGGGCATGCCGATCTCGATTTCGCTCGGCCTCACCGTGCTGATGTTCCTGTTCACGATGACGGAAGTGCCGATCGAGAGCGTCGGCCTGAAGCTTGTTTTCCGGGCTCGACAATTTCGGCATCATGGCGATCCCGTTCTTCATCCTCGCCGGTACGTTTTTGACACGTGGAGGCGTGGCGCGGCGGATGATCGCGTTTACAACGTCCCTTGTCGGGCATTTGCCGGGCGGCCTCGGCCTCGCCGGTGTCGCGGCCTGCGCGATGTTCGCGGCGATCTCCGGCTCGAGCGTCGCCACCGTGGTAGCGATCGGCTCGATCATGATGCCGGCGATGGTCGACTACGGCTATCCGCGCCGCTTCGGCGTCGGCGTGATCTCGACTTCGGGCGCGCTCGGCATCCTGGTGCCGCCCTCGATCATCCTGGTGCTGTACGGCGTCTCCACCAACACTTCGATCGGCGCGCTGTTCATGGCCGGCATCGTGCCCGGCGTGATCCTCGCGCTGATGCTCGCGGCGGTGACCTGGTTCGTGGCGTATCGCAACGGCTATCCGAAGATGAAGAAGGCCACCATCGGCCAGCAATTCAGGGCGTTTCGCGAAAGCCTGTGGGGTTTGCTGCTGATCGGCATCGTGCTGGGCGGCATCTATGGCGGCATCTTCACGCCGACCGAAGCCGCCGCCTGCGCCGCGGTCTACGCCTTCATCATCACGGTGTTCGTCTACAAGGAGCTCAAGCTCGTCGACGTGCCGAAAGTGCTGCTGCAGGCCGCGAGCATGAGCTCGATGCTGCTCTACATCATCACCAACGCGGTGCTGTTCTCCTTCCTGATGACGCATGAACAGATCCCGCAGGCGATGGCGGCCTGGATCATCGACAAGAATTTCTCGGTCTGGGTGTTCCTGCTGGTCGTCAACGTCATCCTGCTCGCCGCCGGCAACGTGATGGACCCGTCGTCGATCCTCTTGATCATGGCACCGATCCTCTATCCGCTCGCAACGAAACTGGGCGTCAATCCGGTGCATCTCGGCGTCTTGATGATCGTCAACACCGAGGTCGGGCTGTGTCATCCGCCGGTCGGGCTCAACCTCTATATCGCGTCGAGTATCGCCAAGATGGGCATCAGCGAAATCACCATCGCGGTGCTGCCATGGTTGTGCGCGATGCTGGTATTTCTGGGCCTGATTACCTACGTGCCGGAGATTTCGCTGTGGCTGCCTAAACTGCTCGGCATGATATGAAAAGGTTAGCCGAAATCGTTCATCTTGATTAATCTCGGTTACATCTTGGCAAGAAAACCCTGTCTGTCCAAACTGTAAGTTGATTGCATGTCGCCTCGCGCTCATCCTCGCGGCCAACCTGCCGAGGAGGTTCACATGAGAAGGTTCGCCATCGCCGCCGTCGCTGTCCTGGCGACCGCAGGCACGACCGCGGTCTATGCCCAGTATCGTCCCTGGTTCCAGGACCGTATGCATCACATGCGGATGAACCCGGAGGACCGGGCGGCCTTCGTCGACGCGCGGATCGCCGCCGTCCATGCCGGGCTGAAGCTCAATGCCGATCAGGAGAAGCTGTGGCCGCCGGTGGAGGCCGCGGTGCGCGACTTCGCCAAGCTCAGAATCGATCGCGCCAATGCGCGGATGAAGGCGCAAGACGGTGCACAGGGCCAGCAGGCGCCGGATGACCCGATCGCGCGGCTGCGTGAGCGCGCCGACAACATGGCGTCCTCGTCCGCCGCGCTGAAGAAGATCGCCGATGCGGCCGATCCGCTCTACAAGACGCTCGATGAGGGCCAGAAGCGGCGGCTTGCGCTATTGACCCATCACGGCCGGATGGGCGGCGAGGGCTGGCGTCATCGCTGGATGGAACGCGGGATGGGCCGTGACGGGGATGGTGACAGCGGCGGCCGCGGCGAACGGCTCTGAAGCCGTCGGGTCGGATCTCGAGCGTGCAGCAGCCAAGCCGCCGGAATCCGGCGGCTTTTCGCTGTCCTGCGCGGCCTTCGGCGCGGGGGAAAAATCGCCCCGCTTTGCTGGACATCACCGGATCGGCTTGCTAAACGACCGGCCTTGCAAAGGCTTTCCCGATCGAAAGTTTTTCGGGCGCATAGCTCAGTTGGTAGAGCAGCTGACTCTTAATCAGCGGGTCCCAGGTTCGAGCCCTGGTGCGCCCACCAAAGCTTCCTCAAAGAGTATGGTTACGGCGACAACAAAGCCGCGGGTCGCGACCGAGGTGTGGCACGCTGTGCGGCATTTGACGGCGCATGCGCTGGCTGTTCTGCTGGAGCAAGAATGCCAGACGATCTGAAATTCACCGTTCAACGCCCGCCGGCCTATGGCGAATTGACGGACGTTCTGCCCGGACTGTTCTGGGTGCGATTGCCTGTTCCACTAACGCTCAATCACGTCAATTGCTGGTTGCTCGACGACGGTCCCGGCTGGACGCTGGTCGACTGCGGCATGAACACCGACGAGATTTTCGAGATCTGGGACAAGTTGTGGCGAGGGTTGCTGCGCGCGCGTCCCTTGCAGAATCTCACCTTGACGCACGCGCATATCGACCACGCCGGTTTTGCCGCGTATCTGGTGAAGGAATCGAAATGCGCCGTGCGTATGCCGCTTGCCGAATGGCTCAACGCCTGGCTGATGTGGCATGAGCGCGAGGAGGAGATCGGCGAACAGTTTGTCGCCTTCATGACGCGCAATGGCGCGTCGGATGAGGATGCCGCGGCGATCGCCGGCGCGCAGCGCAAGCAAAAATACCCCGGCTTGCGGCCGCCGCGCGAATTCACCCGCATCCGCGATGGGGACGCCGTCACCATGGGGCAGCGTGAGTGGCTGACGATCACGACAGGAGGACACTCGCCCGAACACGCGTCGTTCTATTGCGAGAAGGACAGGATCTTGATCGCGGGCGATCAGGTCCTGTCACACATCACGCCGTCGGTGATCGTGCCGATGGCGCAGCCGGGCGCCAATCCGATGAGGGAGTATCTGGATTCGCTTGATCGGTTCGCGCCGCTGCCGCCGGATACGCTGGTGCTCCCCTCGCACGGGGTGCCGTTTCGTGGATTGCATACGCGGCTCGCGCAGTTGCGCGACCATCACCAGGCGCGGCTCGACGATGTCGCATCCATGATATCAGGCAAGACCAGCGCATTTGCGATCGCGCAGGAGGTATTTCCGCGCGTGCTGTACGCCAATCCCCGCCAGGCGTTCGGCGAGTCGCTCGCCCATCTCAACATGCTGGCGTCGCTGGGCAGGCTGACGCGCGATGTCGGCGCCGACGGCGCGATCAGCTTCACGCCGGTGTAACTTGCGTGATTATTTTTCCAGGCCGAAGGGATCGTCGACCGAATGCGCCGGCTGGGTGAACCAGCGCGCGCCGGTCTCGGTGATCACCATGTGGTCTTCGAGGCGGATTCCGAACTCGCCATAGATGCAGATGGTCGGTTCGTTCGAGAAGGTCATGCCGGGCCGCAGCACCGTCTTGTCGCCCTTCACGAGATAGGGCCATTCGTGCACGTCGAGACCAATGCCGTGGCCGGTGCGGTGCGGCAGGCCGGGTGTCGCATAGCCGGGACCGAAGCCGGCGCCGTTGATGACGCCGCGCGCGGCGATGTCGATATCCTCGCAACGGTTCCCGGGTTTGGCGGCCGCGAAGCCCGCTGCCTGCGCGGCCTTTTCCAGATTCCAGACCTCGCGCTGCCGCCTCGTCGGTTCGCCGAACACATAGGAGCGGGTGATATCGGAGAGATAGCCGTCGACCGGCGCGCCGGTGTCGATCAGGATCATGTCGCCGTCCTCTCAGCGTCTGCGGGTAGGGGACGCCGTGCGGATAGGCCGTCGCTTCGCCGAACAGCACCGCGTTGAAAGGCGGATCGCCCTCGGAGCCGAGCTTGCGGTGCGCGGCGGTGAGGAACGCCTGCACTTCGGTCGTGGTGATGCCTTCGCGCATGATGCGCGCAGCCGCCTTGTGCGCCTCCAGCGTGATGTTCTTGGCGGTCTGCATCAAGCGCGAGTTCCTGCTCGGACTTGATCATGCGGCAACCGGCCGTCACGTCGATCGAATTGACGAAGGTGTAGGCGTTGCCGGCGCGGCGCAATCCATCGAAGGTAAAGAACGGCGTCGCTTCGTCGACGGCGATCGTGCCGCTGGGATAGCCGAGTGCGCGCACTGTTTCGGTGACGGTTGCGGTCGGATCCTCGTCCTCCTCCCAGACGGCGATCTTGTCGCCGAAGCTGAGCATGGTCTTGAGTTTTTCGACCTCGAAGGCCGGCGAGACGTAGACGATCTCGCCCCTCGCAGGCAGGACCGCGCTGTGCATGCGTTCGGTGCGGCGAAACTTCAAGCCGGTGAAGTACGTCATGCTCGAGGAGACATCGAGATAGAGCGCGTCGATGCCCTTCTCGCGCATGATCGCCTGCGCACGGGCAATGCGCTTGAGCCGCTCGTCGACGCCGATCGCAGGCACGTCGCCGCGCATGTTCTTGATGGCGGCGAGTTCCGCCTCCGCAGTCGAACCGCCAACGCCAACCGTCATGAGAGACCTCTGCTTGTTATTGTTGCCGGAAGCGGCGCTGGACCAGGACGTTTGCGGTCGCCGTCAGCGCCAGGGTCGCGGCCATCAGGATGAACGCCACGGAGGCACCGAACGGCCAGTTGTTGAGCTGGAACTGCCCGTAGATCAGGGGAGCCATCATTTTGAACTTCGGGCCGCCGAGAAGCACGGGCGTCGCATAGGCATTCATGCCGAGGATGAAAGTCAGGATCGTTCCCGCAATGAGGCCCGGCAGCGCCAGCGGCAGCAGCACGCGACGGAACATCATGACGGGCCCGGCGCCGAGACTGAAGGCCGCCTCTTCGAGGCTGCGATTGATGCCTTCGATCACGCTCTGCAACGTCAGCACCATGTAGGGCAGGTTGACGGCGATGATTCCGGCAATGACGGCACCTTCGGTGAACATGATCTGGATCGGCTCATTGATCAAGCCGACCTTCATCAAGGAGACGTTGAGAAAGCCCTTTGAGCCGAACACGATCATCCAGCCGGCCGCGCGCACGGCATTGCCGACGAACAGCGGCAGCACCACCAGCATGATCAGCACATTCTTGAACCGCGACTGGGTGCGCGCCAGCACATAGGCGAGCGGCAAACCCATGGCGAGGCAGATGACCGTGCACAGCGCGGCGACGCGCAATGTCGTCCACAGCACGCCGGTATAGTAGGGATCGGAGAAGAACTTGATGTAGTTGTCCAGCGAGAAGGTCTCGACCATGATGCGGCGCCGGTCGACGCTGTTGAAGCTGTAGCGCAGCAGGATCGCCAGCGGCACGAGCAGGCCGACCGCGACGAACGCCGTCGCCGGCCCGATCAGCGTCGTTGCCGAGAGCAACGACGTAGGCGCCTCGTCTGCCCTGGGCCGGGTCGTGCCGGTCACCGTTGTCGGCATCTGGCGCCCGCTTCAGCTCTTGAGCTCCTTGTCCCACCATTCCTTCAACGCGACGTCGTTCTTGTTCATGTAGTCGTAGTCGAGATCGACGAGTTTCTTGATCTCTTCGGGAGTGAAGCCGATGCGCTGGTTGAGGTCGGGCGCGACGGCGGCGTTGGTGACGGTGGGATTGTAACCCATGTCGACGGCAAAGGCTTCCTGCGCGCTTTTTTCCAGCATCGCGTCCAGATAGGCGTAGCCGCCGTCCTTGTTGGGCGCGTTCTTCGGAATAACGAAGCCGGAGACGTAGGCGAGCGCGCCCTCTGCGGGAGTCATGGCGGCAACCGGAATGCCGGCATTCTGCCATTGCACGACGCGGGCTTTCCACATCACGCCGATGCCGAACTCCTCCGCCTTCAGCCCTTGCGCGAACGCCTCGTTGGTCGGATAGATGCGCATGCCGGCCTTCTTGCATTCGAGCAGCAATTTCTTGCCGGGCTCGACATCGCCGACCTTGCCGCCGGCGGCGAGCGCCGCGCAGACCAGCGTGTACTGATACTGGATGTCGATGATGCCGAGCTTGTTGCCGTGTTTGGGATCGAACACGTCCTTGTAGCTCTCGGGCGCCGGCGTGAACATTTTCGGATTGTAGACGCCGACCTTGCCCGAATAGATATGGCCGACGCCGTAGGGATATTTCATCGACGGCAAGAGATTGCCGGCGTTCTTGAGCCGGCCGTAGTCGATCGGCATGACGGTGCCGGCGTCGTGCATCTGGAACATGTTGAGCGCGGAAAGACCCTGCACATCCGAAGTGCCGCGGGGCAGCCGCTGCTCGGCGATCATTTTCGAGCGCCGTTCGGGATCGCCCGCCTGATCCTGCACCACATCCCAGCCGTCCTTGATCAGGATCGGGACCTCGATGTTCTTGTTGAGCAGGCGAGCGTAGTCGCCGCCCCAGGTGCCGACGACGATGCGGCCTTTGGTGTCTGCCAAGGCCTTGCGCGGCAGGCTCGGCAGCGCCGGCAAGGGCTGCGGCGCCGAGCAGGACGTCACGGCGGGATTTCGATTGGGTCATGGTAGGGCCTCCCCGGTCGATTGGCTGACGATACTACGATTGAAACACATGGCCTGTCGATTTGCTCCAGCCGATCCGGACCTGCTCTCCGATGTCAGGCAGCGACTGTTCGGGCCTGTTCTGGACCTGCACGATGATCCGCTCCTTCGGTGACAGGCGCACGTGAAGATCCACCTGCGACCCGAGATAGGAGATGAATTCGACCGTCCCGGCAAAGCTGTTGTCCATCGTCAGCCGCGCGTCAGCGCCAAGACGCTCCGGCCGCAGCGCAAGGCAGGCACTGCCTGTGCCGGCCCCTTCGCAGGCGATGATGAGGCCGCCGGCAGAGACGAAGCGTCCGGGGCCATCCATGCGGCCATCGATGAAGGTCGAGCGGCCGACGAAATCGGCGACGAATTTCTCCGAGGGGCGTTCGTAGAGATCCCGCTGCGTCCCGATCTGACGGATGCGGCCCTCGCTCATCACGACGAGGCGGTCGGCCATGGTCAAGGCCTCCTCCTGGTCGTGGGTCACCATCACGGTCGTCAAGCCGAGCTTGCGCTGCAATTCGCGGATTTCGACACGCACGTCCTGCGCGCAGTTTGGCGTCGAGATTGGACAGCGGCTCGTCGAGCAGCAGCACATCGGGACGGAACACCAGCGCACGCGCGAGCGCCACGCGCTGCTGCTGGCCGCCCGACAACTGCCGCGGCAGCCGGTCGGCCAGATGCTCGAGCCGCACCAGGCGTAGCGCCTCAGTGATCTTCGGCGCCATCTCGGCTCTTGGCATCTTGCGCATTTCGAGGCCGAACGCGATGTTCTCAGCCACGGTCATATGGGGGAACAGCGCGTAGCTCTGGAACACCAGACCGACGTTGCGCTTCCACGGTGGCAGCGAGGTGATGTCGCGTCCGCCGATGCCGCACCGCACCGGATGTCGGCTCGATAAAGCCTGCAACGATGCGCAACGTCGTCGTCTTGCCGCAGCCGGATGGCCCGAGCAACACCACGAATTCGCCGTCGGCAATGTCGAGCGAAATATCATCGACCGCCTTGAAGTCGCCGTAGGACTTGGTGATGCCCGTGAGCTGCAGGCGCGCCATCGTCAGACCACGCGGCCGATTTTGACGAAGCGATCGGTCAGCAGCATCGCGCCGCCGATGAACAGGATCTGCAGAACCGACACCGCAGCGATCGTCGGATCGATCTTCCATTCGAGATATTGCAGGATCGCGATCGGCAGCGTCGTGCGGCCCGGGCCGACCAGAAACAGGCTCATCTCCAGGTTTCCGAACGACGCGATGAAGCCGAACAAGGCGGCCGCGACGATGCCCGGCAGGATGCCGGGCAGCGTGATGCGCCGGAACGTGGTCAGGCGATTGGCGCCGAGGCTTTGCGCCGCTTCTTCGACGGCGCGATCCATGCCGAGCAGGCTCGCCGTGATGAGGCGAACCGTCCAGGGTATGGCGATCAAGACATGTCCGGCGATCAGACCGCCGAGCGATCCAAGGATCGGCCAACCGGTCGCAATCTCGGTCTCGACATGGAAGACGTACAGCGCAATGCCGAGAACGATGCCCGGCACGATCAGCGGCAGCAACAGCAGGTTGTTCAGCACCTCGCGCCCGGTGAAGCGGCCGCGCACCAGGGCGACGGCGGCGGGGACGCCGATGGAAAGGCCGATCGCGGTTGCGGCGATGGCGACCTGCAGGCTGAGCAGAAATCCGCTGACGAACCTGTCGTTGTCAGGAATGGCGCGAAACCATTTCAGCGAATAGCCTTCCGGGGGAAAGGAGGGAATTTCCTGCGCGAAGAACGCCAGCCAGATCACAAAGAGCATCGGCAGCAGGATATAGGCCAGCGACACGCCGGCCGCGGTGACAAGCGCCACGCGGCCGACCCTGCGCGATGATGTCCAAGGGGGTGCGGCGGTCAAGATCGTGTCTTCTCACCAACGCCTGTGGTCAATGCAGCCGGTTCTTGTGCAAGAGGCCTGCCTTCATGATCAGGGAGAGATGTTTGCCCTGATCGCCGAGCAGCGCAAGGTCTTTCAGCGGATTGCCGTCGACGACGAGCAGGTCGGCGAAGGCGCCCGCCTTCAGGCAGCCGAGCTTGCCCTCCATGCGTACGACCTGGGCGCCGATCGTGGTCGCCGAACGGATGATCTCGACCGGCGACAGCACGCGGGCGCGCAGCGTGAACTCTTCCGACTGCGCCACTTGCAACTGACCGAGCAGGTCGGTGCCGTAGGCGACGGGGATGCCGTGGCGCTTGCAGATTTCCAGCGACTTCAACGCGCCGTCGATGACGAGATCGTTCTTGGCCAGCATCTCCGCGCTCATGCCGTATTCGGCGGCGCGGTTCTTCATCGCGAAATAGGTGACGAGGTTGGCGACCAGGAACATGCCCTTGTCGGCCATCAGTTTTGCGGAAGCATCGTCGATCAGGTTGCCGTGCTCGATAGTGCGGACGCCTGCGATCGCGGCTCGCGTGATCGCTTCGGGCGTATAGGCGTGGGCGCAGACGTAGCGGCCGAAGGCGCGCGCCTCCTCGACCGCCGCCTTCACCTCGCCTTCCGAGAATTGCAGGCTGTCGAGCGGATCGTAGGGAGAAGCGACGCCGCCGGACATCATGATCTTGACCTGGTCGCAGCCCTGGCGCATTTGCTCGCGCACCGCGCGGCGGACCTCGGACGTGCCGTCGGCGATGCCCATCGAGAACGACAGCGCGTTGCAGCACTGACAGCGCACGCCGAAATCGGTCCGGCGGCGGCCGTCGCTGTGGCCACCGGTGGGACCGATCGCGCGTCCCGCGATGAACAGCCGCGGTCCCGGCAGCAATCCCTTCTCGGTTGCTTCTTTCAGGCCCCAGTCGGCGCCTCCGGTGTCGCGCACGCTGGTAAAGCCGCGGTCGAGCATCCTGCGCATCAGATCGGCGGCGCGCGCGGTCATCAGCGTCAACGGCACGCTCTCCAAATTCCGGAGCACGACGTCGGACAGCACCACGTGGACGTGGCTGTCGATCAGGCCGGGCATGATGGTCCGGCCGCCGCAGTCGACGACGTTGGCGTCTGCCAGTTTGATGGGCCTGTCCGAGACCTCTTTGATCGTGCCGCCTTCGACGACCAGTTCGTGGCCGCCGCGCAATTCGCCGGAATCAGGATCGAGCAATTCGAAATTCTTGAAATGGTATGCGCTCATGGCAGCGTTTCACAATTCTGCTGTTTGCATGAGCTGAAATGTCCTATGCAGATTTGTCCGCGTCAACGGGAAAGCGGATCGCGCCAATGCCTTCGCAGCGAACCTTTGGGCAAGCGCGAGGACGGGGCACGACGGATATCGCCGCGCAATGAGGTGGGGGATCGATCGATGGGGGGAATTCTGGAAGGCGTCCGGGTGCTCGATTTCGGGCGCTACATTGCGGGGCCCTATTGCGCGACCTTGCTTGCGGAGTTCGGCGCAGACGTAATCCGCGTCGAGAAACGCGACGGCAGCGAAGACCGTTTCGTGGCGCCGGTGGGCGCGGGCGGCGAGGGCGCACTGTTCCTGCAGATCAACCGCAACAAGAGATGCATCACGCTCGACCCGATGAAAGCGGAAGGCCAGGAGGTGCTGCGCCGGCTGGTCGCCGCATCAGACGTGGTCATCGCCAACCTGCCGCCGCAGACCCTGCGCGCGATGAAGCTCGACTACGACTCGTTGAAGGCGATCAAGCCCGACATCATCCTGACGACGGCGACGGCCTTCGGCAATCCGGGCCCCTGGTCCGAACGCGTCGGCTTCGATGGCGTCGCGCAGGTGATGTCGGGCGCGGTCTACATGACAGGCCGGGGTGACCCGCCGTACCGCGCGGCCGTGCCTTGGGTCGACTTCGGCACGGCGCTGCATTGCGCCTTCGGCACGCTCGCTGCCTTGATCGAGCGCGGCAAGTCGGGCCGCGGGCAGATCGTCGAAGGCGCGCTACTTGCGACCGCGCTGACCTTTGCCAATGCAACGCTGATCGAGCAGGCCGTGATCGCGGTCAACCGCGTTCCGTCAGGCAATCTCGGCCAGACCGCAGCACCTGCCGACATCTACCGAAGCAAGGACGGATGGGTGCTGTGTCAGGTCACGGGACAGCCATTGTTCGTTCGCTGGGCCAAATTGATGGGTGAGGGCCACTGGCTGACGGACCCGCGGTTTGCCGACGACATCAAGCGCGGCGACAACGGTCCTGTCATCAGCGAGCGGATGGCGCGCTGGTGTGCCGAGCGTACCACGCAGGATGCCGTCGACACGCTCGCCGCCGCCTACATTCCGGCAGCACCTGTCTTAAGTCCGCAACAGGCGCTGGACCATCCGCACATTCGCGCCACCGGTTTCCTGACGAACGTGGACTACCCGGGTTTGCCGAACCCCGCGCCGGTCGCGCGCGCCGCAGTACGGCTTTCGGAGACTCCCGGCGAAATCGTGAGCCGCCCGCCGACGCTCGGCGAGCACACCGACCTCGTGCTTGGCGAGCTTGGCTATGATGCTGCAGCGATCGCTGGCTTGCGCAAGGCGGGTGCGATCTAAGGGGTGTCAGCGCGAAACGAGCGACGGCCCGAACTGCACGATGATGATCAGGACGATCACCGCCAGTACGGCGAGGACAACTGTCTTACGCATCTGTTTCTCCGCTTCTTTCTATTGGTATGTCACCTTGATGTGCGCCATCGCGTTTGTTGCTTCGATCCTGATGCCGGATCCCAAGGTCAAGGGTTATCTACAGGGTACCGGAACCGAACTCTAACCTCACTCAGCTCTCGCTGATATCGACGACCGCCTCGGCAAAGGCGTGCGGCGCTTCCTGCGGCAGGTTGTGGCCGATGCCGCCGGTGATGTTGCGATGCTCATACTTGCCGGAGAACATCTTCGCATAAGCGGCCGGCGACGGATGCGGCGCGCCGTTGGCGTCGCCTTCCATCGTAATGGTTGGCACGGTGATGACCGGAGCGGTCGCGAGCTTCTTCTCGAATTCGTCGAGTTTCGCATCGCCTTCGGCAAGCCCCTGCCGCCAGCGATAATTGTGGATGACGATCGCGACATGGTCGGGATTGTCGAAGGACGCCGCGCTGCGGGCGAAGGTGGCGTCGTCGAAATGCCATTGCGGCGAGGCGAGCTGCCAGATCAGCCGGTTGAAGTCGTTCCGATACTTCTCATAGCCCTCACGGCCACGCTCGGTGGCGAAATAGAACTGGTACCACCATTGCAACTCGGCCCCCGGCGGCAACGGCTTCTTGCCGGCTTCCTGGCTGCCGATCAGGTAGCCGCTCACCGAAACCATCGCCTTGCAGCGATCGGGCCAGAGCGCCGCCATGATATTGGCGGTGCGCGCGCCCCAGTCGAAGCCGGCGAGCGTCGCCTTGGCAATTCCGAGCGCGTCCATTAGCGCAATCATGTCGAGCGCAACGGCGGAAGGCTGTCCGTTGCGGAAGGTGTCGGCGGAAAGGAACCGCGTCGTACCGTAGCCGCGGATATGGGGCACGATCACGCGGTAGCCGGCGGATGCCAGCACCGGCGCAACATCGACGAAGGCGTAGATGTCGTAAGGCCAGCCGTGCAGCAACAGGACGGCCGGTCCGCTCGCCGGTCCCATCTCGACATAGCCGACGTTGAGCTGGCCAGCATCGACCTGCTTCAATGCCGGGAACGAGGTGTGCGCGCCCGCTTTCGTAACTTCGAGCTTCGGTTTGGCCTGCGCCGGACCGTTAAGCGCGAATTGGGCGGCGGCGAGCGTCATTGCGGCGCTGCCGAGGAAACGTCGCCGGTCAGGAGCGAATTCATTGGTCATGGCTTGCTCAATTCTGTTGTGAGCGAGTACGAATCCGGTTTTCTGCGCCCTGTCATCGCACCCAATTGACCTTGGCCAAATCGACCAGCTGGGTGGCACGGCCATCGAGCACGGCCTTCAGCATGAACATGCCGAAATGCTGCGCCTGATCGAGCGTCGTCTTTGGCGGCATGATCAATTCCTGCCGAGCGCTGACGACGTCGATCAGTGCCGGGCCGTTGTGGCTGAAGGCCGTGCCGAGCGCGCGCTTCAGGTCCTGCGGCTTCTCGACCCTGATGCCCTTGATGCCCATGGCTTCGGCCATTGCCGCGAAGTTAGGGTTCTTCAGGTCGCAGCCATTGTCGAGCAGGCCCGAGGCCTTCATTTCCATTTCGACAAAGCCGAGCGTGCCGTTGTTGAGCACGACCACCTTCACCGGCAGGCCGAGCTGGCTCAGCGTGATGAAATCGCCCATCATCATGGCGAAGCCGCCGTCTCCAGACAGCGAGACTACTTGACGATTCGGAAACGCCGCCTGGGCGCCGATCGCCTGCAGCATCGCATTCGCCATCGAGCCGTGATTGAAGGAGCCGAGCAGGCGGCGCTTGCCGTTCATGACGAGATAGCGCGCCGCCCATGCGGTCGGCGTTCCCACGTCGCAACTGAAGATCGCATCCTCGGTGGCTGCCTCGCTGACGACGCGCGTGACATATTGCGGATGGATGATGCTGCTGTCCGGGCCGCTTTCGGCCAGCGCGTCGAGCCCTTTGCGCGCCTTGCGATAGTCGGCGAGCGCCTGGTCGAGATGGCTCGTATCCTTGTGCTCGGTGAGCTTCGGCAACAGGGCTTTCAGAGTCGTCTTGACGTCGCCGACGAGGCCGAGCCAGAGCGGACAGCGGTTGCCGAGCGCTTCCGCGCGGATATCGATCTGCGCGATGCGCGCATGCTCCGGGTAGAATTGCCGGTAGGGGAAATCGGTGCCCAGCATCAGCAGCGTGTCGCAATTCTTCATCGCGAGGTAGCCCGAGGCAAATCCGATCAGCCCGGTCATGCCGACATCATAGGGGTTGTCGTATTCGATGAACTCCTTGCCGCGTAGCGCGTGCACAATCGGCGCTTTCAAATGTTTGGCGAGCGCAACGACCTCGTCATGCGCGCCCGAGCAGCCGGCGCCGCACAGCAGGGTCACGCTCTTGCCGCCGTCCAGCATGGAGGCAAGCAGGTCGAGCTCCGTGTCCGGAGGACAGAACGTTGCCTTCGACGGCGCCAGCCAATGCGGCGGGCTCTTGTCGAGCGGCTGCAGCGCGACGTCGCCGGGAATGACGACAACGGCAACGCCGCGGTGGCCGATCGCGGTGCGGATCGCCCGCTCCAGGACCTGCGGCAGTTGGTCGGGACGCGACACCAGTTCCACGTAGTGGCTGCATTCCTTGAACAGGCTTTCCGGATGGGTCGCCTGGAAATAGTCAATGCCGATTTCGGTGCTCGGAATGTGCGCGGCAATCGCCAGCACCGGCACGCGGCTGCGATGGCAATCGAACAGGCCGTTGATGAGATGCAGGTTGCCGGGGCCGCAGCTTCCGGCGCAGACCGCGAGCTCGCCGGTCAGGTGCGCCTCGGCGCCGGCGGCGAACGCGCCGGCTTCCTCGTGGCGCATATGCATCCAGTCGATGCCGCCGATCCGCCGCAGCGCATCGGTGAAGCCGTTCAGGGTGTCGCCGACGACACCGTAGATGCGCTTGACGCCGGCCTGCTTCAGCGTCTCCGCCATGTAGTCGGCAACGATCCGGGCCATCGCGTCGTCTCCTGTCGATATTGTTTGCGCATGATCTTTTCGGAAAACCGCTGCACACTTTTCCGGATCATGCGCTCGCCGCGTTATTCGGCGACGTAGGGTTTCACCATCTTCCGGGGATCGACGACGCGATCGAACGTCGCCTCGTCGACGAATTTCAGCTCGAGAGCGGCCTGCTTCAGAGTGAGGTCATGCTCCATCGCGTGATGGGCGATCTTCGAGGCCTTGTCGTAGCCGATCACGGGCGTCAGCGCGGTCACCAGCATCAGCGACCGGTTCACGTCATCGTTGATCTTCTTCAGATTCGGCCTGGTGTCCTCGACGAGATATTTGCGGAAATTGTCGCAGCCGTCGGCGAGGATCGTGATCGAATGCGCGATGTTGTGGATCATCAGCGGCTTGTAGACGTTCATCTCGAGATAACCGCCGGCGCCGCCGAAGCCGACCGCGACGTCGTTCGCCATCACCTGCACCGCGATCATGGTCAGCGCCTCGGCCTGGGTCGGGTTGACCTTGCCCGGCATGATCGAGGATCCCGGCTCGTTCTCGGGCAGGATCAGCTCGGCAAAGCCGGCGCGCGGACCGCACGCCATCAGGCGGATGTCGTTGGCGATCTTGTAGAGCGACACGGCCAGCGTGCGGAAGGAGCCCGACAGCTGCACCAGCGCGTCATGCGAGCCTTGCACGGTGAATTTGTTGGGGGCGCTGATGAAGGGCAGGCGGGTGAGGGTGGCAATCTCGGCGGCCGCGGCTTCGGCAAAGCCGGGCGCGGCATTGATGCCGGTGCCGACCGCGGTGCCGCCGAGCGCGAGATGGTAGACCGATTTCAGGGAGTCCTCGATCCGCACCAGATCGTCCGCCAGCATGCCGGCATAGCCGGACCATTCCTGGCCGAGTGTGATCGGCGTCGCATCCTGCATATGGGTGCGGCCGATCTTGACGATGTCGTCCCATTCGGCCGCCTTCTTCGCGATTGCACCCTGCAGCGCCGCGACCGCCGGCATCAGCCGCGAGATGGTATTGGTCGCAGCCGCGATGTACATCGCCGACGGAAAATTGTCGTTCGAGGACTGCGACATGTTGACGTGATCGTTCGGATGCACCGGCTTCTTGCTGCCAAGCGGCGTGCCTGCGATCTGGCAGCAGCGGTTGGAGATCACCTCGTTGACGTTCATGTTGAACTGGGTGCCGCTGCCGGTCATCCAGACATGCAGCGGAAACATGTCGTGATGCTGTCCGGCCAGGATCTCGTCGCAGGCCTGCACGATCAGTCTGTGAATCGCGCCGTCGAGCCGTTTGCCGGCAAAATTGGCATTGGCGCAGGCCTTTTTCAGCACGGCATAGGCCGTGATCATCTGGCGCGGCATCAGGTCGGTGCCGATCGAGAAATGCTCGATCGACCGCTGGGTCTGCGCGCCCCACAATTTGTCGGCGGGAACCTCGACCTCGCCGAGACTGTCGTTTTCGATGCGGACCTTGCTCATGCGCCCTCGCTCCTGCGTCTTGCGGTCAAGCAGGGGAAAAGCTGTGCCTCACCGTGCGTTCCGTCAAGCGCGCCGTCATGCCCGGCGGGTGCTCTCGAACAGGAACCAGGTCCGCCGCTCACTCTCGTCGATCCAGTTCTCGATCAGGCTCGCGGTTGCGACATCGCCATGCTCGTCGCAGAGCTCATGCGTCTCGCGCAGGAAGCCGGTGAAGCGCTTGTTGTCGTCGGCGAGCTCCGCCAGCATATCCTCCGCCGTGACGAACTCCGCGTCGTTGTCGAGCAGGCGCTGCAGCCGGCTGATATTGCCGACCGAGCGCAGCGTGGTGCCGCCGATCTTGCGCGCGCGCTCCGCGATGTCGTCGGTCATCGCGAAGATCTGTTCGGACTGCTCGTCCAGCAACAGATGGTAGTCGCGGAAATGCGGACCGCTCATGTGCCAGTGGAAGTTCTTGGTCTTCAGGTAGAGCGCGAAGGTGTCGGCGAGCAGCGCCCGCAGCGCCGCGGAAATGTCCTTGATCGCATTGGAGCCGAGTTCGGAAGGCGTCTTCAGCTTGGCGGTTTTCCGTTCCTGGACGGCGGTGCTGCTCATGGCGGGCTCCTTTGCTGTGTTGTTGCAGGCAGACAGATGAGACCGGCAGCCTGCGCGCCGATCTCGCTCCGGTCTTGAAGGAATGTGTGGGCTTTAACCGGCCGTCTTTCTAGAACGAATGCGGCTATCCGATTGCCACGCTAGCATTGGCATGATCGACCGGTTGCGCACGTGTGCGTGAAGCGGATTTGAAGGCGGTCGATGGCAGCTCGTGCCGGCCTTTGCCATGCGACTGGCGCCAGGCATGGGGCGGCCGTCCGACGAAGCGGTTGAAAACCACGGTGAAATGCGACTGGCTCTGGAAGCCGACCGAGAGCGCGACGTCGACCACCGACATGCCGGTCTGGACAAGCATTTCCTGCGCGCGCTCGACCCGCCGGCGCAGCAGATATTCGTGCGGGCGCAGGCCCGTTGCGGCCTTGAACTGGGCGGCGAAATGCATCCGCGTCAGCCCGGCGGCCGCCGATATATCGGAGGTGCTGATGGAATTGGCGAGATTGGTCTCGACAAATTCGATCGCCCGCCTCAAGCGCCAGCGCGCCAGCTCAGAGACCCTGGGCCGCGCCTGTGGTGCGACGCGCTCCGCCGAGGTTAACAGCCGCATCACGATGGCCGCGCTGATGCAGTCGGCGTATTGGCCGCCAAGCGTGCCGCCGATCTGCTCGCCCGCGAGCAGGGCGCGCGAAAGACGCTCCACCATCTGGTCCTTGCGCAGGCCGGTTTTTGAAAATTGCGGTGCCGGTGCGTGGGGGACCGTGCGGTCGTATTCCTCGATCAGCGCATTCGGCACATGCAGATGCAGAAATTCGTGGGCGCCGCGGAACAGGCAACTGACCCTCGCACCCGGCTCGGTGACGTGGAACATGCCGGGCATGGCGACGCCGTCATGGATGGTCGTGCCGTTGACCGAGAGACGGATGTTGGCGGTGTTCATGACCACCATGACCAGATGCGCCTCTTGCGGCGTCTCGTGATGGATTTCGCCAGCCAACCGCGCGGCTCCTCGCCATCGTGTCGCGACCACGCTGGAGCCCAGGCTGTTTCCGGGCGGCAGGACACGCCACGCCGCTTCGTCCGCAAGGACGGTGGCGGAATGGTCAGGGACGAACGCATCGGCGGAAACGGGCTTTGCAGCTGCGGCTGTCGTCGGATCGAAGCGGATCATGGCTCACCCCGTGGGTCGTTGGCTTGGTCCGAAGCGGGGCTCCGGATCATGGGCCTTCATAGGGTGACCAAGGCGGTGCATTCCTTGGCGAGGTCATTAAGAATTCTGAAAAGGTATGATTTGGCGCTGTCAGGCCTGAAAACTGCTGTTTGGAACCGATTTCGGCCCCTTCCGTGCGAAAACGAAAGACCCGTGCCTTGCCCCGCTGCCAGTCTGGAGGGTGCCAACGACCCCCAATCAGCCGCCGGTAGCAACGTTACGGTGCGCTTTCAGGAGTGAGTGAATGGGAAGCGGATCGACAGTCGCCGGACTGATCACGATCAAAAGCAGCAAAGGGCCGGAAGAAACCATGAACCGGTTCGAGGCCGAGGTGCGGGGTCGTGGCATGACGGTGTTCGCGCATATCGATCACGCCGCCGGCGCGGCTGCTGCCGGCCTTTCGCTGCGCCCGACCGAAGTGCTGATTTTCGGCAATGCGAAGGCCGGGACGCCGCTGATGGAAGCGACCCAGACCATCGGCATCGACCTGCCGCTGAGAGTGCTGGTGTGGCGCGACGAGAACGGCACGACCTGGCTGTCCTACAACGATCCGGCCTGGCTTGCCGAGCGTCATGGCATCTTGCCGGAGTCCGCAGATACGCTGCGCCAGATGAGCGCGGCGCTGGCGAACCTCGCCGCGATCGCAACCAGGGCTCCGTAGCGAGTCAAACCGCCCGGTGAAATATGACAGTGCAGTGACCCGCGAGACGGGGCAATCGCGCTGTCCAGTTGCACAATGCGTGGGCAGCTTTTCACTCTTTTTGATTTAGCCAATCCCCCGCTCCACGGCTAAATTGGTCCTTGCCAAGCAAAGAAATAGCCTGAAAAACAACGAACAATAACGGAACAAGGCAATTGCGGAGCAAGGGTCGCGATGGTGCCTGAACAGGGCCAACGACCTGTCTATGCCTCGGACGGGTGGGAGATCGATCTCGCGCGCCGCGAGCTGCGTTCGGCCGGCGTGGTGGTCCCGCTCGGCGGCCGCGCCTTCGATATCGTGTCCGTGCTGGTGCTGGCTGACGGCGAACTGGTCAGCAAGAACGATCTGATGGATCGGGTCTGGCCCGGCACGATCGTCGAAGAGAACGCGCTGCAGGTTCACATCGCCGCCATCCGCAAGGCGCTCGGCGCCGACCGCGGCATGCTGAAGACGCAGTTCGGCCGCGGCTATCGGCTGCTCGGAAGCTGGAAACTCGTCCAGGACGAACGCGATGCGCCGAGGCCGAGAGTGCCTTCGCCCGAGGCGGCGCGTGTCGCGCCGGCTTCGACGACCACCAATATTCCGGCCGCCGCCGACAGCCTGATCGGCCGCGGTGGCGCCGTGCAATATTTGCGCGATCTGCTCGGAGCCTATCGCGTCGTCACGCTGACCGGACCCGGCGGCATCGGCAAGACCGCGCTGGCGCTGGAGGTCGCGCGCAATCTCGATTTCACCGGCGACATCTTGTTGGTCGAGTTCGCCTCGCTGCAGGATCCGCAACTCGTGCCTTCGGCAGTCGCAGGCGTGCTCGGCCTCAAGCTCGAGGGCGAAGAGACCTCGTCGGAATCGGTCACCCGCGCGGTCGGGTTCAGAAAGTTGCTGTTGGTGCTCGACAATTGCGAGCATGTCATCGACGCGGCGGCGAAGCTCGCCGAAACCATCGTGAGCCGCTGTCCGGGCACCACCGTTCTCGCCACCAGCCGCGAGGTGCTGCGCATCGACGGCGAATATGTCTATCGGGTGCCGCCGCTGGACGTACCGCCCGAGGATGGCACCGGCCCGGCCGACGTGACCGCGCACACCGCGGTGCAATTGTTCATGGCGCGCGCGCGGGCGCTCGGCGCCGATCTCGCCACGGACGAGGGCAATCTTTCCGCCATCACCGCGATCTGCCGTCGCCTCGACGGCATTCCGCTCGCGATCGAGCTCGCCGCGGCGCGTTCGCTGATGCTGGGGCCGAAAGAGGTCGCCGTCCTGCTCGACGACCGTTTCAGGTTATTGACCGCCGGCCGGCGCACCGCGCTGCCGCGCCATCAGACCCTGCGCGCGGCGCTGGACTGGAGCTACAACCTGTTGGCGGACGAGGAAGCGACGGTGCTGCGGCGGCTGGCGATCTTCGCCGGCGATTTCCCGCTGGAAGCCGTGATTGCCATTGCCGGCGATCTTGCCGCCGATCATGTCGCGAGCCTGGTCGCGAAGTCGCTGCTCACCGCCGACCTGCGCGGCAAAACCCCGCATTATCGCCTGCTCGACACCACGCGGGCCTACGCGTTGGAGAAGCTGCGCGCCGGCGGCGAAGAGCAGGAGGCCGCACGCCGTCACGCCGCATTCTATCGCATCTACTTCACGCGCGCCGAGGCCGAGAGCGAATCGGTGCCACAGGACGAATGGCTCGCGGTCTATGGCCGCCATATCGACAATGTACGCGCCGGTCTCGACTGGGCGTTCTCGCCTGATGGAGATGCGCAGACCGGGATTGCGCTGACGGCGGCCGCCGTGCCGGTGTGGGTCCAGATGTCGCTGCTGGGCGAATGCCGCGAGCGCGTCGAGCGGGCGATGGCAAGGCTTGACCCCTCCGCCGTGGATGCGGATCGCCTGCGCATGCAGCTGTCGGCGGCGCTTGGCTGGTCGCTGATGTACGGAGTGGGGCGCGCGCGCGAGGCGGGACCGGCATGGACAACGACGCTCGAGCTCGCCGACAGGCTCGAGGATCGCGACCATCGCCTGCGGGCGCTGTGGGGGTTGTGCATCAACCAGTTCAACAATGGCGAATTCCGTAAAGCCCTGGAGTACGCCCAGCGCTTCGCCGGCGTCGTCGCCGGGGCAACCGATCCCGTCGACCTGATGATGGCCGATCGGCTGCTCGCCACTGCGCTGCATTTCTTCGGCGACCAGAACGATGCGCGGCTTCACATCAGCCGCGTGCTGGAGCATCTCGAAGTGCTCGCCCGGAAACCGCAGATCGTCCGCTTCCGCTTCGATTTGCGGGTGTCCTCGCATTATTTCCAGGCGCGTATCCTCTGGCTGCAGGGTCTCGGCGACCAGGCCTTGCGCGTGGTCCGGCAGAACATCGAGGAGGGGCGCGCCATCGGACACGCGCTGACGTTCTGCAGCGTGCTCGGGCAGGGCGCCTGCCCGGTGACGTATCTTGCCGGCGATCTCGATGCCGCCGAGCATTATTGCGCGGCGCTGCTCGAGCACACCGAGCGCCATCCGATCCGGCTGTGGAACATTTGGGCGCATTGCTTCCGCGGCATGCTGATGGTCAAGCGCGGCCACATCGGCCCGGGGCTGGAAGCGTTGCGCACCGCTCTCGACCAGGCAGGTGACGCGCGGCTGTTGCCGCGCTTCCTGCTGCCGCTCGGCGAGCTCGCGGCCTGTCTCGGCGAAGCCGGCGAGGCGGCGCGCGGACTTGCCATGATCGAGGAGGCACTGGCGCGCAGCCGGGCCAGGGAAGAGGGCTGGTATCTCGCCGAGCTGCTACGCATCAAGGGTGAGCTGCTGCGCAAGTCCGATTCCGCGGCAACGGCGGCCGCCGAAACATGCTTTGCGCAAGCCCTCGAGATCGCGCGGCAACAGGGTGCGCTGTTCTGGGAGTTGCGCAGCGCGATGAGCCTGGCACGGCTGAAGGACAGCCAACGCCACCGCGCCGACAGGCGGAAAATCCTGCAGCCGGTGATCGCAAAGTTCACCGAAGGCTTCGCTACGGCCGATCTGCGCGACGCGAAAACCCTGCTCGACAAGCTTTCCGCATGACAGACAAGCCGCCGCGCTTCGATGCCGCCTTCAGGGCGCAGTTCGCCGAGCTGGTGCGCTGGCGGCGCGACGTGCGCCGCTTCCGCAGCGACGCGATCGATCCCGCCCTTGTCGCGCATTTGCTGGCATTGGCCGCGCACGCGCCATCGGTCGGCCTGTCGCAGCCATGGCGCTTCGTGCTGGTGGAGACACCAGCGCGCCGCGCCGCGATCCGCGATAATTTCGCCGCTGCCAACACGGCGGCGCTCGACGGCTACGCCGGCGAGCGCCAGGCGCGCTATGCCCGGCTCAAGCTCGAAGGTCTCGATCAGGCGCCGGTGCATCTGGCCGTCTGCGCCGACGAGGCGACCGCGCAAGGCGCCGGCCTCGGCCGGCGCACCATGCCGGAGACGATCCGCTATTCCGTGGTCGCGGCGATCCAGACGTTGTGGCTGGCGGCGCGCGCGGAGGGCCTCGGCGTCGGCTGGGTCTCGATCCTCGATCCCGATGCGGCGCGCGCCACGCTCGATCTGCCCGCCGACTGGAGCTTCGTCGCCTATCTCTGCCTCGGCTGGCCCGAGCAGGACCACGACGTCCCCGAACTCGAGCGCGAGGGTTGGGAGCAGCGGCAATGCGAGGCATCGGTGACGCCGTTGCGGCGGTAGGCGGCGCATCCTAACTAAGAATGTCGACACGATCAAAACCAGGAGACATCGATGTTCATTGCGATGAACCGCTTCAAGGTCATCAAGGGCTGCGAAGCCGATTTCGAGCATGTCTGGCTGTCGCGCGACACCCATCTCGACAAGGTGCCGGGTTTCACGGAATTCCATCTTCTCAGGGGACCGGAGTTGGAGGACCACACACTCTACGCATCGCACACGGTGTGGCAGAGCCGCGCCGCCTTCGAAGCATGGACCCGATCGGAAGCGTTCCGCGCCGCGCACGCGAGAGCCGGCGGCAACAAGCCGCTTTATCTCGGCCACCCGCAGTTCGAAGGTTTTGAGACGCTGCAAACGGTCGGTAGCAAGTTGGCGGTCGCTTAGCCCGCACTAACCCGCGACAAACGCCAGCAGCGTGCCGTTGGCCGCAGCAGGCGGCACGCAGATTGCGTTGCCGCTGCGAACGGCCGCCACGCCGAGCGTTTTTTCAGCTTTCGTCAAGTCGGCCGCAATGACCAGTCCCGCCGCGCCGCGCTCGGGCAGGCCCGCGAGCGATACGCCGGGATATCGCGCGCTCAATTGATCCCTTGTCATGAATACGAAGTCGGCGCGGCCGCCGCCCGAGGGCACCGCGAGCGCGCCGTCATTGTCCTTCCGAACCTCGCGATCGGTCAGGCGCGACAGATGCGCAGCCTCCTTGGCAGGATCGGGCGCGACCAGCAGCACCTGCGTGAGATGTTTCGCGCCATTGGCGTGCCGCATCAATTCGGGAATCCACACGGTCTCGCGCGTCTTGTGCTGGCAGGCGAAAATCCGCATGCCGGCAGGCGCTTCCTTGACCGGCCACTGGAAGGTGCGGAATTTCGCGGCCGACAGCCGGCCGTCCGGCATGGTCACCGGCCGCTCGAAATCGTTCGGCCCAAGCGGCGGAAACCCGCGTGCGCGGATTTCGTCCGCGCCAGCAGCCGCGTCTGTGGCGGTGTAAGCGACGCGCTCGATGCCTTCGCGCGTCTCGAGGAAGGCGCGGGCCGGCGCATTGTGCTCGGTGGGCGCGAGCACGCCGAGCAGCTCGATATAATCGGGGTCGAGCATGATGGTGTAATTGCCCGTGCCCATATGCGTGCTGTGGGTGCCGCGCGGCGAAATGGTGAAGCCGAGCCGCTGCCAGCCCTCGGCGGCCTTGTCGAGGTCTTTTGCCATGACCACGGCGTGGTCGACGCCGATGACGTTCTTCAGTGCCACGCGTTTCTCCCTTTGTCTTGCGGCGATGTTACCGTGTCGGCAGCGTCGCGTCATATATTATTGCTGCGAGAGCGAGAGGCGCTTGCTTCTCGCGCGCTTTGGCGGCAATTGATAGTGCGAGCCAGCGACCACGAGAGATGCATGAGCCAGTTGATCATTCGCGCCGGTGACTTCACCTTCCAGGCCCGCTTCGAGGAAGAGCTTGCGCCGAAGACCTGCGCCGCCTTCAAGAAGGCGATGCCGTTCGAGAGCCAGGCGATCCATGTGCGGTGGAGCGGGGAGGGTGTGTGGATGCCGCTGGGCGATCTCGATTTCGGCGTCTCCTACGAGAACCACACCAGCTATCCCGCGCCGGGCCAGATCATCCTCTATCCCGGCGGCATCAGCGAAACCGAAATCCTGCTCGCCTATGGCGGGGTGCATTTCGCCAGCAAGATGGGCCAGCTCGCCGGCAACCATTTCATCACGCTGATGTCGGGGCTCGAAAACCTTCCCGTGTTCGGGAAGACCGTGCTGTGGAAGGGCGCGCAGAAAATCCGCTTCGAGATGGTGTAAATCGCGAAGCTACCCGCTTCGGCCCGCGGAATAACGAAGCCAGCCCTGGCGGCGCAACTCGCAGGCCGGACAAGCGTCGCAGCCATAGCCCCAGTCATGCCGGTGCGTGCGGTCCCCTATGTAGCAGGAGTGCGTCTGCTCCAGCACGATCCGCATCAGTTTGTCGCCGCCGATGTCATTGGCCAGCGCGAAGGTTTGCGCCTTGTCGATCCACATCAGCGGCGTATCCACCACGAAGCGCTGCTCCATGCCGAGATTGAGCGCGACCTGGAGCGCCTTCAGCGTGTCGTCGCGGCAGTCGGGATAACCCGAGTAATCCGTTTCGCACATGCCGCCGACCAGATGCTTGATGTCTCGGCGATAAGCAATCGCGGCGGCGAAAGTGAAGAACAAGAGATTGCGGCCGGGAACGAAGGTGTTGGGCAGTCCGCTCGCCGCGAAGGCGATTTGCTTGTCCTGGGTCAGCGCGGTTTCACTGAGTTGGCCGAGGATTGAGAGATCGAGCATGTGATCGTCGCCGAGGCGCGATGCCCATGACGGAAAGTCGCGCCGGAGCGCCGCGAGAATGTCGGCGCGGCAATCGAGTTCGATGCGATGCCGCTGGCCGTAGTCGAAACCGACGGTCTCGACATGCGCATAGCGCTCCAGTGCCCATGCCAGGCAGGTGGTGGAGTCTTGTCCTCCGGAGAAGAGGACCAGCGCGGAGTCCGTCATCGCCACACTCAATCCCGGCCGGTCACCTCGGCCCAGCAATCGTCGTTTTCCCAGACCCGCACAGTCTCACAATCGGCGATGCGTTCAAAGAACCAGGCCGCGATCACTTCCGCGGTCGGGTTTTCCAGTCCCGGCACGTCGTTGAGCAGCCGGTGATCGACCATCTTCACGAGCGGTGCGATCTCGGCGTCGACCTCGGCAAAGTCCTGCACGAAACCGCGCTCGTCCGGCGTGCCGCGCTTGACGATCTCGACGCGATAATTGTGGCCGTGCAGGTTCTTGCATTTGTGGCCATCAGGCAGACGCGGAAGATGGTGCGCGGATTCGAATCGGTAAGTCCGCCCGATCCGGGTCGTGAGCTTCGCGCGCTCGTTCGCCACGCGCGAGGCGTCGTCCAGAACGAGGTGCCTGGACTCGACATGCTGGGTCATGGAATTCCCATCAGTTTGTGCGTCTGGAGGCTGATCCTCCAGCGTGGGTGTTGCTTGCAATAATCGACCACGAGTTCGGTGTTGCGGTCCCGCTCCGGCCCGTCCATCGGTTGCAGGAAGAAGTGCTGGAAGTCGAGATGGGTGAAGCGGCAGGGCAGGGCTTTCGCCTGCGGATAGACCAGCTTCAGCTCCTGGCCCGATGTCTGCACCAGTTCGGCGTCGGCCTTGGGGCTGACGCAGATCCAGTCGATGCCCTTTGGCGCCGCGATCGTTCCGTTGGTTTCGATGGCAATCGTGAAGCCACGCGCCGCAACCGCCGATATCAGCGGCTCGTCCAGCTGCAGCAGCGGCTCGCCGCCGGTGAACACGACGTAGCGAAAATCGCGGCCGCCATTCCACGCCGTCGCGATGGCATCGGCCAGCGCATCCGCGTCCTTGAAGCGGCCGCCGCCTTCGCCGTCGGTGCCGACGAAATCGGTGTCGCAGAACTGGCAGACGGCAGCGGCGCGATCCTCCTCGCGGCCGGTCCAGAGATTGCAGCCCGCAAAACGGCAAAACACGGCCGCGCGACCGGCCTGGCCGCCTTCGCCCTGCAGCGTCTTGAATATCTCCTTGACCGAATAGGTCACGTGGCAGTCTCGTGGATCATGGTTGGTGTTGGCGTCCGGGCACTCAAATAGACCTTTTACGCTCCACAAGAAAGGGAGATAATCCGTTGAATTTACTTGGGATATTGGAGGTGCCGTCCGATCAGGGCCGGCGCCCGGCCGGAAACGAATGAGCGAGAGAAGTAAAGGGACGACCGGGCCGCTCGGGCGCGAGATCGTCAGCCGCATCGACGAGCTTGCGGCGATTTCGCAAGAGCCTGGGCGTTTAACGCGGATCTTCTTGACCCGCGAGCATCGTGCGGCGGCCGAACGCATTCTCGGCTGGATGCGCGAGGCCGGCATGCGTGCTCATCTCGATGCGATCGGCAATGTCTGCGGCCGCTACGAGGGCGCGGCCGCAGGCGCGCCCTGCCTGATGCTCGGCTCGCATTACGATTCCGTGCGCGACGCCGGCAAATGGGACGGGCCGCTCGGCCTGATCACGGCGATCTCCTGTGTCGCCGACCTCAACAAGCGCGGCAAACGCCTGCCGTTGGCGATCGAGGTCACCGGCTTCGCCGACGAGGAGGGCGTGCGCTTCGCGTCGACCTTGCTCGGCAGCCGCGCGGTCGCCGGCACTTTCGATGAGAGCGTGCTGAGCGTGCGTGACGCCGATGGCGTCGCGATGCGGGATGCTCTGAAGGATTTCGGCCTCGATCCCGATCGTATCGGCGCCGCGGCGCGCGTTCGCCGCGAGCTGCTGGCCTATCTCGAATTGCACATCGAGCAGGGGCCGGTGCTGGAGCAGCAGGAGCTGCCGGTCGGCGTCGTCACCGCGATTGCGGGCGCAACGCGGCTCGCGGCGCGGCTCACCGGCATGGCCGGCCACGCCGGCACCGTGCCGATGGCGCTGCGGCGCGATGCGCTGGCGGGAGCGTCCGAGTGCATCGGTGCGATCGAGGCGTTCTGCCGCGCCGACGCGGACGGCCTCGTCGGCACGGTCGGATATATCCATGCGGCGCCGGGCGCCACCAATGTGATTCCGGGCGAGGTGTCGTTCACCATCGACATCCGCGCGCCGACCGACATGCATCGCAAGCGCGCCGTCGCCGACATCGTGCGGCAGATCGAGGCCGTCGCCGGCCGCCGCAAGCTGTCGCTGCAACTCGATGTCACCCATGAGAACCGCACCGCACCCTGTGCGCCCTGGCTGCAAGCACAGATCGCGGATGCCATCTCGGCGGAAGGCTTTCGCGTGTTCGAGCTGCCGAGCGGGGCAGGGCATGACGGCATGGCGATGATCGACATCGCCGATGTCGGCATGATCTTCGTGCGCTGCCGCGGCGGCATCAGCCATCATCCGGACGAGCATGTCGAGCCCGCCGACGCCGATGCCGGTGCGCGCGTATTGTTGCGCGTGATCGAGAACTTTCGGCGATCGGAGAACTGACGTTCCCAGCTTCGCTTTACCCTTACCGCCCACGTCGCCAGTTGCGGCCAAGTGCCACAGCGTTCGGGATGATCGCACAGCCAGCGCGACGGGGCGGTTGGACCGCAGCATCGGCTTCCCGATCGAAAAGGAAGAAATAGCCAAAATCGTGGAAGCGCCCGCCGACGTGAGCGCCTGACAAACCGGCAGCTCGACGCAGTTCCCCGACTTGGAACTTGGCAACCCCCGGTGAGTTTGTAGGCTTACCTTCCATTGCTTTGGAGGCGTCCCGAACACCTGCGTCGACATGGAGGCAACCTTGAACCGTCGAAGCTTTCTTCAGGCTGCAGCTTCGATAACGATTGCGGCTCCCGCCGGTCGGGGGCTGATTTCGCCCGCAAAGGCGGAAGCAGTGCCATTCGACCGTTCGTTCGTCCGCAAGCTCGCCCGTGACGCTGCCAACACGCCGTACAAGGCGCCCGATACGAAATTACCCGACACGCTTAAAAAGCTCGATTACGACCACTACCGGCAAATACGCTTCCTGCCAGAGCGCGCGCTGTGGCGAGACGAGAAGCTGCCGTTTCAGGTCCAGTTCTTCCACCGCGGCTTCTTCTATGAACCGCGCGTCGACATCTACGAAGTCGTCAACGGGCAGGCGAGCAGGATTAGCTACCGCCCCGAGGACTTCTCATTTGGCAGCAACCCGCCGCCCAACGACGCCGATCTCGGTTTTGCCGGATTTCGCATTCACGCGCCATTGAATCGGCCGGATTACTATGACGAGGTCTGTGTCTTTCTGGGCGCGAGCTATTTTCGCGCGGTTGCGAAGGGCGAAATTTACGGACTGTCCGCCAGAGGCCTGGCGATCAACACCGGGGACGCGAAGGGTGAAGAGTTTCCCTTGTTCAAAACGTTCTGGATCGAAAAGCCCAGCGCCAATGCCAGCTCGGTTGTCGTGCATGCACTCCTCGACAGCCAAAGCACAGCTGCCGCCTACCGCTTCACTATACGGCCCGGCGACACCACGGTGTTCGACGTGGAGATGGCGATCTATCCTCGCGTCGATCTCGATCATGCCGGCCTCGCACCGATGACGAGCATGTTCTTTTTTGGGCCGAACAATCGGACCGATGTCGATGACTTCCGCCCAGCGGTGCATGATTCCGACGGCTTGGCGATCTACAACGGACGCGGTGAGGAGCTATGGCGCCCGCTGCGCAATCCCACGGATCTACAGATCAGCACGTTTGCCGATCTCAATCCACGCGGCTATGGACTAATGCAAAGGCAGAAGAATTTTTTCGCCTATCAAGACCTGGAATCCAGTTTCGAGAAACGGCCAAGCCTTTGGGCCGAGCCGATCGGAGATTGGGGCGACGGCGCGGTCCAGGTGATCGAAATTCCGACCAAAGAGGAGATTCACGACAACATTGCAGGATTTTGGCGGCCGAAGAATGCGCTGCAGGCGAAGGGCGAGCATACCTACACCTACCGCCTTCACTGGGGGCCCGACACGCCAAAGACCAGCGCGCTGGCCCGGTTCTCGCGCACAGGGGTCGGCGCGAAAGGCGATTACACCAAAATCTTTGTGCTCGATCTGACTGGAGAGCGGCTGAAATCGATAGACCCGGGCAGCGTCCGAGGCAATGTCACGGCCGAGAAAGCCGAGATCAGGAATGTCGTAACCCAACCCAATCCGGCAACTGGTGGCTGGCGCCTGAGCTTTGAGCTGTCGGTCAAGGAGAAGCAGCCGGTCGAATTGCGGGCTGCGCTCATGCAGGGTAACGAAGCGATCTCGGAGGTGTGGGTCTATCGATGGACACCGTGACCCAGAACCGTGGGCTTGAATGGCCGTCGCGCGAGCCGCGCCAGCAGTTTCTTCCAGCGGAATCGCCACTGCCGATGGCGACCCAGCAATTGCGTTTCTTTCAGCGCGAAAGAAAGGCCGGATTTTCCCGTTCCAGTGCGTTTCGACGCGTCGGCATTTTCACCGGTACGGCTGCGATCACGGCCGGCGGATGTTACGAGATGTATGAAGTCGTCAATGTTGGCGGCGTCACCTCTCTCGAATGGATGGTGCTGTTTCTGTTCGTCCTGCTGTTCGCCTGGATCGCATTCTCGTTCATGTCGTCGCTAGCTGGCTTTATGGTGCTGTTGTTCCGTGCCAGAGATCCGCTCGGTATCGATCCGTCTGCACCGCTTCCCCCCGTCGGCAGCCGCAACGCCATGCTTCTGCCGACCTATAACGAAGACCCGGATCGCATCATGGCCCGCTTGCGGGCGATGTATGAGTCGGTTGTCGAGGCCGGACGGGGCTCAAGCTTCGACTGGTTTGTGTTGAGCGATACCACCGACCCCTCGGTATGGATCGCGGAAGAGAGATGCTTTTTGCAGCTTCGCCGCGACCTCGGAATTTGGAACGTCTACTATCGTCATCGCGCCCAAAATACCGCGCGGAAATCCGGCAACATCGAAGATTGGATCAAGCGGTTCGGTGCGGGCTATGACCACATGATCATCCTCGATGCCGACAGCCTGATGACGGCCGATACCATCGTCCGGCTCGCTCACGCGATGGAAACTCATCCAAAGATCGCCCTGATCCAGACCCTTCCCATTGTCGTCAATGCTCGGACCTTGTTTGCAAGATTGCAGCAATTCTCGGGACGTCTATACGGCCCTCTGATCGCAGCAGGCATCGCGTGGTGGCATGGTGGCGAAGGCAATTATTGGGGGCACAATGCCATCATTCGCGTGCTCGCCTTTGCACAAGACGCAGCGCTCCCCGAATTGCGGGGCCGCAAACCCTTCGGCGGGCATATTCTAAGTCATGATTTCGTCGAGGCTGCCCTGATGCGCCGGGCAGGTTGGGAAATCAGGATGGTCCCCGCTCTCAGCGGCAGCTTCGAGGAATGCCCGCCTTCGCTGCTTGATTTCGCTGCCCGCGATCGCCGCTGGTGCCAAGGTAATCTTCAGCATTTAGCCGTGCTGCCGGCGCGCGGACTGCATTGGGTGTCTCGGCTTCATCTGCTTACCGGGATAGGATCGTATCTGACAGCGCCGATGTGGTTGATATTCCTGATCCTGGGAATCCTGATTTCGCTGCAAGCTCAATTTGTCCGGCCTGAATATTTTCCGAAGGGATTTTCACTGTTTCCGAAGTGGCCCGCGCAGGATCCCATCCTCGCCGCCTGGGTTTTTGCGGGCACCATGGGGTTATTGATCCTGCCAAAGCTGCTGGCCTGGATTCTGTTGCTGGCGCGACCGCACGACCGCCGGCAATTCGGCGGAGCGTTGAGAGCTCTCGCAGGAGTTTTGGTCGAGACGTTTCTCTCCGGGCTGATAGCTCCCGTCATGATGATCTTTCAGTCCAGAGCAGTCGGCGAAATCATGCTGGGCCGGGATTCCGGATGGCAGGTGCAGCGCCGCGACGATGGCAAACTGCCGCTAGCCGAGTTGGTGGCCAAATATGCGTTACCGACGTGGTTCGGGATGGCCATGGCGGTCGTCGCTTATGCGGTATCGCTACCGTTGCTGTTCTGGATGGCGCCCGTGATCGCCGGTCTGTTGCTCAGCATTCCGATTGCCATGCTATCGTCGCGCCGGTCTGACCCAAAGAGCGTGTTGTGGCGTACTCCCGAGGAAACGTCCCCACCGGATGTCCTGGCTCGCGCCAATGAGTTGGTCAAATCTTCTCGGGCTGCCGGCTCTCCGCTGCGGCAGCTCGTCGACGATTCGGATTTGTTCGAAAGCCATCTCGCAAATCTTCCAGACGAAAAGCGCCGGCGTCGCGGCGAGGTCGATCCGCATCTAGCGATTGCGCGAGCCAAGATCGAGGACGGGGAGAGCCTTGAAGAGGCACAGAGCTACCTGACGCCGCGAGAGTTGTTCGCCGTTCTCAATTCTCCAACCCTGCTGTTGACCTTGCAGGCCATGCCGCGCGAGGCCCGACCGGCCTGACATCGTCACCCCGCCGTCACATCGACCAGCTCGTCGCCTGCCAGCACCTGCGCCGCCTTGCTGCGATCGAGATCGCCCTCCCACGCCGCCACCACGACGGTGGCGACGCAGTTGCCGATCAGATTGCCCAGCGCACGGGCCATGCCGATGAACCAGTCGACCGACAGCACCAGCACGAGTCCGATGGCGGGAATGCTCGGTACCGCATTGAGCGTCGCCGCCAGGATCACGATCGCCGAGCCCGGCACGCCATGCGCGCCCTTGGACGTGATTAGCGAGACGCCAAGCACCAGCAGGAGATCGCCGAGCGACAGCGGCGTGTTGGTGGCCTGCGCGATGAACACCACCGCGAGCGTGAGATAGATCGAGAAGGCGTCGAGATTGAAGGAATAGCCGGTCGGGATCACCAGACCGACCACGAAATCCTTCACGCCCGAGCCGCTCCAGCTTCTTCATGATCTGCGGCAACACCGCATCCGAGGAGGCGGTGGCCAGCACGATCATCAGCTCTTCGCGCAGGTAGCTGAGGAATTTGAGGATGTTGATGCCGGCGAGCGCCATCACGCCGCCGAGCACGCCGAGCACGAAGATCGCGACCGAAACGTAGAACAGCACCACCAGCGAGACGAGTTGCTTCAGCGAGCCGACGCCGTATTTGCCGACGGTATAGGCGACCGCGCCGAGCACGCCGAGCGGCGCGACGCGCACGATCAAGCCCATCATGCGGAACAGCACGGTCGAGACCGCATCGATCATGGCGTTGATGCGCTCGCCCTTCTCGCCGCCGACCAGCGCGAGCCCAACGCCGAACAGGATCGCGAAGAACAGCACCTGCAGCACGTCGTTGCGCGACAGCGCGTCGAAGGAGGTGGTCGGGATGATGTTCATCAGGAAGGCGCTGATGCCTTCGCCCTTCAATTTCTGCGCATTGCCGGCAAAGTTGCCGAGCGCCTTGGCGTCCAGCGTCGAGGTGTCGATGTTCATGCCGTGGCCGGGGCCGAAGATGTAGGCCAGCAGCAGGCCGACCACGAGCGCGACCGTCGTCATCACCTCGAAATAGACCAGCGCCTTGACCCCGACCCGGCCGACCTTCTTGAGGTCGCCGGCGCCTGCGATGCCGTGCACCACGACGCAGAACACGATCGGCGCCACGATCATCGAGATCAGCTTGAGGAAGGCGTCGCTGAGGATTTTCAGGCTGACGGCGAAGTCGGGAACGGCCATCCCGAGCACGATGCCGAGCACCAGCGCGGCAAGAACCTGAACGAAAAGAGAGGTATAGATCGGCTTTCGCGCCGACGGCGCCGAAGTCGTGATGGTCGCGGCCATGGAACGCTTCCCCCGTTTGATCCGAATTGGCTCAGCAACAAGCGTGCCAGTTTGTCGCGGGGAGGGCGACGGGCGAGAGCGCCGAAATCACAGGATTTCGAGGCGCGGCGCGGCATATGAAGGAAGGTCGTGTTGCCGAATTTGTACGACGGGCAATTTCGAACACAAACTTGCCCGTCGCGTTAATTTGCCGCATTTCCGAAAATTAGAAACGGTGCTATCTATACCCCATCCCGCGCTCTCCAGGAGGGGCGGCTCGCGATCGCCACGATTCGTTGGTGCGGGATGCGATGGACGCGATTGGGTCGCAAGGCGTGCGGCCGAGCCGCGTACGGTCAAGCCGTGTGGTCCCGATTCCTCGACGCTGGAATCAACCCCCGGGTCAAGAGCCCGGGAGGGACGGTGGCAAAAGAGCCCGATCGCCGGGGAGAGCGCGGAGCAGCCGTAAAACCATTGCGCAGGGAGTGCCGGAGTGAGTTCGGCGTACCTGTGTTGGCCTGCGTGCGTCTCTTTTGTTTTGCACGCGTGGCAGTGGGTGCGTTCGTGCACCCGGCATTCCCTGCGCCCTCTGTCCCCAGAGAGGTGCATGAATAGCGACAGCTCGGACGCTTCAGCGCCGCGAGAATGTTGGCGCATGTCCGGATGGTTTGCGCAAACAGTGGAACCATCAGTGCCGGCGCAAGCGTTCGCTAGCCGGCGACCATGGACGTGAATGCCTCGAACATTGTCCAGGAGGCGACCGCGACAGCGGCGGCGATGACGATATATGATAGAGGGGCTTTCATGCGGGTTTGAACACCGCGTATAGGCCGATATTCAATCGCATCGGGAAGATTTCGAGGATTTTCGGGTTGCCACAGGCTCACATGGTTAACGAGGAAAAAGATTTCAGCGTCGTTCGTGCGGCGTTCGCCGCCACCGTCGGCAACATGCTCGAATTCTACGATTTCATTACCTACAGCTTCTTTGCGATCCAGATCGGCCACACATTCTTCCCGACCCAGAGCGAATACGGCAGCCTGATGCTGTCGCTTGCGACTTTCGGCGCAGGCTTCGTGACCCGCCCGATCGGCGGCATCGTGCTGGGTATCTATTCGGATCGTGTCGGCCGGCGGCCGGCCATGCTGCTGAGCTTCGCGCTGATGGGCGGCGCGATCCTGCTGCTGGCGCTGACGCCGTCCTATAACAGCATCGGCGTCGCTGCGCCTGTTGTCGCGATCGTCGCGCGCATGGTGCAGGGTTTTGCGCTGGGCGGCGAGGTCGGACCGACCACCGCCTATCTGATCGAGATCGCGCCGCCGGAGCGCCGCGGTCTCGTGGTGGCGTGGCAGCCGACCAGCCAGGAGATTGCGGCGACGACGGGCGCACTGGTCGGCGTCATCCTCAGCAAGACCATGTCGCCGGACATGCTTGATACAACCGGCTGGCGCGTCGCCTTCCTGATCGGGGCAGCCTGCCTGCCGTTCGGCCTGTGGATGCGCCGGACCTTGCCCGAGACCATTGCCGCGCCGGCAGACAAGGCGGAGACGTCAAGTCATTTCGCACTGGCACGCGGGCACACCCGCATCATCCTGCTGTCGGTCATGGTGCTCGCGGGCGGCACGATCTCGTCCTATGTCACGCAATACATGACGACCTATGCGCAGAACACGCTGCATGTGCCGCCGACGCTCGCGTTCACCACATCGATGGTCGGCAATGGACTGCAGATCATCGGTGCGCTCGCGGGCGGCTGGCTGGCGGACCGTTACGGCCGCAAGCCCGTGATGGTCTGGCCGCAGTTGTTGACGCTGCTGCTGACCTACCCGGTGTTTCTCTGGATCGTGAATGAACCCGGCCCAATGTCGCTGATCGCAGGTTTCGGACTTCTGTCGCTGATCGGCTCGGTGCCGTTTACGGCCTTCTACGCCACCTTTGCCGAGGGGCTGCCCCAAAACATCCGGGGCGGCGTGTTCGCCACCATCTATGCGGTGGCGATCGCTACTTTCGGCGGCACCGCGCAACTCGTGGTCACCTGGCTCTTGCACATCTCCGGCAATCCGCTGGCGCCGGCCTGGTATCTGCTCTTTGCCGCAACCGTCGCGCTGATCGCCATGGGCCTGATGCGGGAGACCGCGCCGATCAAGGTCGGACACTCGTGACTCAGGCTTTCATCGCCTGGCGTTCGCGTGTAACTCGTGCGGCAACGCGATCCGGAACAAGGGAGCGGCCATGTCGATCATCGCCACCATCGAGGAGCTAGAGGCGATCTACGGCGAACCCGGCGAGGCGTCGACCGTCAAGGTAGCCGACCGGATTACGCCATCTTATCGCGTGCTGATCGAGAAATCCCCGTTCGCCGCGCTGGCGACTGCGGGACCGGAAGGTCTCGATTGCTCGCCGCGCGGCGACCTCGCCGGCTTCGTGCGCATCCACGACGAGAAAACGCTGATGATGCCCGATCGCCGCGGTAACAACCGTGTCGATTCGCTCCGCAACATCGTGCGCGATCCCCGTGTTGCGCTGTTGTTCCTGATTCCCGGCTCCGGCAGCACGTTGCGGATCAACGGCCGCGCGCAGATATCCGCCGATCCGGCGCTGCTTGCCTCGTTCAAAATGGACGGCAAGGCGCCGCGCACGGTGATCGTGATGATGGTCGGCGAGGTCTATTTCCAGTGCGCGCGCGCCATCGTGCGCTCCGATCTCTGGAATCCCGACAAGCGCGTCGATCCCAGGACGCTGCCGACGCCGGGACAGATCCTGGCCGAGATGAGTGCTAATCGCGTCGGTGGCGAGGATTACGACCGTGCCTGGCCGGAGCGGGCGCGACAATCGCTGTGGTGAACCGGCGCCGATCGTTCAGTGACTTCCGAGCAAGACCACGCCCGTGCACAGGATCAAGCAACCGACGATCCGCGCCGCGCTGACGGGTTCGCGCAGCAGAAACATGCCGAACAGCGCGCCGACCATCATCGACATCTCGCGGGCGGGAGCGACCAGCGACAACGGCGCGCCGAGCTGCACAGCGGTCAAAACCAGAATGTATGACATCGGCGAGAGCAGGCCGACGCCGATCGCAAGCCACCATTTGCCCTTCATCGTCTCCATCACGCGCGTACGCCGCGCCATCACCAGCGGCACCAGCATGAAGAAGCGCACCAGGTTCGAAAACCAGTCGAGCACCACGGGATGAACGCCGATCACCTTGACGGCATATCCATCCACGATCGTGTAGGTGGCGATCAGTCCCCCCGTGGCCGCGCCCCAGGCAACGCCTTGCTGGCCGCGCGGTCGACGAAATGCGGAGAGGTCGCCTTGGGTCGCGATCAGGCCGATCCCTGCGACCACGGCGAACAGGCCGAGCACGCCATGGGTGGACGGTGTCTCGCCCAACAGGAGAAACGCGCCGATCGACGACAGCATCGGGCCGGTGCCGCGCGCGATCGGGTAGACCACCGAGAGATCGGCGACCTGATAGCCGCGCTGCAGACACAGGCTGTAGGCGAGGTGGATCGCGGCGCTCAGCGTAATGCATATGATGGCCGGCAAACTCCACGTCACATCGTTGTGGACGTTGTGGATGAAGACCCAGAGCACCCACGGGAAGTAGGCGACGCTTGCGACCAGATTGTAGATGAAGACGAAGGCGACGCCGCCTTCCGCCGCGCGCTTCGACAGCAGATTCCAGCTCGCGTGAATGATCGCAGCGAGGACGACAAGGAGAAGAGAAAAAGCCGACATGAGACCTCCGTGCCCGCGGGCCCAGCAATCTCGACATCTCCTCCTCTGGGCTTTTGTCCCTCGGGTGCAGCCGCGTGCTACCGCGGTTTCCGCAACGCTCGGACCGGCGACGGCACGAGGCCGTCCGGAACCCTAGTTGCCACTCAGTCGATCAGGCCCGGTTATGTTCCGCAGAAGCTGCGACGTCAACCCGCCCGGTCCCGCCGTCCCATGCGTGCGGCGCCGGTCCGCAGCGCGTCAGCTCGCGAGGTCGAGCAGTTGCGGCGAGCCGCGCAGCAACACGCTGCGGCCCATGGAGGTGATCAGCGGACGGCCGTCCTCGATACCGGCGAGACCGAGTGCGACAAGCGCGTCGACTGCGAAGCGATCGGGTGCGCGGCGCTGCGGCGCGCCGCCGCGCAGCGCCTTCAAGGTTTCCCACTGATCATGCGTCAGGTTAAATTCGAGCTCGGCGTGCATGTGGCCTCGTCGCGGCAAGGAGGAATTTCGAGCGCTTCGTACCGAGACCGTGTGAAGGGGATACGACCATTTCGAGTCCGTATTTCGACTCACGATCTCTTGCTAAGGCGCACCTTCTGCGTGCAAAATCGGCGGGTTGGGTTACGCAACTGTCACAACATCGTGTCACATCGTTTTAGCCTTGCCACGAATCGGTCGGCGGACCGACTGGCGTAGAAGACGGATTGGACCAGCGCTCTGAATATTCCTTCCTTGGCGAAAAAACTTGGCGGAAGCGGCCGCGTCAAAGGCCTCGGCGGCGCCATGATCAGCATTGTGATCGGCACGGCCGCGATATTCGGCTTGATGCATGCGCTCAGGAACGTCGACTACGACCTGGTGTTCGACGTCATCCGCGCCACCGACTTCTCGACCATCGCGCTCGCGCTGGTGCTGGTGACTGCGTCATATGGCAGCATCACGCTGTACGACTGGCTGGCACTGCACACCATGGGTCGCAAGGACGTGCCGTACCGGATCGCGGCGCTAGCGAGTTTCACGAGTTATCCGATCGCGCACGGCATCGGCGCGGTGGCGTTGATCTCCCCCGTCATCCGCTACCGGATCTATTCCCGCAACAATGTCGGCGCGCTCGGCGTCGCTAACATCTGCTTCCTCACCGGGCTCACCTTCTGGCTCGGCAACATGACCGCGCTCGGCTTCAGCCTGCTGTATGAGCCGACCGCGATCAGCGTGATCGATCACCTCTCACCCGGCATCAACCGCGTGTTCGCGCTGGTGCTGTTGTGCGGTGTCACCGCCTTCCTGGTCTGGAGCTGGCTGCATCCGCGCAGCCTTGGCCGCAGCCAATGGCTGGTGCGTCTTCCATCGGGTCCGCTGGTCCTGGGGCAGATCCTGGTCGGGCTGCTCGATCTCACCGCTGCCGCGCTCGCGATGTATGTGCTGATCCCGTCCGGCCTCGACATCGGGTTGTTCCGCCTGCTGGCGGTGTTCATCGCCGCGACCCTGCTGGGTTTCGCCAGTCATGCGCCCGCGGGGCTCGGCGTGTTCGATGCCACCATCCTGATCGGGCTCGGCAGCGAGGATCGCGAACAGTTGCTCGCGGTGCTGCTGATGTTCCGCTTCCTCTATCATCTGCTGCCGCTGTCAATTGCGCTGATGCTGTTCGGCGGCGTTGAGGCATGGCGCAACCTGCGCAAGAAGACGGCGGGCGCAACCGCGTCAGACCGGCGAGTTGAGCTTGAGCCCGACCATGCCGACGACGATCAGCGTCAGGCAGACGACCCGGACGGGATCGGTCGGCTCGCTGTAGATCAGCATGCCGAGGATGATGCTGCCGACGGCGCCTATTCCGGTCCACACCGCATACGCCGTGCCGAAGGGCAGCGATCGTAACGCGACCGCCATCAACGCAAAACTCAGTGCGATGGCCGCGAGCGTGGCGGCCGTGGGCCAGAACCGGGTCAGCCCGTCCGAGTATTTCAGCCCGAGCGCCCAGCCGACTTCGAGCAATCCCGCGGCGAGAAGTGCAGCCCAGCCGCTCACGTCGTGATCTCGTCCATGACCTGTCGATTCGAAATCGTCGCAACGCCTCCTTCCGATGTTCGCGCGACAGGCATGTGACAGGGAATTGGCGACTTCACGGTCGGGTGCAACGAATGGCGCGACCAACTCCACGATTTGCAGCGATCGGTGGAATTTGAGTCAAAATCGCAGCCTAAATCGCTTTGCTGCATTGCGGTGCCTGCTCACGCTTCGATCACGGAATGCTGTTGGTTTGGGCGACAGTTGATGAGACAGCAGCGCGATTTCTGCTAGACTGACGCCGTGTCCCTGGACTTCACACCTCAAGGAGTGGAGGGTTCATGAACCGGCTCGTCGAGATACGCAGTCAAGAACAGGTTTGTCGCGAGCGTGCCGCGTTTGATACCGAGCGCAGGATTTTCTGGCTGGCTCAGGCCGAGGAATGGGAGCAACGCGCGCTCGACGAAATCGCCTATCACTTCAGAGAGTGCAATCTCGATCACGTGGAATCGCCGCCGTTGGCGCATTAGCCCGGTCGATCGAATTGGCAACAGTACGGAGTTGTCGAGCGTGGCTCGCGCGGGGCCCGCTCGTTTTTGCGCTCGGGGGAACGATTCCCCACGCCGGGTGTGGGGGCCGGGTCCGAGGTTCCCTCAGGCCGCGCTGCAGCATCTGATAGCATCAACAGGCGGTGAGCGGACCGGGCTCCGCAGTCGCTGCGCGTTGTGCTAGGAACCCACAAACTGCTAGCACGAATGAAGAAGTCAGGGATCATCGGGGGCGTGGTGGCTGTGCTGCTTGTTGGCGGCGCAGCGGCTGCCGTTGCAATCGCCTGGCGGCCGGCGATCGCCGCAATCGATCCTCCCGCGAAGCAGAGCTTCGATCCCGCTTTGGTCAAGCGCGGCCGCGAGCTTGCGGCGCTTGGCAATTGCAATTCCTGCCACACCGTGCGCGGGCGTAAGAATTTCGCCGGTGGTCTGCCGGTGCCGACGCCATTCGGTACGGTGTTCTCGTCCAACATCACGCCCGATCCGGAGACCGGCATCGGCCGCTGGCCGGAAGCGGCCTTTCGGCGGGCGATGCGCTCCGGTGTCGATCGCGAAGGCAGGCATCTCTATCCGACCTTTCCCTACGACCACTTCACCAATGTCAGCGATGACGATGACCGCGCGCTTTATGCCTTTCTGGTGACGCGCGAGCCGGTCCGCGCGTCAGCACGGCAGAATCAGCTGTCCTTCCCGTTCGACCATCGCGTGGTCATCGCAGGATGGAAGTTGTTGTTCCTGCGGGCCGGCACATACAAACCGGACACGACCAGGAATGCCGAATGGAATCGCGGCGCTTACCTGGTCGAGGGCCTGGCGCATTGCGGCGCCTGCCACACGCCGCGCAACGCGCTCGGCGCGGAGCAATCGACCGCGAGCTTTGCCGGCGGCGACGTCGACAACTGGAAGGCCTATGCGATCAACGCCCAATCGCCGGCGCCGGTCCCTTGGGACGCGGACGCGCTTGACGCTTACCTGCGCGACGGCTTCCATCCCGATCACGGCACCGCGCGCGGGCCGATGGCGGAAGTTGTGAGCAATCTCTCTTCCGTTCCGGCGAGCGACGTCCATGCCATCGCGACCTACATGGCTGATGTCTTCGGCAAGCCGTCGCCGGTTCGCAAACTCCAGGGTGAAACCGCGCTGGCACAGGCGAAGCTGGGCGCCGCGCCTTCACCGGAATCCGAAGGCGGCAAGATCTATGTCGCTGCCTGCGCCGGCTGCCACGACGGCGGCCGGCCGCCGCCCTATGGCGGCATCCATCTCGGCCTCAGCACCGCGATCAGTTCGCCCGATCCGCGCAACCTTGCCAATATCGTGCTCGCAGGCGTGGCTCCCATCGAAGGCGAGCGCAGCCCGATCATGCCGGGGTTTGCTGCTGTCATGAATGATCGGCAGGTTGCGGTGTTGTTGGAATATCTGCGGTCGCGCTTCAGCAATCATCGCGCTTTGAGCGATCTCGAACGCGTGGTCGCGGAAGCAAGGCGCACGCAAACGGCGTATGTCCAGAATTCGGCAGGCCCGACCAATGCACCGGCCGATCCAGCGCAGCGAGACAAGCCATGATGACATTGAAGGTCAACGGCAGGGATCATCAGGTCGACGCCGAGCCGGACACACCGCTGCTCTATGTGCTGCGCGACGATCTCAAGCTCAATGCCGCGAAATTCGGCTGCGGCCTCGGCCAATGCGGGTCCTGCACCGTGATGGTCGACGGCAAGGCGGTGCTGTCCTGCGTCACGCCGCTGGTGCTGCTCGAAGGCAAGCAGGTCACCACGCTGGAGGGCCTCGGCAGCGCCTCGACTCTCGCGCCGATCCAGCGCGCCTTCATCGAGGAGCAGGCAGCGCAATGCGGCTATTGCATCGCCGGCATGATGATGCGGGCGCAGGCGCTGCTGCTGCGCGTGCGACACCCGACTGACGAGCAAATCCGCGCCGAGCTAGGCCCCCATCTCTGCCGCTGCGGCACACATATGCGCATCATCCGCGCGGTGCATCGCGCGGCGCGGATGATGGATTTTGCTGCGCTGTCTCCGGCGAACGAGGAGGGCGCGCAATGAACGCCCCGGTCATCCTCGATCGCCGCCAACTGCTTGCAGGCGGAGGCGCTCTGATCGTCAGCTTCTCTCTCACCGGCGCCTTCGCGCAGGATCAAGGCGCGCTACCGAAGCCGCCGGGGAGTCTCGCGACCGCGCCGTACCTGGATTCCTGGATCCGGATCGACGCCGACAACACCATCACGGTCTTCACCGGCAAGGCCGAGCTGGGACAGGGCTTCAAGACCGCGTTCCAGCAGATCGCGGCCGAAGAGCTCGATGTTGCCTTTGATTCGCTGAAGGTCGTCACCGCGGACACTAGGCTGACCGCCAATGAAGGCTACACCGCCGGCAGCAACTCCACGCACAACAGCGGCGTTGCGATCCAGAACGCCGCGGCGCAAGTGCGGGCGCTGCTGGTCGCAGAGGCTGCAAAACGGCTCGACGTCGGCGCAGAAGCGCTGCGCACTGAAAATGGCAGCGTGATCGCGCAGGATGGCCGCCGGCTGAGCTACGGCGAACTTGTCGCCGACAATATGCTGCATGTGCAGGCACAGCCGACATCGAAGCTCAAGGACCCGGCGACCTTCACCTTGATGGGAAAGTCGGTCCCGCGTGTCGATATCCCGGCCAAGGTCACCGGTGGTGCGGCCTATGTGCAGGATTTGCGGTTACCCGGCATGGTGCATGCGCGGGTCGTGCGACCGCCGAGTTACGGCGCGCAGCTCACCGACTGCGATACCGTCGTCATCGAACAAATGCCGGGAGTCGTGAAAGTGGTTCGCGACGGCAATTTCCTCGCGGTCGTCGCCGAGAAGGAATTCCAGGCCGTCAAGGCGATGATGGCGCTGGCAGCCGCCGCGCAATGGCGGGAAAGTGCAAAGCTGCCGAGACAGGACGATCTTCCAGCCGCGCTGCTGGCCCTTCCAAAGCAAAGCTTCCCGATTTTCACGCACGGCAACGCCTCGTTCAATGGTGGCAAAACAATTGAAGCAACCTACACGCGGCCGTATCAGTCGCATGGCTCGATCGGTCCGTCCTGCGCGGTCGCGCAATTCGCCGATGGCGGGATGACGGTGTGGTCGCACACCCAGGGCGTTTATCCCGATCGCGCCGGGATTGCCGAGATGCTGCGCATGCCGCCCGCCAGTGTGCGTGTGATCCATGTCGAAGGCTCCGGCTGCTATGGCCACAACGGCGCCGACGATGCCGCGGCCGATGCGGCGCTGATTGCGCGCGCGCTTCCCGGCCGTCCGGTCCGCGTGCAGTGGATGCGCGAGCAGGAGCACAGCTGGGAGCCGTTTGGACCGGCGATGGTGACGAAGTTGAAGGCCTCGCTCGATGACGCCGGCAAGATTGCCGACTGGCAGTTCGAGGTATGGAGCAACACGCATTCGATGCGGCCTGGCGGCGCCGGCAGTATGCTGGCCGCACAGCATATGGCGCTATCGATCAAGCCGCCGGAGCCGAAGCCGCTCCCGTTGCCCGAAGGCGGCGGCGACCGCAACGCAATCCCGATCTACAAATTCCTCAACGCCCGCGTCGTGCACCACTTCATTCCCGACATGCCCGTGCGCATTTCGGCGATGCGGGCGCTCGGCGCCTATCACAACGTGTTCTCGATCGAGAGTTTCATGGATGAGCTCGCGGCGCTGGCAAATGCGGATCCCGTCGAGTTCAGGCTGAAGCATCTCGATGACCCGCGCGGTCGTGACGTGATCGAGAAGGCGGCGAAAGAGTTCGGCTGGCGCAAGGGGCAACAGCCGCCACCCGATCGCGGCTACGGCTTTGCCTTTGCGCGCTACAAGAATTTGGCGGCCTACTGCGCCATTGCCAGCGAGGTCGAGGTTATCAGGGAAACCGGCCGTGCTCGGCTGGTACGGGCGGTTGCGGCGGTCGACAGCGGGCAGGTGGTCAGTCCGGACGGGCTCACCAACCAGATCGAGGGTGCGATTATGCAGTCGACCAGCTGGACGCTCTATGAAGCCGTCACCTTCGATGACACAAGGATCACCAGCATCGACTGGCAGACCTATCCGATCCTGCGCTTCGATGCCGTCCCCGACCGGATCGACGTGCACATCATCAGCCGCCCGGGCCAGCCCTTCCTCGGCAGCGGCGAGACCGGGCAGGGCCCGGCCGCGGCCTCGCTTGCAAATGCGATTGCCAACGCCACGGGTAAGCGGCTACGAAACCTGCCGCTGACGCGAAAACGCATCAAGGATGCGATCGACGCGTGAGGCCAGTGGTCCGATTCTAACATTCGCTCCCTATTTGCGGAGCCACGTTTGCGAATGTTAGAATCAAAGGACCACTGGCAAATCTATTGATGCTAGTGGAGCTTTGGATTTGACGTTCGCATGAGAATATCACGGCAAACACCTGGCGAACGTCAAATCCGCTCCACTAGTGCCGCGCCGGAGAAGCGGGCCAGCCAGATTGTCACTTGATCAAAGGGAGTAACGCATGACGCACGCCATCCGCTTTCACAAACCCGGCGGACCCGAAGTCCTGGTCTGGGAAGAGGTACAGGTCGGCAAGCCCGGTCCCGGGGAGGCGCGCATCCGCCATACCGCGGTCGGGCTGAACTTTGTCGACATCTACAATCGCTCGGGGCTTTATCCCGCGCAGCTGCCGAGCGGGCTCGGCGGCGAGGGTGCCGGCGTGGTTGAGGAAGTCGGATCTAGCGTGACCCATCTCAAGCCGGGCGACCGTGTCGCTTATGGCGCCGCGCCGATTGGCGCCTATGCCGAGGCGCGGCTGATTCCTGCGGATCGCCTGCTCAAGCTGCCCGACAGCATCGACGACAAGACCGCGGCGGCGATGATGCTGAAGGGACTGACGACGCAGTACCTGATCCGCCAGACCTATCGGGTCAAAGCGGGCGACACTATCCTGCTGCATGCCGCCGCCGGCGGCGTCGGCCTGATCCTGTCGCAATGGGCGAAGCATCTCGGCGCTACCGTGATCGGCACCGTCGGCAATGACGAGAAGGCCAAGCTCGCGAAAGCTCATGGCTGCGCTCATACCATCGTCTATACCCGCGAGGACTTCGTCAAACGCGTCGACGAGATCACCGGCGGCAAGAAGGTGCCCGTGGTCTACAACTCCGTCGGCAAGGATACCTTCCTGAAGTCGCTGGATTGCCTGGCGCCGCTCGGCGTCGCTGCGCTGTTCGGCCAGTCCTCGGGCGCCGTCGATCCGCTGAACCTCGGACTGCTGGCCGGGAAGGGCTCGCTTTATGTCACACGCCCGACGCTCAATACCTATGCCGCCAAGCACGAGAGCCTGACGGCGATGGCGAAGGAGCTGTTCGACGTGGTGCAGTCCGGTGCCGTCAAGATCGAAGTGCACCAGACCTATCCGCTGAAGGACGCGGCCAAGGCGCATGCCGATCTCGCCGCACGCAAGACCACGGGTTCCACCGTCTTCCTGGTGTAATACGAACGGGGCGCGTTGCGAAAACAACGCGCCCGATTTCATTTCGAATATGCAGGAGGCGGCCTCCGAACTCGCGGCCTGGACAAGGGCAGAACCGTCAAGGCCGCGCCGCCTCAGGCGCGCGTTTCATCAGGTTCTCTCGTGCTTGTGCAGGTCGTGGGCGTGATCGAAGCGATCGGCCTCCCGATCGAAGTCATCGATCGTGACTTCGGGGAGGGCGGCTTCGGCCAAAATCTCCTCGGTGACGTCCTCGACCGAGCGGTCCGCGATTTCGTGAATGAAGCTGATGTTGGTGTACTCGCCCGAGGCGATCCGCGCGATCACTTCGCGCCGGGTCACCTCGGGATCGACCACGGCCTCCCGGCCACGGCGGCCGTAGTCGATCATGACGACGAAATATCGCATGAACCGCACTATTTCCGAAAATCAGAAGAAAGTCAAGATGGACTCTCTTCTGATTCGATTAAATGTGCGAACCTGCCCGGACCAGTGGAGCGGATTTGACGTTCGCTAACTACCCGCCGAGACCTCCCAAGCGAACGTCAAATCCAAAGCTCCACTAGAATCAAGCTTTTCCAGTGGTCCTTTGATTCCAACATTCGCAAAATGCCCGCCTGAAATGGGGTGCGAATGTTGAAATCGGACCACTGGTGCGGACTTATCGGGATTTGGCCTTTCGGGCACGGGACGCCGCCTTGGCGCGCAACCGTGCGATCTGCCCGCGCGGCAAGGTGACGCAGATTTCGCCGATCCAGTCCAGTTTCACGCCGTTGATCGGCTTGGCGTTGAAACTCGAGAGGTTGACGAGGCCCGTGCCTTTGCCGCGCTCGATTGTCTTCAGATAGCGCTCGCCGGTCTTGAGCCGCACGGCGGCCTCTTCCCCGTAGAAGCTCGACAGCGGGTGGCGCTGTTCGAGGTAGCACACGATGACGTCGCCGTTCTCGTATTTCGGCAGCATCGAATCGCCCGACACCTCGAACGCAACCAGTTCATCCTCAATGGGAAACGGCAGATCGATCTCGCCGAGGCCTTCCGGCGGAACCTGTTCGTGGTCCGGCTCGATCACGGCGCCGGCGCCGACGCGGCCCATGATCGGTACGGCGTTGAGGCCGAGATATTCCATGATCAGGGGGACTTCGGAGGCCTTGATCAGCCTTATCCCCGAAAGGATTTCCGAAATCGCCCCGGGGCGCACGTCCAAAATCCGGGCCAGGCCCCCCTTGCTCTTCCCGGTTCGCTCGAACGCCCGCTCAATTATCTTCGCATCCAACATGTTGATTTCCCCTTCCGATTCTCGGAACGCTATATAGCGTGACGATTTTCAGAAATCAAGCTTGACTTTTGCTTCCGAATATCGGAAGGTGCGGGCGATGGCGGAGGCGGCTGGGTCTCATCGCCAGGGAAGGCAAAATTTCATGCAATCGTTCATCTGGGCGCCGGAGCAATCCGACGCGCTGCGCGACTGCCTGTCGCGGGGTATGTCCTATGGCCAGGCGGCCAGTGCCATAAACGCAAAATTCGGCACCGAATTCACCCGAAACGCGGCGATCGGCCGCGCCAAGCGGCTGGGACTTGAGCCCGTCTCGGTGCGCAAGGTTCTTCCAAGACGGCGGCGTCCCGGGCGCTGGGGCAAATCGGCGCCAAAAGCTCCACAGAAAAGAGCACCACAAAGAACAGTCCACCCCAACGTAGCGGCGGCCTCGACGCCTGCTCCAGAGCCGGTCAAGCCTGTGAAACTGCGCTGTGTCGGGATCACGCCCCGCCTGCTTGCCTTCTGCGATCTCGAGCCCGGTGACTGCCGCTACCCCTATGGCGGCGAAAGGGAGGGGGAGGCGTACGCCTTTTGCGGGCATCCGAGGATCGCGCGGTCCAGCTATTGCCGGGCGCATCACGCGCTGACCCACGGTCTGGGAACCGCGTCCGATCGCATGTCCGTTCCGGTCACGCTCAGGCTGGTCAAGGCCGCCTGACCCCCGCGCCCAATCCCCTTTATCTGCAGGAGGAGACAAGATGCCTCGCATCAAGCGAAAATCGTCCCGTATTGGCAAAACCCACGATCGCCGTTCGATGCGATCTGCCGCGCAACGCCGAAGTCGTCGCCGTCGAAGTCGACGATCCCATGGCGCTCGAGCCCGGCGACAAGGTCGTCGCCCTGCGCTCGGTCCGCGGCGACCCGCTGGGGTGGCTGCATTCCCACCATCAGATCGACGACGCGCAATATCGCGGCGGTCGCGCCTTCCAGAACGACTGGGAACGGGCCGAGCGCGGGCCGCAGGCGGTCGACCCGACCAGGGAATATGTCGACGGTGTGCAGCGGCGCGAGCCGATCACCGAAGGCCAGCGCAACGCCGTGTTGCGCCTCAATCGGGCCGAGCGCGAATTGGGTGCCGACGGGTCGGCGCTGGTCCACGACGTGCTGATCAAGGGCATGACCATGCCGCAGGTGGCGGAGCGGCGCGGACTGCACACCCAGCGCTGGCGGGATTATTTCGCCCGGCGGCTTCAGGAATGCCTCGACCGGCTCGCACTGGTTTACGGTTTTGCGGCGGAGAAAGCGGCGTCGCGGCGAACTGTCTGAACTGACGGTTTTAAGTGACGCGGTCACAGTCCGCCTTTGCTGCGCGTGCAGGTGACCTGTCCTACGCTTTGCTATAAGCTTGCGGTTTTCAGAGTGGAGATTTCAGACTATGCGCAAGATCCTGTTCGTTGCAGCCATGGCGTTGCTTTGCCAGGCTGCCTACGCCGAGGATGCCGCCGCTCCCGCGCCACCGGCACCGCCGCCTCCGCCCGCCGCCGCGCCTGCTCCGGCGGCGCCTGCACCCGCGGCAGCCGCGCCGGCAGCGCCCGCACCGGAAACGGCAGCCGCCCCTGCAGCAGCGCCGGCCGCGCCCGCCACGGCGGCTGCGCCCGATGCCGCGCCCAAGACTGCCGCCAAGCCCGCAAAGAAGAAGGCCGCGCGCGGCGGCGGCCGCAACTACCAGTCCGATGAGGCGAGGGCGCGCGCCATCGCTTCGAAGTACGGCGTGACCTGGTAGCAGCTAGCGAGCGACCAATAGGAAATTAGAGCCGCGCGATAGCGCGGCGCGGCTCGCAGCGTAATATCGGCTCAGAACGGGCTGGCGCTGAAGTTGAAATTTTGCACCTGGTCGTAGGAAGCCCGCGACAGCGGAACCGCATAGCTCGCCGTCAGCCCGCCGAACGGCGAGGCCCAGGTCAGGCCGACGCCGACCGACGAGCGGATCACGTTCTTGTCGGCGACCTGCACCGTCTGCGAACCGAACGTGCCCGGTCCGCCGTAACCGAACACGGTGCCGGCATCGACGAAGGCCGATGCGCGCAGGCCGTACTCCTTGGGAACGCCGGGGATCGCGCTCTGCAGCTCGGCACTCGTCGCCCAGTACATGCTGCCGCCGACATTATCCATGGTCGAGCCGGGTGTGAGATCGCGCGGACCGAAACCGTTCGGCGCAAATCCGCGCACGATGGTGGGGCCGCCGAAGAAGCTGTTCATCAGCGGCACGCCCTGGCCGCCCCAGCCGGTGACGTAGCCAGCTTGCCCGCGCACCATGGCGACGAGGTCGCCGCCCAGCGACTTATAATAGCGTATGTCCTCGGTGGTGCGCAGGAATTTCACATCGCCGCCGAGGCCCGCGATATCCTGGCGCAGTTGCGAATTGATGCCGCTGGTCGGCTGTTTGTTGTTGTCGAGTGTGTTGTAGGTGACGGTATCGCCGGCGGAAGAGACCAACTGACGGCCGGCGGCGGCGGCCTGCTGAATTGGCAGCGACACCGTGGCGCCGGTGGCGCTCGAGCCAAGAGTGACATTCTGATCGTACAGGGTGTAGCGCCACTGCACGCTTGTCTGCTCGGAGATCGGCGTGCCCAGTGTGAGAGTCGCACCATAAGTGTTGCTGCCGTAGGACTGATACGGACTCGCAAAGGCCTGCCGGCCGAACAGATCGATGCCGCCGGAGATGTGATTGCCGAACAGCGCGGGATTGACGAAGGAGAGGTCGCCGCCCTGGGCATATTGGCCGTAGCTGACGGTCGCCTGCACGGCATTGCCGGTGCCGTAGAAATTGCGGTCGCCAACCTTGACCTCTGCCAGCCAGCCGTCGGTGGTCGAGTATCCGCCGGAGACGAAGAAATCGCCGGTCGGTTGGTCGATCGCCTCGACATCGAGGATGACGCGGTCGGCCGTCGATCCCGGCCGCGTCGAGATCTTGACGGTCTTGAAGTAGTTCAGGTTCTTCAAGCGCCGCTCGGCGCGGTCGATCAGGCTCTTGTTGTAGGGATCGCCTTCGCCGAAATCGAACTCGCGGCGGATCACGTAGTCGCGCGTGCGGCTATTGCCGTGAATCTCGATGCGCTCGACATAGGCGCGCTCGCCTTCGTCGACCATGAACGTGACATCGACGCGCTGCGCGATGGCATCGCGCGCCATTCGTGGCGTCGCATGGGCAAAGGGGTAACCGAGCTTCGCCATCTCGATGGCGAGCACATCGGTGGTCTTGTCCAGCGCGCCGCCGTCGAAACTCGCGCCGCCCTTCACCAGGACGAGGCCGCGCAGCTTTTGCGGGTCGAGCCCGGGAACGTTACAGATCACGTCGATCTTGCCGAACCGGTAGGGCTGGCCCTCGTCGATGGTGAAGGTGACGGCGAACCCCCTGGTCAGCGGATCGTATTCGGCGTGCGCGTCCGCCACGCTGGCGTCGGCATAGCCGTGGCTGCGATAGTAAAGCCTGATCTGCTCGCGGTCCTCATTGAGGCGATCGGGATCGTAAACGTCGCCACCGGTGAAGAAGCTCAGCATCGAACTCGCCGAGGTCTTGATGATGGCGTTGAGCTGACGGTTGCTGAAGGCGTGGTTGCCGGTGAAATTGACCTTCTGCACCGGCGTCTTCTTGCCCTCGGTGATGGTGAAGACCAGATCGACGCGGTCGTTGCCGCGGTCGATGATCTCCGGCACCACGCCGACATCGTCGCGTCCGACGCGGCGGTAGGCCTCGATGATGTGGTTGACGTCGCCCTGAACGGCAGCGCGCTGCAGCGAACCACGCACCTTGGATTGCACCGCGGCGGTGAGATCGGCGTCCTTGACCTTCTTGTTGCCCTCGAAGGCGACGCGCCCGATGACCTTGGCCTCGGTGACGTGCACGACCACGCCGCCTTCCGTATGGTCGATCGTCACCTTGTCGAACAGGCCGGTCGCGATCAGCGCCTTCAACGCCGCGTCGCGCGCAGCGGCGTCGTACCGGCCGTCGGTCCAGGAATGAAAATAGGAGCGCACGGTCTCGGCATCGACACGGCGATTGCCTTCCACCGTGATGGTTTCGCCGGCGATCGAAGGCGCCGCGAACAGGCAAAATGCGCCGACAAGCAGCGCAGCCGCGATCCGCGGCCGGCGATTTCGTTCACCACGCACCGGATACTCTGACGTCACGTCCCGCCTGTCCCATTGCCGACGAGGGTCTTAGGGAAGAATCCGGCGAGGGCAAAACAATGTCGGCCGCAAGGTCAGTTGCGGGCCAATCGTTAACACCGCCACAATTTCGACGCCGTGCTGAACCGCCCCCTCCCTGAATCGTTCGCATAGCCGCTTTAAATGCGCGCTAGCCGAGACGGCGGGAAAGGTCTGCGCTGTGCGTGTTGCAGCGCCGACGCCTCGTGGGAGCATCACATGCGTAGAGTGGCCCTCGCCGCCGTCTTGTTGGTTCTGTGTCAGCCGGTGTTTGGTGCGGTCAATCAGGAAATCGATCCACGCGCCTCGCTCGGCGTGGTGCAGCAGTGGATCTACAATTATCGCGCCAAGCCAGACTATGCCCATGTGCCGGCGGCGGTGCGCGTGCTGTTTCACTCGCAGACCTTCAAGGAACCGGAAAACGCCGGCATCTATCTCGGCTTCATCGCCGGGGCGATCGGATCGAACCCGGCGAAAGCCGAGCAGCTCGTCAACAGCTTCTTCCCGGTGCCGCCCGAAGACGAATGGGTGGTGATCCGTGCCATCGCCTATTCCGGTCTTTCGGACTGGCGCAATCTGTTACGCCGCGTCGCGCCAAAAATGCCGGCGCGGCGGGTGATGATCGACGCCTATCTCGCGGGCACGTTGCCGACCCTGACCGACATCCCGCTCGAGGACAAGAAGCCCGGCATGATGGACAAGCTGAAAGGCGTGTTCTCGCGCAAGAAGGACGATAAGAAACTGAACATGGCGATGACCTATGCCGGCAATCAGGATCTGCTGGACACGCTGTGGGGCTATTACTTCGCGACCGGCTCGCATCTGCCGATCCTGCGTATCATGCAGATGCTGCCGTGGTCGAAGAGCCGCGACACCGTGGAGAAGCTGACGGTCGGCAGCATGGCGCGCTACACGCTCGCGAGCTACGCGGTGCGCGACGCCAATTTGCGTGAATTCCTGCGCAGCGAATTGCCGAACCAGCCCGACGTGATCAAGGTGCCGCTCACCGAGGCGGTCCAGGCCGCCGACACCGTCCAGCTCGGCGCCGTGCGCAAGGATGCGCTCGCGGCGGTGGAGGAGCTGAAGACCAAGGGCTCGGATGCGAGGCGCAATCTCGACTTCTGGGGACAGGTCGGCGTCGGTGCGATTGCGCTCGGCTGCGTCTCGGCCGCGGCGCTGGGCCAGATCGAGGTCGGCATTCCCTGCGTGATAGGCGGCTCGGCCTCGCAAGGCCTGCTGTCCTTCTGGGAAAAGCAGCAATAATTGACCGCGGACGAACGCGACCCCCGCAATGTCCTGCGGAGGTCGCGTGCCACGATACGATCGCTTCGAAGCGAATGATAACTGATATCAGTGAGCCTTGGCGTGATGCGCGGGCTTCGCCAAAGCTTTCGGCGCGTAAGCATAGGCGTCGTTGGCGGGCAGGAACGGATCGCGGAAACAATCGCCACCGCGCCCCGACGACATCGCCTGACACTGCTCCATGGTGGAGTAGCTGCAGCCGACGATGCCGGCCGTCACGTCCCTGCGGCAATACTCGCCTGCCGTGGCCGACGTCGCGAAGCTGACAAAGGCCAGGGCGCACAGCGCCGTCGCGGGCGCTGCCAATTTCAAAAGCGTCTTCATGTTGCTCTCTCTGTATTCGCTGTTGCTGCGTGCTGTTTTCAGCCGCCATCAATCGACATGGGCGCGCTTCAGATGCCGCGCTACGCGCGCATGGCTGTCGCGCTCGCAAACCCGTTATTGGCCGGCCAGCATTCGCGTTCCTACGTGTGTTCTTTTGGGTTCAAGTGATTTGCAAACCACGAGTGCAGCCGTTGGGGCGGTCGAGAAAGGAATTTCTCCGCCAAGCCATGCCTCGATCGAACTTCGCTTCGCGATCGCGATTTTAAAGTATATTCATCATATGAAAAACCGATCGCGCTAAAGCCCGATGGTGGTCTTTCGTCAAAGATCCGCCCGGCCTAATCAGCGGCGCGCGTCCGTGAACCGATTTCAGAGGTGCCTTCTCTCGAAGACGTGATCATGGCGTGTACCGTCGTGACCGGCCGCCCAACCGGATCGCGGGGCGCAGGGAGATCAGCGGTTTGGCCGCATGTCCTATTTGTAATCGGCGCTCTTCGAACGACGGGGGCGCCGCAATTGACCAATGACTATGCCGACGGAGGGTTCGATGAGAACCATGTCATGGTCGCGATATCATAATCTGTGCTGGTCGTTCATGCGCATCCGCATGCGCTTGCGCGCCAGGCGTACCGCGATCCGCCGGCTACGCGACAACCGTGCCAGCGCAGACGCTCCAACCGGCCGGTCGCGAGATTAACCGTGGTCGTTCGATCGCGGCTCTACCAGTTCGCGGTGAATTTCAGCGCCGGATTGATCGATCACGACGATCGCGAATGCGCGGCCGCTGGAGCGGGGATCGTCGCGCATCTGCAGCGCCAAACTCTTGCTGTGCGCGATCGCGCCGCTGGCGTTCGGAAACTCCAATCCCTTCCTGTCGCGGATCGGGATTCCGTCTCTCATGTCGAAATAGTAAGTTCGCACGTCTTTCCTCGTAGCTACAACAAATAAGCGACGACGCTCCATCTGCAATCTAGAATCGTATCGCTATCCACTGCCAACCCGCTACAAACCGGTCAATGACCGCTTCCGGGCGGTTAGTTTGGCTTGCCGTACGGGTTGTTCCTTGGCATAATTTCAACCTCGTCGGGTTCGGCTCGGTCAATCTCCAGGCGCGCCATACGCAGAATCAGGGTAGCAGTCGTAAGCCCGAGACTTTCGGCTTCGATCGCCGCCGTATCGACCTTGCGGGCAAGACCTTCGCGTTTGCTGAGCATTGGCATCACTGTTCCCTATCAAAGGTGCGAGATGAAAAATCCCACGTTTATTGCGGAGCTGCACAAGAAGCTCGGAGCCCCATCGAGCGAAACCGTCGAAAGCCTTCGTCTGCTGAAGGCCTTCCTCAAGCTGGATCCACGGCAACGCTTCGAAGTGATCGAACTGGTCGAGCGCCTGGCAACCGAGCCAACCCCCGACCGTACGTTGTCGTGACGCCGAATCACTTTCAGTCTCCTTCCGCCGTCTTCGGCGGCCGTGTTGCGATCGCGTAGATCGCGCCTCCCTCCAACGCTTCGGATTGGTGCCGCGTACCGGCCGGCAGGAAAATCTTGTCGCCCGCCCCGCAAACGCGCTCGCCGCCCTCCCACATGAACTTCAGCCGGCCGCTGATGATCATCAGGATCTCGTCGACCGGGTGGGTATGGAAGGCATGCACCTTGCCCGCCGCGTCGCGCTGCAGCTCGACCGAGCCCTGCGCGGGAAGCAGGTCGAGGACGGCCGGATCGACCGTGAAATCGGTTCTCGTCGCTGCGATGATCTGCGTCATGCGGCTTGCTCCGTCTTTTGAATGGTCTTGCCCTGCGCCAGCTTCGCAAACGGACAACCGGCAGCGTGATTGTTCTCGTCATGCAGGAAGTACTGCTGGTATTCGCGGCCATCGTGATTGCCATAGCGGCCAAGCAGCGGCGACGGACCGGTGCCGTCATAGGGAATGAGCCGCTTGCGCACCTCGGCGAACGCCGCGTTCGCCGCTTTTTCGGTGCCGAGAATCTTCTCGAACACCCAGCGCGGCTGGAACGTCAGCATGAAGGTGCTGGCGCGGCGGCTCTGCCGCATCACATGCGCGGGCGTGCTGCAGACCACGAAGATCGGCTCGCCGGCAAACGAGAACTCCCACATCGGATGGTCGACCTGCTCGGGGATGTCGGCCGGCCAGGGACTCTTGTCGACGCGCGCGAGCTGGTCGAGCAGCAGCCAGAATTTCCGGTAGTAGGCATCGAGCGTCTGCACCGGGCGTGGCCGCGTGAACACGATCAGCGAGGTGTTCGGTCCGTAGGCGCGGCATTCGGCGACGAACTGGGCGAGCTGCTTGCTCAGCGTCTCGACGTCGAGCGGATCGAGGAACAGGTAGCGCAGTTGGTCCTGGCGGTAGCCGGCGACGCCGAAGACACAAGGAAAAGGCCGCGCTTCGCTGCTCATTTGTGCCTCGAATTCGGAGAACATCACGCTTTGCCACGTGCTGACCGCGAAGTTCGAACCGACTTCGTTCTTCCTCAGATATAAGCGCGCCATACCGTCCCCCTGATTTCAATGCTTATTGGCCGTCTGTCAGCTTGCTCCTCATCAGCAGCGGCCCGACGACGCCGGGCAGCGACATCAAAAGCAGTAGTCCGATCAGCGCGCCGTAGCCGGCATCGTTGACGGCAGCCGGACCGTGTCCGCCGGCTTCGACTGCGTACCGGCTGGCGGCGACCATCGCGAAGGCAATGATCGACTGCGTGGCGCCGGCGAAGATCCCGGCCGTCGTGGTGTTGATGGACGCGCCGACCCCGATCAGGTCGGCGGTGTAGAGGCGCTTGGTGCATTTCAAAACCAGCGGGACAGTGCCGCCCGCGACCAGCCCGAGCACGGTAAAGACCGCACCGACATAGACGATGCCGAAAGCATGCGCGAACAGCGGCAGCAGCATCGCGATCAGGCCCATCCGCAAGAGGCAGATCCGGATCAGGGCCGTATCGAGCGCGGCCGCGCGGTCGGCCATGTGTCCGAGGAAGATCGAACCGACGGCATTTCCGATCATGAAGGCGAGCAAGGGCACGCCTGCGGCCGACGGCGATATGTTGAAAACGTGCGCCACCATGGGAATGCCCCAGACGCCCGACAGTGTGGTGACCACCGCGAAATGCGACGCAAAGGTCATGGCGCATCCCCAATTCGCGGCGCGTGACAACGATCGCCAGGCGGCGGACAGGACACTTGCGAACGTCTTGTTGCTGCTGGCGACAGGCGCGGGTTTCAGCGTCACCGAGGCGAAGGCAAGATTGGCCGCGCCGACACAGGCGATGAAGACGAAGCAGCTGCGCCAACCGAAGCCGCTGACCGCCGCTGCCAGCGGCGTCGTGGCCATGACGCCGCCGACATAACCCGACACCTGCGAGACGCCGGACATGAAGCCGAACCGCTCGTCGGAGAAGCTCTGCGCCACCAGTTTCAGCAGGGCGGTGAAGACCAGCGCGTCGCCGCAGGCCACGATCAGCCGCGCGCCAAACACGTCGAGCAGGTTCGGCGCCAGCGCGAAACCTGCGCTGCCCAGCGAGGAGGCCGCCATCGAGCCCAGCACCACCCGCTTGACGCCATAGCGGTCGACCAGCAGACCGGCGGGAATCTGCATCAACGTGTAGCCCCAGAAATAACTCGAGGCGAGCATTGCGACGCCGGCGGCATCGGTGCCGAAATCGTGCATGAAGCTGAGGCTGACCGACTGCGGCGATACTCGCTGCAGGAAGGCGATCGCGTAGGCGATGGCCACCGTCGCCCAGGCGATGTAGGAGCGATCGGTGAAACGCAAGGCTGGAGCCATAACGATCTGTTGTCCTGACATCACATCACACCCGCGCATAACCGACTGAAAACAGCGCGTCGGCGGAGTCCGGAATGATCCGCGACATTGCTGCGTCCACCAGCGAGGCCATGCCGTGATAATCCTGCCGGTGATGCCTGATGTGGCCGTAGGCGCCGCGCATGATCATGTCAGGCACTTCAAGCGCCTTGCCGGGGTAAAGCGACGAGCACATCTCGATACAGGCGGCCTGTAGCGCGGGGTCCTGCGCGTCGCCGAGCAGGGACGGCGTCACCTTTTCGCAAATCCTGGCATTGGCCGCCCACACGATCGGGTTGCGCGTTCGCCATCCGTAGAGCACGCCACTGTCGCCTTGATCTGCAGCGCCCGAAGTTTTCAGGACCTCGGAGGTGAAGAAGCCGTAGAGGCCTCGGCCCTGATGTGCCGGCAGCACCTCGGTGCCGCTGCGGTAGATGGCGAGGGTGCCCGCGACGTTCAGCACGCGATAGGCGGAGAACGCGATCAGCCCGGACATGTCGAAGACGAGGATGAGGCCGTATTTGCCGTCGAACGGGGAGGACGCGGTAGTCCAGTGCGGCTCGGTTGCCTTCCAGTTGACGGCGATGATGCCGTTCATCGCGTCCATCAGCGACGGGCGGTCGCTTTCGCCGACGACCGAGGCATCCGGAAAGCTGTAGACCGCGTAATCGGGCCAGGGCGAACGGATGGTCCGGCATTGGCTGCCCAGATTTCGCGACATTGTCGCACTCCAGAGTTCCAGCTTCGATCTATACAAGCGCAAGTGGAATGGCCTAAAGGACAATATGCCCTCGAAAACTGCCAAAGCCCGGCGGCCGGAGCTGCGCCGGAAATCGCCGGCGAGACGGATCGCCATGCTGGCCTTTCCCGGCGTCACCCTGCTCGACATTTCGGGGCCCGCGCAGGTGTTCGCCGAGTTGCAGGAGATCGAGTTGCCGGCTCCCGGCTACACCCTGTCCTATCTCTCGGCCGCGGGTGGGTTGGTGCCGACCGATGTCGGCATGATGATCGATACCGCGCCGATCGCGAGCGTCCGGCCGCATCAGATCGATACCCTCATCGTGCCGGGCGGTCCCGGCATCTGGGACTTGCGGCAGGACGCCGCGCTGATGAAATGGGTCACGAGGGCGATGCCGCGGGTGCGCCGGGTCGCCTCGGTTTGCCTCGGCGCGTTCGTGCTGGCCTGGAGCGGTGTCTTGAGCGGCAAGCGCGCCGCCACGCATTGGCGCTATTGCCCGCGGCTGCAGGACGGCTTTCCCGATATCCAGGTCGAGCCGAACGCAATCTTCGTGCAGGATGGACGCGTCTGGTCGTCGGCAGGCGTCAGCGCCGGCATCGACCTGGCGCTTGCGATGATCGAGGAGGATTTTGGACACACGATTGCGCTCGATGTTGCGCGGCGGCTGGTGGTGTTCCTGAAGCGGCCCGGCGGCCAGAGCCAGTTTTCGACCGTGCTGGCGGCGCAGGCCTCCGACGTGGAGGGGCGGTTCAGCGCGTTGCATGCCTGGATCATCGAGAATATCGCCAGCGACCTTCGCGTCGAGCGGCTGGCCGATCGAGCGGGAATGACGCCGCGAACCTTTGCGCGCACCTATGTCAATCGCACCGGCATGACGCCGGCAAGCGGAGTGGAGGCGCTGCGGGTGGAGACTGCCCGATTGCTGCTGGAAAGCCAGGAAGTCGGCGGCGTCGTCGAGGTGGCAAGGCGGGCAGGTTTCGGCGATGACGAGCGCATGCGGCGCGCCTTCATGCGGCACCTCGGCGTATCCCCTTCGGAATACCGGCGGCGATTCTCAGGCTAAGGCCCACGGGACGCGGGCCTGTGAAATGTGCTAACGGTCGAGTTCGACAGAAGAGGATAGCGTCCATGGTTGAACCGAAACTGGAAGTTCCTGCCGAATTGCGCGACCTGGCTGAGAAAACGATCGAGCAGGCGGAAAAGGCATTCGGGATGTTTTTCGAGGCCGCCGGCAAGTCGATGGCGTCAATGCCCGGCGGAGGATCGGAGATGTCCAAGCAGGCCCTGACCTTCACGGAACAGAACATGAGGGCGGCGTTCGAACACGCGCGAAAGCTGGTTCATGCCAGCGATCTGCAGGAGGCGATGCGTATCCAGTCCGAGTTCCTCAGAAGTCAGTTCACCAGCGCCGGAGAACACATGCGCGACATCACCGGCCAGGTGATGTCGGCCGCCAGGGATGCGACCAAGCTCAAGCTGTGAGCAATGTTGCACTGCCCACAAAATAGTCTTGCGTTGCTTCGGGGCAGAGGATTTCAATCCATATGCAGGTCCATGACGGGCCACCGGGTGGCTCATCCGCCGTCCGTCATCCTTTCTGCTGATCCCTGTCGGCTCGAGCCGGCAGGGATTTGCAGTTTTTGGGTTTAGTAGTCGCCGGGATTGGCGATCATCGGCGCTGACGTGTCGGCCGGCGCAAGATCGCTCACGGCGGTGTCCTGCAGGAACTTGTCGAGGGTCGCCTGGATCTTTTCCTTCACGCTGTCGGGGCCGCGGTCGCTGAGCTCCGTATGTAATGCGCCGGTGTTGATAATGTCGATGCCGCCCTTCCTGGCCTGCGAAGCCGAGGGCAGCACGCCGGCATCGGTCTTGAAGTTCGGGTCCTTGGAGCGGAACGACAGGATCTTCAGGTTATTGCTGAGCACGAAGGGGACACGCAGATTGTCCAGCGTGATCACCCTGGAAATCAGCTCGGGATGCTGGTGCGCGACATACATCGAGACGTCGCCGCCGTTGGAGTGCCCGACCAGGGTCAGATGGTCGTAGTCGGCGTTCGGCTGCATCTTCTGCAACGCGTCAAGCACGAACAGGATGTTCGCCTCGCAGCGCATGTAGACTTCCTTGCGGCCGACAAAGGGCTCACCGACTTTCGTCATCAAGGGCGGATCGGTCGGCAGGTCCTGCTGGATGCTGGCGACCAGATAGCCGCGCGCCGCAAGCACGTTTGCGAGGAACGAATACTCGGTGTTCTTGACGGTATTGCCGTTGCTGATGAACGCGATCGGGAGCTTGCCGAAGCCACTATCGGCCTTCATCTCATAGTCGCGCCTGACCGCGAGATCGACCGAGACAGGACGCTGCCGCGCCTTGTCGAACAGGTTCAGCGTCTCATGACGGATAGCCCACTTGCTGATGGCGTAATATTCGCCTGCCGCGAGCAGGCACAGACAGGCCAGTATGGCGAATGCCCTCTTCATGGTTCCCAACCCGATCAACTACTGTTCAAGAGATAGTGTTGATACGTTTATCGGGCGAGATTGGATCGCAGGGGCCTGCATTAAATTTCGGCAAGCTGCCCGGAAATCGCGGGTTTGAGCCGCAATTTTCCCTGTTTTTGACGGGTTTTGGTGGCCTTTGAGCCGGAGTGGCCTCAGTGCCGCCTGGTCAGCGCGGCGCCCAGCAAGAATGCAATCGCCAGGCTGGTCAGCGGCGCCTGTCGGGTCACTGTTCGAAGGCGCGCCAGCGGTTGGCCCGGCCGTTGCGCGGCCTCAATCGCCGATCGGAGCCGGTCGACGGCGATCCGCAGGCCTTCGGTCACCTCTTCGATCGTCCGCGAGACATCGGCCGCCGTGTCGATGGCGCGTTCCGCGATGCTCGGCGAAGGAACGGTCTGCGGTATCTCGTTGTCCAAGACCAGAACTCCGATGAGAGGCGAACAAGGCAGCCACCTTTGGCTATCCCCGCGTGCGCGTGTTTTGAACAGCGGGTCGAAAGACCTTTGGCTATCCGCGACAGGCGCCGTTTGTGAACGGCGGGTGGCTGCCTCCAGCGGAAAATGCGGGGCGATGGATTTTGTTCCTTCAATTTGCGGTCCGACGGCCTGTGTCGGCCGTCGAGCGGGCCCCGGCATTCTTTGCTATTGATGCCTCATGACCGACGTCAGTGAACCTCGCGTGCCAAGGCGTATTGCGCTGATCGGTGCGCCCATCGATATCGGCGCGTCCCAGCGCGGCACGTTGATGGGACCGGCCGCGCTCCGCACCGCCGGTCTCGTGACCGTGCTGGATAGCCTCGGTTTCGAGGTAACCGACCATGGCGACGTTTCGGTCGCGGACACGGCCGATCTCACCGATCCGCCGCCCGGGAGGGCCCATCATTATCGCGAAATCCAGCGCTGGACGCGCGCGTTGAGCCGCCGGGGTTACGAGCTTGCGCGATCCGGCGCCATCCCGATCTTTCTCGGCGGCGATCATTCGCTGTCGATGGGTTCGGTCAATGCAATGGCGCGCCATTGGCGCGAGGCCGGCCGCGAGCTGTTCGTGCTGTGGCTCGATGCGCATGCCGACTACAACACGCCCGCGACCACGCTCACCGCCAACATGCATGGCATGGCCGCATCGTTTCTTTGCGGCGAAGCCGGTCTCGACGGGCTCCTGGGCGAGGAGCCGCGCGCGTCTATCGATCCCGACCATCTCGAGCTGTTCGGCACGCGTTCGATCGACAGGCTCGAGAAGGAGTTGATGCGCGAGCGCCGCATCAGCGTAGCCGACATGCGCGCGATCGACGAGTTTGGGGTCGGCGTGCTGATGCGTCGCGTCATCGACAAGGTGCGCGGGCGCAATGGCGTGCTCCATGTCAGCTTTGACGTGGACTTCCTCGATCCCGATGTCGCGCCCGGCGTCGGCACCACGGTGCCGGGCGGCGCGACTTATCGCGAAGCCCATCTGATCATGGAGCTGCTGCACGACTCCGATTTGGTCCGCTCGGTCGACATCGTCGAGTTGAACCCGTTCCTGGACGAGCGCGGCCGCACCGCGCGCACGGCCGTCGAGCTGATCGGCAGCCTGTTCGGTCAGCAGATCATCGACCGGCCGACGCCGAGCAATGCGATCATGCCGCAGGACTGAAGGCAGTCACGAGGCCGGCCGAATGCCCAGATCGACGAAATACTTCGCCAGCGCGTCGACTGAACCATTGGCATCCGCCATCGCGACGTAAGTATCGGGCCTCAGCAGATAGAGCGCGTCGCGCGCGAGACCCGCCGCCTCGTGCTCGGCCTGCCAGGCAAAGACGTGCAGCGGAACGTCTCGCCGCTCGCACCACGCGGTGACGGCGGGTTTTGCTACGCCATAGACATGGACCTGCCAACCGATCGCCGAAAGCGGTGTGAAATTGTCGGAGCCATCGGCCTGCACCCAGGGCAGCCGATCGCCGCCTTGCACGCGTCCGGCGAAGCCGCGACTTAAGGGGCTGCCGCGATAGTTGATCGCGGTCTGTGAGACCGTGCGGAAGGCAAACTTTCGCACAGCAGCGAATTTGAAGGCGGTCGGAATGACGATTGGCGCGAGATGCATGCGCACGAAGGCTGCAAGTCGTCCCGGGCTGGTTGCAAAAGTGAAGGCACGATCGGTCGACGCGACCAGCCGCCGCGCGAAGCCGATCCGCTCGGCTTCATAGCTGTCGAGCAGGGTGTCGGGCGCGCGGCCGGCCACCACGGCCGCCAGTTTCCAGGCAAGATTGATGGCATCGCCGATCCCGGTGTTCATACCCTGACCGCCCGCGGGACTGTGGATGTGCGCGGCATCGCCTGCGAGGAAGGCGCGGCCCTTGCGGAAGTGTTGCGTCACGCGGTGATGCACATGATAGGTCGAGAACCAGTTGACCTTCCTGATCGACACTTTCATTTGCCGGATCGCTTCGGAGCTGACGTCGTCGAATGTCAGCGTCTCTGCGCGACCGGCGCGCTCGTCGCGCACCGTTCCGATCAGCCTTGCGCGGCCTTCTCCGGCGAGCGGAAAGATCGCGACAAAATCGTCGGTATCGAGATCAAGGTTCAATTCGCCGTTGAGCGCGGGTCCCTCGGCGTCGACATCGGCGACATAGAACAGCTGCTGGTAGGTGCCGCCAGGAAAACCGGTACCGATGGTCTCTCGCACTTTCGATCTCGCGCCGTCGCAGCCGGCGAGATAGCGCGCCTGATGATCGTGTTCGCCGCCGTCAGGCCCGCGAAGGCGTGCGGTGACGCCGTCCGCTTGCTCGGTGAAGCCCAAAAGCTCGGTCTGCCGCTCGACGCGGATGCCGAGTGCGTCGAGCCGCTCGACCAGAAGTTTCTCGTGCTCGTCCTGCGGAAAGATGTGCATGAAAGGGTAGGGCGTTGCGCCGGTGCCCATGCCCTCAAGCGACATTCGTGCCTTTCGTTCGCCGCCGACCCAGAAATTCGCGGCAGGCACGCGATGACCCTTCGCAACCACCGCATCGGTGAGATCAAGCTGCCGATAGAGTTCGAGCGTGCGCGCCTGCACCGCGAGCGCGCGCGAGGTCGTGCCGGGGCTGGCGGTCTTGTCGATGATGCGCACTTTTGCGCCGGCTTTGGTTAGCCAAAGTGCCAACACGAGACCCGTAGGACCAGCGCCAGCAATCAGGACATCGCTCTGTTCCATCTGCTACACTCCGCATCAAATGACACATCGTATCGTCGCTTTGACAGAACGATATGAAATACCCGGGGAGACGCCATGAGCAACCAAAAATGGTCGAGGCGCGACATCTTGAAGACTTCGGCTGGTCTTGCCGCAGGAACCCTGTTCGCCGAACCGATCCGGGCGGCCGCGCCGCCGCCGTCCAGCGTGACACCGGAGTTGATCGAAGCCGCGCGCAAGGAGGGCAAAATCTCTTATTACTCGGCGCTGGAGCTCAATGTCGCCGAGCGGCTCGGCAAGGCGTTTGAAGCGAAATATCCGGGCATCTCGGTGCATGTCGAGCGCTCCGGCGCCGAACGGATTTATCAGCGCATCGCGCAAGAGCAGGGCAGCGGCATCAACGCCGTCGACGTCGCCAACTCGACCGACCCGGCGCATTATCTCGACTGGAAATCGAAGGACTGGCTTGCGCCTTATCTTCCCGACGACGTCGCCAAACATTTCCCAGCCGATCAGTTCGATCCGGGCGGGCTATGGGCAACCTCGTGCGCCTGGATGGAAGTGATCGGCTATAACACCGGTCTGGTGAAGCCGGAGGATGCACCAAAGAGCTATGCCGATCTGCTCGACCCGAAATGGCAGGGCAAGATCGTCAAGGCGCATCCCGGCTACAGCGGCGCGATCATGACCGCGACATTCGTGCTGTCGCGCGAACTAGGCTGGCAGTTTTTCGAAAAGCTCGCGCAGCAGAAGATCCTGCAGGTCCAGTCGGCGGCCGATCCGCCGAAGAAGCTGCTGCTCGGCGAGCGCGCCATCATGGCTGACGGCAACGACTACAATCTTGCGCTGCTGAAGGAACAGGGCAAGCCGGTCGAAGTGGTCTACGCAAGCGAAGGCTCGCCTCTGATCATCGTTCCCTCCGGCGTGTTCAAGAATGCGCCCAATCCCAACGCGGCGCGACTGTTCCAGAGTTATTTCCTCAGCCTGGAAGGCCAGCAAATGCTCGTCGACGAGTACGCGCATCATTCCTTCCACGGCCTCGTCAAGGAAAGAGCCGGGCCGACTGCCGCTGTCGGCTCTCAAACTTTTGAAGTCCGATCCGGCGGCCGTGCTGGCACAGAGCGAAGAGATCAAGGCGCGCTACGCGAAGTTGTTCAAGGTGTAACGGCCTGCGTCGATCTTGAGCGAGGCGCTGCACAAAAATGCGTCGTCGCGCGCGTGCCGCTTGATTCGCGAATTGAATTCGTGAGCGCCTTCAATGCGTGCGCGCTGGCACGCGTCTTGCCAAATCACATTCGAAGCCGGGTCGGTGATCCACTCCACATCAATTGCATGTGTGTGATGGAAGTGTCGCAAAACTGAAAGCCGGTTTCGCTATCGGTTCGTCGCGTGTCGTCTCACGTGTTGGTGTGTGTGATGAAATTCACAGTCGACGACATTGCCAAAGCGTAATTTCAAGGAGCGTAAACATTCAGCGCGCCGCGTTTTTGGCGGTTGTATCCCGAGGTCATTTTTGAAGGAGATTTGAGAGATGTCACTCGCGCAACAGGTTCGGCTCACCGCCACCAGAAGCAGTGAGCGCAGTCACGACATGACGATTCTGCTCGGATTTTCAGTTCTTGCGATCGTGATGTGATTGCGATCTGTCTGGCATCGGGCGGTCCCGGGACGGATGTCGCCGACTTCGCCACCATGAGCGTGTTCCCGTAGACGACGGCCAATTCAAGCAAGTCGCTTCGCACGAACGAACGCCCGCCCCGGTCACGGGGCGGGCTGCGCAAACAATCGTTCTTCGAGGGAACGACAAATCAACAGGACGAGGCTGACATGTTCACATCTGGAGACGATGCCGGTCACTGCTCCAACGGGCTGACGGCGCAAAAATTCCGCGAGGCTACGCCCGAAGAGCGCAAGGTCTACCGGAAATGGCTTCGCGGCATGGTCCTCGTGTACGGCACGCTGCTGTTGATGTCGGGCGTTGCCGCGGTGGCGAGCTATTCCGTCGTCGGGCCGACACAGTTCACCAAGCTGTCGGTGCCCCATGCACCGGCGTCGCCACGCACAAACTGAGGGCTGAAGAGGACGAGGCGATCATGTCGTGGGTCGACGGCCTTGGCTTTTGCGCTTCTCTCGCGGTTCTTGCCAGCTTCTGCATGACCACGATCGGATCGCTCCGGATGTTCGCGCTGGCGAGCAACGTGTTGTTCAGCACGTACGGCCTGCTCGCGCACATCTATCCCGTCGTCTTCCTGCACATGATCCTGCTGCCGATCAATCTCCTCAAGCTATATCGCCAGCAATACCGAAAAGCGGCGCAAGCACAGGGCCTGCGCTGACTCTGTTACGAGGTCTTGCGGCCATAGTTCAATAGCCCACCTGCCGTCTTTGGTGGATGCGCGCGCAACGCCTCCTCGTTCGGCTCGGTGCCCCAGCCTGGCCGATCGGGAAGGATGAGATATCCATCCTGGATATCAGGCGCATGGGTGAAGAGCTCATGGTCCCAGGCCAGGCGGTCGATGTCGATTTCCATGATGCGCAGGTTCGGCACCGCGGCGCTGAAATGCGCGTTCATCATCGAGCAGAGGTGGCCGTAGAAATTATGCGGCGCGACGTTGACCTCGTAGGCCTCCGCGGCCGCGGCGATTTTCATGGACTGCCACACGCCGTTCCAGGGCGTGTCGATGATCGCGACATCCATCGCCTGCTCGCGGAAATAGGGATTGAACTCGCGAAGGCCTAACAGCGTCTCGCAGGATGAAATCGGATGCGGGCTCTGCCGCCGGATCAGGCCGAGCGCTTCCGGATTGTAGGTGTCGATCTCGATCCAGAACATGTCGAGGTCCTTGATGGCGCGCAGGATCTTCAGGTAGCCCTCGGTCTTGGCGTTGAAATTGAGGTCGAGCAGGATATCGACATCCGGTCCGGCGCCGTCGCGGATCGCTTCGAGATGCATGCGCAGGTCGCGCAACACCTTGCGCTCGACATTGATCTCCGGCTGGAACGGCGAGCCGAAGCCGGGCCGCCAGCCGGTAGGCTTGCCGTTGTCGTAGGTGAAGATATTGGTCTTCAGCGCGGTGAATTTCTTTTCCCGTACTTCGCGACCTATTGCCTTGACGCCGTCGAGGCTCTCGATCGGTGGCTTGTACCAGGAGGGATGATTGATGCGCCAGGTCGCGCAATGCGACCAGTAGACGCGAATGCGGTCGCGGATCTTGCCGCCGAGCAATTCATAGCAGGGTACGCCGAGAAGTTTTGCCTTGGCGTCGAGCAGGGCATTTTCGATCGCGCCGATGGCCAGCGCTACGACGCCGCCCGCGGCGGGCCGCGTCGCGGCATAGAGTTCGGCATAGATCCGTTCGTGCTGGAACACGTTTTGGCCGACCACCCGCGTCGACATACGCTGGATCGCCGCGCCCACGCCGGGCGCGCCGAAACCTTCGTCATACTCACTCCAGCCGATCTACGCCATCCTCCGTCGTGACCTTGACGAAATGATAGTTCCGCCAGCCCGCGTCGCAGGCGAGGATTTCGAGTGATGGTCACCTTTGATGTCTTGGTCATTGTTTCTTTCTTTCGCTTTCAACTGGCTTTGTAGGGTGAACACTCGGCATTCCGCCGTCCGGCATCGATCTCCGCAAGACGGCGCTCGTGGTCGATCAGGGTGCGGAACAGCACGATGCCGCGACTGGTTGGCGCCGTGACGACGGGCAGCCTGTCGTTCGGCGGCCGCGCGCCCGGCGCCATCAGCAGGAAATCAGCGGCGCCGTTTCCAGCCTTGCGATCGTTCAAGGCGTAGAAATTGTTGGTGTCGGCGTCGAACAGCGACACCGACCAGTAGGTGTCGGGCATGTCATGGGTGGAGATGCGCAGTGCGCCGTTGGCCGTCGCGAGGTCGTAGATACAGATCGAATACAGGAGATCCGGCGATGGGCGCACCACGCCGCGCGACCGCGACGTCGGCTGCGGCGGATAAAGCATCGTGTTCGCGGCGACCAATCGCGTGATCGCACCCATGGTGCGCATCATGATCAGCTTCGGCAGGGCCAGCAGGGTTGCCACGTGCACGACGATCGCAATCAACAGGGCGGCGACGATCCATTTCCAGTTTCGCGCGATCATTCGCAAGTCTCCCTGCGGATCGTGGGCAGGGCGACGTGGGCGGGATCGGCGATGACGTCAGGGCTGGGATTATAGAGCCGGACCGTGAGGTTGAAGTGGCCGGGCGCGAGGGGAATCCAGTTGCCGTCCGCTTTGACTTGCGACAACGACACTGCAAAGCTTCCGTCGGCGCTGTGCGTGACCGAGTTCTTCGAAACCGAGTAAACGTTGGCGTCGTTGGGAATCAGGAAATCGTCGGCGCCATAGGCGGTGATGCTCCACCAGCGCGTCGGCGGATCGTGCCCTTCCAGCCGATAACTGCAATTGCCGACGAGATCAGCGCCGTCGCTGTCGCGTAGCGCGCTGTAATAGACCGTCTCTTCGCGGCTCAGCGCCAGCAGGCCATGCACCGCGATCCGCGCGCGCAAATAGGGACCGCCCTCGCTCGATCCCGTCTCCAGGCTGGTGCTCCAGGGACCGTCGCTGATGCCGCCGGACATGGTGCCGCGGATGGCGGTGACCCATGTCGCGGCCAGGCCGAGCGCGATGCCGATCGCGATCGCTGCAGCAATCTTCAACGCCCGACGCATACTTCTCCCCGGCCCTTTTTTGCAGACTATGCCGGGGCGCCGGCATTCTGCCAACCTGTTTGCCGGCTGGGGATGAACTACCGGCCGTCGGCGCAGGCCGCGGTGCGGGGCTGGCAATGGCCCTGTGTGCGCTCGTCGGAATTGCAGCGATACATCGCGGCGTTCTGGGCATCCGGATAGGTATTGCCGCCTGCTGTGAAGGACAGCTTCCAACCCCGCCGCCGGTAACTTCCGATGAAGGTCGACAACGCCACGCATTCCTGTCCGGAGAACGTTACGACCTCGCAGCCGCCGCGGCCGAAGCGCGCGCATTCCCTCAAAACCTTGGCCTCGGCCTCAGGCTGCGAGGTCATCTTCCAGGTCGAGGAGTAAGAGCCGTCGGCGGTAAAGGCGATCGCGCCCCAGGACATATCGGATGATGAACTCGGGGACGACGGGGAGGGAGGAGGCGAATGGAGTTGGCTGGAGTCGTGGCGTGGCTGCGGCGTCTGCGGCATGTCCGGCGAATAAGGGGTAGGTGCAATGGAGGGCGGCAGCTTTTCGAAACTGCCTTGAGCCAGGATGAAGCCGTCTTCGGCCGCAACGGCCGGCCACAGCGGAAGACCCGCGACCAGCAGGGTGGCGATCGCGGCCTTTGTCGAATGAGCGATGGATCGGATGGTCTGCATCTCCCCGGTTCCCAATGTGCAGACGTTCGGCTTCGATAATTTCCCAAGAATTCCGGTTTCAAACAAGGGGCTACGGGATGGTCCGCGGCCTAGATTTTTAGACAAGGCCTTGGATCTGCCGCAGCGCCACAAGAGTTAGTAGGCGCGCGAAATTGATTGAACACGAGAATCGGAACGTTCCGATGTGACGCCGGTCACTCCGCCGAACAAGCCGTCGATCCGGAAGGAATAGCCGACGCCGACGATATAGCTGGGGGCGTTGTGATTGAGGCCGATCGCGACGTGGAAATCGACCTGGTGCGTTTTGTCGAGGTGGTAGACGCCGCCCGAATTCCACAGCTGGCTCGGGCTGCTGCCCTGCGGGTAGTCTCCGACATATTCGGTGAAGACGCTGAAATTCGCCGTCAGCTTTTTCTCGATGACGAATGTCGTCTCGGTGATCGCGCGGGTCGGGTCTGAAGGACGGAAGAACTCGGTGAACATTCCGCTCAGGCCCCAGCCGTTATGCAGCTCCCACGACCAGGGAAACTGCAGATAGGGTTGCGCGCCGCGTCCGGCGATTGCCTCGGAGCCCGTCGGCAGCGCCACGCCGGTGACCACGGACAGGTCGAACTTTCCAGGCACCGGGCTGATCTGCCATTTGATCGCCGGGGACACGTCGGTGAAGCCGGAATTGGCGGCGCCGCGGGTGTTTGCAAAGTAGGTCGGTATGTCGACGAGCACCTCGAGGCAGGGTGCGATGCCAAGCCGCCAGCGGCTATTGGTGCCGTCGATGCTCTGGCCGCCATCGCGCGCGCTCACGTTGACGCCGTTCTCGTTCTGCAGACTGCCCACCGGTACGACCAGGCTCGAATTGGTGACGTCCGGGCGGTCGGTTGCGATCTCGTCCTTCGCGGTCGGGCAGGATCCTGCATGCGCCATAGCCGATCCAAACATCGCGAACACCGACGTCAGGCACAGTCTGAAAAGGAGGCGCGATTCGCTCACGGCAAAACTGGTGCAGGGCTGGGGAGACATCTGGGTTTGACCCGCCGGGCTCACGCTTTATTCCCAAATGATGAGCTTGCCACGGATGTGGCGGAATTGGCGAGGCGGGCCATCATGTTTCGCTGGATCGTCCCGAAAATGCACGAAACGCAGACGTTTTTGGCCACAATCAAAACCGACCATTGGAACCATGAAAACGCTGGCTGTTATCTGCATTCTCGCGCTGCTCACGATTACCGGGGCGGCCTATAGCGACCAGCTTTTGACCCGCGAACAGGTGGCCGCGCAGCGGACGAATTAGCGGCCACTGGAATCGCTTTCTTTGGGGGACTGGGGCGATGCTTTCCGTTGATCAATTCCTGCGACTCGTCAGCGTGCCGGCGGTGTTCGCGGCCTTCTTGATCGCATCCCAGATATCCGCCGCGGTCACCCCGCAGGCCAATCCGATGGTGATGACGAGCGAGTAGCGCCGCGCCGAAGGTAATTTCCCTTGCGCCATGGAAAACATGGCCGAACAGGGGGCTGGCGTCCCGCCCGGATATGCGCTCTACAGGCGTTTCGCCCAACTGGTGAAATTCCTGAATGCACTCGCGGCGCAATCTTCTTCGCATGACGACTGCGGCGGCCATGACCGCCGGCTTGCCGTCTGTGCGGGCCCTCGCTCAGGCGGCCGGCTCCGGCCCGAGTGCGACCATGAACACGCTGAGCACTTTCATGAGTGCCGCGGGGTCTCGTCCGCTGCCGGAAGATGTCGCCGAGCAGGCAAAGTATCATCTGCTGGATACGCTCGCCGCGATCGTCTCGGGATCGGAATTGCCACCGGGCCAAGCCGCACAACGCTATGTCCGCGAACACAGCGGCACCGGCCCGACCACCGTCATCGCGACCTCATTGACGGCGCCGCCCATCGATGCCGCGCTTGCCAACGGCATGATGGCGCATGCCGACGAGACCGACAATTCCCATAACGAGTCGCGGTCGCATCCCGGCTGCTCGGTGGTGCCGGCAGCGCTTGCGGCCGGAGAAGCCTACGGCGTCGACGGCAACGGACTGCTGCGGGCGGTGACGCTGGGCTATGACATCGGTCCGCGCGTGGTGATGGCGATGGGCGGGGCCGCCTTCAGCTACGACAGCAGCCTGTCCACCCACAGCATCGCCGGAACGTTCGGTGCGGCCGCGGCTGCGGGCTCCGCCGCAGGCCTCGATGCGCGCCAGATGCGCTGGTTGCTCGACTACACCGCGCAGCAATCGTCGGGGATCGCGGCATGGCGGCGCGACACCGATCATATCGAAAAGGCTTTTGTGTTCGCGGGCAAACCGGCGCGGGACGGCGTGACCGCGGCGCTGCTGGTGAAATCCGGATGGAACGGCGTCGACGACATCTTCTCCGGCCCGGATAATTTCTTTGCGGCCTATGCGCCGAAGGCACAGCCCGATCGGTTGATCGAGAAGCTCGGCGAGCGCTACGAGGTCACTCAGACCGATATCAAGAAATGGACCGTGGGTTCGCCGATCCAGGGGCCGCTTGACGCCATCGAAGCGATCCGTGGCAAGAAATCGTTCGATGCCGATCAGGTCAAGAAGGTGACGGTGCGGCTCGCACCGTCGGTTGCGAATGTGGTCGACAACCGTGACATCCCCGACATCTGCCTGCAGCACATGGTCGCAGTGATGCTGATCGACAAGACGGTCTCGTTCCAGGCCGCGCATGACAAGCCGCGCATGCAGGATGCCGCCGTGCTGAAGCAGCGCCCCAAAATCAATCTGGTACGCGACGAGGAACTCGCCAAGCTGCTGCCGGCGCGCGAGACCGTGGTCGAGATCGATCTGAACGACGGCACACATCTCTCGGAGCGCGTCGCCGCCGTGCGCGGCACGCCGCGCAATCCGATGGGGCGCAATGAGGTGATCGACAAGGTGCGCGACCTGATCGCGCCAGTGCTCGGACGCGATCCCTCGACCAAGCTGATCGAGACCATTTTCGAAATCGAAAAGGTCGCGGACGTCCGCACGCTGCGGCGGATGTTCCAGCGCGGTTAATAGTTCGGGTCGTACATCTGCGACTGAACGAAGCCGATCAGGTCGTTCGGCGGCGGCCCTACTGCGAGCCCGTTCTGATAGGCGACGTCGGCGACCGCTGCGCCGATCTGGGCCGAGACTTCGCGGATCCGAGGCAGCGCAGGGTAGAGGCTGCCCTGCTTCAGATCGGTCTCGCTGACGGAATTGGCGAGCGTATGCGCAGCCGCCATGAACATCTCGTCGGTGACGAGCCTGCTGCCGCTTGCGATCACGCCGAGACCGACGCCGGGGAAGATGTAGGAGTTGTTGCCCTGCCGCGGCACGAAGCTCGAGCCGTTGAGCTTGACCGGATCGAACGGGCTGCCGCAGGCGAAGATCGCGCGGCCAGCGGTGTGGCGGTAGGCTTCCTCGGCCGAGCATTCCGATTTCGAGGTCGGGTTGGACAGCGCGAACACGATCGGCCGTTCGTTGAGATTGGCCATGGCCTCGAGTACGTCGGATGTGAAGGCGCCGCCGACCGCGGCAACGCCGATGATCGCCGTCGGCTTGAGTGTCTCGATCGCGGTGAGGAAATTGCTGATCGGCTGCAGGTCATGCGCATAGCGCAGCTTGTGGCCGCTGAGGCCCGCGCGTCCCTTCACCACGAGACCACGGGAGTCGACCAGCCAGTTGCGGCGCAACGCCTCGGCTTCGGAAAGCCCGTCGGCCATCATGGCCGACACAATGAGATCGGCGATCCCGGTCGCGGCCTCGCCTGCGCCGAGGAAGAGCACCCGTTGATCGGTGAGCTTGCCGCCGGTGACGCGCAGTGCCGAAAAAATGCCGGCGAGCGCCACCGCCGCGGTGCCCTGGATGTCGTCGTTGAAGACGCAAGCATCGTCGCGATATTTGTGCAGCAGGCGGAACGCCGAATGATTGGCGAAATCCTCGAACTGGATCAGCACGCCCGGAAAAGCCGCGCGCGCCGCGGTCATGAACTCGTCCACGAACTCGTCATAGGCGGCGCCCGTGAGCCGCTTCTGGCGAAGACCGATGTAATAGGGGTCGTTGAGAAATTCCTCATTGTTGGTGCCGACGTCCAGCATGACCGGCAGGCAAAGTTCGGGATGAACGCCGGCGCAGGCGGAATAGAGCGAGAGCTTGCCGACCGGTATGCCCATGCCATTACAGCCGAGGTCGCCGAGCCCGAGGATGCGCTCGCCGTCGGTCACGACGATCAGCTTGGTGCGGTAGGGCCAGTTGCTCAGGATTTCGGCGATGCGTCCGCGGTCTTTTGCGGAGATGAAAAGTCCCCTCGGCCGCTGGAAGATCAAACCGAAGCGTTGGCAGGCGAGGCCGACGGTCGGGGTGTAGATCAAGGGCTGGATTTCATCGATGTTGTCGCAAACGACGCGGAAGAACAGCGCCTCGTTGCGATCGTGCAAGGAGTTCAACGCGACGTATTTTTCCAGATCGCTGGGCAGCGTGCGCAAATTCGTCATCACGCGCTCTGCCTGTGCCTGCATGGAGAGCACCGCGGCAGGCAGGAACCCGCGAAGCCCGAGCGCATCGCGCTCCTCGTCGGTGAACCCGGTCCCCTTGTTGAGCAGCGGATCGCGTAACAGTGCAAGTCCGTGCGGCGAATAAGCGGGCATCGAGCGAGCACTCATACGATCGGGTTTACTCAAGGCATTTCCCCCAAAACACACACATGTTTCTTCTAGTGCCGGCCTTTTTCAGGCACGACGCGCTTTAACAAGATCAATCGACATTAGCACGGAAAGATGATGTCGCAGCGCACCAATCCTGCGGCGGTCTCATCAAAAAAGGTTAAGACGCGACGGCATTTGTGCGGGAAACCGGAGGTGTGACGCGCTTGATTGTTGGGTGACGACCCAAGGCACAAGTCGGGCTAACCTGCGAGTGTCGACCAGAACAGCGCGATCACGGCCACGCCCATGATCGCCGTGCCGAGCCAGCCGAGCGCGACCAGCCAGGTTCGCGCCTTGAACCGTCCCATCAACTTCGGATTGGCGACGATCACCATCATCATCGCCATGATGGGCACGGCGACGATGCCGTTGAGCACCGCGCTCCACACCAGCATGTGAATGGCGTCGATCCCGGTGAAGCCGAGACCGAAGCCGATCGCGGTTGCGGCTGCAATGATGCTGTAGAAGCCGATCGCATCCGGTGCCTTGGCTTCCAGAGTTGCATGCCAGCCAAAAACCTCGGCTACGCCATAGGCCGCAGAGCCTGCCAGCACCGGGACAGCGAGAAGACCGGTGCCGATGATGCCGAGCGCGAAGAGGGCGAACGTCGCGTTGCCGGCCAGCGGGCGCAAGGCTTCGGCGGCCTCGGTCGCCGAATTGATGTTGGTGACGCCATGCGCATGCAGCACGGACGCGGTGGTCAGGATGATGAAGAACGCGATGATGTTCGACAGGAACATGCCGACCGTCGTGTCGATCTTGATGCGATCGAGCTCAGGGTCGCCGCCCCGGCTCAGCTCGCGAAGCGGGCGCCGCGTCCTGCCCTTGTGCATCTCCTCGACTTCCTGCGAGGCCTGCCAGAAGAACAGGTAGGGGCTGATGGTCGTGCCGAGCACGGCGACCACCATCAGGAAATATTCGGGGCTGATGCTCACTTTCGGCCATACCGTTGCGAGCAACGCGGTGGACCACGGGATACTCACCGTAAAGGCTGTCGCAACGTAGGCGAACAATGTCAGCGTCAGTAGCTTCAGGATCGGCGCATAGCGGCGGTAAGGCACGAACACCTGCAGCAGGGTCGACGCCGAGGCGAAGATCAAGGCGTGCTCGTGGTTGAGCCCGCCGATCACGAGCGATAGTGCTTCCGCCATCGCGGCGATGTCGGCCGCGATGTTGATGGTGTTTGCCGCGACCAGAAGGAAGATGAGCGCCAGCACCAGCCATCGTGGCGCTATTTCCATCACGTTGGCGGCAAGCCCTTTGCCGGTGACCCTGCCGATCAGGGCGCTCACCAGCTGGATCGCGATCATGAACGGGATGGTCAGGAAGACGGTCCAGAGCAGCCCATAGCCGAATTGTGCGCCGGCCTGCGAATAGGTGGCGATCCCCGATGGATCGTCGTCCGCCGCGCCGGTCACCAGTCCCGGGCCGAGCAGCCGGAACACCACGCCGCGGGAGGGTTTGGATACCGGGCGAGTGGTTTCTGTCATCGAGCGTCTGAGGTCCGGAAGCGATGCCGCGAATCTCGGCCGCTTCCATCAAATCGCTTTTCGCGGAAAAGTTCCACCGCGGCCGGCCGCGTTCGACCCGAGAGCCTTACCTCAAAGCAGCATCATTTGACGCTGACGAAAGCGCCCCAAGCTCCGGCCAGGCCGGCGCCAACCAGCACATAGTGCGGATTGTCGCAGAACGTGCTGCCATAGCGGCACATGTCCGAACTGAACGAGCCGAGCTCGTGATTGCCCGCGGCGTAGAACAGGCCGGAGAGCACGGCGAGCGCGGCGGCGACGAAATACATCGTTGGTCTCCTCGATGCCGGCTGGTTGTGTTTCAAAAAATCCGAAGTTGACACGTCGGGCAAAACACCCGCATACCCGTATCGTCGCGAAGATGGTAAGCCCGCTTGGGTAAACGAGAGGTGAGTTTTCGCTTCCGGCGAGACAAACCGACAACGCGGTTTGGATGCGCCCAAAAGTCGTCGCCGCCTTTTCGTCAAATTTGACTCGTCGGGCAAAACACCTGCATATTACGATCATCGGAAAAGTTGACCGGCCCGCACGAGAGATCGCCGCGGGCTTTTTGTTGGCCGAGATTTAGGCATACAGCCGTCCGCATGCCGCTGCTTGAGTGCCGCTGCCTGGCTGCGCCAGTCCGGCAATCTCTGGCTGCAAAGGGTCATTGACATTGTTCCTGTTATGTTCCAAGTTCGACCAGGCGCCTGAAAGCGAATAGAAGCCGTTGCCGGTCTCGAGATGAAGTTGCTGATTTCGGTCTTTGGTTCGCCTGTGGCGCTTTTGCTGGTGTCACTGGCGCTTGTTGTCCTGAAAGGGAGATCGAATGTTCCGGCCTGGATAGCGCGACTGACCGCACCCCCATTTTTATCTGGTCTCACTGCCGATCGCGACCTTGATCGGTGGGGCGGAGATGCTGGCTTTGTATTCGCTCCTCGTCATCTCGGAACTTCTGTCGCCTTATGGATTTTCCTGGAAATATAATTCCAATTATTTTTTCCTCAATCCCGTTCCCGCTTTCTACTTTTATGAAGGTCCGGCGGTCATCGCTTCCTTCATCGCGTTTTTGGGCTGCGGTTTTGATCAGCGGCTATCTGCTGGGCAGCCGGTCTTGCGTGACGATCACCAGTCATCCTCCCGCATTGCCGGCTCAATCCTGCAAGGATCGCTTCTTCTCGTCTGTTTCGCGTGGGCACTCGCCTATCTGGTGTCTTATATCGCCTGGCTGATAACTCCTCCGGGGGTATAGGACAAACATTGATGAACGAGTTAAATCCGTCGCCGGTGTTGAGATGAGCCATACCGCGCTGCTGCCCCTATTATCGTTTTATGTTCCGCTCGCGGCGCTTTTGCTGGTGTCGCTGGGGCTTATTCTGCTGAAACGAAAATCGGATCTTCCAGCGTGGTGGGCTCGGCTGGCGGCTCGGCCGTTCTATCTGGTGTCACTCCCGGTCGCGACATTGATTGTCGGGGCGGAAATGCTGGGATGGTATGTCTTCCTGCCGTTGTCGATCCTATCCCAGCGTCCCTTGTCGGTAGTTCTCGATATCTTTCCTTTGTTGATCCTGCCCTGGCAGGCTTTTCCCTCAACGTTTCGCTCCGAGAGCTACACACTTGCGGTCTTCGGTTCACTCATCGCATTTTGGGTTGCGACGCTCATCAGCGGTTTCCTGTTATGGCGGACGCTCTGGCGCGAGAATCATCACCACGCGTCTTCACGCGTTGCGAGCCGGCTCCTGCAAGCGTTACTTCTCTTCGTCTGTTTCGCGTGGACGCTGTTTTATCTGGCGTCTTATGTCCACCAGTTCTGGTTCTTGGGTGGGCTTATTTGAGCCAGTGATCGCGCGGCCGGTAGCATTTATTTTTGGCGGCTGTCGACGCGGCTTCGAGCGAGGCCCGCTTGCTCGCGACAAGCCGGTCGTTCGGCGCAATTTCAATCTCGATCATGAGGATGACATTGGCAGATAATATCACCTATTTCGGCGATCCGGTCCACGCGACCGATCGAAATGGACAACCGATCGTGGTCAACGGCCGGCCGCTTCTCATCCCCGAGAATTTCGACCTGCAAAACGAGATCAATGCCGCTCATTATGCATCAACTCGACCCGAGGGGCCCGATTCCTGGATTAAGGCTCACTATTCGCACGGCAGCGCCGGCGATCGCAACGGCAGGCAGGTTACTCGGGCGGGTTCGATCCGAGATACACGGACGGTGGCAACTATGGATTTGGTCTGGCCAAAGCGGCGGCCGGCGACAACTTCGATTGGGCAATTCGGCTGGCAAAGGCTTTCAACTTGTTCTATGGAAGCGGCAAGGCGTTGCCGAAGGAAAATGAAAACGCCATCCGGCAAGCCTACCAGGATTATCAAGACGGGAAATTCCTCAAGCCGGATGCTGCCAAAGGAAAAATCTACGTCGATGCAACCGAAGCAAGAGACAAAGAGAATTTCCGAAGGCTGGGCAGTCCCAGTCCAAGTCGCAGTCCCACTCCCGAGCGAACCGACGTCCAGCGTTATGCCTTCGAGAAATGGGGCAATCTGGATTCGCCCGAGGCCAAGGCCTTCATGGCCAATTTCGAGCAGGCTTTAATGGCGAAGTGCTTTATTATGAGCGCGATCCGGCGCCCGGTAACGCGGGCGCGCCCCGCGGCATCTACGGACTGGACGGCTCTCCCGGCGACACGACTTCGCTTCCTGGCGTCTCTGGGTTGGACCGCCGTCCCCAAAGCGGTGGAACTCCTTGGCTTATTTGGCATGGGCAACAGAAGCCCCGGCTTGCCCGACCCAGGCATTGGCAGCACCGGCATGATGTTCTCCGAGGACGGCACGCCGCGTCCGGTGTCGATTAGGCCGCACCCGGCGACTCCGGGCGATCCGACCGGCGGCGTCGACGTCACATTGAAGGACGGCGGCAAGGAGCACTGGTGGAACGATCAGATCGACGGGTTCATCCGCTCGAAAATATCGCCATTCGATGGCGGCGCGCCTGCCGTCTCCTTCGCGCCGCCGCCTGGTGCTATCCCCAATTCAGTTCAACCGGGCGCATCGCCTCGTCCCGGTAATGCGACGCAAACCGATGCCGGAGATGTCCGCGTTCTCGCCCGCATCCCCGCGCCAGGTGCGACGCCTTCCTTGCCTGACAACGCAAATACATCGCAGCAAGCAGCCGCACCGCCGGGTCTCGTGAGCGGCCAGCCCATGCCCGACTATCCCGTACCGCCGTATCTGTTCGGCCTGCGTGATCAATCCGCGGCAAGCGGCGACGACATGGACGATTGGGACACGCGATGGATCAAGCCGCTCGTGCGGCCATGATACGCGGCGCGGTCAGGTCTTTTTCTCTTCGACGGATCGCATTTGACTCGTCGGGCAAAACACCTGCATACTGACATCATCGGAAAAAGTTGACCGCCCGCGCGAGAGATCGCCGCGGGCTTTTTGATTCCCAAAATTCACCAATCGGACGGTGGCGCGTGCTTCAGGCGCCCTCACTCTCCTTGACCGCGCTTGCCTGAGCGCCGCAAGCCGCGCTGCCGTCCGAACCTCCTTCACCTTCCATATTGGCCGGTGCGCGCGAACGCACTGGCCGGGGCGGCGTCACGTCACCGCCGCCTGCGGCCCTCTGACGAGGATAGGGTTCGCGCCCGAAACGATCGCGTCCCCTCCGCGATCTGCCGCGCCGTTATTTCAAGAGGAGAGCGCATGACCGCGTATCTGATTTCGCTGGCGCTGCTCGGCCTCGTTGCAATCGTCGTCGCGGAGATTCTGTCATGAATATCGGAACCGTCCGCTTCGTCATCACGTGGCTGGATCGTCGGCCGAGCGATGGTGCGACTTGCAAATGAAGAAAACCATCACCGAGCTCCGCTCCATCGCGCGCAGTCACACCAGGACGGCCATCAATGTCCTTGTCGGGGTCATGCGGGCAAAGGACGCGACGCCCGCGGCGCGCGTTTCGGCGGCGACCGCGATCCTCGATCGCGGCTGGGGCAAACCGGTGCAGGCGCTTGCCAACGATGACGATCGCGCCCTAGAACTGATTCACCGCATTGAGCGCGTCATTGTCGATCCTGAAAATTCCGACGGCGCGGGTCTTTGAACCGCTGCTCCGGCCCGCGCGTTATAAGGCGGTCTTTGGCGGGCGCGGTTCGGGCAAGTCGCATTTTTTCGGCGAACTTCTGGTCGAAGTCTGCCAGGCCGAGCGCGGTACGCTCGCGGTCTGTATCCGTGAGGCGCAGCGCACGCTGGCGCAGTCCTCCAAGCGGCTGATCGAGACCAAGATCGCCGCGCTCGGGCTCGGTCACGGCTTCAAGGTGTTCAACGACAAGATCGAGACGCCGGGCGATGGCCTCGTCATCTTCCGCGGCATGCATCATCAGGGCCGGCTATCAACTCTACCGTCCCCGCGAGCCTTGGGGTTGGCCACATACGCTATATTGGCGCAAGCAGATCAGGGGCACTCAATGTGATTAGGAGGACGGTCTGCAGCAGGCGTTACACGATCTGAGAGCCAGCAGCCTGGCCCTCGACGCATACGTTCTCGGTTTCTCGCGCCCGGTGGCTGATGCCACCGGGCTTTTTTTCGTTTCTGGATCAGGGCGCTGATATGGAGGAGAGGTAATGCCCGGTATGCATTGCGCGTGGGTCAGCAACGCCGAACCCTTGTGGTCCCGCCGGAATAGACCATAAACTCCGCCCAGTTGAACAAGACTGCAAGGAAACGTCTCATCATGACCGACAGAGTGCCGCTGCCGGAGCGCTTACCTCGCGCAAAGGATGCTCCGACCGCCCTTGGTGGCCTGTTGGTGGTTGATTTCACCCGCGTTGTCGCCGGCCCGGCGTGCACGCAAACTCTGGCCGATTTCGGCGCAGAGGTCATCAAGATCGAGAACCCGGAGGGCGGAGACGATTCGCGCGCCTATGAGCACGCCGAGATTGGCGGGGAAAGCGCCGCGTATCTCAGCCTGAATCGCAACAAGCGCGGCATTTCTCTCGATTTGACGCGACCCGAAGCGCGTGAGGTCGCGCGTGATTTGATCGCGAAGGCCGACGTGGTGGTCGAAAACTTCTCGGCGAGCGTGATGGGGAAGTATGGCCTCGACTATCCCTCCGTTGCGCCCTCAAATCCGCGCCTGGTTTATTGTTCGATTTCGGCCTACGGCCGCAAGGGACCGTTCGCGTCTCGCCCGGGCTTTGATCCGATCACGCAAGCCGAGAGCGGCTTCATGTCCCTGAACGGTTTTCCCGACGGGCCGGCGGTGCGAACAGGGCCTCCGATCGTCGACATGGCGACGGGAATGTCGGCTTGCAACGCCATTTTGCTGGCGCTGATTGCGCGCGATCGGCTCGGAAAGGGCCAGCAGGTCGAAGTCGCGCTGTTCGATATTGCAATGTCGATGACCGGGTTTTACGGCATGGCGTATCTGATCAACGGCACCAATCCTGGCCGCTTTGGAAATTCGCCGAATGGTTCGCCCACCGTCGGCGTCTATGAAGCGTCCGACGGACCGCTTTACATGGCCTGTGCCAACGATCGTCTCTATCGCCGATTGGTTACCGAAGTGCTCCAGCGTCCGGACCTGATCAGCGATCCCAAATTCGCCGATCGCAAGAACCGATCGGCCAACAAGGAAACGCTGCGCGCGATTATTGCCAGCGTTTTTGCCGGCGACAAGCTCGAGAACTGGATGACCAAAATGAAGAAGGCTAACATTCCTGTTGGCTACCTTCGAACGGTCGAGCAGGGCTTCAACGCGCCTGAAGCCCGTGAACGACACCGGGTTAGCAAGATCTCCCATCCGACCGCGGGCTCGGTGCCGAACATCGAGACGCCGCTCAATATGGACCTCACACCGCACGTCAATCCCGTGGCGGCTCCCCTGTTAGGCCAGCACACCAGAGATGTCTTGCGGAATACACTTGGCTACGATGATGCCCGCATTGCCGCGCTCGCAAAGGCCGGAGTGTTCGGCAAGGCGGAGGTGGGTGGGCAGGCCGCCTCTTAAATCTGTGCTGGCATCCCAGTTGTCTGTCATGCTTTGATAAAGACGATCTTGATGCCTTGACGACAAGCCGCGTAAAGCGGCGGCTACCGGCTGATGCCGTCGGCCGCAAGAAGCCAAAGGGAGGACGACTTGGCAAAATCTGGCCGGACGATGCTGGCCAAGATCTGGGACCAGCACGTCATCGCTCGTATGAGCGAGGACACGGATCTCCTCCATGTCGATCGCCATCTGCTTCATGATCTCGGGGGATCGCGAGGGCTGCTTGATCTCAAGAGCCGGGGCCTCAAAGTTCACAACCCGGAACTAACATTCGCGACTCCGGATCATGCGATTTCCACGGCGCATGGTCGCGCGGGTACCAGCAAGATCGGGCAGGAACTCCTTGCTGCGCTTCGAGTCGAGACCTCGGCCAGTGGCATCCAGATGTTCGATATCGATCAGCCGGGACAAGGCATCGTTCACGTCATCGGGCCTGAACTCGGCTTGAGTCTCCCAGGTTGCCTGATCGTCTGCGGTGACAGCCATACTTGCACCCATGGCGGACTTGGGGCGTTGGCATTTGGTATCGGCTCGAGCGAACTGACCCATGTGCTTGCCACGCAAGCACTGATCCAGCGCCGGCCCAAAACCATGCGCGTGACGTTCGAAGGCAAGATTTCTCTCGGAGTGACTGCCAAGGATCTGATTCTGGCATTGATCGGGCATGTTGGCGCGGCGGGCGGCACCGGTTACGCTGTCGAATATGCCGGAAGCGCCATCCGCGACTTGCCCATCGAGGGACGGTTGACCATCTGCAATCTGTCGATCGAGCTTGGCGCCAAGATGGGCATGGTTGCGCCGGACGAAAAGACGTTTGGGTTTTTGCGGGAGCGTCCCTATGCGCCGCAGGGCGATATGTGGGAACAGGCGCTTAGGGCTTGGCAACAGCTTCCGAGTGATCCGGACGCGGCTTTCGACAGAGAGGTGGTCATCGACGTCGAAAAGATCATCCCGCAGGTCACATGGGGCACCAGTCCCGAGCACGTCGTCGGCGTCGATGGCAGCATCCCCGATCCTCGGATGATCGATGATCCCGTCCGCCGAATTTCCGTAGAAACCGCACTTGAGTATATGGGCCTCAAGGGTGGTGCGCCGATCGCCGGCACGCCGGTCGACTGGGTCTTCATTGGTTCGTGCACCAATAGCCGCTTGAGCGATTTGCGCGCCGCGGCCGAGATTGCACGCGGCCGGCGGGTCGCCCCCGGCGTCCGTGCGTGGGTGGTCCCGGGCTCGGAGACAGTCAAGCGCGAGGCGGTCGCGGAAGGGCTCGACAGGCTGTTCGTCGAGGCGGGGTTCGAATGGCGTGAGCCCGGTTGCTCGATGTGTCTTGCCGCCAATGGTGAGACTGTTGCGCCTGGACAGCGTTCCGTCTCGACAGCCAACCGCAACTTTGTCGGGCGTCAAGGGCCGCGGGCGCGCACTCATCTGGCAAGTCCCGCCAGCGCTGCGGCGGCCGCGATTGCCGGTGTGATCACCGACGTCCGAGCCATGGGGCGTTAGCATGCCGAAACCTTTCAACAAGCTGACCGCCACTGCCGCGCCGATCATGCGCAGCAATATCGACACCGACGTCATCATTCGAATCGAGCGTCTCGTTGGCAATTCCGTTCGGGGTACGCTTGGCAAGTGGGCCTTCGGCTCGCTCCGCTATCTACCCGATGGTTCCGAGAACCCGGCGTTCATCCTGAATCGCGAACCGTACCGGCAGGCTGAAATCCTGGTCACCGGTCCGAATTTCGGCTGCGGGTCGTCCCGTGAAGGCGCGGTCTGGTCGCTACAGGAATTGGGCATCCGCGCCATCATCGGCTCAGGGTTTGGCGATATCTTTTTTGCCAATTGCTTTCAGAACGGAATCCTGCCGATCGTGGTCGACAAGGGGATTGTCGACTCACTGGCGGCCGAAATCGAAGCTACCCAAGGCGCCGGACGCGTCAGCATCGACCTCGAGGCGCAGACGATCGTCTCACCATCCGGGAAGCAGGTCGCATTCGAGATCGACCCGCGGCGGCGCGAAGGCCTTTTGCAGGGACTCGACGAGGTCGCTCTGACATTGCAGCGCGATGCGGAAATACTGAAGTTTCAGGCTGCGGATCGCGCAGCGCGGCCGTGGATACATTTTGCAGGGAAGCCGGCATGAACAGCTCATCGAACACGGTCAAGGTCGCCGTGGTCGGCGGCGAAGGCATTGGCCCTGAAGTCACGGCGCAATCGCACCGCATTCTGAACTGGTTCGTCGCCAGGCGAGGCGTGCCGGTGACGTTGCGGGAAGCGCAGTATGGTCTCGTTCCCTATCTTGCGACCGGCAAGGTGCTGCCGGAGGATACGGTCGAGGCGATGGATGAGGCCGACGCGATCCTTTGGGGCGCGACCGGCGGGCCGGAAACCAAGGAGGTGCCGGCCGCGGCCCGAAAGGCCGGAAGCTTGCTGTCGCTGCGCAGAAAGTATGATCTCTACGCCAACCTTCGTCCGATTGTCGCCAGTCCGGCGCTCGCCAGCTCGGCGCCGCTGAAGGCCGAGGTGCTGAACGAAGTCGACTTCGTGATCATCCGCGAGCTGACCAGCGGCATCTACTTCGGCGAACCTCGGGGTATCGAGACGCTTCCCGACGGGCAACGCCGTGGCTTCAACACCGAGCAATATACGACAAACCAGATTCGGCGCGTGGCGCGCGCTGCCTTCGAGCTGGCGCGGACGCGGAGGAACAAAGTCTGTTCGGTGGACAAGGCGAACGTGCTCGAGACCAGCGTGCTGTGGCGTGAGGAAGTGATCGCTCTGCACAGGGAAGAGTTTCCCGACGTCGAGCTCACGCATCTCTATGTCGACAACGCGGCCATGCAGATCGTGCGCGAACCGCGGCAGTTCGACGTGATGGTGACCGGAAATATCTTCGGTGATATTCTCTCGGACTGTGCTGCCATGGCGTCGGGCTCGCTCGGCATGCTGCCGTCGGCTTCGCTCGGGCCGGTCGATCGCTTCGGGCGGCGAAAGGCACTCTACGAACCGGTGCATGGCAGCGCCCCGGACATCGCCGGCAAAGGCATTGCGAATCCGCTCGGGTCCATTCTCAGTCTCGCGATGATGTTGCGCCTGACCCTGAATCGCCCCGACGATGCAAGCCTTCTCGAAAAAGCGGTGCAAATGGCGCTCGGCGCCGGCGCGCGTACCGTGGATATCGCGGAATCGGGAACAAAGAAGCTTTCAACGGTCGAAATGGGCGATGCGGTGTTGAGCGCTCTTGATAAGGTTGCCGGAAAGGAAAGGGAGTACGCCTGATGGCCTACATCTCGAGACGATCTGCCCTGACTGTCATTGCGGGTGGCGGCGCGTTACTCACCGGCCGCCCATCGCGAGCTGCCGACGCCAGCGGCCGTGTCATCTATCCCGTCGCTGTCCCGATCTATCAGACCCAGTTCGTGGCCGATCGGATCGGGTATTTCAAGGAGGCGGGGCTCGATTGCAAGCTGATCCAGGGCGGCAGCGGGGTGAAGACGCGCGAGATCATTGCATCATCGCAGGGCGATATCGGCATCGGCGATATCACCCATCCAATGCAACTCAGCAATCATGGCCGCGCCGGGCGTGTCCTCATGCCGGTCGATACGCGCTCCAGCTCCGTGATGTTCATCATTCGGAAGGACCTCAAGGACCAGGGTATCAACACCCTGGCAGCATTTACGGAGTGGAAGCGGCTTGACGGCCGCAAACCGATCATTTCGGTTTCGTCGCTGGGCGGCACCAACCACGTTTGGGCTTCCTACTACATGGAAGTCATGGGACTTGATCAGAGGGTGACATGGATCGGGACCGGTAACGTCGACACCATGCTGGGCTCGCTGAAGTCGAAGCAGGTCGATATCCTCGTTAGCTCCTTGTCGTTGCTCAACGAGTCAAGGGAGCAGGGTTGGGGCGAACTGTTGTTCGATGGCACCGACGAGGCGATCTGGAACAAATATATCGGCGGCAAGGTACCGGTAACCTCCCATTTCACCCTGCAATCGACGATCGACAAGGATCCGGCAAAAATGCAGGCCTTCGTCACCGCGATTTGGCGGGCGACGCAATGGATCAAGACGCACAAGCCGGAAGAAATCTACGATACGATCGAGCCATATGTTGGCAGTACGTCGCGTGGGGCCAATCTTCTCGAGATCACGGCTCTCCAAAAGGTGGCGGACTATGACGCTACAATCAACGCCGCGGATTTTGCGCGTGGTGAGAAGGTCTGGTTCCGGGAAATGACCGGCATCAAGCCGTTGACCATTGCCGAGGTCGTCAGTCCCGCCTTTATCGAGGTGGCGCGAAAGGCGTATCCGGGTTGAACGCCCAGCCGACAACTGCCGTTCCATCGTCGCGCACGCCCGATATCGAGCGTATCGATGTGCGAAGCCTGAGTAAATCATTTCAACTTGATGGCACAGCCATCGAAGCCGTGCGCAACGTATCGTTCAGCGTGCGGCGCGGCGAGTTCGTTGCGTTGCTTGGACCTTCCGGCTCCGGCAAGAGCACGGTGCTCAACATGATCGCGACGCTGTTGAAGCCGAGCGGCGGCGAGATACTGATCGACGGCAAGCTGGTCGTCGCCGGCAAAGCTACTCCAAATGTCGGCTACGTTTTCCAGCGTGACACGCTGTTTCCGTGGCGTACTGTCGCCGACAATATCGGCTATGGCTTGCAGTTAGCCGGAGTACCCGAGGCAAAGCGCCAGGCGCGTGTCGCCGCTTCCGTGGCGCAAGCCGGACTGCAGGGTTTCGAGAACGCCTATCCTTCAGCTCTTTCAGGAGGCATGCGCCAGCGCGCGGCGCTGATGCGAACGCTGGTCGTCGAACCGCGAGTTCTGCTGATGGACGAGCCGTTCGGTGCTCTCGATACCCACACCAAGATCGACATGCATCAGGTTCTTCTGCGGATATGGGAGCGCGAGCAGCAGACGGTCCTGTTCGTCACCCATGATCTCGGGGAAGCGTTGACGCTCGCCGATCGTATCATCCTGCTTTCGGCGCGACCCGGCCAGATCAAGGACATGTTCGCAGTCGACTTCCCCCGCCCGCGTGACGCGGTGAAAGTGCGGGAGACGCCGCGATATGCCGAGCTGTTCCAGCATATCTGGCACTCGCTCGGTGAGGAATTCGTCAAAGGACGCGGCGCATGAAAGGGCGCTTTGCGGTCAGCACGTATGCCTGGCAGTTGGCGATCTGTGTCGTCGTTTTGTCCATCTGGCAGTGGGGATATGATCTCCATGCGTCGCTGCCCCAGCTGGTACCCGATCTGCTCGATCCCTATTTCATCTCGAAACCATCCGACATTTTCGAGAATTTCCTGATCCTGAGTTGCCTCAAATCCAAATGGGGGCCTTCAACGGGTGGCTGAACGGCGATTTCGCGAAGTGCCTGGCGCGTAATCAGAACAATCTCTGGGTCGCCACGGCAATCACGCTCAAGAACACGTTTTTCGGGTTTGTGACGGGTGTGGCGAGTGGATTTGTGGTTGGACTCATCCTGGGCCGCTCGGACCGGCTCAGCGCGATCTTCCAGCCTTTCATCACCGCGGTGAATTCCATTCCGCGGATTGCGCTGGCGCCGATCATCGTTCTGGCGTTCGGGATCGGCGACATGTCGAAGATCGTGACGTCCTGGATCGTGGTCGTCTTCCTCGTGTTCTTCAACACGTTTGAGGGCGCGCGCTCGATCGACGAAGGCTTCGTCAATGCCGCGCGGTTGTTGGGCGCCAGCGAGTGGCAGATTACGCGCACTGTCGTGATCCCGTCGACCATGGCGTGGGTCTTTGCCTCGTTGACGCCGGCAATCTCCTTTGCGCTGATCGGGGTCATCGTCGGCGAATTCATCGGCGCCGAACGGGGCATCGGCCGCCTCATCATCGAATCGGAAGCGCGCGGCGAGGCGTCGGGCATGATGGTCGCCGTCATCATCCTGATGCTGGTCGGCGTGATACTGTCGGCGTTGATCTGGCGGCTGCAGGCCTATCTTTTGCGTTGGCAACGTCACAATATGGCGGAGTAGGCGAACGCCGGCGGTTCAAAGGTGAGATAGAGCATGACTATTCAGATCTATGGATTTTGGCGGTCAATCGCGACGTTTCGGGTGAGGGTGGCGCTCAGGCTCAAAGGCTTGCCGTTCGACGAGACTCCAATCGATATTCTCACGGGTGAGCAGTTCGAGCCGGGATATGAGGCTGTGAACGCGGAGCGCGTCGTGCCGACTTTCATCCACGACGGCCACTCTGTGTTCCAGTCGCTCGCGATCATCGAGTACATCGAAGATATCAAACCGGAGCCGCGTCTGATTCCGCTGGATCCAAGGGAGCGCGCTTATGTGCGTTCGCTCGCGTTGATAACAATCGCGGATTCCCATCCGTTGGTGGTGCCGCGGGTGCGAAATCATCTCGCGAAGGCGTTCGGCGCTGACGCGCACGCGGTCGAACAATGGGGCAAGCATTGGACGACCGAGGGGCTGGCGACCTATGAGCGGCTGCTGGGGCGACGTCCTCCGGCACCATTTGTGCTTGGCTCTGAACCGGGGCTGGCCGACATCTGCATCGCCGGCCAGCTCGTTGGCGCGCACTTCCTCAAGCTCGACCTTGCAGCGTTTCCGATCGTGGCGAAACTTGCCGAGCGGTACTTTGCGTTGCCCGCTTTTGCGACCTCACATCCCTTCGAACAGCCGGGCTACAAGGCCGCGAATGCACCGCGCTAGGCGATCCCTGGCTTCATAGGTCGAGGCCGAGCACCCGAGCAGCGTTGCCGCCGGCGATTTGGGCGAGGGTCGACTCGTCCATTCCTGGGACGCCAGCCACATGGCCGATCGGATTATATTCGGCCATGTCGAAGGGATAATCGGTCCCCATCAAGATGCGGTCGGGACCGAACACGTCGATCAAATAAGCCAGTTGATGATAGCTGAAGACGATGGTGTCGAGATAAACCTGCCGCAGATAGGTCGTTGGCGGCAACGGCAAGTCGGCATGGCAATCCTGCCGGGCACCCCAGGCATGATCGATCCGCCCCGAATAGCTCGGAAGATAGCCGCCGCCATGCACCGCCATCAGCTTCAGCTCCGGGAATCGCGCGAGCGTTCCCGAGAAGATCAGATTGTGAAGCGCAAGCGTCGTGTCGAGGGGATTACCCAGCACATTGCTGAAATAGTAGTGCGTCAGGCGCTGCCCGTGAGTAAACCCGTTGGGATGCATCATGATGAACGCGCCGAGTTGCTCGGCTTTGGCAAAGAACGGGCGAAATTTCGCATCGGACAACTCCTGACCATCGACATTGGTCAGGATTTGAATGCCTTTCAGTTTCAACGTGTTCATTGCGTAGTCGAGCTCTCGAACCGCGAGCTCGGGCTCCTGCAATGTAACGACACCGAGGCCGACAAAGCGGTCGGGCTTGCGCGCGCAGTATTCGGCAACGCCGTCATTGGCGAGACGGTGTGCGTTTTCTCCGATTTTGGGATCGACGGTGTAGTAACACTGTCCCGGCGCCGGCGCGACGACCTGGATGTCGATACCCATCTGATCGAGATGCTTGAGCCGTTTGTCGAGAGTGGTCATCACCTCGCGGACGTCTTTTTCCTGCTGGGCGTTCACTTCCTTGGTGGCGGCATCAGCGAAAGTGGCGAGCGGGATACGGCTCACGTCGACATGCGGCTGTGCCACTGCTGCGGCCTGCGGCACGACGATATGAGCATGAATGTCGATGGTCGGTGACGATGGGCGGCGCGCGAGACCGTCAGCGTCATGGATGCGAGCGGCGGTGTGGCCATAGCGGTTCTTGCTGTCAATCATCTTTGGGACCTGCGGGTTTGAACGAAAATATTGGTGAAGGGCGTTACGGCTTGGCGTTGCGCTGCGGCCAACGGCTCGAGATGGCGGTAGCGTCGGCATTGCCCAAGCCTGCAGTTTCGGCTTCTTCGTAGCAGGCGAGCGCACCGGTGGCGACGGGGAGTTCGGCATTCAAGGTCGCTGCAAACTGCACTGCAGTCGCCAAGTCCTTTTTGGCAGCGCTCAGGCCGAAGGCCGTCGGACCGAGAGGAGCGCCACCCAAAACCTTGGCGATGACGGCACCGCGCCCCTTCATCGCGGTCGGCGCGCCCGCGGTATCAGACAGGATATCGATCAGTCGATCCGCCGGAAGATTGAGCGGTCTGCAGATCGTCAGGGACTCACCCAACGCCTGCCAATAGACCAGCAGCGGTAGATTGACGGCGAGCTTCATGGCTGCGCCGGAGCCGAGTGCACCGATGTGCTCGATACGCCTGCTCAATTGTTGCAGGATCGGCATCGCGCGCGCGACGTCAGCGTTCTCACCACCGACAAGCGCAAACAGTTTGCCTTCCTTGGCAGGGGCCGTACTTCCGCCTACGGGACTTTCGACGAAGGCGCCGCCTTTCTGCGCGACCGCGGTACCGATCGTCTGCATCGTATCCGGCCGAAGCGTGCTCATATCGATAATCAGCTTGCCTGCCAATTTGGCTTGAAGAATGCCGTCTGGACCGCGATAGACAGCTTCGCTGGCGGCATCGTTGAGCAGCATGACGACGACAGCTTCGCAACTGTCGACGAGTGTCGCCGGCGTGGATGACAGCTTCGCACCGGCAACGGCGAGCGGTTTGGCCTTTGTCTGATCGCGGTTCCAGACGCTGACCTCATGTCCCACCGACACCAATCGCTGCGCGATTGCCGACCCCATTCGACCCGTCCCGCATACGCCGATTTTCATTCTTCACCTCAATCTAAGATAGAGCATCAGTTGCGTGATAGACGCCAAGATGCTGCGCGATCAGTGCGTCGTTGCCCTGAAGCTCGCCGACCTGGCCGGCAAATACGCAGCGTCCGGTATTGAGGATCACTACTTCATCGGCCACGTCGAGCGCGAGCTTGAGATTTTGTTCGACCAGGATCGTCGATTGCTTTTCCTGCTTGAGGCGCTGGATCGTGCGGCCAACCTCGGCAACAATCAATGGCGCGAGCCCTTCCGACGGCTCATCGAGCAACAGGACGCGCGGATTTCCCATCAGCGCTCGTCCGATCGCAAGCATCTGTTGTTCGCCGCCCGACAAGGTGCCGGCAAATTGTACGTGACGTTCACGCAGTCGCGGAAACAGATCGTAGATCCGATCGACCGTCCATCGCCCTGTGTTCGTCCCGCGGCGCTGCTCAGCCACGACCAGATTTTCCCGCACGGTGAGGGAGGGGAAGATGCGTCGGCCTTGGGGCACGAGGCCAACGCCGAGATGAGCGATCCGTTCAGGACTGAGACCAGCTATCGGTTCGCCAAACAGCCGGATATCGCCTTCGCGTGGAGCCAGGAAACCGACGATTGTAGAGATGCAGGTGGTTTTGCCGGCACCGTTGCGTCCCAGCAGCGCCAGCACGCTGCCTGCTCGCAGCGCAAAACCAACGCCGTGCAGGATATGGCTGTCTCCGTAAAAACTGTGCACGTTGGTTAGATTGAGCGCATCAGGTGCCAAGATACACCTCCCGCGTTCGCTCGTCCGCGACAACGACATCGCGCTTGCCATCGACGATCACGCGACCATAGTTGAGCAAGGTCACCGTTTCGGCAAGATCGAGCGCGGTGTCCATGTCGTGCTCGATCATGACGACCGTGGTCTCCCGTGGAATGGACGCGATCAGCGCCTTGACGGCGGACCGCTCCGCGTTCGACAGACCCGCGAGCGGCTCGTCCAGTAACAGCACGCGCGGCCTTTGCGCCAGCGCCACAGCCAATTCGACGCGCCGCCTTTCGCCATAGGCGACATCGGAGACCGGACGATTGGCGAGTTGCAGGAGCCCGACGGCGTCGAGGGCGCGGCGGGCTTCCGCCGCGATGTCGGGGTAGTACGACATCGGCCACAACATCTGCCAGCGCGTCCGCCGAAGCCCCAACAAGCCCAGTGAGACGTTGTGCTCGATCGTGTCGCCGGCGAACAAAGTGATGATCTGGTAGGTCCGCGACAAGCCGCGCTGCGCGCGCCTGTAGGGGGGAAGCCGTGTAATGTCGGCGCCGAATAGTCTGACCTGTCCGGAATTGGACCGGAGGTCTCCGCTGATCTGATTGAACAGCGTGGTCTTGCCGGCGCCGTTAGGGCCGATGATCAGGCGCCTCTCGCCGGGCTGGACAACAAGCGAAACGTCTTGCGTGACGGCCAGGCCGCCAAACGCTTTTGTCAGACCGATAACTTCAAGCGCGGGATGGGTCATGGCCTCTCTCCACGCAAGGCCGCCATCAGCCTGCTGAAGCCAGGAACAATTCCGGCCGGCATGACCAACACGATGAAAAGAAACACGAGGCCGAGCAACATATTCCAACGTTCGAGATATGCGGAAACATAGTTCTTCAGCAGCAATACGAGCGCTGCGCCAACAGCCGGGCCCCCTAATGTCGCCGAGCCGCCGGCGATCACGCCGAGCAGCGCTTCGGCCGAGCTCGTAATCGAGAGCGAGGTCGGGTGGATGTATTTGTGATAGTAGACATAGAGTAGCCCGGATACGCCGCCCCAAAAGCCGGCATAGACGAAGGTGATCCAGCGGACCAGCCAGGGATTGAAGCCCAACGCCGCCATCCGCCGAGGCTGGTCGCGCACCCCCTTCAATGACGAGCCAAAGGCCGATGAGACGAACACGGTCATAGCGAGGAAGGCAATCGTCGCCACGATCAGCGCGAACCAGTAGAATGCCACGGGACTGTCGAGAGAAATTCCAAAGGGCGCGGGGCGGGTAAGTCCAGTGATGCCGTTGTCGCCGTTGGTCACGTTCGACATCCGATAAGCGAGTCCCCAAAGCACCTGTGACAGGGCAAGCGTGATCATCAGGAAACCGAGCCCGGTCGCGCGAAGCGCGATCACGCCAAAAAATGCCGCCATCGCAACCGTTCCCGAGATGGAGATGATTGCCGCAGCGCCGTGCCCGAGGCCGTATCGGCTCGTCAGCAACGCCGAGATATAGGCCGCGACGCCGAGATAGGAGGCATGTCCCAGCGATGTCATGCCGCCAAAGCCGACCAGTAGATTGAGGCTGAGCGCAAAGATCGCTGCAATAAGGATCTGGCTTGCCAGGTTGATGTAAAAATCACCTGCCAAAAAGGGCGGCAGGAGTAGCGATCCTCCGATCAGGGCTGCGGCGATCCAGTTCATGCGCCGACGCGTCCAAACAGGCCTTGCGGCCGGAACGCGATGACGACGATCATCGGCAGGAAGAGGATGATGTAGGCGAGCTCTGGAAAAAGAGCGATCCCGAACGTGTAAATGAAGCCGATCATGAAACTGCCGACAAATGCGCCAAGCAGGCTGCCGATCCCGCCCAGGATGACGACGATCAGCGCCAACGGCAACATATCCGCATCCAGTCCGGGATAGGCTGAGAGGATCGGACCGCCAAGCACGCCGGCAGCACCGGCGATGCCGGCACCCAGGCAAAACACAATAGTAAACAGATTGGAGACAGGAATTCCGACCGCGCGGGCCATTTGACGGTCATCAACGCCCGCTCGGATCATGGCGCCGAGACGCGTGCGCTCCAACAGGAAATAGAGCGCGATGCCTGCGATGACCGCCAAACCGACCAGCACGAGGCGATAGGTTGGAAACACGAAGCCGAACATGCGGGTTGGCGCCTGCAGGTTTTGCGGGGTCGGAACCGGGATGGAATCGCCACCCCACAACATCAGGCAAGCGTCCGATATGATGAAGGACATTCCGAGGGTAACCAGCACTTGCCCAAGCGGGTTCGCCTTCAGCCGGGTGAGCACCAGGCGCTCGAAGAGGCCGCCAAGGGCCGCGACGGCAAAGCCGGCGACAATGACCATTGCCCACAGGTTCAGGCCGTCATAAGCGCGCAATGCCGTTGCGGCGATGTAAGTGCCCAGCATGAAAAACGCGCCATGTGTGAGGTTCGCAAGCCGCATCAAGCCGAAGATCAGCGAGAACCCCGATGACAGCAGGAACAACAGCCCGCCAAGCGAGAGGCTGTTGAGACCCTGGATAATCCAGAACTGCATCGTTAGCCGCTTCTGTTCTTGCTGCGTTACGGCGTGGAGAGGTGCAGGGACTATGGCTCCAGGTTTTTGGCCGGCGGATAGTCGCGGGAATAAACCGGATTCTTCAGGAAGGCCGTCTTGTCATAAGTCCAGAACTGGCTGACGTCCGGATAGGTCTTGATGACGGAGTTGACCAGCCGTCCATCGACCTTGGTCACCTTGCGAATGTAGACATTTCCGACCACGTTGCCGAGTTCGTCGAATTTGACGAGGCCTCGCACCGTTTCCGCATTGCTGCTGCGGATCGCCGCCACGAGTGCCTTCTTGTCCTCCACATTTCCCTTGGTGGTCTTCAGTGCCGCCTCGAGCACCGCGCCGGAAACGTAAGTGGCGGCAGCGTAGAAACCGGGATCGTATTTGGTCTGCTTGCGGAAGGCCTGCGCGAACGCCTTGTTCAGTGGATTGTCGAGTTCGGCGGAGTACCAGCTCGTCGTCAGAATCCCCAGGGCTTCGTCGCCCATGTTGCGAAGCACGGATTCGTCGAGCGCCGTCATGCCGCCAATCACGGCCATCTTGTCCTTGAGGCCGTATTCGATGAATTGGCGCAGGAAACGAAATCCGTTCGAGCCGGCGGTGCCAAGGAAGATCGCATCCGCGCCTTTGACCTGCGCGACGTAACTACCGTAGTCGGGTGTCGCGAGCGGTGTGAAGATCTTTTGAATGATCTTGCCGCCGCCGTCTTCGAAAGCGCGCTGGAAGCCGGCGCACATCTCGTGTCCATACGCAAAATCGTCAGCGATCGTTACGATCTTCTTGTACTTCAGCTCCTTCGACGCGTAGTCGGCCAGTGGGTAGGCAGATTGCGCGGAGGTCGAGGTCGCCCGCACGAACCAGGGGCTTGGATGACGCTGCGTCATATCTTCGGCGGCGGCGACACCAAGCGTAGGCATTTCCTTCTCGGTAATGTAGTCGGCGATTGCGAGCGCTTCGAAGGCGGCAAGCGGTCCGATCAGGCAATGAACGTTGTTCTTCTCGATCAACTCCTGCGCTTTCGTGCGCGCAGTCGCAGGAACACCAGCAGTGTCGGCGACGATCAACTCGACCTTGCGGCCGGCAAGCGTGTTGTCCCGTTCCTTCAGGAACATCGTCAGGGCGATGTCCATGTCGATGCCGCCAGAGGCGAGCGGTCCGGTTTTGGCAGCGAGCAAACCGACGCGGATGGGTTCGCTGCTTTGAGCAAGGACGGGATGCGGTGACGCCATACTGGCGACACCGGCGCCAGCGATCCCGCCAACAAACTGCCGTCGCGATATCGTCATGAAATCCTCCCCACAGGAACGCCACAAAATCGCTACCGGATTCTTGTTTTGGTTAAGCGATTTATCCGACGGAAGTCATAAATGATCAAGTGATAACCAAAGTACAGTCGCTTAGACCAATGTCGTCGTGCGGTCTTGAGCGCAGTCATGGGTCTCGCTTTTGACGCGCTGCGGGATCGACGTGGAAGCAGGAGCTGATCAGGCTACGGGCTGCCCTAACCCCGATGGTGAGCCGCTATTCCCGTGACTTCGCGTCGGATTTCGGCGCCTTCAGGATGCTCTTCTTCAGCACCTCGAACACGGACGCCGTATCCTGGTCGCCCAACCCCATCGCCATCGCCTCCGAATAGACCGGCTGGGTCAACGTAAAGAGCGGCGTAGAGCAGCCAACGTCGTCGGCGAACTCGGCGATGATCGCCATGTCCTTTTTCCAGGTCGACACTTTCATGGTCGCGGGCTCGTACACGCCCTGGACCATCATGGGCGCCCGCATCTGGAACATGCGCGAGCCGCCGGCTCCGGGGCCGACCATCTCAACCACCATATTTGGATCGAGCCCGGCGCGCTCGGCGAGCAACATTGCCTCTGCTGTCGCGACGTTGTTGATCGCGACCAGATGATTGGCGACGAATTTCATCCGGCTGCCGTTGCCGAATTTGCCAAGATCGGCGCTCTGTTTGGCGAAATCGGCAAACAGGCCCATGCAACGTTCGATCGCCTGGCTGTTGCCGCTGGCGTAGACCACGAGATCACGCATCTTCGCCTGCGCGCCGGTTCCGCTGAGCGGACAATCCAGCGCAATGTGCCCGGCTTTGCCGAGAATGGCTTCGAAGGCGAGCTTGTCGGCAAGACTGAGCGTGCTGAGCTCGACGACGATTCGCGAGGTTTGGCCGGATGCAGCGATTTCCCGCGCGACCTTTTCGACGGCTGCGGGGGTAGGGAGGCTGGTCATGATAACAGGCGCATCGCGTGTTATCTGAGCCACGTCGCCGACGATTAGCACCCCTGCTTGCGCTAACTCGGCGTTTCGTTCGGGATTGACGTCGAATCCGATCACGCGCCATCCCCGTTCAATCAGATTGCGCGCAATGGCGCCCCCCATGATGCCAAGCCCGATGATCCCAACGGTCTTGTCCATAGCTGTGCGCTCCCATCCCCTGATTTTCGATTGACGGGCAAAGCCGGCCGCGCCTTAATTGCTGATCAAGCGATAAACAATCGCCAAGGACCTCGAAGCGGTCAAGCGGAGGAATGACAGATGGCTGGTGTTGGTCCAAAGCCAAGCACAGGCCAGCCCGCCGGGCCGGAGACGGATGAACGCGCGTTTGCCGCCATGGCGACCCGGGCGCGGGCCCTCATTCCGCAACTTCGGGACCGTGCGGCGCGTACGGAGGAACTGCGACGGCTGCCGCCCGAAACGGAGCGCGACCTGCACGAGTCCGGCCTCTTCAGGATCGTGCAGCCCAAGCGCGTCGGCGGTTCCGAGTTCGACTATGTTGCCTTGGTCGATTGTGCGGAGATCCTCGGCAAGGCCGACGCTTCGGTCGCCTGGAATTTCGCCAACCTGGCGAGCCATCACTGGATGTTGGCCATGTTCGACAAACGCGCCCAGGACCAGGTCTGGGACAAGGATCCGAATACGCTGATCGCATCCTCCTTCATCTTCCCCGCCGGCCGGGCGCGCAAGGTCGAAGGCGGATATCAATTGCGCGGCCGCTGGCCATTTTCGTCGGGTGTGGCCTCCTGCGAATGGAACATGCTTGCGAGCGTGGTCTTTCCCGAGGATGAAGCGGACGGCATCGAATATCGCATTTTTCTGTTGCACCGGGATCAGTACAATATCGTCGATACCTGGGATGCGGCCGGATTACGCGGTACCGGCTCCAACGATGTTGAGGTGAAAAACGCCGTCGTCCCCGATGCGTTCTCGGTCGCCGTGAACGATCTTGCGGGCGGGCCGACGCCCGGCTGCGCGGTCAATCCGAATGTCCTTTATGCACTGCCGGCTTTCTCGCTGTTTCCTTACGTCCTGTCAGGCGTCGCGTTGGGCAATGCGCAGGCCTGCCTCGACGACTATATCGAAGTTGCCCGACACCGCGCATCGACCTCCAACCGCGCCAAGCTCGGCGACATGCAAAGCACGCAGATCAAGATTGCGGAAGCTTCGGCCAAGATTGACGCCGCCCGCCTGATCATGCGTTCTAGATGTATCGAGGCGATGGCCGATGCCAGGCGCGGCCATATTCCGGATATGGCGGCCAAGACTGGCTTGCGGCGCGATGGAGCTTTTTCCGTGAATCTGTGCACCGAGGCGGTGTCGTTGCTGTTTGCCGCGAGTGGAGCGCGCGGGCTCTTCACGAGTGGAGCATTGCAGCGGCAATTCCGCGATGCCCATGCCATCAATTCGCATCTCGCATTCAATTTCGATGCGGCCGGCACCAATTATGGTCGCGTGGCACTCGGCCTTCCGTCCGAAAACCTGACGCTCTGAGGCCACGGGATGAACGACGCGCCCAAGCATCCGGTCGGACCGGACCGAGCCAGCGAACTCGCCAGCGACCATTCGCCGATCGACCCGCGGGATTTTCGCACTGCGCTGGGCAGCTACGCCACTGGCGTGACCATCATCACGGTAGCCGGAGGCGACGGGAAGCCTTACGGGATCACTTGCAACTCCTTCGCTTCGGTGTCGCTAAATCCGCCGCTGGTGCTGTGGAGCCTTGTGCTCTATTCCTCGAGCCTGAGTGCGTTCCAGGACGCCAGCCACTTTGCCGTCAATGTTCTCGGCATATCGCAGCAGGCGCTTGCGAATAAGTTTGCAAAATCATCGGACGACAAATTCGTCGGCGTCGAATGGACGCCGGGGCTCGGTGGTGCACCGCTGCTTGTCGGAAGCGTCGCAAATTTTCAGTGTCGTTCCGTCAATCGCTACTATGGCGGCGATCACGTGATCTTTCTCGGCGCGGTCGAGGCCTATGCCTACAGTCGCGAGGAACCGCTGCTCTTTGCTCAAGGCGGATACGGGAAGTTTGTTCCCGAGAAGAAGTCATGAAGAAAAAGTCCCGGCCCAGGCGCGCACCACCCAAGCAGCGGCGGCTTTCTCCGGACGAACGCCGGAAGGAATTCGTCGCCAAGGCAACCGAGTTCTTCGCGGAAGAAGGATTCGCGGGCGGCACCCGCGACCTGGCCCGCCGCCTCGGCGTGACCCAGCCGTTGCTTTATCGGTATTTCCCGAGCAAGGACGATCTGATCAAGGAAGTCTATCGCACAGTCTATCTGGAGCCGCTCGATCAAGCCTGGGACAGCCTGCTTGCGGACCGCAAGCGTCCGCTACGGGACCGGTTGATCGAGTTCTACCGCGGCTACACCAAGGTGATCTTTCGCCGAAAGTGGCTTCGCATCTACCTGTACGCGGGTCTGAAAGGACTCGACATCAACCGCTGGTATGTCGGGGTCGTGCGCGACAAGATACTCACGCGCATCATCAGAGAATGCCGCCATGACCTGGGACTTCCTGCACAAAGCAAGCCAACGGCGCCCGAGATCGAGATGGCCTGGGTGTTTCACAGCGGGATCTTCTACTACGGCGTTCGCAAATACATCTATGAATCGCCGGTGCTCGAGGACCAGGACCAGATGATCCGCGATGCGCTGGATGCGTTTCTGGCGGGCTACGCGCAGGTGTTCGGTAGCGCGCGCCTGGTCAGCATGCGTCCGCCGGTCAAGGCGGTTGGATAGGCTGCCCGCGGACTAGAGCTTGGCCATTTCGGCGCGGTACCAGTCGCCGATCTCGCTCGCGGTCATTAGGGCGACACCATCATGGCCGATCACGTAGTCCAGCAACTCCTCGACGTATTTGATGCGATGGGGAACACCGGTGATGTAAGGGTGGATCGAAATCGCCATCACCCGCGCGTTGCCGGCGCCTTCGAGATAGAGCCGGTCGAACTGATCGGTGCAGCGCTTCAGGAACTGATCCGATGGCAAATGCTGCAGCGCGTGGATCACGATGTCGTTGGTCTCGACCGAATAGGGGATCGTGGTGATGGTGCCGTGAGGTGTGACGATGTCCTGCGGCAAGTCATCGATCACCCAGTCGGCGACATATTCGATACCGTTCAGTCGAAGCAGATCGAGTGTTTCGTCCGTTTCGGTCAGTCCCGGGCTCTCCCATGATCGCGGCGGTTTGCCGGTAAATTTCGCGATCGTGTCGACCGACCGCTTGATGGCGTCCGGCTGATCGGCGAGCCCGTGCATCGGTCCCTGGACGAAGCCATGGCCCATGAATTCGAAACCCGCTTCAAGGGCGGCCGACGCGACGCGCGGATAGGAATTGCAAACGTTGGCGTTCAGCGCCAACGTCACCGGAATCTTGCGGTCCGTGAGCGCCTTGAACTGTCGCCAGAAGCCGGCTCGCATGCCGTATTCGTGCCACGACCAGTTCGGCACATCAGGCAGCAACGGCTGCCCCATCGGCGGACTTAGGACAGTGCGGGGCATGGCGTTCTCGATCCGCCATTCCTCGACATTGAGAATGACCCACACCGCGAGCCGCTTGCCCTTGGGTAGCTTGAGCCGCGGGCGATCGATCTGGGCTTGATAGGGGATACGATCGGAGAGAGCCACGTCATTCACTCACATATTGGCTGCGGGTCATTCCGCAGCGTTGGGCCGCTTCGACAGTCCGGCATTGATGCGTGGCATCACTTTCTCCGCCATCAGGATCATCGATTGGCGCCCGAACTCACGATCTTTCCAGTCCTTTCCCGCGTAGAGCAGCGTGCCGAACTGGCCGACATCCTGCTGGAACGAGAGTAGCTGATCGGCGACGCTCTCCGGCGTACCATGGATGATGAGTTTGTCGCAGATCGACTCCAGGGTCACTTCATCATCGGGTTGATCAGGTCTGGTTTTGAACAACTCGATCCGGCCGTTCTTCTTCAGCTTGGTGAAGAGCGAATGGTAGTAGTAGACATATGGGCCGTTCGGATCGGTGGCGTAGGCCTTCGCAGTCGCCGCATCCTTGGCGACAAAGATGCTCTTTGCGACCCGCCAGTTGGTTGGATCGGCGGTGCGGCCAACGCGCTCGCAGCCCTCGACATATTTCGGCCAGTGGCTTTTCACCCATGCCGGCATCAGAAAATTCGCCGAGATCGGATCCCAGCCGCGCGCGGCGGCCTCCGTCACGCCCTTTGAAAACGGCGCAACGGCAGTTACCACGATGGGCGGATGCGGCCGCTGCAGCGGGCGCGCAATAAAACCCTGACCGATGTCGGCCATCAGGCTCTTTTCGACGGAGATATTCCAATATTTGCCGTGAATATTGTAGGGCGGCTCGCTCTCCCAGATTTGCAACACCTGGTTGATCGCCTCCAGGAACATCGCGTTGCGATCGGCATCGAGATTGCCGAACAACTCCGCATCCGACAGCAGCCCGCCGGGGCTGATGCCGAAGATCAGCCGCCCGTCCAGCATGTGGTCGAGCATTGCGATCGAAGCCGCCACGGTCGCGGGATGGGTGTTGGGCATGTTGACGGTGCCGGTGCCAAGCCTGATGCGCTTGGTCGCTGCCGCGATCCAGGCAAGGAAGGCAATCGATGAGGTGATGTTCTCTGCCTTATCGGTGACGTGCTCGCCGACATATCCTTCGGTGAAGCCCAGTTCATCCGCTAGCAGGAACGCCTCACGATCCTCCTGCAGTGACTGCCGCCAATCCTTCTCCACTGGATGGATCGGCATCGTAAAGAAACCCAGCTTCATAGCCGGTGGCTCCCCAAAAGCCCTCGCCCTTCGCAGCAACGGTGCGTCGTTCAAGCCTTCAAGACAAGCCCCAAAGGTCGAATGTCCCGAAATAATCGTTCGATAAACAAACTTGACCTTTGATAGTCGCCGCACTCTAATCCGGAAAACGTAAAAATACGGGAGAAGATCGCGTCCATGAAAGCTTCGGCTTTCGACTATGCACGTGCAGCCAGCGTCGAAGACGCGTTGCGGTTGCTTGCCGCGCGCGGGCAAGCGGCGAAGGTACTTGCAGGCGGTCAGAGTTTGATGCCGGCTATGAACCTGCGCTTGATTTCTCCGGATATCGTCGTCGATATCGGCGGTCTCTCCGAGTTGAAGGGGATCGCGGTGCACGGAAGCACTCTCGATATCGGAGCGCTCACCCGTCACGCCGATCTCTTGCGGTCATCAGAGATCGCCACGCATGCGCCGTTGCTGGCGGAGGCGGTCGGACATGTTGCGCACCCGGCAATCCGCAACAGAGGAACGATTGGCGGCAGCCTTGCTCATGCCGATCCGGCGGCGGAGCTGCCGGCTTGCATGCTTGCGCTTGACGCGACGGTCGTCGCTCGCGGCAGCCGGGGCGAACGGCGGATTGCTGCGGCGGATTTCTTCACGGGAATCTTCGAGACGGCGTTGGCGTCCGATGAGTTGCTGGTTGCCATTGAGGTACCGATCGCGCGGAAGAACTCGGCATATTTCTTCCACGAGTTCGCACGCCGCCATGGCGACTATGCGATCGCCGGTCTGGCTGCGCAGGCAGTTGTCGAGAGTGGCCTTTTTACCGAGCTTCGTCTCGCGTATTTTGCACTGGGAGATCGACCCGCCCTGGCGAACGGCGCGGGCGAGCTCGTCAATGTTCCGGTGACGCCTGTGCTCGTCCACGAGACGTCAGCGGCCGTTGCGGAAGAGCTGGACTCTCACGAGGACCAGCAAGCCTCGAGCGCAATGCGCCGGCACCTGGCGAAGGTGCTGCTGACTCGTGCTGTCGCCGCGCTGTTGGGGCGCCCCGAGCTTGCAGGAGCGGCGCTGTGACTGCGCCGATACCTGTTTCACTTCAGGTCAACGGCGAGCGCATCGACGCGCATGTCTTGCCGCGGATCAACCTTGCCGACTTTCTGCGCGAGCAGCTGCAGCTGACGGGGACGCATGTCGGCTGCGAGCACGGCGTTTGCGGCGCCTGCACGGTGCGGGTCAATGATGAGATCGTGCGTGCCTGCCTGATGCTCGCGGTGCAGGCGCACGGTGCCTCGGTGCAGACCATCGAAGGTCTGTCGGACAGCGGCGAGATCGCCGACCTCCAGGAAGCTTTTCGCGTGCGCAACGCCCTGCAATGCGGCTATTGCACGCCAGGCATGTTGATGGCCGCACAGGATTTACTGAAGCAACAGGCCGTACCGAGTCGTGAAGAGATTCGCGGACATCTCTCAGGAAATTACTGCCGGTGTACCGGCTATCACGCCATCATCGACGCGATCGAGGCGACTGCGCACATACGCAGGGGAACTGCCCGATGACGGAAGCATCCGCAACGAAGGCAAGCCTGTCGATACTCGACCGTCCGAATTCCTATATCGGCAAGACCGTACCACGGCCGAACCTCGATCGCCTGATGCAGGGTCGCGGGACCTATGTCAGCGACATGGAGCTGCCGCGTATGGCGCATGTGGTGTTCCTGCGTTCACCGCACGCTCACGCACGGATTGTTAACATCGAAGCCGCTGAGGCGAGGCAGATGCCCGGGATCGTTGCCGTCGTGACCGGCAAGGAGCTGGCCGACGTCATCACGCCCTGGGTCGGCGTCCTCTCCCATCTCAAAGGCCTGAAGTCGGCGCCGCAGCACGCCATCGCGATCGACCGGGTCTGCTGGCAAGGTGAAGCACTTGCGGCGGTCGTGGCGTCCAGCCGAGCCGAGGCCGAGGACGCGGCCGAGCATATCCAGGTCTCGTATGAAGAGCTGGATGCGGTGACGGACATGCAAACCGCACTTGATCCGACCACCCCGGTGATCCACGCCTCGCTTGGCGACAATCTTGCCTTCGAACGCGTTCACAATGCGGGTGAGGTTGACCAGGCCTTCGCCGAATTGGACGAGATCGTGGAAGCCGACTTCGTCTTCGGTCGTCATACGGGCGTGACGCTCGAGCCACGTGCCGTCTTGGCCGACTGGAATGTCGCCGAAGTGCGGCTCACGATCTATCAGGGCACACAGGCGCCGCACATGGTGCAGAACATCGCCGCCCTGCATCTCGGCCTCGAGGAACGCCAGGTGCGGGTCGTCTGCAAGGATGTTGGCGGCTCTTTCGGCATCAAGGTCCACATTTATGCCGATGAGATGGCGACCTATGCGCTGTCGAAGCTTCTCAAGCGCCCGATCAAATTCGTCGCCGACCGCGTCGAAAGCTTCAACACCGACATTCACGCCCGCGATCACCGCTGCAAGGGCAAGATCGGCGTCAAACAGGATGGCACGATCACCGCATTCGAGATCGACGATCTCACTGGTATCGGACCCTATTCCATGTATCCGCGCACCAGCGCGATCGAAGCCAATCAGGTCGTCAATCTCGTAGGCGGTCCCTACGTCACAAGGAATTATCGCGCGCGGGCCCGTGTGGTGTTCCAGAACAAGAACGTGATGTGCCAGTACCGCGCCGTCGGCCATCCCATCGCGTGTTCGGTGACGGAAGGCCTGGTCGATCTTGCGGCCGTGCGGATCGGAATGGACCCCGTCGACATCCGTCGGCGCAATCTCATTGCCGACGACGCCTATCCCTGCGGTTCGCCGGCGGGGTTGAGGTTCGAGCAACTGTCGCACCATGCGTCTCTCGCCAAGCTTCTGCAGATGATGGATTATGATCGTCTGCGTGCCGAGCAGGCCGAGTTACGCAAGCGGGGCGTTCATCGCGGCATCGGGATTGCGAGCTTCATCGAGGTCACCAATCCAAGCGCGGCATTTTACGGCGTCGGCGGCGCGAAGATTTCATCGCAAGACGGCGTTGCCGTTCGGCTGGACGCGCAGGGTTCCGTGATCTGCCAGACCAGCATCACCGAGCAGGGGCAGGGTTCTGAGTCCCTCACAGCGCAGATCGTCGGAAGCGTGCTGGGCGTCTCGATGGATTGCGTCCGCGTCATTCTCGGCGACACCGATAACACGCCTTATGGGGGCGGCACCTGGGCCTCGCGAGGTGCCGGCATTGGCGGTGAGGCCGCGCTGCAGGCGGCCAAGATCCTGCGCGGAAACATCCTGGACGTCGCGGCAGCAATCCTGCAATCGACGCCTGCCGAGCTCGATATCGTCGACAATGCCGTTGTGAATGCGGACGACCGCGGGCTACGCATCGAGCTGAAGGAATTGTCGCGCATCGTCTATTTCCGGCCGGACACTTTGCCTCCCGGCATCCAGCCGGAGCTGATGGCGACGCGTCATTTTGTGCCGCGCGAATATCCCTTCGCCTTCACCAACGGCGTGCAGGCCTCTTGGCTCGAAGTCGATACCGAGACCGGCTTCATCAAGCTGCTCAGGCACTGGGTGGTCGAGGATTGCGGTACTATCATCAATCCGCAGCTTGTCGACGAGCAAATCCGGGGCGGCGTGGTGCAAGGCTTGGGCGCTGCGCTGTTCGAAAAATGCAGCTATGACGAGCGTGGCCAGCTCACCAATGCGAATATGGCCGACTATCTCGTTCCGATGTCCGGCGAGATGCCCGACATCGATGTCGGCCATGTGGTGTCGCCGACTGCGGAGAGTGAGCTCGGAGCCAAGGGGGCAGGCGAGGCTGGCACCGCCGGTGCTGCGGCTGCGGTCGCCAATGCGGTAAACGACGCGCTGATGCCATTCGGAGCCGTCATCACCGAGATTCCGATCACGCCCCAAATCGTGCTGACAGCCCTCGGCAAAATCTGAGCAATCTTATTCCGCGGCGCTTGCGATCGCCCCGGCCTGCCGGGTCGTGACCACCACCTTGATAGCGTCTTCGACGCGCTCGCGCGCATAGCGCAGCGCGGTCGGCAAATCGGCCAGCGGGAAGGTGTGGGTGTGGATCCTGGTGGCATCAAACCGCTTCTCCGCCATGAGCTCCATCGCGCGATGGGTGGCGCTGCGGCCTTCGCCGCGGATGCCGTAGACATAGATGTTGTTGCGCACGAGATGCGCGATATTGGTTGTGACCGGCTCGTGCGGAAATGCTGCCAGACAGATCTTGCCTCCGCGATTGGTCATATGGATGGCCTGATCGATGGTCGCCTCTGAGCCCGCGCATTCGATCACGTAGTCGGCGCCGATCCCGCCGGTGAGCTGTTTCACGATATCGACCGGATTCTCGTTGCCGATATTGATGACGCGGTCCGCGCCCAGTTCCTTGCCGATCGCAAGCCGCTTGTCGCGCGTTCCCGTGAGCACCACTGGGCTTGCGCCAAGCGCCTTGGCGACAGCGACGGCGAGCAACCCGATCGGGCCTGGCCCGATCACGACAACGCTTTCGCCGGCGACCAGGCCTCCGAGCTCGGTGAGGCCATACATCGATGTCCCGGCGGTGACGACCAGCGTTGCCTCCGGATCGCTCATGCTGTCCGGCACCGGGATGATCGTGTTGATGTGGTTGACCGCGTATTCGGCAAAGCCGCCATCGGTGGTGAAGCCGTTGGCGCGGTGACCCTTCTCCGGCTTGCCGTAATTCAGGCATGACGTGTACATGCCCATCCGGCAGCGCTTGCATTGGCCGCAACCGGCGTGGATTTCCACCGTGATGCGCTGGCCGATCTTGAACTCGTCGACATGCGGACCGAGCGCTGCCACCGTGCCCATATATTCGTGGCCCGGCGTAAAATTCTTGTTGAAGGGCAGGCCGCCCTGGATACTGGCCGGCGAACCCCGATGGATGATTTCGAGATCGGTCGCGCAAATCGCCACCGCATCGATGCGAACAAGAACCTCGGCGCGCCCCGGTATCGGCGTCGGCTTGTCGCGCAAGGACAATTCGTCAGGGCCGCCGAGCACCCAAGCCTTCATCCGGTCTGGGATAGCGATTTCGGGGGACGTCTTGACGCCGGCGGGATTATACATGGCAGCGTTTCCTGCGATTTTTTCGATTCCGGATAGGTAGTTCTAACCTTCCTTGGGGCGGTCGCAATTGGAATTTTAGCTCTCTTTCGAGGCCGAAAGCTTGTAAATCTCCAGCGCGTCGACATCCGCACCGCGCGCGGCCTTCCCCAATCTGAAGATTTGCCCGGCCAGGGTTGCCATTGGCACAGGCGTCGATGTGGTCTGGGCGACATCGGCGACCGTATCCAGATCCTTCAATATCGTGGCGATGTGGCCGAGCGGCGGGGAGTGGATGCCCTGCACCATGCGCGGCACGAACAGTTGCAGCGGAATTGAGTCGGCAAAGCCGCCGGCGAGCGCCTCCGGTAGCTTGCGGGCATCGATCCCCGCATTGCTCGCGAGCCGTGTGGCTTCAGCCAGCACCACCATGGCGCATCCAACGATCACCTGATTGCAAAGCTTTGTCGTCTGTCCCGCGCCGATCGGGCCCATGTGCGTGAGCCGTCGCGCCATCGCCAGAATATAGGGACGCACCCGATCGATGTCGGCGGCTTCCCCACCGGCCATCACGGCCAGCGTGCCTTCCTCGGCGCCCTTGGTGCCGCCAGATACCGGCGCGTCGATCCAACCCATGCCATTGGCTGCTTTCAGCCGCGCCGCAATGTCGCGCGCGGCATCCGGGTGAATCGACGAAAAGTCGACTACAAGTTTCCCCGCGCCTGATACGCGCGCGAGACCGTTCGCGCCGAAGATGACGTCTTCGACTGCCACAGCGTCAGTCACGCACATGAAGATGATGCTGGCGGATTCCGCGACAGCGCGCGGATCGGCGGCGAATTTTGCGCCCGGCCTAAACGAGTGCTTTGGCCTTGCTGGCAGAGCGGTTCCAGATCGCGAGTTCGTAACCCGCATCGAACAGGCGCTTTGCCATCGGGACGCCCATCATGCCGAGCCCGAGATAGCCGAGTTCTTCGGTTTTCGATCCGCTGCCACTGCCTGTTCCGGTCATGCCGCCGCTCCTTATTCCAAGGTCTAGTCTGCCGCGCGTCGTGCGCGAATATCCCTGCGGGATCAGGCGAATACAAGCGCTACGTCAATGGCTTGCCTGATTGTTTGAACCATGAAAGGCTTACAGCCGAAAACGAGGGGCGCCGGTGCCTTTTGGGCAGAAACAGCTGGAGCGGGGATGATGCGGATGGCTTCGATATGGACTTTGGCGGCGGCGACGGCGGTTTCCGTTCTCGCCGGCGCGAGCGCCTCGCAGGCGCAGCAGACCATCCGCGTCGGTTGGACCATTCCTGCCGAGGAATCCAAATACTGGATGATGAAGCGGCCGCAGGAATTTCCCGATCTCGGCAAGACCTACAATATCGAATGGACCCAGTTTCAGGGCACCGCGCCGATGACGCAGGCACTTGCTGCGGGCGCGCTCGATTGCGCAACGCAGGCGCCGCTGTCGCTGGCCAATGGTGTGGTCGGCGGCAACCTCAAGGCCTACATCGTGGCGCAGCACGTGTTCGAGAAACCGGGCGGCTTCTCGGTCTATTGGGCGGTCATGGACGACTCGCCGATCAAGACCATTGCCGATCTGAAGGGCAAGACGGTCGGGATCTCAGTTATCGGCGGCGGCACGCAGGGGCCGTTCAACCTGTTGCTGAAGCAGAACGGGGTCGATCCCGCCAAGGACATCAAGCTGGTCGAGGTTGGTTTCGCCGTGTCCGAGGACGCGTTGCGTCAGGGCCGCGTCGATGCCGTCAACATGAATCAACCGTTTGCGGCACGCGCGGAAGCGAAGGGCGGTACGCGCAAGCTGTTTTCGCTAAACCAGGCGATGCCGAACATCGTCCACATTCTCGAAGCCTGCCGCGCCGACTTCGTCGACAAAAATCCCGATTTGGTCCGGGCTTACGTGCGCGACATTACCTCAGGCATGAAGAAGGCGCTCGCCAACCGCGAAGAGACTTTGAAAGTCGTGAATGAGGTGCTGAAGGCGCCGATCCCGGTGCTCGAGACATACCTCTTGAAGGACAACGACTTCGGCAGAGATCCAGGTGCTGCGCCGAACTTCCCGGCGATCCAGAAGATGCTTGATATCTATGCCGAGACCGGGATGTTACCGAAACTCGATGTCGCGCAGTTCAAGCATCCGACCATCGTGGCGCCGTTGCAATAGGCGCACGTCACGAGGGTTTCGCACTCCGACCAGAGCCGGAAACATTTGCGCATGAAGAAGTGGCGGTCCCGCGTCACGACCGACGGCCTCGACCGGGCGCCGCATCGCGCCTTCATGCGCGCGATGGGGCTCGACGACGCCGCGATCGCCAAGCCGATGATCGGCGTGGTCAGCATGAAGGGCGAGCAGACGCCCTGCAACATGACCCACGACTTCCAGGTCGAGGCGGCGAAAGAGGGAATCGCGGAGGCCGGCGGCACGCCACGCGAGTTCACCACGATTTCCGTCTCAGACGGCATCAGCATGAACCACGAGGGCATGAAGTTCTCGCTGTTCTCGCGAGAACTCATTGCCAACTCGATCGAGGCCGTCGTTCATGGCCTCGCCTATGACGCGCTGATTGGCTTCGGCGGATGCGACAAGACCTTGCCCGGCGTGATGATGGGCATGATCCGCTGCAATGTGCCCTCGATCTTCATCTATGGCGGCAGTGCGCTGCCCGGACGCTTCCAGGGGAAAACCCTCACCGTGCTCGATTCCTATGAGGCCGTCGGTGGCTTCATGACGGGCGAAATCGATCAGGCGACGCTGACCGGGATCGAGCGCGCTTGCCTGCCCACCATCGGCGCTTGCGCCGGCCAGTTCACTGCCAACACCATGGCGATGGTCTCGGAGGCGATGGGCCTCACCATCCCCAATGTCTCGATGATCCCCGGCGTTTATCCGGAGCGCGCGCAGGTGGCGCGGCGCGCCGGACGGCTCGTGATGGAGATGCTGACGCGCGGCGGGCCGCTGCCGCGGGAAATCGTCACGCGAAAATCCCTTGAGAACGGCGCGGCCATCGTCGCCGCAACCGGAGGTTCGACCAACGCCGCGCTGCATTTGCCGGCAATCGCCAACGAAGTCGGGATCAGCTTCACCATCGATGACGTGGGTGAAGTCTTCGCGCGGACGCCACTGATCGGCAATCTGCGTCCGGGCGGCAAGTACACTGCCAAGGATGTCTACGATATCGGTGGCGCCGCGGTCGTCATTCGCGCGCTGATCGAGAGCGGACATATCGACGGAACTTGTCTGACCGTCACCAGCCGTACGCTCGCAGACGAATACGGCAATGCCGATGTTCCCGACGGCGAGGTCATCTTTCCGACCAGCAAGCCGATCATGCCTGACGGCGGCGTGGCTGTGTTGAAGGGCAACCTTTGCCCCGATGGTGCTGTGATCAAGGTGGCGGGCCTGAAGAGCCTCGCGTTTGAGGGGGTCGCGCGAGTGTTCGAGGACGAGGAGGGCTGCGTCGATGCCGTCCGCAAACGCAACTACGCCGCGGGCGAAGTGCTGGTGATCCGCAACGAGGGTCCGGTCGGCGGTCCTGGCATGCGCGAGATGCTCGGTGTCACCGCGCTGATCTACGGGCAGGGCATGGGCGAGAAGGTTGCGTTGATCACCGATGGGCGCTTCTCCGGCGCGACACGCGGCATGTGCATCGGCTATGTGTCACCCGAGGCGTTTATCGGCGGTCCGATGGCGCTGGTACGCGACGGCGATCGCATCCGCATCGATGCCGGCGTGCGACGCATGGACTTATTGGTTGCCGATAGCGAACTTGCGGAACGGCGCAAGGCCTGGAAAGCGCCGCCGCCACGGCATCGGGCAGGCGCGCTCGCCAAATATGCGAGGTTGGTCGGGCAAGCGCCGGGTGGCGCGGTGACCCATGATGGTGCGGCGGAATGGCCCTGGTTCGATGAGCCCAACACCTGACCGGAAGCCGCATCGCCATGTCCCGCTGTCTTCCGCTATGCTAACAGCGCCGGCAGCGCCATGCCGGCGAGAGATGCGGGAATGACGATCTTGCCATCACGATCAGAGCTGCAGGCTGAGCCGGTATCGGCACAGAAGCCGGCGGCCGCCATGATCGAGATCGACGGTGTCTCGCAGGTATTCCAGACCTCGACACGCCAGGACCATCTGGCGCTATCGGATATATCGCTGTCGGTCGCCGACGGTGCCTTCGTTTCCATCCTTGGGCCTTCCGGCTGCGGAAAATCGACGTTGCTCTACATCGTCGGCGGTTTCGTGCAGCCGACCCGCGGCGTCGCGAGAATGAAGGGCAAGACGATCAAGGGTCCGGGGCCGGATCGCGGGCCGGTGTTCCAGGAATTTGCGCTGTTTCCCTGGAAGAGCGTGCTCGGTAACGTCATGTACGGTCCGCGCCAGCAAGGCGTGAGGCCTGCCGAGGCCGAAGCGCAGGCCCGCGCGTTGCTCGAGATGGTCGGTCTCAAGGGCTTTGAGGAATTCTATCCAAAGGAATTGTCCGGCGGCATGAAGCAGCGCGTCGCGCTGGCGCGCACGCTGGCCTATCATCCCGAAGTGCTGTTGATGGATGAGCCGTTCGGCGCGCTCGATGCCCACACCAGAACGCGGCTGCAGAACGATCTGCTCAACATCTGGGAGCGCGACCGCAAGACGGTACTGTTTGTCACACACTCGGTCGAGGAAGCGGTGTTCCTCTCCGACAAGGTCGTGATGATGACGCGTGGGCCCGGCCGTATCCGACAGATCGTCGATATCGACCTGCCGCGGCCACGCCGCCGCACCGAGCTGTTGCTCGATCCGCGCTACCAGAAATACGTCGTCGAGATCGATCGCATGTTCGACGACAACGGCGAACTGCAACCATGATATCAGTCGACGCCATCACCAAACGCGCGGCGCCGGTGCTGGCTTGCGTCGGCCTGCTCGCGGTCTGGCAATTCGCATCGCTGGCCCTGCACAACGACAGCTTCCCGACCGCGACCGAGGCGCTCCGCGCCATTCCGTCGATCCTTGGCGACAAGGACTCCCTCGTCAACTTCGGGGCCTCGCTGCGCCGGATGGCGATCGGCTTTGGAATTGCCGTCGCCGTCTCGATCCCGCTTGGGCTTTCCATGGGACGCAGCCGCGCCGTGGCGTCGTTCTTCAATCCCCTCTTGATGGTCATCTACCCTGTGCCGAAGGCCGCGCTGATGCCGATCATCATGCTCTGGCTCGGGGTCGGCGATATCGCAAAGACGCTGGTGATCTTCCTCGGCGTCAGCCTTCCCGTGATCTATCACAGCTTCGAAGGCGCCAAGGCCGTGGAAGAAAAGATGCTGTGGTCGGGCGCGGCGATGGGGCTTTCGGCCGCGCAACGGATGGTCCGCATTGTATTGCCGGCGGCACTTCCCGAAATCCTGACGGGCTGCCGTACCGGTCTCGTGCTGGCGCTGATCACCATGATCACCAGCGAGATGATCGCGCGCCAATCCGGCGCCGGCAACATTCTGTTCAATGCGCTCGACATGGGGCAGTACGACACGGTCTTCGCGATGATCATCATCGTCGGCGCCATGGGTATTTGCCTCGACGCTCTGTTCGAACGAATTCGCTCCCGGCTGGTGCGCTGGTCTGAGCCGCAATTCGATATTCCGCTGAGCTTCTCATGAACGCGCGCGCCGTCACATCTGATCTGCTGCTTGGCGCGATTCCGATCGCGCTGGTGGTCGCAGTGTGGCAGGCGCTGGTGTCGTTCGGATATGCGCCGGTGACCCTGCTGCCGCCGCCGGGACAGGTATTTGCCAGATTGGTGCAGCAGCTGCTGACCGACACCTTCCGGCAGGAGATCGCGGCGACGCTGTTCCGGCTGTTCGCGGGTTTTTCGATTGCGGTCATCCTGGGTGTGAGCATCGGTCTTGCAGCAGCGGTCAATCCCGCCCTCAACGCCGTCGTGCGTCCGATCGTGCGCATGCTGGCGCCGTTGCCCAAGGTCGCGCTTTACCCGGCACTGCTGCTGCTGGTCGGCTTCGGTCATGAATCCAAGATTGCGTTGGTCACGGCCGACGCATTGTTTCCAATCCTGCTCTCGACCTATTACGGTGCTTCGACCGTCGAGCAGAAGTTGATCTGGTCGGCGATGGCGGCGGGAACGCCGCCCCGGGAAATCCTGTTCAAGGTGATCTTGCCGGCGGCCGCGCCATCGATCCTGACGGGCTGCCGGATCGGCCTTGTAATTTCGTGTATCGTCGTGTTCCTGGCCGAGATGATCACCTCGACCGACGGCCTCGGCCACGTGCTGGTGACGGCCGCGCGGACCTTCCAGGCGGTCGACATGTTCGTTCCGCTGATCACGATCTCGCTGTTGGGCCTGATCCTCAACGGCTTGCTGGAAGCAGTGCGGTCGTATCTATTGCGCGGATTTCCGGAAGCCTAGGAGAAGAGCATGCTGGCGGACCGCATCGAAGCAAAATGGATCGACGCGTTCTGCGAGGTCTTCGAACGCTGTGCGGTCAAGTCGGGCGACACGGCTGCAATCCTGTCGGAGACGCAATCGCGCGCCCTCAATGTGCATTTGGCCGAGCTCGCGCTGTTGCGGATCGGCGCGCGGCCGTTCCACGTGGTCGTACCCACGCCGCGCAACCGGCAGATCGTGCCGATCCGTTCGACCGGCGCAAGCGAGGCGATCCAGCGGCTTGGGCCGGTCGTGACCGCGCTCCAGCAAGCGGGCTTCGTGGTCGATTGCACCATCGAGGGCCTGATGCATGCGCCTGAAACGCCCGAGATCCTGAAAGCTGGCGCTCGCATCCTGGTGATTTCGAACGAGCACCCGGAAGCGCTCGAGCGAATGGTACCGGACACGGCGCTGGAAAAGCGTGTGCGCGCCGCGGCCAAGATGCTGCGTGGAACCAAGCACATGCGCGTGACCTCGAAGGCCGGCACCGCACTCGCTGTCGACATGGTTGGCGCCTCGACGGTGGGCGTCTGGGGCTGGACCGACAGGCCAGGCACGCTCGCACACTGGCCCGGCGGGATCGTCGTGAGCTTTCCCAAGAGCGGCACTGTCAACGGCACGCTGGTGATGGCGGCTGGCGACATCAACCTCACCTTCAAGCGCTATCTGACCTCGCCGGTGAAGATGACATTGAAGAACGACTACGTCACCGATCTCGAAGGCGAGGGTGCGGATGCCGCGATGATGCGGGCCTATCTCGCGGCGTGGGGCGACCGCGAGGCCTATGCCGTGTCGCATGTCGGCTTTGGCATGAATCCCGGCGCGCGGTACGAGTCGCTGTCGATGTACGACCAGCGCGATACCAATGGCACCGAGCTTCGCGCTGTTTCCGGCAACTTCCTGTTCTCGACGGGCGCCAACGAGTTTGCGGGCCGTTACACCGCCGGCCATTTCGACTTGCCGATGATGGGAACGACCATCGAGCTCGATGGTGTCGCCGTCGTGCGCGAGGGCGTTTTGCAGGACGTGTTCGGCTAGACTACGGGCGGCTTCGCCAGGCCGAAATGCCTGAGCATGTCGACCAGCGCGGCAAGGCGCTTTTCGCGGTAGGCGTCGACGTCCATGCCGGAATAATCGAGGAAGCCGGCGCCGGTGCGCAGACCGATGCGGCCTTCGCGCATGTTGTTCTCGATCACATCGGGGGCACGATAGCGATCGCTGCCGAGCGCGCCTTCGAGATAGCGGCTGGCGTAATAGAGAATGTCGCCACCCCCCATGTCGATGAATTCCAATAGACCCAGCACCGCGTAGCGGAAGCCGAATCCGTAGCGGATCGCCTTGTCGATGTCCTCCGCACTGGCGACGCCTTCTTCGACCATGCGTGCGGCCTCGTTCATGGCGAGTGTCTGGATGCGCGGCACGATGAAGCCCGGCGTCGCCGCGCAGACTACCGGTACCTTGCCGATGCCTTCCAGCAAGTCCTTAACGCCGGAGACGATGGTCGGATCGGTCGCCTTGCCCGGCGAAATCTCAACCAGCGGAATCAGATAGGCCGGATTGAGCCAGTGCACATTGAGGAAGCGTTCGGGATGCTCGATCGCACCGGAGAGGTCGTCGACCAGGATCGTCGACGTCGTCGATGCGATGATGACGTCGGATCCGATCGATTTCGATGCGGCGCCCAGCACCTCGCGTTTCAGCTCGACCACCTCGGGCACACCTTCGAAGACGAGGCCGGCGGTGCGCAGGGTGGCCCTGCCAGCTGTTGCAGGGACCACTTTGACGCGGGCAATGATCGCGTCCGCATCTCCGTCGTTCAGCAACCCGAACCGCGCCAGACTGGCCAGCGTTTTCCTGACCTCGTCCAGCGCTTCCGATTCGAGCCTCGCAAATTGTGCGGCCGTGCGTCCGGCCTTGACGTCGATCATCGTGACGGCGTGGCCGGCATAGGCGAAGGCGACCGCGATGCCGCGGCCCATGCGGCCGGCGCCAAGGCAGGCGATGGACGGCCGGCTCATCCGCCAAATCCTTCACGCAGCAGCGTCTGCAGTTCGGCGCGATGGAGATCGCCTAGGCCGAGACTCACCAGCGTGCGTCCGGTTGCCGTGAAATCCTCGCCGCAGATCGCTCCGCCAATCGCAAGGAACGATCTCGCGATCGGCGCGTCGACATCAGCGAGTTCGGCCGCCGAAACCAGGAACGACAATCCAAGCCGCAAGTCCTCCCGCATGTAGCGGTGTTCGGTCAGCGCCAGCTGCTCGCGCCAGTCGCCGGAATCCGTCAGGCGATCGTGCGAGCCGCGGCCATACATCCAGATTTCGCCTTCCTTGGCGTAATGATTTGCCAACGGGAAATGGGGCGCGCCGTAGCCGAGCGCCTCCCGCACTTTGATGCGCTCGGCATCGAGCGCGTCGGTGACGCGGCGGATGGCAACCTGAGTGCCCTCTTTGTGAATGTCCCAGCGTTCGAAATGCTCGATCGGCCCGGCGTTCATCACGATCAGGGGCGGATGGATGATCGGACCGGCATTCATCAGCGCGCCCGACAGTGCGTCGCCGCAAGGCTCGATCACGCCTGGGAACGCTTGCGAGATCACCGCGAGTGCGTGATCGGCATTGCGCAACGGAAACACGCCGACCGGCAGCCGCTTGGCGCGGATGGTAATCGCGACCTCGAACGGGCCGTGCTTGCGCGCCAACCAGGGCAGGGTACCGGTCTCGGCAAAGCTCACATCGGCATGATTGCCTGCGTCGTGTGCAGTCTGGGCAAAGATCATCGAGCCGAAAGTCGCCGGTGGCAGGAACACGACTTGCCCGTTGCGCAAATGCGGTGCGAGTTGCTTGGCGATATCGGTCTGCGCAAAAGCCGGGGCGGGGCACAGGATCAGCTCCGCGCCGCCGACGGCCTTGGCGATATCGGTCGTCACCAGCGCCAGCGTCACGTCGTGCCGCCCGTTGACGTCCTTGACCAGAATGCGCGAGCCCGCCGTCTGATGCGCCACGACCTGGTCGGCATCGCGCCGCCACAGGCGCACCTCGTGCCCCCCAAGCGCGAAATCTCCCGCAGCCGCAAACGAGCCGTTCCCCCCGCCCAACACCGCGATCTTCACGCGACGCCTCCCCGCTCAGGCATTTTCGCGTCGATCTGCTTCAGCATGAAATGCTGAACCTTGCCCAACGCGGTGCGCGGCAAATCCTCCACAAACACGATATCGCGCGGCACCTTGAAGCGCGCCAGTTGCAACTGGACATGCGCTCTCAAGCCATCCGCGTCGACCGAAGCGCCCGTGCGTCGGATGACATAAGCGATCGGCACTTCGTCCCAGCGCGTATCTGGGCGGCCGATCACGCCGCATTCGGCGACAGCGGGATGCTCCAGCAGCACGCGTTCCACTTCTGCGGGATAGATATTCTCGCCGCCGGAGATGATTAGATTCTTCTTTCGGTCATGGACCCAGAAATATCCGTCCGCGTCGCGGTGACCGATATCGCCGGAGCGATACCAGCCGTCAGGCAAGGCTTCGCGAGTCGCCGCTTCATCTCCCCAATATTCGAGGAAGACGTTGGGACCGCGCACCGCGATCTCTCCCGCGATGTTCGGCGGCAATTCGTTGCCGTTGTCGTCGACGACGGCGGCTTCGCAGCACAGGCCGGGCAGGCCGGTCGAGCCCTCGCGCGTAAGGTCACCGCCAAGGCGCGTATAGACCGCGATCGGGCAGGTTTCGGTCGAACCATAGACCTGCAGCACCGGCACGCCGCGCGCGACGAAGCGGTCGATCAGCGGTTGTGGCACGATGGTCGAGCCTGTTGAAATTGCCTTCAGAGACGACAGATCGGCCGTTGGCCATCCGGGATGCTCGGTGACCGCCTGAATGATCGCAGGCACCAACACCGTCAATGTCGGCCGATCGCGCTCGAAGCTTGCGAGCGTGGCATCCGGGGTAAAGCGCGAATGGATGGTGACGGTGGCACCGTGATGCAGCGCCGGTGTGGTCTGGATGTTCAGGCCGCCGACATGGAAGAACGGCAGCACCGTCAGCACATGATCGTCCGAGGTGAGGTCGTGCATATGCTGGCTCATCACCCCATTCCAGAGCAATGCCTCCTGACGCAGCACGGCGCCTTTCGGCCGGCCCGTGGTGCCCGAAGTGTAGACGATCAGCAATGGACTGGAGAGATCGGTATGCGGATTGCGACCGTCGCCGTGGCCGTGCGCAAGCAGGGCATCGAATGAGGCTCCCTGTGCCGGAGTGAAGTCGAAACCGACAACGCTTGTTTCTGGCAGCTTCTTGGCCAGCTCAGGCAGTACCGCCGCGAACGCCTGTTCCAGCAGCAGAACCTTGGCGCCGGCATCGGACAGGATGAACAGCTGTTCGGCGACTGCCAACCGCCAGTTCAGTGGCACCAGCATCGCGCCCAACCGCGCGCATGCGTAGAGGAGTACGAGATAGTCCGGCCGATTCAGGCTCACAATCGCGACGCGATCGCCGCTGATGACGCCAAGTTCCGATTTCAGGGCACGCGCGGTCTGCTCGATTCGCTCCATAAGGGCCGCATAGGTCAGCGTCTTGCCTTCGAAATGCAGCGCCGGCTTGTTCGGCGCAAAGGCCGCGTTGCGCCCGATCAGACCCGAGAGATCCACCGTCAGTCGTCCGTCTCGCCGGGCTCGTACAGCGCCTCGCGGCCGATCCGATCGAGGCAAAGCTCGGCGGTCCAAGGCAGCATCAGCGAGCCGCAGCGGCTGTCGCGATAGATCCGCTCCAGCGGCAGCGATTTCAGCATCGCCTGGCCGCCGCAGGTGCGGATCGCCAGGGTCGCGAGTTCGTTAGCCCCTTCCATCACTGAATATTGCGCAGCGTAGGCGCGCAACACCTGCTCCTTGCTCGGATTGGCGCGGGCTTCACTGACCGACTGGAACCAGATCGCCTTGATCTGCTCCAACTTGATCTGCATCTGCGCGACCGCGATTTGCTTGGTCGGATACATCCGTCGCTTCACCGGCGGGGTGCCCGGCATTTCGCCGCGCAGATAGCGCACGGTAAAATCATACGCCGCCTGCGCGAGACCCATGTAGGTCGGCGACAAGGTCAGGAACATGTGCGGCCAGCGCTGCGCCGCCTGGAAATAGATGCCGCGCGGCATCAGCGCTGCATCCTCGTCCACGAAGACATCCTTGAACAGCAGCGTGCGCGAGACCGTGCCGCGCATGCCCAAGGGATCCCAATCGCCGACCACGGTCACGCCTTCGGCCTTGGCCGGCACGGCGAGATAGAGCGTGTTGCGGCGCGAGGCTTTTTCGTCCCCTGCGATCTCGGTGCAGAGCACGCCATAGTAGTCGGCGTGACCCGAGAGCGAGGCGAAAATCTTCTTGCCGTTGACGAGCCAGCCGCCTTTGACCGGTTTGGCTTCCGTCCCGAAGGCCACGCCGCCTGCCGCAGCCGCGCCGCCTTCCGAGAAGGGTTGCGAGTAGACCGCGCCGTCATCGACGATGCGCTTGTAGTGGATCGCACGTCGCCGCTCGTGCTCGGCACGAATGGCTGCATCCATGTCGAGATCGTCGGAAAGTGGTCCCGACCACAGCGTCGAGCAGACATGCATGTTCCAGGTCAGCGCGGTCGCGCCGCAATAGCGGCCGATCTCGGCGGCTGCCAGCGCATAAGTCTGGTAGTCGGCGCCAAGTCCGCCGTGCGTCTTCGGGATCGATATTCCGAGTAAGCCAGTGCGGTGCAGGTCTTTGTAGTTCTCGGTCGGGAATTTGGCGTCGCGGTCGTAGGCCGCGGCGCGCTCGGCAAACACCGTCTGACCCAGTTCGCGTGCCCGCGCGATGATTGCAGCTTGTTCGTCGTTCAGCCGAAACGCGACGGGATCGAAGATCGGCGCATCGAGCGCGACCTTGCCGAGCGTGGCTGCATTCTTGCTGATGGGCGCGGTCATCTAGGCCGTGACTTTGATTGTCTGGAGGAATTGATCCAGCGCGGCATCGAAGGCTTTGGGGCGTTCGAGATTGACCAGATGACCGGCGCCTTCCAGTTCGACATAGGTCGCTCCCGGAATATAGGTCGCCATCTTGGCCATCATCGGCGCAGGCGCATTCTTGTCCTTCGATCCCGACAGCACGAGCGTTGGTACCGCGATTTCAGCGAGCGTCTTGCGCTGATCGAAGCCTGGCATTGCCAGCATCATGGCGCGATAGCTCGCCTCCGGCACGCTTGCCATGCAGTCCCGGGCGATTTCCATGCCCGCGGCGTCGGGATCGTCACCGACCAGTTCCTTCACCAGCACCGGAGCGAGCGACCTCATGGTTTCGCCGCGATCGAGTGGGCCAAGTCGTGCTTCGATGAATTGCTTCTGCCAGTCGCCCTCGGCCTTGCCGAAGGCGGGGCTGGTTTGCGCCAGCACGACGGCCGCAGCGTCGCGCGGGTGTTTGGTCAACCATTGCTGCACGATCATGCCGCCGATGGAATGGCCGACCAGGACGGGGCGCGGTCCGCCGATCGCCCGCAGGAAATCCTGCAATGCATCCGCGAGCGTGGCGATGCTGACGCGTGGCAGCGCCGCCGAGCCGCCATAGCCCGGCATGTCCCAGGCCAGCGCGCGATAACGGTCGCCGAAGGCCGCGATCTGGCCGCGCCAGGCGCGCGCCGCGCCACCAATTCCGTGCAGAAACACCAACGGCGTCGTGTCGGGATCGCCCGCGGCCTCGTAGCCGAAGCGGCCGTCTATGGTTTTCAGCGGCGTTGTCATGGGAGCAATGCTAACAGGCCTGCCGCTTCCTTGCAAAAGCTTGAAGTATAAAATATACGCGGAAATCTCTGTTCTATCGATGGGAGCCAGCATGTCCGGACTGCCGCGTTCCGCGCATGCGTTGGTGACCGGCGGCGGCCGCGGTATCGGCCGGTCGATTGCCTCGCAATTGGCTCGCGCCGGCGCGACCGTCACGGTGCTCGGCCGTAACCGCGAGACGTTGGATCAGGCGGTCGCGGCGGGCGACGCGCATTTTGCCGAGGTCGCCGATGTAGCGGATCAAACTGCAACCGGAGAGAAGATCGCAAAAGCCGCTGCTCGCCAACCCATCGATATCCTGATTGCCAACGCCGGGATCGCCGAATCCGCGCCCTTTGCAAGGTCCGACGCCGCATTGTTCAAGCGCATGATCGACGTCAATCTCATGGGGGTGGTGTATGCGGTTCAGGCGGCGTTGCCGTCGATGCGGAAGCAGCCCCACGGCCGCATCGTTGCGATCGCATCCACCGCCGGCCTCAAGGGCTATGCCTATGTCAGCGCCTATAGTGCCGCAAAACACGCGGTCGTCGGCCTCGTGCGCTCCCTCGCACTGGAACTCGCGAACACGCATGTCACCGTCAACGCCGTGTGCCCAGGCTTCACCGATACCGATCTGGTGGCCGGAAGCGTCGAAAACATCATGAGCAAGACCGGCCGCAGCCGCGAGCAGGCGGTCGCGGAGCTCGCGAAACACAATCCGCAGGGTCGGCTGATAAAGCCCATGGAAGTTGCCGACACCGTTTTATGGCTTTGCGGTGAGGGTGCTGGCGCCGTGACCGGGCAGGCGATAGCCGTCGCCGGCGGTGAAATCTAGAAGATCAGGGAGTTTCCGTGTCCAGACCAGCTAATCCCGTCACCATACCGCTCGCCGACTATTCGCCGAAGCATTTCCTGCTGGCGGTGGTCGATGGCGTGGCGACCGTGACGCTCAATCGTCCCGAGCGCAAGAATCCCCTGACCTTCGACAGTTATCGAGAGCTCACGGATTTCTTCCGCGCCTGTGCCTTCGACGACGAGGTCAAAGTCGTCGTGGTCACCGGCGCCGGTGGCAACTTCTCCTCCGGCGGCGACGTGTTCGAGATCATCGGCCCCTTGGTGAAGATGGACACCAAGGGGCTGACCGCATTCACCCGTATGACCGGCGATCTGGTCAAGGCGATGCGGGCCTGTCCGCAGCCCATCGTGGCCGGGGTCGAGGGCATCTGCGCCGGGGCGGGCGCCATCGTCGCCATGGCCTCTGACATGCGATTGGCCGGGACTGGTGCCAAGGTGGCGTTTCTCTTCAATAAGGTGGGGCTTGCCGGCTGCGACATGGGCGCGTGCGCGATCCTGCCCCGCATCATCGGCCAATCGCGCGCCTCGGAGTTGCTTTATACCGGCCGCTTCATGACCGCGGAGGAGGGCGAGCGCTGGGGGTTCTTCAGCCGCATCGTGACGCCGGAGCGGGTGTTGCCCGAGGCGCAATTGCTGGCGAAGCAGGTCGCGGAAGGGCCCGCCTTCGCCAACACCATGACCAAGCGCATGCTGGCGATGGAATGGGCGATGTCGGTCGAGGAGGCCATCGAAGCCGAGGCGGTGGCGCAGGCGCTCTGCATGACCACGGCCGATTTCGAGCGCGCTTTTGTCGCCTTCTCCAACAAGGTGAAGCCGGTCTTTCAGGGGAATTGAGGGCCGACGTCAAAGCGGGGGCTTGTCAGCAGATATTTTAAGTTTAAAATATCTCCGATCCGATTATCCCGGAGGCGCGCATGAAGATCGCGATCATCGGTGGTGGCCCGGCCGGCCTTTACGCCGCGATCCTGCTCAGGAAGCAGCGGCCGGAGGCCGAGATCACGGTCTATGAGCGTAATCGCGCCGACGACACCTTCGGCTTCGGCGTGGTGTTTTCCGACGCCACGCTGGACAATTTCGAAAAATACGATCCGCCCAGCTATCGCCGCATCACCCAGGAATTCGCCTATTGGGATGACATTGCCGTGCACTTCCGCGGCACGGTGCATCGTGTCGGCGGCAACGGCTTTTGCGGCTGTTCGCGGCGCAAGCTGCTGCTGATCCTGCAGGAGCGCGCCCGCGAGCTCGGCGTTCGTCTGCAGTTCGAGGTCGAGATCGACGACGAAGCGCGCTTTGCCGATGCCGATCTCATCATTCTCGCCGACGGCATCAACAGCCGCTTCCGCGAGAAACACATCGGTCACTTCGAGCCTGAGGTCGATGTCCGCTCCAATCAGTTTGCCTGGATGGGATCGACCAAGCCGCTTGACGCCTTCACCTTCATCTTCCAGGAGACAGAGTGGGGCCCGTTTATTGCACACGCCTATCAATATGAAGCGGGCCGTTCGACCTGGATATTCGAGACCGATCCGGCGACGTTCGAGCGCGCCGGATTGAAAGGCCTCGACGAGAAGCAGTCCGCCGACCGCATGGCCGCAATTTTCGGCTGGTTCCTCGGCGGGCACCGGCTTCTCACCAATCGCTCGATGTGGCGCAATTTCCCGATGATCCGCAGCAAGCGCTGGGTCAGGGACAACATGGTGCTGATCGGCGACGCCAAGGCGACCGCACATTTCTCGATCGGCTCCGGCACTAAGCTTGCGATGGAAGACGCCATCGCCCTCGCCGAAGCGATGGAACGCGCGCCCACGGTCGCGGCGGCGCTGGCGCAATATGAGCAGGGGCGGCGCGAAGAGGTCGAGAAGACCCAGCATGCGGCCGACGTCTCGCTGGTCTGGTTCGAGCATGTCGACCGTTTCTGGGAGTTCGACCCCGTCCAGTTCGCCTTCGGCGTGATGACGCGCTCCAAGGCGATCACCTATGACAATTTGAATCTTCGTGCGCCGGATTTCGTGACCGAGGTCGACAAGGCCTTCGCCAGGCAAGTCCGCGCCAAAGGTTTTGACGTCGATGTCGACAAGCCCCTGGCGCCGATGTTCCAGCCGATGCGGCTGCGCGAGATGGAAATCGCAAACCGCGCGGTGGTGTCACCGATGTGCATGTACTCGGCGGAGGAAGGCGTGCCGACCGATTTTCACCTGGTGCATTACGGCTCGCGCGCGATCGGCGGCGCCGGACTGATCTTCACCGAAATGACTTGCGTCGGCCGCGACGCCCGGATTACGCCCGGCTGCGCGGGACTATGGACCGACGAGCAGGAAGCAGCCTGGAAGCGCATCGTCGATTTCGTCCACGCCAATTCGGCGGCGAAATTCGCGCTGCAACTCGGCCATGCCGGCCGCAAGGGTGCGACCAAGCTGATGTGGGACGGCATCGACCGGCCGCTGGAGGAGGGCGGCGTGGGATGTCATCTCGGCTTCGCCGATTCCCTACTTCCCCGACAGCCAGGTGCCGCGCGAAATGGATCGCGCCGCGATGGAAACGGTGAAGAAGGCCTTTGTCTCTGCCGTCGAGCGCGGCAAGCGCTGCGGTTTCGACATGCTGGAGCTGCACTGCGCCCACGGTTATCTGCTCGCGAGCTTTATCTCGCCACTCACCAACACACGCGCCGATGCTTATGGTGGCTCGCTGCAAAACCGACTGCGCTTTCCTCTCGAGGTGTTCGAAGCCATGCGCGCGGCCTGGCCCGCGCACAAGCCGATGTCGGTGCGTATCTCCGCAACCGACTGGGCCGAGGGCGGCATCACCGGCGACGATGCGGTCGGAATTGCGCGGGCCTTTGCCGAGGCGGGCGTCGATCTCGTCGACGTCTCGACAGGGCAGACCGTCCGCGACGCGGAGCCGATCTATGGCCGCATGTTCCAGACGCCGTTTTCCGATCAGGTGCGCAACGAAGCGCGCGTCGCCACCATGTGCGTCGGCAACATCACCACCGCCGACCAGGTCAACACCATCCTTGCGGCCGGCCGCGCCGATCTGGTGGCGCTCGGCCGCCCGCATCTGGTCGATCCGGCGTTCACCATGAAGGCGGCCGCCTGGTATGGTGCGGATGTGTTCTGTCCGCCGCAATATCTGCCCGGCAAGGAGCAGATTTTCCGCAACAGCGTGCGCGACCGGCAGGATTTCGAGGACCTTAAAATTAAGGCTAAGCCGAAAACCCGCGCCGAGCTCAAGGCCGAGGCCACAAAGCCGCTTGCGGCCGAATAACGGGCCATGCGACTTTAACCGCTGTCTGGTTGCGTCCGGAGTTTGGCCATGAAGGCGATCATCGTTGGTGGCGGTATCGGTGGCCTCACCACCGCGCTCATGTTACGCGCCCGCGGCATCGATTGCGAAATCTACGAACAATCCGATTCCATCCGCGAGCTCGGCGTCGGCATCAACACGCTACCCCATGCGATCCGAGAGTTGGCCGGCATCGGTCTGCTCGATCGGCTCGACCAAGCCGCGATCCGCACCCATGAGCTGTTCTATCTCACTCGCCACGGCCAGCAGGTCTGGCACGAGAAGCGCGGCCTCGATGCCGGTCATGAGGTGCCGCAATTCTCGATTCATCGCGGCCGTCTGCAGGGCGTGATTCATCAGGCTGTCGTCGAGCGCCTCGGCAACGACGCGATCCATACCGGCTGCCGGCTCGGCTCGTTCACCCAGGACGAGGGCGGCGTCACCGCCTATTTCTTCGATCGCACCGGCGGCCATTCTCACACGGCACGCGCGGACATCCTGATCGGCGCCGACGGAATTCATTCCAAGGTGCGGCAGACGCTATTTCCGGAAGAAGGGCTCGCCGTGCTGGAACGGCTTGATGCTGTGGCGCGGCGCCACCGATTGGCCGGTGTTTCTCACCGGGCGTTCGATGATCATCGCCGGCGGGCTGAATGCCAAGGCAGTCGTGTATCCGATTGCGGAAGGTTCGAGTCCGGCAAGCCGCCTGACCAACTGGGCGGTGCTGGTGAAAGTCGGTGACGGCAGCGCGCCGCCGGCACGCCGCGAGGATTGGTCGCGGCTGGGCCGCCCGGAAGAACTGATGCCGCATGTTGCGGGCTTTTCGATCCCGCAAGTCGATTTCGCGAGCCTGGTGCGCGCAACGCCCGAGTTCTGGGAATATCCCTGCTGCGACCGCGATCCGTTGCCGCATTGGTCCAGCGGCCGCGTCACCCTGCTCGGCGATGCCGCCCATCCGATGTATCCGGTGGGATCGAACGGCGCCTCGCAGGCGATCCTCGACGCGCGCTGTCTGGCGGATGCGCTTGCGCGATCGGAGCATCCGCGTCAGGCGCTTGCGGCTTATGAGAAACAGCGGCTGCCGATGACCGCCGATGTCGTCGCCTCCAACCGCCGCGGCGGCCCGGAGGGCGTGATCGACGCGGTCGAGCAGCTTGGCTCCGCAGGGTTTCACCGACGTCGACACCGTCCTGAACTACGAGCAGCGCGAGGCGATCGTGCGCGGCTATGCGGCGAAAGCCGGCTTCGCCGCGCGCGTAGTGTCGCGATAGCCCTCTCTATGCGCCGGGAGGCGGTGGCAGGAAGTGGATGTTGTGCTCGGCCGCGAGCTTCACGACATCGTCGGGGTTCTGCTGCTTCATGTTGTGGATCGCCCAGAACAGGTCGTAGAGCCGCCGCGTCGGCGACACCCAGAACAAGCGTCTTCGCGTTCTGCTGTGACTTGTTGAAGATGCCATGCGGCTTGCCCATCGGCAGGCGCACCGTATCGCCCGCGGTCGCAAATTCCTCGGCGCCGTCGAGGAAGAAGTCGAGCCTGCCTTCGAGGATGTAGAGATACTCGTCCTGGTCGGGATGGATGTGCGGCGGCACGAAGGTGCCGACCGGAAACGTCGCGTGCCAGGAGAAGCTATGCTCGGTGCGGCTCTTCGGCACATAGGTCTGGCCGAGGATGTTCCAGCTGATGCCCTGAATGCCCTCGTTGGCGCGGGTGATGCCGGCGACTTCGGTTTTCATGTGTTCACTCCCTGTGTCTGTTGCTACTTGCCCGCCGCGCAATCCTTGGCGTAGCCGTCGCCGTATTTCTCAAAGACCTTTTGCACGATCTCGGTCTGGAATTTGCCGTCAGGACGCTTCGCGACCTTGGTCAAATAAAAGTCCTGGATCGGATAGCCGTTGGTGTTGAACTTGAAGCCGCCGCGCAGCGACGTGAAGTCGGCCTTCTTCAGCGCAGCCGCGACCGCGTCCTTGTTGGAGAGGTCGCCCTTCACCGCCTTGACCGCGCTGTCGATCAACAGCGCCGCGTCATAGGCCTGCATGGCGTAGGTGCCGGGCACGGCGTTGTAGGCGGCCTCATAGCCCGCGACGAACTTTTTGCTTTGGGGATTGTCCAGATTGGGCGCCCAATCGGCGCCGCCGAACATGCCGACCGCGGCGTCCTGCTGGGCCGGCAAGGTCGATTCGTCGACAGTGAAGGCGGACAGCACGGGGATGCTGTCGGCTAGGCCGGCTTGCCGGTATTGCTTGACGAGATTCACGCCCATGCCGCCCGGCATGAAGGTGAAGACGGCATCCGGCTTCTGCGAGGAAATTTTCGACAGCTCGGGCTGGAAGTCGAGCGTGCCCAGCGGCACATAGGATTCCTCGACGATCTCGCCCTTGTAGTCGAGCTTGAAGCCGGCCGCCGAGTCGCGGCCAGCCTGATAGTTCGGCACCAGCATATAGATGCGCTTGTAGCCGCGATCCTGCGCCACCTTGCCGAGGATCTCGTGGACCTGGTCGTTCTGGTAGGAGGTCACGTAGAAGAACGGGCTGCATTCCTTGCCGGCGTAGCTCGATGGTCCGGCATTCGGGCTGATCAGGAACGTTTTGGTGTCGATCACCGGCTTGTGGATCGCCAGCAGGATGTTGGAGAAGATCGGGCCGACCACGAAATCGACCTTGTCGCGCTCGAGCAGGCCCTTGACCTTGGTGACGGCGGCATCCGGCTTCAATTCATCATCAGCGACGACGACCTCGACATCCCTGCCGCCCATCTTGCCGCCGAGGTCCTTGACCGCCAGCGCAAAGCCATCGCGTACCTGTCCGCCCAGCGCCGCAGCCGGTCCCGACAAGGTGACGATCACGCCGATCTTGATCTTGTCCTGCGCGGCCGCTGGTCCGATCGCGAGCAAGGCCACAAGTCCTGCCAACCCCAAACGCTGCCTCATCGCTCCCTCCTCGCGGCTCTTGCGCGGCCGCAGTGAACACCAACACCGTACGCGCAAGCTTATTCTGATGATAGTCGCCGCCGCAAGCGATGCGGCGATGTCATGGGCGGCCCATGCAAGCGGCCGCGCCAGTTGCTTGAAGCCTAAAGAAATTGCGCAAACGCCGCCGCGCTTCGACTTGCGGAACGCGCCGAATTGTTTGAAGGTCAAAAGATCGATGGAAGAATGGCGCCGGCGCGGTGTTCTGCAGCACCGTGCGCTTGTATGATGGCAGACAGATGCTTGATTCCGAAACCAAGGCTGTCGAACACGATCACGCCGACGAACTTCGGCTGTGGCTGCGGCTGTTGACCTGCACCACGCTGATCGAGGGCGCGGTGCGCAGCCGCCTGCGCGAGCGGTTCGACGTGACGCTGCCGCGTTTCGACCTGATGGCGCAGCTCGACCGGGCGCCCGACGGCATGACGCTTTCGGACGTCTCCAAGCGCATGATGGTGTCGAACGGCAACGTCACCGGATTGGTCGAGCGTCTCGTCGAGTCCGGCCATCTCGACCGGCGCACGTCGGATTCCGATCGCCGCGTGCAGGTGATCCGCCTGACCCGGCTCGGCCGCGCCGAGTTCCGGCGGATGGCGACCGAGCATGAGACCTGGATCGCCGATATCTTTTCGGAGCTGACGCCGAAGGATGTCCGCGAATTGATGCGGCTGCTTGGCCAAGGCCAAGGGTTCGGCGCAGAAATCCAACAGCCGTCGGGCGCCGTAACGCGCGTGGCCGGGATCGACTACGAGGTCGAATACAACAACCGGGCGCGGGTTCCCGAGAACCCGGCATTGATGGCCGGATGGGCAAGAGACGCGGCGGCCTATCGTGCCGCGCGCGCGCCGCGGCAGATTGCCTATGGGCCGGGCCCGCGCAACACCATCGATGTTTTTGCCGGCGACGGGCAGGGCGCGATCGTCGTCTTCATCCATGGTGGCTACTGGCAAGCACTGGACGGCTCGTCCTTCAGCCATTGCGCGCATGGATTGAATGCCCATGGCATCGACGTCGCAGTTCCCAGCTACGATCTCTGTCCGCAGGTGACGGTCGACACAATCATCGCCGAGATGCGTGCCGCAGCTTGCGAGCTGGCGAAGCTCGGCCGGGCGCTCGTGATCAGCGGCCACTCCGCGGGCGGACATCTCGCCGCCTGTCTGCTGGCGACCGACTGGCAGACGCAGGATGCCTCACTGCCAAAGGACCTCGTGTTCGCAGCCTACGCCATCTCCGGCCTGTTCGATCTGGTGCCGCTGGTTGAGACCTCCATCAACAAGGCGCTCGGACTTGACGAAGCGAGCGCTCGCGCCGCCAGCCCTTTGTTCTGGAAGGTACCGAAGCATGGCAGTCTCGACGCCGTGGTTGGCGAGGCGGAAAGTGCGGAATATCATCGCCAGAGCCGCACGATGACCGAGGCCTGGGCGAGGGGCGGCCTTCCGACCCGATATGGCGTCATCGCCGATGCCAATCACTTCGCCGCCATCGCGCCGCTGTCCGATCCCGCCTCGCCGATGGTGTTGCGGCTGAAGCAACTGGCGCGGCGGTAATCCCTCAAAAGCGTTGGACTATGCGGATTTGCGGGCTTGCGCCGAATTATTTTAAGTTTAAAATGTTTAAGGCTAAAGCGCTACCGGCGCCTTTCGTCCCCGAGAGGAGGCGATGAAAATGTCAGGAAATCCAGCCCTTGGCCCATCCGGGCACCTCGACGACTTTGCACGGCGCAATCTGCCGCCTGCAGATCAGTGGCCCGAGATGCTGTTCGACCGTCCGGAATTCAGATATCCGGACTATCTCAACGCCGCGGTCGAGCTCACCGACCGCATCGTCGAGAAGGGCATGGGCGATCGCATCGCCTTGATCGGCAACGGCCGCCAGCGCACCTACAAGGAGCTGGCGGACTGGTCGAACCGGCTGGCGCATGCGCTGGTCGAGAATTACGGCGTCAAGCCCGGCAATCGCGTGCTGATCCGCTCCGGCAACAATCCGGCGCTGGTGGCTGCGTGGCTCGCCGCAACCAAGGCCGGCGCCGTCGTCGTCAACACCATGCCGCTGCTGCGCGCCGTCGAGCTGAGCAAGATCGTCGACAAGGCCGAGATCGCACTCGCGCTCACCGACAGCCGCATTGCCGACGAGCTGGTCGCCTGTGCCAAGACCAGCCGCTTCCTGAAACAGGTGGTGAATTTCGACGGCACCTCGAACCATGACGCCGAGCTCGACCGCGTTGCGCTGAACAAGCCGGTCCGTTTCGACGCCGTGAAAACCGGCCGCGACGATGTCGCGTTGCTCGGCTTCACCTCGGGCACCACGGGCGAGCCCAAGGCCACCATGCATTTCCACCGCGACATCCTGGCGGTGGCGGATGGCTACGCCAGCGAAGTGCTCAAGGTCACGCCGGACGATGTTTTTGTCGGTTCGCCGCCGCTCGCCTTTACGTTTGGCCTCGGTGGGCTCGCGGTATTTCCGCTACGCTTCGGTGCGACCGCAACCTTGCTGGAGAACGCGGCGCCGCCCGAGATGATCAAGATCATCGAGACCTACAAGGCCACGATCTGCTTCACCTCGCCGACCGCCTATCGCGCCATGATGGCCGCGATGGACAAGGGCGCCGACCTCTCGTCACTGCGCCTTGCGGTCTCCGCCGGCGAGACCTTGCCGGCGCCGGTGTTCGAGAGCTGGACCCGCAAGACCGGCAAGCCCATCCTCGACGGCATCGGCAGCACCGAGCTCCTGCATATCTTCATCACCAACCGCGAAGGCGATGCGGTCGCAGGAACGACCGGCAATCCGGTCACGGGCTATCGAGGCGAAGATCGTCGACGACGACATGAATGAAGTGCCGGCCGGCACCGTCGGCAAGCTCGCGGTGCGCGGACCGACCGGTTGCCGCTACCTCGCGGACTCTCGCCAATCGAATTATGTCCGTGAGGGTTGGAATATCACCGGTGATGCCTTCGTGCGCGATGCGAACGGCCGCTTCTCCTTTGTCGCCCGTGCCGACGACATGATCATCTCGTCCGGCTACAATATCGCGGGTCCAGAGGTGGAAGCCGCGCTGCTGTCACATCCTGCCGTGGCCGAATGTGGCGTGGTCGGCGCGCCCGACGAAGCGCGCGGCATGATCGTCAAGGCCTATGTCGTCGTCGCCGCCAATGCGACGGCCGACGCTGCGCTTGCCACGGCGCTGCAGGAGCATGTGAAACAGGCGATCGCGCCTTACAAATATCCCCGCGCGATCGAGTTCGTGCCGCAACTGCCCAAGACCGAAACCGGAAAGCTGAGGCGCTTTGCCTTGCGCGAGAAGGCGCAAGCCGATGCCGCATCGCCCGGCGTCGCCGCTGAATAAAGGAGAGTTGTCGTGAGTGCGACTGACGTACCCGATCTTGCGACGCGCGCTGTCGCCAAGGGCACAAGGACCGCGCGCGTCCTGCAGCCGAGCGGTTGGCCGGCGCCGAAGGGCTATGCCAACGGCATAGCGGCAGACGGCCGCATCGTCGTGACCGGCGGCGTGATCGGCTGGGACAGCGAGGAGCGGCTTGCGACGGGTTTTGTCGCGCAGGTGCGGCAAGCCCTGTGCAATATTGCAGCGATCCTTGCCGAAGGCGGTGCGCAGCCGGAGCACCTCGTGCGCCTCACCTGGTACGTCGTCGACATGGAAGAGTATCTCGCAAACCTGAAAGAACTCGGTCAGGTCTATCGCGAGATTTTCGGCAGCCACTATCCGGCGATGGCGCTGTTGCAGGTCGTGCGCCTGGTCGAGAAGGCCGCGCGCGTCGAGATCGAGGCGACCGCCGTGGTGCCGCGTTAGGGCATGATCCGGAAAAGTGTGAAGCGGTTTTCCGATAAGATCATGCCAATCAAAAACTAAAGCGCGATGACATGTCATCGCGCTTTAGGCGGCACCACCAGTCGATCTGTCAATTCTTGTACGACGGATCGATTCGATCGAGCTTGCGCAAATATGCAGGCCAGCCGAGGTCGCCGTTGCGGTTCGGCTTGTCCGCCCACGGCCGTACCTTGTCGAAGGTCTTCTCCAGGATCTCGGTCGAGGGAATGATCAGTTTGGTGTTGCAGGACAACGCCATCACCTGCACCTCGCAGGCGCGCTCCATGCGATAGAGCAGGCTGAAGGTCCCGGGGATGGTGCGGCCGACAACCAGCAGGCCGTGATTGCGAAGGATCATCGCCTCGTGTTCGCCGAGATCCCGCACCAGCCGCTCGCGCTCGCCAAGATCGTCGGCGATACCTTCGAAGTCGTGATAGCCTATGTGGACGAAGCGCATCGAGGTCTGCGTCAGCGGCAGCAAGCCGCATTCCATCGCCGATACCGCCATGCCGGCTGGTGTGTGGGTATGCGCGACGCAATCGACGTCGTGGCGCGCCATGTGGATGGCGCTATGGATAACGAAGCCGGCGACATTGACGTTGTAGTCGCTGGCGTTGAACAGCGTGTTGCCGTCGACGTCGACCTTGATCAGGCAGGAGGCGTTCATTTCCTCATAGAGCATCCCGTACGGATTGATCAGGAACTGATCGTTGTGACCGGGCACGCGGCACGAAATGTGGTTGGCGACGCCCTCGGTGTAGCCATGTAGCGCAACGAGGCGGTAGCAGGCGGCAAGGTTGACGCGCGCTTCCCACTCTTCCGGGCTGACTTGCTCGCGCACCGATTTGACGATCTTGATGGCGGGCGCGCTGACGGGAGGATTCATGAGGTTGTCTCCGGTGGGTGGAACGTCTTCTGCGGGCGTCCCTTTGGTCTGAAACAGCGTAACCGCAGGATATCTGCAACTGGTGTTGCGTCGCAAGGCGGAGTCGGGGCCGTCATGCCTCCCCAGCTTTGTTGCAGGGCAAAAGGGCACGTCGCAAATCCTTCACCCGTGGCCTATAGTTGGGGTCCGACACCCACCTCGATCCCCCAGAACCGGAGCATGTCCCATGAGGAGCGTCCGCGTTGCCCTGATCCTGCTTGCGCTGTCGCTGCTGGCGCCATGGCAATCGGCCAAAGCGGCCGACGTCATCTGCTACAACTGCCCGCCGGAATGGGCGGACTGGGCTTCCATGCTCAAGGCCATCAAGGCCGACCTCAAATACGATATCCCGCACGACAACAAGAACTCCGGCCAGGCGCTGGCGCAGATCCTGGCCGAGAAGGCCAATCCGGTCGGCGACATCGGCTATTTCGGCGTCACCTTCGGCATGAAGGCCAAGGCGCAGGACGCGCTCGAGCCCTACAAGCCCGTGAACTGGGATCAGGTGCCGGCCGGCCTGAAAGACCCCGACGGCTACTGGACCACGATCCATTCCGGCACGCTCGGCCTGTTCGTGAACAAGGACGCGCTCGGCGGCAAGCCGGTGCCCGCCTGCTGGAAAGACCTGCTCAAGCCCGAATACAAGGGCATGGTCGGCTATCTCGATCCGACCTCGGCGGCGGTCGGCTATGTCGGCGTGGTCGCGGTCAATCTCGCGCTCGGCGGCTCGTCGAAGAACTTCGATCCCGCCATCGCCTTCTTCAAGGACCTGCACAAGAACGATCCGATCGTGCCGAAGCAGACGTCCTACGCGCGGGTGGTGTCGGGCGAAATGCCGATCCTGTTCGACTACGATTTCAACGCTTATCGTGCGAAATATTCCGAGAAGGGCAATTTCGAATTCGTCATTCCCTGCGAGGGCTCGGTGGTGTTTCCCTATGTCGTCGGCCTCGTGAAGAACGCGCCCGACAAGGACAAGGCCAAGAAGGTCATCGACTATCTCCTGTCCGACAAAGGCCAGGCGATCTGGACCAACGCTTATCTGCGTCCCGCACGCCCGATCGAACTGCCCGAGGCGGTCAAGAACAAGTTCTTGCCCGACAGCGACTACGCCCGTGCCAAGAGCGTCGACTGGGGTGAGATGGAAAACATGCAAAAAGGCTTTATCGACCGCTATCTCGCCGAGGTCCGCTGAGGCAATATGCGCCTCACTTAGGGGCGCTATTCCTTGATGTCGCACAAATCCTTTGTCTGGCTGTGCCTGCTGCCGCTCGCGGCGATCACGGTTGCCTTCTTCCTGTTGCCGATGGGCCGCCTCGTCGTCACCGGCGCCGAGGGGCCGCAAGGCATTGCCGGTTATTTCGCGATCCTGGCCGAGCCGCGTTACCGCGCCACGCTGATCAACACCGTGCTGCTGGCGGCTGCGACCACGGTGGTGACGCTGGTCGTCGCCACCATTGCCGGGATGTTCCTGCAGCGGCACCGTTTCCCCGGCCGTGCCGTGTTGATCGCAATGCTGACCTTTCCGCTGGCCTTTCCCGGCGTGGTGGTCGGTTTCATGATCATCCTGCTTGCTGGGCGTCAGGGCCTGATCGGCGATCTCTTCAACCGTATCGCTGGACAGAAGCTGGTCTTCGCCTATTCGATTTACGGCCTGTTCCTTGGTTATCTCTATTTCTCGATTCCCCGCGTGATCCTGACCATCATGGCAGCGGTGCAGAAGCTCGACACCGGGCTGGAGGAAGCCGCGCGCTCGCTCGGCGCCAGCCCTTGGGCGGTGCAGCGCGACGTGGTGCTGCCGGCGCTGGCGCCGGCCTTCGTCGCCTCGGGCGCCATTGCGTTTGCCACCGCGATGGGCGCTTTCGGCACTGCGTTTACGCTTGCGACCAATATCGATGTGCTGCCGATGCTGATCTACACCGAGTTCACGCTTGCCGCGAATTTCGCGACCTCGGCCGCGCTTTCTGTCGGGCTCGGCATCATCACCTGGTTCATCCTCGCGCTCGCCCGCTCGTTCTCGGGTAGCACTGTCGCGGCGGCCGGATAGAATGCGCGACCGCCTGATTTTCACCGGACAGCTGCTGTTCACGCTTTTGGTCGCGGCGTTCCTGGTGGTGCCCGCCGGGCTCTCGATTACGGCCGGTGTCACTACGAACTATTTTCGCGGAATTTCGTCGGGCTTCACGCTGCAGTGGGTGGCGCAGGTCTGGGAGCTTTATGCCGACACGATCGGGCTGTCGTTCCTAATCGCCTTCGCAACGCTGGCGGTGACGCTCGTCGTCGGCGTGCCCTCGGCCTACGCGCTGCATGTGCGGGGAGGGCGGCTGTCGCGCATCGTCGAGGAGATCATCACGCTGCCGCTTGCGATCCCCGGCCTTGCGATCGCACTGGCGCTGCTGCTCACCTATGGCAGCTTCGGTGGCTTCCGTCGCTCATGGCTGTTCATCCTCGTCGGTCATGTCATCTTCACGATGCCCTTCATGGTCCGTTCGGTCATGGCAGTGTTCGCCACCGTCGACATCAAGACGCTCGATGAAGGCGCGGCGTCGCTCGGCGCTTCGCCGTGGCGGCGTTTTCGCGACGTGATCGTTCCCAACGCGATGCCCGGGATTCTCGCAGGCTCGTTGATGGTGGTGACGCTCTCGCTCGGCGAATTCAACCTGACCTGGATGCTGCACACACCGTTGACCAAGACACTGCCCATCGGGTTGGCCGACAGCTATGCCTCGATGCGGCTGGAAGTCGCCTCCGCCTACACGCTGATCTTCTTCATCATGATCATTCCGCTGCTGGTCGCCATGCAGCTCTTTGCCGACAAGGAGCGTGCGCGATGAGCGAGGGACACGGTGCCGCCGTGCGTATCGAGAATTGCGGCAAGACCTTTGCCGACGGCACCCGCGCGCTGGAACCAGCGACCTTGGACATCGCGCGCGGCGAGACGCTGGTGCTGCTCGGTCCATCCGGCTGCGGCAAGACCACGATGCTGCGGATCATCGCGGGGCTCGAAGCGCCCGACGAAGGCGGCATGGTGCTGTTCGACGGCAAGGACATGACCAAAGTGCCGATCGAGCGGCGCAATGTCGGTATGGTGTTCCAGTCCTATGCGCTGTTTCCCAACATGAGCGTGGCCGAGAACATCGGCTATGGCTTGAAGATCCGCGGTGTGGCGAAGACCGAGCGCGATGCGCGCGTGGCCGAGCTCGTCGCGCTCACCAACATCACCGGGCTCGAGAACCGCAGGATCGACCAGCTCTCCGGCGGCCAGCGCCAGCGCGTCGCGCTGGCGCGCGCGGTCGCGATCCGGCCCGGCATATTGCTGCTCGACGAGCCGCTGACGGCGCTCGACGCCGCCTTGCGCGACCGGCTGCGCGGCGAGCTCAATCGCCTGCTGCGCGCGCTCGGCATCACCGCGATCTATGTGACGCATGATCAGTCCGAAGCGATGGAACTCGGCGACCGCATCGTGGTCATGAGCAAGGGCGCGATCGCGCAGATCGGGTCGCCGCGTGACATCTATTTCACGCCCTGCAACCGCTTCGTCGCCGAGTTCATAGGTGCCGCCAATATCATCGAAGCTTCTGTCGAGAACGGATGCCTCGTGCTGCCGGGCGGTCGGCAGCCGATCACGTGCCACGTCAATCTGGCAGTTGCGGTTGCCATGGTGCGACCAGAGTTGATCCACCTGACGGATGCCGGCGGCGCAGCTCTCAGCGGCACTGTCGACAGCGTCAGCTTCAACGGCGACCGGCAGCGGTTGATCGTGAGCGGCGTCGCCAGCAAGCCACTCGCCGTTGAGGCAACCAACACCGTACAAGCCAAAGCCGGCGAGCGGGTCGGCCTGTCGATTGCGCCGGAAGCCATCCGTCTGTTGCCGCTGGAAGATTTGTAACGATGACATCGAAACCCGTCACCATCGCCCAGATTTCCGACCTGCATATCAAGCCGCCCGACACGCTCGCCTATGGCAAGGTCGACACGGCGAAAGCACTGGAACGATGCGTCGCGGCGTTGAATGCCTTCGCGCCAGCGCCCGACTTCGTCGTCATCTCAGGCGATCTCGCCGATACGCCGAATGCGGAGGAATACGACTATCTCAAGCGGCTGCTTGCGCCGCTGAAGCTGCCGTTCGCCGGCATTCCCGGCAATCACGACTCGCGCGAGTTGATGCGCGCGGCCTTTCCCGATGCGCCCCATGCTTTTCCATCAGGCGCGCTCAACCAGAAGATCGTGGTCGGCGAGCTTGATCTGCTGCTCATGGATTCCAGCGTGCCCGGCAAGCCGCATGGTTTGCTCGAGCCGCCGACCTTGCGATGGCTGGAACAAAGCCTCTCGTCGTCGGCAAGCCGGCCGGCGCTGCTGTTCCTGCATCATCCGCCCTTCATCGCCGGCATCTGGCACATGGATCGCCAGAACCTGCGCAACGCGTCCGAGCTTGCCGACATCGTCAAGCAGCATCCGCGGATACGACTTGTCGCGACCGGCCACCTCCATCGCGCGATCGTGACGATGTTTGCGGGTGTGGCCTGCACGATCTGTCCCGCGCCGAACCACGCCGTCGATCTCGACCTCGCACATCTGCGCCAACCATCGTTCCGGATCGAGCAGCCCGCCTTCCACCTTCACACCTGGTTTCCGGATGAAGGCGGCGGGCATCTTGTGACGCATCAGGTCCCGATCGGGGAGTTCGACGGACCGCATCCGTTCTTCGCGGCCGACGGCAGACTGTTGTGATCATTTGACCTTGTCGAGCTTGCGATAGGCCTTCGTCGCCTTCTTCATGAGGCGCTTCTCCTGTTTTTTCTTGAGGAAGCGAACCTCGGTCGTTACGCCGCCGCGCTTCAGTTCTTCCGCCAGCGCTTCGCCCCGGGCGCCGTCATTGAGCTGACCGAGCGAGCGCTGCGCTTTGCGCAATTGCTTCAGCGCCGCCTTCTGTTTGGCGAACTTCTTGTCCTCGAACAGGTCCTCGAAGGAATCGATGGAATAGGTCAGCTTCTTGTTGAGAAGCCGCAGCCGATGCCGCTTCTTCGTTCCCATCCTGCGCAGATTGCGGCTGCGCCGGAGCAGCGTCTTCTCCCATTCCAGCAGCTTGGCGGTCGTGTAATCGCCGATCGGTTTGGCGCGTTCGGTCTCCGACGGCTTGTCGCGCTTGGTCGACCACGGGCCGTTCTCGATCCAGCCCAATGTTTGATCGATCAGCCACTGATACCTGACCGAGTGCAGCATGCGCGAGAGCGTGCGGTGGCCCTCATTGCGTTTCTCGTTCCAGGCGCCCACCGCGGGGAGGACCTGCCGCTTCTTGTTCAACCCCTTGATCCGGTCGACCGCGACGTCGAGATCGCGCACCGCGCCGAGTTCGCCATTCAGCCATTTCAGTTCATCCCTGACCTCGTCGCGGATCGCGTCTTCGACCATGGGAGAAAAGAACAGGATGGCGGTGCGCAAATGCGTCAGCGCGATCCGCATTTGATGGAGCGCGGTCGGATCGCCGCCGGCGGTCGCCTCCCGGTTGGCAATGAGGGCGTCGAGATGCCGCCGCGCCACGATCCGGAAGGCGGTGTCGCACGCCATGGCGCCGTTGAGCCGGGGCTTTGGCGAGAGGCGCTGATGCCGCACCGGCTTGGCGCGGGACAGGGTCTTGCCGGCGGGTTTCGGGGAGGGCGGCATGGCTCGTTGCGGTGGTGCCTCGGGGCCTGGAGAGCCGATTATCATGGGTCCGGCAGGGGGCGACAACCTCCGGCCGTCGTTTTGGCGGCGTCGGTTCTGTCGCCTTAGGTGGTGTGGACTTTAAGGATTCCCTTTTAGGAGCAAATCAGAATTCAAGGCTGCTTTTGGGAGGCAATCTTGGGTGTGATGGATCGTTTGGTTTTGAGCGACGCGGCTTGGGAGCGGATGGCGCCCCTGATCATAGGGCGGCCTGACCAGAAAGGCTCGACCGGGCGTGACAACCGGATGTTCGTGGAAGGCGTGCTTTGGATCGTGCGTACCGGTTCTCCCTGGCGTGATCTGCCTGAAGCGTTCGGGGATTGGAACAGCGTGTTCCGGCGCTTCAGTCGCTGGAGCATCAAGGGTGTTTGGTGGCGGATCTTCGAGGCGATGTCCGATGATCCGGACTTCGAATATCTGATCGTCGATTCCACCATCGTCCGAGCCCACCAGCACGCTGCCGGGGCCAAAAAAGGGGGTCTGAAGATCAAGCGATCGGTCGCTCGCGCGGCGGCCTGAGTACCAAGATACATATGGCTGTTCGAGGCTTGGGATGTCCGGTGCGCTTCACGCTGACCGCAGGTCAGAAGGGCGATGCACCGCAAGCCGCTGCGCTGATCGAGGGACTATCCGCCGAGGTCGTCATGGCCGATACGGCCTATGACGCCGATCATTTGCGCCAGGCCATCGCTGCCAAAGGCGCGCTCGCTGTCATCCCCAACAATCCGTCAGGTGCGCTCAAATATCCGCTCGACAAGCATCTCTATGCCCAGCGTCATCTCGTGGAATGCTGCTTCTCAAAGCTCAAGCAGTTCCGCCGCGTCGCAACCCGCTTTGAAAAGACCGCCCGAAATTACCTTGCCGTCATCACCCTCGCAGCCATAATCCTATGGATGCGATAAGTGTCCACACGACCTAGGGCGCATTGCCAAGGCTTTTGTCGCAGAGCATCTTGCGCCGGACGCCGGCAGCCCGCTCGGGGCGCCGGCCGATAGGGGGAAATATGCGTCTCGTTGGTTGGTTGGCTGCCGCCCTGATTGCCGGCAATTCCTGCGCGCTGGCGCAAGGCAACTACCCGGATCGTCCGATCAAGATGATCGTGCCGCTTGCAGCCGCCAGCGCCGTCGACGTCGCCGCCCGGATCGTAACGGCGAAGATGGCCGACAATATGGGCCAGCAGATCGTGATCCTGAACCAGCCGGGCGCCTCCGGCCTGATCGGAGCCGAGCAGGTCGCCCATGCCGATCCGGACGGCTACACCATCGGCGGCTTCAACGACAGTATCATGACCATGGTGCCGAACCTGCAGGCCAAGATGCGCTGGGACATTTTGAAGGATTTCGAGCCGGTTTCGCTGGTCGCAACCGTCGAGTGGGGCCTGGTCGCCGGCAATCAAACCCCTTACAAATCCGCGGCCGACCTGATCGCCGCCGCCAAGGCCACGCCCGGCAAGATCGATTACAGCTCCGGCGGCCCCGGCAGCCCGCAGCATCTGGCCATGGCGATATTCGCATCCGCCGCCGGCATTTCCCTCACCCATGTGCCCTATAAGGGCGCGACCCAGGCGGCGACCGACATCGCGGCCGGCCAGATCCCGGTGGGTTTTCAGGGGCTCGGCACCGTGGCCGCGCTGGTGCGCGGCGGCCAGCTACGGTTGATCGGGGTGGCCACGCCAAAACGCTTGCCGCAATTCCCTGACGTCCCGACAGTATCCGAATCCGGCATGCCCGGCTTCACCTTCAACTCCTGGTTTGCGATTCTCGCGCCTCACGGCACGCCCAAGGCGATCGTCGCCAGGTTGAACGCCGAGGTGGTCAAGGCATTGGCTGATCCGGAGGTTGCCAAGAAGCTCGAGGAGCTGGGCTTTACGATGCGGGGCTCGTCGCCTGAGGAATTGGGCTCCATGACGCGCGATCAACTTGCCAAGTACGCGCGTATCATCAAGGAGATGGGTATCGCTAACGAATAAGAAATGCCGACATCCCACTTTGCGGAAATTCGTCCGCGAGCAGGTTTGTTGTTGTAAATAGCCGGCGCGTTGACTACGGAAATGACGGGGAGGGGCAGCACTCGCCTCGGGAGTCTACGGCGTGCCTCAGGAACAGACAGCAGAAGCCGGCCGCGTCGCGAGCGGCAAATTGTCGGTGCTGCGCAAGCATCCCTATTTCGTCGACCTCACGTCAGAGGCCTTCGATCAGCTGTGCCGTTATGCCAAGCACACGGTCCTCAAGCGCGGGACCACGATTTTCTCCAAGGGAGATCCAGGCACCAGCGTGATCGCCGTGATTTCGGGAACGGTGAAGATCAGCATTTCGTCACCGGATGGCCGCAACGCGATCCTCAACCTGATCGGCCCCGGAGAGGTGCTCGGCGAGATGTCGGTTCTCTCCGGCCAGCCGCGATCGGCTGATGGCATCGCGAACACCAATTGCGAGCTCTTCGTCATCGATCGTCGCGAATTCCTTCCCTTCGTGCGCAGCCAGCCCTCGTTGGCGATGAAGTTCATCGAGCTGCTTTGCGAACGCGTGCGCTCGACCAGCGACCAGCTGGAGCAGGTCATTTTGCGGGACCTGCCCGGACGGCTCGCCAGCGCCTTGTTGCGCCTGAGCGAAAAGCACAAATCCGAGCCGCAGGGGCATACGATCGCGATCACCCAGCAGGAGCTGAGCGAAATGGTCGGCATGACCCGCGAGAGCATCAACAAGCAGCTCCGCGCCTGGGCGACGCGCGGTTGGGTGCGCCTCGAGCATGGCGCCATTGTCGTGCTGGACGCCGTGGAGCTGAAAGAGCTTGCCGACGCCGGCGTCGACGAGAACGACTGACGCAGGGCCTGCGCGATCGCTCCAAACGCTTGTCTCACGTTATCGCGAGCTTGTTCGAGATGTGATGCAGTTCGCATCTTTGCGAGGTGGTACGAGCTATTCGCTGCGGTGCGATCCTTTGAATCAGGAGGCACCGATGCAGCACTACCAGGACAAGGACGATCCGCGCGAGACAGCGAATTCACTCGGCTCATCTGCGCCGTCCTCGGTGGCATTCTGCTCGTGATCGTCGTCCTCGCGACGAACTATCCGGTCGTGTCCGAATGGATTTCGGTCGCCGCGCAGGCCGAGTTTCCCATCGCTGACATGTGGCCGAGCAGCCCGACGCAGATCGCGCAGCCGGCCGAGCAGATGCACATCGTCAGGAGCAATTGACGCCGCGATGCGGCGCGATCAGCCGTCAATGATGGCGACCGCCCGGGTCCAGCCGGCGGACGCCCGCTCGATCTTCACCGGAAAGCACGACACCATGAAGCCGGTTGCCGGCAAAAGCTCCAGATTGTGCAGCTTTTCGATGTGGCAATAGCCGATGTGGCGGCCGGCCTTGTGGCCTTCCCAGATCAGGCTGGCATCTTTCGTCTCGGCGTATTTCTTCGCCGTATAGATGAAAGGCGCGTCCCAGCTCCAGCCGTCGATGCCGGTCAGCCGCACGCCGCGCTCGAGCAGATACATCGTCGCTTCATAGCCCATGCCGCAGCCGGACGTGACATAGTCGGGCCTGCCGTATTTGGCGCCCGCCGAGGTGTTGACCACGACGATTTCGAGCGGCGACAGCGTGTGCCCGATGCGCTTGAGCTCGTTCTCGACATCTTTTGCAGTGGCCACATAGCCGTCCGGCAAATGGCGGAAGTCGAGCTTGACGCCGGACTGCAGGCACCACTCCAGCGGCACCTCGTCGATGGTCCATGATCGCTCGCCGCGATTCATCGTCGGGTGAAAGTGCCAAGGGGCATCGAGATGCGTGCCGTTGTGAGTGGAGAGCGAGACCTGCTCCACCGCCCAGCCCTGGCCGTCGGGCAGGTCCTCTTTCTTCAATCCTTCGAAGAACTGCAGCATGCGCGGCAATCCTTGCTGATGGTCGATGTACTGAATGGTCGGATGATTGCCGGGCGGATCGGCCGGCACGTCATTCTGCAATGGCACGGAAATGTCGATCAGCTTTCGCGCCATTGCGCTTGCTCCGCTTCTTGTTGATTAGGCTTGGACGCCGAACAGTTTGGCCGCGGTGCGGCCGAGGACATCGGCCTTCTGGTCGTCGGAGAGCGATTCCGTCGCGAAGATCGGGTCGACCGGGTGCATTTCCCATTCATAGGGATAGTCGCTGCCGAGCACGATCTGGCTGGCGCCGACCTGCGCGACCAGATGGCGGATCGCTTCCGGCTCGAAGATCAGCGAGTCGAAATAGATCTGTTTCAGATATTCGGTGGGCTTCTTCTTCAGCTTGATATTGGGATCGCAACCCTTCGGCCCGACCAGGCAGGCATGGTCGGAGCGGTCGGCATAGGAGCCGAGATAGCCGCCGCCATGGGCAGCGATCACCTTCAGCCCCGGGAAGCGGTCGAAGGTGCCTTCGAAGATCATGTGTGACAGTGCGATCGTGGTTCCCAGCGGATTGCCGATGGCGTTGGACAGCCATCCGTTGCCGGCCAGCCGCTTACCCAGCTCAGGCAAGGCCTGCGGGTGGATGAAGAGGGGCACGCCGAGCTCTTCGGCCTTGGCCCAGACCGGATGGAGTTTCGGGTCGGAGAACTCCATGTCACCGACGCGGTCGCCGATCGCCACGCCTTTCAGTCCTTGCTTCTTCACCGCGGTTTCCAGCTCCTGCACCGCGAGGTCGGGCGCCTGCAGCGTCAGCGATGCGTTGCCGACGAAGCGATCCGGTTTCGACGCGCAAAGTTCGGCGAGTTTTTCATTCTGAATTTTCACGATCTTCGCGGCAAGGTCCCGATCCCTGCCGTACCAGAACGGGTTGATCGATAGCACCTCCATATCGATCGCTTGCGAGTCCATCGCAGCGAGGCGCTTTTCGACCTCGATGAAGGCGTTCGCGGCGCCGTTGACCGGCGGGACCTGTACTTTCGGTCCTTCATCACCGAGCAGTGCGCCGGCTTCACGGAAATGACAGTGCGAATGCACGTCGATGGTCTTGACCTTCTTGCCATTGACGCTGACCGGCAGGGTCTTGCGTGTCGGCTGCCCCTGCGCCTGCGCGGTTTGCTGAAGCCCGCAGCTGCAGAACACGATGCCGGCGGCGGCGCCGACGCCGGTTTTCAGGAAATCGCGGCGAGTGGTCATGACTGTGTCCTCCCAAGGCTCTTATTTTGTGGCGCGGAGCCTATGTCATGCCGCGGCGCGGCGGCAAGGTACCCGCGCTGCGTGAAGCTGAAATTCCTTGTCGCTGCGGCCTTCTATCCGCCTTCATTGCAGGCCGAACACCGCGACCGCGCGGATCGGGGAAGCCGTGCCCTCGCGCCATTTCATCGGCAGCCCGATGAAGGTGAACTGGCCCTGGCCGAGCAGGGTTTCCAGATTACACAGGCTCTCGATGTGGGTGATGTCGAGATCGAGGCAGGCCTTGTGCACCCAAAGATTTACGTCGCTGTCCGGGCCCGGCCGCATCGAGTCGATGCCGAAATGCACAATGCCTTGGTTCGCAAGCCATTCGGTGGCGGCGACATTCACACCGGAATTGTCGGTGGAATAGGCACGCGACGGAAAGGTGCGGGCGTGGTGGCCGGTGCAGAGCAGCACCGTGCCGCCCTTTGGTACACCGGTGCCCGCCTTCTTAACGGCAGCTTCGAGATCGGTGGGCGTTATTTCGGTACGAGGAGCAATATGGCGCAGGTCGAGGCAGATGCCCGGCACGATGCATTTCTCAAGCGGGTACTTGTCGATGGAAATTCCGCTCGGGCCGAAATGCCGGGGCGCATCGATATGGGTGCCGCCATGGTCCGCCATCGAGAAGAACATCGACGACAACCCCCAGACATTCCCGGAATCCTTCAGCGAATCCGTGTGGTCCTTCCACATGCCGTGCATGATCGGCGGATGTCCGGGATAGCTCGGGGTGCGGTGATAGAGCTCGCGGCTGAGATCGACGATTTTCATGAAGAGGCCTTCCGAAGGAGTTGCGCGCCGACTTTAGCGCAGCACGTGCCTCGGCAGCCACAGCGATATTTCGGGAATGTAGGTGACGAACATCAGCACGATGAACATCACGGCGTAAAACGGCCAGATCTTGCGCATCACCTGCTCGATCGTGACCTTGCCGACCGCGCAGCCGACGAACAGGATTGCGCCGACCGGCGGATGGCACAACCCGATGCCGAGATTGAGCAGCATGATCATGCCGAAATGCACGGGATCGACCCCGAAGTTCTGCATGACCGGCAGCAGGATCGGGGTCGCGATCAGGATCGACGGCGCCATGTCGACCAGCGTGCCGAGCAACAGCAGCAGAATGTTGATCAGGAACAGGATCACGTACTTGTTCGACGAGATCGACAGGAAGAACGCCGTCATCTTGCCGGGCATCTGCGTCAGCGCCATGATGTAGCCGACGCTGGATGCGCAGGCGATCAGGGTCATCACCATCGCGACCGTGCGCAGGGTCCGATGCAGCAGCAGCGGCAGGTCGCGCCAGCGATAGTCGCGGTAGATGAACATGGTGACGAAGAACGCCCAGAGGCAGGCGACCGCGCCGGCTTCGATCGCGGTAAAGATGCCGCCCAGGATGCCGCCGAGGATGATGACCAGCGTGATCAAGCCCCAGGCCGCATCGATGCTGATCTTGACGGCGTCTTTTGCCGCGACCGTCTGTCCTCGCGGGTGATCCTCGCGATAGGCGATCACGAGGCACAGGATGATAAGGGAAAAGCCGAGCAGCAGGCCGGGAAATACGCCGGCCATGAACAGCGCGCTGATCGAGATGGTGCCGCCGGTTGCCAGCGAATACAGCACCGCATTGTGGCTCGGCGGCACCAGCAGCGCCTGCACCGAGGAGGTGATGGTGAGATTGGTCGCGAACACGCGAGGATA
>CAWBTH010000003.1:0-149051 GCA_963791665.1 uncultured Alphaproteobacteria bacterium | reverse complement strand
TCAACTACAATCGCCATCGGCGGAACAGGCCTCAAACCTGCTGACTGACCCCGACCAACTCGGCTATTCTCCGCCCGGTCCTTGAGCTAGGACCGCTTGGGGTTTCCGGGTTCCTCAGAGGGTCTTCATATGCGCCGTGCCAGCCGGTTAGCCGCTGTCGCAACAGCCGCGTTCATTCTTGCCATCATGGGCGTGCCGGCCGAAGCGGCCGACCCCTGCGCGCAAGCGGGGCTGCAGGTCGTGCCGTCGCCGTTCTCGCCCTGGAAGGGGGCGCCGTTGCGCGTCATGGCCGTCAGCGAGAAGCCGCTGGATGGAACGATCTCGCTGACCGGGCCCGACGGCAGCGTCGTCGCCAAGTCGTCCGACCGGCACGGCGGCTCACCCTATTTCTGGTTCGCCGAGATCAACGAGCCCGCCGCGGGCAAATGGCACGCCTCGCTCGCGCTCGACCGCCCGGCGGCGGATTGCAGCACGATCACGCAGGAGATTTCGGTCAGCGCGGCGAAGCCCGCGCCGGTGGCGATTCCATCAGGCAAATTCTGGCAGGTGAAGAGCGGCTGGGATCACGCCAGCGAGACGCTGTTCTCGGCCTGGATCGCCAAACTGTTCGACGCGCCGGCCGATCAGGACCTGAACTGGAAGGCGTGGAATGATGTACTCCGAGATAAGTCGCGTAATTTCCTCGCCAACTATCTCGGCCGCAATGAAGACGAAGGCAAGAGTGGCCTGAAGCCCGACTGCGCCGACTTCGTCTACTTCCTGCGCGCCTATTTCGCCTACAAGATGGGTCTGCCATTCGGCTACTCCAATTGCTCGCGTGGCGGCGGCAGTGCGCCGAAGTGCTACCAATGGTTCGACATGGAGCATCCGAACGCGACGCGTCCGCCGCCTCCGCCGTCCGAACAGGACGCAACCGCCGCGGCCGCTCCGCCACCCGCGGACAACTCCGGGGGGTTCAGCATTTTCGGCCGGCGGCAGCAGGCGGCCGACGCATCGCCACCAGCACAGCCCGCGGGCGCACCGCCCGGCGCGAAGTTCAGGTCACCGCCGAAGCCGCCGACCAATTTCGGCGAATATCTGCGCGACGTCGGCGACGTCGTGCACTCCGGCTCGGTGCGCGTCTCCGCCAACGACGAGAACACCGATTTCTACATGGTGCCGCTGACCCAGGAGACGCTGCGCCCGGGCACGGTGTACGGCGACCCCTATGGTCACGTGATGATGATCGTGCATCGCGTGCCGGAGGTCGACGGCAAACCGGGAGTCTATCTCGCCGTCGACGCCGAGCCCGACGGCTCGATCACGCGCAAGCGTTTTTGGCGCGGGAATTTTCTTTTCGTCCACGAGCCGTCGCTCGGCAGCCCCGGCTTCAAGCACATCCGTCCCGTGATGCGCGACAAAAACGGATCGCTGCGGCGAATGACCAACGCCGAGATCGCCGCCAATCCGCAATATTCCGATTTCTCGCTCGAGCAATCGCAGATGAGCAAGGAGGATTTCTACGATCGCATGGACGACGTGATGTCGCCCGAGCCGCTCGATCCGGTGAAAGCGATGATGGACGCGATCGAAAGCCTCAACGAGCAGGTCAAGGTGCGCGTCACCTCGGTCGAGAACGGGCGGAAGTATATCGAGAAGTCGCCCGCCGAGATCGGCATGCCCAACGGCCCCTCGATCTTCGAGACCTCGGGCGCATGGGAGGACTATTCCACGCCGGCGCGCGACTTCCGCCTGTTAGTCGCCATCGACGTGGTGCGCGGCTATCCCGATCGCGTGGCGCGCCGCGCCGCGCGTTTCATCATGCCGGCAGGCAAGAGCGGCGACGAGGTGAAGAGCGAGCTGCAGTCCGTGCTCGCCAGCGAGCTCGCCTCGCGCAAAATCACCTATACCCGCAGTGACGGCTCGCCCTGGACATTGACGTTGAAGCAGGTGCTCGATCGAATCTCGGACTTTGAAATGGCCTACAATCCGAACGACTGCGCCGAGCTGCGCTGGGCCGCGCCTGACGGCAGCGAGGAGGCCGCCACCTGCAAGCGCCGCGCGCCGGGAGCGCAGAAGGCCAAGATGTCGTCGGATTATCGCGCCTGGTTCCGCGAGCGGCGCTGGCCGACGGCGAGGGGCTGATCCGCGCGATGGCCTTTGACCTGATCCTGCGCGGCGGCCGGGTTATCGACCCCTCGCAGAAGCTCGACGCGGTCAACGATGTCGCCTTTGCCGGCGGCAAGGTGGCGCAGATTGGCGCCAACCTGAAGGCGGACGCCAGCGCGGATGTGCGCGACGTCTCAGGCCAAATCGTCACGCCGGGGCTGATCGACCTGCACACCCATGTCTATTGGGGCGGCACCTCGCTCGGCATCGACGCCGAGCAGTTCTGCCGCACCTCCGGCGTCACCACGGCTGTTGATACCGGCAGCGCCGGCCCCGGTAATTTCGCGGGCTTCCGCAAGCATGTGATCGAGCCGAGCCAGGTGCGCATCCTCGCTTATCTGCATGTCTCGCATGCCGGCATCTTCGGCTTCTCCAACCGCGTCATGGTCGGCGAGAGCGAGGAGCTGCGACTGATGGATCCGATCAGCGCCGCGGAAGTGGCGGACGCCAACCGCGACCTCATCGTCGGCATCAAGGTGCGCGTGGGCCTGCACGCCTCCGGCACGTCGGGGATCGTGCCGCTCGCGATCGGGCTCGAAGTCGCCGAGCAGGTCGGCATGCCCCTGATGTGCCACATCGATCATCCGCCGCCGAGCTATGAGGAGGTGGTGGCGCGGCTGCGACCGGGCGACGTGCTCACCCATGCCTTCCGGCCGTTTCCCAACACGGCGGTGAGCGCGCAAGGCACGGTGAAACGGGTGGTGCGGGAAGCGCGCGAGCGCGGCGTGCTGTTCGACATCGGCCACGGCAAGGGCTCGTTCGCGTTCAAGACCGCGCGCGCCATGCTCGCCAACGGCTTCTATCCCGACACGATCTCGTCTGATGTCCACAAGCTTTGCATCGACGGCCCCGCCTTCGACCAGGTCACCACCATGTCGAAATTCCTGTGCATGGGGATGGCGCTGCCGGACGTGATCGCGGCCTCGACGGTCAATGCCGCGATGGCGCTGCGGCGTCCCGAGCTCGGCAGCCTCAAGGTCGGCAGCGTGGGCGACGCCACCGTGATCTCGGTGCGCGAGGGCAAGTTCGACTATGTCGACGTGGTCGGCGAGCATCTCGCCGGCGACCGCAAGATCGCTTCCGATGGCGTCGTCATCGGCGGGCGCTGGTGGCATCCGCAGTAGCTCGCGTCACACCGGATGCGCGCTGATGTGCGCCAGCATCAGCTCGCTGACGTGTTCCGGCGCCTGGTCGGCGGCGAAGTGGCCGACGCCGGGCAGCACCTCGAACTGATAGGGCGCGGCGATGAAATCGACCGTGCCCTCGGCCGCCACGCGCCCGACCGTGTCGTCGGCATCGCCCCAGATGTAGAGCGTCGGCACGCGGATCGGTCCGAGCGGACCGCGGATCGCGCCGCGCGCGCGATACCAGGCGAGTGCGCCTTCCATCGCGTCCTTGTTGCCGAGCACGGCAAGGTGCCGTTCGATCGCGTCGGCCGGCATGCCGTTGGCGGCGAGCCGGTCGCGCAGCCATTTGCAGTCGTCGGCCAGCACGACATCGGCGGCATCGGGTTCGAGGAACGCCTTGTGGTGTTTCGAACGCCGCGCCTGCTCACCATCGGGCATCATGAGCGCGCGATTGAACGCGTTCGGATGCGGCCGCGACAGGATCGTGAGCGAGGCGATCCGCTGCGGATAGCGATCGGCCAGCGCCCAGGCGATGCTGCCGCCCCAGTCGTGCCCGGCGAGATGGAAGCGCCGGTCGGCATAGCCTGACGCCGCCACGATCGCCATCGCGTCATCCATCAGGCGATCGATGTGATAGCTCGGATGATCCGTGGGATCGGGCCTCGCCCCCGGCGAGTAACCGCGCTGGCTCGGCGCAATTGTGCGATAGCCCATGTCGGCAAGCGAAGCCGCCTGCGCGCGCCAGCAATGCATCGATTCCGCGAAACCGTGGAGCAACAGCACCAGCGGCGCGCCTTGTTCGCCCGCGACCAGCGCGTCGAAGGTGAGGGTGGGGGAGGTGGTGATGTGTTCTACGGCGGACATGTCCGGCGATGCTAGACATCCGCGGCAGCGCGGTCCAGCGCTGCCGGGTTCTGCTTGAACAAACGGATTTGATTTGGATCGCACGCCACAGTTGTGACAAGGTGGCGAAGATTTATTGCGCCAAGTGCATTTTCAAGGGGGAAATTCATGACAATCAACGTCAAGGTCTACGCCAATGCAGACGACGTCCTGATCGCCTGGCAGCCGGACTCCTGGTCGAATGATTGGGTAGGCTTCCAGCTGGAGCGGCGAAACAACATCACCCAGCAGTCGATCGTGTTGTCGAACCGCATTCCGCCGAAACCGGGCCAGGGGAAAGTGGCGCCCGGCGGCATCTCCTCGACCCAATCGCCGTTCCGGCGTTGCATCTGGGCCGATCATGGCGTCGTCGATACCGACAACGTGTCATATCGCGTCACCGCGATGAAGGATGGGCCAAACGGCGCGTTCACGCTCGATCCGGCCTCGGTGACGGCGTGGACCCCGGCGATCGTAGCCACGGGCGATATGGGTGACGGCCTGCAGGCGTATTTCAACCGCGGCACGCTGATGTCCCAGGTCGTCAGCCACTTCGTCAAGGACGACATCTCCGACGACTCGCTGCGCAATTTCGTCAAGAGCCTGGCCGATCCCACCAACCAGGCGCGGCGCTACCTTTCGGGCGACGCGTTGCATGAGATCCTGGCATTCCTCCACGACGCCGACCTGCGCGGCAGTCAGATTCATGCCGCCATCTACGAGATGAACGACGAGGAACTGGTGGGCGGTCTCAAGCCCTTCGGAAACCGAGGCCACGTCCTGCTCGGCAATGGCAGTGCGACCAAGCCCAATATCGCCACCGAACTCTCGGGCGCCGGCCTCGAGGTCAAGCACCGCGACCTGTCGAACGCCGGCAGATCCTCCCCCAGCGTTCACAACAAGTTTGTGGTTGAAAGCGATTCGCATGGCAACGCCATCCGGGTGCTGACCGGGAGCACCAACTGGACGACGACAGGACTTTGCACGCAGCTGAACAACGTGCTGATCGTCGAAAACGCCGTCATTGCCAAACGTTATCTGGATCAATGGGGCAAGCTGGTCGCCGACGGCAATGCGATGCCGCCTGCGCTGAAGGCATCGAACTCCAGTCCGACCACCGACGGCAACCTCACGCTCTACTTTGCCGCGACCAATGGCGAAGCCGAATTCAAGCCGGTGCTGGACCTGATCAAAAATGCAAAAAGCGGTGCGCTGTTCCTGATGTTCATGCCGGGCCAGTCGCCGCTGCTCGATGCGCTTCTGGACCGGGCGCAGCAGAACGACATCTACGTTCGCGGTGTGGTCTCCACCATGATGCCGAGCAAGAACGGCGACATCGTCTCGGTCGGCGGGACAGTGGTCAAGTCGGGGTCGCCGCCCCAGGACTTCCACGACGACGTCCAGCTGCCTCACGGCGTCAGCGCCGCGAATGAACCATCATGGGCCGACATCGAGTTCAGCGTGAAGCAGATACACGACGCTGGCATGCAGGCGATCGTCCATTCCAAGACCATCGTGGTCGATCCCTTCTCCGACAATTGTGCTGTCGTCACGGGCTCGCATAATTTCTCGGCCTCGGCGTCCGAGAAGAACGACGAAAATCTCGTGATCATTCGCGGCAACAAGAAGCTCGCTCAGGCCTATGCGCTGCATATCAATGGCGTTTACGACCACTACGCCTGGCGCGGCTTTCTCGGTGGCGGCGGCAATGCGGACGAAATTTTCTCGCTCGACGGCTGGAAGCCGGGCGGCGGCAAGGAGCAGGAGCTCGATTTCTGGATGGAAGAGCCGATCCCGCCGCGCCGGGGCGGTGGAGGAGGCGGCAGGGCGAGTGCTCCGGGTGGTGCAGCGAAAAAGCGCGTCGTGAAGAAGGCCGCGAAGCCTGCAAAGAAGGCCGGTGCGAAGAAATCCGCCAAGAAGAAACCGGCCAAGGCGGCAAAGGCGAAAGCGCCAAAAAAGAGAAAGGCGGCCAAGACGACGAAGCCTAAGAAGGCCAAGAAAGCAAAGGCGGCCAAGAAGACGAAGAAACGCTAGGAAGATCGAGGCGAGCATCGCGCTTGAAGGACGTGCGATGATCTCGCGCCCGAGTGGAGTCATGACGGAGCTTTTGTCGCGCACCAGGATCGGTCTGCTCGCCGCCGAACAAGGGCGGCTTCTCGACGAGCAAGGCTATCTGCTGTTGCGCGGCGCTATTCCCGCGGCCTGGATCGGGCGGCTTCGCGACGCCTTCGAGGCCGGTGTACTGCCCTCGAACATGTGGCCGGTTCCCCGTGGGGCCGATTGGCGGCATTCCCTGGTGGACCTCGATGCGACAGTACAACAAGTCTGCCGCCTGCAGCCCATGCTGGCCGCCGCGCATCATATCCTGCGCCAACCATTCTTCCTTGCGCACGTTGAAGGCCGTGAGCCGCGCGCGGGCGGCGGCGCACAAAAACTGCATCGCGATGGCTTTGACCGCATCCCCCGGGCGGTTTCCGCGCTGGCATTTCTCGACGCATTTGGGGCGGAGAATGGCGCCACGCAGGTCGTGCCGGGCTCACATCGGGGCGAGGCGGAGGACGCTGCGGTGTTTCCGCCGGCCAAGGTTGTGGAAGGCGAGGCCGGCGATATTTTGCTGTTCGGTGTTAATCTGTTGCACGGCGCGACGCGCAATCGCAGCGGGGTGGCGCGCAGGTCGCTGTTGATCAGCTATGCCAACGATTCGCTGCAGCAGGATTGGCGAAAGACCCGCGAGCTGCAGGCCGTGCGCATGGGTCAGGACGAAGTGTTCGACATGTAAGGGAGGGAGTGCTTGGCTCGCTCGCGGGCGAAGGCTGGTGCGGGCGGCGGGACTCGAACCCGCACGACGTTGCCATCGAGGGATTTTAAGTCCCTTGCGTCTACCAGTTCCGCCACGTCCGCATTCGCCTTGGGGTAGCGCGCTAGCCTTAAGATGAATCGGCTTTTGGCTCTACCCCCATTGTTTTGCTGCACGCGAGCGGGGCAAACCAATCCACCGGGAAGCCCAAACCAGCGCGGGTGCCGTGCGAGCGCCGGGACAATCTTACTCCAGATATCAACGACTTACAGTGCCCGCCGAAAGTCCGCTTGGAGCCGCTGCCCCGCCTTTCCGCCCAAAGCCTCAATCCGGCCAACTCCTGCTGCTTTAGCCAATCTCAATTTAATGGGACTAACCACAACGTTATGACCGCGATCGCAACCGCCTTGCGAGCAGGCTTGCGCGCAGCCGCCGTGCTGGGCGCGCTTGCGCTTGGGTTCGCGCTGTCCGGCTGCGCCGGCGTCGGCGACACCATGTCGTCTGCGTTCGCCGACCCCGCCAAATACGAACTCTATGACTGCAAGCAGCTCGAGCCCGAGCGCAAACGTCTCGTCACCGCTCTCGCCGAAAACCAGGGGCTGATGGCCAAGGCCGAGACCGGCGTCGCCGGCCCCGTGGTGTCGGAAATGATCTATCGCAACGAGAACATCGCGCTGCGCGGGCAGTTGCATTTTGCCGAGGAGGCCTGGCGCAAGAACCACTGCCGGGAGACCAGACCTGCAGCACCCGCCGGGCCGCCCCCCGCACCGCTGCCGCCGCCGTCGCGCGCCGGCAGCGCCGTTTATTAGTCCTTTGGTTTGCGCATGATCTTTTCGGAAAACCGCTGCACACTTTTCCGGATCATGCGCTAAATCTTCCAGTCGTGGATCCAGCGCTGCCGCGCCAGCACGCGTTTCGGCCCGAGCAAGCGAATGGAGAGATCGCGCGCGACGGCCATCGGGCCGGCCATGTGATAGATGCGGCCCTGCTTCTCGGCGAGCGCCTGCACCTTCGCGACGCGCGCGCGCCGCAGCCGGCGGTAGCGCCGCAGCGCCTTGGTGACCTGCGCCGCCGTCTCGACGGGGCCGTCGCCGAAAACTTTCGCGAGCACCGCGGCGTCCTCGATCGCCATGCCGGCGCCCTGCGCCGCGAACGGCAGCATGGCGTGCACGGCATCGCCCAACAGGCCTATTGTGCCCGCGTACCATCGTCCGCTTTCCGGCACCGTGAACAGCGCCCATCTGTGCCAGTCGTCGACGGCCCCCAGCATCATCCGCGCCGGTCCCGGCCAGCGCGAGGCGCCGAAGATCGCTTTCAGCTCGAGGCCGTCGCCGGGCGCGCTCCAGCCCGGCCTGTTCCAGGTCCCCGGCACGATCGCCACCACATTGATCCGCCGCGCGCCCGAGATCGGATAGGCGACGAGATGCGCGCCGGGTCCCATCCAGAGCTGCACCCTCGGCGCGGTGTATTCGCGCGGCAGCTGGGTCGCATCGAGCGTGCCGCGCCAGGCGATCATCCCTGAGAATTGCGGCGCCACGTCCGGAAACAGATGATGGCGCACGTTCGACCAGATGCCGTCGGCGCCGATCAGCGCCAGGCCCACTTCGGAGTATCGCGAATTGCCGCGACGCTGGACCACGGTCAGTCCCTTGGCATGCGCGACCGCATCCTCGAACTGGCAGCCGAGCCGCAAATCCACATCGGGATTGTCGTTGACCGCGGCTTGCAGCGCCGCCTGCAGATCGGCGCGATGCACCACCCAATAGGGCGCACCGGCGCGCTGGGTTGCGGCTTCGCCAAGCGGAATGCGGACGATCTCGCCGCCGGCCCGTGCGCTCATGATGTTGATGGAGTCCGGCACCACGACGCGGTTGCCGAGCCGTTCCTTCAACCCGAGAGCGATCAGCACGCGCGTCGCATTGGGGGACAATTGCAGGCCGGCGCCGGTTTCCTCCAGCTTCTCGGCCTTCTCCAGCAAGACGACCCGGAAGCCGCGCGCGGTCAGCGCAAGGGAGGCGGTCAAGCCTCCGATCCCGGCACCTGCAATGAAGATGGTGCGTTGTGCTGCCGCCACCTGACGTGTCCGCTCCAATATTCGTGTTGCGGAGTCGCAGCAAATACCGGGATGGATGTCAAATAAGGATCAGGCGACGTCCTTCAGCACGCATTCCGGCGGCCTTGCCTCGCCCGCAGCGAGGTCGGGGGCAAACCGGTACAGCGTCGAGCAATAGGGACAGATGATCTCTTTGTCGTTGCCGAGATCGAGGAACACATGGGGATGGTCGAACGGCGGGTTGGCGCCCACGCACATGAATTCGTGCGAGCCGATCTCGATCACGGCCACGCCGGCATCATTGTGGAAGTGCGGAACGACGTTGTCGGCCATGTCTGTCCTTTAGCGGCAAAAGGGCGGTGCGATCTTCAAGTCCGGGAACCGCGAAATGCCGCGCACCATAGCGGCGGTTTCACCTGATTCCCAGAGACCTTAGCCGCCTATCTGCATGTACAAATTCGACACAATCTTGTCGTCTGAGAAGCCCTTCTTTCGTCGGGGACGTTGTGTCGCATTTGCGGCACACTATGTGAGAAGTACTTCAATTTTAGGACTTTCGATGAGGCGGCGCGGGGTCTGTTCGGCTTTAGTCGGTGTGGCAATATGTGGCGCGCTGCTTGCCGCAGTGGGACCGCATGCGCGCGAGGCGGGTCGCGCGCTTGCAGCCCAGGACGACCCGGCTGCGCTCTCGGATCTGCAAATCAGTTCTGCTATGCGGAATAACCCGGCGCTGTTCGCCAACAATGTCGAAGCTGCGCTCCGGGGCGGTGACGCCGATCTGGCCGACAGCTTCGTTCAACTTGCCCGCGACAACAATGTCGCCATGGATGACGACACCTCGCGTCGCGTCAGCGATGCGGTCACGCAAGAGAATTCCTCGTCGCATTTTGCGAAGCGTTTCGCCACCGGGCTTGTGACCGGCACCGCCGATGATGTCGCGTCTCTCTCCGGCACGATTGCCGGCGACCTCTTCGTGTTCGGCGACATCCGCGACGTTGTGCGCGAGAGCAAGCATCTGGTGATGGGCGAGGAGACCGATCGCCTGATCCTCGGGCTTGCCACCGCCGGCCTCGCGGTGACCGCGGCGACCTATGTCTCCGTCGGTGGCGCCACGCCTGTCCGCGCGGGCCTGTCGCTGGTCAAGGATGCGCGCAAGGTCGGCCGTATCGGCGAGGGTCTCGCCGAATGGGCCGGCCGCTCCGCGCGCGAGGTCGTCGACATGCCGGTGCTGCAGCAAGCAGTGGCGTCGTCCTCGGTGTTGCGTCCCGGCCAGAGCGTGAGCGCAATCTCGGCCGCCTTCCGCGCCGAGAAGGCGGGCGCGCTGGTGCGTCTGGCCAAGGATGTCGGACGCATCACCGAAAAGGCCGGCACGCGCGGTGCGCTGGATACGCTGAAGATCTCCGAAGGCCCAAAGGACGTTGCGCGCGCGGCGCGGCTTGCCGAGGCCAAGGGCGGCCAGACCCGCGCCATCATGAAGGTGCTCGGCCGCGGCGCCTTGTGGCTCGCGGCAGGCGCGTTCGAACTGGCGACATGGCTGTTTTCGGCGCTGCTCATGCTGTTCGGCCTGCTGTCGTCGATCAAGGCCACCACCGAGCGGGCGACCCAGGCCTGGCTCGACCGCAAAAGGTCGCGGCGGCTGCGCGCTCGCGAGATGGCGGCTGTGGCGGCCGCAGGATAAGCTCATGGCAGTGCATTCCCTCAAGACGACGGACGGCGCGATGCCGAGCTTCCACAACGGCAAGGTCGAAATCGCCTATCTCGACGAAGGCGAGGGCGCGCCGGTTGTGCTCGTGCATGGCTTTGCCTCGACCAAGAACGTCAACTGGGTCTATCCGACCTGGGTCTCGGAATTGAAGAAGAACGGCTATCGTGTCATCGCGCTCGACAATCGCGGACACGGTGAGTCCGAAAAACTCTACGATTCCGCCGACTACTCCATTCCGATCATGGCCGGCGACATCGTCGCGCTGATGGATCATCTCGGCATCGCGAAGGCCGATATCATGGGCTATTCGCTGGGCGGGCGCATGGCGGCCTGGCTGGCGTTGAACCGCCCCGAGCGGTTGCGCTCGGCGATCCTCGGCGGCATCGGCATTGCGATGATCGAAGGCGGCGGGCCCGGGGAGAACGTGGCGCGCGCGCTGGAAGCGCCGTCGCTGGAGGATGTCAGCGATCCCATGGGGCGGACCTTCCGCGCCTTCGCCGACCAGACCCGTTCCGACCGGCTGGCGCTCGCCGCCTGCCTGCGCGGCTCACGCGACCTGCTGACGAAGGAGGAGGTCGCGCGCATCGCCGTGCCCGTGCTGATTGCGGTCGGCACCAAAGACGAGGTCGCCGGGTCCGCGCGCGCGCTCGGAAAAATCATTCCGGGGTCGGAAGTGCTCGACATTCCCGACCGCGATCACATGCGCGCGGTCGGCGACAAGGTCTACAAGACGGGCGTGCTGGATTTCCTGTCACGCCGGCGGTGAGATTTCCTCGTCGTTGCCGAAATATTTGCTGACCGCCAGCAGCACCGTCAGTGTCGCAAGCCACGCCATGCGCGCGCCATAGCGGTCGTGCGGCCCCGAGATCACGCCGCAGATCAAAGCATTGCCGAGCAGCGTGAACGTCACCGTCGCCGCCAGCATGGTCAGCTCGTCCAGCCGCCGCCTGAACAGCCCGTAGCCGAACATCACAGCCACAAGTACCGTCGATCCAAGCGCGATCGGCACGTGCAGCCAGTTCACCGCGGCGAAATTGATGTCCCAATGCTGTTGATGCGCGGCGTTCATCGGCTTGGTTTGGGACGGGATGTAAAATTTGATGATCGCATAGGTGTGCGGCAGCCAGCCGACGGTGCCTTCGCCGGTTGCAACATGGGCCAGTTGCTGCGCGGTCGCCTTGAGCGCCGCCTCGGCCTGCCAGGCCGGATAATCCGCAAGCGCGCCGGTGACGATGTGGCCCATCTCGTCGTTCAGGCCTTTGAAGCGGCCGAGGGTGTCGAACATGCTGTGGCCCCACAGGAACTCGTCGGCGGTCGCCGGCAGTTCGTTGCGATAGGGGCAGAGCTTTAGCTTCTCGCGCGGGCAATGATCCCGCAGATATTGCGTGACGATGCCATCCTGCAGCATGCGTCCGAACGCGACACCGATGCCGCCCGGTGTCCACGCCAGTTGGCCCGAGAGGGCGAAGTTGGTCGCGAGCAGCATCAATGCGCCCGCGACGATGGTCAGGCTGCCCTGGATGAGGCCGCGGGCGGCGATGGTCTTGCGGAGGAAAGGCTTCGCGATCCATCCGAGACAACACAGGCCGAACAGCACGCCAAGCGTGCCGCTATGGGTGGCGGCCGCAAACGCCGTGAAGACGAACAGCAGGCATTTCTCGATCGGCCCGGTCTTGTCGCCATGCAGGATCAGGATGAACAGCGACAGCACCGACAGGCCGGCGAAAATGTCGGTCAGCAGCATGCTGGCGAGCCAGGGCAGGGCGGTTGTCAGAACCAGCGACAGGCTGATCGCCAGCAGCCGGAACGGCTGCGCGAGCCCCAGCACGCGCAGGGTCATCTGCAGAATCCACAGCGTGGCCAGCGCCTGGGCGGCAAGGTCGAGCCAGAAATCCGAACCCTCGCCGAGATGGAGGTAGAGGCCAAACACCGTGGAGCGGCTCGGCACCAGGTAGCCTTCGTACCAGCGCGCGAGATAGCCGCCGGTGTCCCATTGCAACAGCGGATAGCCGTTCCACAGCGCGGGCGCGATCAGGAACAGGGGAATGAGGATCGCCGCGATCCCGACCGAGATCGTGTCGGTCCGGCGCGCGGCGAGGATGCGCGTGCTGATGGGCGTCCCTTCCATTGTCAGGCCACCATGCCCGGAACCCGATCAGGGCCGAAATGCACCAATAGTCGAAACGCGCCAGGGTTGATTTCGGCCCTCACCTGCGTCATCGGCGCCGGCCGTACCCGCCGACCGGCGGGACCTGCGGAGAATGATTTTCTCTCACGCGGTCCATGAAACGGGCTCATGCGTGCCGGCGGCCCGCTTGAATTTCAGCAAGCGCTGACCACGTTTAGCCGTCAATGACATGCCGCCGGTGAGCGTTCACCCCAAGGCCGGCCTGTTAGGACTCTGTCTCATGGCCGTGGTATAAATCGGCTACGTTGGAATGCGCGGGGAGCGACCCATGGCGATGCATCAGATCAATCCGCAAGGCGCAAAACTGGCAGCGCTCGATCCGATCTGGGACCGGATTCGGAACGAAGCCGAGGACATCGTGCATCGCGAGCCCGAGCTTGCGACCTTCATCTATTCGACCGTGCTGCACCACAACCGCCTGGAAGATGCGGTCGTGCACCGTCTCGCCGATCGCCTCGATCACGCCGCGCTGTCGGGCGACCTGATCCGCCAGACCTATGACGAGGCGCTGCGCGACCAGCCCGACCTCGGCAACATCTTCCGTGCCGATCTCGTCGCCGTTTATGACCGCGACCCCGCGACGGCCCGCTTCATCGATCCGCTTCTCTACTTCAAGGGTTTTCATGCGCTGCAGACCCATCGTCTGGCGCACTGGCTTTTCAAGAAGGGCCGCAAGGATTTCGCCTATTACCTGCAGAGCCGTTCCTCGGCGGTGTTCCAGACCGACATCAATCCGAACGCGCAGATCGGCCGCGGCATTTTCCTCGATCACGCCACCGGTTTCGTCTGCGGCGAGACCGCCGTCATCGAAGACGACGTCTCCATCCTGCACGGCGTGACGCTGGGCGGCACCGGCAAGGAGAACGAGGACCGCCATCCCAAGATCCGTCATGGCGTGATGATCGGCGCCGGCGCGAAAATCCTCGGCAATATCGAGGTCGGCCACTGCGCGCGCATTGCGGCCGGCTCCGTCGTGGTGAAGGAGGTGCCGCACAACGTCACGGTGGCGGGCGTGCCAGCCAAGATCGTCGGCGAGGCCGGCTGTGCCGAGCCGTCGCGCACCATGGATCAGATGATCAACGCGATCGGGCTCTGATCCCGCTGTTCCCAATGCCATTTTGCTGTGACAAGGTCGGCCCCGCGCCGGCCTTTTGCTTTCGCGTCACCGGAAATAGCTTGTAATTCATGGAGTTGCGTGGATTTATCGGCGCACGCCGCTGCGCTGCCAGTGCCATTGCGTCAGCGTGCAAAGTGAGATGTACAGCACTAGCCGGACGCGCGATCTCGGCCTAAAACCTGCCGCAAGAAAAGAAATGGAGCCTGCCGTGGACGTTCAGGAAGTCAGGAAACTCGACGCCTATCTCAAGCGCCTGTTCGGCAATCCCAAGATCCGCGTGGTGCCGCGGCCGAAGAAGGATGACTCCGCCGAGGTCTATATCGGCGAGGAATTCATCGGCGTGCTGTTCGTCGATGACGAGGACGACGACCGTTCGTTCCAGTTCCAGATGGCGATCCTCGAGGACGACCTGGTCGAACAGGAATAGTTTTACTTCATCGCATGTAGTTGCGCCGTCAGGCGATCCATCGCGCCTGCGACGTCGCGCCATTGCGCGAGCCATCCTCGCGGAAACCGGAAGGTGAGATCGGCGCCGTCGATGCGGCGCTCGCTGAGGCACATGCCGGGGGTTGCGGCATCGCGCGTGCAGCGCGCGTTGAAGGCCGGCGCGGGGCTAACGAACAGGTCCTCGCCGCCATAAGGCGAACCATCGCGAAACGCGCGGGCCGTGAGCCCGTCGTCGCCCGGCGTCGAAGGCTGCTCGAGATAGCGCGGATAGATGGTGCGCACGCGCATGTCGGGGGCGAGCGTGTCGTGATGAGCGGCGACCGACAGGAAGATGCGGTCGATCGGTTGCGCCTTCTCATCGACCTCATCGGCGCTGACATGCTTCTGCGGCTGCGGCGGCTCCAGCGACGGGAAGCTGAAATTCAGATCGATGCGTTCGGCGGGCCCACTGTGCCGCTGGATCTTTACGCGGATCGCGGCCGCCGGCACGTTGAACAGCGTCCCGCCGATGCTGACCGGCAGCCGGTCCGGCGCGCCGGCGTTCTCCGTGCTCCATGTCGGCCACAACAGATAGGCGACGATGGTGATCGCGCCCGCGCCGACGATGGCGGCGAGCGCAATCGGCAGCACGTGACTGCTCTTGTGCCAGTCCAGAGCGCCAAGGCGCGGGAGAGAGAATACCGACATGGTTGATATCGCAAAGTCGCCGAATCACCATCGAATATGCCACGCGCGGGCGCTTTTCCGCAGCGCTTCGACCCTCATCACCGCATGCGCAAGCGGACATTCCGCCTTCCGTTGTTAACCCTTAATTAAGGATGATGTGGCGGCGCGCGGCCGATTTTGCGAAGGAAGAGCCGGTTCAGTTGCGGAAGAGTCCAGATGTCGCCCGATGCGTTGAATTCGTTGTTCGCCCTCTGCATCGGCTTCTCGCTTGCCGGCGCGCTCACCAGTGGCTTTCAGGCATTCGCCGCGCGTCCCGCCGGCTTCGGGCTGTTGCAGGAAGGCATGACGCCGCGGCGCTTCGCTTTCGTTCCCTTCCTGGTTTTTGCCGCGCCCTTCATCATCATGCGCAACACGCTGCGCGGTGCGAAGATCGAGCGCCGCCGCTTCGAATTCGTGATGATGGCGACCATCATCGCGGGCTTCTGGAGCATGATGAGCGGAACCTTCTTCCTGATGACGCTGCGCGCCGCGGGGGTGCTGGCCTAATCATTTCTGCTGTGCCAAGGTTTTCCTGAAGAGGAGATCTTGATGGCAATCTACGAACTCGACGGGCAGGGGCCCGATCTTCCCGCCGACGGCAACTACTTCATCGCCGACACCGCGGTCGTGATCGGCAAGGTGCGGTTGAAGCCGGGCGCCACCGTCTGGTTCGGCGCGGTGCTGCGCGGCGACAACGAATGGATCGAGCTCGGCGAGGGCTCCAACATCCAGGACAATTGCACCTGCCACACCGACGCCGGCTTTCCGCTCACGATCGGAAAGAACTGCACCATCGGTCACAACGCCATCCTGCACGGTTGCACGGTCGAGGACACTGCGCTGGTCGGCATGGGCGCGATCGTGCTGAACGGGGCGCTGATCCGGCGCGGCTGCATCGTCGGCGCCGGCTCCGTGGTCACGACGGGCAAGGAGTTTCCGGAAAACTCGCTGATCATCGGTTCGCCTGCGCGGGTGATCCGAACGCTCAAGCCGGAGCAGATTACGACCGTCGATGCCGAGCACTATCAGGAGAGGGGGCCGCTCTACAGAAAGGGCCTCAAACGGATCGGCTAGCGCCGCTACTCAGAAATCGAGAGCGTAGCTAGTTCACGTCGGCGCGTCGCAAAATCGGAATGACCTGCTCCGCGAACAACTCGACGGCGCGGAGGCGGTGCTCGTCGACGGCACGGCCGAGGATGGCCAGGATATGACCTGCGCCGACCTGACGACATTGCGCGATGATCTGCTCGGCCACCTGGGCCGGAGTGCCGGCGATGAACTCGTCCGCATGCACGGAGAAGCCGCTGCCGCGCTTGGGGGCATCCAGCAGCGAAGACGACTGCGCTAGCACGCGTGGATCTCCCGCCAGCACCTTGGCTGTCGCCTCTCTTGCGATCCGGGATCGCTCGTTTGCCTCCGTTTCGCTCACGGCGATCGAGACGTTGCGGCGGATGGCGAGGTGGTCCGCCCCTGCGGCAAATCCGAGCCGGTCGGCCTCCAGCCGATAGGCATCGAAGATCTCCTTGATGCGCGCAACGGATTCGAACGCCGTGCATATCCGTGATCGTCGTGCGGCAGACCTGATCGCCGAAGACGTGCTGACCACGGTCGTCCATTTCGGCGGCGAAGGTTGCTGCAATGGACGCGGGACGACGCGAAGACTGTCGAAATTATAGTATCGGCCGTGATGCGAGATCACCGGCTCGGCAAGCCATGCGTCCAGGATCTGCAGGGTCTCATCGAAGCGCTCACGGTTCTCCTCGGGTCCGATACCGGTTTGTATCAACTCCTGCGGCACGCCGCTGGCGCAACCGATCTCGAGCCGCCCGCCCGTGAGGTGATCGAGCATCCCGATCTCCTCCAGAACGCGCCAGGGCTGGTAGAGGGGAAGCACCACACCCATGGTGCCAAGGCGCAGCCGCTTGGTGGAGCGCGCGATGGCAGCGATCAGGAGATTGGGCGACGGGCTGTAGGAAAGACCGAAATGATGCTCGCTGAAAAAGATGCCTTCAAACCCGAGTTCGTCGAGCCGCTTCCACAGCGCAATGGCTTTATCATAAACAACGCCGGGGGCTCGCTGCGCGGCCTCCCCGTCCTGATCGGACGGAGCGTACAAGAACTCGAAAATCCAGGGCTTGATCATGCGTTTTCCCGGCCGCGAAAGGGAGGAGCCTCAAGCTGGAAGGTTGCCTGGCAACTTTGTCAAGGTTGTCCAGCAAAGCCTCCTTGCGCGGGGATCGGTTACTTGACAGGCTGATCGAGCCAATCGCTTTCGCAGCGCCAAGGGAGATGGATATGCGGGTCTTTGCGATCGCGCTTGCTTTAGCGGGGAGCCTGATATCGGCGTCGCTCGCGCAGACATCGCCGGCACCGGCCTGGCCCACGCATCCGGTCCGTCTCGTCGTGGCCTTCCCTCCGGGAGGCGCAGCCGACCTGCTTGCGCGGCTGATAGGTCAATCACTGACGGAAACCCTGGGTCAGCCGGTGGTGATCGAAAACAAGGGCGGCTCAAACGGAAATATCGGCGGAGAGGCCGTGGCCCGATCCGCACCCGACGGCTACACATTGCTGATGGCGTCAGGCAGCCTGGTCGCGATCAATCCGCACATCTACGCCAGCATGCCCTTCGATCCGGCAAAGGACATCGTTCCCGTCGCCGCCGTTGCGCGCGTTCCCTTCTATCTCGTCGTTCGGGCGGAAAATCCGGCGCAGGATTACAAGGCGTTCATCGCCGATCTCAAGAGCAATCCGGGAAAACGCAATTTCGGATCGCCCGGCATCGGAAGTTCTCCGCATCTCGCAACGGAATTGCTCAAGAAGATGACCGGCACGGACGCCGTGCATGTTCCCTACCGTGGCGCAGCACCGGCGCTCAATGACCTGCTTGCGGGCGAACTCGACTTTGTGTTCGACCCCGGCATCGCCATCGAGCACGTGAAGGCGGGCAAGCTGCGCGCCATTGCAATCGGCAGCCCGCAACGCGCGCCGCAGCTTCCGGACGTGCCGACCCTGGACGAGCTCGGCCTCACCGGCTTTGACGCGGACGCCATTTTTGGCGTCTACGCGCCCGCCGCAACGCCGCGCGAGATTGTCACGCGCTTGAATACGGAAATCAACCGCGCGCTTGCAACCGCTACACTGAAGGAACGCATCATGGCGATCGGCAATCTGCCGGCGCCAATGTCGCCCGAGGAGTTCGGGGCGAGGGCCGGCGAGGATTCCAAACGGTTCGGCGCCATCATCCGGGAGCGCGGAATCACTGCCGGAAATTAGCGCTCCCAACCCGTTGCGAGGCGGACCGTCACGTGCTGTCAGACCATGAACGCAGGTTCCTGTCGACGCAACGGGTCGGGCATCTTGCCACGGCCGACAGCGGGGCCGTTCCGCACGTCGTGCCGGTGTGCTTTACGATTTCGCAAGACACTCTTTACATCACCATCGATGAGAAGCCGAAGCGCGTGGCTGGACCGGCGCTCAAGCGTATCAGCAACATCGAGCGCAACCCGGCTGTCGCCATTGTGGTGGATCGGTACGACGAAGACTGGACCCGGCTTGGCTGGGTGATGTTGCGCGGCCGGGCCGAGATCCTGCGCGCCGGGACCGAGCACGACCGCGCGCAGGAGTTGCTGCGCTCTCGCTACCGCCAGTTGGCGGCGATGCAGATCGCCGAAGCACCCGTCATCGCGGTCCGCCTGGAGCGGGTGACGAGCTGGGGCGACTTGTCGGTGGGCCCGGACGAGGCCTAGCTATGGTTCGCGCCCGTGATGTGTGCGACTATCGCGTGCGATCGCGAGTGATCAAGCCTGCCGCAACCGAGGAGCACCGAACATGCATGTCGGGTTGACGATGTTTCCGACGGACTACGCGATATCCGCCGCACGAGCTTGCCATGGCGGCGGAGGCGCGCGGTTACGAGTCATTGTGGTTGCCGGAGCACAGTCACATTCCCACCAGCCGCAAATCGCCATGGCCCGGCGGCGCCGAGCTGCCGAAATACTATTACGACACCTACGATCCGTTCCTGTCGCTCGCCGCTGCCGCCGCGGTGACAAAGAAGATCAAGCTCGCCACGGGGATCTGTCTCGTCATCGAGCGTGATCCAATCCACCTCGCCAAGGAGGTATCGACAGTCGACCAGCTTTCCGCAGGCCGGTTCATTTTCGGCATTGGCGCGGGCTGGAACGAGGAGGAGATGGCCAATCACGGCACGGCGTTTGCAACCCGCTTCAAACTGATGCGTGAGCGGATCGAGGCGATGAAGCAAATCTGGACGAAGTCGACGGCGGCCTTCGACAGCGAGTTCGTCAAGTTCGAACCCATGATGCAGTGGCCCAAGCCGGTTCAGAAACCTCACCCGCCCATCATTGTCGGCGGCGCATTCCCCCACGCGGCAAAACGGGCGATCGCCTATGGCGACGGCTGGATTCCGATCGGCGGTCGGGGCGGCGATCCACTGGAGGTGCTGCCGCAATTCCGTCAAATGGCCAAGGATGCCGGCCGCGATCCCGCCTCGCTCTCCTTCGACGTGTTCGGGGCGCCGCGAGATTTGGAGGTGCTCAAGCGCTACCGTGACGCCGGCGTCGATCGGGTCGTCCTGATACTTCCGCCCAAGCCTCGCGACGCGATCTTGCCCATGCTGGATGAAGGCGCGGCCCTCGTGACCGCGCTCTAACAACTCCGCTAGGGGTCCAAGCGAGAATTTTGCACCAGAGTGTCAACCTAGCGGTGCGGCCCCAAATCGTCTCCAAAGATTTGGATAACGCTGGGCCAGGTACTTCTCGTCTTCCTCGAAAGGCTCGCCGGAAGGTCCGGCTCCCCCCAATCCAGCTTCGCGGTCTGAATAGTCTCGCACGTCGCCTTTGCCGCCTTTTTCAGCGAAGATTTGCTTCGCGACGTAATAGATCTCCTCGAAATCCCATGTGCCGTCGGGACCTGGTCGCGCTTGCAATCGGGCCAAGCCGTCCGGATCGGCCAGCGCAAACTCATACACGTCGCGTCCCTTCGAAACGAGCCAGCGCCTGAAATATTCAAAGCTGTCATCAGAGCAGCCGCCATGGATGACGTATGCCGCGCCCCAGAGGTCCCAAGTGTATGCTTTGTTGAGATAACGTCGAAACGCGACCTCGAACGATTTGATTTCCTCGGGAGAAAGATTGCGCAACTCTGCGCGCAACGCGTCAATCTGGGCGAACGGATGATCGTCGTATCGTGCGGCCCGCTCTATGATCGCCCAGAACTGATCGGCCTGCATTGCGGATGCGATCATAATGGTTCCACCAGTCGCTGCTCACCACCCTGATTGGCCATCCAAAGGACCGACCCTCAAGGTCCGCGATGGGGTCATTTGCAGGCAACTGTCGACCGGAAGGAACGTCAGCCTCACATTCGAAGAAGGCCGTTACGTAACTATGAGCACACGCCCTCAGATCACCTTCTCCTGCCGCATGGTCCTGACCTCGTCCGCGGAGCAGCCGAGCCACTCGCCATAGATCGCCTCGCAATCCGCGCCGAGAACAGGCGCGGATTTCAACGGCACGTTGGTGTCCGACATCCGCAGCGGCCAGCCCGCCACGATGACCGGCCCGCGCACCGGATGCTCGATCGTCTGCATCATGCCGCGCTTGTGCAGATCCGGGTCGTGCATCAGCTCGAGCGTGGTCATGACGGCGCCGCAGGGAACGCCGGCGCCGGCGATGACCCGCGTCACCTCCTGCTTGGTGCGCTTCGACGTCCATTCGGTGATCGCCGCATCCACGGCCTCACGGTTCTCATAACGGGTGAGGCCGTCCTTCATGCGCGGATCGCTGAGCAAGTCCTCGCGGCCGATCGCCTTGACCAGGCGTGTCCAATGCTCCGGATTGCCCCGGGAGGCAAAGATGTAGCAGAGGTCGTCGAGCCCGCCCGGCGCGCATTGATAGAGCCCGCCCGGCGCGGTGCCGAACACCCCGTTGCCGCCACGCGGCAATTGGTCCTTGCGCGCGGCCTGCCGGCTCATCGGCGTGCGGCAATAGTTCAGCATGGCGTCGCGCATCGCGATCTGGATGTGCTGGCCGCGGCCGGTCGTCATGCGCTGGTAGAGCGCAGCAAGAATACCCATGCAGCAGAGCATGCCGGTGCCGGTATCGCCGACCGTCGAGCCCGGCCGGACCGGCGGCTGGTCGGGGAAACCGTTGATCCCCATCGTCCCGCCCATCGCCTGGGCGATCATGTCGAAGGCGAGATAATTGGCGTGCTCGCTCTCCGGCGCAAAGCCCTTGACCTGCGCGAAGATCAGTCGCGGGTTGATCGCGCTCAGCTTGGGATAGTCGAAGCCGAGCCGCGCGAAGGTGCCCGGCGCCATGTTCTCGATCAGCACATCGGCCTTGGCGATCATCCGCCTCAAGAGCGCCTTGCCTTCCTCGGTCTTGAGGTTGCAGGTCACGCTGCGCTTGTTGAGATTGTAGTAGATAAAATAGGTGGAATCGGCGTCCGGCCGATCGGTCAATCCCCAACGCCCCGGCTCGCCGCGATTGGGCTCCTCCACCTTGACGACGTCGGCGCCGAACCACGCCAGCGCCTCGGTGCAGGATGGTCCCGCCTCGAATTGGGTGAGGTCGAGCACCTTGATTCCCTTGAGCGCCGGCTGCGTTGCCGTCGCGGTGTCTGGCTGCCTTACGTGTTCCTGCATGGCGAATCCTCCGGATAGGAGCTGCGCCGACAATGGCGCGGCCGTTTCGATCTATTCACTTCACGCGATCAGCTATGCCAGGCGAACTCCTGCGCCTTGCGGGTCGATCCCTGCGAGAGCACGACGTTGACCAGCGCGGGACCGTCGTACTTCATCGCCTCGTCAAGCGCGCCGCGAATGTCTTTCGGGTTTTCGACGAACAGGCCCTTGCCGCCGAAGGATTCCATCACCCGGTCATAGCGCGCGCCATAGATCAGCGCGTTGGGCTTCGAATTGAACATCGGGTTGTCCGGAATCTTCGGCAAACCGGGGCCGATGCCGCCATTGTTCAGGACGACGATCTTGGCCGGAAGATTGTAGCGGACCAGCGTCTCCATCTCCATGCCGGAGAAGCCGATCGCCGAGTCGCCCGAGAGGTGGATGACCGGACGGTCGGGATGCGCCACGCAGGCGGCGATGGCCTGGCCGAGGCCGACGCCCATCGTGCCGTAGGTGCCGGCATTGAGACAGGAGCGGGCGTTGAAGCTCGGCAATTGCGTGAGGCCAATATCCATGGTGCCGGCGCCCTCGGCGCTCAGGATCGCATTCCGCGGCATCCAGGCGGCGACGTCGCGCAGCGCGCGGTAGTAGCCGGCCGGTGCGGCTTCGTCGTCGACCTGCGGTTTGATTGTCGCGGCGTTAGCGGCCGTCTTCTGGGCGATGGCCTGCCGCCACGGCAAATCCTTGGCATGGAACCACTGGCGTTTGTCGAGCGCCTTGTTGAGCTGACTGACGATGGCCTTGCCGTCGCCAACCAGCGCCACTTCGGTCGCCTTGTTGTGGCCGATCTCCTCGGGCGCGATGTCGAGCTGGATGACCTTGACGTCCTTGGCGAAGCGCGGCGGCAGGCCGAAATGGAAGATCCAGTTGAACCGCGCGCCCATCAGGAAGATCACGTCGGCCTGCTGCAGCGCCAGCGTGCGCGCAGCACCCGCCGATAGCGGATGGTCGTCCGGCATCACGCCCTTGCCCATCGGCGAGCGCACGAACGGCACTTGCGTGCGCTCGAGGAAGGTTCGGACCTCGTCCTCGGCGCGCGACCACGCCATGCCCTTGCCGAGCAGAACCAGCGGCCGCTCGGCCTTCTCGAGCAGGTTCAGCGCGGCCTCGACGTTCTCGCCCGGCGCCACCATGCGCGGCGGTTCGCCGACGCGCTCGACCTCGACGACCTTGTCGAGGTCGCATTTGCCCCGGATGATGTCGTCGGGCATGTCCAGATAAGTCGCGCCGGGGCGGCCATAGATCGCATTCCGGGTCGCCATTTCGACGTAATAGGGGATGCGGTGCACGTTCTCGATACCGTGCGCGAACTTGCAGAACGGTGAGGCGATCAGCACCTGCCGCTCTTCCTGGAATGCGCCCATGCCGCCGCGATAGGTCTCCGAGGCGCCGCCGATCAGGATCATGGGCCAGCAATTCTGCTGGGCATTGGCGAGGCCGGCGAGGCCGTGCACCACGCCGGGGCCGGTGACGGTGAGGCAGGCGCCCGGGCGGCCGGTGAGATATCCGTAGGCCGCGGCCGCATAGGCGGCGCTCTGCTCGTTGCGCATTCCGAGATAGGCAATGCCTTCCTTCTGCGCCGCTACGGCGATCGCGGTGACCGGAAAGCCGACGATTCCGAACAGGTGGTCGATGCCTTGCTGCTTGAGGCTCCGCGCGATCAGGGTCGCGCCGTCAATCTCGCTCACGATTTCCCCCTTCGATTTATTGATCTTTTGGTCGCAAGATTATGCATAGATGGCGGAGGGGCGAAAGTGCGCTGCGTTGGCCGAGCCATGCGTTCGGGCCTTATTGGCCCGCAAGCCGAGCAGCCTCAGCGCTTTTTTGCCGGCTTCTTCAGCGGGATCACCTTTGCCGACGCGCCGGCGGCCCGCGCGCTCTTCCTCAGCGCGTCCTTCAGGTCGATCGGGATGCCATGCTTTTTCAGGAGGTCGGCGAAGGCCTCGTCGGCGAGTTCCTGAAGCGTCGCCATCCGGTCGCGCGCCAATTGCTTGAGCTTGGCGGCGGTGTCGTCGTCGAAGGCGATCAGCTTGCGCATGCGTTCCTCGATCCTTTCGGCTGCGCCACGCGTTCCCTCCGGAACCGGTTTGGCGCGCGCCGGTTGGATCATAAACGGAGATGCGCCAATGACCAGATCGGCCATTGTCTTGATCGCAGCGGTGGCACTCGCGTGCGCGCCGGACACGTCGTTTGCGCAAAGCGGCGCGTCGCCGCGCGGCACCAACAGCGCCGGCACCGCGCAATCCTCCGGAGGCGCGCCAAACGCCAAGCAGGGGGCCGGCGGGTTGGGCACGGGTCGCGCGAAGGCACCGGATACGCCGAGCGCCGATGCCGTGATCAATCAGGAAAACGCCATTCTCGACCGCAAGCTCAAGAGCATCTGCCGCGGCTGCTAGGACGGCTCGCTTTTGTTGGTTACGATGCTGGTGGAACCACCGGGATTCGAAACCGATGAAGTCGTCTCATTGCGGTCATCAGCGCCGCTCTTGCCCTTGCGTTGCTCGCGCCGTCCGGCCATCTGCGCGCAGCACCCCCGGCGCTCGCGCCGGCCGCGTCGCAACCTGACGCGCTTGGCGCTTACAATGCGGCATTGAGCCGCTTCAAATCGGTTCTCGCCGACCTGCGCAACCGCATCAATGCCAAACAACCGCTGCCGAACCTGCCGGGGCAGGCGCTTTATCTGGCGCGAAACGCGCTGATCGGGTCGTACAAGGATCTGACCGACGCCAATTCTTCCAAGATCGGCCGGCCCAACAAATTCGGAATCCCGCCGGCCTATTTCGACGCCGACAATGAGCCACTGCTCGACGAGTACCGGAAACTGTTCGATGTCATGGAGGCGCCGCCGGCGGGCGCGCAATTCTCCAACACGCCGTTCAAGGATGTGGTCGACCTCGGCGTGGCGATCGCGCGCGCCAAGGGCTTGGATGCAGCGAATGCGGAAGCCGCGGGCCGCATTGCGCTCGGCATCTTCTATGCCGAGACCAACGGCAACCAGAATGTCGGCAATGGACGCTCCAACACCTACAAGGGCAGTTTCCAGACCGGCCCCGCGGAGGATTTGAACGGCCGCAGGAAATGGGAGGCGATCAGGCCGCAGGTCGCAAGCATCGATCCCGAGTTGGCCGCGCGCGACGCAAAAGAGGAGGCGCGGGTCGGCGGCGGCGACCATCGCTACAATCACTGGACCGCGGTGCGTGACGGCTTGATGAACGCGCACGCCGAACTGTTCCTGCAGGTGCCGGCGATTGCGAAGACGCTGCCAGACCCGATCGATCAGATGAAGTTCTTCGAGCTGATCCAGATCATTCCGTCGCCGACAAGGTCGGCGCTGCGGTCGGGCAATTTGCTCGGAACCCGGGTCTCCGACCCCACGGTCATGAAATATCTGCGCAACAACAGCGTGTTCGCCTTCGGGCAGGCCGACCGGGCGCGGACGTCCGCGACCTTCCGCGAGATCATGGATGCGATGTGGCTGTTCAACGAGAAATTCGCCCGCGCACAGGCGAAGTTTGCCGAGGTCAGGGCGCGGTAGCCCCGGAACAAATCACGCGCTGACGCGTTTCCCGCTCGCTACCGCTATTCTGACTTGAAGACCCCGGCGCTGGGCGCCGGGGCTTTTTTGCGAGTGCCGAGTCTCAGCTCAGCACGCCGTACTTCTTGAACCAGGCCTGCATCTGGTTCCAGCCATCCTCGGCGGCTTCCTTGCGGTAGCTCGCGCGATAGTCGGCATGGAAGCCGTGCGGGGCGTCGGGATAGATCTTGAACTCGGCGGTCTTCTTGTCGTCCTCCAGCGCCTTCTTCAGCGCCTCGACGGTGGCGACGGGAATGCCGGTGTCCTTCTCGCCATAGAGGCCCAACACCGGCGCCTTCATCTCGGGTGCGAGCTGGGTCGGACTCTTCGGCCACAGCGGATTGGGCGGATCGACCGGCGGCCCATAGAAGGAAACGCCGGCCTTCAGGCCCGCATTGTGTGCCGAATATTCCCACACCGTGCGGCCGCCGCGGCAGAAGCCGATGATGCCGAGCTTCGAAGTATCGCCGCCCTGCGCCTTGACCCAGGCGACCGTGGAGTCGAGGTCGGACAACAGCTCGGCATCGGGCTTGGCGTTCACGATCGGCAAGAGCTGCGGGATATCCGTGATCTTGGTGAGATCGACGCCCTTGCGGAAGTAATAGTCGGGCGCGACAGCGAACGCGCCGAGCTTCGCGAGGCGCCGCGTCACGTCCTTGATGTATTCGTGCAGGCCGAAAATCTCCATCGCCACCAACACGACCGGCGGATTGGCCTTGCCTTTCGGCCGCGCGTAGTAGCCCGGCATCTCGCCGTCGGCGACCTTGATTTTCGCATCGCCGGCATCCAGGCCGTCGGTGTCGGTCTTGATGACATCGGCGCGCACGGGGCCGGCGGCCAGCGTATATCCTGCCGCGACGGCGGCGGACGCGGTCATGAAGCCGCGGCGCGAGAACGGCGCGGTTTTTGTCAGTCCGATGACATCGGATGTAAGAAGGGTTTCGGCGCTCATCTGCCCTCCTGCTTTTTTGCTGTTTGAGAGCGGTGGAAGGGCAGCATTCACCGGCACGGTGTGCAGGAACGCAAGTCACCAGCCTGCGAGGGCTGGGAAAAAATGCCAGAAGAGAGGGGAATAAAAGGAACAAGGCCGTTGACGCAATATACCGTCAACGGCCTTGCCAGCCCCGGAAATTAAAATCGGCTCTCGCCTTCCGGTGAACTACACCATGCCGTGGAATCATACGGGCATATGTGAGCCAGTTCACAAAGTGCGCAGGAAAAAATGGGGGAGGGGCAGGGGAATTTTTGGGCGTTCACCGGCGTTCCGCTCGAGGTTCCCCTGCGAGCGGGGCGGGGCGGTGCTGAGCGGCCCCAGCCGCGGCGACCCCGAAAATGCAGGCAATCCGGCCGTTCAGGACACTCAACGGGCGCGGTTGTGCCAGGCCCAGGCGGTGGCGATGATCGTATCGAGATTGGAGTGCGGGAAGCTGCAGCCCAGCCGCGCATGGGCGCGTCCGGGCGCGGCCCAAAGTGCTGCCGGATCGCCCGGGCGGCGTGGGCTTGCCGCGACGGGCACGGCCTTGCCCGTGATCCGCTCGATGGCGGCGATGATGTCGCGGACCGAATAGCCGGTACCAGTGCCGAGATTGAGCGTGTCCGAAGCACCGCCCGCCGTCAATTCGCGCAGTGCGCGGACGTGGGCGTCAGCGAGGTCGGTCACGTGGATATAATCTCGCACCGCCGTGCCGTCGGGAGTGGGGTAATCGGTGCCGAGGATGTCGAGATGTTGCAGTTGGCCTGCCGCTGCCATCAGTGCGCGGGGAATGAGATGCGGCTCGGGATCGTGGTCTTCGCCGGTCTCGCCATCGGGATCGGCGCCCGAGGCGTTGAAATAGCGCAGCACGATCGAACGCAAGCCATAGGCCGCGCCATAGTCGCCAAGCATGCCCTCGACGATCATCTTGCTGCGGCCATAGGGGCTGATCGGCGCGAACGGCATGTCCTCGGTGACGGGCATCGAGGGAGGCAGGCCGTAGACCGCGCAACTGCTCGAAAACACCACGCAGTCGATGCCGGCCGCGCGCGCGGCTTCCAGCATTACGAGCGAGCCGGTGACATTGTTGTTGTAGTAGAGCGCGGGATCGGCAACGGACTCGCCGACATGGGCCAAGGCCGCGCAGTGCAGGATCGCGGCCGGACGATGCGCCCGCAACACGGTGTCGAGCCGGTCACGGTCGCGAATGTCACCGATCTCGAGCGGACCCCATTTGACGGCATGGCGGTGACCGCGGCCGAGATTGTCGTAGGTGACCGGAATGAAGCCCGCGCCCGCGAGCGCCTTGCAGCTGTGGCTGCCCACATAACCCGCGCCGCCGGTGACAAGTACGGACGTCATGGACCATTACCTTCGTTGAAGTGTCCGACCTGATGTCACGCGTCGCGCAAGAGAGCGTCGAAATAGGCGATGCACCGCGTCAGTCCCTGTTCGAGCGGCACCTTCGGTTCCCAGTCGAGCAGCCGCCTGGCTAGCGAAATGTCGGGGCAGCGTTGCAGGGGATCGTCGGCCGGCAAGGGTTTTGTGAGGATTTGCGAGCGCGAGCCCGTCAGCCCGATCACCCTGGTCGCAAGCTCGCGGATCGACATCTCGACGGGGTTGCCGAGATTGACGGGCCCTGTCACCTCGTCGGGGGCGTCCATCAGGCGAACGCAGCCCTCGATCAGGTCGTCGACATAGCAGAACGCGCGGGTCTGGCTGCCGTCGCCGTAGATCGTGATCGGCTCGTTCTTCAGCGCTTGCACGATGAAATTGGAGACGACTCGTCCGTCATTGACGTGCATGCGCGGACCGTAGGTGTTGAAGATGCGGGCAACGCGAATCCGCAAATTATGCTGCCGATAATAATCGAAGAACAGCGTTTCGGCGCAACGCTTGCCTTCGTCGTAGCACGCGCGCGGTCCGATCGGATTGACATGCCCGCGATAGTCCTCGGTTTGCGGGTGGATGGTCGGATCGCCGTAGACTTCGCTGGTCGAGGCCTGGAAGATCTTGGCGCCGAGGCGCTTCGCCAGCCCGAGCATGTTGATGGCGCCATGCACGCTGGTCTTGGTGGTCTGCACCGGGTCGTGTTGATAGTGAATTGGCGAAGCGGGGCAGGCGAGGTTGAAGATCTCGTCGACTTCGATATAGAGCGGGAACGTCACGTCGTGACGCATCAGCTCGAACCGCTTGTGATCGAGCAGTGCGAAGATGTTCTCGCGCGATCCCGTGAAGAAATTGTCGACGCACAGCACGTCGTGGCCGTCGGCGAGCAGCCGCTCGCAAAGATGCGAGCCCAGGAAGCCGGCGCCGCCGGTGACGAGTATCCGCTTGCGGTCAAACAAGGTCGGCCCCCGGCATTGTTGCGTCTCCGGTCATTGCGAGCCGTCCGACGGCGCCGTCATGGACCCTGGAGACGAGCGTGATCGCGAGTCCGCCGCTCGGGACCTCGCTGTTCTGCGTCGGGCAAGCCGGCTAGCGATCACGCGCCGGCTGTGACGACGCACTAGCCGTGCGACTTCGCGCGCTTGACCTTGATCACGTTGGCCCGTGCGCGGCCCGCGCGCTTGCGCGACGGCGCGGCTGTGGGCTCGGTGGGCGCCGCGCTGGCAAAGGATTGCCGCAGGCTGTCGATCGCTTCGGTCAGGGTCGTGACCTGCTCCGACAGACGCTTGGTGTCGGCCTGCTGCGAGGCCAGCAGGCGGCGTACCGTCGACAACTGGTCCTGCACCACCTGCAGCTGGTCGATGGATTCCTGCTGGGTCGCTTCCAGGCCCTTGGTCTTTTCGACCAGTTGCTCGGAGGCCTGCGCGGTGCGCGCCTGCAGCGCGCGGGCGGCGACCACGCGGTCGAGTTCGGGGGCATGCCCGGTATAAGCGCGCCACAGCGCGATCGAGGCAACGCCTGCAAGTACGATGAGCAGGAGTGCCCCCGCCAGCACAATCGGCTGGGTGCCGGCACGGGCGATGGCAATGGGTTTGGCTGCGCGAGGAATTGGGGTCATGAGATCCTTGAAAAGGCAAAACGAAAGTTGTCTTCGCGCCCTTTCGGGCAGGGTCGATCACAAAGAACGAACGCGACGAGACGCTTGGCGGCCGCAAATCACAAATCGGCCGACGCAAGGTGTTAGCTTTTAGCAAGAAATTCGACAAAAGCGAGGCTTACAAGCCGTAAAAACCCGGCCCAAACCGGCAAAACGGTGCCGTTTTTCGGCTCGTTCGGCCCCCGTAAGGGCTCGGCCAATCTAGCCGTATCGCTGCCCGCGCTGCTCGGCCTTCTCGGGCGAGAGGCGGACCTTGCCGTCCTTTTCCTCGAGCCAGTCCCGCAAGCGGCCGGTCTTGGTGATCGCGAAACTGAATTGATTGCCCTGCTTCGGAAACAGTTTTGCGAACGCCTTGACCGCCGGCGCCATCAGTTTCAGTGCGATCCGCCTCGCCGGTGCATTGACATGCTCGAAGCGCAGGGTCGGCAGCCGCAAGCCATAGAAGAAGTCGATCTGCTCGACATGAGCCGGATCGGCTGCGCGGATGGTCTTGACCACCTCGCGCTCGGTCCAGCGAAAATTCAAATTCGGGATTGGCCCGTTGTTGAGGCCGCCGCTTTCGTAGCCCTCGCCGCTGACGGCCTCGAGTTCGAAATCGTTGGTGAAGCCGAGTGAGGTGGCCGCCCTGATCATCAGACTGTCGCGCGCCTCGAATACGATCGCGGCCTTGCGCGCGACGCGGTACATTTCCAGCAATGCGCGATGCGGGGACGGGCAGTGATGCAGCCCGGCATGGACCAGTACAACGTCGAACTGACCCTCGCCGTAGGTGAGCTGCTCGGCGTCCTGCCGCTCCCAGATGTAATCGGCGTCGTAACCGTCAAAGGAGCCGTCGAGATTGGAGAGCGTCACGGATGTGAAGCCAACTCCTTCAGCATCTCGGCATCCAGGGATCCACCACAGATCACAAGGACTGTGTCGCGGATCGTTATCGTACCGCGCTCGACGAGCTGACGTAGTGTCTTTTCGTAGAAGGGGCGTGGTCCGTCGTAGGACATACTTTCCTCAAGTCGTATCCGGCGCGGGTATAGCCTGCGAAACGGCACTATGCGAGCGGCCAGATGTTCCTGCCGCCCGCATTTTGAAGGGTCAGATCGCCGCGACGGTCTGCACCTCCACGAGGAACGGCTCCTGCACCAGGCGGTCGACCATCAGCAGCGTGTTCGGCGGGTATTTCCCGTTCGGAAACATCCTCGGAAACTCACGCAGGCGGAATTCCATGAATTTCGGGATGTCCTGCGAGTGCACCAGATAGGTCGTGAATTGCACGACATTGCCCCAGCCGGCGCCGGCCGACTTCAGCGCCGCCTCGATATTGCGGAAGACTTGCGTGGTCTGCCTGTCGAAGTCGCCGGCGCCGATGATGTTTCCTTTTGCATCGCCCGACAGCATGCCGGCAATGAACAGGAACTCGCTGGCCTTGACCCGCGTCACATGGGTGTATTGGCCCATCGGCGGGCCGAGCTCTTCGGGATTATAGATATTGATGTCCGTCGCCATGCGCATCTCTCCGTTCTCGCCGGTGTCCTTGGTTCCGACATTCGTATCATCTCGCGGTCAAATTCGTTTTGCGAATGTCAGAACCAGAGCACAAATATGATTCTGGCGCGGCTTTGGCAGCGCCGCACCGGCGGATCGTCTGGCGCAATGGTCTACCAGGGAACGCGACCGAAGCGCTCGGTCAGTCGGATATATTCTTCCTGACTCTGCTTTTTCAGGGCCGGGTTGCTGTTGATCGCGCTCAGGCCAGACCCATCGTGCACCAGCCGTCGCACCAGTGGCCATGGCGAAGGGTGCCGCCGCAAGCGGACGTGACCGGCGCTGAGATCGATCGAGCGACCAAGCCACGGTCGCGCCTGGCGAACGCGCGATGGGGGATCGATCGGCGCAGTGGCTTCGACCAGATGCGCGCGCCTGACACCGGCTTCCGCGAGTCTTCCAAGCCACTGGTTGTCGATGTGCCAGCGAAATGCCTCGTCAAACTGGCCCACCGCCTCCCAGACAGATCGATGCATCAGCCAACCCGACGGAGTTGGAAAGTCGACGACCGAGGTCACGGTTCCGGTGATGTCGACCTCCAGCTGAGTTGACGAGACGAAGTCGGCTTCATCGCGGGCGGCCAGGGCCTCATCGAGAAACGCCGGCATCCAACGATCATCGTCCTCCAGAAAAGCGATCACGTCGCCGCGCGCAAGCCGTGCGGCCGCATTCAATGCCGCAGCCTGCGATCGTCCGGATAATTCAACGAAAGCAAGGCCGGGCTGATGGACAAGGTGTTGCGGCGGAGTCATGCCGGTATCGATACCGACGATGATCTCGACATTTGCCCGGTTGGTCTGGCTTCGGATGGATGCAATTGCGCCGTCGAGGAAGAGCGCGTCTTCGACGGGGCTCTTGGCCAGCCTCGATGGAATGATGATCGATACGAGCACCGCGCCTGCCCCTTCCGGTTGCGGCACATTGATGCCGCGACCGGGGAGCGATGGCAAGGGGCGGCGGGCGAGCTTGTCGGGAGAGGCGATCGGGAACGATCGCCGCGCAATTTTCTAGGGTGGCCCGACGTCGCGCGACAGATCGTTGGCGAAGATGCGTGCCTTTACCGTCGGTGCGAAAGGCGCAGTCAGGTTCTGGTCGGCGAAAGCGAAAGCCAGGCTGCTTCCGATGTCGGTGATGACCGGCGTGACGCACGGCATCGACTGCCCCCTTGCCGGAGACGCGTTGATCGTGACGGCCCCCCCAGGAAGCCCACCGCCTCCGACCATGACGGCCCTGATGTTGGTGCCCTGGTTGCCCGAGACATGCGGGCTTTTCTGTTCCCATGTCATGACCAGGTTGTTTGCGACCGGCGACAGCATGATCATGGGAAGGTTGCTGATCGTCTGATCTTCCTTGTGCGTGATGTTCGATGAGAACTGAAATTCGAGCGGAAAGCTTCCGTCGGACAGAACTTTATGGGGGTCTGTGTTGAGGGCATACACATCGAGCATCAGGACGTTGTCGCCGGGATTTGTTCCGGCGCCAAACCTGATCCGCAGAAGCCGCCGTTCGGCAGCGGCCCCAGCGAGTGCGGCCGCAGGAACAGATCGAACTTCGCCAATGTCCCGCCCTGAGACGCCGGCGTTCCGTTGGGGTTGAAGGGGCGATAACGCGGCAGCGCCTGGGTAAATCCCACGCCGCTTCGCCAGGCGACCACAAATCCGCCGTCGGTCAGGAACGTCACGACAGGCCGAAAGTTCACCTGCTGGCTGGCGGTGGCCTCGATTTGCCCATTCCCGCTCACCACGATCTTTTCGTTGAGCGGTTTCAGCTCGGAGTTGAAAACCTTGGCGCGGACGATCTGGAAGGTGGTCTGCTGTAGCGAGCCCGGCGGCGAAGGGGCGTGCGCGCCCCAACAGACGACGATGCTACCATCCAGCAGCCGTGCGATCGCTGGAGGATTGCTGGTGTCGACCGGCTCCGCCTTCAATTCGATCACGTTGATCTGCATCGCGTCGCCTGGAGACGCGCCGTCGTCGCTGCGAGGCCGCCCAAAAGCGAGCGCGACCCGGGCTATCTGGACCGCGTGCGGATGTGCCCGTGTCTGTACTGTGGCCGGGACCCCGCCTATGAAGCGGCCCACGTCCGTTACGCGTCGGGAGCGCGAAACGCTCGGCCGTACTTACTCGAACCGGATGTACACCTACACCACAACGTCGCTAGTGTCTCCAGCGGACACCAGCGGAGCCGGAACTGTCACTTTCCACTCCACGGCACAATTCGATAACATCCAATCATGAACTCAGGCGGCACCACGGCAAGGGGTGCGGCGGTCAATCTCAAGATAGCGGGAACGCGAAGCTACAATGCGTTGACCGCGACGTGGACCGGAACGCAGAGCGGAGACACCTTGGGGACGACTTTAACTCCGGCTTAAATGACCGGCCTAATGCGACCTACCGCGACAGACATCAGCAGCGAAACGGCTGGTCAGTGTCCGGTTGTCACTGTGACGATCCAGGCGAATTAACCGTCACCACAGGTCCGAAGGCTGCACCTTAATCGACCAGCCGTCGTTATTGCTAACGATGCGATGGTAGGCGGCGGCCTCGCGAAGGTGGACGTCGGGTATTACTTGCGCTGCAAGTCTGCGCCAAGGAATGCCAAACCGAGAAAGCGGAAAGGATCGATAGGACTTTATACGTTTGAGGATCTGATTGCTGGCATCGGTTTGCCGGCCCCTCATAGTCTTGAGGCAAGAGTTCAATCTCGGCATGCATTTCTGCGGCATGATGGTGTGAACGGTTGCCGCCCCAAAACCTGAACCCGCCGATGATGCACCCAACGTGATAAAGCTGGGTGAGGTCAAAAAAACGGCTCCAGAGTTCGGTATCTATGGCGATCTTGGTCTGCGGGGTGTTCAGTCGCCCGCCGGCCCGATCCCAAAGGGCGCGCCGCCAGAAGACCGATTCCTGCTGTATCCACTGATAATTACCCAAGAGATAATCGAACTTCGTTTTGGGATAGTTGGAGTGCGCTCCAATGATGCGTCCTTTGACGTCCCAAAACGCCGGGATGCCGGTGATCCAATCTACTACGGGGAAGGCCCGGAATATTTCGTCCACGACAGCGAAAGTCCACGGCTGGTACATGTCATCGCTGTTGAGCCAAGCCATGATATCGCCGGTCGTCCGCGCAAAACCCTTGTTGATTGCGTCGCCTGGGCCATCGTCCGGTTCTGAGATCCAGTAGTGCAGTTGAGATGAGCGCCGCCGAATGAGATCGACCGATCCATCGGTGCTTCCGCCATCCATCACGACGTATTCAAGGTTTGCGTAATTCTGGCAAAGCACCGACTGCATGGCGGCGTCGAGAAATTGTGCCTGGTTGAATGACGGCGTGACCACTGAGATGCGCAGGGGGTTCATGGCTTTCACTACCCCACGTTGCCACTCCCTCACAATCCATAAAGAGGGCTGACAGAAAAGTCCCGCCGTCCGGCGGGCTCGAATTCATCACGCAACCAAATGGAGAAACGCGTCATGCCAATCGGAATTCTGTTTTGGGGTATTTTCATCATCATGATCGTGTTCGGCTGCGCCGCAAGCTGCCAGTGCGGCGGGCGGGCTTTTGCCTTCGGTAGTTTCAGCACGTAGTCGCCGGCATCGCGCAGGGTCTTGAGCTCGCAGCCGTCGGCCTCGATCGGCGTGTCGAAGCGGCGGGACCAGCCTTTCACGGCAGTCGTTTCCGCTTGATTTGCAGAAACGACTCCAGGTTGGCTTTGATCGGACGCAAACGCGATCCATGCCGCCTTGAACTTCTTCATGCAGTCGGCCCGGTTCAAACCTTGCCTTGGGTTTAGAACGCCCGCATCGAATGACGGTATCGATGCCCCAGATCCAGCGCGTGTCGCTCGATGTGAGGGTCTGAAACCCGATCGAGCCGATCTCGACCTCGCCGTCATCGCTCTTGAGGATGACGCGGTAATTCTCTCGGGCTTGCGGATGGTCGACCTTGCGGAGGGCGAGCTGGTCGGGCGGCGGGGACATGGCCTTCCACAGGCCGGAACGGGCCGGGAACAAAGTCCACGTGGTCTCCACGCACGGCTGCGGCAGTTTCATGCATTGTTCCGCGCGATAGCGACACGGAACCGCTTTAAACCCCAATAAAATCAATGCGGATAAGGTTGCGGCCAGGCTTGGGGGAGCCTGGCCGCGCGCGATCCGGTCCGGGACGGGGAGGGGTGGGGATGTGACCGGGTCGCGTAACTCCTTAAATTGTTGTCTCAACGATCCTTGTTAGCGGTCCTTCGCGCTGGCCGTCGCAACGGCCGGGCGGTTGTCGCCGAGCGAGACCCACACATTCTGGTCGCCCTGCGACTGCCGCTTGACGAAGCGGTAGCCGGTCTCGGTCCAGGGCACGACGTTTTCATTCTGGTTGTCGAGAATGAACTCGCCCTTGTCGGTCTTCACCGTCAGCACGGCATGACCCTCGCCCTTCTTGTCGCGCACGACGGTGATCAGCAGCGCCTCGCGCGGCCATCCTGCATCGATCAGCATCTTGCGCTTCAACAGCACATAGTCCTCGCAATCGCCGTAGCCGTCTGATGGCAGCGACCACTTCTCGATCACACCCCAATGATCCATATCGGTCATCGGTTTGACGGTTTCGTTGACCCAGCGGTTGACCTTGACGAGGTCGCGCCAGGCCGTCTGCGACATCACGATGTCGCGTGGTTGGCTCGCGCCGCCCCGGCATTCGCCCGGGTAGTCGGCGCAGAATTCGATCCAGCCGATCGGCGCACGCGTGGTGTCGCCGAGGCTCGCATAAAGCACGCGCTCATCGCCGGCAGATGCCGGATGAACGTACATCCCCAGCAGGATGGCGATGGCCGCCAGCCCCCGTCCCCGCATAGACATTGTGGCCCCCGTGTTTTTCTTGTTGGGGCCACGATCGCAGAAAGGTTTTGCCCCGCCGCTAAGCGGAACAAGCGGACTTGAGACGAATGAAAATCAAACTCGCGGAGAATTCGATGAAGAGTTGAGACACATTCGATTCAAATTCGAGATGACTGCAATTGATTCAAATTTTATCGATTAAGCGGTTTTGTCCCGCCGCAGCGAGACTTGTGCGCACGCAAGGGACCTGCGTTAACCGCGAATTCGCAGGCGTCGTCCGGCCGGTTTGGCGTCGGCCGCGCCGCATTTGCGGAAAAATCGGCACGCTCCGGGGGTTCCCGGCTTTACATTGCGCTAACGCTAGCTTCGAAGGGCGATAAACGCGCGGCTCCTGCGGGCTTCGACGAAACGCAATTGCCGCTTGTCACGTCAGTCGCTCACGTCGCGGCCAGATCCAGCGGCGTCATGGTAAAGGCAAGGTTGTAACGGCCGATCGTCGAGGTCGCCTGCGCGCCGGCATGGTGGAGTGCGATGGAAAATCCGTCCGCGACTGCCTGTTACCGCTTCGCCATCATAGCCCCCGAGCAGCACGATCCAGTCGGCGGCGCCATCCGATCCTCGGATCTGCTGCTCGGTCGTCGGCGCGCTCGTCTTTGGCGTATCGGTCACCAGAAGGTGGCCGCCCGTCAGTCCGGGCTTGTCCACCAACTCACGCAACGTTTTGGAAAGCATCTCCATCAAACCGCTTTCGCGGCCGGCCTGGGGCGAAAGTCTGATCGTTGCAAGGGTCGCGGCGACGCCGCCGCCAAAACTCAAGGCAACGCGGCACTGGCTGCGGACCATGTTGAGATGATGCGGCATCATCTTGGTCGACCAGGGGGTCGGCGCGTTCAGCCGGTCGAGATATCCTTTCGAGGTCAGCGTCTCGTACCGGTCCAACTCGTAGAGGACGAAGAAGCCTTCCGCATCGAGCGCGCTGATCCATCGCGAGCCGCGCCGGAAGCCGGGAATACCCAGCCGCTCCGGAAAGTGCTCGTGGGAATGCCAGTCGCCCCACTCTGCGCGCTGCTCGGCGCGGACATTCCACCACATGGCGATGGCGGCCTTTCCCAGAAGTGACATGAATGACCTTTCAGTGTTCGATTTATCCCGCGGCGCTGCGCCGCCGCGATCACAGCCTTGGCGCCGCGCAACGCGCGGCGCGCACGGGTTTCCGCATCGAGAGTCCTGGCCAGCGTCGCCGTCGGCACTTCGATGCTGATGGTAATGTCGGCGGGCATCGCCTTTGCGAGACCGACGAGGTCGATGCCGCCTTCGCCCGGAAACATCCGTTCCTCGCGGGCAGCGTGGATCATTTCTTCCATCGTCGCCGGCCGCTCGGCAGGCGCGTCGCAGATTTGCCAATAGTGCAGCCGGCCTTTGGCAATCCCGCGCAGATCTTCGAGGTGGCTCCGCGATCGGTCGAAATGCAGGGCATCGACGAGGACGCCGGCCGCGGGCGACTGCGCCTTCGCGACGATACGGGATGCAGTCGACAAGTCGGGGACAAAGGTCCACGGCATGAATTCGAGATCGGCGGTCAGGCCGTAGCGCTCGGCCAACGCGCAATACTCGGCGAAGCGATCGGCGAAGCGATCCAGATCGGGATCGTAGACCGCGACAAGCGTGTTCCTGGCGGCGAGTTCGCCGCCCGTTTCCAGGAAAGGTTCCAGCGCGGCAACCACGGTGTCCGGCCTGAAGGCGACGACTTCGAGATCGGCGACGGCTATCCCGGTTGCGGCCAGTCGCGCCTTCGTCTCTTTCAGTTGTTGCCGATCCTCCATCAGCGGATAGGCCGTCCCGCCTGATGTGGCGGCCAGCAGCCGCAAGCCGACGTGCTCGAAGCCGCAGGCATGCGCCACGTCGATGAGTTGCGGTGGCGGAAGATCGAGCGCGGTCAGTGCGGCAAGGGAAAACGTCGGCATGGCTACCTCCGTGACGACATCTAATATATTTACGACAGCATGTCTCTTTCCGGCGACCGCCATTGGGATGGTGAGACCGACCTGCTGGTGATCGGCGCGGGCGCCGCCGGCATGACGGCTGCGCTGGTCGGTGCGCTCGAGGGGCTGCGCGTCGTGCTCTGCGAAAAATCCGACATGGTCGGCGGCACCACTGCGACGTCGGCGGGCACGGTTTGGATACCGGGCAGCGGTCAAAGCCAACGCGCCGGCGTGCCGGATACGATCGCGGCGGCGAAGACCTACCTTGCGGGAATCCTGGGCAGCGACGCCTCCGATGAACGGCTGCTGGCATATCTGGCGTCAGGACCGGCCATGCTCGATTATCTCGAAGCGCGGACAAGTGTCGTCTTCACGCCGCCGCCGGTGCATCCCGACTATCTGAACCTGCCGGGCGCGGCCGTCGGCGGCCGCGCGCTCGGCGCTATCCCGTTTGACGGCAGGAAGCTCGGCGCCGACTTCACACGCGTGCGGCCGCCGCGCCGCGAGTTCATGGTGCTCAGCGGGATGATGGTCGGCAAGACCGATATTCCAGCCTTGCTGCGTCCGTTCGCGTCATGGAGCAATTTCAGGCACGCCGCCGCCTTGATTGCGCGGCATGCGCTGGACAAACTCCGCTTCAAGCGCGGCACGCGTCTGATCATGGGCAATGCACTCGTCGGGCGGCTGCTCCATGACATCAAAAGATTGTCGGTGAACGTCCGCTATCGCACGTCCCTGAAGGAATTGATCAGGGACGGCGACGAGATCGTCGGCGCGGTGCTGACGAGGCCCTTGGGCGAGATCGCCCTGCGTGCGCGCAGGGGCGTGGTGCTGGCAACCGGCGGGATCGGCTGGAGCGACGATCTGCGCAAGCGGTTGCTGCCTGAGAATACGCGGCGTTACTCACTGTCTCCCGAGTCGAATACGGGCGACGGCATCCTTGCCGGCGAGCGCGCCGCCGGAGCAATCGACAATAAACTGAACGGCCCGGCATTGTGGATGCCGAGTTCGGTGATGAAACAGCCGGATGGTCACCTCTCGGTGTTTCCGCACATCATGATGGATCGTGCCCGGCCCGGGCTGCTGGCTGTCGACAAGTCGGGTCGCCGCTTCGTCAACGAGGCCAACTTCCTATCACGACTTCGTCCAGGGCATGCTGCAGTCGAACCGTATCCCGGCCAGCGTGCCGTCATATCTCGTCTGCGACCGCGGCTTCATCGCCGACTACGGAATCGGTCTGGTTCATCCCAAAACGCGCGACCTGCGTCGCTTCGTCGAGGCGGGTTACCTGTTCGAAGGCAGCACGATCGCAGAGCTCGCGGTCGCGACCGGCGTCGATGGCGACGCGCTGGCGCAAACGATCGAGCGCTACAACCGCTACGCCGAGACCGGACTAGACGAAGAGTTCGGACGTGGAACGAGCGAACTCAATCGCTTCAACGGCGATGCTTCGAGCAGACCCAACCCATGCCTTCGCAGGATTGAAACCGGTCCATATTATGCCGTCGCAGTATGGCCGTCGGATCTGGCGAGCGCTGCCGGGTTGCGCATCGATACAAGCGGACGCGTGCTCCGATCGGACGGCAGCGTCGTCAGGGGACTCTACGCCGTCGGTACCGATGCCGCCTCGATCTTCCGCGGACATTATCCGGGTCCGGGGACGATGATCGGACCGGCCATGGTGTTTGCGTGGCGTGCCGCCATGCAGGCCGCGGGCGTTTTGGACAACTATCCGATGCCGGCCGAGCTCGCCGCACAAATAGGGAGATCGTCATGAAACGGTTCGCTTTTGCAATTGCGTTGGCTTGCGCGCCGATCGCGCCGCTCAGGGCCGAGACCAAGATCAATCCGACCGATCCGCAGCCGACCTGCGAGATGTGTCCGGGCAGTTACATTCCGTCTAGCGAACTAGAGGGCTACACCAGGAAGGCGATCGCCGAAAAACTGGTCGATCAGCAGGTCCGCGACATCGATATCGGGAAAGCACGCATCGGCATCGGCATGGTTCATCGTGGCAAGCTCGATGCGCCGAGGCCTGACTCCGTCGCCGAGCACGACCAGATCAGCGAAGTCTATCATGTGATCTCGGGATCGGCGACGTTGGTGCTCGGCCCCGACATCGTCAACCGGCAGCGCAGGCCAGCGACCATGCGCACCGTGCGTGAGTTCAACGGGCCCGGCAACAACGGCTCCGAGGTCCGCGGCGGCATCGCCTATGAGATCAAGGCCGGCGACGTCGTGGTGATCCCGGCCGGCACCGGCCACTGGTTCACCAAAATCGACGACCACATCGATTATTTGATGGTGCGGATCGACCCGGACAAGGTGACACCGCTGAAGAGCGAGGCGCAGTCGAAGGCGTATCTCGAAAAGCCGGCGGAGAAGGGGGAATAGCGCATGCCTGCGAAGCGAGCCCGCCGACCGATCTTCGGGTTCTCCCGATCCAGAAATAGCGTAAGCTCGCGCGACAATTATCTCCTGCACGAGGTCGCTTGATGGCTGCCGCGGCACAGGGCGACATCCCCTCGCAACTCGGCCGATCGGCTGTCGTCACGGGTGCGACCGGCGGCCTCGGCTATGAGACCGCGCTCGCTTTGGCCCGGGCCGGGGCCGAGGTCGTGCTGACCGGCCGCGACGACCGCAAGGGACAGGCTGCGATCGAGAAGATCGGCCGTGAGGCACTCGGCGCCAGGGTCAGCTACGAGCGCCTCGATCTCGCAAGCCTCGCCTCGGTCGCCGATTTCGCCGAGCGGATGCAATCGCGGCCATCGTTCGACTTACTCATCAACAATGCGGGCGTGATGGCGCTGCCGCGCCGGCAAACCACGGCCGACGGTTTCGAGACGCAATTCGGAACCAACTATCTCGGGCACTTTGCGCTCACCGCGCGGTTGCTGCCGCTGTTGCGCCGGGCAAGCGCGCCGCGTGTCGTTTGCGTCAGCAGCCTCGCGCACCGCGCCGCGTTCATCGATTTCAACGATTTGCAGGGGCAGCGGATTTATTCGCCGTGGAAGGCCTATGGGCAATCCAAGCTCGCGATGCTGATCTTTGCGCTCGAGTTGCAGCGGCGCAGCGAAAAGGCCGGCTGGAACGTCGCTGCACTCGCGGCGCATCCGGGATTTGCGCGCACCGGCCTGTTCGCAAGCGGTCCGGGTGGACTGACCTCGCTTGCGAGTGATCTTGCGGCTTCCTTCTTCGGTCAATCCGCCGCCGATGGCGCCAGGCCGATCCTGTTCGCTGCCACGAGTCCAAACGCAAAGCCGGGCGCCTATTACGGCCCCGGCGGACTCGGTGAAGTGCGAGGCCTTCCGGCACAGGCCCTGATCATGCCGCAGGCCCGCGACGCGGCCAGGGCCGCAAAACTTTGGGATGTGTCGGAGACGCTGACCGGTGTGTCCTTTGGCGAGCGCGCCTAGCGCGAGGTGACCGCTTCCTCGAGCGTCTCGTTGAGCTGCTCGTGGACGAACTCGAGGGCGAAGCCTTCTTCGAGATTGCGCACCACGCGCGCCTGCACCTTGCCGAGCAGGACCAGCGACTTCAGCGGCGGCCGGTGCTCGGCGGCGATCGCTGCGCCCGAGTTGGAGAGGTCGATGATGCGGCAGGTCATCTTGGTGCCGTCTTCCAGCGTCAGCATCGCGATCGGGTTGCGCGGCACGACGCGGTCGTGTCGGCGATCTTCCGGCAAATTGAGGATGTCGCGGTTGGCGAGCCAGGTCAGCTGTGCGGCGAGCTTGTCGCGCTTGCGCGCGGTGGCGCCGACCGTCATGGCAAAGCCGTTGTCGATGATGCGGGTGATGCGGCCCTCCACGCGGCCGATATGGTCGAGATAGGCGATCACGCGGTCGCCGACATTGCCGATCCCGGGCGCGAGCAGGGCGAGGCCACCCGGCGACATGTTGATGATCTGGCAGGGAAACTCGCGGCGATCGGGCAGCATGTAGCGGCCCAGCAGGTGCACCTTCACCCGCTGGAAGCGCCGACGCTCTTCGGCGGCCGGCAGAGACTTTTTGTACGGCAACGCCATCGCGGACCCAACCCACACCTGTCGAAAAACCCTACGGCCAACAGGGTTAACGAGGGGTTACCGGCAGCTGCGACGCGCCCGCACAATCATGCGAGGCGGGCGATGCGCCGCAGTCCTTCGCGCGCCGGCAGATTGTCGGGCGTCTTGATATTGGTGGCGAGGCCGAGCAAGGCCAGCGTCCTGATCAGCCACCAGCCGGGATCGACTTGCCATGGCAAGAGGCCGAGCTTCGCCGATTCGGGAAAGGCGTGATGATTGTTGTGCCAGCTTTCGCCCATGCTGATCAGTCCGGCGATTCCGACATTGTACCCCTGAGCCGCCACGCCATCGATGACCCAGGTCTGTCCACCGCGGCGATGGGAGAAATGGCCGACCAGCCAGTGGCCTGTGACGCAAACGCTGACCCTGACGCAGATGCCCCAGACCACCCAGTCCCAGCCGCCGAGCAGGGCGAACAGGATCGCCCAGGGCAACTGGTGCCACATCCATGTCCGCTCCACGAAAGCGTAGAATCGATCGTCGGCGAGCCGTGGCTCCAGGCGGAACTGCGGCGGATGCTTCAGCACCAGCCGGCAGTGCAGTTGCCACCAACCGTCGCGCCAGAACCCGGCGCGGTGGCAGGAGTAGTCATGACACTCCGATTGCCGTTGCGCCCAATCGCGAAAGTCGTGCAAGCGCACCATGCCGAACGGACCCGCCATGCCCACCAGCGTGCCGAGATAGACGCAGATGTGCTCGAGCCACAGCGGACAGTCGAAGCTGGAGTGGATCAGGCGCCGATGCATGCCGACGGAGTGGCCGAAGCACAATGTGACGGCGCTGGTCACGACGAACAGCAACAGCGCGCCCCAGGAGAAGGAGAGCGGACCGAGAATCAGGGCGACGATCGTCATCGCGCCGAGCCAAACCGACTTTGCCGGAGCCCATTGGACGTCACCGTCAAGGGGATCGGTGGTGTCGTCGATGAGGATTCGATGTGATCCGGGTTTCACAGGCATGTCGGATCCCGGCTCACCCGGCTAACGCCCTGGCCGCGCCGGGCACTGTAATCCTGTTGAACACCCACAGCAGCGCTGGACACACCACCAGCGCGATCGCGCCGCAATCGAATGCGGCGGCAGCGCTGCCGCTCCATTTGGCTGCGGCGCCCGCGATCATCGGTCCGACCATCATCGCGGCGTAGTAGATGGTGTAGAACAGGCCCATGCCGAGTGCGCGGGTCGCCGGCTGCAGCACGCGCGCCGGCAAGCTCATGATCGGCCCGGCCGGCTGGCCGCTGATAACACCGATCGCAATCACGGTCGCGATGACCACACCGGAATGCGCGAGCGCAACCATCAAGGCCGCAAACAGGATGGAGGCGACCACCAGCATGGTTTGCGGCCGCCTGAAACGGTCGGCGAGAAAGCCGCCGAGCGGAACGGAGAACACTGCGATCCACAGCACGATCGAGATCGCCGGACCCGCTTGCGCGATTCCCCAGCCGCGCTCGACCAGCATGGTCGGACCGAAGCTGAAGACGATGGCGAACGCTGCATTGAACAGTCCCCAGATCAGCCCGGCCACGCTCAACGCCGCAATCGCGCTGCGACCGAGGCGGGCGCTGGATGCTCCCGTCACAGAGGCCTGCGGCGGCGGTGTCTGGTAGGCGAGCGCAAGCAATGCTCCGAGCACAATCAACGCGGAGACGAACAGGAAGACGGCCCGCAGGCCATAACCGGTGCCGATCAAGGGCAGGATCACCAGCGACAACGCGACGCCGGCGGGCCATGAATTGACGAACGCGCCCATCGCGGTCGCGATTTCCTTTCCCGCGAACCAGTCGGTGACCATCTTGGTGAGCTGCACGGTGAGCAGCACGCCGCCTGCGCCGCTGACGAGCCGTCCGGCGATCTGCCAGTGCCAGGTTTCGCCGAACGCCATCGCCAGACTGCCGATCAGCATCAGCGCGAGTGCGCCGAGCACGGTTGCCTTGTCGCCGAATCTCTGGCCGATCGCGCCGCCAGGCAGCGCAAGCGCAATGCCGGGTGTGAAGTAGAATCCGATCAACAGGCCGATGTCGGCGATGTTGACATTGAACGCCGAGCTCAGGAACGGCGCGACAGCGGCGACGCTCTGGAACTGAAACGGCATTGCAAGCCGCACCGTGAACAGAATGGCGAGAATGACCCAGCGGTTACGCAATGTGTTCGCTCCCGATTTCCGCGGGAACCGTGCGGTGCGCGTGCGGGCCTGTCAACCGGCTGCAGCCGGCGCGGTTGTGTGCGGCAATGGCGCTCGGCCCTTGCGGCCACTTCCAAAGCTTGTTGGATGCATTAGGATCGCACATCCTCGGATGGGAGCAGTCATGAGGCGGCGGAAATTTCTCGGCAGTCTGGGTGGTGCGTTGGTGATGGGGCCGCTCGCGGTGCGCGCCCAACAACCTGGTCGCCCTCGCCGTATCGGCGTGCTCATGGCATCGGAACCAGGCGATCCACAGACGCAGGCCCGTCTTGCCGGCCTCGCCGATGGGCTGCAAAAGCAGGGATGGCAAGTCGGGATGGACGTGCAGATCGATACTGCTTGGGACGGCGGCAGTCTGGGACGCGCGACCACGAATGCGAAGGCGTTCGTTGACAGCAAGGTCGATATCATCGTGGCAAACGGCACGATCGGAATTGCCGCCGCGCGCAAGGCGACGCAGAGCATACCGGTCGTGTTTGCATTGGTCGGCAATCCGGTCGGCAGTGGCGACGTCGAGAGCCTGGCGCATCCCGGCGGCAACGTTACCGGCTTCAGTGCCTATGAGCCCGGAATTATCGGCAAGTGGCTCGGGATCCTGAAAGAGATTGCGCCCGACACCAAGCGGATGGCGATTCTGCTTTATCCCGACTACGAGTTTTTCCTGGACGGGGCCGCAGACGCCGGCGCGGCGCTCGGCGTCGAAATCACGCAAGCCATGTGTCGCGATGCCCGTGCCATCGAGAGCGCGATCGCCGAGATCGGAAGCAAGCCGCCCGCGGCGCTTATCGTGCTGCCTGTTCCGTTATTCGCAGCCAACCGGGAGCTGATCTTTCAGGCCGCAGCGAGTCACCGCGTGCCGGCGATTTATCCCTTTCGCTATTACGCCAAGGCGGGCGGCCTGGTCTCGTATGGCATCGATACGATCGACGTCTATCGACGAACGGCGTCTTACGTCGTACGCATTCTCAAGGGCGAGAAGCCGGGCGAGTTGCCGGTGCAGGCCCCGACAAAATACAATCTCGTCATTAATCTCAAGACCGCGAAGGTGCTCGGCCTGAAAATTCCGCCCATGCTGCTGGCCCGGGCTGACGAGACGATCGAATGATGGATGCAATCCTCCCCTCCCAGCGCGCGCTGTTCGATATGCCGCGCGAGGTCTGCTATCTCAACGCGGCCTCCTACAGTCCGCTGCCCTTGAAAACGCAGGAGGCTGCGCGCGCCGCGATCGGCCGCAAGGGGCAGCCGTGGAAGGTTCCGGCGAGCTTCGCCAATGAGATCCATGAGCGCACGCGGAAAGCCGCGGCGCGGCTGATCAATGCCGACGCCGCTGACGTCGCGCTGATTTCTTCCGTCGGCTATGGCGTTGCCACCGCCGCCAAGCTTTTGACCGTTCCGCGCGACAGCCGCGTCATCGTGCTGGAGAACGATCACGCCTCGCCGGTGCTGGAGTGGCAGGGCCGCGCTGACGCGCAAGGTTTTACCGTCGAGACGGTGCGTCAGCCCCAGGATGCCGACTGGACCTCGGCGGTGTTGGATGCGATCGAGAAGCCCGGTGCGCCGGTGGCGCTGGCCTCGATCTCGTCGGTGCACTGGTCGGACGGCGGTCTGCTCGACATTGAGAAGATCGGCACCGCCTTGCGCAAGCAGGGCGCCAAATTCCTGATCGACGCCACCCACCATGTCGGCGTGCTCGACCTCGATGTGAAGCGGCTGGATCCTGACTTCGTGATCTTCCCGACCTACAAGTGGGTGCTCGGTCCCTACGGCCGCGCCTTTCTTTATATAGCGAGGCGCCATCAGGACGGTTCTCCGCTGGAGCAGACCGCGCCCGGGCGGCGCAACGTCAACGCCGAGAACAACGTCTATTTCGCCGACCTGCGCTACCTGCCGGATGCGCGGCGATTCGACATGGGCGAGCGCGACCATTTCATCGGCATGGAGATGGCGGCGATCGGCATGGAGATGATGGCGGAGTGGGGGGCGTCGGCGATCGAGCAGCGCCTGTCTGGTCTCAATGAGCGAATCGCCGACGGCGTTCGTGACAACGCCGTTACGGTCCCTGACCTCCGGTTCCGTGCGCCGCATATTCTGAGCCTCGCCTTCGAGGGCGGCATGCCGGCCGGGCTGATCGAGGGGCTGGCGTCCGACGGTATTTATGTCGCCCCGCGGCTCGGGCGCATGCGCATCTCGCCGCATGTCTATAATGACGAGGCGGATGTGGACCGGTTCGTGGCGGCGCTCAGGAAGCGGATGAAGGCATAACTGCTCTCGTGTCCCGGACGCGTTGCGGCATGTAATGCCGCTACGCAGAGCCGGGACCTATTCTGGACCCCGGATCAGCAGCGCACCGCGAAACCGCGCTGCGCTGCATCCGGGGAACGCCGCCCTCCCCCGCAATGCCCCTTCCTGCATAGGAGACGGCCAAATTGACCTGTCCGTGGAGGCTGTTCCTATCGTCCCGGCTTGTGTAGGCTGCGCCCTCGCCAAGCCGAAACAGGCAAAAATCACCCGCTTAAGGGGTAGGGGAGACGCGTAACAAGCATGACCGATATCCGATATGTGGCGCCGCAGACGCTTGATGAAGCGATTGGCGCGTTTGCGGCCGCAGGCAGTGCGGCGCGCATCCTGGCCGGAGGCACCGACCTGTTGGTGCAAATGCGCTCGGGCGCGGTCCGGCCAGGCCTGATCGTCGACATCAAGAAGATCGCCGAGATGAGCGCGATCGAGCAGACCGCCGACGGCGGTTTCCGGATCGGCGCCGCCGCCTCGGGCATGGCGCTGGCCGAGCATCCGAAGTTCGGAAAGGCCTGGCCCGGCGTGCTGGAGGCCATCAACCTGATCGGCTCCAAGCAGGTGCAGGGCCGGGCGTCTGCCGGCGGCAACCTCTGCAACGGCTCGCCCGCCGGCGACAGCGTGCCTGCGCTGATCGCATCCGGCGCGGTCGTCACCATTCAGGGGCCGAAGGGCCGCCGTGAGCTGCCGGTCGAGAAGGTGCCCGTCGGTCCCGGCCGCACCAATCTGACGCCGGGCGAAATCCTGGTCAGCTTCACGTTTCCGCCGCGCCCGCCCGGATCGAGCGATGCGTACCTGCGGATGATTCCGCGCACCGAAATGGACATCGCGGTGGTCGGTCTCGGCGTCAGCCTCACCTTGAAGGACGGCGTTTGCACCGCCGCCCGCGTCGGCCTCGGTGCGGTCGCGCCGACCGCGTTGCTGGTCGAGGATGCCGCCAAGGCGCTGATCGGGTCGAAGCTCGACGACGCCGCGCTGGAGAAGGCGGCGGAAGCCTGCCGCGCCGCCTGCCGTCCGATCGACGACAAGCGCGGCACCATTGTCTATCGTGTCAAGACTGCCGGCGTTCTCCTGAAGCGCACGGTTGCCATCGCGGCAAAGCGCGCGGGAGGAAAATGAGAATGGCGAAAGTCCACGTCACCACGACGATCAACGGCGAGCCGATGGAGTTCCTCTGCGAGCCGTACGAGACCATGCTCGACGCGCTGCGCAACTCGCTCGGGCTCACCGGCTCCAAGGAAGGCTGCGCCTCCGGCGACTGCGGCGCCTGCTCGATCACGGTCGAAGGCCGCCTGATCTGCTCCTGCCTGATGCTCGCGGTCGAAGCCGAGGGACAACAGATCGGCACCATCGAAGGCATGGCGCATGGCGAGACCTTGCATCCGCTGCAGCAGAAATTCCTGGAACATGCCGCGCTTCAGTGCGGCATCTGCACCTCGGGCATGCTGGTCGCCTCCGAGGCGCTGCTGAAGAAGAATCCTGATCCTTCGGAAGAAGAAATTCGCTTCTGGCTCGCCGGCAATCTCTGCCGGTGCACCGGTTATGACAAGATCGTGCGCGCGGTACAGGATGCCGCCGCCGAAATGCGGGAGACTGCAAGATGAACGTCGTCACCAACAACAAGTGGATCGGTCAGCGCACCATTCGCCCCGATGGCATGGACAAGGTCACCGGCCGCGCCCAGTTCGCCGCCGACACCAGCATGCCCGGCATGATCTGGGGCAAGGTTTTGCGCAGCCCGCACCCGCATGCGCGCATCAAGTCGATCAACACCAAAAAGGCGGAAGCGCTGCCCGGCGTGAAGGCGGTCGTCACGTCGAAGGACATCGTCGACTTCCCGATCGAGAAGGGCGCGGTCATGCTCGGCATCCAGGACATGCGCTGGATGTGCCGCAACGTGATGGCGCGCGAAAAGGCGCTGTTCCCCGGCCACCCGGTCGCGGCCGTCGCCGCGACCACGGAAGCGATCGCAGCGGAAGCCTGCAAGCTGATCGAGGTCGACTACGAGGTATCTGCCGTGGGCGATCGAGATCGACGATGCGATCAAGCCTGACGCGCCGATCCTGCACGAGTTCAACAAGTTCGACGGCAAGCCGTCCAACATCACCGGCAAGCTCGAGGTCAAGAAGGGCGACATCGCCGAAGGCTTCAAGACCGCCGAGGTCGTGATCGAGCGCACCTTCACCACGCGCCCGGTGCATCAGGGCTATATCGAGCCGCATGCATGCCTCGTCTCGGTCGCGCCCGACGGCAAGACCACGATCTGGAGCTCGAGCCAGGGCCAGTTCATGGTGCGCGCGATGACGGCGTATCTCGCCGGCATGCCGCAGAGCGACATCCGCGCCATCCCCGCCGAGATCGGCGGCGGTTTTGGCGGCAAGACCATCGTCTATCTGGAGCCGCTCGCGACGATTCTCGCGAAGAAATCCGGCCGTCCGGTCAAGATGGTGATGACCCGCGAGGAAGTGATGCGGGCGACCGGCCCGACCTCGGGCTCGAAATGCACGGTGAAGATCGGCGCCACCAAGGACGGCAAGATCGTCGCCGGCCACGGCATCTTCTATCTGCAGGCCGGCGCGTTGCCGGGCTCGCCGATCCGCGGCGCGGTCGGTTGCAGCTTCGCGCCCTACGACATTCCGCATGTGCTGTCGGAAGGTTTTGACGTCGTTTCCAACCGCTCCAAGGTCGCGGCCTATCGCGCGCCGGGCGCGCCGATCGGTGCGTTCGCGGTCGAATGCGTGTTGGATGAACTCGCCAGCGCGCTGAAGATGGACCCGCTCGATTTCCGGTTGAAGAACGCCGCGAAGGAGGGCACCAAGGCCGCGCACGGCCCGGTCTATCCGCGCATCGGCTACATCGAGACGCTGGAAGTCGCGAAGAACCATCCGCACTACAAGGCGCCGCTGAAGAAGTTTCAGGGCAGGGGCGTGGCGTCGGGCTACTGGTTCAACGCCGGTGGCGAATCCTCGGCGACGGTCAACATCACCGAGGACGGCAACGTCGTGGTCACGACGGGCCATCCCGACGTCGGCGGCTCGCGCGCGGCGATCGCCAACATCTGCGCCGAACTGCTCGGCATCGACTACAACCGTGTCTCCGTCATCATCGGCGACACCCAGACGGTCGGCTTCTCGAATCTCACCGGCGGCAGCCGCGTGCTGTTTGCCTCCTCGATCGTGGTGACGCAGTCGACCGAGACGATCATCAATACGTTGCGCCAGCGCGCCGCCAAGATCTGGGAGATCGATCCCGAGGCGGTGAAATGGGAGAACGGTGCCGCGCATCCGGTCAGCCCGAATGCCGGCCAGTTCGAGCCGTTGACGTTGAAGGAGCTTGCCGAGAAGGCGCCGTCGCAGGGCGGGCCGATCGGCGCCAGCGTGCAGCTCAACACGGTGGGCGCCGAAGGCGGCTTCGGCACGAACATCTGCGACGTCGAGGTCGATATCGATCTCGGGATCGTGCGCGTGATCCGCTACACCACCATCCAGGACGTCGGCAAGGCGATCCACCCCGGCTATGTCGAGGGCCAGTTGCAGGGCGGCGCGGTGCAGGGCATCGGCTGGGCGCTGAACGAGGAGTACATCTACAACAAGGACGGCAAGGTCGATAATCCCGGCTTCCTGGATTATCGCATGCCGGTCTGTTCCGACATGCCGATGATCGATTGCGCGTTGGTCGAGGTGCCGAACCCGAAGCATCCGCAGGGCGTCAAGGGCGTCGGCGAGGTGCCGCTGGTGCCTGTGATGGCCGCGGTCGCCAACGCCGTGCACAACGCGCTCGGTATCCGCTTCTACGACCTGCCGCTGTCGCCGCCGCGGGTCTCCGCGGCGCTCGACGCGCAGGTGCAGCGCGCGGCGGAGTGAGGAATGCGTAGGGCGGATTAGCCGAAGGCGCAATCCGCCACGTCTACGCGTTGAAAGACCGCGGCGGGTTACGCTATCGCTAACCCGCCCTACGAGTGAACATGGCCGACGTCGAGACCGCCGCAAAAGTTTTGGACACGCTGAAGGCGGCCGAGCAGGCGCCGCCGCAAGCGGCGCTGCCGATGCTCAACGGCCTGGTTGGCCTGGTTCAAGGTGGCGGCCCGGCTTCGCTCGAAATCGAGGAGGCGCGCGCCGGCGCCTTCATGGCGATCTGCGAGATCGGCAAGGCGCTGCATCGGGGACAGCCGACGGACGGACTGTGGTCGGCGGCGATCAACGCGGCCGAGCGGTGGAGGACGGCGAGATAAGCGTCAATTGCGCTTACCTCGTGCGCACCGCTTCGGGACCTTTGACGCGCGGGCGATCTTGCTCCGCACCCGCTTGAAAGCGTCATCGATCGAAGCGGGCGTCCGCCTGTCTGAAACCGCCGCCTGCACTTCTTCTCTGAGCCGTTCATCAAATGTGGCCTTGCGCTCGTTCGTTCGCATTGTTTCCTCGATGCGTCCAACGTTCGTAGGGCGGATTAGCCGAAGGCGTAATCCGCCATTTCGCCTCAATGAACGCTGGCGGGTTACGCTTTGCTAACCCGCCTACGCCCTTATTTCTTCGCCTCGTCCATCACTTTCAGCCGCTGCGCCTGGGCGCATTGGTCCTCGATTGCGAAATAGCGTCCCACGGCATCGGTACCGACATCGAGCGGGTGACGTTCGCCATCCCTGCGGTCGGCCAACATGCGCAACTTGTCGGCAGCACCATTGAACTGCGACTGGTTGTTGATGATCACGGTCGCGCCGGCGTCCCTTGCGAGCTGAGCCTGCCGTCGCACCGAGGCGAGATACTGGTCGAAATGTTCGACGTCGTTCGGGAAGTTGAACTCGGTGCCGCCTGAATAGAACACGGTGAGCGGCTTGCCGCGATCGTGCACCTGAACACGCCGGAGATCGTGCCGGGCGTATGGCCCGGCGTCAGATAGAGCGTCACGCGTGCGGCCGCCGACGGTGATCTTCATGCCATCGGTCGCGACGATGTCGCGCTTCGGTTTGCCCGTGGGATAGCCGTACAGATTGCCTTCGATCAGATCCCAGTCGGCGGTGACGATGCGCGCGCCGTAGCGCGATTGGAAACAGGTAAGCGCCGCCGGACTCGCCGAGATGGCCGTGCGAGACGATGACGTACTTCACTTTTGCCGGATCGAGACCGAGCTTTCGCATGCCGCCGACCAGCACCTCCTCGGCGTCCCATACCCGCGCGGTGTCATAGAGGATGTAGCCGTCGTCGGAGGTGAGCAGCCACGCCGATTCCCCGCGCGTGCCCAGCCAGGCGACGTCGTCGAAAGCCTTCTTCGGTTCGAGATAGCCGATCTTGCGGTCAGGCTCCTCGCGCGGCGCCGGCGCATCCGGCCGCGGCGCGCCGCGCTGGGGCGCGACGCAGAGCGCGGTGACGAGGCCGTAGAACTCCGGCGTGCCGTCGCGTCCGCCGACCACGCGTTTTCCCGCGGCGAGATGCGCCTCGACCGTATCCGGCGCAATCCCCTGCGCAAGCGCGGCACAAGGCGGCAAGACGAGGCCGAGCGCAAGCGCGAGGCGTAGCGAGAGAGCTACAGCTTTCATTCGATTACCTCGCGGCCCTGCTTAACCCTCATGGTGAGGAGGCGCGTGAGCGCCGTCTCGAACCATGAGGCCACGATCTCGGCCTCACCCTTCGAGACGCTTGCTGCGCAAGCTCCTCAGGGTGAGGGGACAGACCGGTTGACGCGTTACGACGCCATCCGGTGCAGCGCGCAGATCTTGTTGCCGCAGGGATCGCGCAAATAGGCGATGTAGAGCTTCATGCCGGCGCCCTCGCGGATGCCGGGCGGGTCCTCGCAGGTCTTGCCGCCATTGGCGAGGCCGGCCTTGTGGAAGGCGTCGACCTGTTCGGTGGATTCGGCGACGAAGCCGATGGTGCCGCCATTGGCGCAGGTCGCATCCTTGCCGTCGATCGGCTTGGTCACCGAGAACGTGCCGCCCTTGTTGCGCCAGAAGATGCGGTGGCGGTCGACGGCGCCGGGCTTGGTGCCGAGCGTGCCGAGCAGGCGCGTCATAGAATACCTTGGCCTTGTCGAGGTCGTTGGTCCCGATCATCACGTGCGAAAACATGTCTGCCCTTGCTCCCTGTTGTCAGTTCTTGCCGGACGCGGCCCGCGTCCTCGGAAAGTCCTAGCAGAAATGCGGGCGGGGTTGAAAGGCCGGGCGACGCGGTGTTGCGCCAATGGCTACGATGACCATTCGGGATACCGCGCGCCGGGAACAACTCCCGCCATGGCGGCGTTGGCTCGCAATGGAAAAGCTCTCACATCTGGTCGAGAACAGCTTCATGATCGCCTGGGAGTATCTCGAGGCGACGGGCGAACTCGGCGAGGCCGAAGGCTCGGCCGGCGAATTGCTCGACATCATCCACACCATGATACGGACGGGCGAGCGCCGACGCATCCTGATTGCGAATACCGCGATCGATGCCTACAAGCGGCGACGGTTGCGCGGCGAGATGGGGAATGGGCGGCCTGACAAGGCGGGAGCAGCCTGACCGCTCACACGATCCTGTAGGGCGGATTAGCGTTAGCGTAATCCGCCGACGCGTTTGGCGGGTTACGCATCATGTCGCGACGCGTGGAGCCATTGTCGCCGTGTCCCGGCTACACGCCCTACGAATAGCTGATTCAGCAGTGCGTTAGTTGCCGAGCTTGATGCCGGCGTCCTTGATCACCTTCGCCCACTCCGGCGTTTCTTTCTTGATGACCGCGGCAAACTCGGCCGGCGTGTTGCCGATCGGTTCCAGCCCGAGCTCGTCGAACCTCTTGCGCACCTCCGGCGTCGCTAGCGCCTTGGCGGTCTCGCTGTAGATCTTGTCGATGACATCCTTCGGCGTACCGGCCGGCGCGAGCAGGCCGAACCATGGCACCGCCTCGAAGCCGGGAAAGCCGGATTCCGCCATGGTTGGCAGATCCGGCGCCAGCGCCGATCGCCTGGCCGAGGTAATCGCCAGCGCGCGTAGTTTGCCTTCGCGCGCCAGCGGGATGACGTTCGCGATATTGGCGAACGACATGGTGATGCGGCCCGCCAGCAGGTCCGGCAGCAGCGCCGTGGTGCCGCGATAGGCGACCGGCACGATGTCGAGATGCGCCATGTACTTGAACAGCTCGGCGGCCAGATGCTGCGAGGTGCCGACCCCGGCATGGGCATAGGACAGCTTGCCGGGCTGCGCCTTGGCGAGCGCCACGACATCAGCGACACTTTTTGCCGGCACGTCGGGCGGAAGGGCGAACACGTTTGCCGCGATGAAGATTTGCGAGATCGGCGCAAAGTCCTTTACGGGATCGAACGGCAGCGCGTCGTACAAATTCGGGTTGATGACCAGCGCCGAGTTGCCGCCCATCAGAAGGGTGTAGCCGTCGGCGGGTGCCTTGGCGACGCGATCGGTGGCGATGTTGCTGCCGGCTCCCGGAACATTCTCGATCACGATCGGCGTGCCCCAGACTTCCGAAAACCGGTCGGCAAGAATCCGCCCCGCAAGGTCGGGCGCCGTGCCGGGTGTGAAGCCGACCAGGATCTTCACCGGCCGGTTCGGAAAATTGGATTGCGCCGAGGCCGCCTGCGCTGCGAGCGCGACAAGCAGCGCGGCGAACAGATGAGCCAGCTTCATCGTTTCCCCCAATTCCCGCCGACCGTTTATCCGGTCGTTGCCGAGTTATCGGCCAAGTTTGGCATCGGCGCGCGGCGTCCGCAAGCGAGCCGCGCGCGCAAAAAACGCGCAAAAAAAAGAGCCCCGCCGAAGCGGAGCTCTCGGGTCCTTATTTATCGGTCCCAGCGATGTTCGCGGATCACGACGCCGCCGTCATCGCGGTAGCGGTCGCCGTAGTCGCGCCGATCCCAGCCACGGTGCCAGCCGCGGTCATGTTCGTAGATCCGGACGCGCGGGCCGTCATAGCGGTCGCCATAGTACCCGTGGTCGCCGCCGACATAGACACCGAAGCCTTGCGCGTTGGCGATGGTCGGAGCGCCGATCGCAAGCGTCGCTGCCGCCGCAAGTGCGTAAGTGAGCTTTCTCATGTGTTCCTCCTTTCGCTCGGATAGACAACACATGAGCGCGCGGGGTCGTTGCCGGAACCGCAAAGAAACTTTCTTGAATGGATGTTCAGGAAGTTCCGCGGGTGTGATTGCGCTTGCCGTCGGTCGCGCGCCCCATGCGAACGCGCCCTCCGCTCACCCCCGCGAACGGACGCGTGTGCTTGCCGGCCAGATTGGCCGATAAGGTACTTCGAAGGCGCGTGGATTTGCGGTGTCCGCAATCAGACGGGCGTCTATTCCGGCGGAGTTGCGCGCATCGCGTTTGTCCGAGGGCACATGCACGCAGGTTAAAGGCCCCTGAGGGAGGACAGGGGCCTTTGTCTTCGCCGATCTCGTTGAATATCGCGACAGGGGAACTACTCGCGCCTACTTTTCCGGATGGCCCGTTCCGGGCTTGGTGGTCTTGGGCGCCTTGCCGTCTTCGACCCGGCCTTCGTTGCGCAAGTTACGACCTTCCTGCGCCTTGCGCTGGCTTTCGGGAGATTTTCCGTGCTCGTTCATCTCCTCTTTGACGAAGCCGGCACCTTCCTTGATTTCACCCTTCACGCTCATTTCGCGCTCCTCGCGTTCGCCACGGTCATTCCGTGTCTGGAAGATGAATGCGTCAGCACCCAATTGGCTCCGCGTTTGCCGGAAATTTAATATGGCGTCAGGTGCAAACCGCGCGGCAAACAACGGAACAATTTCGCTTTTTTAAATTCCGCCGCCGCGGCACGTCGGGCAAAGCGCCTTACGGATTCACGGAAACGCCTGGTCGAGGCCTCGGTGCAAAATATGTTTCGGAGCGAAAACGCGCCGCATTAGCGTTGTGTGCGCTTCTCGCCGGCTTCGGCCGCTTTCGTATTGTCCTCGTCGTCTCCCTCTCTTGGCACAGCGCCTTTGCCAGCCTGATTGCCGGGGTTGTAGGGATCGGCGCCCTTGTGCTTCTCGCCGGGCTGCCTTTCGTTCGGGTTCTTGTTGTTGTCGTTGTCGGCCATGGGTGCTCCTTTGGACCGTACGGCAACAGGAGCACAGGTGGTAAGTTCCTCTGGGTCGAGCGTGCGATACTTTGTGCTGCCGGAGCTGATCGATGGAACCAATCAGACGCAGTTCACTTGTCGTGGGCTCCCCCCAAACACATGAGGATATGAGATGAATCGAATTGTCATGGGCTCGCTGCTCGCAGCGACGCTGCTTCTTCCCGCGGTCGCCTCCGCCCAGGGCGTGCCCGGCGGCGTCGAACGCGGATCGCGCGAAGGTGAACGTGCGGCTGGTCCGGTTGGAGCCGTGGTTGGCGGCGTCGTCGGCGGCGTGGTCGGCGGCGTCAATGGCGTGCTGGGGATCGATCAGCGGCCCCGTTTCCACAGCTATGTCGTCGAGCGGCATCATCCGTCGTATCGATACGACGGTGATGTGCGGGTCGGCGCCGACCTGCCCGGCGATGGCGTCACCTACTATGACGTGCCGCAGGAATACGGCGTTCGCGATTACCGCTACACCGTCGTCAACGGCCGAACGGTCCTTGTCGACCCTCGCACGCACCGTATCGTTGAAGTCGTCGAGTGACGTCATGAGGCCAGTCGCCACGGCGACTGGCCGCCTTTTCGACCGCTAGGCTAGCGCTTCAGCTCTGGCGCAGGGCAGCACCAGCGATCATCGGAGCAAGATCATCGGCGACGCGCGACGGCAATGCCCAACAGAAAAGCCACCAACAGCGAACCGAGCGGTGCTTCCCGCGCGATGTTGCTCAAGACACTCAACGGCATCCCGGGCTTCCGGCCTGCCTCTATCGTGTCGCTGATCCGGTTCACCGTGCCCTTCACGGCGTCCGAGACCTCTGCGATGGTGGATTTCGCTTCTGGAGCGGGATCCAGTCCTTCGTAAGTGAACGGCGGTCTTTCATCCCTCACGATCTGATGCTCCTCAGCCATCGCATCAACCAAAATAACGCGAGCGCGGCGGTGGGCGGCGCGGCGGGCTCGCCAGCAACAGCGCCAGCGCAAAGCCGATGCCGCCTGCGATCAACATCGCACTGAGCGGGTTTTCCTGAACCTTCTTCGCGATGGCTTGCGAGCCGTCGCGGAAGCTGTCGCCGCTATTGTCATACGCATCTTTCGCGTAGCTCACGGCGGCATCCGCCGCGTCGCGCGCCGCATCCTTGGCCTGGCCATACATGTTTTGCACTGTGCCTGTCGCCTCACGCGCACGTCCCGCGGCCTCGGTCCTGGCATCGCCCGCGATGCCGCCGACTGTGCTTTCGACTTTACCGGCGAAATCCTTCGCCGACCCGGCAATTCGATCGTTGTTCATGGTTCACCGCTCCGAGAGGAAGTTGCATAGAGCTAATCGCAAACGTCTGCGTCCGTTCCTCAGTGGAGAGTGCCCGCCGCAAATAAAAGGCGCGGCCCGGCAACGATTAACGCGCGCAGCCGTTGAGAAGCGAGACCAGATTGATTTGACCAAAGGCAGGGACGCATCATGATCAAGACACTCGCAGCCTTGGCGATATTCGCCGTGTCGGGAGCATCGGTGATCGCTTTGCCGTCGTTTGCCCCCAAGGCCGAGGCCAGTGAGGGTGTTGCGCTGGTAAAGTCCGACCGGCTGGCCATGACATCCTCGCCCCCGAATTGCCTCGAGCAGACCTGGCCAAATCTCACAACCGAGTGTCTTCACTTCAGAGGTGCGGATGCGGTGATTGTGGACGCTCGTCCTGTGAGCGCGCGTCGCTAGCGCACGATCCGGAAAAGGCCTGCCCCGCACTTGATGCGGGGTGTGCAGCGGTTTTCCTCGCGAAAACGCGTGGCTTTTGGGCGGAGACGATGCGCAAACAGAAAAGATCGTCGTATGGCGATCAGTCGCCGACTTCAGCCAGTTTGGATTCTTTCTGGGGATTGTGGGGCTTCTTTCCGGACTTCTTCGCCTCGGCCTGAAGACGGTCCGGGCTGCTCTCGAGCTGCTTCATCAGCTTTTTTATGATCGTTTCACGCGCCTTCTTGCTCGGCGAATAACCTCGGATCGTGATCTTCATCTTGTCCTTGCGGGCGTGATACTCGTGCTCGATCTTCGGCGCTTTGGACATGCTGGCGTCCTCCGGTTGTCGATATCAACTCAGCCGCGGCAGGAAAGACCACGCGATGATCCAAAAAAGCGCTAATCTCCCCGGCCTGCGTTACGGGCTGGGTCGCGCCAACCGATGCGAGCAGTGAGATCAACCTTGGCCGACAATCGCTTCACGGGCATCAGGCACCACGCCAAGGTCCACTCGTTTCGTGCGCTGACCGTCATATTGGCCTGGGTGATGATAGCAGTGGCGTTTTACGAGAAGCCGGAACTGCTGACGGGCCTTCAGCGCGCGATCCAGAGCGGAATGCAATTCGTCGGAGACAACGTTCCGGCGCCCTGGGGACCGCGGATCGAGTTCGTGTTTCGCGAGATCGGGGGCTTCATCTGGCTCCAGATTACGCTGATCGTTGTCATGCTTCGTATCGTGCTGGCCGGCATCGCCGGCGCGTGGCGACTCATCCGCAGACGGGACGATAGGTAGCTCGACGCATCCGCGGAGAGCGCGGTCCGTCTTGTTTCTTCACCAGCCCGGATGAAGCCTTGGTCCTACCAGTGACCTCTACGGCGACCCCAGTATCCGCCGCCGCCAAATAGCAACACCACAACTATGATAATCAGGATCAATTCCATGAGAAGTCTCCTCGGTGGTCATGACGTCCGGAGGGAACGACCCGTCGTGAACTAAGTTCCGCCTCGCGTGAAAGATGGCGACCGTTCTCTGACGTCACCGAGCCGGGCAAAGTTCTCCCGGCACGGTGGATCATTGCTGATGATCGACAGCATGAGTGTCGGATTAACGGCCGTTTGCGCCGTTCTTGACCGCGCCGGGCTCTGTGCCAGAGCCGCTGCTGTTCACGCCAGCCGCGGTCGGGGCTCCGGAATTGCTGGCGTCGCCAGCGGCCGAAGGCTGCCGGACCATTCCGTTGTTCATGCCGGTCGTCCCCTCATTCATGGAGCCCTTGTTCATGGAGCCCTTGTCCATGTTGTTCATCCCGGGCTTGTTCATGTTGTCGGATTGCGCCGCCGGCCCGGTGGTGCCTTGGGCGAAGGCTGAGCTGCACACCAGCGTCAGCGCGGTCGCGACGAGAATCTTCTTCATTGGAACGTCTCCGTTATGGTTTGTCCTTGGCCAATCGCTCCAGCAGGGCCTCGTTCCTATTCAGGCGACTGATTTAAAAGAAGCTTTTTTTGAAACTCGTTCCTGTGGTGAACGTAGGGACCGGATTACTCGCAATATCGGGTGTTGCCGCCACGACACGACGGGCAAAACACTTCGGCTATTCATCAATGGCGCGCGATGTCCAGCCTATCGCGCAAAAATAAATCTCTTTCCGAAATACGGAAACAGCCTTATATCTCCATCCGTCCCGCGCTCACTACGGAGGGCGTTTCGCGATCGTCACGACACGTGGCGCGGGATGCGATGGACACGGTCGTGCCGCAAGGCGTGCGGTGCGGGCGCGTACGGTCAAGCCGTGTGGTCCTGTCCCCTCGACGCTGGGGTCAAGCCGATCGAGATGATCAATCGGCGACGGTGGCTATCAAGCCCGATACACCGGGGAGAGCACGGAGCAGCCGTAAAGCCATTGCGCAGGGAATGTCCGAGTGTTTCGGCGAACCTGTAGTGACTATGCTTGTGGGCCGTCTACCCTTTTCCGCCCACGAGGCTGCGGGTGCGCAAGGCGCCCGGCATTCCCTGCGCCCTCTGCTTTTTGAGAGGGACACCGAATTGCAAGACTCGGACGCGAAATCGCGCCGCGGGAATGCCTTTCGTCGTCCCGGGCAAGCGAGGCGCAGCCGAGCGCCGACCCGGGACCCATAACCACAGGACAAGGTTTTACGAAGACTCGAACCACCAGCGTGTCTAGCGACGACGGCCTGTGGTTATGGGTCCCCGCGTTCGCGGGGACGACGGTGGAGTATCAATTCGTTCGCATCGCCGGCTGTACGTGATTGACGACAACCACCTGCGACGGCGCGCTGGCCGCGACCTCGTTACGATAGCGCGGCAACTGGTCGCCGAGCGCGCAGAATACGACCAGCGCAAGGCTCGCCCAGACCGCGCCGCTGAAATAGAGCGACATCCAGGCGATCTCTTCCTTCCACTCGGCAAGATCGTGCGTCACCACCCAGCGCGTAGAGACGTCGCGCAAGCCCTCGACCAGCGGCAGGTGCAGCTTGCCATCCGCGCGGCCCGCGCGCCACCGGTTGAAATACATGGGAACGTCGACGGTGACGAGGAAGGCGAGATAGAGCACGGTGCAGGCGATCGCTGTTATCAGCACGGCGCGCACCACGCCGTGAAACTCCGGCAGCAATCGGCACAGCGCGACGCCGACCAGGAAGAAGGCGACCGCCCAGATCGAGTTCTCGATGGCGTTGCCGAGATAGTTGGTGGTCAGCACCGCGTACCAGGAGAAGCACTCGGCGATCACCAGCAACGGAAAGATCACCAGCGCGATGTTGAGCGTGATGTCGGTATTCGTCATCGCGCCGAGCTGGTTGAGGATAACAGCCCATTGCGCGGCGAAGCAGAGCTCGGCGATCGTCGCCACGGAGCGGCCGACCACCACGCTCGACAGCCAGGTGTCGAACAGACAGATGCGCTGCACGTCGGCGCGCGGCAGGATCGAACGGAAGGCGCAGCCGAACACGTAGCCGGCGCAGAGCAGCAGCATCAGGGAGATTTCGGACGAGGGGTGCTCGCCGAACTGGCGGTACAGCGCGACCCAGATCGCGATGTTGGCAGCGCTCACCAGCGTGAGGAAGCTCCACCACCGGACCACGGGGTTCGACCACGCCAGCGCAGACTGCCGTACATGCATTTCCAGGCTCATCCGTCACTCCACTGCGTCAAAAAATTACATGTGAATGTAACAGGCGCGTCGCAAATACGTCACGAAGAATAGTGTGAAGGATTTATGACAGCGGTGGTTCGCGCGTGGCCGGGCGATTGTGACAGTGGTTGCGATGGGGAGGCGGCAGAGAGAGCGTCAGCTCAGACCTTCATACACCATGAAGCCGCGGGCGATCGCGAGCTTGCGCAGCGCGCGGGGCACCAGTTTTTGCTGCGGCGGATGGATGTAACGCCAGGAGGTCAGGCTGAGCTCGCCGAGCATGCCGCGATGCTCGGTTTCGAACGGCGCGAGCACACCGGTCAGCGTGATCGGGCAGTGGGCGCGGGTGTTGAAGGGCAGCAGCAGGAGTTCGAGATGGGTGGTGCTTCCGTCGGCGGCTGTCGCCGTGAGACCGGCAACCGCCGGCACCACATCTTCCGCGACCGCGGCAATGATGTCCGAAATGTCGCGGCGGTGTTGTCGGGCAAAGAGGACAGGGAAGCTTTGATCCTTCACGTCGCCGCCGAACAAGGCGCAGATCCGCGTACCGGCGACGCGGAAGGGGTGGGTGGCCGCATCGTCGTAAGCCAGCACGAAGATGTCGCCGAGCAGTTCGCGCAGCGCGGACGGGTCGACGTCGCCGCGCTCGGGCGCGCGCGCCTCGCCTCGCTTCTTCTCCCAATAGGTGAAGAACTCACGGCTGACCGGATGTTTCATACGCTGGCTCGCCCCCGCTTGCTTCGGTCGCGGGACACATCTGTCCCGCTTTCGCGCACGCGCATTCCCTTGAATGGTTGTGCAGGAGCGGTGGTGCAGCGTCCATGCCGCGGCCGCCACACTGCGGGCCTTTGCCGCGTTAAGGTTAAGTTAACTGTTCGGTTGCCCGCCGCGGCCTTGTTGGTATTGTCCGCTCGCAGCCTCGCCGTTTTCCTCCAGGTTCCGGCGAGGCGCTCGAACCAAGGCGTCAAACAAAACGGTCTGCGCGGGGAGGGGTGGGGATACCTCAGACCTCGCGAAAAGACCCAGAGCGGACAGGGAGGGCGTTCTCAGCGCCCTCCCTTTATCTTGTCCGACGCGTACTTGCGCTGGAACGGCAAAGCCGCCTATCTCAACCCATCTCACGCGTGCCTAGAGGTCGTCGACCCCTTGGATTTCCCCAGCGAACCCCAGCCGGAATTGCCGGGCGAGCCGCCGCAAGCGCCGCGCGAGCCGATCCTCACCCTTCCGATCGCGCTCACCGCCTACATCGTGCTGCTCGCGGTGATCCATCTGCGCGTGCTGCTGCCGCCGGAAGCAGAGAACTGGACCGTCGATGCGTTCGGCTTCATACCGCTACGTTACAACTCGATGCCGCTCAACGTCGTCATTCCCGGCGGCGCCGGCGCCAAGGTGTGGACCTTCGTCACCTACTCGCTGCTGCACGCCAACCTCACTCATATCGGCTTCAACGTGTTGTGGCTGTTGCCGTTCGGCAGCGCGCTGGCGCGGCGCTTCGGAGCGTGGCGCTTCTATCTGTTCCTGGCGGTGACGGCGGCGGCCGGCGCGCTCGCGCATCTCGTCACCCACGAACATGCGGTAGCGCCGATGATCGGCGCATCGGCTTCGGTGTCCGGCGCGATGGCAGCGGCGCTCCGCTTCGCCTTCGTGCAGGGCAGCTTTCTGTCGTTCTCGCGAGGCGATGCGGACGCCGCCGCGAAAGTACCGGCGTTGTCACTGTGGCGTGCGTTGCGCAACGGCCGGGTGATCGCCTTTGTCGCGGTGTGGTTCGGCGTCAACATCATTTTCGGTCTCGGCTCAATCGCGATCGGCACCGAAGGCGCTGGTGTCGCCTGGCAGGCACATATCGGCGGTTTTGTCGCAGGCTTGCTGCTGTTCTCGCTGTTCGATCCGGTCCCGCGTACAAAGGGCGATGCTGCAACTGCGTCCTCGCCCGATACCGCGGAACCGGGCTGATCAATCCTTGCCGGGACTGGCGAACGGGTTCATCATTCCCAATATGTTGTGACAGACAACGCGGCCCGCCGGCCGAAAGAAGCCGGTCAGGCCAAAGCGCGGGGAAACGAAACCGGCGCAAGACTGTTGTTCAGGACTCGCGAGCGAAACCGGAACCCCTCGCAGGGACACGGTTGGATTCAGGGAGGCGACAAATGACGGTGCGAGCAATTCTCGATACCAAGGGCCATCAGGTGGAGAGCATCCAGCCGGGCGCAAAGCTGTCGGACGCGGTCAAGGTGCTCGGCCAAAAGCGGATCGGCGCGATCCTGGTGCTCAACATGGCCGGCCATATCGAGGGCATCTTGTCGGAACGCGACATCGTGCGCGTGCTGGCCGAACGCGGCGCCGCCGTGCTGGACGAGCCGGTGAGCTCGGTCATGACGAAGAAGGTCGTGACATGCCGCGCGGCCGACACGGTCGCCGGCATCATGGAGGTGATGACGCTGGGCAAATTCCGCCATCTGCCCGTGGTGGAAGACAGCAAGGTGGTCGGCATCATCTCGATCGGCGACATCGTGAAGTGGCGCGTGCGCGAATACGAGACCGAGCAGGAAGCGCTGCGCGAATATATCAAGACCGCGTAACCTCACTCCTTCGCGGGAGTCGCATCCTTCGGCGGCACCAGGATATCGATTGCCTCCTGGATGGATTCGATCGCGCGCTCGGCGGCGCGGGCGCCATGCGCGATCAAATCGTCGGCGCGATGGAAGTCGAACCAGCCGACCTGGCCGACGCGCGGCGAGATCAACAGATCGGGCGGATCGCCGGCGAGTCTGGCGCGCGTAATGCGGTCCTGCATGATGTTGAAGGCATCGACCATCACGGTCGAAATGCCGGGCCGGCCGGCGCTGCCGAAGAACTCGCGTTTGACGGCCTTCTCGGCGGAGAAGAGCCTGCCGAGCCCGCGCTTGGGCGGCGCGGGATCGAGCACTTCCGGCGCAGGCGCAACCGAGGTCTTCTGGCCGTAGGAATAGATCGTGGTCGAATGCGCGAAGACGTCGCTGGAGAGGTTGGCGGCGATCACGATCTCGGCGCCGAAGGCGCGCGCGGCCGAGACCGGCACCGGATTGACCAGTGCGCCGTCGACCAGCCAGCGGTCGCCGATGAATACCGGCTGGAAAATTCCGGGCAATGCGTAGGAGGCGCGCAGCGCGTCGACCATCGGTCCGTGCGTCAGCCAGATCTCGTGGCCGGTGCGGATTTCGGTCGCAACCGTGGCGAACTTGATTGGCAGGTCCTCGATCAGGCTCGCGCCCATCGCCATCTCGAGTTCTGCCGCGAGCTTGGTGCCGCCGATCAGGCCGGAGCCGTTGAGACGGATGTCGAGATAGCCGAGGATGTTTCGGGGCTGCAGGGTGCGCGCCCAGTCTTCCAGCCGGTCAAGATGTCCCGCCGCATAGGCGCCGCCAACCACCGCGCCGATCGATGTGCCCACCACCACATCAGGGACGATGCCGTGGGCGATCAGTGTCTTCAGGATGCCGATATGGGCAAAGCCGCGGGCGGCGCCGCCGCCGAGTGCAAGACCGATGACCGGCTTGCGAATACTGCCAAGTCCGACCTTGCCGCTGTCATCATTGTCCTTGGGCGAGCGACCGTTCAGGAAATCCAGCACCTTGAAAAACTCCTGCCCCTCCGTGCGGAAAGGCCTCAATTCAGACTATGCCCGTCGGCGGTGGCCCGCCAGAAGCGCTCCGAAGCATGGTTTATGTCGCCGTTGGAGCCGCTTAGGCCGGGTTTATGACGCCATCGCGACTTCTGGGAACCAAATCCTCGTGAGGCCGGCCGGTTCCAAACCAGGTGCACGGGTAGGCGCGCGGCTTGAATTTGCCGCGTTTTCGGTGAAAAGCAGGGCCTATGACCGATGGGGGAGCAGGGATCGGACGTGTCCGGCGCGGCGGGCGGCTGTGGCCGGCGCTGGCGGTCGTGCTTTCTACCCTTTCAAGCCCCGTTTCCGCGCAGATGTTCACCGACCGTCCGCCGCCGGTTCCCCCCAACGCCGTGCCCGATCCCGGCGCGGCCATCAATCTCGCACCAAGCACCGGGCCGACATCCGCGCCCCCGACCGGCAGCCTGCCGCCGGCGCTGACGACCCAACCCTCGATGGTCGCGGTGCCCCCGGTCAACGTGCCGCAAGGCGCGGCCGCGCCGGGGCAAGCCGTGCTGTCGCTGTCGGCGCGCTACGGCAAGGACCTCGGCAACATCAATGGGGGTCTGGTGTGGCGGATCTTCGCCGATAGGCCGGACGAGAACGGCACCTTCAAGATGATCCGCGAGGATCGCAACGCGACGCCGAACCTCGTGCTGCAGCCCGGCAACTACGTCGTGCACGTTTCGCTCGGCCTCGTCAGCGCGGTGCGCGCGGTGACGCTGAAGGCCGAAACCGATCGCGAAGCGTTCGTGCTTCCGGCCGGCGGCCTTCGCATCGAAGGCCGCGTCGGCACCAGCAAGATTCCGCAGAACCAGATTTCGTTCGCGATCTACAAGGGCAGCCAGTTCGAAGGCGGCGACCGCGCCTCGCTGGTGCCGAACGTCGCGGCCAATGACGTCGTGCTGCTGCCGGAAGGCACCTACTACATCATCTCCAACTATGGCGACGCCAACTCGGTGGTGCGGTCCGACATCCGCGTGTCGGCGGGCAAGCTGACCGACGTGGTGGTCACCCACCGTGCCGCGGTCATCACGCTGAAACTGGTCTCCGACAAGGGTGGCGAGGCGCTGGCGAACACCGCATGGTCGGTGATCACGCCCGGCGGTGACGTGATCAAGGAGTCGATCGGCGCCTTTCCGAAGGTTGTGCTGTCCGAAGGCGAGTACCGTGCCATCGCCAAGAACGAGGGCAAGGTCTACGAGCGGCCGTTCAATGTCGTGAACGGCGTCGACGGCGAAGTCGAAGTCGTCGCGCGCTAGCGCAATACCCGGAAAAGCTTGCCCCGCACTTGATGCGGGGTGTGAAGCGGTTTTCCGAAAAGGTCATGCGCCAAAAATCAGAAATCTCGTGACGATGTCTGAGAGCGGCGGGCGAGGGCGGTCCTCGCTCGGCTTGCCCGGCGTGCCGATATGGATGAAGCCGACCAGCTTCTCGTCGGTCTTTACGCCAAACCCGTCCAGCACATCGCGATCGAAGGCAAACCAGCCGGTCAGCCAGCACGCGCCATAACCGAGCGCGGTCGCCGCCGTGACGATGTTCATCGCGCTGGCGCCCGCCGACAATTCCTGCTCCCACGGCGGCACCTTGGGATGCGGCTTCGTGAAGCTGACCACGCCGATCACGAGCGGCGCATCGGTCAGCCGCTTCTTCTCGATCGCGATATCGGCGGCCTGCGCCGACGGGTTCTTCTTCGCGAACACATTGGCGATGACCTCGCCGGCGCGGTCGCGGGCCTCGCCCTCGAACACGATGAACCGCCACGGCGTGAGCTTGCCGTGATCGGGCACCCGCGAGGCGATGGTCAGGATGGTGTCGAGCTCGGCCGGCGAGGGACCGGGGCCGGTCATCTCGCGCGGCTTCATCGAGCGGCGGGTTTTCAGGAGTTCAATGGCGTCGGTCACCAGGAGTTGTCCTCATCCAAAGGATGTTGCGGACCCGATATCACGGGGCGGGCGCGACACCGAGTCCACAGCCGGGCCTTTAGACGGATTGTAAGGGCTTTCAACACGTGCAACGAGTGTGTGATAGCAGACTTGCCATAGGTTGTGCGGTCGTTGGTGAGGGTGAGGAAGTTCGGATGTCCAGTCCGTTTATCGGTCAGATCATGATATTCGCAGGCAATTTTGCGCCGGTCGGCTGGGCGCTGTGCGATGGCGGATTGCTGGAGATCGCGGACAACGAGCCGCTGTTCAGGGTGATCGGAACCACCTATGGCGGCGATGGCACGGTCACCTTTGCGCTTCCTGATTTGCGCGGCCGCGTCCCGCTTGGCGACGGCGCTGGTCCGGGGCTGTCGTCCTACCAGCTCGGCCAGAAGGTTGGCGCCGAGAGCGTCGCGCTGACGCCGACGCAGATGCCATCTCACGCCCATCCCGTCAACGCCGTCAATGCGCCTGGCAACGGCAACATTCCCGCCCGCAATACGCTGTTGTCGGCGGTCGGCGGACAGGCCGCTTCGTCACCATACCAGACGCCGGCCTATGCTGCACCGTCGGCAAATACAGCTTCGCTTGGCGCGAGCACGGTGGCGCCTACCGGCGGCGGTCTGCCGCATCAGAATCTGCAGCCTTTTCTCGTGTTCAATTTCTGCATCGCGCTGTCAGGCGCCAATCCGTAAAGCGCCCTCACACGCGGCTCAGCGGGGACCATCATGTCGCTACCATATGTCGGGCAGATCGCGATTTTCGCTTTTCCCTATGCGCCTTACGGTTGGGCGTTCTGCCAGGGCCAACTCATGGCGATCAGCCAGCACAGCGCGCTGTTTTCGCTCCTCGGCACGGCTTACGGCGGCAACGGGGTTTCCACATTCGCACTGCCGCAACTGCAGGGCGTCCCGGTCGGCGCCGGACAGGCGGCCGGCGGCAGCGACTACAGGCGCGGCGCCAGCGGCGGCGAGGCGGCCGTCGCCCTGACGCCGGGACAATTGCCGGCCCATGGCCATGCCTTCAACGCGGTCATGGACAAGGCGACCAGCGCCACGCCTGCGGGCAACCAGCCGGCGTGGTCATGGGCGGCGCAGGCGCAGAACGATACCGTCGTCGCCTTCTACAGCCAGCCCCCCAATGCGACGACGGCGCTGGCCTCGAGCGCCCTCGGGACAAGCGGATCCGGCCAGAAGCACAACAACCTGCAGCCCTATTTGACGCTGAATTTTGCGATCGCGATGCAGGGCGTATGGCCGCAGCCGGACGGTCCGCCGGCGCCGCCGCGTGTGCCCTTCGTCGGCGAAATATCGATGTGTGCCGCCGGCAACCCGCCCGCGGGCTGGGCGCTTTGCGAGGGACAGCTGCTGCAGATCGCGCGAAACCAGATGCTGTTCTCGCTGCTCGGAACCACCTATGGCGGCGATGCCCGCACCACCTTCGCATTGCCGGATTTGCGCGGCCGCGTGCCGCTCAATTTCGGTGAAAACTTTGCCATCGGTCAACGCGGCGGCGAGGAGGCGCACCGGCTTTCGGAGGCTGAAATGCCCGCGCACAGCCACGCGCTGATGGCGAATGCGACCTCCCAGGACGTCGGCCCGACGCCTGCGTCGGCAACGGTGTTGGGCATGTCGCTAGGCAAGTCGCTGCCGTTCAACACGCCGTTCAGCGCCAATCTCTACAGCACCGCCGCGGCCAACGCGCAGCTTTCGGGAGCTTCGCTCAGCGGCGCGGGCAGCGGCGAGCCGCATCCGAACATGATGCCGTCGCTGGCGCTGAGTTTTTGCATCAGCCTCACCGGCGAATTTCCGAGCCGGGGTTAGCCTGCAGGGTGGTCGCCTAAGCGGCAGCCTTCGCCCGCTTGACGTCGGGCGGGGTCGCTTCCTCGACCAGTGCGGCGATCGCCTCGTCGGTCGGCATCACCTTCTGTCCTTCGCTGCCGAGCCGGCGCACGGAGACGCTATGAGCCTCGGCTTCCCGCTTGCCGACAGCCAGCAGCGCCGGAATCTTCGCCAGCGAATGTTCGCGGACCTTGTAGTTGATCTTCTCGTTGCGCAGGTCGAGCTCGACGCGCAGGCCGGCGCGCCGCGCCGCGGCCGCGACCACCTTGGCGTAGTCGTCGGCCTCCGACGTGATCGTGGTGACGACGATTTGCGTCGGCGCCAGCCAGAGCGGGAAGTTGCCGGCATAATGCTCGATCAGGATGCCGATGAAGCGCTCCATCGAGCCGCAGATCGCGCGATGCACCATCACGGGCGGCTTCTTGGAACCGTCGTGGTCGATGTAGAACGCGCCGAACCGCTCCGGCAGGTTGAAGTCGACCTGCGTGGTGCCGCACTGCCAGTCGCGGCCGATGGCGTCGCGCAACACATATTCGAACTTCGGCCCGTAGAACGCGCCTTCGCCCGGATTGATCGCGGTCTTGATCTGATTGTTCTGCGCCTGGATCTCGCGCAGCACCGTCGCCATCACCCGCTCGGCGTGATCCCACATCGCATCGGTGCCGACGCGCTGCTCCGGCCGCGTCGAGAGCTTCACCATAAGGTCGCCGGTGAAGCCGAAGTCCGCGTAAACGGACAGGATGAGGTCGTTGATCTTCAGGCATTCGTCTGCGAGCTGTTCCTCGGTGCAGAAGATATGCGCATCGTCCTGGGTGAAGCCGCGCACGCGCATCAGGCCGTGCATCGCGCCCGACGGTTCGTAGCGATGCACCACGCCGAACTCGGCAAGCCGCAGCGGCAGGTCGCGATAACTCTTCAATCCATGCTTGAAGATTTGCACGTGGCCCGGACAGTTCATCGGCTTCAGCGCAAACCAGCGCTTGTCCTCGGCCTCGTCGCCGGCCGATTGCGCCGCGAACATGTTCTCGCGAAACCAGCCCCAATGACCCGACGTCTCCCACAGCGTCTTGTCGAGGATCTGCGGCGCGTTGACTTCGCTGTAGTCGCCTTCGAGCCGCCGCCGCATATAGGCGATCACGGCCTGGAAGATGGTCCAGCCCTTGGCGTGCCAGAACACGACGCCCGGGCCTTCTTCCTGGAAATGGAACAGGTCGAGCTCGCGGCCGAGCCTGCGATGGTCGCGCTTCTCGGCTTCCTCGATCTGCTTGAGATAGGCATCGAGCTCGTCCTGTTTCGCGAAAGCCGTGCCGTAGATGCGGGTCAGCATCGGATTGTTGGAATCGCCGCGCCAATAGGCGCCCGCGACCTTCATCAATTTGAAGGCGTTGCCGATCTTGCCCGTCGAGGTCATGTGCGGGCCGCGGCACAGATCGAACCAGTCGCCCTGGAAATAGATCTTGATCGGCTCGTCGCCGGGAATGGCGTCGACCAGTTCGACCTTGAACGCCTCGCCCTTGTCGCGGAACACCTGCTTGGTCTTCTCGCGATCCCAGACTTGTTTGGTGAACGGTTTGTCGCGCGCGACGATTTCGCGCATCTTCTTCTCGATCGCCGCAAAATCCTCCGGCGTGAACGGCTCATTGCGGAAGAAGTCGTAGTAGAAGCCGTTCTCGATCACGGGACCGATCGTCACCTGCGTGCCCGGCCACAGCGACTGTACGGCTTCGGCCAGCACATGCGCGCAGTCATGCCGGATCAATTCCAGCGCGCGCGCATCCTCGCGCGCGACGAACTCGATTTTGGCGTCACGATCGATGGCGTCGTTGAGGTCGGCAAGTTCGCCGTCGAGCACCATCGCCACGGTGCGCTTGGCAAGCGATGGCGAGATGCCCTTGGCAACCTCGAGGCCGGTGATGTGTTTGGGAAACTCGCGCCTGGCGCCGTCGGGGAAGGTGAGCGTGATCTTGTGCTCGGGCTCGGGCGGCTTCAGATTCGTAATTGAATACTGGAATCCGGATTCGGATTTGTTGTCGGACATGGCTTTCTCCTGAGGCTCACTCCTGCGAACGGGCGCAGGTAAGCGGGAACTGGGAGGGGTATAGCAGGGGATTCGGGCGTTGCAATCGGGCCTCTCCGGAAAAAGGGGAGCTCAGGCCGTCGGAGGCCCTGCAGTTCCGTCCGGGAAGCGAGGCACTTTGAACTCGTGGCCGGCAGGTAACACTGCCGCAGCTGCTTGCATCCGCCGGTTGCCGCTACATGGACTTGCCCATATCGGCGGGATAAATTCGCACCAACCTTTCCTTAATCGCCAGTACCGCTTCTCTCATGTTCGCCCGTCTATCTTTGATCGCAGCCTTGGCCCTCGTCTGCGGTCCGGCCTCGGCCGGCTTGTTTGGCCCCAGCACATCGGCTGCGCCCAAAGCGCCAGCAGCGGCGAAGATGCCGCTCGCATCGAAAGCGTCGCCTGCGTCAAGGGTGCGACCTGCGCCGCCCAAGACGCCGACGCCGCCGATGCAATTCTATGTGGTCAAGGGCGCGGCCGACGCCTGCGGCCGCGGCTGCGACCGCTGGATCCAGCTCGAAGGCCAGATCGACGGCGGCGCCGCCGCGCGTTTCCGCAAATTCTTCGTCAAACTGCGCGAGCGCAACATGCCGCTCTATTTCTATTCGCCCGGCGGCAATCTCGACCAGGCGATGACGATGGGCTCGCTGCTTCATGAGAAGCCTGCGGTGGCGCGCGTGGGACGCACGATCCTGGCCGATTGCGGCTTCGAGGCGCAGGACAGCGACGTCTGTCTCAAGCTGAAGCGGTCCGGCCGCGAACTCAACGGCGAGCTCACGACCCGTGGCGTGCTGTGCGGCTCGGCGTGTCCCTATCTGATACTCGGCGCATCCACGCGCGAGATCGCGCCCGATGCGGCGCTTGCCGTTCACAATTCGCGCATCGTGATAACTTTCACTGGCGGCACGCCGACGCCGACCATGGTCGCGGCCGCCAACGCTCGCGCGCATGAGCGTTCCGACGTCAACATCGCCGCGTATTTCGCCAAAGTTCGAGGTGACGTCGCGTTGCTCGCGCTGGCGCGAACCGTGAAATTCGAGGACATGCACATCCTCACGCGCGAGGAGATCGTGCGCTTCGGCATCGACCGGCGCGAATTCGCCGACACGCCCTGGATTTTCGAGCCCGGCACGCACGGCATGGTGCGCAAGATCGCGGTTCAGCGCAAAGCGGGGGAAGCATCGTTCCGCATGATCCAGTGGCGGATGGTCTGTTTCGACAGCGATCGCTTCGAACTGGATTTCCAGCGCCCGATCCCCGCCAATGCCGTCGTGGCCACGGCTTCGCTGTCCTATGGCGGCGCCATACCGTTCAGCTTCAGCTATCCGCCAAGGCGCGGAGCGGGTATCGAACAATGGGGCATGCGGCTAAGCAAGGCCTCGCTGCAGCCGCTGCTCGATTTGCCGCAGGGCGAGTTCACCGAGACCTCGCTGGCTCCGGACGGGCGGCAGCTCCCGCACAAGGAAAAGCTTTCGATCGACGGAATGGCGCATTCGCTCGATGCGCTGGCCGGCACCTGTCCGACGGCAAAGCCGCAGACGACTGTCGGCGCCAACGAGCAGGCGGCCGCGAAGTAGCGGCGTTGCCGCGCGTCGGTTCGACGATAGGCATAATTGCCGCCGATTTGCCATTTGTGCAGCGGTCGTGGCGCTTGGCAAAACAGCCGGCTTTGGCTAAGCGGGACGGCGGGAGTGCAGTGTCACCGACGCACACAGACCCCTGATCAACGAGAGTCAGACGACATGAGATTGATGTTGGCATGCGCCATTGTTCTTTGCTCGACTGCTGCGTTCGCGCAGTCAGCACCGCCGCCGATGGTCGGCGACAAACCCCTGGTCCAGGTCAAGCCCAAAGAGGGCGCCAAGGCAGCCGCGAAGGACAGCGCTAAAGACAGCACCAAGGAAAGTGCGAAGGACAAGAAGGGGCCGCCGACCGGCAAGTCGATCGCAACGCGGCTGCAGTCTTGCCAGGACATCGACGACCTGACCAAGGAACGGCTGATTTGTTACGACACGGTGCTGCCGCCCGCACCGAAACCCAAGCCGGGCGCCGCCAAGACCGTGATGGATTGCAAGTTCATCAAGGAAGAGGACGAGCGGCTCACCTGCTACAACGGTTTCGTCGACAGCATGCCGAAGATGCCGAAGTCGTCGTAACGCGCGCGCATGATCCGAGCCCGAAGGGCCACGTGAGCGCAAAGCGTGAAGCGGTTTTCCCTCGCGACAAACGCCGAAGGCGTTTGCGCGGAGATCATGCGCAAACAAAAGACTCTAATCGGCGATACGCGTCATCGTCGCCTTGAAGGCCACGCCCGGCAACTGCAAGGCGGTGCCCTCGAAGTCGACCATGTGACCCTCGTCCTTGCCTCGCAAGGTCAGCGTGATCCGGTCGGTTCCGAACAGCGGCTTGAACTGGGGATCGTCATTGTGACGTTCCGTCGCGATCCTGACCTGAATCGAATCGCCTTGGCCGCTATAGCTGCCGACGAAAGCAAAGGCGGAGTTTCCCCCGCGAAGCTTGCCGTCTATGGCGTAAATGACGCCGCTGCCTGTGCCATGAACCGTGTGAAATTGAACCTTGTAAAGCCCTGCCTGCAAATCCCCGTCCCCAGTTGCATATCCGGCGCGTTGCACCTTAAGGCCCGCGTTCGACGCGAACAATCCTCCAACGCGCAAGCGGCGTCGTCGTCAACATCACATTTTTGAGGATTGGTAGACTGGAACCGTCGCCCGGCGAAAGGCGCGCGGGTCGCACCTGAAACGAAACGAAATGTTATCGGCTCGACGAGGACGGCGCGCTCGCCACCCGCATCGAGGGCGCGGCCATCTTCACCAACACTTCCTCGATCGGATTCCGGGTCCAGGCCTGCGTGACATAGTCGCGATGCCTGATGCCTGAGCCGGTCTCGGTGAAGAACACGCTGCCTGGGCGCAGCGGACGGCTCATGTCCTCGGATGTCGCAATACCCTTTTCGCGCAGCATGTGCATCAGCTCGCGATTGCGGCTCGCCGTGCCTTGTGTGTAGGAGCTGACGAAGAAGCCGTTGCGGTGGGTCTCGATCCACTTCGCGAACTTGTCGAGCTCGCCATAGATGGCATCGAGCAGGATCACGCCGCGAACGCGATCGCTGATGCCGCCGACCTCGAGGCTCCAGGCGGTCGGCAGGAAGCCGCCGCTGTAACCGACGATGACGATCGGCATTTTCTCGAAGGCTTTTGCCGACGCGGGATCGCCGTAGAGGCGGGAGAGATTGGCGACGGACTCGTCCATGAAGCGCTTGAAGCCGCCGGGCTGCCAGAACTTGCCCGCGGATGAGTCGGCGGCATCGACGGCCATTTGCGGCGCAAGCAGCACGGCGTTGACGCCGGAGTCGGAGATCTGCTGCGGCACCAGCTGGCGGTCGCGCACGTCGCGTTCCAGCGTCGCGCCGTTGCCGTGGAAGAACACCACGATCACGCCGGGCTTTTGCACGTCGAAATTCTCGGGAATGTGCACCAGCACGCGATTGTCGTTGTAGGTCTGGTCTTGCCAATAAACCCGACCGGAATAGCTGCGGTGGCCTTTCCCGCTGACATTGAGGAACGGGGCCTCGGACGCGGGATTGTTGCCGTAGTAGGGGAAGGCGGAGGATTTCATGCTGACCAGCGTGGTCAGCTCGTCCTTCTGCACCGGCTGCTGTTGCTTCGGCAGCGTCAGCGACGGATCGAGCGAAGCAACGCGGTAGGTCTGGGTCTGCACCGTGCGCCGCGGCGTGAAGTCGGTCATCTGGCGCTGCTGGAAGCTCTCATTCGCGCTCGGGAAGCGATCGCGGAACTCCGGCTTCGGGAAACGATCGTCAAAACTGTCGCCGGACGCACCGGATGCATTCGCGGCAAGCGTGGTCGGGCTCGGTGCGCGACCGCATTGGGTGAGGAATAGCGAGAGCGGAACGATGGTGGAAGCAACGGCGAGCCAGTGAAAGGAAGGGCGCGCGCCGCGCCGAAGCGCGACCGCCCTTGGCGATCGCGCTTCGTCAGCAACAACATGCGTCAGGTGTTTCGGAACAGCTCCGAACATCCACCCCCCAAAGTCGACCCGTTACCCGTCCAAACGCCGTATCTGAACGACACCGCATTTAGGTTTCGTTAAGCCTCCGGAAAAAGCTTCCCCAAATCCCGGAGGCCCTGAGAACCTGAGGCAGAACAACACGCAATCGTGTCCTCTTTGTGAGGACCAAAGTCTTTTACCCAGCGTCCAAAGAGGGGGGCGGTGGCATTTTAGGTAATTTAATACCGAAATTAACCCTATGGTTTTAACCTGTATTAACGTTGCTTGAATTGGCTTGTATCCGCCTGCACCATGAAATGGGCGAGGGGCCCAAGGTATCCACCATGACGGCATCAGACACGGGGAGCGCGGCGATAACGGATCGCGTTCTCCAAGGCGGCCCCTCGGTCTCCCTCATCGTCGCAGCCGCCATCGTCGTCGCCGACATGGTCGGCGTCGGCGTCTTCACCAGCCTCGGCTTCCAGGTCAGCGGCATCCCCTCCGGCTTTTCCATCCTGCTGCTGTGGACCATCGGCGGCGTGGTCGCGCTGTGCGGCGTGTTCTCCTATGGCGAACTGGGCGCGATGTTTCCGCGCTCGAGCGGCGAGTACAATTTCCTGGGCCGCGCCTATCATCCGGCCTTCGGTTTCCTGGCAGGCTGGGTCTCCGCGACCATCGGCTTTGCCGCGCCGGTTGCGCTGGCCGCGATGGCGTTCGGGCAATACGCCACGTCGGTGTTTCCAGGCGGGCCGCCGCTGCTGCTGGCGATTGGCGTGGTCTGGCTGGTGTCGCTCGTGCAACTCACCGGCGTGAAGCACTCGTCGACCTTCCAGCTGATCTCGACCATCCTGAAAGTGCTGCTGATCGTTGCGTTCCTGATCGCGGGGGTCTTGAGTCCGGCGAAGCAGCCGCTCTCGTTTGCGCCGACCTCGGCCGATTTCGGCCACATCACGAGCGCGCCTTTCGCGATCGGTCTCGTCTTCGTGATGTACTCGTTCTCGGGCTGGAACGCGGCGACCTACATCATCGGCGAGTTGCGCATGCCGCAGCGAAACCTGCCGCGCGCCATGCTGATGGGCACGGTGATCGTGCTGTTGCTTTATGTGGCGCTCAACGCCGTGTTCCTGCTGACCGCGCCGATCAGCGAGCTTGCCGGCCAGCTGCAGGTCGCGAGCGTGTCGGGGCGCCATATCTTTGGCGATGTCGGCGGACGCATCGTCGCGGCGATGATCTGCATCGGGCTGATCTCGTCGATCTCCGCGATGATGTGGATCGGCCCGCGCGTGACCATGACGATCGGCGAGGATATCCCGGCTTTCCGCGTGTTCTCGCGCCGCTCGGCGAGTGGCGCGCCGGCCTTTGCGATCCTGTTCCAGCTTGCGGTCGCAACCTTGATGCTGTTCACGCAGTCCTTCGAGAAGGTGCTCGACTTCATCCAGTTCGCGCTCTTGTTCTGCTCGTTCTTCACCGTGCTCGGCGTGATCAAGCTTCGCATCACGCGGCCCGACCTGCCGCGGCCTTATCGCGCCTGGGGATACCCGGTGACGCCAATCGTTTTCCTGCTCGTGACCGGCTTCATGATGTACTATCTGTTGACCGAGCGGCCGTTGCAGGCGTTCTTGGGTATGTTGATCATGATCTCGGGCCTCGCGATCTACGCCATCTTCCACAAGCGCGCCGAGCCCGGCGCCGCATCTCGTTCCTAGGGCCGCACACGAACATGCTCCGCGCGATGAAAATGGCGGCACTTGCCGCGAGCCTGATCCTTGTTGCCGCAAGCAGCGTACGCGCCGCCGATAGTGCGAGCGTCGACGACACCGCGCGCTTCCTCGCCGGCATGATGCCGTCGGACGGCTCGCCGCTGCTGCCGCTGACCAAGGATCCGTCCTGGCAGCGGCACGCAAAGTTCTTCGACAATGCGTTCGGCCGGCTCGAGCAGGGACAGCTCTCCAGGGTCCACGCCTGGGCCGACGCGAATCTGGCCGCGCCGAAGCCGACCATGTTCTACATGTTCTCGGGCCCCGACTTCCTATACGCCAACGCGTTCTATTCGAAGGCCTCGACCTATGTGATGGCGGCGCTGGAGCCGCCCGGTTCGCTTCCCGATCTCGTCAAGCTGCCGCGCGGCACGGTCAATTCCGCGCTGGCCAATATCGAGCACTCGCTCTCGACCATCATGAATTTCAGCTTCTTCATCACCAAGCACATGAAGACTGACTTGCATGCCGGTCAGATCGGCGGTGCGCTGCCGATCCTGTTCGTGTTCATGGAGCGGTCGGGCAAGTCGATCAAGGAAGTCACCCCGGTCACGATCGACGAGAACGGCGAGGTGCATACGGGCGGCGAGGGCGCGAAGGCGACTGCGCCGCGCGGCGTCAAGATCCTGTTCGCGGGCAAGGATGGCGCCGAGAAGACGCTGTATTATTTCTCGACCGATCTCTCCAACTCCGGCGTCAAGGTGAGCGGCTTCCTGAAATTCTGCCAGACGCTCGCGCCCGGCAACAGCCTGATCAAGAGCGCCTCCTATCTCCTGCACTCCGGCAACTTCACCACGGTGCGCGACTTCCTGCTCGCCAACAGCGCCACCATCATCCAGGACGATTCCGGAATCCCGCTCGGCAACTACAATGCGAAGAAGTGGCACTTCTTTCCGTTCGGCCATTATGCCGGCCCGATCGGTGAATTTCCCGGACGCTACCAGCAGTCCTATGCCGAACTGTTCCGCCACGCCCAGCCGATGGACTTCGGCATCGGCTATCGCTGGCGCACCCACGACTCCAACCTGCTGTTGTCGGTGAGGACGGGGCCGGATGAGCCCGCTGCCGCGCCGGATGCCACGGCCTCGACCGAGCCGGTCGCGCCGCCGCCAAAACCGCGTCCAAAGAAGCCCAAGCCGGAGCCGCGGCACGGCTTCTTCTGGTTCGGACGCTAAGCGATAGCTACCAGCGTACGCTTTGGCTCGGCACGATGAAGCTGCTCGTGTGGCTCGGCTGCGGACTGCGGTCGAAATAGAGCAGGGCGGAGACGATAACGATCAGAAGAGCGGCGACCGCAAGCAGGTCGATCTGCCGCGCGTCATGACCGTGGGGGCTGATTTTCCAGCGCATCGTTGGTTCCTCCCTGAGGAGCAACGAAATTAATGCGCAGAGGGAACTGCTGGTTCCCGAAAAGCAGCAATGCAGCTTTCGCTTGAAAGCGCCGCAGCAAAGCCAACTCAGGGACCATTGACCCCGCGCCAGCGCCCGTAACGCCACGGCAGATACCAGCGCGCGCCCGGCGGCGCTACCGATGGCACAAGGTCGATGCCCGACGTGCCGAAGGGATGACAGCGCAACAGCCGCGCGAGCGTCATCCATCCGCCCGCCCACAGGCCGAAGCGCGCGATCGCCTCGTCGCCATAGACCGAGCAGGTCGGCAGGTGCCGGCAGTTGTAGCCGACCAGCGGCGACAGCGTGTGCCGGTAGAGCCAGATCAGCGCGCGGCCGACATCGCGCGGCAGCCGGCGCAGGGCGAAACCCTCCGCGCGTGACTCATTCCCAGGCGGCGTGCCGTGTTCAGAGGCACACATTTGTGCTGTTCCGCGGCAGGGAACTTTGACGCTTGGATAATTGCGCCACACTTTTGCAGAATCGCATTGTCATTAGGGAGCACCGCAGCAAGTCGCTATGGACGATACGTAATTGCCCGGATACCATTTTCATGACGCCTATGTGATAAATTCGCGAGGTGTCGATTTGGGGCTACTACTCCCGGCTTGGGGCTTGGGGAAGGAACCAATTTGAGGCTCTTGAGGTCGCATGATCTACGCGGCTGGGCGCTTGTCGCCATGGCCGCACTGTCCTTCGCCGTGCCCGCCGTGGTGGCGACGCTGGGCAGTTCGGCTCGCGCCGGCGGCACGCTCGAAGAGCGCAAGCTGCCCATGAAGTTCGGCTGGGTCGTTTGCGCGCCCGATTGCACCGGCTGGGTCAGTGCAGTCGGCATCGTCACCTCCGACACCCCTAAGGATTTCGACGAGTTCGCGCGCGGCCGGAATCTTGCCGGCGCCACCATCGTGCTGGATTCCAGCGGCGGTTCGGTCAACGATTCCATCGCACTCGGCCGGCGCTTCCGCGAATTCGGTCTGCGCACCACCGTCGGTACCAGCGTGATCGCGCATTCGGTGCATGGCGATCATGGCAGCGTCTCGCCGGAAGCCTATTGTGAGTCGATGTGCGTGTTCCTGCTGTTGTCGGGCAAGACCCGCTACGTGCCGCAACAGGCGCATCTGCGCGTCCACCAGATCTGGATGGGCGATCGCGCCGATGACGCCAAGGCCGCGAGCTATTCGGCGCAAGATCTGATGATCGTGGAACGCGACGTCGGGCGGCTGGCAAAATACACTTTCGACATGGGCGGTTCCGGCGATCTGCTCGCGCTCTCCCTGAGCGTACCGCCGTGGGAAGATTTGCACGAATTGTCGCCTGACGAATTGCGTCTGTCCAACCTGGTGACCACCGATCTGGTCGCCGACGTGCTGCCGCATGTCGGGGCCGCCGTCCCGGTCGCCGAGGTCACGCACAAGAGCGTGCAGGATCGGTTCGTAAGCGCTCCGGCCGATGCCGCGATCCAGCAAGTGAAGTCGACCAAGACGGCTGAGGCGCTGACCGGCGGCGTGGCGACGTCAAAGAAGTGAACTGAATGGTTAGCCCTGCGCCGCGGCGGGCTGCCTGGCTTTCGCCTCGATCTGACCGATCGCATCCACCACGGCATCGAAGGTCAGCATGGTCGAGGCGTGCCGCGCCTTGTAGTCGCGCACGGGTTCCAGCAGCGCGATGTCAGCCCATTTGTGATCGGGTGCGGGCGGGCTGCCGTTCTCCTTCAGCATTTTGCGAACGGTCTCGCGCAACTCCCGCAATTCGCTCGCACTCGAGCCGACCACATGGCGCGCCATGATCGAGGAGGAGGCCTGTCCCAGTGCGCAGGCCTTCACGTCATGGGCGAAGTCGGTGACGACAGGGCCATCCATCTTGAGGTCGATTTTCACGGTCGATCCGCACAGTTTGGAGTGGGCGGTCGCGCTGGCGTCGGGGGCCGCAAGCCGGCCCAATCGCGGAATATTCCCCGCCAACTCGATGATCCGCTTGTTGTAAATGTCGTTCAGCATGAGGCGAGGTCCCGGATGCCGCCGTGCCTGCGCGCACTTGGCGGGTGGTGCTCATCGTCCTATATATGGATGCAAATGCTGGAAATATAGGGCAGGTCTCGGCCGGCCCCGGCATTGGTGATGGGACTCAGGCGCCCGGCGGCACGTCCGCCCCGTCTGCCCGGTGACACTCCGGTCGCAATCGGCCGGTCGAACGGAGACGACGAGATGGATGGCGCAACGATCAAACCGCTCCGCCCCGGCAAGGCTCCCGAGAGCCGCCCGGCCGAGCTCGACCCTGCCGAATTTCTAGCGGCCGCCGTCCGCGCCGACCAGCCGCGCCCGTCGCGCGCCGAGGCCGAGGCCGCCGTCGAAACGCTGCTCTCCTACATCGGCGAGAATCCCGACCGCGAGGGGCTGCTCGATACGCCCCGCCGCGTGGTCGAGGCCTTCGACGAGCTCTATCAGGGCTACCACCAGTGCCCGGCCGAGGTGCTCGACCGCACCTTCGGCGAAACCGCCGGCTATGACGACTTCGTGCTGGTCCGCGACATCGAGTTCACCTCGCAATGCGAGCACCACATGATGCCGTTCTACGGCAAGGCGCATATCGCCTATACGCCGGTCGAGCGGGTGGTGGGCCTGTCCAAGCTCGCGCGATTGACCGACATCTTTGCCCGTCGCCTGCAGACCCAGGAGCACCTGACCGCGCAGATCGCCGCCGCGATCGACGAGGTTCTGAAACCTCGCGGCGTTGCGGTGATGATCGAAGCGGAGCATACCTGCATGTCGGTGCGCGGCGTCGCCAAGCATGGTGCGACGACCTTCACCAGCCGCTTCACCGGCATGTTCCGCGACAATCCGGCGGAGCAGGCGCGTTTCCTGTCCATGGTGCGAGGGACGCAGCGCTAGCTGCTAAACCTCGCTCCGAAGAGCGAGGGCTATCCCGTGACAACGTCAGCCGATCAACAGCGCGAAGAGGGGTTGTCCTTCGACCCCAAATTCGACGCGTCGGGTCTCGTCACCTGCGTGGCGACCGATGCTGATAGCGGCGAGGTGCTGATGGTCGCGCATATGAACGACGAAGCTCTCCGCAAGACCGTCGCGACCGGCGAGGCCTGGTACTTCAGCCGCTCGCGCAATGCGTTGTGGCGAAAAGGTGAGACCTCGGGTCAGACCCAGCGCGTGGTCGAGATGCGCATGGATTGCGACCAGGACGCAATCTGGATCCGGGTCGAGCAGGTGGGGGCAGCCTGTCACACCGGCCGCAAGTCCTGCTTCTATCGCAAGGTCGAGCAAGCCGATGGTGGCGCGCGACTGGCTTTCGTCGACGACAAGCGGCTGTTCGATCCGGACAAGGTCTACCGCAAGTAATCCTTAACCCCCCATTAACCATAAAAGCCGCACTGTGACGCCTGAAGGCCGCGTCTTTCGGGAGAAAGGGCGCAGGCCAAACGCGGTTGTTTCCCGGGGAGCGGGGCACCCAGATATGTCGGTCGACACGTCAAACGCCACGGCCACGGCAGGTGTCGATCCCGCGCGCGTGCGGGTGGCCGGCGCGATCAAGCAGGCGGCCTCATCCACCGGCGTCAGCTTCGAATACATGCTCGCCACCGCCAAGATGGAGTCGGATTTCAATCCGACCGCGGGCGCGTCGACATCTTCGGCGCACGGGCTCTATCAGTTCATCGAGCAGACCTGGCTCGGCACCGTGAAGGAGGCCGGCGGTCAGCTCGGATACAACCAGTATGCCGACGCCATCGGCAAGACCTCGTCGGGCGACTACGTCGTCAAGGATGCCGACATGCGGCGCTCGATCATGAAGCTGCGCGACGATCCCGTCGCGAGCTCGGCGATGGCGCGCAGTCCTGACCCAGTCCAACAGTTTCCAGCTCACCGGCAAGATCGGCCGCCGCCCGAGCGACGCCGAATTGTACATGGCGCATTTCCTCGGCACCGGCGGCGCGGCCAGGCTGATCGCGAAAGCAGAAGATAGCCCGCAGGCCTCCGCGGTGCGGATGTTTCCGAATGCGGCCGCCGCCAACCGCTCGATCTTCTACGATCGTACCGGCAAGGGGCGCAGTGTCTCCGAAGTCTATTCGGTGCTATCGACGCGTTATGCCGCCGCGGCCAACGCGCCGGCCACGCGCACGGCGTATGCGATGTACAACGATGCGCCCGCCAGCACGGCCCTGCCCGCGGTCGCGATGGCGAGCGCGGCTCCGACGCCTCCGCGCACGGCGGTAGCTGCCGTACCTGCCATGGACACCAACGCCTTCCTCGCGGCCTTTCCGGACACGCGCAGCGCCTCGCCGCCGGTGACGATGGCCTCGGCGGACGCGCCGCGCGATCCTGCGCCGCCGGCCAATCCGATGTTCCGCTCGCTATTTCAGGCCGACGAGAACGCCCAGCCGATCTCGTCGACCGTCCGCGAGTTGTGGGGCAAGTCATCCTCGCTGACCTCGGTCGCGAGCGTCGGACCTGCGCAGAATGTCGGCGCGCCGCGCCCGCTCGACCTCTTCAGCGACCGCAACGGCACCTTCTCGAGCGGTTAGTCCGCGCAAGACAGCCCTTTTCTCCGCCCGCGCATCGGCTAGACTCGCACCCTTCAGGCTGCGGGGGGATGTGATGCGACGAGCGGTCCGGCTTCCGGTTTGCGTTCTGGCCTTGATCGCCGCGCTGGCCGTCGCGCCAGCGTGGGCGGAAAAGCAATACTGCACGCCCGAGGCCTATCTTCCGGTCCAGATCGAAGCCTCGCTGAAGGTCTGCGACGCCCTGATCGCCGACAAGCGGCACCCGCTGCGCGACCACATCCAGGCCTACCAAAATCGCGGCGACCTCTACATGCAAAAAGGTCAGTTCGACGTCGCCATGCAGAATTACGACCAGGCGGTCGCGTTGCTGGCGAAGGCGACAAAAATCACCAAGTCGATCTTCGAGCCGGCCACACCAACATCGGTCGACGATATCAGTGCCTACTATGTCTACTACCAGCGCGCTTTGGCGTGGCAGAAGCAGGGGCAGAATGCGCGCGCCGCCGACGATTACAGCAAGGCGCTGCAGCGTCGTGAGGACGCGCAGGGTTATTGGCGGCGGGCTCAGGCCTATCAGGCTACGGGCCAGCTCGACCCCGCGATCCGCGATTTCGACAAGGCGGTGTCGTTGTCCCCCGACAGCGGCTTGTACATTGCTCAGCGCGGCCTCGCCCTGAACAGGAAGGGCGACTTTGACCGCGCGATCGCCGATTTCGACAAGGCGATTGCGCTGCAGGCCAACGATAGCGAGTCATTCAATGGCCGCGGTGTGGCCTGGCTCGGCAAGGGCGATCTCGCCCGCGCGCTCTCCGATTTTGACAAGGCGATTGCGCTGCAAGGCTCCATTGCCCTTTACCGCGACAATCACGGCGTTGCTCTCGTCAGGAAGGGCGATGTGACGGCAGCGATCGCGGAATTCGACAAGGCGATCGATATCGGGCGCTACGACAAGAAGGCCGAGCTGGCCGATTTCTACGTCCACCGCGGCGACGCGCTTGGCAGCAAGGGCGACTGGCTGAAGGCGCTGGAGGATTATCAGAGCGCGCTCACCCTGAACTCCTCGATGCCAAAAGCGCTAGCCGGGCGTGACGCGGCGCGCCTTGCGCTGACGACGGCGCCGCGACAGACGGACCCGGCCGCCGCCGCACCGCAGGTTGCCGCAGCAACAGCTGCCGTCCCCGACAAGCCGAAGGCGCCGGTGGTCAACGAGCGGCGCATTGCGCTCGTGATCGGCAACTCCGCCTATCGCAACGTGCCGCCGCTCACCAATCCAGTGCGCGATGCCACGGCGATTGCGGACGCGCTTCGCCGCACCGGCTTCCAGTCCGTGACCTTGCTGATCGACCTGCCCAAGGAAAAGCTCGTCGATGCCCTGCGCAATTTTGCGCAACTCGCCGACAGCGCCGATTGGGCGCTGGTGTATTACGCCGGCCACGGTATCGAGATGGGCGGCGGCAACTACCTCATTCCCGTCGATGCGAAGCTCTCCACCGATCGCGATGTCGGCTTTGAGACCGTACCGCTCGACCAGGTGCTCAGCGCGGTCGAGGGCGCCAAGCGATTGAAGCTGGTGCTGCTCGATGCCTGCCGCGACAATCCCTTCGCGAGCCAGATGCGCCGGACCATGGCGACCGCCAGCCGCTCGATCGGCCGCGGGCTGGCGTCGATCGAGCCGGAAAGCGGTACGCTCGTGGTCTACGCCGCCAAGCATGGCGAGACCGCGCTCGACGGCGACGGCGCCAACAGCCCGTTCGCGACCGCCTTCATGAAGAACATCCAGACCCCGGGTCTGGAGGTGCGGCGCATGTTTGATTTCGTCCGCGACGACGTGCTCGACATGACGAGCCGCCGCCAGCAGCCCTTCAGCTACGGATCGGTGTCGGGGCGGCAGGAGTTCTTCTTCGTGGCCGGGAAGTAATTTCGTCCGGCGTCATCCTCGATATTGCGCGACCGCATCGGCGCAATCAGCATCCTTGGGTGGCTTGTCGCCGTCATAACCGATTTGAATAACGGGAATGCTCACGACGGCGCGCTCGACGAAGGGGAGCCAGTCCCAGGACCTGTAGAGATGGACGGTATAGCCGGATGCGCTGCCCACCATACCCCACAGGCTGATACGGCACTCGAGCCCCGCGTCGATTTGTTCGAGCCGGTGGGGATCTCTTGTGTAATCGCCGACGATGAACATCAAGCCGAGCAAACCGATCGTGCACATGACGTAGCCGAGGCAGACCGGGATCGCTGTGCAGAACACAGCAAGGATGCGAAGAGGCAAGAAGGCTATGCGCCAGCAACAGATGGCGAGGAAGCAATACGCGCCATAAGCGATGGCAAAGGACACGAAATTCAACAGTACGTTCTTGAAGCTAAATCCGAGAACGGCAGCCAATGTGACGAACGTGATCGTCAAGATGCAGATGATGACCGTCACTCGCCCGACTGACGCCCATCGGCTGTTGACGAATGCAAATACGATGAAGGCGATCAGCGGCGCACCCGCCAACCCGGCGGCAGAGATTGAAACCCCGGCTAAATCGATCGCAGTCATTTTTCCGGTAGTCGCTCAATCCGATGCGGTGCCGTCGAACAATACCGGGAGGCGCCATCCTTAACAAAACGTCAACAAACCCAAACAGTTATGGTGAACGCTTTGTTAAGCGTCGTGGTTTATTTTGTGTTGCGGTGACATTCGTCGCCTTTGGTTTCGTCGTTGCGTAAGCCGGCAGGACAATGATCGTTCGGCAGTTCATCAGTTGGGTCAGGACCGCTTCCGCCGGCGAACGCGCGGAAGCCACGCGCTCTTTGGCGCGCGCCTGGCTGCTCTCCGATCTCACCCCCGACGACCGCGCCGCCGCCGAAGGCGCGCTATTGATGCTGCTCGACGATGCCTCGCCGCTGGTGCGCCAGGCGATGGCCGAGGTATTCGCGCGCAGCGCCGAGGCGCCCGCCGCCATCGTGCAGGCGCTGTCGACCGACCAGGCCTCCATCGCGCTTCCCGTGCTCGAACATTCGCCGCTTCTGATCGACGCCGATCTCGTCGACATCGTCGCCACCGGCAATGGCGAGATGCAATGCGCGATCGCGCGCCGCACCGGCCTGCCGGCGTCGGTCGGTGCCGCCATTGCCGAGGTCGGCTCTGCCGCCGCCGCGCTGGAATTGATCGAAAATCCCTATGCCGAGCTGGCGCCGTTCTCCTGGGATCGCATCGTCGAGCGCCATGGCCATCTCGCAGCGATCCGCGAATCCATGCTGGTGCTGGAAGACCTGCCTGCGGCGACGCGCGCGGCACTGGTGGCAAAGCTTTCCGAGACGCTGGCGCAATTCGTGGTCGCCAGGAACTGGCTCAGCGAAGATCGCGCCGGCCGCATCGCCGGCGAGGCGCGCGACCGCTCGACGCTGAACATTGCCGCGCGCTCGCGCGGCGAGGACATGCAGGGCTTGGTGAAGCATCTGCGCGCGACCTCCCAGCTCACCGCGGGCCTGATTCTGCGCGCGCTGCTGTCGGGCAACATCGAGCTGTTCACTTTCGCGCTCGCCGAGCTGTCCGATTTGCCGCTGTCGCGCGTCGCCTCGCTGCTGCACGATCGCGGCGGCGCCAGCCTGCATGCGCTCTTGAAGCGCGCCGGTCTGCCGGAATCCACCTTCGCCGCCTTCCGCGTCGCGCTCGAAGTCTGCCACGAGATCGGGTTTGCCGACAGCATGGGCACCGCCGCGCGGCTGCGCCGCAAGATGGTCGAACGCGTGCTGACCGCCTGCGAATCCGATTCGGAGGCGACCGAGGCATTGTTGATCCTGCTCAGGCGGTTTGCGACGGAATCGGCGCGCGAGGAAGCGCGGATGTTCTGCGACGAGCTGGTCGCGGAAGGTTCGGTGACGCCGCGGCATCACGAGGCGATCGCGGCGTAGTTTTCGTAGGGTGGGTTAGCGAAGCGTAACCCACCACTTCTCTATCCGTGGCAACAGAAGAGGTGGGTTACGCCCTTCGGGCTAACCCACCCTACAGTGCTCGCAATGACGAGTGAGAACTAATCCCCCGGCACGATGCTCGGCGCCATCACCGCTTCGAGATGGTCGGGGCGATCGCGGTTGACGTGCATGAGATATTCGTCGGCGACCTTGCGCAGCCGGCGGCTGAGCTCGCTGGCGACGGTGAGCGTGTCGAGTCGCGTGTGATCGCGCACGATGGCCTGGATCGCATTGATGTGGTGCGCGATCAATTCCGCCGGCACCTTCGCCAGATCAGGCGCATGCTCGATGATGCGGCACAGACTTTCGGCCGTCGCTGCCGCGGCAGGAAAACCGAACGTCGCAGCGTCGCCCTTGATGTCGTGAGCCGAGCGGAACAGCTCCCCGTTCGCGTCCTTGCCAAAGCCGTTCTTGAGAATCGCGGCATGCGCGGCCAGCAGGCGGTCGGCTTCGGCCAGCATCCAGTCCTTGAACTCGCCGGAGAGGCCGGCAAGCGCCGCTTCGGCGCGCGCAACGGGATCGTCGGCGTCCTTCTCGTCGACGCGACGCAGCACCTTGCGCAGCGGATTGGGCTGGGTGATGACGTGATGGGTCGCGAACTTCTGGACCTCGATATCGGATGCCTTCGGCTTTGCCATGATCGTTCCTTGCCTCAGATCGAGGAGCGCGCCTTGTCGAGCAGCGAGGGCTGCTGCAGCACCTCGACCTCGCCGCCGACGCGGCGCTCTGGGCCGATATAGGCGTTGTTGGTGTTGCGGCGGCGATCCGGGCCGAAGTAGGTCTTGGTCTTGATGAACGGCCGCGGATTGGCGACGACGTTCAGGATGCGCTGGTAGAGGCCTTTGGCCGAGATCGGCTTGGCCAGGAATTCGGTGACGCCGGCATCGCGCGCATAGGTGACCCGGCGCTTTTCGGAATGACCGGTCAGCATGATGATCGGCGCGAACGGGTTGCCCTTGGATTCCGGCTGCCGGATCATCTGCGCGAGTTCGAGCCCGTCGAAGATCGGCATCGCCCAGTCGGTGATGACGATGTCCGGGACGTAATGCGTATACATTTCGAGTGCGGTGGCGCCGTCCTCGGCCTCATAGGCTTCGCGCGCGCCGAAGGAATGCAGCAGCGTGCGCAGGATGCGCCGCATGTGCGGATTGTCGTCGCAGATGAGGAAGCGCAGCTTGTTGAAGTCGATGCGGAACATGCTCGGCCCGAAGGGTATACCCCGCGTTAACCATAACGGGCCATGGGTTAACGAAGTGTTGCCGGACGAAGCGACTTAGTGCCCGAATTGCTCCCGCAGGATGCGTTCCTCGAGGCTGTGGCCGGGGTCGAACAGCATCCGCATCGCGATGGTCTTGTCGGAGAGCACCTCGACCCGACGCACGTCGCGCGCCTCGTCATGGTCGGCGACCGCCGCCACCGGCCGCTTGTCGCCTTCCAGCACCTCGATCACCACGAAGGCGGCATCGGGCAAGAGCGCGCCGCGCCAGCGCCGCGGACGGAAGGCGCTGATCGGGGTCAGCGCGAGCAGGGCGGCATTGATCGGCAGGATCGGCCCCTGCGCCGACAGATTGTAGGCGGTGGATCCGGCCGGGGTCGCCACCAGGATGCCGTCGGCGATCAATTCCGGCATGCGCTCGTGCTCGTCGACCAGGATGCGCAACCGCGCGGCCTGATGGGTCTGGCGGAACAGCGCGACCTCGTTGATGGCGTGGTGGATGTGGACCTTGCCGTGCGCGTCGGTGGCGCGCATCAGCAGCGGATGGATCACGGATTCACGCGCCGCAGTCAATCGCGCCTTGAGATCGTGCGTCGAGTACTCGTTCATCAGGAAGCCGACCGTGCCGCGGTGCATGCCGTAGATCGGCTTGTCGGTGCGCATGTTTCGGTGCAGCGTCTGCAGCATCAAGCCGTCGCCGCCCAGCGCGACCACGATGTCGGCCTCGGCGGGCTCGCAATTGCCGTAAGTCGCGGCGAGCTGCGCCAATGCCTGCTGCGCCTCGGGGCCTGCGCTCGCGACAAAGGCGATCCGGTCATATCGCTGCGATGGACTCATGGACACGCACTTTCCGAAAGCGAACTGGGCCGGGGTCGTCTATACGACGCAAGGCGCGCTTGTCGAGACAAGCCAGCACGCTTTGCGCACCAAAGCAAACGGGCGGCCGTTGGGCCGCCCGTCATGATTAACAGCGTTCATTCGCTCAGTACTTGGCGACGAGAGGTCCCGGCACGAAGCGATAGTTCACGCCGATCTTGACCTGCTGGATCGCACCGGAGTCGCGCAGGACCGTCGTGCCGTCGGTCGCTAGCGCGGTGCGCGCGCCGAAGTCGATGTAGTCCCACTCGCCCTTGGCAGACCAGTTCTTGCCGAGGTCGAATTCGGAGCCGAAGCCGATCAGCCAGCCATAACGATTGCCGCTGTTGCTGAAGCCGTTGCTGACAGCACCGGTCTGGCTGCGGCAAGGTCCGAAAATGTTCGGCGGATTGCCAGCCTGGCCGTTCAGCGGTCCGAAGATACAGCTGATGTTCACCTGGTCGTCTTCCGCTGCCGCGCCGGCCTTCACGTAGAAGAGTGTACGATGCCAGGCATAACCGAGCCGCGCGGCGATCGTGCCCATCCAGTTCGCAAGGTTCTGGCAGTTGAAGAAGGCCGGGCTGAAGCCGGTGCCGACGAGATTGTTGTTGGCATCCCTGCCGTTAAAGGTGCCGCAAGACCTTGTGCCATGCAGGTTGACGGCCCCTATGTCGCCCTCGACGCCGAGCACCCAGCGGTTGGCATACTGATAATTATAGCCCGCGGTCGCGCCGCCCAGAGCGCCCTGGGTCCACGGATTGGCGCCGGAGCCGGTGGTGTCGCCGACGAAGCGAATGTCGGTTTTCCCGTAAGCGGCGCCAAGGAACCCGCCGACATAGAAGCCGGTCCAGTTGGTTGCCGGCACGTAAGGAATGGCCTTCACCGGCGCCTTGGTCGGCATGACGGAAGCAATCATTTCCGGCGTGAACTGGTAGCGGATACCCGCGTTGCCGGTCCAACCCTCGATGTTGTCGCCGTTCTTGTAGTCGACGCGAACGAAGCCGAGCCAGCCGGTGTTGGCGACTTGCGCGGCGAGGCCGAGCGAATACTGTCCATAGGTGCCCACGCGCGTGGTGCTGTTGACGCCGGTCACTGTGACCGGAACAGTTCCCGCAAAGGGCGGTGCCGTCACCACGCCAAACGCCCCGTTTGGAAGCGTCGTGCCCGAAGTCACGATATTGCCGCCGAATTCATGGAAGACGCTTGCCGAGGCAAATGGCTGCCAGATGATATTGCCGTTCTGAATAGTCCTGCCAACGCGCAGGCTGAGGCGCCCGATCTCGCTCTCGATCGGGGCGGTCGAGATCGCGGTAACGGCGCCCTGGCTGATCACACCGCCACTGGCGTTGAAGGTGTCGACATTCGTGCGCGACCAGATGAAGCCAGCCGACGGCTCGATGAACCAGTTGTTGGCCAACGCGAAGTTGTAACCGGCCGAAGTCGACACCGAAACACCCTGGGCGCCGATCTGTTGCCGGAACAGGCCGATCGAATTGTTGGTCACGTCGGCGCTGTAGAACTCGCGACGCACCATCAGGTCCGCAAAGAACCGGCCATGGGTTGCAACCAGATACGTTCCGATGAACGGCACGTCAAAGTGGGCCGAACCGCCGCTGCTGTCGGTGGCGCTCGACGCAAGATAGCCGGCAGTCGTGCCCAGATGGAGGTTCCAGCCGTTGATATTGAGTTTGGAAATATCCGTGCCGACCTGAGCTCCGGAGAAGTTCGCATGCACGCTTCCCGCACAGTTGACGTTGGCGTTGGTGTTGAGAGCGCCTGCAGGAATCGGTCCCACCGGAATTCCCAAGAAAAAGAGTGTGCCTGGTCCCGAAGTCACGGTCCCGGTGCCGGAGGTGCTGAACTTGCTGGTGAACTCGCCGCCGACACCGCGTGCCCAAACGCCGCCACCGTCCTGGTTGGGCTTGGGGTCGCCCGGCGCGGAGACGAATGCGCTGCCCTGGTTGCTGAGGAAGGCCGTGTTCATATTGCCGAGCGCACTGCCGAAGGCGCCCGCAGAAGCTCCGGCAGCCGCAGCCGCGGTATTCAGTTGTGGTCCGAAGAAAGGTGCACCTGGGCCGGTGGCGGTGCTGGTGCACTGGGCGAAAGCCGAAGACGTCGCAGAAAGGGCGGTTATAAGGGCTAAACCAGCCAAAACCTGACGTTTGTGTGCAATCAGACCAACGCTCATAATTCGCCCCCGAGTTCCGACCGAAGAAAATAAAAACTTTCCAATTGGTAAATCAGAGTCGAAGCGGCTGAAAGCGAACCGTGGCCGCAATGCGCCCGTCCACATCAGTATTTCCAATGGCTGTGCTCTTGTTGCAACAGAACTGGGGCGGGGTGACTATCTGGACGCGGCGCGCGAGGCGAGCATCTATCTGGGCGAGTGGGCGGCCCTCGTCCGCGTTTCGCTACCGCAGGGTGACATGGATCACCAAACTGCTGCGAAGGTCGGATTAAGCTGCGACGGTGAGGCGGATTGATCGGCAGGGGTAGAGCGGGTAAAACCGGGTGGCGTCTGCAAAACTCACAAAGAGCTGCCGCTTATTCTTGCTAGAATTTATACCGAAAGGACCTGCGCGGCCTCAAGTCGGCCCGCGCGGAATTTGAGATGATCAAGCGCCTTTTCCCAATGGCGGCAATGATCGCGGCGACCTTCTTTGCGATGGTCGTCGCTCCTGACGTCGCCTGGGCCGGAAAACGGGTGGCGCTTGTGGTCGGCAATTCGACCTATCAGACCGTTCCGCAGCTTCCCAATCCTTCGCGCGATGCGACCGCCGTCGCCAAGATGTTTCGTGACGCCGGCTTCGACTCCGTCGAACTCGTGCTCAATGTCGGCAATCTCGATTTCAAGCGCGCCATCCGCAAATTCGAGACTGCCGCCGATCAAGCTGAAATAGCCGTGGTCTATTACGCCGGTCATGGCCTCGAGATCGGAGCGATCAACTATCTCATTCCGGTCGACGCTCGCTTGGCAAGCGACCGCGACGCGGACGACGAGGCGATCCCGCTGGAGCGCCTGGTGTCCTCGGCCGACGGCGCCAGCCGCCTGCGCCTGATCATCCTCGATGCCTGCCGCGACAATCCTTTCGTCAACAACATGCGCAGGGAACGCAAGGTTGCAAGCCGCGCCGTTACCGCCGGCCTCGGCAAGGTCGAGCCGACCTCGACCGACACGCTGATCGCCTATGCGGCGAAGGCCGGCTCGACGGCCGACGATGGTGACGGCGAGCATAGTCCCTTCACGACTGCGATCCTCAAGGATTTAACCGTGCCCGGCCTCGACGTGCGGCTGGCGTTCGGGCGGGTGAGGGACGACGTGCTGCGGTCGACCGGCAACCGGCAGGAGCCGTTCGTCTATGGTTCGCTCGGCGGCGGCAACGTCTCGCTGGTGCCCGCGCCGCAAAAACCGCAGGAAGCGCCGGTCAACGAGGTCAAGGCCGACTACGAACTGGTGCAGAAGATCGGGACCAAGCGGGCTTGGGAAGTGTTCCTCGGCACGCATCCGACCGGCTTCTATGCCGAACTCGCCAAGGCGCAGATCGAACAGATCAACACCAACCAGCCCGTACTGGCCTCGGCTACGTCGACCGCTCAGGCGCCCACCGCGCCGGCCGCGCCGCCTAGTTCCAACGTCACTGTCGCGGCTTTGCCGGAGCAAAGAGCGCCGAGCCGCGACTCCTCCTCGAAGGAGGCGGTCGAGTGGGACAAGGTCAAGGACGCGACCGATCCTGCGGTGTTGCAAAAATTCATCGCCCGCTTCCCGGATTCGCCGCTGGCGTTGAATGCGCAGCAGCGCATCGACGTCTTGAAGAAGGCGCAGGCCGACCGCGATGCGCAGGCGCGCCAGGCCGCTGAAGCGGCGCGTCAGGCCGCGGAAGAAGCCAAACGCAGGGCCGCGGAAGCCGTCGCGCAGAAGAAGCGTGACGACGATGCGCGCCGCGCCGCCGAGGCCGAGGCCGCCGAGAAGGCGAAAGCGGCTGCGGCCGAGTTGGCCGCGCAGAAGAAGCGCGAAGAGGAGGAGCGTCGTGCTGCCGCGGCGGAGGCCGACCGCCAGGCGAAGGCGACGGAGGCGGCGCGCAAGGCGCAGGACGCGCAGCAGAAGGCCGAACAGGCGGAGCGTGACAAGGCGGCTGCGGCCGCCACCGCTGCGGCTGCTGCCGCCGAGAAGCAGGCGAAGGAAGCCGAGGCCGCGCGCAAGAAGGCCGAGCTCGCCGCGCAGAAGGAAGCCGCGTGCAAGGACGAGCAGGGCAAGCTCGAGGCGATCCTGACCAAGGGCAGCGACGGCACCGGCGGCGACGATCTCAAGAACTTCTCCAAGACTGTGACCTGCGACCGGCTCGGACCGGTCGTGGTGGCGGCGATCGACCGCTTCAATGCCGACGCCGCCAAGCGCGCCGCAGTCGCGCCCAATTCGCCGCAGCTTGTGACCTCGGCGCAGGGCCAGCTGATCAGGCTCGGCTGCATGACCGGCAAGGCCGATGGCACGCTCAATCCGGTGACGACGGCGGCGCTGACGAAATATCTCGGCATCGAAGGCCAGCCGACCGACAAGCCTGTCGTGACGCAGGATCTGGTGACCGAGCTGTCCAAGCACACGACCCGCGTTTGCCCGATCGAATGCAAGTCCGGCGAGACCCTGAAGGGCGAAACCTGCGTCGCCGACAAGGCTGCCGCGCCGGCGATCGCCTCGCGCAAGAGCGATGACAACGAAGAATCGTCGCGCCGCAAGCAGTCCAGAACCCAGCCAGAGCGTGAACAGCCGCGCCGGCAGAAGCCCGCAGTGGCCGAAGCGCCGCGTGCGCGCCAGCAGGCGCTGGCGCGGCCGAGTATTGTCAGCGGCGGCGGTGGCGGTGGCGGTGGCGGCGGCGCACACACGATGATTGGCGTTGGTTTCTGACGCCCGAATTGCTAGGATTTGCCGGAACCAGCCGGAGGCGGCCCGTGCTGGCTCCTGCCGAACCAAGAGGTGGCCCGATGAAAGCAATATCTCGCACCTTCGCAGCGGTTGCAGTGGTGGCGATGTCCTTGTCGGCCACGGTTCCTGCTCTGGCCGCTGAAAGTCCGGCGGCTGCAACCGACGTCTCCGCGAAAGCTTCACCGCTCAAGCATCGCCGCATGACATCCATCCGGCATGTTCGCCACGTCGCTGTCGTCACGCCCCTGCAGCGCAATCTCGGCTGCGCCGGTGAATGGTGCGGACGTCAGTTCGTGCTGATGATCGGGATCGCCTACTGAGCCGATTGAGCGCCGCTCCGAATTGGCGCGGCCGGTGCCGCTGTCGTGATCGGCCGCGCGCCTGTCATGCTGCGCGTCCTGTTGCGAACGGCGTCAGGCTGTCGCAACTTCCCCTAAATTGAGATGCCAGGAAGAAATCGATGAGCTCTGCCGTGCAGGCGCTGCGCCAGATGAGTTTGGCTTTGGCGCTCGCTGCCGCGTGCCTGATCGGCAGTGCGCGCGCCGAGGATATGCCGGCGACACCACAGCCGTCGGCTTCGCCCTCGCAAACGCCGGCTGGACCTGCCGGACAAAAGGGCGGCGGCAACCGCGCCGGCAATCCGCCGGCTTCGCCTGTTGTCGCCGAGCAGCACAAACTGCCGCCGGATTCGACGACCAAGCAGACGCTCGAATTGCCCGGGCGAACGCTGAGCTTCACCGCCACCGCCGGCTCGATTCGCCTGTTCGACGACAAGGGCGAGGCGCAGGCCGATATCGCCTACACCTCCTACCAGCTCGATGGCGCCGATCGCGCCAGCCGTCCGGTGACCTTCCTGTTCAATGGCGGGCCGGGCTCGGCGTCGGCCTGGCTGCAACTCGGCAGCAACGGTCCGTGGCGGCTCGCCATCAACGCCGACCAGGTGACGCCGTCGACCTCGCCGGATCTGCAGCCCAATGCCGAGACCTGGCTCGACTTCACCGATCTCGTCTACATCGATCCCGTCGGCACCGGCTACAGCCGTTTCGTCGCGACCGGCGACGACGTGCGCAAGAAGTTCTATTCGGTCGACGGCGACGTCGCCTCCGTTGCGGTGACGATCCGGCGCTGGCTGGAAAAGCACGATCGGCTGCTGTCGCCGAAATACATTGCCGGTGAAAGTTACGGCGGCATTCGCGGGCCGAAGCTCGTCAACAAGCTGCAGGTCGATCAGGGCGTCGGCATCAAGGGACTGATCCTGATCTCGCCGGTGCTCGACTTCCGCGACTATGACGGCTCCAGCATCCTGCAATATGTCGCGAGCCTGCCGACCTTTGCGGCGGTCGCGCGCGAGGCCAAGGATAACATGAAGGGCAGCGTGACGCGCGCCGATCTCGCCGATGTCGAGAAATATGCGCGCGGCGATTTCCTCACCGACCTGATCAAGGGCGAGGCCGATACGGAGGCCAGCAACCGCATCGCCGACAAGGTGGCGCAGCTCACCGGTATCGACCAGGCCGTGAGCCGCCGGCTCGCCGGGCGTTTCGAGGTCGGCGAATTCCGCCGCGAGTTCGACCGCCGCAACGGCAAGGTGACCGGGCGCTACGATGCCTCGGTGACCGGCTATGATCCATATCCGGACTCGCTCTATTTCATCTTCGGTGATCCTTCCGGCGACTCGCTCTCCGCGTCGATGACCAGCGCGGTCGTCGATCTCACCAATCGCAAGCTGAACTGGCGGCCCGACGGCTCCTATGAGCTGTTGAACGGTTCGGTGGAGCGCGCCTGGGATTTCGGCCACCGCCCGCGTCCGGTGGAATCCGTCACTGAACTGCGCAAGTCGCTTGCGCGCGATTCGAAGATGAAGGTGCTGGTGGGACACGGCCTGTTCGATCTGGCGACGCCGTATTTCGGCTCGAAGATCGTGCTCGACCAGTTGCCGGCCTTTGCCGGGCCGCCGCGCGTCAAGCTCGTGGTCTATCCCGGCGGCCACATGTTCTATTCGCGCGAGGCCTCGCGCAAGGCGTTCCGCAGCGAGGTCGAGGCGACTGATGAAGTAGGTGCAGCAAAACAAAGCCGGCGCAATCGTCTCGATTGCGCCGGCCGGGATTTGCGTTCGGCTGATTTCAGTAGACGAGGCCGGTGCCCGGCGGCTGCGCGAGAGCGGCGGCGAGCGAGCGATATTCCTCGCTGCCGGTGCCGGCGAGCTGCGCGATCTTCGTCAGATGATACTGCGCCTGATCGCGATTGCCCTGTTCGACCTGCCACAGGCCGTAATACTGCCAGGTCTTGACGTGGTTGGGATCGGCCTGCAGCGCGCGCTGGTACCAGATTTGCGCGACCTTGTAGTCGCCGAGCTTGCGGTAGGAATAGCCGATCAGATTGGCGACCGCAGCGGAGTCGTCGTGGCCGAGCGCCTTGAGCTGATCGATCGCGCCCGAATAGTCGTGGCGATCGTAGATCGTGGTGTAGGCGGCGCGATAGCCTTCGGCGAACTTCGCATATTCCTTGCCGGAGCCGGCATCGCCCGATTTCTTCTTGCCCTTCTTCGGCTGCGAGGGCGCCGGCGCGTCGTTGTCGGGTGCGGCATAGACACTGGTGATGACGGGCGCGCTGACAAGCGCCAGCGAGAACGTCGCCAAAGCGAGCAGCCTGATCGCGGATTTACGCATGCATGCCTCCTGCTGATGATTTCGTGTGTTCGTGTTCAACTCGGACTAGTAGACGAGACCGGTGCCCGGCGGCATTTCCATGGCGGCCGCCAGTGAACGATATTCGGCGCTGCCGGTGCCGGCAAGCTGGGCAATCTTGTTCAGATGGTATTGCGCCTGGTCGCGGTTGCCCTGTTCGAGCTGCCACAGGCCGTAATACTGCCAGGTCTTGACGTGGTTCGGATCGGCCTTCAGCGCGCGCTCGTACCAGACTTGCGAGAGCTTGTAGTCGCCGAGCTTGCGATAGGAGTAGCCGATCAGGTTGGCGACGCTGGCGCGGTCGTCATGATCCAGCGCCTTCAGCTGATCGATTGCGGAAGCGTAATCGTGCTTGTCGTAGATCGTGGTGTAGGCGGTGCGATAGCCGGCGACGAATTTCGGGCTGTCGATGCTCGAGCTCTTGTCGTCCTTCTTCTTCCCCTTGGCGGGAGGCGCCGGGTTGTCGTCGCCTGCGGCATAGGCCAGGGGGGAAGCGAGCGTTGCGATGGCGAACGAGGCCAGCAGCAAGAGCCTGATCGAAAACTTCGTCATGCACGTCTCCGATTGCATTTCAGGCGCGGGTCGCGCCGGGCCCGATGCTACACGGGTTCCCGGCAAGATGAACACCGTTGGCGCGGAAACATTCCCGATTCGCACGACCCTTTGGCCCAAGGCACCGGTGTACCGACAAGCGAATGTGACGAACGCTTCATGCAGATGAACGAAGTCCGGCGCGCGGCTTCAGATCGGGTTCAGCGCGCGGTCCCTAATGTCACGACCATGATCGACGGGACCGATCACCCGGGACCTCCAGATCATCCAACGTTTGACAGGAGACCACCATGATCAAGACCATTTCCGCAGCCCTGCTGGCTGTGTCCGTGCTCGCGGCCCCGGCGCTCGCCGCGACCGGCAAGAGCGACGAGGTTCGCACCATCAAGGCGACGCCGGTGAAAGCCAGCGTGCTGAACGCCAATGCCAGGATGGGCAGCCATCATCGCAAGCACTATCGGCATGTCAGCCATCGCCATCACAAGAAGATGGCAACGACCACGGCCGCGCCGAAGGTCGGCTTCAAGGCCCCGGCGCATACCACCAAGCGCGGGTAATCTCTTCAGCCTGACGCGGCTCGTTCCACACACCATTGCCCCCGCCGCGTCATGCGGAAAGCCGGCTCGCTAGCGATCGCATCACGCGCGCGATCAGCGAAAGTGGGCACCGGTTTCGCGTTAGATCGCGCGCCATTTTAATGATGGCGCATGATCTTATCGCCAAACCGCCCACACTTTGGCGGATCATGCGCTCGTGGCGGGCCGGTGCCGCTTACCGTTGGTGGAATGCCGATTTTCTTTCCCGCGTGGAGAGGCTAGAAGATGCCCGGGCGACCGCTTCAAGCACACGAGCTAACATTTGCGCATACCAGCGAAGAGCCTGGCAATCCTGCTGTTGCCGCTGACCCTTGCTGCCTGCCTCGACAGCGATGAGACGCGTTCGACCTCCTTTGTCGAGAGCGCCAATGCCGAGCAGCCGTTTCCGGCCAATTACAAGCCGGAGATCCTCGCCTTCCTGAAAACCTACCTCAACAATCCCGCCGGCGTGCACGAGGCCGCGATGGCCGCGCCGGTGCAACGCGCCGTGGGTGGCAGGCCGCGCTATGTGGCCTGCCTGCGCTTTGCCGAGCGCCAGTCCGACGGGAGTTATCGCGAGCCGCGCGAGCGGGCTGTGGTGTTCGTCGACGGGCGGCTTGAGCGCATGCTGCCGAGCGCTGCCGAGGAATGCGCCGGCGCCGCCTATGCCGCATTTCCCGAGCTGGAAAAGCTGACGCGGTATTAGGGCTGCGGTTCCAGGCTGCGCAGGAAGCGGCCACCGATCACGTTTTGGCGAGGCGTGAACCGGCGAACCGGATGCTGCGACCAATCAACAGGCGAAAAGGGTCCAAATCCGTACCTTTTGGCGCCTCTTGCGGGGACAGCAAGACCCAAAAACCGAAGAGATCGAGCGCCGTCACATATGCGACATCACTCCTGCGGCATTGCCGCGAAGCAACCAAATTGAGGCCAATTTGTTGGGAGAAGTCGCTAGCTACGTGAATGGGGAATTCCTATGAAGAAACTTCTGCTTAGCAGCGTCGCCTTGATCGCTTTGGGAAGCGCCGCCTTTGCCGCCGACATGCCGGCGCGGCCGGCCTACAAGGCGCCCGCCTATACGGCGCCGGCGCTGATCTACAACTGGACCGGATTCTATGTTGGTGGCCATGTCGGCGGCGCGTTCGCGGGCGACAACAGCCTGCAGGGCAGCGACGGACGTTTCCTCGGCGGCGTGCAGGGCGGCTTCGACTACCAGTTCGCACCGAACTGGGTCGGCGGTATCGAGGCCCAGTACAGCTGGATGAACCGCAACAACACCGGCATCGCGTTCCCGGCGGGCACCGTGATCACCGCCAACAATGATCAACTCGGCTCGGTGACCGGCCGCTTCGGCTACACTTGGGGCCCGGGACTGCTCTACGCCAAGGGCGGTTACGCCTGGCGCGACAATCCGAATATCGGCGTGACGGTTGCCGGTACGCCGGTCGGCTTCACCACCAATGGCAACAAGCAGAACGGCTGGACCGTCGGTGCCGGCCTCGAATACATGTTTGCCCCGAACTGGTCGGCCAAGGCCGAATACCAGTATTACAAGTTCGAACTCGACCACCTTCACCAGCGGCACGCCCGAGATCGTCGGCAGGAGCTTCCGCGACGATGAGCACACCGTCAAAGTCGGCGTGAACTACCGCTTCGGCTGGGGCGGGCCGGTCGCCGCAAAATATTGAGGGCGGACGACAGCATCGATCAGCGAAGGCCGGCTCTTTAGCCGGCCTTTTGTTTTTCGGCGCGACTTCGAAAATTATTTCGAGCGCCCGAGGAACTTGTCACGCAGATCGGCTATTATGCTTCTCGCCGGCTGGTGGAATAATCATGCGTATCTTGGCGTCGGTGTTAGTCTTGGCTGCGATGGCACTGCCATGCGCCGCGCAAACCATCCTCAAATCCGAACCCCTGGTGCTCGCGCCCTATGAGATCGCCCTCGTGCAGGATGCGTCCTGCGGCGTAGGCAAGGTGCTCAAGGTGACCGGCGCGATCCGGGGACTGCATCGGAAAAGGGCGTGCGTGACGCTCGCAGCCGAACAGGCGTCGCTGGCGACGGCAACGCCTTAAATTGGGCCGCAAAATCCCGCCGCGCAGACCGTTCGCGGCGGGGTCGGTTCTGCTGTCAGACGAATTGCGGGTCGTGCTTGAGCTGCCGCTCGGCCTCCAGCTTGTTGCGCTGGGGATCCTCGTCCGGCTCCGGCCGGCAGGCCCTGATCTCGTAATCATTGTCGAGCACCGGGCGCGGATGGGGTTTCTCCTCCTCGCTCGCGGAGTCGACCACCAGCCCGCTTCGCCGGGCGAGCGTCCAGACGTCGGCTTCGGTCGGATAGGTCTTGCTCAGCTTGGCGTCGTTGCAGAACAGCGCGTAAGGCATTGGGACGGCTCCCGCGAAAAAGGCCCAACGCGCAAGAACTGCTCCGGTTTCGGCCGAAAACGAGGCTGTGAACAGGAACGGAATCGGTCCGATCCGGACCTTTTCCTGTGGGCAGGGCTGGGGTGCCCCGAGTCGTAAACGACTCATGAATCCCCGGAAAAAGAATCCCCGGGACTCCCGGCCTAGAATCGCCGGATGCTTTTCCCATGGGAACGATGCTCCACATCGCAAGCGAACGCGTCCACCTGACGCTGACGGTCGGCCTGATCGCGGCCTGCCTCGCCAATGTGGTGCTGGTCTGTGTCTGGCTGTAACCGTCAACGGTTGACGCCACGCCCGTTCCCCTGATCATGCCTTCCAAAGCGCGCTGCCTTTCGGCGGTGAAGATCGGGGAGGGCTGGCAATGTTCGAGAAACTGAAGGAGCGCGTCAATGCTGACGCGGCGCTGGTGCGGCGCGGGCGGTATCTCACCACGACATTCCTGCTCGAAATCGGCGACACGGCCTGGCTGATTGCGATCGTCGAAGGCCGCATCGTTTCGGTGACGCGCGGCCCCTTCGTGATGCCGTCCTGGTCCTTTGCGCTGCGCGCGCCGGCCGCCGAATGGGAGAAGTTCTTCCTGGGGACGCCGCCGCCCGGCTCCAACGACCTGATGGCGATGGTGCGGCGGCGCGTGCTGAAGACCGAAGGCGATTTGCAGGTTTTCATGGCGCATCTGCGCTACTTCAAGGAAGCACTCGCCAAGCTGCGCGCACATTGGAGTTGCGGCATGAGCGCGCGCTTCGAAGCGATCATCGGACGCTACATGCATCTCGATCTGTTCGGCCGGCCGCATCGGCTCTATGTCGAGGAAGCCGGAGAGGGCACGCCGCTGCTCTGCCTGCACACCGCCGGCAGCGACGGCCGGCAATATCGCGCGCTGATGAACGATCCGCGCATCACGGCGCGCCATCGCGTCATTGCCTTCGACATGCCCTGGCACGGCAAATCCTCGCCGCCCGCGGGCTGGCACGACGAGGAGTATCAACTCACCTCGGCGCAATACACGACCATGGTGCTCGAGGTGATGACCGCGCTCGATCTCGACAGGCCGGTTCTGATCGGCTGCTCGATCGGCGGACGCATCGCGCTCTATCTGGCGCTGGAGCATCCCGAACGTTTCCGCGCCATCATCGGCCTGCAATCGGCTGCGCATATCGATCCCTATTACGATTTGAATTTCCTGCACCGGCCGGACGTGCATGGCGGCGAGGTCTGCGCGGCCATCGTCTCCGGCCTGGTCGGCCCGGACGCGCCGGAGAAAGATCGCTGGGAGACGCTGTGGCATTACATGCAGGGCGGTCCCGGCGTGTTCAAGGGCGACCTCTATTTCTACAAGATCGACGGCGACATCCGCGGCCGCGTCGCCGAGATCGACACCAGGCGCTGTCCGCTGTTTCTGCTGACCGGCGAATACGATTATTCCTGCACGCCGGAGGAAACGCTCGGCGTGGCGCGCAGCATTCCCGGCTGCGAGGCCACCATCATGAAAGGGCTCGGCCACTTCCCGATGAGCGAGAACCCGGAGGCGTTTCTCGGATATCTGTTGCCGGTGCTGGAGAAGATCGGCGTTTAAGCGATTACTTGTAAGCGATTACTTGCCCGCGCGCGGCGGCGGCAGGTCCTTCATCGACGCCTTCAGCTTGGCGATGGTCGCGCTGAAATATTCCTCGCGCTCCCTGTTGAAGCGTTGCTGGTGCGCGCGAAAGCTCGCGACACGGTCGCGGATTTCCTTCTGGATGTCTGACAGCACGACCTGGCGCGGCTGGGAGACCGGCGCCGCCATGGGCGGCGGTTCGGCGGCGTCGACGATTTCGAGCGCGGTGGCGAGTTCCGCCCGCACATCGACTTCGACCGGCGGCAATACCTGCTTCAAATCCGGCCGCAGTTCCTCGCGCCGGCCGGTCACCGACTGCACGAACGCCATCGTTTGCGCGATCAGCGAATCGCGATCTGTCTTCCAACTCATGACGCCACCTCAACCCAACCTACAGGCTCCGGCAGGAGCAGCGCATAATCAAGAGCAGGATCATCGGCTTCGGGGGACAAGCGTCGGTTTTGGTTAAGCCGTGATATAACTGTCACGTTTCCGCCCTGTGTGAGGCAGAGCGCCGGTAGCGCCATACGTCAGGGCGCGGCATCGTCGTGCGATAAGCCGGACGAGTCAGTTAATGCTCGCGGGGATTGGTGTTGGGCACGAACGGCACGCCCACGACGCGGACCGGCGCTTGATCGGCGAGGGCGGCCTGCTGGCCTGAGGGTCCCTGCGGTCGACGGCATCGGGTCGAACGCGGCCGCGGCAAGCGCGATAAAAGCGCACACCAGCGCCACCGACGCGAGCAACACCATGTCGCGGTTGTCTTCGCGGACTCTCATGAACCTGAAAACCCGCAAGGATCGGAATTGGTTCCGTCTGGAGGGCAGGCGGAGCCTGTTCGGACGGTGAAATGGTGCCGACGGAGAGGATTGAACTCCCGACCAACGGTTTACAAAACCGCTGCTCTACCGCTGAGCTACGTCGGCATTTTCGCTCGCCTGTTTAACGGCGAAACCCTTCATAATCAACGAACGGTTAGCCTGGAATTTGCGTGTCCTTGCTCGCCCCCGACAAACCGCTAGTCTCGCCCTAAACAAGGCAGGGGACGCATGTTCGCAATCCTGAGTCTTGGCTTTCTGCTGGGCATGCAGCACGCGCTGGAGGCCGACCATATCGCAGCCGTGTCCTCAATCGCGGCGCGGCGCAGTGATGTCGGCGACATCGTCAAGCACGGGCTGACCTGGGGGCTCGGGCATACACTGACGCTGTTCGCGTTTGCCGGGGCCGCGATCCTGCTCGGCCACGCCATCCCCGAAAAGCTCGCCGCGCCGCTGGAGACCGCGGTCGGAATCATGCTGGTCGGTCTCGGCGCGCATCTGTTGTGGCGGCTGTGGCGCGACCGCGTGCATTTTCACGCGCACCGCCACGACGACGGCACGGTTCATCTCCACGCCCACAGCCATGCTGGCGAAAACTCTGCCGCACGCCCGCGCAGCCCACATCCATGCGCATGGTTTCCGCTGGCGCACGCTGCTGGTCGGCCTGATGCACGGCATGGCGGGATCGGCGGCGCTGTTGGTACTGACGGTGTCGCAGGCGCCGAGTGCCGTGGCCGGTCTCGGCTACATCGCGCTGTTCGGCGCAGGTTCGATGATCGGCATGGGCCTGCTCTCGACCGTGATCGCGGTGCCGATCGCGATCTCCGCGCGCTTCCTCACGCTCGCCAATCATGTGCTGCAGGGTGCGGTCGGCGTGGTCACCATCGCGATCGGGCTCAATACCATCGTCGCGACGACGCTCTCCTGAGAGCGTTTACTCCCGTTAATATTTTGCCGCGCATTAAGACAGGTAAACGGCTTACGCGTTAGGCTTACCGGCAATTTCGGGCGAAGTCCTTAACCCTTGTTATCAAGCCTTCGGTTACATTGTTGGGCAGCACGTAACCGGATAATTGCATGCGCCTGCGACTGCTATTGGCAATGATGATCGGGATGACGTCCGCGGCTTTCGCCAGCGACGGCTTCGACATCGTCGTGCCCAGCCGTCCCGGCTTTCCCATCATCATCAACGGCATCGACGTGTCCTACGCGGTGCTCGAAGGCGAGTTCGGCCTTGGCAAGGGCGTGAACAACAACCAGCCGACCATCTATGGCGGCCGCGTCGCCGAGCCCGAGCCGCCGGTCGGCCATTACTATCCGAGCCTCGGCACGCGTCCCGGCTATGGCCGGCTCGAGATCGAGCCGCCGGCCAACCGCAGGCTGCCGCAGCCTGCCGAGAGCTATCACCAATCCTGGGGCGCGCAGTCGATGCCGATTCCGGCGCAATCGAGCCCGCCGCAGGACGTTCCGCTGTATCCGCCGCCCGTGATCATGGCGCCGCGAGGCGACGATCACAGGCGGTCCGATTTCTCAGGTCCACCGCACGTCAATCGCAAGCTTGAGAAACTACCGAACTAGAAATTCTACCAAACCAAGAAAACAGGTCTAACAGGAGAGAGTAATGCGTCAGATGATCAAGGGATTGCTCGCGGCTCTGGCCGTGACGACCGCGGGTGTTGCGCCCGCGGCAGCGTGCGGCTGGGGCGGCGGTTGCTGCAACACCGGCTATGTCAGCCCGTGCGCACAGACCTACGTGCCGACCTATAGCTACAGCTACAACCCGTGCGGCACTTGCGGCACGAGCTGGGGCTATGAGCGGCTCGCCGAGCCGACCACCCAGTACTACTACGTCAACCAGGGCCCGACCTATTCCGGCCCCGGCGCGTTCGCGCCGCAGGGCGCTTACGAGGAAGAGGCGCTGCCGACCTATGGCTACCGCCATCACTACGGCTATCGCCACCATGGTTATGGCTATGGCTACGGCTGGCATCACCGTCCCTACCATCACCGCTGGCATGAGTACGGCTATGCGCCGCGCCACTACGGCTATCATCGCTGGGGCGGCGAGGGCACCTACTACGGTCACCCGCTGGTTCGCCGCTACTACTGATTTCGCGCAAGCACGAAAATACAAGCGCCCGCTCAAACGAGCGGGCGTTTTGCTTTGTTTATTGTTTGCGCATGATCTTTTTCGGAAAACCGCTTCACACTTTTCCGGATCATGCGCCCATCAGGCCGAGCTTGCTCGCGCCGATATAGAGCGCAAGCACCGCGGCGTTGGACACGTTGAGGCTCTTGATCTCGCCGGGCATGTCGAGCCGCGCTACGGCCTTGCAGGTCTCGCGCGTCAATTGCCGCAGTCCCTTGCCTTCGGCGCCCAGCACCAGCGCCAGCGGCTGCCGCAGCTCGATCGCGGACAGGTTCTCGCTGCCTTCGCTGTCGAGGCCGACGGTCATGAAGCCGCGCTCGTTGAGAAGCGTCAGCGCGCGCGCCAGGTTCTGCACCGTCACCAGCGGCACCAGCTCGAGCGCGCCGGAGGCCGATTTCGCCAGCACGCCGGTCGCCTCCGGCGAATGCCGCGCGGTGGTGACGATCGCCTTCACGGCGAACGCTGCCGCCGAACGCATGATCGCGCCGACATTGTGCGGATCGGTGATCTGGTCGAGCACCAGCACCATGCCTTCGAGCGCGAGCGTCTCGATGTCGGGCGAGGGCAGGGGATCGGCCTCCGCAAGCAGGCCCTGGTGCACGGCATCGGGCCCGAGCCGCGCGTCGATCTGGCTCGGGCGCACCATCTCCGGCGTGACGCGCGTCTCGATGTTCTCTTCAGTGAGCCGCCGGGCGGCATTCTCGGTGACGAACAGTTTGCGGATGCGGCGCTGCCGGTTCTGCAGCGCCATGGTCACGCTGTGCCAGCCATAGAGGATGACCGGGCCGTCGCCGGCCGCCTCGCGGTCGCGCCATGCAGGCCGCTGCCCGCCCGGCCGTCCCTTGCCGAAGGGCTTGCCGCCGCGCCGGAACGGAGGTTTTGAGGTGCGCTCGCTCATGGGGAGCTTGTGTCACGGGTTCCGGATAATGGCAATTTCGGAGGATTCGAGGCCGAATTCGCGGTTTCCCTTGGTTGACTTTGCCCCGCCGCTGCCCTCATAAACGCGCCGGCCGCGACACCGAGTGCTCGCGGTCTTCACGTCTCAATGGCTTGTCCAGCGCGCCCTGAGGGCGATCTATGGATTCCCATGCCGTGGAAGCGGGGGAGTGTCCCGAGTGGCAAAGGGAGCTGACTGTAAATCAGCCGTCTTATGACTTCGCAGGTTCGAGTCCTGCCTCCCCCACCAGCCTTCGCTCGCGTGAGCCGAGAGAAGGCTGCCGCGCCGAAGCCCAGAGAGCGAAGGCGGGCTGGTGGCCGCAAGCTTCGGCTTGGCAAGCCAGCACAGTGGTTGGTCGCTTCGCGAGAGAAGGCTGCCGCGCCGAAGCCTTCGGCGAAGGCGGGCTTGTTGCCGCAAGCTTCGGCTTGGCAAGCCAGCACAGTGGTTGGTCGCTTCGCGAGAGAAGGCTGCCGCGCGATCGTCGCCGCGATCACGGTCATCCCTACGACGTTCGGTTTTGATGCGGCCGCTGGTGGCGGATCGTGGTTGAAATATCCGGGATTGCACGCCTTACAGGTCGTGGAACGCGATCCAGCAGCTCGATGCGAACCAGCGGAGTGACTGGACTAATGCAGTATAACGGGCGAGGACTGCTTCGTATAATGATCGGGAAACGTTGCTTGATGATCGTAGTTGCCGCCGATGCTGTAATTTAGTCCCACCTCACGATCGCATTCAATTCTTCTGAAATTTCCGGAGTTAAGTAACGGGGCGATAGCTTTGGTATATGCAATCGGACCCGTAGTCCGAAGCACGCCATGTCTGCCGACGCCTGTGACAAACCTGCTGTAGATTTCGATATTGGCTAGAACTCTACACAACACTGCGCGCAAGAACGGATGTCCCCGCGCCGAGATGATAAACCACTGCTGAATTTCTCTCCCGCCGCTGTTCTTGAGTTCGGCGTGTCGGCCGAAATCGGCACCATAAACGTTGCCATCCCAATACGAGATTATGAATGTGTCGTTGGCGCGCAGCGTCTCATCGAACGGCCTTTCGAATTGCGTCTTTATGTCTGCGTACACGCCACCCATGAGGTACACTACAAGATAGCGGAACAAGTCCGCTTTCGCCGCTCCGTACCTGGGGTTTATTTTGTCATATAGATTCAGCACCTCGCTGCCGTAGTTTTTTTCTACAAGCGATCGGCAGGCGGCGTCATCGTAAAACGAGTAAAGCCAACCTTTGTTGAGGTCTTGTGCATGCTTAACGGCGACCGCCAGCTCCGGAACAAGTTCTTTGCTTTTTGAAGTTTGATGGATGATTTTCGGGATTGATGTCGAAACTGGCACGCCAAGCAAATGTCGATCCCACTTGCGTATCTTTGCTCGCGTGCGAGGCTCAACGAGCATCGCGGCCGCTACGATGTTGCGCAACCCCATCCCCCACCTACTACCCCACGTTGCCCCTGCGGACAAGGCGCGAATGGGGGGCCGCAAGGGCGAAGCATGGTGGGGAAGGCAGAAGTGCCAGAATGCGGGCTTCGCGTGGCTCACCCGCGCGTAGCCGGCCAGGGTGATGCGTGTCCGGCGTAGCTTGAGCGCAGCGAAAGCGAAGACGGGCAGCCTGCTCACCGCCAGTTCTTCATCATCGCGTTCATTACGGTTTCGGACTTGTGGGTCTGGCAATAACTGCCGATCGCCTTCGTGTTTCGTTCGGTGTAGCGGAAGTCCACGACGCTCAGATTCCTCGACGCGCTGAAATAGCCGGCCAGCCAGGAACCGATCAGCCGTCGCATGTCGTCGTCGGCGTTGAGCAATTGCCTGCAAGTCAGGCGCGGCAGGTCGAGTATGCCTTGCGGTCGCGCCGGCGTGGCCGGTGCGACCAGCGCAATCGCCAACACGAAAAGCGAAGGCTTCATGTTTCTGCTCCGTACGCCCTTCATTGCGAGGTTGTCACGCGTTCGATGCTCGCCATCACCGACTGCGTCGGGTTGTCGGCGCACCAGGCTTTCACGCTGGAGACGTTGCGCTTGTAGACATCCAGATCCAGCGTGGCGTAGCCCTTCTTCTGGTTGAACCAGCCGCTCATCCACGCCGAGAAAATCGCGTCGTCCCTCGGCGACATCGCCAGATACTCCGCACAGGTGATGCGGGCCATGTCGACCTTGCCTTCGTTTGTTCCTTCACGTTTTCCCTGGGCCTGCGCGGCGCTCGACATCAACGCCACCGCGACCGTCAGGCCAAACGCCAATCGTCTCATCGGGAGCGCTCCATCGCTTCAAGGTCCCAGCGGCAAGCCGTCCGGCCGTTGATCTAGGTCAAGGGACACTGCGTTGCAGGTCGCCCAGTTCACCCGATTGCGCGCCGTGCAGGGCCATCCGGGATATCCGGGTCGCCCCGGTAACTCGCGAGCCGAGGTTAGTGGCTGGCATCGCCCGCGAATCCGGGTAGGTTCGCCTGCGTTCTCTTGAAGGGCAGCCCGCCACGATGACCGAGATCGTTTCCGATCAGCTCGAAATGCGCAAGCTGGAGCAGCTCTCCAACACCATCTTCGGTGTGGCGATGACGCTGCTGGCCTACGACCTGCCCAAGGCCGCGCAGTTCGACCATCTTCCGGATTGGCACGATCTCTATCATGCCTTCGGCGGGCGGCTCGCCGGCATGGCGCTGAGCTTCATCATCGCCGGCGTGTTCTGGCTCAGCCATCAGCGCCGGCTGACGCGCCAACCGATGGGTAGCCGGGGCATCGTGCTGCTGAACCTGCTGTTCCTGCTGTCGATCATTCTGTTGCCGGTCACCAACGCTCTCTATGGCAACTATGGCGTCAGCGGCGCGGTCGCCGTGCTCTATGGCCTGCACCTCACCGCGATCGCGGGCCTCAACGCACTGCTGTGGCGGCTTGCGCTCGGGCCCGGCTACCATCCCGAGGTGATCGCCGCGTCGTTTCCGCTGCTGGTATTCATCCCGGGCACGGTGGTTGCGGGCTATGAGCCGCGCTATGCAACGTCGTTCTGGCTGCTCGCCTTCTTCGGGCTGGTGGTGCGCAGGCTCGTAAGTCCACGCGATGCGGCGTGATCTCATGATCGGACCCGAAGGGCCGCGTTAGCGCAAAGTGTGTGGCGGTTTTCCCTCGTGACAAACGCTTCGCGTTTGCGCGGAGATCATGCGCAAAACTAAAGTCTTCATGCCTCTGGCAACGCCGCGCCCGGAATGTAGCGCCTGATTTCCCGGATCTCGTACACCGCGCCCGGATTGACGTTCTGCAACTCGCGCGCGGCCGCGACGGCCGCATCCTGGTTGTTGCAATCCAGCACGTAGAAGCCGAGCAGTTGCTCTTTGGTCTCCGTAAACGGACCGTCGATGACCGTGCCCTTGCGCAAGGTGAGCGCGCGCCCGGTCTCGCCGAGCCGCGCCGTCGGTCCGAGGCCGCTGTTCTTGTTGATCCGTTCATGCGCCTTCAAGAGCTTGCCCATCAGGGCGTTGTCCTGTTCCGAGGTCCAGGACATGACTTCGGCTTCCAGATGATAGGCCAGTATGGCGTAGGGCATTGCGATCCTCGCTTTTCCGTGAGCGCCCCAAGGACGTGCGGACGGGGCCGAATCCGACAATTTTTCAGGCTTATGTGATCCACGAAACACTTCTGAAACACGATAGGGGGTGCCCGCGTGAACGCAGGGAACTCGGGCTGCGACTGATGGCCAGAACGCAGGCAATCTGCGCAGCGAATTCGCGGAGAACGTCATGTCAGGCCAGCCAATCCGAATCATCTGCGACCGCGCCAGGACGCTGCCCGCACCGGCCGGCGACTTGCATGACGCCAGCGGTCATCACCGCTACTACGGCAGCTCCGCCACCAATGGCGGTGAGCGCCTGACCGAGACTCGCCGCGGCGCAAATCCGCGCGCCGTCAATGTTTGCGGCTTCTGACCAGCCGGCGATGCAAGCGAGACGCGTCATGTCCGCCGCATGGCTGCTGTTGTTCTTCCTGCCCTTCCTGCTGTCGCTGGTGGGCAAAGCGCCGATGCCATGGCTGCTGTGCTTTGTCACGAGCCTGCTGTCGATGCTGCTCAGCGTGCAACCCGGCGCCGCCGTGCTGCCGTGGGGTCTCGGCATGATCATCGCGATGGTCTCGGTGCGCGCACGCATCCGCACTGTCTTCGGTCGCTAAAAAACGCGGCGGGATTGCTCCCGCCGCGCTCCAACTTTTGAAAACTCGCTGGTCCAGGGCTGAGAACGCCCCGATGCCGAGCTCAGATCATGTGCTCAGCGGGCGATCCCAGCGAGGTGACAGCGCTTGAAACAAGACACTGGATCACCTCCTTTCGTTGAGTTGTGGGACTCACAATATAGCCGGCGAATTTCTGCGCGTTAAGGGCTTGACCTGCGGAAAAGGACGAGCCGGAACGAGGCGATTTGCACCGCGCGGTGGGGGCGGCGGCGGGGGCAGTTGAGACCGGGACATGGCCGTGTTAGGTCACGGGAGCGATGCGGGTGTAGCTCAATGGTAGAGCAGCAGCCTTCCAAGCTGAATACGAGGGTTCGATTCCCTTCACCCGCTCCAGTTTCCATCAATGACGACGATTTCTCCGCACTGGCGCTCCCGAATAATACGGATTGCTGATGCACTGCGCGGCGCGGCCGGAGGCGGTCGTCTGGCATGCCGCCATCGACGTGTACTCGCACGAGATGTAAGTGCCGCCCTCGTGTTCGTAGGTCTGGATACAGACGGGGAACCTGGTGCCGTAGGTCTGCGCCTGCGCGGGCGCGCAGGAAAATGCCGCGATCGACAGGATCGTCCACGCGAGTGTACGCATCAGAGAGCCTCCCTGGAATATTTGCCGGCGCCCATGGCGCGGCTCGGCGCATCAATATGCGCGGCCTTTCCGCCGCGCCGGCGCCGCCGCAAAGTACGGATTGCTGATGCATTGCGCGGCGCGGCCCGACGCCGACGCCTGGCACTGACCGATCGAGGTGTAACTGCAGTCGATGTAGCCGCCGTCGATGCCATAGGTCTGAAGGCAGACGGGGAAGGCGGGATCGTAGGTCTGCGCCTGCGCGGGCGCGCCGCAAACCGAGAGCGCCGCGACCGGCACGATCAACCACACGAGGACGCGCATCCAAACCTCCTGTTTTCGAAACGGACCTCGGATATCTAGACACCCGAGTTCCTCAAGGCCGCGTCCGCGCGTTCACTTCTCTTCACGCCGGCGTCAATAGGCGCGGGTTCGGCGCCGCGACCCCGCCTGCCCGTAATAGGGATTGGCGATGCATTGCGCGGCGCGGCCCGAGGCCGACATCTGGCACGCGGCCATCGATCCATATCGGCACTGAATTGATGTTCCCTCGAGGCCATAGGTCTGCAGGCAGACGGGGTAGTGCGGATCGTAGGTTTGCGCACGCGCGGGCTCGCCCAAAACTCCAATCAACACTGCTCCCATGACAAACACCGCAACCAGTGGGATCATCCAGGCTGGTCTCTTCATCGAAGCCTCCTTGCAGCAAAGGGTGATCACAACATCCTCGCCGCCAGCCGGCGCCGGATTGATTTGGGTCAAGCGGTCGGCCGGCACAGCCGGGCCGGCGGCAAATTGCTTGCGGCGTCCTGCCAGTGTATCAAATCGGGCATGACAGATCATGGGAACTAGCAATGGCCGATGCAGACCTCGACACTCTCATTCGGTCGATTGCGAGGCGTGAAATCAAGGCGCTGACCGCGGCGGCCAAAGCGCGGCACAGCCGGCTGATTGGCAGGGCGGCCAAGGCCAAGGATAAAGACGCCAGGGCGCGCTATCGCCATCTCGCCAAGTCGACGCGGGAGCAGGCAAGCGCCGCCGCGCGGCGGTTGCAGATGTCAGCGGAAAACACCGCCGACGCCTACAAGCGGGCGATGGCCAGGGCGGCCGAGGAGGCGGCGGCCATCAAGACTGCGACGAAACCGGCCGCAAAGAAGGCCGCAAAGAAGAAAGACTGAGCGCAGCTCACGCGATCCCAGACATGTCCGCATCCGTCGATCCCATCACCCGCTCCGTCGTCCAGCATCGGCTGAGTTCGATCGTGGCCGAGATGGGCGAGGCCATGCTGCGCACGTCCTATTCGCAGATCCTCAATTCCAGCCGCGATTTCTCGCTGGCGATCTGCGACGTGCAGTCGCGGCTGATCGCGCAGGCCGACCATATCCCCGTCCATGTCGGGGCGCTGCCCTGGGCGACGCGCGCGGTCGAGGCGCGCTTCAATGACGTCGCGCCCGGCGACGTCATCCTGATGAACGATCCCTATCATGGCGGCAGCCATCTGCCCGATGTCACCGCCTTCGTGCCGGTGTTCGCCAATGGCCGCCGGCTGCTCTGGACCGTGGTGCGCGCGCATCAGAGCGACATCGGCGGCGCCACCCACGGCGCCTACAATCCCGACGCCACCGAGATCTGGCAGGAAGGCCTGCGCATTCCGCCGATCAAGCTCTACGAAGCCGGCCGGCTCCGCGACGACATCCTCGATATGCTGGCGCTGAATACGCGCAACGCCCATGACTTCCGTGGCGATCTCTCCGCCATGATCGGCGCGGCGCATCTCGGCGAGCGTCGCCTGCAAAAACTGTTCGCCGAGCTCGGCGCGCCAACCGTCGAAGCCGCGATCGAGGCCGTGCTTGATGCCGCGGAAGCGCAGGCGCGCGCGGTGGTCACGACCTGGAAAGACGGCACGTTCTTCGGCGAGGCTTTCCTCGACGATGACGGCCGCGGCAATAACGACATCAAGATCGCGGCAAAGGTGACCAAACGCGGCAGCGACATCGAGGTCGATCTCACGGGCAGCGCCCCGCAGGTGACAAGCTTCATGAACTCCTCGCACGCCAACATGCATGCGGCCGTCACCATGGCGCTGGCCTATCTGATCGATCCCGACACGCCGAAGAACTCCGGCGTGATGCGTCTGCTGAAAGTGATCGCGAAGCAGGGCACCATCGTCTGGGCCGATCCCGGCAAGCCGGTGACGATGTGCACCAGCCATCCCTCCGACGAGATCGTCGAAGCGATCGTCAAAGCGCTCGCCGGCTGCTGTCCCGATCGCGTGATGGCCGGCTGGGGCCGGCGCTTCCGCATCGCGATCCAGGGCGAGAATCCGCGGACCGGGCGCGGCTTCATCTGGCACATGTTTCACGCGCGCCCGGGCGGCGGCGCATCGCCCGGCGGCGACGGCTGGTCGTCGATCGGCGAGTGGCATACCGTCGGCGGCCTGAAATTCGGCAGCATCGAGGTCGCAGAAGCGCGCTTCCCGCTGCATTTCCGTCATCACGAGTATCTCGCCGATTCCGGCGGCGACGGACAACATCGCGGCGGGCTCGGCGTCGCGCTCGATCTGGTGGTCGAGACCGAAAAGCTTGCGCTCGGCAACACCGCGGGCGACGGCATCCGTTATGGCGCCTGCGGCATGCTCGGCGGCGAGGACGGGATCCCGCATCGCTATCGCTTGCTCAGTGAAGGCCGGCCGCCGCGGGTGCTGCACACCAAGGAGACCGGCATCGAGATCAGGCCGGGCGATTGCCTGGAAGTGCGCTCGGGCGGCGGCGGCGGATGGGGACCGCCCGCCAAACGCGCGAGGGAAGCGCGCGACCGCGACCGGCTGCAGGGCCTCGTCAGCGACAAGGTTAAAGCTTGATGCTGACCATCGGCATAGACGTCGGCGGCACCTTTACCGACCTCGTCGCCATCGATGCGGCGGGGCGCACGGTGTTTGCGAAGGCGCTGTCGACGCCTCAGGACCAGTCGATTGGGGTGATGGCGGGGCTGGACGAGCTCGCGCCGCGACTGAACATGTCATGCGCCGAAATGCTGAAGCAGACCGAGCGCCTGGTGCATGGCACCACGGTTGCGACCAATGCACTGCTGGAGCGCAAGGGCGCCAAGGTCGCGCTGCTCACCACTGCGGGCCATCGCGATGTGCTGGAGATGCGCGAAGGCCTGAAGGGCAATCGCTACGATCTGCGCACACCGCCGCCGGAGCCGTTGGTGCGGCGCGAATTGCGCTTTGGCGTGCGCGAGCGCTTGCGGCCGAATGGCGCGGTGGAGACGCCGCTCGACCCGGACTCGCTTGGCGAGGCCATCGCCGCCATCAAAACCTCCGGCGCGACCTCGGTTGCGATCTGCTTCCTGCATTCCTATCGCAATGCCGCGCATGAGATCGCCGCAAGCGAACGCCTCTTGCGTGAGCTGCCCGATGTCAACGTCTCGCGCTCCGTCGACGTGCTGCCGCAGATCAAGGAGTATGAGCGCGTCTCGACCACGGTCGTGAACGCCTATGTCGAGCCTGTCGTGCGGCGCTATTTGACGCGGCTGCAGCAGCGCCTCATCGACGCCGGATTTGCGGGCTCGCTCTTCATCATCCTCTCCCATGGCGGCATGGCGCCGGTAGAGGAGGCGTCGCAGCTTGCGGCGGCGACCGTGCTGTCGGGACCGGCGGGCGGCATGTCCGGCTGCCGCCGCTGTGCTGATATGCTCGGTATTCCCGATCTGGTCGCGTTCGACATGGGCGGCACCTCGACCGACATTTCGCTGATCGCCGACGGCGGCGTCACGCTCTCGGCCGATGGCGGCTTGGCCGGCCAGCGCATCGCGCTGCGCAGCCTCGATATTGCGAGCCTTGCGGCCGGCGGTGGTTCGATCGCCTCGGTGGATTCCGGCGGCAGCTTCCATGTCGGCCCGCAGAGCGCTGGCGCGATGCCGGGACCGGCCTGTTACGGCCAGGGCGGAATGGAAGCCACCGTCACCGACGCCAATGTCGTGCTCGGTTATCTCGACGCGGGCGCCTTCATGGGCGGCAAGCGTCCGCTCGATACGCGCGCCGCCGAAGCCGCGATCGACCGGCTCGCCGCGAAGTTGAAGATCACGCGCATCGAAGCCGCCGCCGGCATCTTCCGCCTGGTCAATCTGAAGATGGCCGACGGCATCCGCCTGATGACGGTGCGGCGCGGCGTCGATCCGCGCCGTTTTGCGCTTTTAAGTTTTGGCGGAGCCGCAGGCCTGCATGCCACGGAGCTGGCGCGCGAGCTCGAACTTGAGCGTATCATCGTGCCGACCACCGCCTCGGTGCTGTCGGCCTGGGGCATGCTGACAAGCGACCTCCGCTATGAGGTGAGCCGAACCCATTTCGAGACCGGCGCGCGCTCGACGGCTTCGGAGGTGCGCGGCATCTTTGCCGAACTGGAAGAGCAAGCCGTGAAGCGGATGAAGCGCTGGTTCGACGGGCCGATCAAAGTCGAGCATTCCGCCGAGATGCGCTATGGCGAGCAGATTTTTGAGATCGACGTGCCGCTCGACGGCATCGATCTGGAGTCATCTTCGCTCATCGCAGAGATCGAGGATCGCTTTCATCGCCGCCATGAGGAGCTCTACACCTATTGTTCGCGCGACCAGGAGGTGGTGTTCGTCAACGCGCGCGTCGCCGCGATCGGCGCGGTGAGCGCGCCCGCGGCCGCCGGTGCCGTTGTCACATCGTCGGCGTCGTGCACAGCGCGATCGCGCCGCAAGGCGTACTTCGGACAATGGATCGAAGTGCCCGTCTATGCGCTCGACGATCTCAAGCCGGGGCAGGGGCTCGAAGGCCCCGCGATCGTCGAGGCAGAGACAACGACCGTCGTCATCAACAGTGGCGACCGCTTGACCGTCAATGCGCTCGGCTGGCTCGATATCCGCGTCGGGAAGGCGCGCGCACCATTCCATGAATCGTCATTGCGAGGAGCGAAGCGACGAAGTTCAGCATCCAGATTCTGGATTGCTTCGTCGCGAAGACTGTCATCGGATCTGCTTCGGCCCGTTCGCTCCTCGCAATGACGAAGGAGACTCACATGCACCTCGTCCACGATCCGTCCGCACCTGCCGCGCCGCAGATCAGCTTCGATCAGTTCCTCGCGGTCGACGTCCGCGTCGGCACTGTCATCGCGGTCGAGCCGTTTCCGGAAGCCCGCAAGCCCGCGCTGAAGCTGACGGTCGATTTCGGCGAAGGCATCGGCAGCAAGCGCTCCAGCGCGCAGATCACGCAAAACTACAAAACCGAGGCGCTGATCGGCCGGCAGGTCGCCGCCGTCGTCAACTTCCCGCCGCGGCAGATCGGCAAGTTCATGTCGGAGGTGCTGGTGTTGGGTTTTCCGGATGAGGCCGGCAACGTCACGCTGTTTGCCCCGGACAAGCGCGTGCCCAATGGCGGGCGATTGTTCTAGTCCTCGACGGCCATCTCAAAACCGCGGCGTCGGCCGTCCCGTGAGGAACGAGGCGACGAACATCTTGCCGACGACGTGATTATGCGCACGCGTGCCGAACTTAAGCCGGCCGGCGGTAACGGCCTTCTCGAGCGCGGGCATGGTCGGCGCCGCGAGACTTGTATCCGGCGCCGCGCGCGGCACCAGCGCCGACGCGCTGAGGAATACGCCGGCGTAATAGAGGCGGGTCAGCGCGGCGACGAGCTTGAGCCGCGCCAACAAGGCGGCGTCGGGCGCGCGGCCGAGCCAGGCTCGCAACAAGGCGTCCTCCAGTTCCGGCGTACGCGCGAGATGATCCGACATGATGGCGACGTCGACCAGCGGATCGTTGCGATAGGCGGATTCCCAGTCGATCAGCCAGAGACGTTTGCCGTCATAGAGGATGTTCGCCGGGACCGGATCGTTGTGACAGGAAACCGAGTTGGCGCGATCCCAAGCATAGGCCTCGCGGATCGCGGCAAGGCGCTCATTGACGGGATCGAGCACGCCAGCTGCGAACAGTCCGGTGCGGCAGACATGCGCCCAGAGCCGCGCCACGATGGCGGGGTAATCGACGAAATAAGGAAAGGCCGGCGTCGCATCCAGCCGTCGCCGCAATGCACCCATCACTTGCGCGCGCGCCAGCGGTCCGCCGGCAAAACTGCCGAGCGGTTGCGCCTCGATGTAATCGATCACGGCAACACGGCTGTCCTCGTCGGCATAGTGAAGCTGCGGCGCGATGCCGGCTTCGGATGCGATCCGCATGGATTGATATTGATGCGGGTTGCGCAGCGGGCTCGGCGTGCCCTCGATGCGCAACACATAGCGCCGTCCGCCGGCCTCGATCCGGAACACCGCGGCTGAGGTGAAGCCGCCCCCAAGCGGTGTCACCGCATCGACGGGAACTGTGCCCACCACGTGGCGCAGCGCCGTCTGCGCGGCCTCGTGCTGGCTTTCCGAGAGTGCGTCGAATTGAGCATGCCCCATGGCCACATGCTGATAACGCAGTGCTCGCTTCGACAAAATAGTGTAATCGGCAGACAGCTCAGGCCTGCGCTGTTTTTGTGCGGCCCAAATCAGACGTCCCGGAGGAAATCATGTCGGCGCTGCCGCTTTCAGGCATCAAGATTCTCGATCTGACGCGCGTGCTGGCGGGGCCGCTGTCGGCGCAGATGCTCGGCGATCTCGGCGCCGACGTGATCAAGATCGAGCGGCCCGGCACCGGCGACGACGCGCGCGCCTTCGGTCCGCCTTACCTGGTCGATCCCGCCGGCAAGGAGAACAACAACAACGCGTTCTATCTCTGCGCCAACCGCAACAAGCGCTCGGTCACCGTCAATGTCGCCTCGCCCGAGGGGCAGGAGATCATCCGCGAGCTCGCCAAGGGCGTCGACGTCTTCATGGAGAACTACAAGTTCGGCGACCTCAAGCGCTACGGCCTCGACTACGAGTCGATCAAGGCGATCAATCCCGGCATCATCTATTGCTCGGTGACCGGCTTCGGCCAGACCGGGCCTTACGCGCCGCGCGCCGGCTATGACGCGATCCTGCAGGCGATGGGCGGACTGATGAGCGTCACCGGCCATATCGACGGCGAACCCGGCGAAGGGCCGATGAAGGTCGGCCCCTCCATCGTCGACTACATGACCGGCATGAACACCTCGATCGGAATCCTGTCCGCGCTCTACAATCGCGACGCCAATGGCGGCGAGGGGCAGCATATCGACGTCTGCCTGTTCGACACCGTGATCGCCTCGCTGTCGCATTGGCTGCAGATCTATCTCGTCAACGGAAAAATCCCGCCGCGGCGCGGCACCTGGGGCAATGGCGGCATGCCGGCCGGCGTGTTCCGCGCCACCGACGGCGAATTGATGGTGGTGGTCGGCAACGACGGACAGTTCAAGCGAACCTGCGAGGTGCTCGGCGCGCCCGAGCTTGCGACCGATCCGAAATTCCTCAAGAACAACGACCGCGTGAAGCACGGCAAGGAGATCATGGCGATCTATGCCGGCCTGTTCCTGAAGAAGCCGGTGAAGTACTGGCTGGACGAGCTGGAGAAGGCCGGCGTGCCCTCCGGTCCCATCAACGATTTCGAGCAGGTGTTTTCCGATCCCGCACGTCCAGGCGCGCGGCATGCGGGTGAAGGTCAACCATCCCTTCGAGCCCGACCTGTCCCTGTGTCGCAACGCAGTGACGTTCTCCGGCACGCCGGTAAAGGACTATCGCTATCCGCCGCGGCTAGGGGAGCACACTAAAGAGGTGCTGGCGACGATCGGGTACGATGATGCGAAGCTGGAGGGGTTGCGAGAGCGGAAGGTGATTTGATAGGCGAGTTCGCAAGCAGTCATTGTCTTACGTGCGCGTTGAAGTTGCAGAAAAATCGAAGTATTCTTCGCGCAAGTATCGGCCGGCCTACGGACGATTTTGATCACCGCGCGCGGTACATGCCTTCTAGCGGTAGTTTGGAATACAACCGCTTCGCGAGAGACCTTCAACTCGAAGGCTGTCCGTGGCGGGAAGTTTCAATTGAGGTCTCACGTGCGAGCGCCGAATTTCTGTAGGCGCGCGGATTGCCCACCGGAGACTATCGAATGCATGCGACGGCAGGGTCAGACCGAGATCAAATCGTACCCCTCGTCGTGTGTTCTATTGTCCCGGCACGACTTCGCAAGAATCCAGCTTGGTTTTGGACGCTCTGGGCAAGTGTCTTTGGCTTGATTTCTGGAATAAGTCTGGTAATCGCGTCGCATCGGGCAGATCCTAGATCCTATCTCGGTATCTGCCTCCCCATAGCTTTCGGATTTATTTCCGTACCTACTGCATTCAAATTTGCCCACGCTCGTCTTGTCGCCTGGGCGCAAAATGTGAACACATTCGCGGTGCGTGACGATGCGCCGCTCACCCTCGAAAATTTGGAGCCCAAAAATTGGGTCTTGCATGAACTTTCATTTTTTGGCGGATCGGTCCGTATGTACGCTGCGGGCATCATCCTGGGGTTGTGGTCCCTGTTCGCGTTCTATCTGGGCAATTATTTTGATGGTCTAACCGAGCTGGAGATTGGTTACCTCTGCTGCCTGATAGCGTTGTCGGGCGGTCTAGCTGGGTTCGGTCTTGAGGCGATCTTCGGTACCAGCCGTCTCATTTGGCGGTTCGGGCGCCGTTACCGCATCGTGGTGAGGGAGCACAAGTTCGGTGTTCTCAGCACCGGCCGCATCCTCGGCCATTGCTACTTGGCTGTCGCCCTCGTCGCGATGATATACTACTCCAGTGCAATTCTTGGGCTAAAGCATTTGCCGGCCGACCTCACATACAAAAATGCGCCATTGCTAATGTTGAGCGCGCCAACTCTGATATTCATCTTTGCCAGTTTTATCGTTTGTCAGATTCCGCTCCACATCCAGATGATTAACTACAAGAAGAACCAGCTGACAGACATTGAAAGGATACTCGATCAACTCAAGATTCGCATAAACGACAACATTGGCAGCATGCTCCAACGTCAGATAGGATTTTTCGAAGGTAGACGGACGCAGATCGTGACCCTGCCGGAATGGCCCTTCGGTTTCAACGGACTGTTGGCGGCCATCGGGTCGTCCATTGTGCCCCTCTTACCGTCGCTCATAGGATTCCTGGTCAAAGCAAGTGAGAGGATAGCTGCTACCTTTGCGCAATGATTTCAATTTTTCGTTTGTCGCGTTGCTCATCGGGAAAACAAGTTGCCGACTGGCAATCCGCCCCAAGAGGATGCATAGCACGGATATCTAGCGCGCCATTATCTTGGCAGTGGGCTTGCTTTCCGCGCGTCCCGCCGTCAGCGCCATGTCAGCCACACCGACCACCCGCGCGATGACGCCCTCGACGTCGTCGAGATCGCATTTGCCTTCCGACAGTTTGGTCAGCCGCTCGCTATCGCGCACGGTCTGCTGCGCCATCGCGAGCGCGAAATGCAGGCCCCAATAGAGCTCTACCTCGTTGCGGTCGGGGAGAGCCCGGCGCAGCGCGACGACGAACTTGCGCAAATGATCGATCTCGCGATTCCGGATGCGGCGGATCGGCGGCACCGATTCGATGGAGGCGCGGATCATGAAGCGCGCCGCGGTCGAGCGGTCGCGCTCCGGGCCGATGCAGCCGCGCAGGGATGGGCCGACCAGCGCGCGCAGGATGTCGGCGACTTGCAGCGTGCCCGTTGCCGCGCTCTTCCGCCGCGCGCAATTCGCGCAGGCGTTCGCGATTCAGCGCCAGTGATCGTGTCACGAACAGTTCGGCGATCAGCTCGTCCTTGGAGCCGAAATGATAATTCACCGCCGCAAGATTGACGTTGGCCTCCGCCACGATGTCGCGCAAGGTGACGTCGCCGAAGCCGCGGTCGGCGTAGAGCCGCTCGGCGGCGGCGAGAATGGCGGTTCTGGTCTGATCGCTCGGCATGACTTCCACTTTCGTCATTCCGGGGCGATGCGAAGCATCGAACCCGGAATCTCGCGCCACAATCTCCAGATTCCGGCTTCAGCCCTGCGGGCTGCCCCGGAATGACTCGCTCGCTTGCATTTCAAACATTTGTATGAAACTATCGTTTTAACGCTGGGAATGTCAATGCGCGTCTCGCGCATGAGATAGTCCCGGCACGTCACGCTTGCGTCATGACGCTGCACGGCGAGCCATCAAGGCTCTTGCGGCGTGCGCATGGCGGAGAGACAGTGCGGCCCAAATTTCAGAAGCAGGTGAGGAGCGTCTCATGGATTTCACGATGTCGGACAGGCAGAAGGAATGGCTCGGCCGGGTGCAGGCCTTCATGACCAAGCATGTCCGCCCCGCGGTGCCGATCTACAAGCAGCAGGACGCCGAAGGTCCGCGCTGGAAGGTCATCCCGGTTCTCGAAGACCTGAAGAAGAAGGCCCGCGCCGAGGGCCTCTGGAACATGTTCATGCCGCCGAACGCGCATGAGGACGACGAATTCCGTGGCGCGGGATTGAGCAATCTCGAATACGCGCCGCTCGCCGAGGAAATGGGCCACATCGGCTGGGCCTCCGAGGTGTTCAACTGCTCGGCGCCGGACACCGGCAACATGGAAGTGTTCATGCGCTACGGCACGAAAGAGCAGAAGCGCAAATGGCTGCGGCCGCTGATGGACGGCGAGATCCGCTCGGCCTTCCTGATGACCGAACCCGCAGTTGCATCCTCCGACGCCACCAATATCGAGACGCGCATCGAGAAGGACGGCGATCACTACGTCATCAACGGCCGCAAATGGTGGTCGTCCGGTGTCGGCGATCCCCGCTGCAAGATCGCGATCCTGATGGGCAAGACCGATCCGAAGGCCGCGCGCCACCAGCAGCAGTCGCAGATCCTGGTTCCGCTCGACACGCCCGGCATCAAGGTCGAAAAAATGCTCCCCGTATTCGGCTTCGACGATGCGCCGCACGGCCACGCCCAGGTGCTGCTCGAGAACGTCCGCGTTCCCGCCAGCAACATCCTGCTCGGCGAGGGCAGGGGATTCGAGATCGCGCAGGGCCGCCTCGGTCCGGGCCGCATCCATCACTGCATGCGCACCATCGGCAAGGCCGAGGAGGCGCTGGAGAAGATGGTGAAGCGGCTGATGTCGCGCACCGCCTTCGGCAGGAAGATCATCGAGTACTCGGTCTGGGAGCAGCGCATCGCGGAAGCCCGCACCGATATCGAGCTGAACCGGCTGTTGTGCCTCAAGGCCGCCGACATGATGGACAAGGTCGGCAACAAGACCGCGCAGCTCGAGATCGCCATGATCAAGGTCGCCGCGCCCAACATGGCGCTGAAGATCATCGACCAGGCGATCCAGGCCTATGGCGGCGCCGGCGTTTCCGACGACGCGGGTCTTGCCCGCGACTACGCCTCGATGCGCACCATGCGCCTCGCGGACGGTCCGGACGAGGTGCATAACCGCGCCATTGCCAGACTTGAACTTCGGAAGTATGCAAACGCTCCGACCCATTAAACAGGGAGCTGCCGGCGGCGCTCCCTAGAGCAATCCCGGTAGAGATCATCGCTTCAAAGGAAGGAGCGCCACGGTGGCCGACGGCGTCAGAAAAGACGAGGAATTTTCCGGCACACGGGAGGTCGAGGAGCGTCATCGCGTCAACGAGGCGAACCTCGACAAGTGGCTGTCGGAGAATGTCGCGGGTTACAAGGGCCCGCTGACCGTCCTGCAGTTCAAGGGCGGCCAGTCCAACCCCACCTATCGCCTCGATACGCCCGATCGTTCCTATGTGATGCGCCGCCGGCCGTTCGGCAAATTGCTGCCGTCGGCGCATGCGGTCGACCGCGAGTTCCGCGTTATCGCAGCACTTGGCAAGCAGGACTTTCCGGTTGCGCGCGCCTATGCGCTTTGCATGGATGACGCCGTGATCGGGTCTGCCTTCTACATCATGTCGATGGAGGAGGGCCGCGTGTTCTGGGATCCCTCGCTGCCGAGCCAGACGCCGGAAGCGCGGCGGAAAATCTTCACCAGCAAGATCGAGACACTGGCGAAACTCCACACCTTCAACCCCGAGAAAATCGGTCTTTCGGATTTCGGCAGGCCCGGCAATTATTTTGCCCGCCAGATCGACCGCTGGACCAAGCAGTATCGCGCATCCGAGACCCAGCATATCCCGGAATTCGAGAAGCTCGCCGAATGGCTGCCGAAAACCGTTCCGCCGCAGGAGCGCATCTCGGTCGTGCACGGCGACTATCGTCTCGACAACATGATCTTCCACCCGACCGAGCCGCGGGTGCTCGCTGTGCTCGACTGGGAATTGTCGACGCTTGGCGATCCCATGGCCGACTTCACCTATCTGTTGATGCAGTGGACGATGCCCGGCCTCGCCAACGCCGACCTCAAGGCGTTGAACATCCCGAGCCAGGAGGAGGCCGCGAAGATCTATTGCGACGTGACCGGCATGGCCGTTCCCGACCTCAACTGGTACTTCTCCTACAACCTGTTCCGCTTGGCCGGCATCACACAAGGCATCGCCGGCCGCGTCCGCGATGGCACCGCGGCCAACGCCAGGGCGCTCGAGTTCGGCCGCACGCACGGTGCCGCTTTCCAGGGACTCCTGGGCTTACGCGCAAAAAGCCGGCGCGGTGTGAGAAGAGGAGAGGGCGCGATCAATCGCGCCCTTCTTTTTTTGGGGCGCGTGCCCATCACGTCGAACTGGTCGTGGGAGACGCGGCGAGGCGCGAGTGATATTGTTCGTGTCCTCAAAAGGGAGGCTCGCATGAACATAATGAACAGAAAGGTTGCGGGAATGGTGGTCGGCGTCGCGGTTGCAGCAATGCGGCACCGCAAGCGCACAGAATTCAGCAGGGAATGCAGCGATCGACACCAGCCTGCGCGGTGCGGTCGAGCGCAAGGACGTGCCGGGCGTGGTCGCGCTGGTGACCGATCGCGATCGCGTTCTCTATCAGGGGTCGTTCGGCGTGGCCGATGTTTCGACCAACCGCCCGCTCACGCAAGATGCGATGTTCCGCATCGCCTCGATGACCAAGCCGGTCACCTCGGTGGCGCTGATGCAGCTGGTCGAGCAGGGCAAGATCAGTCTCGACGACCCCGCCTCGAAATATCTGCCGGAGCTTGCAGACCTCAAGGTCATCGAATCCTTCGACGCCAAGACCGGCGACTACAAGGTCCGCCCCGCTTCGCAAGCGCCGACGGTGCGGAATTTCCTGACGCATACGTCTGGACTTGCGTATCCCTTCACGAGCGCGATCTGGCGCGACTTCAAGCCGCGCGCCGGCGAGACCTATCCGTTCGGCGGGCCGCTGCTGTTCGATCCCGGCGAGCGCTGGCACTACTCGACCAGCGTCGACGTCTGCGGCAAGCTGGTCGAGGTGATCTCCGGCCAGACGCTCGAAGCCTATTTCCACGACCATATCTTCGTGCCGCTCAAGATGAACGACACGTCCTACAACGTGCCCGAAGCCAAGGGGCCGCGCATGGTCGCGCAGCAGCAGCGCGACGGCGCGCAGATGGATGGCGCCATCGTGTTGCAAAATCCGCAACCGGGGCTGACCATCGCGGCTCCCGTCGGCGGCGGCGGGCTGGCGTCGACCGCCGACGACTACGGCCGCTTCATGCGCATGCTGCTCAACGGCGGCACGCTCGACGGCGCGCGGGTGTTGAAGGCCGAGACGGTGGCGCTGATGAGCCAGAACCAGATCGGCGCGGTCTCGGTGCCGGCGCTCAAGAGCGCGCTGCCGCGCAGCGCCGATTTCACCTTCATCGCCGATGGCCGCGACAAATGGGGGCTCGGCTTCCTGATCACGGTCGATCAGGTGCCGGGAAAACGCTCGCCCGGCAGCCTGAGCTGGGGCGGCATCAACAACACTTTCTTCTGGATCGATCCGACGCGCGGCGTCGGCGGCGTGATCATGATGCAATATCTGCCGTTCGCCGACGCCAAGGCGCTCGCCACCTACGACGCCTTCGAGCGCGGCACCTATCAGCTCATCGCTGAGAAGTAACGCATGACGGCTGTGCGCACTCGGTTCGCCTCTCCCTGCCGGGGCCGAGGTCGCTTCGAAGGCGCGGGCGAGGGCTATCCGTGCGACTTCTACTCTCACCAGTTGCATCCGAAGATAAGATCGTGGACCTCGCGCTCTGGGACGAGCGTGGTCATGACGAACTGCTCTGACTACGCCGCGTCGCGCTTGGTCGCGGCGCCGCCGAGCAATCCGGCCTCGATCAGCGCATCCCTGATGCGCGCGATCTCGGCCTCGCCGATCTTGACCAGCGGCGGGCGCACGACCGCGCGAGGCAGTTTGCCCAGCAGCACGAGCGCTTCCTTCATGCGGTTGTGCATGTCGATGAAGGGATCGGCGTAGAACACCCGCGCCGTGGGATAGATGCGGTCGTTGAGCCGGCGCGCCTCGGCGAGATCGTTGGCCTTGACGGCGCGGAACAGCCGCGCCTGCAGGTCGGCGATCACGCTGCCGGAGCCGGACAAGCAGGCCGTTGCAGCCGAGCACCAGCGAGCTCATCAGCCACGCGCTGTTGGTCGACAGCACGTTGATCGGCCGCTTGCGCCCCTGCAATGTCGCGGATCTGCCGTTCGTGCTGCTGGACATGCGGCGTCCAGTCCTTGATGGCGCGGATGGTCGGCACCTCCTCGAACAGTCGCTCAAGCGTCGCTGCCGGATAGCCCTGGCCAGTCGCGAGCGGATACTGGAACATGATCATCGGCAGGTCGGTCGCATCCGCAATCGTCTTGAAATGCGCGAGCGCCATCTCCGGCGTTTGCCCCATCGTGAACGGCGCGGGCGGAAACACCAGCAGCGCCGAGGCGCCGCCGGCCTCCGCTCGCCGCGCGATCCGCGCCGCTTCCAGGCTGCCGTCGGCCCACACGCCATGAATGATCGGCAGCGAGCCGCCGACTTCCTCGCCCGCGATCTCCATGACCCGGCGCTGCTCGTCAGCCGTGCAGGAGGCGACCTCGGTGGAATGTGCGTTGACCGTGATCGCAGACAGTCCCTGCACGGACGCGACGTCGCGCAGATGGCTGCGAAAACTCCGCTCGTCGATCGAGAGATCGTCGTGGAACGGCAGCAGCACCGCCGGGATCACGCCTTGCGGCACAAAATCTCTGACACGGCTCATGTGAGGTCTCCCTTGCGCGTGGCGGCTGTTCCGCTTCTGGCGGCAGCCTACCAGAGATTTGACGCGGCCATAAGTGCCGATGGCAGCTTAGCGGCCGGCAAGCTCCGGCCGTGCTTTCGCCGGGATGCGTGCCGGCGCGCTGCGGCAGGACGAACAGACAGACGATGATGAAGACCGCAATGACCGCGGAGGCGAGCGGGCGGCTCAGCGCCAGCCCGCCGTCGCTGACGGGCTTGTCGAGGAAGTCGCCGACGGTGGCGCCGAGCGGCCGCGTCAGGATGAAGGCGGCCCAGAACAGCGTCACGCGCGACACGCCGGTCCGGAAATACAGCGCCGCGACCACAGCCAGCGCGGCGCCGAACACCAGTGCGCCGCCTTCATAGCCAAGACCGCCGGTGTCGGCGATCCAGTCGCCGAGCGCGGTGCCGAGCGTCTGCGAGAAGGTGATCGCGGCCCAGTAGAACGCCTCGACCCGCGGCGTGCTCACCGTGTTGACCGCGATCGTTCCCTCAGCGCGGTACCACAAGGCCAGGGTGATCGCGAGCAGCGCCAGCAGCAGCGTCGATCCGCCGGTGTAGCCGATGCCGAGCGAGCGATCGGCGAAATCGGCCATGGTGGTGCCGAACGTCGTGGATGCGACGATCGTCGCCCAGTACAGCAACGGGTGAAATCGCTTCGCCGCGATCTGGCAGATCACCAGAATGACAAGCGCGGCAAGGAACAGCGCGGAGCCGGCGAGATAGCCCCAGTTCAGCGTCATGGTGACGGTATCGCCGCCGGTCTCGCCGAGCGTGGTCGCGGCGATCTTGATGATCCAGAAAACCAGCGTGACTTCCGGAACCTTGCTGCACTTGGTTCCATTCGGCGGATTGATTCATTGTTGTTGCCGCGCGCTTCGGGATGAGGCTGAGATCGGAACGCCCGCGCGATGGCATTGTTGCGGCGGCGCTGTCCATCCTGACGCGCTCGTGATCGAGCTAGCGGCGCGTCGCTCCAGAAAGTCCCGGATTGCACGATTCACCAGTATCGGATGCGACTGCATCGGCCGATGCCCCGCATCCTCGATCCGGACAACCGTTGCCTTCGGCGCATAGTCGGGGAGGCCATCGAGCATACCCGGCAACAGGTCGCGATCCTGCATGCCCCAAAGTACCAGTGTCGGAATATCCACCCGGAGCGACGTCGTGGCGGGACGCTCAGAGACGTCGGTAAAGAATGCCCCGGCGAGGTCAGGCATCTCCATGCGTGCGACGTCAGCGATGGAAGCGGGCACCTTGATGGGATCCGCGCGGTAGTAATTGTACCAGGACGGATAGGGCGCGGCGGCGGTGTTGTAATCGCGCTCATACTGCAACGCCTGAATCTGCGCCGCGTTATTGCGGACTTCGCGGAGAAACATCGCCAGGTGCGGCGCGTTGAGAATGATCAGGCGTTCGACATGGCGCGGATAGGCCGAGGCGAACACCCAGGCAATGTAGCCGCCCCAGTCATGGCCCACCAGAATGCAGCGCTCGCGCCCGAAATGCCGAAGCAGGGCATGCAAATCGTCCAACGATCTTGGCATGGCATAGGCCTCGACCGCGTCCGGTTGAACCGATGGCGGAAACCCGCGCAGATTTGGAGCCACCACCGGATGATCGCGGCTGAACTCCGCGAGCTGGCTCCTGTAAATTGTCCAGTTGTCCGGCAGGCCGTGAAGAAACAAGCATGAGCTCGCCCTCGCCACCCCGGACGAAAAATTGGCGCACACCGTCGCCGCTCGGCAAAGCCCTCCACCAGGCCATCAGGTTGACTCGCGCCCGCCGTCGGCCCGATGGCCGTCGGAAGCGAAAGCTCGCGCCCAAGGCGAGCAGCGCGCCGCCGGTCGATGAGTGGCCAGAATTTTTCCCGCATCTATTCCAGTCCCGCGCGCCGCAACCCTTCCAGGAAATGCTCGCGCTCTTCCACCAGGGGAAGGGGAAGCTGCTGCGCGACCCATGCAAGCGAGACGTCCGGATGCACGCGGCGCAGTTCCGGCAGCATCGTCCGCGCCAGCTCCTTGTCGTCGGCCATGCCGGCGGCGGCCACGAGGACGCGGTAGCCGCCGACGAAATCGCTGCGCAGCCTGACGCTCTCGCGCGACAGCCGGATCGCCTCGGCATAGTCGCGCTCGACATAGGCGGCATAGGCGGCCACGCCATAGAAGATCGCGGAGATGGGATCGCGCGGACTCAAGGTCAGCGCGCGGCGCGCGGCTTCCGCGCCCTCGCGGAAGCGCCCGTTCCAGGACAGCACCAGGGCGTAATAGCCGTGCGCCAGCGAGAAGCTCGGATTGAGATCGATCGCGGTCTCATAGCAGGCCAGTGCATCCTCGATCCGGCCGAGATAGGAATACGCCGCGCCGAGCGCGACATGCGCCCAGGGATCCTCGCCGTCGGCGCGGATCGCTGACAGCCCCGCGCGCTCGGCGAACTCGGCCGAAGCCTGCGTATCCTCCCAGCCCATCCGCGCGCCGAAAGTGCGGCTCACCGCCAGCACCGCGAGCGCCTGCGCGTAGTTCGGATCGATCGCGATCGCCTGCTCCAGCAGTTTTTGAGCGGCAGTGTTGTCTTCCCGCGTCATGCGCCAGAAGTGCGACAGCGCGCGCATGACGAGTTCCCAGGCGTCGAGGTTTTCGGGCGCCTTGCGGCGGGCGCGGAAATTCTCCGCCGCGTAAAGCTGCGGCTCGATTGCGGCGACGATGGCTTCGGTGATCTCGTCCTGCACCGCGAACACGTCCGCGAGCTCGCGGTCGTAGCGCTCGGCCCAGACGTGACTGCCGGTCGCGACGTCGATCAGCTGCACGGTGATGCGCACGCGCTTGCCATCCTTGCGCACGCTGCCTTCGACCACATAGTCGACGCCGAGCTCGTCGGCGAGCTGCTTCATCGGCACCGCGCGGCCCTTGTAGGAGAACGAGGAGTTGCGCGCGACGACGAAGAACCAGCGCAGCTTCGACAGCGCGGTGATGAGGTCCTCGCTGATCCCGTCGGAGAAATAGTCCTGGCCCGGTTCGCCGCTCATATTGTTGAAGGCGAGCACCGCGATCGCGGGGCGGCTGGTATCAGGCAATGCGGCGGCCCGCGCCGAAGGGCGGCGGACCGGCGCGGGCGCGTCTCCGGCGGACGCAGTCTGCACCTCGCCGACGAAGCGCAGCCCCTTGCGCGCCACCGTGCGGATCAGCTTCTGCTCCTCGCCGCAGTCGCCGATCGCGCGCCGCGCCGCGTTGATATGCGTGGCGAGGGTGGAATCCGCGACCGTACGCCCGCCCCAGAGCCCGGCCGAGCAGATCCTCCCTGGTGACGACGCGGTCGCGATTCTCGATGAGATAGATGAGGAGGTCGAACACCAGGGGCTGGACGGTGATCTTCTCGGCGCCGCCGCGGCGCAGCTCCCGCGTGTCGGTATCAAGCGTATGATCGGCAAAGAGAAATTGCACACGCCGCTCCGAGCCACTCGATCAAAAGATGAGGGTTTCTAACGCAAAAACAAAGGCCGCCGCGAAGCGTTTTGCCGCAGCTGCCGCTATCTCCCCGGCTGCTCGCACACATTGGCGGGCTTTTTTAAGACGGAAGCGGCGGCTTCCGCGAACGGTGTCCTTCGTTCGAAGCAAGACGGCGCGGGTCGAAGGAGAAGCCGATGTCCAGATTTCGATTGTTGCTGTTGTGTGTCCTGCTCATGGCCATTCCCGCGGCGATCGTTGCCAGCCAGCCGCCGCCGCCGGCCGATCTGCTCGACGCGCTCAGGCTTGGCGGCTACGTGATCGTGCTGCGCCATGGCGCGACCAACACCGATGTCGCCAAAGACGGGATGAGCAATCCGAACAGGAAGCGCCGCGGGCGAACGGCAGCTCAGCGACGCCGGCCGCGCCCAGGCGATTGCGATCGGTGAGGGGCTGCGCAAGCTCGGCATCCGCGTCGGCTCGTCATGACCAGCCCGTTGCAGCGCGCGGTCGACACCGCGACGCTGCTCGGCGTCGGCGAGGTGAAGATCAATCCTTATCTCACCGAGGCCGGCACCGCGATATCCCGCGAGGAAAACGATCGGCGCGCGGACATCCTGCGCAAGCTGGTCGGCTATCACTCCGGCTCCGACAATCTCGTGATCGTCACTCACAAGCCGAACCTGATCGAGGCCTTCGGCGCTTCGCTCGCCGACATGCGCGAAGGCGAGGCCGCGGTGTTCGAGCCGGATTTCACCGGCGACGGTTATCGGGTGGTGGCGCGCTTCCAGGCTGATGACTGGGACCTGCTGGTCGCAGGCCGCGCGCGCCGAGGAGTTGAGCCGCGCCCCGCATTGCGAGCGGCACAAGGCCGAGCCGCACACGGATTGATTGCAGGGAGACTTGCGTCGTTGGGTGCGCTCACTTGTCGGCTTTCCGGGCGTACGAGGAAGGAGGTAATCAGGAATAGGCGTCGTCATCGGGTGTTCATGAGCGGCGAGGCGGAAGTCCGGGAGCTCGGTGTTCATGAGACGACGCGAACTGATCCTGATGCTCGCAAGTGGCGTCGCCGCTTATCCCTTCGCGGCGCGCGCCCAGCAGGCTCAGCGGCGAATTGGCGTTGTCATGCTGTACCCGGAAAACGATCCGCAGGGACGGCTCCGCGCCGATGCGTTCCGCGGCCAACTCGAAAAGGCCGGCTGGACCGTCGGCGGCAATCTCCAGATCGATTTTCAATGGGGCACCGGCGATGCCGCCTGGGTTCAGGCGGCGACCGAACGGGCCCTCAAGCTGTCGCCGGACGTGCTGCTGGCCAATGGTGACGCCGCGGCGCATTCGGCGTTGCAGCTCACCAAGACGGTTCCCGTCATCTTCATCGGCTCCGGCGATCCCGTGGCCGATGGCCTCGTGCAAAGCATCTCCCGTCCCGGCAGCAACGTCACCGGCTTTGCGGTGATGGAGCCGACCTTGGGCGCCAAGCTGCTCAGCATGCTCAAGCAGATCGCGCCGCGGGTCAGCCGGGTGGCCGTCCTGATCAATCCCGACAACGCCACGCACAAGCACGTGCTGACGTCGCTGGGAACGCCGCAGCCGGTTTCGCCGTCAAGATCGAACAGGCGCCGGCGCGCGATCGCGCCGAGATCGAGGCCGCCATGTCGCGGCTTGCACATGCGGCGGACTATGGCGTGATCGTGCCGTCCGATCCCACCGTCAACACCCAGCGCAAGTTGCTCGTCGAACTCACCGCGCGCTACCGCCTGCCGACTATCTTTTCGCTGCGCGCCGCCGTCGTCGACGGCGGTCTGATGTCCTATGGCGTCGACATCGTCGAGCTGTTCCGGCAATCGGCAATCTATGCGAGCCGAATTCTCAAGGGCGAGAAGCCCGCCGACCTTCCGGTGCAGTTGCCGTCGAAGTTCGAGATGGTGATCAACACCAGGACCGCGAGGACGCTCGGCCTCGAGATTCCGGCCTCGCTGCTCGCGACCGCCGACGAGGTGGTCGAGTGACGATGTTGAGCTGATGCCGGCCCGTCTGTAAGCTCCCCGGCCTCGATGTCATGGAAGGGGCATGTCTCATGGGGCAGGCAGGGTCTGCACGCCTAACGTTCGTCCTGATTGCACGCGTGCCGGCGGACGGTGTCGTGCGCTTTCAGGCCTACGAGGACGCCGTGCTCCCTCTGTTGAGCGAGTTTGGCGGATTGCTGGAGCGGAGATTGCGCAACGGCGACGGCACGATCGAAGTTCACATCGTCAGCTTCGGTTCGGATCAGGATTTCCAGAGGTACAGAAGCGATCCAAGGCGTGCCGCGCTTTCGCATCTGTTCGAGGCGTCGGCGGCCAGCACTGAACGTTTTGCGATGACGGATGTCGCTTAGTGTCCAATTCCACTGCACCCCACCTGGATGGCATTCCCCTCGGCAAGATCGCGCTCGTGGCGGCCTCGGCCGCGATGGGAGGCTTCCTGTTCGGCTTCGATACCGCCGTCATCAACGGCGCGGTCGATGCCATCAGGGACTGGTCCGGCGCGGCCTCCTGGTTGCTCGGCTTTGCAGTCGCGGGCGCGCTGCTGGGCTCCGCGATCGGCGCCTGGTTCGCCGGTCCGCTGGCCGATCGCCACGGCCGCATTGCCGTCATGAAGATCGCCGCGGCGATTTTCTTTGCGAGCTCGATCGGCACCGGCCTCGCCTGGGACATCATGGCTTTGAGTGTCTTCCGCTTCCTCGGCGGCACTGCGATTGGCGCAGCCAGTGTGATCGCGCCGGCCTATATCGCCGAGGTGTCGCCGGTCGCCTATCGGGGACGTCTTGGCTCGCTGCAGCAGCTTGCCATCGTCACGGGTATCTTCATCGCGCTGCTCTCTGACTTTGCGCTGGCAAGGTCGGCCGGCGGCGCCGTAGCGCCGTTATGGTTCGGACTGCAGGCGTGGCGCTGGATGTTCATCGCCGCAGCTATTCCGTCCGCGATCTATGCCGGCCTCGCCGGCATGATCCGGAATCGCCGCGCTATCTGGTGCTCCGAAAGCGCTATGTCGAAGCCGCCGCCATCCTTGGCCGGTTCGTCGGCAATTCTCCGCCGGTCGAGGAGCGGATCGTCGAGATCGAGAAGAGCCTCGGCGACGAGCGAACTCGCAGCCTGCGCGATCTGGCCGGTCCCAGTCTTCGGCCTGCTCCCCGTCGTGTGGACCGGCATCCTGCTGTCGGTGTTCCAGCAGTTCGTCGGCATCAATGTCATCTTCTACTATTCCGCGACGCTCTGGCATGCGGGCGGCTTCACGCAGGACGACGCACTCGGCCATCACCGTCATCACGTCCGTGACCAACATTGTCGTGACACTGGTGGCGATCGCGCTGATCGATCGGCTCGGCCGCAAGCCGCTTCTGATCGCAGGCTCGCTCGGCATGGCCTTGACGCTTGGCGTCATGGCTTGGGTGTTCGGCACAGCGCCGACCGTGACGGTTGCCGGCAGCGCCCAACCCCAGCTCGGGCCCACAGCCGGCCTGGTCGCGGTCATATCAGCCAATCTCTATGTCGTGTTCTTCGGCGTGAGCGGGGGGGCCGGTGGTGTGGGTGTTGCTCGGCTAAATCTTCAACAACCTGGATTAGCGCCTATGCGCTGGCGGTCGCTGCCGCGGCGCAATGGATCGCCAACTACATCGTCTCCCAGACCTTCCCAGCGCTCGCGGGCATCAGCCTCGGTCTTGCCTACGGCACCTATACGGTGATGGTGATGTTGTCTCTCGTGTTCGTGCTCGCGAAGGTCAGGGAGACGCGCGGGCTCGAGCTGGAAGAGATGACGTAGGGCGGGGCGACTTGCCGCAGTCCGGGCCTGGTTCCCGCGCATGTCACCGGTGACCTCTCTGCAGGTTGTCGCGCCCGTCATCGGCGCCCCAATCAATCACGTGCTTTTTATCGCGTCGTGATCTTCCGCAGGACTCGCAAGCCGGCGCGGACGCCCCACCTCATGTTTGAATGATGATCGTAATACTATTATAACCCGGAGCCGAACATGGGCGAGGTCGTCAGATTTGTGTCGAGGTCCGAGCGTGAGCGAATCCGCCTGATTCGAGAGGCACGCGCGATCTATGACAGCATTTTCCCTTCGGCCGATCCAGTTGGCTCGGGAGCGTTTACGATCAGCGATGCCAAGGCGCCGTCGTGAAGAACATCACATGCTTGGCAGCCGCTTGAGTTGCCGTCCCAACCAAAGGAGATCGTCATGACAATCCGCAACATGCTTTTCGTCACCGCATTCGTCGTTGCCTCTCTTGGGGCCGCTCACGCCGATGGTCTGCGTCCGATCGAGGCGAAGAGCGTCAACCTCGGCGACGTGTCGGGTGTCGCCTACTACACCGTCGAACGCGACGGGTTTCATGTCGTGACCACTCTCGCGCAGGGCCAAGCGGGAACGCCGATCCGTCTGGTGTCCGTTCTCGCACCGGGCCAGAGCGTGGTTCTCTCGACCCCCAACGGGTCGAGCGAAGTCCAAATCAGCCGGAAGGGCGATCGCGTTCTCGTCCGCGGGACAAATGTGCCGTCGGACTAAAATTCGGGGATCGGGCAGCCTGAATCCGCAAGGATTTGCTTGGCGGTTGAAGTAGAGGCTCGCGGGCCTCACACCACCGGCGACCTCCCGCCGTCGACATTGATGGCGGTGCCGGTGATGTAGGAGCCCTGCTCCGAAGCGAGCAGGCAGGCCATGTTGGCGAACTCTTCCGCCGTGCCGATGCGGCCGAGCGGCACGCCCTTGGCGAGGCCTTTTGCGAACTCGTCGAAATCCATGTTCGGCGCCTGCGCCGCGTGCCGCTTCACCCATTGATCGCTCATGATCAGGCCGACCAGCATCGCATTGACGAGAATGTTGTGCTCGCCGCCTTCGTTGGCCATCACCTTCATCAGCGCCATGCCCGCGGCACGCGACACCGAGGTCGGCGCGGAATTGCCGGTCGGCGCCTTGGCATAGGTGTTGAGCACGTTGATGATCCGCCCCCATTTGCGCTGCTTCATTCCGCCCCAGACCAGCCGGCTGAAGCGGATCGCCGCAAACAGTTTCAGGTCGAGATCCTCCTGCCAGACCTCGTCGCTGATGTTTTCGAAGGCAAGCGCGCGCGACGTTCCGGCGTTGTTGACCAGCACGTCGATCTTGCCGAAGTCGGCGACGATTTGATTGTGCGTCCTGGCGATGTCGGCAGCCTTGGAGACGTCGCAGGCATAGTCGCGCACCACGAGTCCGTCCCTGGCGAGTGCCTCGCGCGCCGTCTTCAGATCGGCGGCGCCACGGGCGAGGATCGCGACCCTGGCGCCGGACTCGGCAAACCGCCGCGCCACCGCGATCCCGATGCCCTTGCTGCCGCCCGTTACGACGGCGACGCGGTCCTTCATCGACAGGTTCATGGTTATTCCTCCCTGGGCGTTGTTGGACATGAGCCTACCAAAGGGAGAGTTCCAATCAACTGCGCCGGGGAAGCGCGCCGCGCATCAGACCTGACGGGTCAGCTCCTGCAGCGTGACGACGATTTGGGATGGGCTGTAGGGCTTGGGCAGGAAGCGGCTGCCTGCCGGCAAATCGTCCTCGCCGACCTTGAGAATCCCCGAGGTCGCCACGATCTTGATCGGGGGCCAACGTTTCCTGATGGCCGCAGCCAGCTTCAAGCCGTCCATGGAACCCGGCATCTGTATATCGGTGAACACAACGTCGATTTCGATGGTCGAGCCGCTTTCGAGGATCATAATGGCTTCGTCGGCGTTAACTGCTTCGATAACCTCGAAACCGGCATCTCTCAACATTTCGACGGCGTTCATTCGAATCAGCAACTCGTCCTCGACGACCAGGACGACAGGTCTTATTCTTCCCCGTTGAGCCACGCGATCCACCTTCCAAAAGGCCTAAGCGTCCGCGACGGAAGTAGTTCCTTGGACACACGTCAATTCATCCGGTTACATCATTCAAAGGATCAGCAGTGAGCGTATTGGCAAGAAACAACGTCCATGTGAGCGGACACGGCGAGCGCGCGATGGTTTTCGCGCATGGCTTCGGTTGCGACCAGAACATGTGGCGCTTCGTGGCGCCGGAGTTCGAAGGCGACTTCAAGGTCGTGCTGTTCGATCACGTTGGCGCCGGAGGTTCCGACCTTTCGGCTTATGATCACCGAAAATATTCGACGCTGTCCGGCTATGCCGAGGACGTCGTCGAGATCGGGCGCGAATTGAAGCTGAAGGACGCCGTGTTCGTCGGCCATTCCGTCAGCGCGATGATCGGCGTTCTGGCCTCGCTCGAGGCGCCCGGCATGTTCTCCCAACTGGTTCTGGTCGGTCCTTCGGCGCGCTACATCGACGACGGCGACTACGTCGGTGGATTCAGCGAGAAGCAGATCGGCGAACTGCTCGAGTTCCTGGAGGACAACCACATGGGCTGGTCAGCCGCGATGGCGCCCTCCATCATGGGCAACCCCGACCGGCCGGAGCTCGGCGAGGAACTCACCAACAGCTTTTGCCGCACCGATCCGGAGATCGCCAAGGCGTTTGCCCGCGTCACCTTCACGTCCGACAATCGCGCCGACCTTCCGAAGGTGACCGTGCCGACCCTGGTCCTCCAGTGCAAGGAGGACATCATTGCGTCCACCGAGGTCGGCGAATTCGTGCATCGCCAGATTCCCGGCAGCAAGATGGTCGTGCTGGACGCCACCGGCCACTGCCCCAATCTCAGCGCACCGAAGGAAGTCGTCTCGGCGATGCAAGCCTTTGTCTGACCCCGCGGCCGGCCCATTTTTCGAGTCCGCTTCGCCCGATTTCGAGGATTTGTTCGAGAACGCGCCCTGCGGCTACCTCGTGCTTGCTCCCGACGGCCGCATCGCCATGGTGAACCGGACGCTGTGCAGCTGGACCGGCTATTCGCACAATCACTTCGTCGGCAAGCGCGTTCACCAGTTTCTCAACATGGCCGGCCGCATCTATTATGAAACACACATCGCGCCGCTGTTGCGAATGCAGGGCTTCTTCAACGAATTCGCGATCGATTTCCTGACCGAAAGCGGGGAGCGGTTGGCTGTGATCGCCAACGCCGCCGAGCAGCGCACCGCAGAAGGGACGTTGTTGGCCACGCGCCTGGTCGTGATCAAGGCGACGGACCGGCGGCGCTACGAGCGTGAGCTCGTCGACGCCCGCACCCATGCGACCGAATCCCTGAAGAGCGAACGCGAGACGGCGGAGCTGCGCGAGCAATTCATCGCCGTGCTGGGTCACGACCTGCGCAACCCGCTGGCGGCCATCAGCGCGGGCGCCAGGATCCTGCAGCGGTCGGGCGTCCTGCAGGACCAAAAGGAGCTTCGCGTTCTCGACATGATCAACACTACCGTCACCCGCATGTCGGACCTCATCGGCAATGTGCTTGATTTCGCGCGCGGCCGGCTCGGCGGCGGCATCACGCTCGACCGCGACGCAAACCGTCCGCTGGCGCCCGTGCTGGAGCAGGTCGTCGACGAGCTGCGGACCGCGTCGCCGGAACGCACCATCGAAACCAGCATCTTAATTACGGAGCCCGTCAACTGCGATCGCACGCGCATCGGCCAGCTGGCGTCGAACCTGATCGGCAACGCCCTGACGCATGGCACGCCTGACACACCCGTGCGCGTCGTTGCCAGCACGGAAGGCGGCGCCTTCGAGTTCTCCGTTGCAAACTCGAGCGACCCCATCCCCGAGGCAGCGATGGACAAGCTGTTCGAGCCGTTCTTCCGTGGCGATGTCCGCGCCAGCCGGCAGGGTCTCGGCCTCGGCCTGCACATTGCCTCGCAGATCGCCCAGGCGCATGGCGGCAGGATTGCGGTGACGTCCACGCCGGCGGAAACGCGTTTCGTTTTCACCATGCCGCTGCGAGCTTCCGAAAACTGAACATGGCATCGGCGCCGATAAATCGTGCGCCGGCGTCTAAACGCGTCAGCTTCAGCTAAAGAAAAACCCCGCGGGTGCGACCGCGGGGTTTTCCGAGAAGCCGACAGAAGAGGGGCGTCAGCTGTCGGCACTGGTCAACCCGTCGCTGGCTGCTTGGTTCCTCGGAAGACTTGCGATACCGACAAATCCAACTAGCGCCGAGATGTTGATGATGGCTTCGATCCATTGCATGCCCGGACAATGCGAGCCCAGAGGCTATGTTCCGGCATGCCTGATCGGCGGCAGTCACAGGCGAGGCGGTGGGCCCAGGCAACAAGGAACGGTAAGGCCGCGGCGGTGTTTCTGTCGTATGACCGAACCGCTGCCAGTCGTCGTCGAAAGCTCGCTTCAAATCGCCTGGGATTTCCTGGACGGGACGGGGTGTATCGCCGATCCCCAGGAGACAGCCGAATTTCTTCTTCGGAGCATCATCTCGCAAATTCAGCGGGGCGAGAACCGCCCGCTGGCTCTGTCCAACCGCGCCATCGGCAGCTACCGCCAACGGCAAAAGCCGCTGCAACTCGTTTCATGATGGACCCGACTTCGTCCGGATAAGGGTGCGCCTGCAATCAAATTGTTGCCGACGCGGCTCTGGGAGGGAGTGTCACATCCGCGACATGCCTCGATGTCCGAGTTGAGTCCGTTCTTGAGAGTAATAGCGGAAGTCTCGTTTCAGGGGTATCAGGACGGCTTCTGACCCGAACCGGAAGTTTTTCGTTGCAGGTTATCTTGCGCATGCGGCCTAGTTAAAGCTACAAATCGACATTCCAAGGGCATCAAGGGCGACCCGTGAAGCGACGCGACTTCATCACACTCGTCGGCGCAGCGGCTACCATGTGGCCACTGCCGTCGAGCGCGCAAAAGAATGAAGCGCGCAGGATCGCGGTCCTGATGGGAATTGCGCCTACGGAACAAAGTAACGCTTATGTTGCCGCATTTTTGCAGCGGCTTGAAATGCTGGGCTGGACGAAAGATCGCAACATTCGCACCGACGTGCGCTGGTGGACGAAAGAACCGGAACAAAATCGCACGACCGTAGCGGACTTGCTCGCGTCCTCACCCGATATCATCCTTGTGTTCAGCAATGCGGCGCTCGCGGTACTAAAGCCAGCGGCGAAGGAGGTGCCGATTGTGTTCGTCAGGGTCGGCGATCCCGTCGGCTCGGGATTTGTTGCCAGCCTCGCTCATCCGGGCGGCAATATCACCGGTTTCGCCGGCTACGATGGAACAATGGGTGGCAAGTGGCTTGAGGTACTGAAGGAGACGACGCCACGGATCACCAGCGTTTTGACAATCTTTCAACCTGAGACTCCTGTGCATCAAGGTCTTTGGCATTCGATCCAGGACTCAGCGCCGAGCTTGGGCATCGAAGCGATGCCCGGTGCGGTCCACAATGCGAACGAAATCGCACGCGTCATTTCGTCTTTCGCGACGAAAGAGAACGGCGGCATCGTTGTCCTTCCGCATGCCGACATCAGTGACGACCTCGTCGCGACGTTGGGGCTGCGGCATCAATTGCCCACGCTTTTCTCCGACGCTGGTCCCGTCAAGACTGGCGGGACTCGTCTCCTACACTTACGACTTGGCAGATACCTTCCGGCGAGTCGCCGAGTACGTTGATCGAATTCTTCGTGGAGAGAGGCCGGGCGATCTTCCTGTGCAGCAACCCACCAAATTCAATCTCGTCATCAATCTCAGGACGGCAAAGGCAATCGGCATAACCATCCCGGCGTCGCTTCTCGCTCGCGCCGACGAGCTGATTGAATAGCACATCATCTATTTCCGCTTCTGGCACGAAACGGACATCTCCGGTCTGGCTGATGATGTCCGCTTCGAGAGTGAAACGGACACCGCCTCCATCCGGACGTGGTTGCGCCTGCGATCGAAGTGTTGCCGCTGCGACACGACGGGCAAACGAAAAACCCGCCGCCTGTTTTGCCCGACGAGTCAAGCGCGCCGCGCAAAAATATTCTTCTTTCCGAAATACAGTATTTATGATTTAAAGAAGCCAGCCCGCCTCGACACGGGGGACGTGATGGCCATTCGTCACCAGACGTGAGGCGGGTTGCGATGGACGCGGTAGGTGCGCAGGCGATGCACATCGACGCGTACGGTCAAGCCGTGTGGTTCTGGCTCCCCGATGCTGGAGTCAAGTTTGCGAGATGCAATTTCGCCGCAGGGCGATGGTGGCTAACAAGCCCGGCACACCAGGAAGAGCACGGAGCAGCCGTAAAACCATTGCGCAGGGAGTGCCGGATGATTTCGGCGTACCTGTGTTGGCCTGCGCGCGTTCTCTTTTCCTGCGCGTAAGGCAGTGGGTGCGGCGTGCACCCGGCATTCCCTGCGCCCTCTGCCTTTTGGGGGGCGCTCAAGACGCAAAGCTCGGGCATTCTGTGTCGCGGGAATGCGGAGTCGTGTTCTCCGATGTCGTCCCGGGCCAGCGAGGCGAAAGCCGAGCGCCGACCCGGGACCCATAACCACAGGCCTTCGTTGTGCGAAGATTGGCAGCCCCCGCTCGTCGCAGCGACTCCGGCCTGTGGTTATGGGTCCCCGCTTTCGCGGGGACGACACCGAGACTACACCGGCCGTCCCGCATACGGCATCGACGCGGTCAGCCCGCCATCGACCGGAAACGCCTGACCGTTGACGTAAGACGCCTCGTCGCTCGCAAGGAACAGGCCCATCGCCGCGATCTCGTGCGGCTGGCCGGGGCGCTTCAGCGGATTGAGCTGGCCGATCTTGTCCTGCGTGCCGCGCTCTTTGGCGCGGTCGAACACCGGCTTGGTCATGCCGGTCTCGATCAGGCCGGGACATACCGCGTTGATGCGCACGCCGGTGCCGGTGAGCGAGTAGGCGGTGATCTGCACCAGGCTGATGACGCCGGCCTTGCTGGCGCCGTAAGGGTGGCCGCTGGCGCCGGACTTCAGGCCTGCGACCGAGGCGGTGCAGACGATCGCGCCGGATTTCTGTTTGGTCATGTGCGGGATCGAATGCTTGATCGCAAGGAACGGCCCGATCAAATTGATCCGCAGCACCTCCTGCCAGTGCTCGGGAGTTTGCTCGGCGAGCGGCACCAGTCCGCCGGAGACGCCGGCATTGGCCCAGATCGCGTCGAGCTTGCCGTAAGCCGACAGCGCCTTGTCGATGTAGGCGATCACGTCCTTCTCGGAGCCGGCGTCGGCCTGCACGGCGTCCGCCGTGCCGCCGGCCTTGCGCACCAGGTCGACGGTCTCTTTCACACCATCGGTGCGGTCGACCGCGATCAGTTTCGCGCCTTCTTTGGTGAACAGCAGCGAGGCCGCGCGCCCGATGCCGCTGCCGGCGCCGGTAATGATGACGGATTTGCCTTCGAGGCGGCCCATGAGAGTGTTCCTTTCGTTCGGCGGAATTTCAAACAACGTTTCAAACCATCAAGTGTCAGCAGGAGTCACTTGAGACGTTGCAGCGCACTCACGTACGACGGTGATGAAGACTATGGAAGGGTTTTTCTGATGTCCAATCCGGACAAACCAAAAGCGGTCGTCACGCGGTGGTGGTGGGTGCGCCATGCGCCGGTGCGCAACGACGGCGGCAACATCTACGGCCAGACCGACATCGCCTGCGACACCAGCGATACCGAAGTGTTCGAGGCGGTCGCGAAGATCCTGCCGCGTGGCGCGGTGTGGGTCGCGAGCAATCTGAAGCGCACGCATCAGACCGCCGAAGCGATCTGGGATGCCGGCTTTCCGCGGCCCGCCGAGATGCCGTGGGAGGCGGCCTTCGCCGAACAGAATCTCGGGCGATGGCAGGGCATGAACCGCGCGGCCTTCATCGCGGCGCGTCCGCTCGGCGCCAGCTGGTTCGCCGATATCAACGAGCCCGCGCCCGGCGGCGAGAGTTTCATGGACCTCTATCGTCGCGTATCATCGGCGATCGACCGCATCACGCCGCGCGCAAGCGGGCAGGGACATCATCGCGGTCGGGCATGGCGGCTCGATCAAGGCCGCGGTCGGATTCGCGCTCGGCGGGTTGGCGCACCAGGGTCTCACCTTCGACATCGATAATTGCTCGGTGACGCGGCTCGATCATTACGCCAGCGACGGACAAGCGAACTGGCGGCTGCCCTTCGTCAACCAGCAGCCCTGGATCGCGGACGCGAAGCACGCGGCGATGCATCAGCCGGCGGGACCTGAGGTGACGAGCAAGCTTGCTTGATCGTCATCCCGGGGCGCGCATTAGCGCGAACCCGGGATCCAGAAGTTGTTGCATGAGATTCCGGGTTCGACGCTGGCGCGTCGCCCCGGAATGACGATAGTAGAGAAGAAACAATCCGGGAGGAGCACATGAGCCTGTTCGACATGAAGGGAAAAGTCGCCGTCATCACCGGCTCGACGCGCGGCATCGGCCGCGCCATCGCCGAGCGCATGGCCGAGCATGGCGCCAAGGTGGTGATCTCCTCGCGCAAGGCCGACGTCTGCGACGCGGTCGCGAAGGAGATCAACGACAGATGCGGGAAGGGGACGGCGGTCGCGATTGCCGCCAACATCTCCAGCAAGGAGAACCTCCAGCATCTCGTCGACGAGAGCAACCGTGCCTTCGGCAAGATCGACGTGCTGGTCTGCAATGCCGCGTCGAACCCGTATTACGGTCCGCTCGGCGGCATCAATGACGATCAGTTCCGGAAAATCCTGGACAATAACATCGTCGCCAACAACTGGCTGATCTCGATGGTGGTGCCGCAGATGATCGCGCGCAAGGACGGCTCGATCATCATCGTCTCCTCGATCGGCGGGTTGAAGGGCTCGACCGTGCTCGGCGCCTACGCGATCTCCAAGGCCGCCGACATGCAGCTCGCGCGCAACCTCGCCTGCGAATACGGCAAGCACAATATCCGCGTGAACTGCATCGCGCCCGGCCTGATCAAGACCGATTTCGCCAAGGCGCTGTGGGACAATCCGGAGACGCTGAAGGCGTCGACCGCGCGCTCGCCGCTGCTTGCGCATCGGCATTCCCGACGAGATCGCGGGCGCCGCCGTGCTGATGGGATCGGCGGCCGGCGACTTCATGACCGGGCAGACCGTGGTGATCGATGGAGGCGCGACGATCAGTTGATGGTTGATTTCGTGTCCCGCGACGCGGTGCAGCGTGAAACGCTGCTCCGCAGAGTCCGGGACCCAAGAGAGCTGCAAATGGGCCCCGGATCAGCAGCGCACCGCTATCGCGCTGCGCAGCATCCGGGGCACGAGAACGTCACTCCACCGCCGCGTACACGAGATTGCGCACCAGGGTGCGCGTGTGCTGCCGCTGTCCCGGTCCCTGCATCATGAACACCGCGAAGAGATCCTCCTTCGGATCGATCCAGAAGAAGGTGCCGGCCATGCCGCTCCAGAAGAACTGGCCTTGCGATCCCAGGAACGGCGCAATGCCGGCCTCGCGGCGCACCGCGAAGCCGAGACCGAAGCCATGGCCGGGCGGCACGAGTTCGCCCATGATCTTCACCTGCGGAGACAGATGATCGGACGCCATCAGCTCCAGCGTCTTGCGGCCGATGATCCTTGTGCCGTCGAGCGTGCCGCCGTTGAGCAGCATCTGCGCGAAGCGGGCGTAGTCCATGGTGGTCGACACCAGCCCGCCGCCGCCGGATTCCATTGCGGGCTGCTCGAGCATGTTGAACAGTTGCACAGGCTCGCCCGACCACGGGTCGGTCGGAAAGGCTTCCGCGAGGCGGCCGGCATTCTCGCTTCCGGTGGAGAAGGCGGTCTCGGCCATCCGCAGCGGCGCGAGGATGCGCTCGGTGAGGAAGGCGCCGAGCGTCTTGCCGCTGACGACCTCGATGATGCGGCCCAGGATGTCGGTGGAGCGGCTGTAATTCCACTCCGCGCCGGGCTGGCAGATCAGGGGCAACTCGGCGACCATCGCCGCGTGCTCGGCATTGGTGATCTTGCGGCTGCGCAGCCGCGACTCCTTGTAGAGCTGCTGCACCATGCGGTCGCCGGTGTGGTCGTAGGTAATGCCCGAGGTGTGTCGCAGCAGGTCCTGCACCGTCATGGCGCGGGTCACGTCGACCAGCTCGAGCCTGCCGTTGTTCTCGACGCCGACCTTCTGGTGTGCGAATTCCGGGATGAATTTCGCCACGGGATCGGCGAGCAGCAGCTGGCCTTCCTCGACCAGCGTCATGATTGCGACCGAGACGATCGGTTTGGTCATGGAGAAGATGCGGAAGATGGTGTCGTGGGCCATTGGCCGACTGTCCGCCGGGCTTTGCCGCCCGATCGCATCGAACCAGCCGATCTGCCCCTTGCGCGCGACCATCACGGTGGCGCCCGGCAAAGTTCCCTTATCGACCTCGCGCTTGAAGGCGTCCGAAAGCTTCTGCAAGCGCGACGGCGACAGGCCGATGGACTCGGGTTTCGCCTGCGGCAGCGGCGGGGTCTGCGGGCTCGTGGCGTGCTTTGGGGCTGCTTGCGCGTTCATGTCTTTCTCCCGATTGCTCTTGGCGGTTTGGGTGAAGTCTGGCGCAGAAGGGCCGGCTTGAACAGTTATTTCCCGCAATTCTCCTCTGCTTGGCTGGCGTCCTTGCCTCGTCAATTTAGGGTAGAGTATATTCGCCAGAGTATCGCCGTGGCGAGCTGGGGACGGGGGCGTGCCTTGAAAGCTGGGTGGAAGACGGCGCGATTTGCCGCGCTTGTGGTGGTGCTCGCGTTGGCGGGCTGCAACACCATCGAAAATTCGCTGTCGCAGAACGACGTCGCCGCGATGAAGCTCGCCGCCGTTTCCGTCAGCTTTGCACCGGAGGCGCACGTCCAATGGGAAGACGGCATCCGCGCTTACGCCACATCCAAGGCCATTCCCGACGACGAGATCGCAACCAGGACCAATACGCCGGAGGGCAAGGCCTATACGCAGAACATGCTGGCGCCGAAGATAAAGGCCACGCTGGAGCAAAAGGTCGGGCCGCAGCTGCACGGTGCGCGGCCGGTACGGCTCGAAGTCGTGGTCAAGAGTTTCGTGCTGGCGTCGGCCGTCCAGCGCATCCTGATCGGCGGCGGCCGGGGCATGGTTGCGGACGCCACCCTGGTAGACGCGCGGACGGGAGCGGTGATCGTGTCCTATCCTGGATTGACGGCCGTCATGTATGCGGGACAGGGCATCGTGGGCACGGCGGTACAGGCCGCGGTCGATGCATCGTCGACGCAATCGCCGGCGGAAAAGCTCGTCGGCGCCTATGGTGACATGTATTGCCGCTGGCTGCTGCGGAGCGCCTGACCCTGTTCCGGTTAACGGCTTCGGCCTTGCAAAGCGCCCACGGCCTATGCTTGAAACGGCGCAGATCGACGGCGCAGCTTCGGTCGCACAGGAGTGTAGCTCAATTGGTAGAGCACCGGTCTCCAAAACCGGGGGTCGCAGGTTCGAGCCCTGCCACTCCTGCCAGGTCCTTGCAGCTAAGCCCTTGATTTCCCCGCATCCCACCTTGACCTTTGGAGCCTCCCGCAGTAGATAGCCGCCACCTGCAGCCGGCCCGTCTTAGAGAGGCGGATATCCGGCGCGGCAATGAAATCCCCGAACAACCGAGCCCGCTGTTCCGGCTCTTCCTTCTGTAAAGAGAGGGTTGGGCCGACAATGCTTGTGCGAGGCGCGGTCGTCCGGTTTTCCCTTTCACATGAAATTCGTCCCCTTGGGGACGCGGAACTGCGATGGCTTTCAGCCCGTTCAAATTCCTTCAGGAAGTGCGCTCGGAGACCAACAAGGTCACCTGGCCGACCCGTCGTGAGACCATGATCACCACGATCATGGTGTTTGTGATGGTTGCGTTGGCGTCGATTTTCTTTTTCGCCGCGGATCAGATCATCCGCTACCTGATCACCCTGGTTTTGGGCATTCACTAATGGCAACCGCCGCAGCAGAGCTCACGGACAAGCGCTGGTACATCGTCCACGCCTATTCGAACTTCGAGAAGAAGGTCGCCGAATCCATTCGCGAGCAGGCCAAGCAGCGCGGGCTCGAAGAGCTGTTCGAGCAGGTGCTGGTGCCGACCGAGAAAGTCACGGAAGTGCGCCGCGGCCGCAAGATCGACGCCGAGCGCAAGTTCTTCCCCGGCTATGTGCTGGTGAAGATGAAGCTGACCGACGAGGCCTTCCATCTCATCAAGAACACGCCCAAGGTGACGGGCTTCCTCGGCGCGGAAAACAAGCCGATGCCGATCTCGGAAGCAGAAGCCATGCGCATCCTGCACCAGGTGCAGGAAGGCGTGGAGCGGCCGAAGGCGTCGGTGTCGTTCGAGATCGGCGAGAATGTGCGCGTGGCGGACGGTCCGTTCGCGTCGTTCTCCGGCGTGGTCGAGGAAATCGACGAGGGCCGCTCGCGCGTGAAGGTCGCGGTCTCGATCTTCGGCCGCGCGACGCCGGTCGAACTGGAATTCGCTCAGGTCGAGAAGGTCTGACTGCGAAAGCACGAAGTGCGACTTCGTGTATTATGGAGTGCGCGGGGCCTCGGTCCCGCGTGAGTAGAGGCCGTGGGAGGACAAAGGCGGTTGCCAGCCGCGCTTTGATCCGCACCACGGAACCTGAAACCGCCGGCCACGTGCCGGCACAACAGGAGTGAGAAATGGCAAAGAAAGTGACCGGATACCTGAAGCTTCAGGTGCCGGCGGGGGCGGCGAACCCATCGCCCCCGATCGGCCCCGCGCTTGGTCAGCGCGGCCTGAACATCATGGAGTTCTGCAAGGCGTTCAACGCCCAGACCCAGAAGGAAGAGAAGAACACCCCGATCCCGGTGATCATCACGATTTACGCGGACCGTTCCTTCACCTTCGAGATGAAGACGCCGCCGATGTCCTACTTCCTCAAGAAGGCGGCCAAGATCGAGTCCGGCTCGAAAGCGCCGGGCCGCGACAAGGCCGGCAAGGTGACGAAAGCGCAGGTGCGCGAGATCGCCGAGAAGAAGATGAAGGACCTCAATTGCGATACCGTGGAGTCGGCCATGAAGATGGTCGAGGGCTCGGCCCGTTCGATGGGCCTGGAAGTTGCGGGGTAACGGATCATGGCAATCGGAAAACGTTTGAAGAAAGCGCGCGAAGGCGTTGATCGCGAGAAGATGTATCCGCTCGAAGAGGCCATCAAGATGGTCAAGGAGCGGTCGAAGGCGAAGTTCGACGAGACGATCGAGATCTCGATCAATCTCGGCGTCGATCCGCGCCACGCCGACCAGATGGTCCGCGGCGTCGTCAACCTGCCGAACGGCACCGGCCGCACCCTGCGCGTCGGCGTGTTCGCGCGCGGCGCAAAGGCGGAAGAGGCCAAGGCTGCCGGCGCCGACGTCGTCGGTGCGGAGGACCTGGTCGAGAAGGTGCAGGGCGGCACGATCGATTTCGATCGCTGTATCGCCACGCCCGACATGATGCCGCTGGTCGGCCGCCTCGGTAAGGTGCTCGGCCCGCGCGGCATGATGCCGAACCCGAAGATCGGCACCGTGACCATGGACGTCAAATCCGCGGTGCAGGGCGCCAAGGGCGGCTCGGTCGAGTTCCGTGTCGAGAAGGCCGGCATCGTGCAGGCCGGCGTCGGCAAGGCCTCGTTCTCCGAGGACAAGCTGGTCGCCAACGTCAAGGCACTCGCGGACGCCGTCACCAAGGCCAAGCCCGCCGGCGCCAAGGGCACCTACATCCAGCGCGTCGCGGTCTCCTCCACCATGGGGCCGGGCGTGAAGGTCGAGCCGGGCTCGCTGCACTAAGCGAGCGCTAGATAATGAGAATTGCAGAGGGCGGGATCGGCGACGATTTCGCCCTTCGCATTTGAGGGGTGCGCCGATGTCCGAAAAGGTTTTGATCCTCCACCGTTTCCCGAAGGCGCAGATGGCGCGCATCGGCCAGCATTTCGATTTGATGGATGCGGCGGGCAAGAAGCCGAACGAGACGTTTTCGGCGGACGAACTGGCTTCGGTCCGCGCCACCATCGCGGCAGGCGGCAGCAAGTTCGGCGCCGATGTCATGGACATGCTGCCGAAGCTCGGCGCGATCGTCTGCTACGGCACCGGCTATGACGGCGTCGATCTGAAGGCGGCCGCCGCGCGCGAAATCGCGATTGGCCACAGCCCGGGCGCCAACGCGTCGTCGGTGGCCGATATCGCGCTGACCTTGACGCTCGCAAGCGTGCGGCGGCTCGTTGTCGCGGATGCCTACATTCGCGAGGGCAGCTGGGCCGCGATGAAGCCATCGCCGCTGATGCGCGCGCAGCAGGGCATGCGCGGCCGCAAGGTCGGCGTCTATGGTCTCGGCGAGATCGGCCGCAAGATCGCCGCACGCGTCGCGGCGTTCGAGTCCGAGGTCGGCTATTTCAGCCGCAGCAAGCACGACGTGCCGTATCAGTATTTCCCGACGCTCGAAGCGCTCGCCGACTGGTGCAGCGTGCTGATCGTCGCGGTGCGCGCAGGACCCGAGACCAATGGCGTGGTCAATGCCGACATCCTCCGCCGGCTCGGCGAGGACGGCCATGTCGTCAACATCGCCCGCGGCTCGGTCATCGATCAGCCGGCGCTGATCCAGGCGCTGACCGACAAGGTCATCGCCGGCGCCGGCCTCGACGTTTACGCGAAGGAGCCGCACGCGCCGGATGCCCTGACCGCGCTCCCCAATGTGGTGCTGACCCCCCATACCGGCGGGCACACCCTTGAGTTGCACATGGCCATGCAGGACTGCGTGATGGCCAACCTCGCCGCATTCTTTGCCGGCAAGCCGCTGGCGTACCCGATTCCGGCCTAAATCCAGGGGATTTCGGACCGAATTCGGGGCGACCGGCCGCGTCAAACTGGTCTGAAAATTGCTCTTGGCAAGGTGGGCCGGACCAGCTAAAGAGCGCGCCTCCGGGCGTGCTGGCCGATTGCTGGCATGTCCGTGTGCGCACTCCAAAACCAGAGATGACGGGAGTTCATTCCTTTCCGAGGGTATCCAACCGGATTGCTCGAAAAGGAGGGAAAGCCGTCACTTTTGAATGGATTGCGGGCAGGGGTCTTTCGGCTCGCGCCGATGACCTCGGGATCCTGTCCGAGACTGCAGGCGCTCTGCGAGGAAACAAGTTTCCTCAAAGGCTTAATCGCATGGCCTGCATAGACGGGTGAAGACCGGATTTCGCTTCGCGCCTGCTCGAAAGAGCGGCGGGAAGCTTGTTTGGTTCGAACCTCGACACCCCGTGTGGCCCAAGGGCGATGCGGGAGGGCAGGCTTCTAATTGTCGTCTTGCCCGGCGTGTCCTTGGACCAGGAGTCCAGAGGTCAGGTTTTGGGCGGGACGATGGGTGCAACCCGGCGGTCCCGCTTTCGCGTCGACCGCCAACCGGAGAGAGCTTGCTGTGGAACGAGCGGCAAAAAAAGAGGCGGTCGAGGAGCTCAACGCGGTCTTCAAGACCACGAGCGTCGCGATCGTTGCTCATTATTCCGGCCTCACCGTGGCCCAGATGCAGAAGCTGCGCATGCAGATGAAGCAGGCGGGCGCCTCGGTGAAGGTCTCGAAGAACCGTCTCGCCAAAATTGCTCTTGAAGGCACTGACGTCGCTTCCATCGGCTCCCTTTTGAAGGGGCCGACCGTGATCGCAACTTCCAACGATCCGGTCGCGGCGCCAAAGGTTGCCGTCGATTTCGCCAAGGCGAACGAGAAGTTCGTCATCCTCGGCGGCTCGATGGGGAAAACCGTCCTGAATGTCGACAGCGTCAAGGCGCTTGCCTCGCTGCCGTCGCTCGACGAACTGCGCGCCAAGATTGTCGGCCTCATTGTAGCGCCGGCAACCAAGCTCGCCCAGCTCGCGAACGCGCCCGCGGCCAAGCTCGCGCGCGTCATTCAGGCTCATGCCTCAAAGGGCGAAGCGGCCTGACGCCTTCGCAAAACTCAAACCCTGGTTCGAACCAAACGTCTTAAGGAAACAGATCAATGGCTGACTTGCAGAAAATCGTCGACGACCTCTCGAGCCTCACCGTGCTCGAAGCCGCCGAGCTCGCGAAGCTCCTGGAAGAGAAGTGGGGCGTCTCGGCCGCGGCTGCGGTCGCGGTTGCCGGCCCGGCCGGCGGCGGCGCTGCTGCCGCTCCGGTGGAAGAGAAGACCGAGTTCAACGTCGTGCTCGCCGCTGCCGGCGACAAGAAGATCGAGGTCATCAAGGAAGTCCGCGCCATCACCGGTCTCGGGCTGAAGGAAGCCAAGGACCTCGTCGAAGGTGCGCCGAAGCCGGTCAAGGAAGGCGTCAACAAGGACGAGGCCGAAAAGATCAAGGCGCAGCTCGAGAAGGCTGGCGCGAAGGTCGAGCTCAAGTAACCGCAGGTTACTTGGAGCGAGATCCCGGGCGAGCGCAGCGAGACCCGGATCCAGAAGTCAAAAAGCAGCGGCCGGCTCAACCGGCCTCTGCGCCCGGCCTGCAAAAGGGATGCCCGGATGCAGGCCAAACACGAAAAAGTGTGGGGATTCGGTGGTTTACCCCTCGAATCTCCATGATTGTTACCCCATATCGGGGCGGCAGCACGAAAGCACGACGGGCGTTGGAGAGGCGGGTATTCCTGCGCAAGTCGTTGGGAGACAGGCAATTTCGGGCTTTTGCAAGCCGCAATGAGATGATTCTGACGGGTGGAGCGATGAGGTCGCCCCGCGCGTCGTTTTGCGTTTTGAAGGTCTGAAGAACAAAGTCAGGACCAATCGGCCCTGACATTCGGTCTTCCGGCTCTCGAAATGGATCGAAATTCAACCCGGGGACGGCGACAGCCGCACCTCGGAGGTGTCGCCCCGCAAGAGGGCGACGATAACGAGAGGCCACGATGGCGCAGCAGACATTCACCGGTCGCAAACGCGTTCGCAAGTTCTTCGGACACATCAAGGAAGTCGCGGAAATGCCGAACCTCATCGAGGTTCAGAAGGCGTCCTACGACCAGTTCCTGATGGTCGCCGAACCTCCGGGCGGCCGTCTCGACGAAGGCCTGCAGGCCGTGTTCCGTTCGGTGTTCCCGATCTCGGACTTCTCCGGCACCTCGATGCTGGAATTCGTCCGCTACGAATTCGAGCCGCCGAAATATGACGTCGACGAGTGCCGCCAGCGCGGCATGACCTTCGCTGCGCCCTTGAAGGTGACGCTGCGCCTCATCGTGTTCGATATCGACGAGGAGACCGGCGCCAAGTCGGTCAAGGACATCAAGGAGCAGGACGTCTACATGGGCGACATCCCGCTCATGACCATGAACGGCACCTTCATCGTCAACGGCACCGAGCGCGTCATCGTCTCCCAGATGCACCGCTCTCCCGGCGTGTTCTTCGACCACGACAAGGGCAAGACCCACTCGTCGGGCAAGCTGCTGTTCGCCGCGCGCGTGATTCCCTATCGCGGGTCCTGGCTCGACATCGAGTTCGACGCCAAGGACATCGTGTTCGCGCGCATCGACCGCCGCCGCAAGATTCCCGTGACCTCGCTGATGTTCGCGCTCGGGCTCGACGGCGAGCAGATCCTGTCGACCTTCTACAAGAAGATCATGTACAAGCGCGCCAAGGAAGGTTGGCGCGTGCCGTTCGACGCCAACCGCTTCCGCGGCTACTCGACGGTCAACGACCTGATCGATGCCGATTCCGGCAAGGTCGTGCTCGAAGCCGGCAAGAAGCTCACCGTGCGTTCGGCCCGCCAGCTCCAGGAGAAGGGGCTGAAGGCGTTGCGCATGTCGGATGAGGAGTTGGTCGGCAACTACGTCGCCGAAGACCTCGTCAATCCGAAGACCGGCG
>CAWBTH010000002.1:0-208248 GCA_963791665.1 uncultured Alphaproteobacteria bacterium | reverse complement strand
CCGTCACGCCTCATCCCTGATCTTCTCGAACATCTCGTAAATGTCGGGAAGCAGCAGCTCCCTCACCGAGGAAGGATAGTAATCTTGCAAGGCGGCAAGCTGCCGGCGTGCGATCTCGTCGCGGCGGATAGGGTGCTTTTCCCCGAAATACGCGCGCATGTCCTTGACGAACGCGCGGGCGACATCGGGCGGCAGGTTGGACTTTTTTCTCGCGTGGGCTTTTCCTGTGATCCGACGCTTAGCGCGGTTTGACTGAGGAAGCGCGTGTTTTGGTCTGACGAGATTGCGACAAGCCGAATATCGAGCGCGTTGAGCAATATCAATATGCGGCTCAAGGTTGGATTGGCTGCCGCGCCTAAACTCTTGTTCAGAGTGTTCCGACGAATTCCAGTCGTGCGCGCTACCGCTGACAAATCGTACCGCTTGAGAATTTCTTGCAGAGCCAGCATTACCTTTCGGCTGTCGTTCTCAGCCAATGAACGCGTGAGCTGATGTGCAATGCGGGCTGTCGCGATGCGTTCGGCCGGCCCCTTCGCGAGCAAGTCGCCGGTATTGGAGAAGTCGAGATTTGCATCAAGCGCCGCCGTTCCTTGATTGCGCATAGCCCTTTCTCCTAGCCCCGCGATATTCAAGCGCAGTGGAGGTGCGACATCAATGGGGAGAGCGTGGGGGATTGGCTTTGTCAACACCCCGCGATCAATCTCTTGCGGTGCTCGGAGACCCTCGGACCGCGTGAACGCGGACCGCGAAGACATAAATGCGGAGCTTCGAGAGCTGTTTGCGATCTATCCGCCTGATCTGCACGCAATGCTACCTGCGCCATCACGGGCATCACCGGGTTGACCGCTCACATGCGCCTCTGTATGGCATGGCGCGCCCGCAGATCGGTTCGAAACTGTGGGGACTTTTGTGGGGACTTTTACCGTTTTCGTGCGCGTTTCGTGCGTTTGGCGCGGGAAAATCGGAACTGAGAAATCAGTATCTACACGCTGATTTTTCAGGTATTTCCCCCGGTGGGGCCACGTGGCGGAGTGGTTACGCAGCGGTCTGCAAAACCGTTTACACCAGTTCAATTCTGGTCGTGGCCTCCAACAGCCCTGTCAGCGCTTAGCTCGGCAAATTTGAACAGTGGCGTCGCGCCTTCAGCAGGCGGCGTACCAGCCCTGCGGGAACGGAATCAGCGGCCAGGCCGCACCGTTGTCGTTGGCAGCTTTCAGCGGCGCGTTGAACAGCGGCAAGCGGGCCAGCATGATGTCCTCCCCAGGAACAGGTTCAATCGCCGTTCGCACGGCATCCAGCAATCGATCAAATTCAACTTCACTCATCGCGCACTCCCCTTATTGGGAAGCACGCTCGCAAATCTCTTTTGTTGCTGGATTGCCCGGATCGCTCAAATTTTATCGACCCGCCGATCCTGCCCCGTTTGGTTACTGAATTCTTTTTATGGCGCGCGAAAACTAGTCGGTTCAGAGCCGCGGAAAGTGTGAGAAAAATCACATTTGGCGGAAATTAATTTTTGTATCCGGGCAAATGCACCGGGCGCGCCCGGCACGCTCGCGCAGATCAAGGAAATGTCGCCATGACCGCAACGGCCCTTTCATCTCTGATGACGTCGCACCGCCTTGCCGCCGCTATCGGCCTCGTCCTGACCCTGGCTTCAGCCACACAGCCCTTGCGGTCGGCACGCCCGAGCAGCGCCGGGCCTGCACGCCCGATGTCTACCGCCTCTGCGCCGGCGAAATTCCCAATGTCGGCGCCATCACCGCCTGCCTGCAGCGCCACAAGGGCAGTTTGAGCGAGGCTTGCCGCGCGGCGATGGAGCAGGCGGGCCACTAAAGGCCTAGGCCCGGTCCAAGGGGCTGTGGATAAATCATCCCAAGCCTGTGCAGAACTGCGAAGCAAGGCTTTGGTTGGTAGGCGATATTCCCTTGTGGGCGCCTGTGGAAATGCTGCGGAAAAGTCTCGCGTTGACGTAGAGCCATCCGCCGCGACGCGACTTGCCGCTGCGTCGCCGGCTCCAGCTTGTCGCGACCGCCACGCCAGCAACCTTCTGACGCCCGAAACCCGGCGCGGCGGCTCTCGTATCTATAGCCGCGTGCAATTGGCCCTGCGCCGCCGAGAGGCGCATTATTTCAACAGCTTACTTTCAAATTTCATGGGCCTGTGGTCTCTTACCGCAGGCAGGGGAAGCCATGGCTATTGTTCAACCAACGGACGTGATGTCGGTGGCCGACGCCGTGCCGGGAGCGAGAGCTTCCGGTTGCGGAGCGCGCCTCCGCGCAACCCGCTGCCCAACCCAGTCCGTTTCCTTTGCGCTCGCCGCCGGCCAGCGCGAATTGCGGCTCGATCTCTTCCGCGGGCTGGCGCTGTGGCTGATCTATATCGACCACGTCTCGCCCGACCTGCTGACCTGGTTCACCATCCGCAATTACGGCTTCTCCGACGCCGCCGAAATCTTCATCTTCATCTCGGGCTTTACTGCCGCGCTGGTCTATGGCCGCGCGACCTTCGAAAAGGGCTTCGTGATCGGCACCGCGCGCATCCTGCGGCGGGTCTGGCAAATCTACACCACGCATCTTCTGCTGTTCCTGCTGCTGATGGCGGAGATCGCCTTCGTCACCGCCTATTCGGGCAAGTCGTTCTATGAGCACGAGATGGTCGTCGAGGATTTCTTCCGGCAACCCGGCAAGGACGTGATCCAGGCGCTGTTCCTGCGCTTCCGTCCGCTCAACATGGATGTGCTGCCGCTCTATGTCGTGCTGATGGGCTCGCTGCCTTTCGTGCTGCTGCTGGCGAAATGGAAGCGCGACCTGCCGCTGATCCTCTCCATCGCGCTCTACGTCGTCGCCAACAGGCTTGACCTGCATCTGTCCACCTATCCGGACGGCTTCTGGTCGTTCAATCCGTTCGGGTGGCAGCTGCTGTTCGTGTTCGGCGCCTGGTGCGCGCTGGGCGGTGCAAAGCGCCTGCAACCGATCCTCGCCTCGCCGATCGTCTTCTGGGTCGCGGTCGCCTATCTCAGTGCGGCGTTCTCGCTGACCATGACCTGGTATTTCCCGCAGCTGGAAGCCTTCGTGCCCGGCTGGCTGGCGTACTGGATCTACCCGATCAACAAGACCGATTTCGACATCCTGCGCTTTGCGCATTTCCTGGCGCTCGCCGTGGTGGGCCTGCATTTCGTGCCGGCCAACTGGCCGGGCTTGCGCTCGCCTTGGGCGCAGCCCCTGATTCTCTGCGGCCAGTATTCGCTGCAGATCTTCGCGCTCGGCGTCGCCCTGTCGTTTGCGGGCTACGCGCTGCTGATGGAGCTCGATGCCGGCGTGGCGCTGCATTTCATCGTGGGCGCCGCCGGCATCCTGATCCTCTATGGCGTGGCCCGAACGTTCACCTGGTACAAGCGCGTCACCGCTGCCCCGGCGCGCGCGAAGGCGCCGGCCACTTCCACCGCTGCACCGACATCCGAAAGTTCATGAGTTGCTAACCGACTGGATCGATTGACATGGCAAACCCGAGCAAAGACCTTTTCGTCGTCGAACGCGATTTGAGGCTGGACCTTTTGCGAGGTCTCGGCCTCTGGATGATCTTTCTCGATCACATTCCCGACGACGTCGTCTCCTGGATGACGATGCGCAACTACGGCTTTTCCGACGCAGCCGAGTTCTTCGTTTTCATCTCCGGTTATCTGGCCGGCTTCATCTACGGTCCGATCATCGCCTCCGGCCAGTTTCTGCCCGCCCTGAAGCGGCTATGGCTGCGCTCCTGGCAGATGTATGTCGCCCATATCCTGTTGTTCCTCACCTTCACCGCGCAGATCGCGCGCACGGCGAGGAAGTGGGACAATCCGATGTACAAGGACGAATTCAATGTCGCAAACTTCCTTGCCCATCCCGACGAATTGATCGGCAAGGCGCTGACCCTGCAATACAAGCCGGTCGATCTCGACGTGCTGCCGCTGTACATCGCCCTCGTTGCGGCCGCGCCGTTCGTGGTCTGGGGCCTGACGCGCCGGCCGAACCTGACGCTCGCCGCCTCGTTCGTTCTCTACATCCTGGCGCGCTATTTCGACTGGAACCTGCCGTCCTATCCAAAAGGGGCGACCTGGTATTTCAATCCGTTTTGCTGGCAGTTCATCTTCTTCTTCGGTTCCTGGTGCGGCATCGGCGCCATCGGCCAGCTCAAGGACATCCTGAAGTCGCGGATCGTCTATGCCATCGCGGTTGCCTGGCTGCTGTTTGCCCTCGTCATCGTGATGACCTGGCACAGCGCGTTCCTGGAGTCGCTGATTCCGAAATGGATGATCAAGCGGATCTATCCGATCGACAAGACCGATCTGGACATGCTCCGCTTCACCCATTTCTGCGCGATCGCCTTCATCGTCTCGCGTTATCTGCATCGCGACTGGAACGGGCTGAAGTCGATCTGGCTGCGGCCGCTGGTGTTGTGCGGGCAGCATTCGCTCCCCTTGTTCTGCATCGGCGTGTTCCTGTCCTTTGGCGCGCACTGGGTGCTGGTCCAGTACAGCAACAGCGGGCTCGAGCAGGTCATCGTCGCCATTGCCGGCTTCTCGATCATGACCGCGGTCGCCGGAGCGCTCGACTTCGCCAACAAGGTCCCGAACCTGTTCGTCGATGCCGGGCTCGGCGAACAGCCGGATCCGGGAACCCAGCCGGGCGTCGCGTAATTCAAGGAGCAAGCTATGTACAAATCTTTGGCCGTATTGGGCACCTTGCTTTTGCTGTCGACGAGTACGGCGCGTGCGCAAGTCCCGTCGCCCGAGACGATGGCGGCCGCGCGCAAGCTCGTCATCACGCTCCGGCTCCCCGACCAATACCGGGCGCTGCTGCCGGGAATCCTGCTTGGCCTCAAGCCGTCGCTGACCCAGGACCGCCCGGAGATCGAGCGTGACTTCGATGCGCTGGTGCCGACCGTGATCGACACCTACGCCACATACTACAATGGAATGGTGGACAATGCCGCGGCGCTTTACGCAAAGACGTTCTCGGTCGACGAGCTGCGCGCCATCGAGGCGTTCTACTCGAGCCCGGCCGGCGAGAATATACCGGCAAAATTCGCGCACGCTCGCCGAGCAAACTCCGCCAGATCGGCGACGAATTCGAGCCGCAAGGCCGCCGACGACCTCAAGGCGCGCATGACCCAGGCCCTGCGCGAAAAAGGTCACAAATTCTAGCTAAGTGGGCTGGAAACCGGTGTTCCCGGCGACGATTTGAGTAGCGTATTGACGACGAAGCTTGCCGAGACGATGGGACAAGGCCGGACATCACCGCTTCCGACAATGGCGGCTTCGCGTAACGCGGAGCCGCGCCGCCGCGCGGGGAGGGCGGTGCGTTCGGCTATCCCGTCGAACCCCTGGGACATCGCGACCTGCCTGCTGTTGGCCGCCATCGCGGTCATCGCGCTGTTCACCTTCCGCGACTATGCGATCTCCAACGATGAGGGCGTGCAGCACCATTACGGCGAGTTGATCATCGCCTATTACCGCAGCGGCTTTGCCGACCGCGACCTCTTCACCTACCAGAACCTCTATCTCTATGGCGGCCTGTTCGATGTGATCGCGGTCGGTCTCGCGAAGCTCGTTCCGATCGATCCCTACACGCTGCGCCACATTCTCTGCGCGATCACGGGAATCGGCGGCATCGCGGCTGCGGCCGCGACCGCGCGGCTGGTTGCGGGTCCGCGCGCCGGCCTGATCGCGGCGGTCGCGCTGAGCCTGTGCGGCGCCTGGTATGGCGCGATGTTCAACCACACCAAGGACATTCCCTTTGCCGCTGCGATGATGGCGGCGACGTTCTTCCTCGTCCGTTTGGCGCGCGACCTTCCTTCGCCGCGCAAGCGCGATGTCATTGCGTTCGGCTTGCTCACCGGTGCGGCGCTTGGCGTGCGCAGCCTCGGGCTCCTGCTGTTCGTCTATCTGGCGGTGGCGATCGTGATCCATCTGCCGTGGCGGCAGCGCGGGGCGCGTCTGCGGTTTGCGACGACTGCTGTGCTAAAGACCTTTCCGGCGGTGGTGCTGGCCTATCTCATCATGATCGCGGCCTGGCCCTGGGCCGCGCTGTCGCCGCTCAACCCGATCCGCGGATTGTTTGCTTTCTCCGAGTTTCACTACGCCATCCGCACCGTGTTCGAGGGACATACTTACGAGATGGGTGAGGTGCCGCGGCTCTATGTGCCCGGCTATCTCCTGATCCGCGTGCCGCTGATCACGCTTGCCGGCGTGACGCTCGCGATGGTTTCGATGCTGGCGCTGCCGTTGGCATGGACGGCGCGGCGGCGCGATCTTGCGCTGCTGCTCGCTGCCGCCGTCCTGCCGCTCGCCTGCCAGGTGGCCCTGCATGGGCCGGCGTTCACGGGGATGCGGCATTTCCTGTTCGTCTTGCCTGTTCTCGCCGCGCTCGCGGGCATCGGCTTCGACGCCGTGCTCGACCGGCTTGCGGCGCACGGCCGCTGGCTCATGGCGGGCGCTGCCGCTGCGATCTGCGCCTGCTTCGTGTGGGACGGCGCGACCCTGGCGCGGCTGCATCCTTACGAGAACCTGTCCTACAACGCGCTGGTCGGCGGCTTGCCGGGCGCTTATCGCCGCTACGACATGGACTATTGGTTCAACAGCATGCCGGAGGCGATCCATCGGCTGGAGGCCTACCTTCGGGACAAGACGCCGCTCGAGACCAGTCAGGCGCCAAAGATTTATTCGGTCGCGGTGTGCGGCGTTCAGCTGTCGTTCGACCGCACGGTGACGCTGCCGCAGCTGCATTGGGATTTCAGGTCCGAATGGGACGAGTCGGAATTCTTCATCGCGCCGACGCACATGAACTGCGACAGGGATCTCGACGGCGACATCGTCGCCACCGTCGAGCGGTTCGGCGTGCCGATCGCCTATGTGAAGGACCGCCGCAAGATCGTGAAATTGCCGATGGCGACCGCGGCTTCGCCGTCGTCAGCGCAGGTCAATCGCAAGGAAAACTAGCAGCTGTCAGCCATTCGGGGGACTTTGGCTCCGGCACGAATTACTTTTGGGGCCGACATTCTACTTCGGTGCCGGTCCGGTCTTTTTTTCGGCGCGGGCGCGCAATCTGCCTATTTCGTCCATTGCAGTATCTGATCGTAAACCTCCGCCGTGATGCGCACACCGCGATTGATGAAATTCCCGGTCGTGTGAATTGCGACCACGTAGCGTTGGTTCGCCGTCGAATCCAGCAGGAACACGGGGCTGCCGCTCTGTCCGGCCGTCGTGTCGACCATATACTCGAGAAATCGATCGTCCTTTATCGCGCCGTCCTGAGCGTGGACACGGCCAGCGTTGAACCATAGCGATCCGTAAGGCTTGTCGACCTCTTGCGGATAACCCGCATTGTTGACGATTGCCATGTCGAGGAGCTTTTCCTCATCCTTGTCGTAGCTTCTCAGGCCGAAGAAGCCGATCCGCTCGCCGAACGGCGCATCATTGATCTTGTGATCGACAAAAATGGCACCGTAGTCATAGGGCGCAGCGTCCTGGTCGACCGGTTCGGATTGCCATTTGGGGTGCCAGGCAAACTCGTCGGCCACGACGTAACCATAAGGTGCAAGCGAGCCGTTGCGCCCTGGAATGACTCGGACCTGCTTGGCCTGACGAGCGGGCGTTCCGCGCGTGTACAAGCAATGGCCCGCGGTGATCACCGTTCTTTCGCCCGCGAACCAGCCGGTGCCGAAGCCCACCATTCCGGAGTCATAAGTGATCTCGAGATGGCAAATACATCGCCACGGAATGACCGATGTGTCGGCAATCTTGACGCGATCGTCGATGCCGATGACGTCCTCCGGCTTGCCGGCGCCGCCGTAGGATGGCGCGGTGGCGGAAGCAGGCACAAGTACCTGCGGCGCAACGGAGAAGAATCCCCGTCGGCAACGGAGGCGAGGATCGTCGGTCCTGAGATCCGGGCTGTGGGGAAGCCGGCCGTCATCGGCCTGAGGGTATTGAATCCCGGCACACGCTCGATCGAGCTGCCGCCATTCGTCTCCGTCATGCGGCCATCGTGCCTGCGTCGCGTGACGGCAGAGATTTTGCTCGTTGTCGTGCTTACCAGCGGCGAGCCACGATCACTGTCGGCGTTCGCCCCCGCCGTGCGGCGCTTTGGAGGAACCATGAGCTTCAGCTCCCGTTCCAGGCGCCCCATGGAACCACACGGAAGCCCGCCGGAACGGCAGCTTCTTCGTCGCTCGACCGCGTGCGCGCCGCCCGGCTGGAGCCATGATCAGGCGGGAACTTGATCGGTCGCGACATTCTTCCAATCGAACTCGAATATATCGGTAAAGTATTGAGCTGCCTCCTCATCCTCGATGAGAAGGCTCGCGTCGCGGTTGGGCTGGGTACCGGCTCCCGTCCAGTTCTGCGAACCCAACAGAACCCTCTTCCCGTCGACGACAATCCCCTTTGTGTGACACGTTCCATAGAAGCGGATTTTGGTCTTGTCGAAACCGAACTCAACCGCTCTGCGGAAGATGTCGCGCTCTTTCCCGTAACCGCTGCGGAAAATGATGCGCACGTCGTCGATTGTCTGTTGGCGATCAAGGAGCGCGTCCAGTAACGCTCGATAATGAGGGGGAATCTGGTCTTCGTCATCCTTGATGTCAAAGGATTGGTTGATGAACAGAATGCTCTTCTGCGCTTTCTTGATGAGTTGCAGCACGACCTGCGGATAGTTGTCCGGCGTGAGCACGGGTTGGACGGTTATCCGCTTGCGTAGCACTTTCGGAGGGAAGGCCTCATAGTCCTTCATGGCGCGCGCAGCTTCAAGGAAGTAGTCTTCCGGCACAATCAAGTCCGGCAGTGCGGGTGCCGCCGCCTCGGACCCTTCAAGCGCCGCGCTGTCCGTGAAATCCTGCGCGAGATGATTGTGAAATACCGTGGCGAGCGTTTTGTTTTCGACAACCGCGTGCCAGTCGCGGTCGTACGACTTCACGTCCGACCAGGTCAGGCTATCGAGCGGGTGGTTCTCGTCGTCAAAAGGCGCCTGGTTCGACGAGGCCCAGTTGCCACTCGACAGCCAGAAGCGCTGCGACGTCTCCCCGCTTCCGAGCACGGCGACCTTGATGTGGTAGGACGTTGCAAAAAGGCGGCCTGGTCCCGACACCGACGCCGGCGTCCATTGGAACCGGTCGCCACCATCCTTATGAAGGGTCTTCATCACCTTCTCTTCAGGCCAATCCTCGGATTTATTGCCACCGCCGATATCGTCCGTCTTTCGATCCAGTGTGAGGGTCATGCGGTGGCCGGCCGGCTGAATCGCGCTTCGGACAGAGTTGATGATATGAGGCGCGGTAAAGTTGTACATGCCGATGGTGATCCGATTGTAGTCGTCACCTTCGAAGAACTTCGACAGCACGCGCCAGCCAGCCTCAGGACTGATGTGGAGCGTTACCGTCATATCCTCGGTAACGGGATCGAGCTTGAAGCGCGGTTCGGACAGGTTGCGCTTGTAGGCTTGCATGGTTGCGGGCCCTTCAAGATCGGGTGCGAGCGCTTTCGCCAGAGCGGGAAGGTCAGCCATCTCCACGGAAACCGGAAAGCCGCCGACCTCAGGTTTCAGGCCGTAATCGGCGGGATTACGCGAAGCTTCCGGGCGTACCTTGATTACGATGCCCTTCTGACTTGTGATCTGTCCATTGTCGTTGAACAAGAACGTGCCGCGTACGCCGACGACGCCCGGATGCGTCATGATCTGCTGCTTGACCAACCCTTCGGCAGCCTCAAGCGTGGACGGCTGCACCGCAGTCTCCGCCGGAGGCTGAACTGCATGTTGCGAAGCGGGATCGCCGAGGCGGACGGTAATCTCAAGCGGAACGACGATCTTCACGGCAGTGTCCTCCTCAAGCATTGAAGGTTGCGTTGCCTTGCCCGGCGCATTCGCTTGGCCGGCACCAGGCTTGACATTCGAGACGGTCGTTTCCGTGCCCGTGCGGATGCCAGCGATGCCTCCTAAACGCCATGGCCGATCCTTGATCAGCTTACGAATGGCCGATGCCGGCACCGCGTGATTGGATTTGAAAGGAATGCCCTGAAAGTGGAGCCCGACCACATCGCCGGTCAGGATGTCCAAAAGTACCGATCCGGAGCTGCCGGGCATCGAGGAGCAGTCATGCGAAACGCCCCGGCCGTCCATGCCGGTTATCTTGCCGGGCGAGCATCGCTTGGTATCGAATACGTTGCCAAAGATGCGCAGCAAAGTTGCAACGTCATAGTGACCGCGGTCGGTACCCGGATAGCCGATCGTGGCGACGGCGAGTCCCGCGGCGGGATCGCTCGCAGCGATTGGCAGCGCGCGGGCAAGGTTTCGCTCCGTCGGAACGTCGGCCGCGCCCGTCTTGGCGACGCGAAGAAAAGCAACGTCGAGCAGGCCCGGCGTTCCGATATAAATGACATCCAGCACATCGAAACGGCGGGCGGTGGCGTTGCCGATTTCCTTGCGGAAATCGACGATAGGGGTTTCACGCTTGGTTTCAAGAAAAGGCAGTGTCTTGAAACTGAAGCCTCCAGCGGCAGCTTCAGCAAACAGCTCGGCCACATGCGCGTTCGTGACGACAATGTCGCTGCCGAAGTCGCTGTCGATGACCCAGCCCGTCCCCGCCCAGGGATAATTCTCGTCTCCAGGCAGATCGATGCGGCCGATCGAGGGAAGAGTAGCGTCGATGCGCGCCGCATTGTCCTTGACGAGCTTCGCCATCACGGAGCTTTCGGGATCCAGGCCGTTTGACGTCAGGTCGGGTTGCACCTGGTCATGATCGATTGCGAAGACGGGCCGGTGCAGGCTTATGATAGCTTCGAGCGACGCACTCTCAGACCTTCCAGCTCCCGGGACCTGTTCGACGACCGACTCGGTGCTTGCGCGTTTCACTGACTCCAGGTCATGGCCATCACGTTGCAGGATCTCGTCGACGAAGCCGCGCAATTGATCAAGATTATCGGGCATGCTTCTGGGTCTCTTTGTCTGGCTGCGCTGGATCGAGGGCAGATAGAGTTCGGCCGGGGAGTTAGAGGCCAAAACGAGTTGCGCCCCGACAATTGGCGGTAAAATCTGGAAGAATGAATTTTCGCTGCAATTTCCGATGGTAGTCTGGAGGGATTATTGCAAGGTTGGAAGAAACAAACCTCAGGTTGCGACAATCGGTCACAGACAGCAGGTCTGCGGGCCGCATTCGCTTGCCATCCGCAGGCTGGCGGTCCGTAGGGTAAACGGTGCTGATGAGGTCGCAAACATTTCGTCACATTCAATGTACGAGGGTATCCAACGGGGGCGGGTACAATGCTGAAGCGCGCACTATTAGTTGCGGCTGCGCTGATCGGCGCAGTCGTGATCTGGTCGCAGGTCGCAAGCGCGCTTGTTAGCCGCAATCCGTTCGGCCTGCCCGACGTCATTTCGCCCGACGGCCGCGATGTCATGCAACTCGCCGAGCGCATCCAGATGCCGGGCGGCCCCGACGATCGCAACGCGCCGCAATGGTCGGAAGCAAAGACGTCGGGCCACGCGGACTCGCTCGACGGCACCTGGTATAGCCGCTGGGAGTCCGGCACCTCGGGCACCGCGACGGTCCGCGTGGTCGGCGATCGCTTCTATGCGATGTACAGCAATTTGAGCGGACGTTTGGCCGGCAAGACCTGGCTGCTGGAAGCTATCATTCTTCCCGACAATCGCCTCGCCGGCCGCTGGGTGCAGATCGGCAATTCCCGCGACACCGGGCCCTTCATCGGCAAGGTCGTCTCCCCCGAGCGCATCGACGGCATCTGGAGCCCGCGCGTCACCGACCGCTGGGATTTCCGCCGGAGGCTGCAGGATGCGAATTGAGGGCATGAGCGGTATGGCTCCCCCGGGCTGGGTCCCCTTTTTAGGACCCATCTCCCGCTCAAAGGGTCCCATTTTTATATCTGTGGATGGTTTTGGCACACCGCTGACACACGAGCCCGGATTGATCTTTGTTTTCAAAACATGGAAGTCCCCTACGACCCGCAAATCAGCGCGCACATCAATGATCCCCATCCCCCCGACGCCTTGGCTCTCGTTTTCAAAATGGAGAGCTATGCCATGCGCAATCGGTTGGAAGTCAGGTTCTGGGGACTTCATCTCAACGCTGAGGGAATCGTCGCCATCGTTGTGGCGCTGATAATCGTCCTCTCGGTGCTTGCAGCATCGCGGCTCTAAATCATCCGCAAAAGGTAAGCCGCGTGCAGGGACACGGGCGCATCTGTGGATAACGCATGTAAAAAATATCCGCTTGTTTACGCAGGGGATTCTGAGCGCAGATGGACCGCATTGATGACCAGCTACTGCGACATTGCTTTAACTACCCATTAAGGCGAACTCTGCCCGGCTTGACGCTGGCTCAGGCTGGCTCGACAAATAGATCGTCCCCCGAAGGCTCTCATATTTTTTCAATGGAGAGCCGTGCATGTCTGACAAATTAATCATCGACCTCTGGGGAGCGACCGTCAGCGCAGACGGGATTGTTGCCATCGCCGCCGCCGTGATCATCGTGCTTGCGTTCCTGCGATGGCCGTAACGATAGGTCGCGGCTTCGGGCCACCTTCGTCACCAGGCGACGAGGCCGCTGACGACCACGAATCCGATGCTGGCGGCAACCGGGATGGCGGCGAGCGTGCTCAGCGCGAGCACCGTGATCTCGTGTTTCGTTTGCGGGTCCATTTGGCTCTCCACAGGCTTTGTCGACGCACCAACGCTCGAGCCTGCCGGATGGTTGCGGGCGAAAACGGAACTTGATGTGGTGGGGCGGGGCCGTACTGCAAAGATTCCCAAAATATTTCCGCCGGTTTTTGCTATCATTTCCGCATCGGTAGATGTCTCACGACTGCGCCGGACCCGCAGTCTCGAAATTTGACGATGTTTGGCATCTCGCAAGTCGTCCCGGCGATCCGATCGTGCAAGCCGCAGTTCCGTGTGGCTGATCGACGTCGGGGCGCGCTGCGCTTCGCAAATCGCTAAACCAATCGCCTTTGCCCGTCGGGCAACCACCCAAAAAGCCGCCGCCTGTTTTGCCCGACGAGTCAAGCTCGGCCCGCAAATATATTCCCTCTTTCCGAATGACAGAAGTTATGATTTAAAGAAGTCGTCCCCTCCCACAGGAGGACGTTCCGGCCGATCGTCACGAAACGGGGAGGGGATGCGATGGACGCGAAAGCGCGTGAGATGATGCGCGCTTGAAGCGGACGGCGAAGTCGTGTGGTCCTGATCCCCCGACGCTGGGATCAAGGTCATTGAACAGTCAATGATCGACGGGGGCTAGCAAGCCCGGTACCCCGGGGAGAGCGCGAAGGAAACCGTTAAAACCATCGCGCAGGGAATGCCGGCGCGTTTCGGCGAACCTGTGGTGACTTTGCTTGTGGGCCGCCTACCCTTTTCTGCCCACGAGGCTGCGGGTGCGCAAGGCGCCCGGCATTCCCTGCGTCCTCCGCTATCAGAGGATGCCCCATTGCTGAGAAAACTCGGACGCGATCGCGCCGCGAGAACGGAAGATCATGTGTTTGCTTTTGGACTGCCAGCAAGCGCTCAAGGCCAATGGCTCCCCGGGCTGGATTCGAACCAGCGACCATTCGATTAACAGTCGAATGCTCTACCGCTGAGCTACCGAGGAACAGGCGACGCAAATGCTCGCGAGCGGCAGCGTATAACAAAGCCGATCCGGCTTGCATAGAAGAAATAAGGGCGTTCGCCATCGCCTGGCATCACAGGGAAGCCGCTGGTTTTACTGCGGTTTGGCGGCCTGTTTTCAGATGTTCGGGAGGTGGGATGACGAGATCCGTAAACGACAGGCTGAGCCGCGCGGCGGATGTTGCGTTTTACTGGGCCTTGTTCCAAACATGACCCATCTTTCGAGGCTTTCGCCTCCGCTTGCAACGGGTCAGCCCATGTCCGATTTTGCGACCGCGCGCCAAAAGATGGTCGATGGTCAGGTGCGCACCGCCGATGTCACCGATCACAGGATTCTGGACGCGATGCTGGCGCTGCCGCGCGAGGTCTTCGTGCCCGCGGCCAAGCGCGCGCTGGCCTATCTCGACCTCGATCTCGACGTCACCGAAGGCGGCTCGGTTCCGCGTTGCCTGATCAAGCCGATGCTGATGGCGAAGCTGCTGCAGGCCGCCGAAATCCGCGCCAGTGACAATTTGCTGATCGTGGGCTGCGCGACCGGCTATGGCGCTGCCGTCGCCGCGCGGCTCGCCGGCAAGGTCACCGCAACCGAGCGTGACGAGGCGGTCGCGGCCAGGGCCAAGGACGCGCTCGCGAGCGTCGGGTTCTCGAACGTGACCATCAGGGTCGCCGAACCCCCGGCCGGCGATTCGACCGAGGCACCCTATGACGTGATCGTCCTCAACGGCGCCACCGAGGTCTTTCCCGAGACCCTTTGTGGACAACTCAGGGACGGAGGCAGGCTGGTGGGGGTGTTTGCGGACACCGTGCCGCCACGGGCGACGATCGTGACGCGCTCCCATGGCGACTTCGGCCACCGGACGCTTTTCGACGCCTCGGCCCCGGTTTTGCCGGGCTTTGAGCGGGTCCCGGCCTTCGTCTTCTAGGAGTTGATAGGACGCTTCGGCCGCTCCGCTGGCTGATAAAATTCCGTTTCAAAACATAAGTGTGGCCAAGATGCTGCACGTCGAGAGTTTCGACCGCGCACCCCCGCCAAGGTGTTCCGTAGTGCCGGTGCGGGGAATATGTTGCCTGTTGGGGTACTGCCTTGAGTGTGTAGCGGTGGCCCGGTTCACGCGTGCGAGCCGGTAAAAAATGAATGGAATAACAGGGATGTATCGTGTGGGGGTCGTCACCTCGGCTGCGGCCGCGGTGTTGTTGATGGCCTTTGCCGGCCCGGCGCCAGCCTTGGCCGAGACCATTGAGGCTGCGCTGGTGCGCGCCTATCAGAACAATCCCCAGCTCAACGCCCAGCGCGCGCTGGTGCGCTCCACCGATGAGAACGTACCCCAGGCGCTGTCCGGCTACCGCCCCAAGGTCGCGCTCACCGCAAGCGCCGGCTATCAATATCAGGACACGCTCACGACCTCGGGCGGTACGCCCAACGTCCTCGTCAGGACCGAGACCCACGGCGCCAACCCGCCGCGCAGCGTCGGCATGACCATCAACCAGACGCTGTTCAACGGCAACCAGACTGCGAACAAGACCCGCGTCGCCGAAAGCCAGGTCTCAGGTGCACGCGAGGCGCTGCGCGTGCTCGAGCAGACGGTGCTGCTGACCGCGGCCACCACCTATATGGACTATTTGCGCGACTCCGCGATCGTCGAGGTGCAGAAGAGCAACGTGCGCGTGCTGGAGCAGACGCTGAAGCAGACGCGTGACCGCTTCAATGTTGGCGAGGTGACCCGTACCGACGTCGCGCAATCCGAGGCGCAGCTTGCCGCCGGCAAGACTTCGGAACTGACGGCCGAGTCCAATCTGGTGACCACGCAAGCGAACTACCGCCGTGTCATCGGCAACGAGCCGATGAATCTCGCGCCGGGTTCGCCGGTCGACCGCCATCTGCCGCCGAGCTTGCCACAGGCGGTCGAGCTCAGCCTGATCGAAAATCCGAATGTCACCGCCGCGATGTACGGCGTCGACGTCAACTTCCTGCAGGTCAAGGTCAACGAGGGCGCGTTGCTCCCGTCGGTGACCTTGCAGGGGTCGGTGCAGCAAGCCTATGAGCAGACCTTGATTTCGCAGCGTTCGTTCGGCGCCTCGGCGGTCGCGCAGGTCAATGTCCCGATCTATCAGGGCGGCGCGGAATATTCGCTGATCCGCCAGTCCAAGGAAACGCTGGCCCAGCAGCGCCTCAATCTCGAAACCACGCGTGACCAGACCCGCGCCAACACGGTGACCGCATGGGGCCAGCTCGTGGCCGGCAAGGCGCAGGTCGCCTCGGCGCAGGCGCAGGTGCAGGCCTCCGAGATCGCGCTCAACGGCGTGCGTGAAGAAGCCAAGGCCGGACAGCGCACCACGCTCGACGTGCTCAACGCCCAGCAGGCGCTGGTCAACGCCCGCGTCGCGCTGGTGACCGCACAGCATGATCGCGTGGTGGCCTCCTATTCCACGCTCAACTCGATCGGCCGCCTGTCGCCGCAGATCCTGAACCTGCCGACCATCACCTACGATCCCAGCGTGCATTATCAACAGGTGCGCGACAGCTGGGGCGGCCTGCGTACGCCCGACGGGCACTGATTCGACCGGCGTATCCCCGATGCGAATTGACGGCGCGAATCACCTGCGAGCTGCCGGCGCGTTTGCTTGCAATCGTTAATTCCAATGACATAGCCTTCAATGAGGCAGCCGAGTGATTCGTGGCGGCGTTGCGCGCGTCACGACGTTTCGATGTCCTTGAGCGGCGACGGAACCGCGCGGCGATTCCCGCGGCTCTTGATCTGGGGACAAGTCAGGCTCGCGCGACGAAAATCGCGGGCCGCTTACAACCGGAACCGGCAAATCACGTCGCGCTTGGTGTAAGATTTGCGCATGCGAGGGCGTTGATGATTTGGAGTCGGAGATGACGCAGCCTGCGAAGGTCCAGGAACCCTCCATGGAGGAGATTTTGGCGTCGATCCGGCGCATCATCGCCGATGACGAAGCCAAGCCTCCGCCGGGCGCCGACAAGCCCGCTGCGGCCGCGCCGCCGCCACAAGCGAAGCCCGAGAAGCCTGCTCCCGCGGCGAGTGCGCCGGCCGCCAAGCCGCCGGCGATGGCCGATATTCCGCCGTCGAAGGTTACGCCGGCGCCCGCCGCTGCAAAACAGGTAGCGCCGCCGCCACCGGCTGCGAGCAACAGCCAGGACGACATCGATGCGCTGCTGAACGGTCTCGACGAGACCACGACCGAGGAAGAGGTGCGCCCGCCGCAGGCCGACGGCGAGGTGCTGGAGTTGACCGACGACATGGCGGTCGAGCTTGAGCCGCCAGCGTTCCAGAACGCGTTCCAGAAGGTCGACCCCGAGGACGACCTGGAGTTCGCGGAATTGGCGGCGTCGAAGTCGATGCGGCCGCCGCGGGCCTACGCGTCGCCGCCGGTCGAGGCCGCACCGCCGCCACGGCCGACGCAGATCCTGTCGACGACGACGGTCTCGGCAGTCGAGTCCGCCTTCAACACGCTCGCCCACACCGTGCTCAGCAACAATGCACGGACGTTGGAGGACCTCGTCAAGGAGATGCTGCGCCCGATGCTGAAATCCTGGCTCGACGACAATTTGCCGGGGCTGGTGGAGCGCATCGTCAAGGCCGAAATCGAGCGGGTTTCACGCGGCCGCTAGCGGTCGGCTCGCCGGGACACCATATCAGCCCCGAATTTGCCATTTGAGCCGGAATAATTAGCGTTTTCGAAGCGCGAGCCGTGTTGACTTGGCGCACCGTGGCGGCTTTTTAGGCCTCCAACCATCGCCGATTGCACATCATGATCGAGAAGAACTACCAGCCCGCCGACATCGAAGGCCGCATGTCCCTGATCTGGGAGGACGCCCGCGCCTTCAAGGCCGGCCGTCCCGAGCGGCGTAGCGCAAAGCCCTTCACCATCGTGATCCCGCCGCCGAACGTGACGGGCTCGCTGCATATGGGCCATGCGCTCAACAACACGCTGCAGGACGTGCTCTGCCGCTTCGAGCGCATGCGCGGCCGCGACGTGTTGTGGCAGCCCGGCACCGATCATGCCGGCATCGCGACGCAAATGGTGGTCGAGCGGCAATTGATGGAGCGCCAGCAGCCGGGGCGGCGCGAGATGGGCCGGGAAAAATTTCTCGAGCGCGTCTGGCAATGGAAGGAAGAGAGCGGCGGCACCATCGTCAATCAGTTGAAGCGCCTTGGCGCGTCCTGCGACTGGTCGCGCGAGCGCTTCACCATGGACGAGGGCCTGTCGCGCGCCGTCATCAAGGTGTTCGTCCAGCTTCATCGCGAAGGGCTGATCTACAAGGACAAGCGGCTGGTCAACTGGGACCCGAAACTGCTCACCGCGATCAGCGATCTCGAAGTGCAGCAGGTCGAGGTCAAGGGCTCGCTCTGGTATCTGCGCTATCCGATCGAGGGCAAGACCTTCAGCCCGGACGATCCCACGAGCTTCATCGTGGTCGCGACCACGCGCCCCGAAACCATGCTGGGCGATACCGGCGTTGCCGTGCATCCCGATGACGACCGTTACAGGCATTTGGTCGGCAAGCATGTGATCCTGCCGCTGGTCGGCCGCAGGATTCCGATCGTCGCCGACGACTATTCCGATCCGGAGAAGGGCTCGGGCGCGGTCAAGGTCACGCCGGCGCACGACTTCAACGATTTCGAGATCGGCAGGCGTCACAACTTGCCGCGGATCAGCGTGTTCGACCAGGAAGGCTGCATGGCGCTGGTCGGCAACGAGGATTATTTGCGCGACCTGCCCGAGGGCGCGCTGGAGTTTGCGCAGGAATTGCACCACGTCGAACGCTTCGCTGCACGCAAGACCATCGTGTCGCGGTTGGGGGATTTCGGCTTCCTGGAGAAGATCGAGCCGAACACCCACATGGTGCCGCATGGCGATCGCTCGGGCGTCGTGCTCGAGCCGTATCTCACCGATCAGTGGTACGTCGACGCGCATACGATGGCGCAGCCGGCGATCGCGGCGGTGCGCGAAGGCCGCACCAAATTCGTGCCCGAGAACTGGACGCGGACCTATTTCGAGTGGATGGAGAACATCCAGCCCTGGTGCATTTCGCGCCAGCTCTGGTGGGGTCACCAGATTCCCGCCTGGTACGGACCCGACGGCAAGGTGTTCGTCGCCGAGACCGAGGAGGAAGCGGTCGGTCATGCGCTCGGCTATTACGTCGAGCAGGGCGCCATCACGGCCGAAGAGGGCCGCACAATGGCGCTCGACCGCAACAAGCGTGCCGACTTCATCAAGCGCGACGAGGACGTGCTCGACACCTGGTTCTCGTCGGCGCTGTGGCCGTTCTCGACGTTGGGCTGGCCCGACGATACGCCGGAGGTCAAGCGCTATTACCCGACCGACGTGCTGGTCACCGGCTTCGACATCATCTTCTTCTGGGTCGCGCGCATGATGATGATGGGCCTTCACTTCATGAAGGAGGCGCCGTTCTCGACCGTCTACATCCACCGTCTCGTCCGCGACGAGAAGGGCGCCAAGATGTCGAAGTCGAAGGGCAACGTCATCGATCCTCTCGGCGTCATCGACGATTACGGCGCCGACGCGCTGCGTTTCGCGCTGGCGCGTGCCGCGGCGCAGGGCCACGACATCAAGCTGTCGCCGCAGCTGGTCGAGACCAACCGCAACTTCGCGACCAAGCTGTGGAACGCGTGCCGCTTTGCCGAGATGAACGACTGCGTGGCATCGCCGAACTTCAATCCCGCAGGAGTGCAACAAACAATCAACAAATGGATAGTGCACGAAACGTCCGCCGCTGCCATGGATGTGACGGAGGCACTAGAGTCGTATCGCTTTAACGACGCAGCCAATGCAATGTATAGGTTTGTTTGGAATGTCTATTGTGATTGGTACGTGGAGTTGGCCAAGCCAATTCTTCTCGGTTCGGACGAAGCCGCGAAAGCTGAAACTCGCGCTACAGTGGCTTGGGCGCGAGACGAGGTTCTAAAGCTGCTGCATCCCTTTATGCCGTTTATCACGGAGGAACTATGGGAGGTGACAGGCAAGCGAGATACCTTGCTTGCTTTGACCGAGTGGCCATCCGGTCCTGGGACTTTTGATCCGCGGGCCGAGGCGGAGATTGGTTGGGTCATTGAGGTAATTACCGCCATCCGCTCGGCTCGCGCGGAAATGAATGTGAATGCACCTCTGCCGTTGGTCCTCGCGCGAACTTCCGATCAGATTTGGGCGCGGAGCGCAACATTGGTCTGAGTTCATAAAGCGCATGGCGAAGATTTCTGAAATCAGTAGAGGGCACGATTATCCCAATGGTACCATGCAACTCGTCGTTCGTAACGAGACAATCGGCTTGCTCTTGAAGGGTGTCATCGATCTCGCCGCCGAGCGCGCCCGCCTCGACAAGGAGATCGCCAAGGCCGACGCCGACATCAAGCGGGTCGACGCCAAGCTCGGCAACGAGAAGTTCGTCGCCAACGCGCCGGAGGAGATCGTCGAGGAGGAAAAGGAGAAGCGCGAAGTGGCGCTGGCGCGCAAGGCCAAGATCCTCGAGGCGCTGGAGCGCCTGAAGAACGCGTCCTAGATGCGCGACGGGCAACCCAGCGCGACGGCGAGGGGAGCCGCGGCCTATCGCGCGGTCCATCAGAGGCACGAAGGTGCGGCGATCTTCCGCGATCCCTTCGCGGAGAAGATCCTCGACGCGGAGACGCGCGCCTCCCTGGACGAGATCGCCGCCGATCCGTCGCGGCGCGGGATAAGGCTGTTCATCGTTTCGCGCAGCCGCTTCTCCGAGGAAGCACTGGCGGCGAGCGTGGCGCGCGGCGCGCGGCAGGTCGTGGTGTTAGGGGCCGGCCTCGATACCTTTTCGCTGCGCAATCCCTATTCCGACGTTCGCGTGTTCGAAGTGGACTTTCCGGCGACGCAGGCCTGGAAGCGTGAGCGGTTGCGCGAGTCCGGACTCGCCATACCCGACACGCTGACCTTCGCGCCCGTCGATTTCGAGCGCGAGAGCCTTGCCGACGGACTGGCGCGGGCAGGGTTTCGGCATGACCGGCCCGCCTTCTTCCAATGGCTCGGTGTCACGCCGTATCTGACCCGAGAGACCATCTCGTCGACGCTCGATTTCATCGCCGGCATTCCGGGCTCAGCGGTCGCTTTCGACTACACTGAGCCGTTCGACATTACCAGTCTCCCGAGCGCCGCGCCGGGTTGATGGCGATGGCGGAGAGCGCCGCCGCGCGCGGCGAACCATGGCTGTCGTTCTTCGATCCGTCCGAGCTTGCCGCCATCCTGCGCAAAAAGGGATTCGGCGACATCGAAGACGTCGCCTTTGCCGACACTCATCAAACGCTACTCACCCGAACTGGGGACGGGGCTTCGATCCGGGCCGGCGGCCACGTCATCCGTGCTGCGCGCTAGGATCAGGAAACGGCTTGCTGAGATACCGCGAGCCCCTCAAACCGTACCGCCACGGCAGATCCACCGCCTTGGTGATGCCGATGCGGACACCCGACACCAATTCGGCCTTGCCGACCCGCGCATGCAGCGCGAATGGCGCGCGGTCCAGTGGCAGGCCGCTGTGCGCCACGGTGATGCCGAGCGCCTCGCACAATTTGCCCGGCCCCGAGCACAGCGCGCGTTCCTCTGGCACACCGCGGCGGCGGCGCATCGAGGCCAAGCCATGCGTCGGCGCCAGCGCACGGATCAGCACGGCGCTCGCAATTCCCTCCTTCTCGCAGACGAAGTTCACGCACCAATGAATGCCGTAGGAGCGGTAGACATAGGTGAAGCCGGGCGGGCCGAACATCACGCGGTTGCGCGGCGTCGGCCCGTTATAGGAATGCGCCGCCGGCTCGGTCTGGTGATAGGCTTCGACCTCCACGATCAGCCCGCCGACGCCGTTGAACAACAGCGTCGCACCGATCAGATCGGGCGCCACCTCGTGCACGCTGCGGTCGAAGAAGCTCCGCTTCAGCGGCTTGCCCAGCGGCGGCAGCTTGTCGGTCTTTTCGGGGTGCGGGGTTCTGACCAAGGGGAATCGGCGGGAACGGTTGAAACGCTGCCTGACTTTTGCATGTTTTGCGCGGCTTTTGCGAGTGTCCTTGCAGGCATCGGCGATACGGATTAGCTAAGGCTGTCAGGATCAAGCAGATCGTCCATGGCCGTCATCATCGATACCATATCCGACCGGAAGTTGCGGCCGCGCCACCCCGAAAAGGCGAACCGGCCCGACGCCCTGTCGCCGCCGAAGCCGGACTGGATCCGCGTGCGCGCGCCGAACACGCGCGGCTATGCCGACACCCGCAACATCGTGAAGGAGAACGGCCTCGTCACCGTGTGCGAGGAGGCCGGTTGCCCCAACATCGGCGAGTGCTGGGACAAGAAGCACGCCACCTTCATGATCATGGGCGACACCTGCACGCGGGCCTGCGCCTTTTGCAACGTCAAGACCGGCATGCCCGGCGCGCTTGACGCGCACGAGCCGGAGCATGTCGCGGAAGCGACCTTCAAGCTCGGCCTGGCGCATATCGTCGTCACCTCCGTCGACCGCGACGATCTCGCCGATGGCGGCGCCGAGCATTTTGCGCGAACCATCCGCGCCATCCGTGCGCGCTGCCCGACCACCACGATCGAGATCCTGACGCCCGATTTCCTGCGCAAGGACGGCGCGCTGGAGATGGTGGTCGCGGCCAGGCCCGACGTCTTCAACCACAATCTGGAAACCGTGCCGTCGCATTATCTCAGCGTGCGGCCGGGCGCGCGCTACTTCCATTCGATCCGGCTGTTGCAGCGGGTCAAGGAGATCGATCCCACGATCTTCACCAAGTCCGGCATCATGGTTGGCCTCGGCGAGGAACGCCACGAGGTGCTGCAGGTGATGGACGATCTGCGCTCGGCAGATGTCGACTTCCTCACCATCGGCCAATATCTGCAGCCGACCCGCAAGCATCACGCTGTGATGCGCTACATTCCGCCGGATGAGTTCGCCGGCCTGGAGAAGGTCGCCTACACCAAGGGCTTCCTGATGGTGTCGGCGAGCCCGCTGACGCGCTCGTCGCATCATGCGGGTGAGGATTTTGCCAGACTGAAAGCGGCGCGCGCAGCGACCGCGCGTTGAGCCGTGCCGCAGTTCTCCAGCAAGCGGCGTGTCGCACACCGCGCGGACGAGATGTTCGACCTTGTTGCCGATGTCGAGCGCTATCCGGAATTCGTGCCGCTATGCCAGGCGCTGAAGGTCCGTCAGCGCAGGCAAAATGGCGACGGCACGGAGACCATCGTCGCCGACATGACGGTGTCGTTCAAGCTGGTCAAGGAGACCTTCACCAGCGAAGTCACGCTCGACCGCTCGGCGCGCAAGATCAACGTGCGCTATCTGCGCGGGCCGTTCGCGAGCCTGGAGAACCGCTGGACCTTCGAGCCCAGAGGCGAGGAGGCCTGCGATGTCGGCTTCTTCATCGCCTATGAGTTCAAGAGCCGGATGCTGGCGATGCTGATGGGCACGATGTTCGGCGCGGCATTCGCGAGGTTTTCGGCCGCGTTCGAGAAGCGCGCCGACGTGGTGTATGGGAAGAAAGCGGTGTAGCGCGGGGCCGCCGCAGAGCGGCTTGCGAATAAAACGAGGAGGAACACGACATGCAGCTTCCCTATCACGGCCGCTACGCCTACTCGCCGATCGTCGATCGCCCGGACTATTCCTGGCCGGACGGCAAGCGGCTCGCGGTCTATCTCGGCCTCAACATCGAGCATTTCGCGTTCGGGGCGGGCGAGGGGCACCTGCTCACCGTGGCGGGCGCGCCGCCCGATCCGCGGACGTTCGCCTGGCGCGACTACGGCAACCGGGTTGGCGTCTGGCGCTGCCTCGAGCTGTTCGACGAGCTCAACCTGCCGGCAGCGCATCTGATCAACACCGCGGTGTTCGACTATGCACCCCGCATCGTCGATGCGCTGAAGGCGCGCGGCGACGAGTTCATCGGCCACGGCCGCACCAATGCCGAGCGTCACAGCCATATGTGGGAAGCCGACGAGAAGCGTTTCCTTCAGGAGGTTCGCGACGCGATCGCGCGGGCGTCGGGCAAGCCGCCGCGCGGCTGGATGGCGCCGTGGATGGCGTCGACCCATCATACGCCCGACCTTCTGAAGGAGGTCGGCTTCGATTTTCTGATGGACTGGCCGGCCGACGACCAGCCGCTCTGGATGAAAACGCGCTCCGGTCCGCTGATGAGTGTGCCGTATCCGATCGAGATCAACGACAGTCCGCAAATCCTGGTGCGGCATCATTCGCCGGAGCAATTCCGCGACTTCATCATCGGCCAGTTCGAGGAGCTGCTGCGCCAATCGGCGAAGCAGCCGCTGGTCTGCGGCATCGCGCTGCATACCATGATCGTCGGGCAGCCCTATCGGCTGCGGATGCTGCGCGAGGCGTTGCAGCACATCGTCAATCATCCGCAAAGGGACAAGGTGTGGTTCACCCGGCCATCCGATATCTACGACCATTGTGCCGCGCTGCCGGCGAGCCAGTTTCCAAAGGCGTGAGTGCGCATGGCGCGCGTGCCTGCGATCGGGATTTACATGTCAAACAGCCACTCGGTGTCATCGCCCGATTAATCGGGCGATCCAGTATTCCAGAGACGGCAGTGTCTAACCGAGACGTCTCTGGAATACTGGGTCGTCCGGTCAAGCCGGACGACGACATCGGAGCAAGCAAGATTCTACATTCCCGCGACGCGTTTTCGCGTCCGGGGTTTGGATCGTCGCGTCCTCGAAAAACAGAGGGCGCAGGGAATGCCGGGTGCACGCCGCACCCACTGCCACGCGTGCAAAACAAAAAGACGCACGCAGGCCAACACAGGTACGCCGAAATCACTCCGGCACTCCCTGCGCAATGGTTTACGGCTTACTTCGCGCTCTCGCCGGAGTACCGGGCTTGTTAGCCTCCGTCCCTCCGGGCTTTGACCCGAAGGTTGATCCCAGCGTCGGGGGACCACGACCACACGACTTGACCGTCCGCATCGGACACGCACCGCCTGCGCGCCTTTGCGTCCATCGCAGCCCGCACCACAAATCGTGACGATCGCGAAACGCCCCTCATGCGGGCGGGATGGGGAATGAATACGTCTGTTTCGGCTTTTCGGCAAAGGGAAATATTTTTGCGAAATGGGCTGGACAGCCGTTTCTGTAAATCAGCAGGTGTTTTGCCCGTCGTGTCGTGGCGGCAACACTTCCTGATGCGGCGTCAAAGATCAATCGCGCCAGGCGCAGCGGATCGGCAGCGACGAGATTCCGCTGACCATGGTGGACGAGGTGCGGCGGGGAGGGGCGGCGAGCTCGGCCTGCTCCAGACGCGGCAGCAAGGCCTTCAGCAGCGCGCGCATTTCGAGCCGCGCCATATGCGCGCCGATGCAGTGATGCCGGCCGAGACCGAAAGCCAGATGCGGATTCGGACGGCGGTCGATCCGGAACTGGTCGGCGTCGGCGAAAACGGCCTCGTCGCGATTGGCGGAATTGAAGAACAGCGCCACCGCTTCGCCTTGCCGGATCGTCTGGCCGCCGAGCTCGACATCCTCGGTCGCGGTGCGCACGATGTGGCGGCCGGGCGTGGTCCAGCGCAGCATCTCCTCGATCGCGGTGTCGATCCAAGGAGGGGTCATCGCGCAATCGCTTGTCACGCAGGCGTTCGGCTTGCTCGCGCGCTCAGGGATATTTGCTGTGCAACAGGTCGTAGGCAGCCCTCGCATCAAGTACGCCGTGGCCGAGGCGGTGGCGCATCCTGTTGGTCCAGGGCACGCTGACCGGTTTGCGCGCGGTTTGATGCAGGATCTGCTGTAGCGCCTGAGGCGATACGGTCGCCGAATTCCAGCGGCTTCGCAACGCCGCGATGACGCCCGCGGTCAGGCCGGTGGCCGCCGACGTCCCGGTGTTGATGTTGAAGCCGTCATCGTCCTCGGCGAACTGGCTGGTGGCGCAGAAATCCGGTTTGGCCTTGCCCAGAAGCTGCTGCCCCGGTCCCTGCGAGGAGTAACCCAGCCACATGTCGTCGGCTCTGACCGCGCCGACCGTCAGGACCTCCTTCAGCGAATTGGCGCCCCAGATGCTGCGTGAGGGACCGCGATCCAGTCCGCCGCAACGGCGATCCGGACAGAACTGGCCGCAATTGCCCGCGGCAAACAGCGCGTCGATGCCTTGAATGGTAACTGCGCCCGCCACGTCGACGTTGAACGGACTTTGCGGATTCTCGGTGTAGTTGCCCAGCGGGACTTCGGTCTTTCGGCTGAAGATGCCCCAGGGATTCACCAATATCCATGGACCGGAATTCTGACCGAGTTTCATCAGCGCGATGTCGAAAAGCATCAAGATGTAGGCCGCGTTGGCGAGGCTCAGGAAGCTCTGGATATTGGGAATTTGAAACGGCGGCACGACCGGCAGGTCGAACAGCTTCGCCTTCGGCGCCACCTTGAGGATGTTGTTGGCGATCATCATGCCATGGGCGGGTCGCACGGTGCCCGGCTGCGGCTGCGCCTGACCGGCGATATTGAGGCCTACCGACCATCCACCGCCGTAATTGCCGCCGAGTTGGGTCTTGTCGAGACCCTGATCGACGATGACGACGTTGACGCCGTGGCCGTCGGTGCCGGGCTTGGTCCGCAGATAGTCGATGCCGACGGTCCGCTCTGCGTCGGTTCGGTCCGAGAAGATCGGATCGGCGTTCTCGCCGATGCACCAATGGTCGACCGAGTTGAAGGTGAGATCGGCACTGCTGCCCGCGAAAATCTCGGGCTTCCCTGCCATGCGCTTCAAGAATTCGTTAACCGTATCCCGGCTGGACTTGTCCTTATGGCTCTTGATGTCCAACGCTACGACGACCCGGTCGAGTTTCTCGACATTGTTCGTCCGCCCGCGCTCGGAGAAAACATCATTGGAGGGACGTCCGCGCACTTCGAACGCCTCGGATGCAAAATCCGGCCCGAGAGCGCTCAAAATGATGTTTTTGATCGCTTGAGGTTCCGTTTCGCTGTAGGCTTGGCGGACGCCGGGCTGGTCGGCCCGCAGCACCACATAATGTCTGACAGGGTCATGCGTCATTGCTTGTCGCTCCCCTTTATTGAATGGCACAACCTCAGGCGGCATGCGTCAAAACTGACCTTGAAATGACGCCTAGCATAATGGAAAAAGGGCGCCGGGACACTTGAAATTTCATTGACGAAATGACGTAGTGGCTTTGCGCGGGGTTCGGAGCCGAGATGATAAGTTGTCCATCGAACGGCGATCAGCAACCGCGCATGGAGCGGCGGCTCGCGGCCATCGCCTTCGTCGACATCGTCGGCTATTCGATCCTGATGGGGCGCGACGAGACGCGCACCCACCAACGCTGGATGTCTGTCCTTACCGACATCATCCGCCCGCAGGCCGCGCTTCATCGCGGCAAGGTCGTGAAGTCGACGGGCGACGGCGTTCTCGCCGAGTTTCCCAGTGCTTTCGATGCCGTGCGCTGGGCGATCGAAGTGCAGCAGGCCCTGCGATTGCAGGCGACTGAAGACCCGCTGCCGCCGCTGTCGCTGCGCATCGCCGTCCACATTGGCGACATCATCACGACCGAATTCGACGTATTCGGCGACGGCGTGAACCTCACGGCGCGATTGCAGGAGCACGCGCCTGCCGGCGGCGTCATTCTGTCCGAAGCGGTCCATGGTCTCGTCCGCGGCAGCCTTGAGGTGGAAACGCGGGATCTCGGTCCGCTGCCGCTGAAGAATTTTGAAAATCCGGTACGCGCCTACGCGATCGATCCGGTCAACAGCAGCACCGTCGCCGTGCCGCACATGCGGTCTGCAGAAAAGCTGCCATCGATTGCGGTCCTGCCCCTGGCAAACATCGGCGGCAACCCGGCGGACGATTATTTTTGTGATGGATGTGTGGAGGATATCACACTTTCTTTGGCCGGATTGCGCGAACTTATGGTGATTTCGCGCGGCTCCACCCTCGCTTACCGGGGGCGCCAGGCCGATCCGCGCGAGGTCGGGCGGATGTTCGGAGTGCGCTATATCCTCAGTGGCAGCCTCCGGCGGTCCGAACGATCGGTACGTGTCTCCGTGGAGCTCTGCGATAGCAATACCGGCGCAACATTGTGGGGAGAGAAGTCTGAGGTCGCGCCGGGCGAGTTGTTCGACGTGCAGGACCGGATTGTCGGCCGGATCGTTGCCGGCATCGCGCCGAATGTGCGCGCGGCGGAGCTTCGGGCAGCGATGAGGAAAAAGCCGGAAAATTTCAACGCCTACGATCACACGCTGCGTGCGCTGCATGTCATCAATACTCTCGACAAGAGCACGTTCATGCTGGCGCGCGACTATTTGCAGCAGGCGATGGACGAGGATCCGGGATTCGCGATGGCGGCGGCCTGGGCCGCGCGCTGGCACAGCCTCTATGTAGGGCAGGGCTGGTCGATCGACCCTCCTGCGGATTGCGCGCGCGCCATGGAGCTAGCCGGGAAGGCCATGGAGCTCGACAGCCAGAACGCGCTGGCGTTGGCGACCTACGGTCATCTGCAGTCGTACCTGCTGCACGACTATGACAGCGCACTGGTGTATTTCGATCGGGCGCTCGTGGCCTGTCCGAACCACTCCTTTGCCTGGTTCTATTCCTGTCCGACGCTCGCCTATATCGGGCGCGGCGAGCAGGCCGTCAAACACATGGAGCAGGCGCTGCGCCTGTCGCCGCTGGACCGCAGTCTCTATACCTATTACAGCGGCATGAACCTCGCTCATTACTCGCTCGGTGCTTACGAGGAGTCGGTGAAGTGGGGCAAGCTGTCGGCCAGCGAAAATCCCTATTACACGTCCAACCTTCGCTATCTGGCGGCGTCGCTTGCGGCGCTCGACCGGCTGGACGAGGCGCACGAGGTCGCGGCGGCGCTTGTGTCGCGCGATCCGCATTTCCGGCTCTCGAAGTTCGAGAGCTCGCTGCTGCCGTTTCGCGATCGTGACGTCGGCGCACAATTCATGGAGCATATGAGGAAAGCCGGCCTGCCCGATTGATTTCGAGATTTTCCGGGTTTGGCGCGGCGCAACCAGGGGAGAGGCACAATGAGTGGCGGTGGCTCGGCTGACATGGATATGGACATGGATATGGACATGTCGTCCGGCGGCGGCGTCTTCATCGGGGGCGTAGGTCCGGACCGGCCCGTCGGTGTCTCGCCGGCGCTGGCGACCGTGCGTGATCAGTACAATGTCATGGAGGACTGGTTTCACGGCTACAAATGGCCGCCCGCGGACTTCATGTCGCAGTGGACCAATGCAAACCCGTCCACCTTTCCACCGGCCTATTGGGACGCCGACCTGTTCGCGATCACGATCCTGGGCGAGTTCGTCCAGGTCAAGGACAGTTCGGGGCAGCCGGCCTTCGCCCAGCTCTACAATACGCTCACGCCGCTGCTGCCGACCTCGGCCGCACACATCAAGGCCGAGCTCGACGAACTGGTTGAGCTGATCGAATACCGGCCCGGCGTCATGGCCGAAGCGTTGGCGCAACTGGCCAATCCCTGGCGCTGGTTCAGGGCGATCCTGATGTGCAACTCGAAGTCGGCGCCCGCGACGCATCTGCTCGTTCAGACGGCATCGAAGATCGGCCAATTCCAGGTGATGCAGTACAAGCGACAGTTCCACCGGCCGCGCCCGTCGCAGTTCTCGCCGGCACTGCTGCCGCCGATCGAGGTGCCCGGCCACGCGTCGTTCCCGAGCGGCCACGCCACCAATCCATGTTGATCGCGCTTTGCCTCGAGAAGGTGATGCCGGCCGCAGCAAGCACGCCGTACGGCGTCGATGCGCCCGACAATCCGCCGCAGCCAAAGCCCGGCATCTCGCCGCTGCAGCAGATGGCGGCGCGCATCGCGCGCAACAGGGAGGTGATCGGGCTGCACTATCCCTCCGACAGCAAGGCCGGCCGGCTGCTGGCCATCGAGAGCTTCAACATTCTGATGCAATGTCCCTCGATCTCCGATCCCACCAACGGTGCGATCGCCCGGGCAACGAAGGAGTGGCAACCGCCAGCAATACTCAGTCCGCCAAACTCGATGTGATCGCCCGGTTCAGATCGGGCGAGCCAGTATTCCGGAGACCGTGGTGCCTGAGCCGAGGAAACGAGGCTCACCGTTTCCGGCGCGGCGGCCTGAAGCGCATTCGCGTCAAAACACTTCGCTGTGATCGCCGCCAGGGGCGGAACCAAACCGGCGAGCAAACGGTTTTCTCGCTGGATCGGGAGCGAGACGGCAATTCCGTCTCCGCTCATTTCAATTCGAAAAGCCAGGCTGCTTCAATCGGGTCGCGCTTGCGTCGCGAACGCGACGGTCGCGCATGCCGACGAAGCAGCAACACGGGATCATTCGCATGAGTGCTTCGAGATCCAGAGAATTAGCAGTCAGGCGACATACGGCTTCGATGGCGCGCGCGTTGACCTGGCTGCGGACGATTTCAACTACCCCGATCGTGCCGAGATCGGAATTCACCGCCTTGTCGCCTGTCCGAATTTCTTCCGCCATGCGGAACAATTCGCAGGGCGCGCGAAGGCGAAACGATCGCCTGCACTGACACCTTGCGTTTCAACAGCCGATAATTATCCCCTCGGCGTCCTTCGCCGCTTCACCGCATGCCGGCGCGGCGAGCGCGCCACGCGATGGCGCAGGCGGGTTGCGGCTTCACGCGCCGGCTTCTTCGCCGCCTGGGGCCCGCGCGCCAACTCCATCAGCATGCGCAGCGCTTCGACCACCGAGCGCTCGCGCACCACAGTGCGGCCGATTGCGCCGAAGCGGCATTCCCTGTGGATGATCCGCCCATCGCGCGCGGCGACGGCGAAATGCACCAGCCCCACCGGCTTGCCGGGCGTGGCGCCGCCGGGACCGGCAATCCCAGTGATCGACACCGCGAGATCGACGCCCGCGCGCTCCAGCGCACCGACCGCCATCTGCGTTGCGGTTTCCTTGCTGACCGCGCCGAAGGTCAGCAGCGTCTGCGCGTCGACGCCGAGCATCGTGCGCTTGGCGTCGTTGGAATAGGTGACGAAGCCGCGGTCGATCACATCGGATGAGCCCGGAATGTCCGTGAGCGCGCCGGCGACGAGCCCGCCGGTGCAGGATTCTGCCGTGGCTATCGTGAGCCGGCGGCTGCGGCACAAATCCAGCAGCGAGCGAGATAAAGCGCGTGCGCTGCTGGTCGCCATCTCACTCGCTCCAGGGCAGGCGGATGGTGGCGCTCGCGGTCGCCGCGATGCCTTCCTCGCGGCCGGTGAAGCCGAGCCGCTCGCTGGTGGTCGCCTTGACTGCGATGCGCGAGATGTTGACACCTGATATCTCGGAGATGCGCGCGCGCATCTGGTCGCGCAGCGGGCCGATCTTCGGCCGCTCGCAAATCAACGTCACCTCGAGATTGGCGATGCGGCCGCCGCGTGCGGCTACGCGCTCGATCGCATATTTCAGGAACCGGTCGGAGGAGGCGCCCTTCCACTTCATGTCGCTGGGCGGAAAGTGCGAGCCGATGTCGCCGTCGGCGAGCGCACCGAGGATGGCGTCGACCAGCGCATGCAGACCGACATCGCCGTCGGAATGCGCCAGGAAGCCCTTTGTGTGCGCCACGCGCACGCCGCAGATCATCACATGATCGCCGGGCCCGAAGGCGTGCACGTCATAGCCGGTGCCGGTCCTGATATCGCCGAGCAGGCTTGCCAGGCGCGCCTCTTCGCGGACGAAGTCTTCCGGGGTCGTGAGCTTCATGTTGGCAACATCGCCCTCAAAGGTCGCAACCGTCAATCCTGCCCATTCGGCGAGCGCCGCATCATCGGTGAAATCGTTGCGCTTGTCCCGCGCCGCGCGGCGATGCGCGTCGAGGATCGCATCGAAGCGGAACACCTGCGGCGTCTGCGCAATCCGCAAGCGTGCGCGGTCTGGAGTTGCGTCTACGTCGCCATTCGCACGCACGAGCTTGATGGTGTCGGCCACCGCAATCGCAGGGATCGCCGCACCCGTGCGCTTGGCCGCATCGATCGCACGCGAGATCAGCGCCTGCGAGACGAAGGGACGGGCGGCGTCATGGATCAAGACAATGTCCGGCTTCTCGGCCGCGATCGCCTCGAGCCCGGCATGCACCGATTGCTGCCGCGTCGCGCCGCCCGGCGTCGGCGCCGCATGAGCGAGACCATCGCAGGCCGCATTGAACATGGCCGTGTCGTCGGGATGCAGCACCGGCTGCACCGCTGATACTTGCGGGTGCCGGCAGAACGGCTCCATTGCGCGATAGATCACGGTCTGCCCGCCTATCGTGCGGTACTGCTTGGGTCCGCCCGCACCGGCGCGCAGTCCGCGGCCGGCGGCGACGACGATGGCGGCGGTACGCGGTGAATTTGCCATGGGACTCAATGAGAGGTGAGCGCGTGCGTAACAGGCACGCGGCGCATTGCACTTATCACGGCATGACACTGGAAAAACCCTGATCCCTGTGGGAAACGCCCTTTTTGTTGCAGTGCACTTGCTATGCGGACAACAACTGTCTAAAGTGTAGGCATGCAACTTGACTGCACAAGATTTGTGCGCAAGATAGGAATCGGCCGGTGCGATGAGGCATTGGCTGGGAAAACGAGAATGCCGTGACCGGTTCGGCCGTTCCAAGCTCTAAGCCGTTGAAAATCGGCGATATTCATCTCGCCAATCCGGTCCTCCTCGCGCCGATGTCGGGCGTTACCGATGCGCCGTTTCGGCGGCTTGCGGCCACGCTCGGCGCGGAACTTGTGGTCTCCGAGATGACCGCCAGCGACGATCTCGTACAGGGACGCCCGATTTCGCAGTTGCGCTGCGAAGCCGCCGGCATCGGGACGCATGTGGTGCAGCTTGCGGGCTGCGAGGCGCGCTGGATGGGCGAGGGCGCGCGCATCGCGGAAGCGGCGGGCGCCGACATCATCGACATCAACATGGGCTGTCCGGCGCGTCATGTCACCGGCGGCCAGTCCGGCTCGGCGCTGATGCGCGACCTCGATCATGCGACACACCTGATCGAAGCGACGATCTCCGCCGTGAGAGTGCCGGTGACCTTGAAGATGCGGCTTGGCTGGGACGATCGCACGCGCAATGCGCCGGAGCTGGCGCGCCGCGCCGAAGTCGCCGGCGTGCGGATGATCACGGTGCATGGCCGCACGCGCTGCCAGTTCTACAAGGGTGAGGCCGATTGGACCGCGGTGCGCGCGGTGAAGGACGCCATCTCGGTACCGCTGGTCGTCAACGGTGACATCACCTCTTATGAGACCGCGATCGACGCGTTGCAGGAGTCCGGCGCCGATGCCGTGATGATCGGCCGCGGCGCGCATGGAAAACCATGGCTGCCCGGGCAGATCGGCCGGCAGCTTGCCGGCGGCGCCGCCGAAGCCCGCGCCGTCGCTGTCGCAGCAACTCTCCTTCATCCGCAGCCTCTATGACGAGGTTTGCGCGCATTACGGCATGCGCGTGGGCTTGCGTCATGCGCGCAAACATCTCGGCTGGGCGCTTGATGTCGCAGCCTTCCTCGGCCGCGTGCCGCAGGAAAAGCTGAAGGCCTGGCGTGGGCGCATCCTGACCTCGGAAGATCCCACAAGCGTGCATCGCTCATTGAACGAGGCCTTCGACGATTTCGCGTGGAGTGCCGCGGCATGAACTCGGCCTTTGAGCATCGTAGGCCCGCGCCGTCGGATGGCGAAGCGATCCTCAACGCTCTGCCCAATCCGGTGATCGTGATCGGTCCGGATGGAAAAATCGTCGACGCCAATATCGCCGCCGAATCCTTCTTCGAGATTTCGACCCAATTCCTGAAGCGACAGTCGCTGAAGGAATTGGTCCCGTTCGGCAGCCCGTTGCTGGCGCTGATCGATCAGGTGCGTTCGCATCATTCCGCCGTCAACGAATACAAGGTCGATCTCGGCACGCCCCGCATGGGCGGCGACCGGCAAGTGGACTTGCATGTCGCGCCGCTCACCGAGCGTCCCGGCCATATCGTCGTGATGCTGCAGGAACGCACCATCGCCGACAAGATGGACCGGCAGCTGACCCATCGCAGCGCCGCGCGCAGCGTGATCGCGCTCGCCGCCATGCTGGCGCATGAGATCAAGAATCCGCTGTCGGGGATTCGCGGCGCCGCGCAGCTGCTGGAGCAGCAAGCCTCCTCCGAGGACCGCATGCTGACCCGGCTGATCTGCGACGAGGCCGACCGCATCGTCACCCTCGTCGACCGCATGGAAGTGTTCGGCGACGACCGCCCCGTCGCGCGCGGCCCCGTCAACATTCATTCCGTGCTCGATCACGTCAAGCGGCTGGCGCAATCGGGCTTTGCCCGCAACGTCCGCTTCATCGAGGACTACGATCCCTCGCTGCCGCCGGTGCACGCCAACCAGGATCAGCTGATCCAGGTGTTCTTGAATCTGGTGAAGAACGCGGCGGAAGCCGTGGTCGATCTCGGCACCGACGCGGAGATTCAGCTGACGACGGCGTTTCGCCCGGGCGTGCGGCTCTCCGTGCCCGGCAAGAAGACGCGGGTGTCGCTGCCGCTGGAGTTCTGCGTCAAGGACAACGGCTCCGGCGTGCCCGAAGACCTGTTGCCGAATCTTTTCGATCCCTTCGTCACGACGAAGCAATCCGGCAGCGGGCTGGGCCTCGCGCTGGTCGCCAAGATCGTCGGCGATCACGGCGGGATCATCGAATGCGAGTCGCAGCCGCGCAAGACCACCTTCCGCGTGCTGCTTCCGATGTACAACGCTGCCAAACACTTCGATCAAACCAATCGCGACGACGTTGCCGGGACGCCTTCGCACGCTCCGCAAGGAGCCAAATGAGGGACGACAATGCCTGCTGGTAGCATCCTGGTCGCAGACGACGACACCGCCATCCGAACGGTCTTGAACCAGGCGCTGTCGCGCGCCGGCTACGAAGTGCGGCTCACCGGCAATGCCGCAACGCTGTGGCGATGGGTCAGCCAGGGGGAGGGCGATCTCGTCATCACCGACGTCGTGATGCCCGACGAGAACGCGTTCGACCTGCTGCCGCGCATCAAGAAGATGCGGCCCAGCCTGCCCGTCATCATCATGAGCGCGCAGAACACCTTCATGACCGCGATCCGCGCCTCCGAACGCGGCGCCTACGAATATCTGCCGAAGCCATTCGACCTGAAGGAACTAATTTCGATCGTCGGCCGCGCGCTGGCGGAGCCGAAGGAGCGTGCCGCCGCTCCGGCGGAAGAGACCGAGTTCGAATTCGATCCCGCTGGTCGGCCGCTCGCCGGCGATGCAGGAAATCTACCGCGTGCTGGCGCGGCTGATGCAGACCGATCTCACCGTGATGATCTCCGGCGAGTCCGGCACCGGCAAGGAACTGGTGGCGCGCGCGCTGCACGATTACGGCAAGCGCCGCAACGGCCCGTTCGTCGCCGTCAACATGGCGGCGATCCCGCGCGACCTCATCGAATCCGAATTGTTCGGTCATGAGCGCGGCGCCTTCACCGGCGCCAACACCCGCGCCTCCGGCCGATTCGAGCAGGCCGAAGGCGGCACGCTGTTCCTCGACGAGATCGGCGACATGCCGATGGAAGCGCAGACGCGGCTTTTGCGCGTGCTGCAGCAGGGCGAATACACCACCGTCGGCGGCCGCACCCCGATCAAGACCGACGTGCGCATCGTCGCCGCCTCCAACAAGGATCTGCGCATCCTGATCCAGCAGGGGCTGTTCCGCGAAGATCTGTTCTTCCGCCTCAATGTCGTGCCGCTGCGGTTGCCGCCTTTACGCGAACGGATCGAGGATTTGCCCGACCTGATCCGCCATTTCTTTGCGCTCGCCGAGAAGGACGGCCTGCCGCCGAAGAAGCTCGATGTGCCGGCGCTGGAGCGGCTCAAACAGCATCGCTGGCCCGGCAATGTGCGCGAGCTGGAAAATCTCGCGCGCCGGCTTGCCGCGCTCTATCCGCAGGACGTCATCACCTCGTCGGTCATCGACGGCGAGCTGGCGCCGCCGGCGGTGACCTCGGGCGGCAACATTTCGCTTGGCGTCGACAATCTCGGCGGCGCAGTCGAGGCCTATCTGTCCTCGCACTTCTCGGGCTTCCCCAACGGCGTGCCGCCGCCCGGCCTGTATCACCGCATCCTCAAGGAGATCGAGGTTCCGCTGTTGACGGCAGCGCTGGCGGCGACCCGCGGCAACCAGATCCGCGCCGCCGACCTGCTGGGCCTCAATCGGAACACGCTGCGCAAGAAGATCAGGGACCTCGATATTCAGGTCTATCGCAGCGGCGGGTAACACCCGACGCCATTTTGGCCTCTCGTCTGGGTCGAAGCGTCGCGGGCAGACAACGCATTTTGACCTGCGAATGCGCCGCGGAATTGTCGCAATTCGGCAACATTGTGATATGAATGCATCAGTCCGCTGTCCCGCGGACCCCAAGCCATTCGAGCATCACCCTTTTCGTCAATGACCAGCGCAGACACATCGGCCGCTCCGTTCGATCCGTCGCTTACCGAGCCCGGCAACTTCTCGGTCCGGCGCTGGCTGCCGCCGTTCGCGGTCGTGATCGCGCTGCTGTCGGCCTTGCTCACCTTCGTGGTGCTGACTGGCCTCACTCCGATCGAACCGACCCGGCAGGTGGTCCGCACCTTCCTGCTGGTCAACGCAGCGACCATTCTGCTGCTGGTCGGCATTATTGTTCGCGAAGTCTGGCAGGTGGTGCAGGCGAGGCGGCGCGGGCGCGCCGCGGCGCGGCTGCACGTGCAGATCGTCAGCCTGTTCTCGATCATCGCGGTGCTGCCTGCGGTGCTGGTTGCGATCGTCGCCAACGTCACCATCCAGCGCGGCCTCGACCGGCTGTTCTCGGGGCCGACGAAGACGGTGATCGAGAACTCGCTGATCATCGCGCGCGCCTATACCTACGAGCATGCGCAGCTGATCCGCGGCGACATTCTCGGCATGGCCAACGATCTCTGGCGGGCGCGGCCGCTCTACGACCAGGACCCCAAATCGTTCCAGGAGTTCCTGACCGCCAATGCCGGGCAGCGCAACCTGCCGGGCGCCATGCTGATCGACAAGGACGGCAAGGTGCTGGTAACGGCGCAGACCGGCATCAAGCAGGATTTCACCAGCCCGCCGCCGGATTTCCTCAAGAACGTCAACGACAGCGATCCGCAGATCGCGGTGTTCCCCGAGGCCAATTATGTGGCGGCGGTGATCCGGCTCCGCTCGTTCAACGATACGTTCCTCTATGTCGCGCGGCTGCTTGATCCTCGCGTGGTGGCACAGCTTAAGCAGACCGAAACCAGCGTCGCCGAATACGCCCAGATCGAGTCGCGCCGGCTCGGCATCCAGGTCGCGTTTGCGCTGATGTTCGCAGTGATCGCGCTGACCATCCTGATGGCCTCGGTGCTGATCGGCCTGAACTTCGCCAACTGGCTGGTGTCGCCGATCCGCCGGCTGATGACGGCGGCAAGCGACGTCTCGACCGGCAATCTCAATGTCCAGGTGCCGGTGGTGAAGTCCGGCGGCGACCTCGCGCAACTCGGCGAGACCTTCAATAAGATGACGCAGGAGCTGCGCACCCAGCGCGACGAACTGGTCAACGCCAGCGAATTGATCGACAGCCGACGCCGCTTCATCGAGGCGGTGCTGTCCTCGGCCAGCGCCGGCATTATCGGCGTCGATCCTCCGGCAGCGTCGGCATCCTCAACCGTTCCGCTGAAAAGCTGATCGGGCACGCCGAATCCGAGACGCTGGACCATCCGCTGTCCGACGTGCTGCCGGAACTCGACGAGTTGATGAAGACCGCGCGCGAGGGCACCCAGCGCCTGGTGCAGGGCAATGTCACGATCCTGCGCGACGGCGACGAGCGGAACCTGTCGGTGCGCGTCAGCGCCGAGCAGACCAGCCAGTCGCGCGACAGCTACATCATCACGCTCGATGACATCACCGATCTGGTGTCGGCGCAGCGTACCTCGGCCTGGGGCGACGTCGCCCGCCGCATTGCCCATGAGATCGAGAATCCGCTGACGCCAATTCAGTTGTCCGCCGAGCGCATCCGCCGCAAATTCGGCAAAGCGATCACCGAAGATAAATCGGTGTTCGATCAATGCACCGATACCATTATCCGCCAGGTCGACGACATCAGGCGAATGGTCGACGAGTTCTCGCGCTTTGCGCGGATGCCCAAGCCCGTGATCGAGGGCGAGGACGTGGCCGACACGGTGCGGCAGGCGGTGTTCCTGATGCGGGTCGCTCATCCCGAGCTCGATATCGAGGCCGAGATCAAGCAAGACCCGCTGAAGGCGCAGTTCGATCGCCGCCTGATCTCGCAGGCGCTGACCAACATCATCAAGAATGCCACAGAGGCGATCGAGCAGGTGCCGGCCGAAGAACTCGGCAAGGGCCGCATCGACGTCATCGCGCAGCGCGAGAACGACGACATCCTGATCGACGTGATCGACAACGGCATCGGCTTGCCCAAGGTGGCGCGGCAGCGACTCCTTGAGCCTTATGTAACCACGCGCGCCAAGGGCACCGGCCTCGAACTCGCCATCGTCGGCCGCGTGCTGGAAGACCATGGCGGCCGGATCGAGCTGAAGGACGCTTCCGACTTCCGGCCGGGCCAGCGCGGCGCCTGGATGCGGTTGCGCTTTTCCATCACCGGCCACAGCAAGTCCACCATCGAAGGCCAGCAAGCGGCCGCCGCCACCACGGCGCCGTCAAGCGAAACAAAGCCGCCCGAGGGGGAAACCAAAGGCGGAGCAGAGACGACTAACAATGAAACAAAAATCGAAGCCGCAACAGGCAACTGACAGGCGGGGCGCGATCCATGGCAAGTGACATTCTGATCGTCGATGACGAGGCCGACATTCGGGAGCTGGTCGCGGGCATCCTGGACGACGAGGGATTTTCCACGCGCACCGCGCGCGACAGCGACACCGCGCTGGCGGAGGTCTCCAACCGCCGGCCGCATCTGGTGTTCCTCGACATCTGGCTGCAGGGCTCCAAGCTCGACGGCCTGCAGCTGCTCGAGCAGATCAAGAAGGACAATCCCGAGCTGCCGGTCGTGATGATCTCGGGCCACGGCAACATCGAGACTGCGGTCGCCGCGATCAAGCGCGGCGCCTACGACTTCATCGAGAAGCCGTTCAAGTCCGACCGGCTGATCCTGGTCGCCACGCGCGCGCTGGAGACCTCGCGGCTGAAGCGCGAGGTGAGGGAGCTGAAGCAGCTCGCGCCGACCGCGAGCATCCTGACCGGGCATTCGCCCTGCATGAACCAGTTGCGCCAGACCATCGAGCGCGCGGCCAAGGCCAACAGCCGCATCCTGATCGTCGGCCCGTCCGGCGCCGGCAAGGAGCTGGCGGCGCGTACCCTGCATCAGCATTCCACCCGCACCGAAGGGCCGTTCGTCGTCATCAATGCCGCCGCCATCACGCCGGAGCGGATGGAGGAGGAAATGTTCGGCGTCGACCATGCCAATGGCGAGCAGCGCAAGGTCGGCGCGCTCGAAGAGGCGCATGGCGGCACGCTGTTCATCGACGAGATCGGCGATCTGCCGCGCGAGACCCAGAACAAGATCTTGCGTGTGCTGGTCGATCAGAGCTTCCAGCGGGTCGGCGGCGCCACCAAGGTGCAGGTCGACGTCCGCATCATCTCGTCCACCGCGCGCAATCTCGAAGAGGAGATCGCGGCGGGGCGGTTCCGCGAGGACCTCTACCATCGCCTGTCGGTGGTGCCGATCCGCGTGCCGCCGCTGTCGGAGCGGCGCGAGGACATCCCGGAGCTGATCGACTATTTCATGGACCAGATTTCGGCCAACACCGGCCTGCCGAAACGCCAGATCGGGCAGGACGCCATGGCGGTGTTGCAGTCGCATGTCTGGCCGGGCAACGTCCGCCAGCTCCGCAACAATGTCGAGCGCGTCATGATCCTTGCGGGCGGCGGGCCGGAGGTCATCATCACCGCCGACATGCTGCCGCAGGACGTCGGCTCCATGGTGCCGGCCATGCCCAACAGCAACAACGGCGAGCACATCATGGGCCTGCCGCTGCGCGAAGCGCGCGAGGTGTTCGAGCGCGACTATCTGATCGCCCAGATCAGCCGCTTCTCCGGCAACATCTCTCGCACGGCGGAATTCGTCGGCATGGAGCGCTCGGCGCTGCATCGCAAGCTGAAGGCGCTGGGGGTGGGGTAGGTATTCCACAAGGACATTTCGCCGCGTCGCCTTTCTAAGGCTTCTCGGGTTCACGAGACTTCGCCGGAAGTTCGAGGTTGAGATATTGCGGAGAGCCCGGTCAGGCTTGCGCGCGCGCGGTGAAGCAGGCAGCGCGGTGTCCGACCTGACGGCCCCCGTAGATGGCATCGGCCAGCTTGCCGGCGGACAACCTGTCGGCCGTCGTGACACGCCGACTCGAGGTCCGGCAGCACCATGATCACGGCTTGATACCCCGAACTGAAAAACCAATGCTCGTTCATGTCTATTCGTGTGGCCGAGAATATGAGGGCATACCTCGCGGCGCGCTCCGTATAGTTCAATGTGACCGGCGTGCGCTTCAAAATCGCCTCGGCCAGCAACTGGAACACCAGCACCGTGGCCGGAGTGAATGATCTTCGAATGCCGTGTCCCGAGAGCGCCCGTATGAAAGATCGCAAAGTCCTGGTCGAAACTTGCCGCCTTCGTGATGCCGAGGGGCTCGATGACGGCGAAATCGTCCGGTCGATCAGAGAAAAGTCCTGATCGGGAAAAGAGAGACCAATTGACCATGCTGCTTCTAAATCGGCAGATATCACGGGCTCTTCGCGAATCAGCGCTACGACGAATATTCTCCCAAAATGTCTCGGCAATCGTGCGGCTGAACCGGCTTTCGCAGCAACAACCAGGATTTCCGCAGAGGACGTGATCCGTCAGGACGTGACTTGGAGGTGACTTTGGAGAATAATCGATTTTGCGAGGGCGTTACTACGGTCATTCTTCGCCACGCGCGGAAAACCACGACCGGACGTGATCGACAAAGACGCTCAACGGCGGCGCGTCGGAGCTTCAATTTTGCCCATGGCGCCCGCGACTGAACGGATTTTCGTCCAAATTGCCTCGAGCAATCATTTCGATCCTTGTCGCGGGCAATGTCGTCTTCGGGAGCGGAGTCTGGCACTCTTTGGTCGGCCAGATCGCCTCGACTTGTTTGGCGTTAGCGGTTGGCGCTCGCCGAACCCGCTGACGAAAATGAATCGCACGTACTCTGCGAAAAAATCTTCAATCGCCGGCCCTTGCATGAGTGTGCCTTGTCGTTTCCGATCGAGCGTGACTTGCGTCCTGACATTCGTGGGAGTCGGTCAGGTTCGCTGGCCTCATGTCATCATCCGTTTTGGACTGAGGCGAGGCAAGCCGAGGCCGGCGATTTGCCGCCCGGTGAAATTTTAGCTCCCGCGGGACAGCCCGCGGGCTTCGGTGCCTGCGTATCCATGCATTTGCTTGGGAAATTCCGCCGTATGACCTGCTTTTGGCGGGAAAGCCGGCTGCGCTGATGCCCGGAACCGGCTTGCCTAATATCCGCACCTGCCTTCTAATCGCACTGCCTCGCCCCGGAGGGGGATCTCATGGGGTCGCGGCAAACGGGGAACGCTCCACCAGAGGGCAGAACCGTTCAACGAGAAAAGCAAAAATGGCGGGATAACAACAATGGCGGCAGACCGCGCACAAAACCTACAAGACACCTTCCTTAATCACGTTCGTAAAACCAAGACGCCACTGACGATCTTTCTGGTCAATGGAGTGAAGCTGCAGGGGATTGTCACCTGGTTCGACAATTTCTGCCTGCTGCTGCGGCGCGACGGTCACTCGCAGCTCGTCTACAAGCATGCGATCTCGACCATCATGCCCGGCGCTCCCATCCAGTTGTTCGAGGGCGGCGAGGATGCTCCTGCTTGAGAGTGATTTGATTGGAACCCCGGAATTGGGAAGGGGCAGCTGACCGTCCAAGGTCGGCAGGGGGCAAAGCCAGCGGCCGAGCGGTTGTCATCGGCCCGTATTTGCGGATGCGCCGCGGCGAGGCCGACGCGCAAACGGATGCGCATGCGTTGCGCGATTTCGAAGCGCGGCTGGACGAAGCCAAGGGCTTGGCTGCCGCGATCGATCTCGTGGTCGCCGATGCCCTGATCGCGCCGATCGCGCAAATCCGGCCTGCGACTTTTCTCGGCAAGGGCAAGGTCGAGGAGATCACCGGCCTGATCGCCGGCCATGACATCGAGCTCGTCGTGGTCGACTGCGCACTGTCGCCGATCCAGCAGCGCAATCTCGAGAAGGCCTGGAACACCAAGGTGGTCGACCGCACCGGGCTGATCCTGGAAATCTTCGGCCGCCGCGCCAAGACGAAAGAAGGCGCGTTGCAGGTCGAACTCGCGCATCTGAACTATCAGCGCTCCAGGCTGGTGCGGTCATGGACCCATCTCGAACGCCAGCGCGGCGGCTTCGGCTTCATGGGCGGCCCCGGCGAAACCCAGATCGAGGCCGACCGCCGCCAGATCGGCGACCGCATCGTGCGGCTGGAGAACGAAATAAAGAAGGTGCAGGCGACGCGGCGGCTGCATCGCGAGGGCCGCAAGCGCGTGCCCTATCGCGTGGTCGCGCTGGTCGGCTACACCAATGCCGGCAAGTCGACGCTGTTCAACCGCCTGACGCGCGCGGACGTGCAGGCCGCCGACATGCTGTTTGCGACGCTTGACCCGACGTTGCGCGCGCTGCGCCTGCCGCATGGCGGCAAGGCCATGCTGTCCGACACCGTCGGGTTCATCTCCAATCTGCCGACGCAACTCGTTGCGGCGTTCCGCGCCACGCTCGAGGAAGTGCTGGAGGCCGACGTGATCCTCCATGTTCGCGACATCTCGCATGAGGATGCCGAGGCGCAGGAGAGAGACGTCGACGCGGTGCTGCGCCAGCTCGGCATCGATCCCGGCGAGAACGGCCGCATCATCGAGATCTGGAACAAGATCGATCGTTTGGCACCGGACGAACTGGAGAACCTGCGCAACATCGCGTCGCGCCGCTCACCTGAGCATCCCTGTTACCTCGTGTCGGCCGTGACCGGGGAGGGGATCGATGAGCTGCTCGCCGCAATCGAGACACGGCTTGCCGCCACGCGCACCACGCTTGACCTTACGATCGACGCCTCCGATGGCGCCGGCATCTCCTGGCTGCATCGCAATGCCGAGGTGCTGAACAAAGAGCTGCATGACGGCCGCTTCGATATGACCGTGCGGGTCGACGAGACCAAGCGGGATATCGTGGTGAACCGCTACGCCGCTGTGCCGCATGGGATGTGAGGATGCGACGTCGTGAATTTATTGCACTTTTGAGCGGCGTAGCGGTCACATGGCCAAGCATTGTTCGCGCGCAGCAAGTATCCGTACCCTTGATTGGCGTCCTCAGCAGCGGCCCGGCGAATTTGCGTGCAGATCAGTCGGACGGTCTTCGGCGTGGATTGAAGGAAGCGGGTTTCGTCGAAGGCGAGAATTTGAATATCGTCTACGCCGGGGCGGATGATCATTACGACCGTTTGCCGGCTATGGCCGCTGAACTTGTCAGCCGGTCGGTCGCTGTCATCGCGACCGCTGGCGGTCCGGTAGCGGCGCTTGCAGCTAAATCGGCTACAAATACGATCCCGATTGTATTCGCCGCCGTATCCGACCCGGTGAGGAGCGGTTTGGTAACAAGTCTCAATCGCCCCGGAGGCAATGTCACCGGAAACGCCGGGCTGACGATAGAGCTCGATGCAAAGCGGTTTGAGTTGCTCAGCGAACTCAGCCCGGCGACGCGGGTCATTGGCGCGTTGGTAAACACCAATCGGCCCGGGGTTGAGCTCGAAGAGCATGACTTGCTGGCGGCGGCAAAGAGCCTGGGCCGTGAAGTCGTCATTCTTCGCACGGATGACGGCCATTCGATCGAAGCGGCCTTCGATACGTTGGCCAAACGCAACATCGTCGGTCTTCTGGTGGGTGCGGACGCGCTCTTCAATGATCATCGCCAACTGATCGTTTCCCTCGCGGCTCGCTATGCCATAGCAGGCGTCTATCCGTGGCGCGAATATGTGACGGGTGGCGGGCTCGTGAGTTACGGGGCAAACCTCTCGGAAGGATATCGTTTGTCGGGACTGTATGTCGGTCGCATCCTCAAGGGCGAAAAGCCGGCCGATCTGCCGATCATTCAACCGGAAAAATTCGAGCTGGCTGTCAACCTGAAAACAGCCAGGACGCTCGGTATCAACATCCCGCCAGCGGTGCTCGCTCGCGCCGACGAGGTGGTCGAATAGTTCGCGTGCTTCAATCCGCCCTGAGGTTGGCGGTACGTACCACCTTGCCCCATTTCCCGGTCTCGCTGGCGATGTGCCTCGCGAAGTCCTCCCGCGAGCCGCCGAAAGTGGTGGCGCTGAGCTCGGCAAAGCGGGCCTTCATGGTCGGATCCGCGAGCCCCGCATTGATCTCCCGGTTGAGGAGGTCGACGATTTCGGGCGGCGTCTTCAGCGGCGCGCAGACGCCGAACCAGCCGGTCGTCACGTAACCGGGAACGAATTCGCCCACGGTCGGAGTATCCGGCAGTACGTCCGAACGTGCGGCACTCGTCACGGCAAGCGCACGAAGCTTGCCGGTCTTCACATATTGCATCGACGACGACAACGGGCTGAACATGATCTGCACCTGCCCGCCAAGCAGATCGGTCAAGGCCGGCGGCGAACCGCGATAGGGCACATGAAGCATGTCGACGCCGGCCATGATCTTGAACAGCTCGCCGGCCATGTGAGGCCCGGTGCCGTTGCCGGCGGAGGCCATGTTGAGCTTGCCGGGATTGGCTTTGGCGTAGGCGATGAATTCCGGGACGGTCCTGGCGAGAAACGTCGGGTGCACTTCCATCCCGTAGTTCTCGTGGCTGACGCCGACCACCGGCGCCATATCGCGCGCGAAATCGAATTTGATGTTGCGATAGAGCGTGGTGTTGACGGCATTCTGCAGGCCCGCCATCAGCAGCGTGTAGCCGTCGGCCGGCGCATCGATCACCGCCTCGGTGGCGATGTTGCCGCCGGCGCCGGTCCGGTTCTCGATGATGAACTGCTGGCCGAGCCGGTCGGACAGCCACTGCGTCACCAGCCGCGCGGCGATGTCGGGGGCGCCGCCTGCCGCAAAGCCGACCAGCATGCGCACCGGCCGCGCGGGATATTTGCGCAAAAGCCACACGCGAAAGGGCGGGCAGGCCGATCGCGGCCGTGGCCAGAGACAAAAACTGGCGGCGAGGAAGCTGCATGCGCACTCCGTCGCGCTCAGCATACGCCCTTCGCCGAGGAGGGGATAGCCTACTCCTTCGCCTTCGCTTCATCCCACAGCGCATCCATCTCCTCGAGCGACGCGCCATCGAGCGTGCGCCCCTTCGCGGCCAGCGCGCGCTCGATATAGGCAAAGCGGCGCTCGAATTTGGCGTTGGCGCCGCGCAGCGCCATCTCCGGATCGGCATCGACGTGGCGCGCGAGGTTGACCAGCGCGAACAGCAGATCGCCGGTCTCGGCCGCGAGCTCGTCCTTGTCGGCGGAATCGAGTGCCGCCTCGATCTCGTCGGCCTCTTCCCTGATCTTGTTCAACACGGCGCGGGGATCGTTCCAGTCGAAGCCGACGGTGGAGGCCTTGCGCTGCAACTCCATCGCGCGGGTCAGCGCGGGCAGGCCGGCCTTGACGCCTGAAAGCAGTGACGTGTGCTGCGCCTCGCCTCCGCGGCGCGCGGCACGCTCGGCCTTCTCCTCGGCCTTGATGCGCTCCCAGGCGCTCTTGACGCCGGCAGGCTGGATGTTGCCGTCCTTGTCGGCGAAGACATGCGGATGACGCCGGATCATTTTCCGCGTGATCGCTTCCACCACGTCGCCGAACGCAAAGGCGTTTTGCTCTTCCGCCATCCGCGCGTGATAGACCACCTGCAGCAGGAGATCGCCGAGCTCGTCCTTGAGATCGTCGACATCGCCGCGCGCGATGGCGTCGGCGACCTCATAGGCCTCCTCGATGGTGTAGGGCGCGATGGATTGAAAATCCTGCTCGAGGTCCCAGGGGCAGCCGGTCACGGGCGTGCGCAGCTCTGCCATGATCTCGATCAGGCGTGAAATATCGCGGGAAGGGGTCATGAGCACCTCGGCAGGGAAGGCGCCTTATGCCGCAATACCGAGGGCGATCCCAGCGCACGGCGGCCCTTTTTCCACCACCGTCGTCATTGCGAGCGAAGCGAAGCAATCCAGACTGAATCCGCGGAAAGACTCTGGATTGCTTCGTCGCGGAGCCTGTCATCGGGCCGGCCCAAGAGGGCCGGACCCGTTAGCTCCTCGCAATGACGGGGAACTAGCGGAAGTCGTCTTCTCTCAACTCGATCGGCTTGCCGTGCGGCGTGCGGTCGGAGGCCCGATCCCAGGCGTCGCGATAGCGATGCAAGAGCTCGGATGTCGCGACGCCCTTGGCTGCGACCAGGGTCTCCAGCGTCGCGAGCCAGTGTCTGTAATACGTCTCGCCGGTGTCGGGATCGCCTGCGGCCTGCGCGCGCTTGATCTGTGCGCCCAAAGTCTCGGCCCATTCTGCCCAGGTGAAGACGCCGCGCGCGTGCAACGCCAGCGCCATGGCAAAGGCCTGCGCTTCCCAGGGCTCGCGAAAGACAGGCCCTTCGGCGTCGCAGGGAATGCTCGGCACGGCGCACGTCGCTGCGCCGCCGCGCGCCGCATCCATCACGCCTGCTCCAGATAGGGCTCGAAGGCGTCGACGGAGATTTTAACCGTGGGATCGCTGTCCGGGCCCCACAGCTCGGTGCCGTCGAACACCACGGTGTAGAGCCATTGCGGATTCTCGCCGGCGTCGTTCGCGGCCGAATCCGGAAACACCTGGACGCCGTGATCGCGCTCGACCACGCCGAGATGGCCGCGCACATAGCGCGGCAGCCTCGTGTGGGTGAGGGGATGGATGTTCTTCGCGCGCACGCGATCGCCGGCCTTGAACTTCGCGGGTGCTTGCGCGTTGCGTCCGAACTTGCCGCGCACCATGATGCGCTCGACATCGCCAGTGGTGAACTTGCCGCGCTTGAGTGGCTTGGCCGGCTCGAGCGCATGGCCCTCTGCGACTTCCCTCTTTCCGATGAAACCGCGCGCGACCAGCATGTCCTCGAGGCCGAGGAACCATTTCTTGTAGTAGGAGCTGGCGAGATAAACGTCCGGCGGCAACGACTCCCGATAGAAGCGCGAGGTGTCGATGTTGAAGGCGCCGGCGGCGCCCATCGCGCGCACCATTGCCAGCACGCGGCCTTCCCAGCGGGTATGAAACATCGGCTCGTTCGGCTCGGCCTCGACTTTGCCGAACCCGTCCATGCCGCCCATGTCGTGCACGCCGTTCATGACGGCGCGCCGGGTTCTTTGGGGAAACCTGTGCCGATCATGGAATCCCGCGTCACCAGCTCGGCGAGCTTTTCCTCGCTCCAGCCTTCCGTGCCCTTCGGGCGCATCGGCAACACCAGGAAGCGTGTTTCCGCCGTGGAATCCCAGACGCGGATTTCGGTGTCCTTCGGGACGCTGACGCCGAAATCGGCGAGCACGCCGCGCGGGTCCTTCACCGCGCGCGAGCGATAGGGCGCGGCCTTGTACCAGACCGGCGGCAGCCCCAGCATTTCCCAGGGGTAACAGGAGCACAGCGTGCAGACGACCATGTTGTGGCGCTCAGGCGTATTCTCGACGGCCACGAGATGATCGCCGACGCGGCTGACATGGCCGAGCGCGCCGACCGCTTTGGTGGCGTCGTCCAGTAGCGCCTGCTTGAAGGCAGGATCGGTCCAGGCTTTCGCCACGACGCGGGCGCCATTATGCGGGCCAATCCGCGTCTCATAGGCCTGCACGATTGCATCGAGTGCGGCCGGATCGACATAACCCTTCTCGGTCAGCACCGTCTCGAGCGCGCGGACGCGCAGCTCGATCTCTGATAGCTCCGAGTGGTCGTGGTCATGGTCATGGTCATGATCGCTCATGTATCGAGGATACAGGAAGAAATCCGGCTATGTCGAGGTGGCGAGCTCCGCTATCGTGCTGCAAAACAATGTGAAAAGGGAGGCGCGCTTGCCGGATTATATCAAAATCGAAAAAGGTCTCGGGCCCGAAGGCCGTATCGCGGTGGTGCGGTTCGATCGCGGCGACGGCATCAATGCGCTGTCACCGGAGGCGATGCGCCAGCTCACGGCGGTGGCGCGCAGCTTCGAGGATGACGGCGATACTTCGGTCGTGGTGCTGACCGGCAGCGCGAAGACCTTCTCTGCCGGCTTCGACCTGAAAGACCCGGAAGGCAGGGCACGCCGGACCATGGATCTCGGCGCGCTCCGCCGCTCGCTCAGGGTCGGGCCGCGCCTGACGCGTGCCTGGCAGGAGATGGAGCAGGTCACGATCGGGGCCATCGAAGGTTTTTGCATCGGCGGCGGCGTCGCGCTGGCGGTGGCGCTGGATTTCCGGGTGATGGCTGACAACGCGCACATGCGCGTGCCCGAGATCGGGCTCGGCATGAACATGAGCTGGCAGAGCGTGCCGCGCATGCTGCATCTGATGGGGCCGGCGCGCACCAAGCAGGCGGTGATCGTGGCCGACGAGCGCATCTCGGCCGAACAGGCGCATCAATGGGGACTGGTGGAGGAGGTGGCGGCTCCGGGCAAGGCGTTCGATGCCGCCATGGCGCTGGCGGAGAAGATCGCGCGGCAGCCGCCGATATCGGTGGCGATGACCAAGCTGACGGTCAATCGGCTGGCGCATGCGCTCGACGATCTCGCCGCCCACATGGATATCGACCAGTTCGCGCTGGCAAGTATGAGCGAGGACCACAAAGAGGGCGTGGCGGCCTTCATCGAGCGGCGCAAGCCGCGCTTCAAGGGCAGGTAGCGGGCGCAAAACGCCTGTCATGGGGCCGGCGCAGAATGCGCCGACGGTCGATTTACAGATTGCGGCGATGCGACCTCGCAACTAAAACGGGATCATCGGCTTCCTGTTTCCTCTGCATCCGAGGCGCCCATGCCCATCGCAAGCCTGATCCGTGTCGCGCTGACCTTGTTCGCGCTGCTCTCGCTGTTCATGCCGACGTCGCTTTTGGCCTGGGGTTACCAGGGCCACGAGGTCGTCGGCTCTATCGCCGACCAGCTGCTCAATGCCAACGCCCGGCAGCACGTCAAGGACATCATGAATCTCACCAAACCGCCGCTGCAGACCTCGGGCCCATGGGCCGACTGCGTGAAGAGCGTCGTCTCCGATGTCGACGGCTTTGAGTACGTGGTGGACCCGGCCCATCTCGAATACGAGGTGCCGTGCACGCCGTTCAAGTCGCCGGAGGCGAGGGCGCGAATGGTGGACTACGTCGCGCGAAACTGGTTCAACTGCAGCACGGCGCCGGGCAAGCCGCCGGGCAGCTGCCATACCACCTATCATTTCGACGACGTGGCCATTCAGCGCGACCGCTATGACCGCAAATATTTCGGCACCAACGATCACGATCTGGTCTCCGCCATCGGCGCGGCCATCGCGGTGCTCACCGACAAGCCGGCGCCGGCACCGTTCTCCATCAGGGACAAGAAAGAAGCCCTCCTGATGCTCGCCCATCTGGTGGGTGACCTGCATCAGCCGCTGCATGTCGGATCGATCTATCTCGACAACCAGGGCAAGTCAGTCGATCCGGACGCCGGGCAGGAAAATCCGGCGACGGAGACCGCGGGCGGCAACCTCATCCAGGATCAAAACCTGAACTTGCACCACGAATGGGACGACATCCCCACCGACCTTGGCGAGGCCTTCACCAAAGAACTGCTGGAAGCGGCCAGACAGGTGCCACCCAGCCAGGGGAGACCCGAAGATTGGCCGGCGATGTGGGCGACCGACACGATCCTCGTCGCGCGCGACGCATTCGCGCATTTGAGTTTCGTGCCGATCCAGTCCGTACCGCCATGTAACTGCAAGTGGTCCGTCGTGTTCGAGGATCACAGTGGCTACCTCCAGGCGATGGACGCGATCAAGCGCCAGCAACTGGCCAAGGGCGGCAAGCGGCTCGCCGATCTCCTGAATGCGATTTGGCCGCAGAACTGACGCCGGCCAATCTGACGCAGTTTTGGGACGACGCCGGCCCTTGACGTCCGTCGAATATGTGCAACCATAAGGTGTTCATCGCGTCGGGAGGTCACCATGGCACGCAAACCCACCAAGAAGCCGAAGGTCAGTCTGGTCGTCTCCGACGACAAGGCCGTCAGGCTGAAGGCGCGTCCCGGCAAACTCCATGTGGTGCATGTCGAATCCATCACGCCCGACCTGAAGAAGGCCGGTCGCGTCGGGGCGCGCCTGTGCGGCCTCGGCACCAACATGTGCATCGCCATCGTCGACGTTGAATAGCGATGCCGGGAAGGCGCCGCTTGCGGTCGTCGCGCTATAATTTCCAGGTCCCGATCGGCGACGACGTCGTGCTCTACAACGCCGGAAGCGGGGCCTCGGTCCGCTTGGCCGGCACGGATGCGCGCGAGCTGACGCGGCTGATCTGCGGGCCACCGCGCAATGTGGCCACATCCTCAATTCCGCGCTCGCTGCTCGCGACCTTGCGCCGCGGCGGCTTTCTGGTCGAAGAGGCCTTCGACGAACTGCAGGGCATTCGGGAGCGCTACTGGCTGGCGCGGGGCCGCACCCCCATGGTCCTGACGTTAACGACGACGCAGGACTGCAATCTCGGCTGCTATTACTGTTATAAATCGCGAACCAAGGACACGCTTGGTGCAGCCGATGTTTCCGGCATCGTCGCATGGACGCGGGCGCGGCTGATCTCTTCGGGCAAGGACAGCCTTCACGTCGACTGGTATGGCGGCGAGCCGCTTCTCAATATCGATTTCATCGAAGTCGCATCCGCCGTGCTGCAATCGCTGTGCGAAGAGCTCGCGGTCCGATATTCGGCCTCGGTGATTTCCAACGGAACGTGCTGGCCCGACGATGTCGCTTCCTTCATCCGACGTCACCGCATCCGACAGGTGCAAATATCCTTCGACGGACTCAAGACGAACCACGACAAGCGCCGGCGCTACCGCCGGGGAAGGGCGCCCGACCCGTCGGCCTCCTCCTTCGAAGAGGCGGTCGCCGTCGTCGATAAATTGCTCGATGTCGTCCGGGTCGACCTGAGGTTCAACGCCGACCGGGGCAACAATGATGACCTCGAAGCCTTCGTGGGCTTTTGTCGAGAACGCGGCTGGTTCGACCGGCCATTCCCATGCGTGTTCCAGCTGGCGCGGATCTCGGACTTCTCGGAGCGAGCGGGATTTCTGAGCCGCACCAAGTTGACGGAGGCGGAGTTCGAGAAGGTCCGTGAACGCGCCCGCGGCGTGGTGCCCGAGGAAGCGACGCTGGATGAGGTCACGACGCGCTCGATCTATCCGCTGCCGCGCACCTCGGTCTGCGCGGCACTGGCCGACGACTCCATCGTGGTCGGCGCGGATGGACATCACTACCGCTGTGGGCTCCAGGTCGGCGAGAAGAACCGTCCCGTTGCGCGACGCGAGGCGGGGGGCGGGATGTCGCCGGGCCCGGACGCGAACTGGTGGAATGTCTTCGATCCGACACGCCAGCCGAATTGCAGCCATTGTTCCTTCCTTCCGGTTTGTTGGGGCGGCTGCCCGAAAAAGCATCTTGAAAAAGACGCGGCATCCCTGCACGAGACGAGCCTGTACTGGCGCAAGGCGCTGCCGCAAAAGATCGCCTGGCAATTCGGCGTGGCGCTTGAGGAGAGTGCTTTCAGCTTCTCCGAGGCCGACCAGTTCCGCTCGGTCTGAGGCCCGGGGACAAGCAGCGACCCATCCCGGATCGAGCGCGTTGCCGTTGTTGGCCGCATATCCGCGATTCGCATAAGGTATATTATGGAATATTTATAAGTATAATTAGATCAGTTATTTAGCTGGATTTGCTGCCAGCCCAAGTCAGCTATGGGAAGCATCGGCGCGTTCCCGCCAGCGATGCGTTTTGGACGTTGCGACCGTCCGCAGGCCGCTGTTGCGGCTCGTTCCCAAACGCTGCAATAAACCGGTCATCGCTGATCGCAAACGGCGCGGCCGCGAGCGGCTTACAAGAACAAGAAACCCAGGGAGTTCGATCCATGACCTTGTCCCGACGCGCGTTGCTCAAGGCGTCCGCCGCCTCCGCGGTACTGGCTGGTGTCAGTGCGCCTCATGTGGCGCGCGCCCAAGGCACCGAGTTCGCCTACAAATATGCCAACAATCTTCCGGACGGCCATCCCCTGAACGCGCGCGCCAAGGAAATGGCGGCGGCCATCAAGGCCGAGACCAATGGCCGTTTCGAGCTGCAGATTTTCCCGAACAACCAGCTTGGCTCGGATACGGACATGCTGAGCCAGATCCGCTCCGGCGGCATCGAGTTCTTCACGCTATCGGGGCTGATCCTGTCGACCCTGGTGCCGGCGGCCTCGATCAACGGCATCGGCTTCGCATTCCCGGACTACGACACGGTCTGGAAGGCCATGGACGGCGACCTCGGCGCCTATATCCGCGGCGAGATCAACAAGGGTGGCCTCGAGGTCATGGACAAGATCTGGGACAACGGGTTCCGGCAGACCACGTCGTCGACCAGGCCGATCAACGGCCCGGACGATTTGAAGGGTTTCAAGATCCGCGTGCCGGTCTCGCCGTTGTGGACGTCGATGTTCAAGGCGTTCGACGCCTCGCCCGCTTCGATCAATTTCAGCGAAGTCTATTCGGCGCTGCAGACCAAAATCGTCGAGGGTCAGGAAAATCCGCTGGCGATCATCTCGACCGCCAAACTCTATGAAGTGCAGAAGTACTGCTCGCTGACCAACCACATGTGGGACGGTTTTTGGTTCCTGGCCAACCGCCGCGCGTGGGCTGCCGTGCCGAAGGATGTACAGGCGGTCGTCGCCAAGCACATCAATGCCGCCGCCGTCAACGAACGTGCCGATGTGGCGAAGCTCAATGCGGGGCTGCAGCAGGACCTCGCGGGCAAGGGCCTGACCTTCAACCAGCCGAATGTCGCGCCGTTCCGCGACAAGCTGCGGACCGCCGGCTTCTACGCCGAGTGGAAAGGTAAATATGGCGAGCAAGCCTGGGCGCTGCTCGAGAAGTCGGTCGGCAAGCTGGCGTAAGGATGGTTCAGGCCGACGTGAAACCTGTGGCGAGCGGCGAGGCGGACTCCCCTCGCCGCCGCTCGCTCGCCGGTTCGTTCGAAAGCTGGCTCGGCACTCTGGTTGAAATCCCGGCGGCGCTGCTCGTCGTCGCCGAGATCATGATCCTGTTCGCCGGCGTGGTGGCGCGCTACGTGCTGCACGCGCCGCTGATCTGGTCGGACGAACTCGCCTCGATCCTGTTCCTGTGGCTGGCGATGCTCGGCGCCGTCGTGGCGTTCCGCCGCTCCGAGCATATGCGCATGACCGCGCTGGTCGCGAGCGCCGGCCCGGGGATGCAGGCCTATCTCGATCTGGTCGCGACCTGCGCGGCGCTGGCGTTCCTGCTGCTGATCGTGCATCCGGCTTACGACTACGCGTACGAAGAAAGCTTCATCACCACGCCGGCGTTGCAGATTTCCAACTCCTGGCGCGCGGCGGCGCTGCCGGTCGGCACCTGCCTGATGGCGCTGTTCGCGCTGCTGCGGCTGGTACGCTATGGCGATATCAGGACGGTGCTCGCGGCGGCGATCACGGTCGCGATCATCATCGGCTTGTTCTGGCTGGCGCAGCCTTACTTCCGGCCGCTCGGCAATTTGAACCTCGTCATCTTCTTCGTCGGCGTCGCCGGCCTTTGCGTGTTTGCGGGTGTGCCGATCGCGTTCGGCTTCGGGCTCGCGATCTTCGGCTATCTGGCGCTGACCACGCGCACGCCACTCATGGTGCTGATCGGGCGCATGGACGAGGGCATGAGCCATCTGATCCTGCTCGCGGTGCCCCTGTTCGTGTTTCTCGGTCTCCTGATTGAAATGACCGGCATGGCGCGGGCGATGGTGGCGTTCCTCGCAAGCCTGCTCGGCCATATCAGGGGTGGCCTGCACTATGTGCTGGTCGGCGCGATGTATCTGGTGTCGGGCATTTCAGGCTCGAAGGCCGCCGACATGGCCGCGGTCGCGCCCGTGCTGTTTCCGGAAATGAAGGCACGCGGCGCGAAGCCGGGCGATCTCGTTGCGCTGCTCGCGGCCACCGGCGCGCAGACCGAAACCATTCCGCCGAGCCTGGTGCTGATCACCATCGGCTCGGTCACGGGCGTGTCGATCTCGGCGCTGTTCACCGGCGGCTTGCTGCCCGGCGTGGTGCTGGCGATCACGCTGTCGGCGCTGGTGTGGTGGCGCTACCGCAACGAAGATCTGAGCCATGTAAAGCGGGCGAGCCGCAGCGAGATCGGCCGCGCCTTCATCGTCGCGCTGCCCGCACTCGCCCTGCCCTTCGTGATCCGTTACGCCGTGGTCGAGGGCATCGCGACCGCCACCGAAGTCTCGACCATCGGTATCGTCTACGGCGTTCTCGCCGGCCTGATCGTCTATCGCCAGTTCAACTGGCGGCGGCTGATGCCGATGCTGATCGAGACCGCCTGTCTCTCCGGCGCGATCCTGCTGATCATCGGCACCGCCACCGGCATGGCCTGGGGCCTGACGCAGTCCGGCTTTTCGCGCGCGCTGGCACAGGCCATGACTGGCCTGCCCGGCGGCTCGGCCTCGTTCATCGCGGTGTCGATCCTGGCCTTCGTGATCCTCGGCAGCGTGCTGGAGGGTATCCCGGCCATCGTGCTGTTCGGGCCGCTGTTGTTCCCCATCGCCAAACAAGTCGGCGTGCACGAGGTGCACTATGCCATGATCATTATTCTCGCGATGGGCATGGGATTGTTCGCGCCGCCCTTCGGGGTCGGCTATTATGCCGCCTGCGCGATCGGACGCGTCGATCCGGCGCAGGGCATCAGGCCGATCTGGGGCTATATGCTGGCGCTGCTGGTCGGCCTGATCATTGTCGCGGTATTCCCGTGGATTTCCATCGGGTTCTTGTGAAGTCTTAATTCGGGAGGTGACCGATGGGCAGCAAGCAGAGCCAATACGATATCGGTCTGGACAAGAACGCGGCCAATTACGTGCCGCTGACGCCCCTGAGCTTCCTCGAGCGCAGCGCGGCGGTCTACCCGAACCACCTCAGCACGGTCTATGAGGGCCGCAGCTTCACCTGGGCGCAGACCTATGAGCGCTGCCGGCGCTTCGCGTCGTATCTCGCCAAGCAAGGCATCGGCGAAGGCGACACGGTGGCGGCGATGCTGCCCAACGTGCCCGCGATGAACGAGCTGCATTTCGCGGTCGCCATGGCCGGCGCGGTGCTCAATGCGCTCAACATCCGCCTCGATGCGGCCTCCATCGCCTTCCAGCTCGATCATGGCGCGGCAAAAATCATCCTGGTCGATCCCGAATTTGCCGGCGTGATTTCGGATGCGATGAAGCAGATGAGCGGGCCAAAGCCTGCCGTGATCGACGTCGACGACGCGTCCTTTGCGGGCGGCAAGCGCATCGGCGGAATCGAATATGAAGCCGCGGTGGCGCAAGGCGATCCGAACTTCGTGAGTAAACGCCCCGCCGACGAATGGGACGCGATCGCGCTGAGCTACACCTCGGGCACCACGGGCAACCCCAAGGGCGTCGTCACCCATCATCGCGGCGCCTATCTGAACGCGGTCTCCAATATCCTCGCAGGCCAACTCGGCCAGCATCCGGTCTATCTCTGGACCCTGCCGATGTTCCACTGCAACGGCTGGTGTTTTCCGTGGACGGTCGCGGCCAGCGCCGGCGTCAATGTCTGCCTGCGCAAGGTCGATCCGGCGAAGATCTTCGAGTTGATCGGAAAGCACGGCGTCACCCACATGTGCGGCGCGCCGATCGTCTACAACACGCTGATCAACGCGCCCAACGCGCCGAAGGGCAAGAGCGTAAAACCCGTGGTCGGCCTGATCGCGGGCGCAGCGCCCCCGGTCGCGGTGCTCGAAGGGGGCGAGAGCATCGGCATCAAGCTGACGCATGTCTATGGCCTGACCGAAGTCTACGGCCCCGCCTCTGTTTGCGCCGAGCAGCCGGGCTGGGACAACCTGCCGTCAGCCGAGCGTGCGCATTTCAAGCGGCGGCAGGGCGTGCCCTACCCGCTCGAGGAAGCCGTCACCGTGCTCGATCCCGAGACGATGAAAGAGGTGCCGCGCGATGGCGAGACCATTGGCGAGGTGATGTTCCGCGGCAATATCGTGATGAAGGGCTACCTCAAGAACGAGAAGGCCACCAAAGAGTCATTCGCCGGCGGCTGGTTCCACACCGGCGATCTCGGTGTGCTCGACGAGCACGGCTATGTCATCATCAAGGACCGCTCCAAGGACATCATCATCTCAGGCGGCGAGAACATCTCCTCCGTCGAGGTCGAGGACGTGCTTTACAAGCATCCGGCGGTGCTGTTCGCGGCCGTGGTCGCCAAGCCCGATCCGAAATGGGGTGAAGTGCCCTGCGCGTTCCTCGAACTGAAGGAAGGCGCAAAAGCGACCGAAGCCGAGATCATCGCCTATTGCCGTCAGCACATGTCCGGCTTCAAGACGCCGAAGGCTGTCGTGTTCGGCGTCATTCCGAAGACGTCGACCGGCAAGATCCAGAAATTCCTGCTGCGCAACGAGGTGAACTCGGCCAAGGCCATTTCCGCGTAGTGGTAGCGTCGTGTAGCCCGGGTGAGCGAAGCGACACCCGGATACGTCGTCATTGCGAGCGAAGCGAAGCAATCCAGAATGTATCCGCGGATAGAGTCTGGATTGCTTCGTTGCTTCGCTCCTCGCAATGACGAGATCACACCGATACAGTCGTGTTTGATGAAGGGCGATGCCACAAAGGCTCGTCAAAAAAAGAAAGGTGCTGGGGATGAAACTCCTGAAAATCATATCGTTGCTGTCATGTGCGCTCGCTCTTGCCGCCGTATCCGTCAAGGCCGAGGACGGTCCCCTCAAAAACAGCGCCATTCTGGACAAGCTGGTCAAGCAAACCGGCGTCTATGACCGCTCGAAGACCGGCAAGACGCCGGATTTCGTGTCCGATCCGACCTGGCCGCTGCCGCTGCCGCATAGCTGGCTGCTCGGACAGATCGGCGGCCTCTATGTCGACAGCCACGACCACATCTGGGTCTATAATCGTCCGCGCACACTCAACGACGACGAGGTCGGGCTCGAAAAGGCCCTGCCCGGCGTCACCGATGCCAAGGGACAGCCGGCCAACGCCTTGGGCTTCGCCCGTGTCGATGGCTTTGGTGCGGATTGCTGCCGCGCCGCGCCTTCGGTTCTCGAATTCGATGCCGACGGCAAGTTGTTGCGCTCATGGGGCGGCCCGGCCGACTCCGGCTTCATCGGCACCAAGTGCAAGACCGAGGACGGCTGCGTCTGGCCGAATGTCGAACACGGCATCTATGTCGACGACAAGGACAATGTCTGGATTGCCGGCAATTCGGCAGCGCCCAAGCCCGACGCCAAGACGACGGCATGGACCACCAACAAGGCCGGCGGCGACGGTTTCATCCTGAAGTTCGACATGAACGGCAATTTCAAGATGCGGATCGGCGGCACGCCCGGCGGCCCCGACAGCAACAACAGGGATGGCGGCATGAACGGCACGCCGATGCTGTATCAGCCGGCCGACATGGTGGTCGATGCCAAAACCAATCGCCTCTATGTCGCCGACGGTTACGGCAATCGCCGCATCCTGGTGGTCGACGCCGACAGCGGAAAATACATCGGCCACTTCGGCGCCTATGGCAACAACCCGATCGACGATGCCGCGGCCGCCGCTGCCGGCACCTGGCCGCAGACCTCGGTCAAAGGCGAAAAGAAGCCGGCCTTCTTCCGCAATCCCGTGCACTGCGTGAAGATCGCCGACGACGGCAAGATCTATGTCTGCGATCGCGGCAATGACCGCATCCAGGTGTTCGACGGCAACGATCCCGCGCTCGGCAAGGCCTGCAGCAATCCCGATGGCGAGGCCGGCAAATGCGGCTTCGTCACGGAGCGCTGGGTCAGCGGCAACACTTACACGCAGCCCGTGATGCCCGGCACGGCGGTCTCGATGAACTTCTCCCGCGACAAGGCGCAGTCCTGTCTTTACGTCGGAGACAATACCAACCAGACGATCTACATCCTCAATCGCAGCAATCTGGAGCAACTCGGCCGTCTCGGCCGCGGCGGCCGCATGGCCGGCGATTTCCACTGGCTGCATCAGGTCAGCCTCGACAGCAAAGGCAACATCTACACCGCCGAGGTGGATACCGGCAAACGCGTGCAGAAATTCATCCGCTATGGCGCGGACGGTTGCAGCGGAACGGGTTCGGCCGTGGTCGGTGGCGAGGCGGCAGAGAGGAAGTAAACGTCATTGCGAGGAGCGAAGCGACGAAGCAATCCATAGCGCCGCAAGCGGATAGGTGGATTGCTTCGCTTCGCTCGCAATGACGAGATCATATGGTGCGGTGACAGAACAGGCGCGACAATCGCAGGGCTATCGAAGCACGGTTGTCGCCGCGGCATGCCTGGGCATTATCTGGTTCGGCGATGCCGTCATCTACGTCGTGCTGCCCCTCTATGCGCAGGCGTTCGGCTGCGATGCGCTGATGGTCGGCGTGCTGCTGTCGGTCAATCGCGTCGTTCGCATTCTCGGCTATGGATGGGTTGGACCGCTCGCGCGCACTTACGGCGCGAATGTGCTGACCGCGGCAGCGTGTGCTGCGGGCGCCGTCTCGACACTCGCTTACGGTCTGCTGAGCGGTTTCGTGCTGCTCTTCATCGCGCGGATGCTGTGGGGCGCGGCATGGGGCATCGTCAACCTGACCATGACCGCCTATGCCTACGGGGACGGACAGGGCGCGGGCGCGCGGATCGGCATTGCGCGGGCGGTCAGCAGTGTCGGGGCCTTTGCAGCGCTGGTTGCGGTCGGCCCGCTCTGTATCGCCATCGGCCCTCACCGGATGTTCGTGCTGTATGGCTTGATCGGCCTGGTCACGATCCCGCTCGCATTTCTCCTGCCGGCGCTGCGTGCCGCCGCAAGCGATGCAAACGCCGTTCGGCGCTGGACGCTGACGCCGCTGAACGCCCTGTTCTTCGTGGTCTCGTTTGGCGCCGATGGCGTGCTGGGGGCGACCATTTCGGTGCTGCTCGCCGAGTTCATGCCAATGACGTCGGCTATCATCGGAGCAAGCCTGCTACTTGCGCTGCAGCGCGCCGTTGCCGTCGCGCTGGCGCTGTTCAGCGGCCCGTTGACCGATCGGCTGGGAGCCCATCGATTGCTGCTCCCCTGCACGCTTGCGATCGCGGTCGGTTTCGCCGCGATCGCCGGTGGGTACGTCAAATCAGGGACGATCGTTGTGATTTTGGCGCGTGCACTGCTGGGCACCGCGGGTCCCGTGCTTGCAGCCGAGAAGTCGACCGATCGTATCGCCGCGCTGGCCTCCTACGCGACATGGACCGATGTCGGCCTGGCCGCAGGCGCTTTCTTCGGCATCGTCGGCGTCACCGAGATCGGCTACGCCAGCAGCTATGCGCTGCTGGCCATTCTGTTGCTCGCGACTGCGCTGTGGCAATTTCGGAGCTTGAAGGCGGAATGACGTGTTACTCCGCCGGCGCAGCGACTGCTTTCGTTTCCGCCCCTGGCTTCCTTCGGAATGTGCAGGAAGAACGCGCACACCACCGCCGCGACGAAGCCGAGCAAGGCGAGGCCATACAGCCCGCCGGCGTAGCTGCCGGTCAAGTCCTTCATGACGCCGACATACCAGGGCCCGAAGAAACCGCCGAGATTGCCGATCGAATTGATCCAGGCGATGCCGGCGGCGAGCGCCGGCCCGGACAGGAACATCGGCGGCATCGCGAAGAACGGACCCTTGGAGCCGTAGAAGCCCATCGCGGCAATCGACATGCCGACCAGCGCCCACCACGTTCCCATCGTCATGCCGGCGATGATCAGGCCTACGGTCGAGAACACGCAAGCGTAGAACAGATTCCATCGCCGCTCATCCATGCGATCGGAGACGCGTCCCCACACCACCATGGCGATGCCGCCGCAGATATAGGGGATCATGGTGAGCCAGCCCACCGTCATGTTGCTGTAGCTGCCGAGCGACTTGATGATCTGGGGAATGAAGAACAGCATGCCGAGGCTGGCGGTGACGATGCCGAAATAGTTCAGCGCCAGCAGCAGCACTTTCGGATTGTACAGCGCCTCCCACAGCGTATAACGGCGAACCGCCTCGGTGGCGCGGCGCTCGGCTGGCGATGGTGTTGACCAGCCAGTTGCGCTCCTCTTCGCGTCAGGAATTTCGCTTGCTCCGGTTTGTCGGTGAGCACGAAATAGGTGATGATGCCGAGGACGACGGTTGGAGCGGCTTCCGCAATATACATCACCTGCCAGCCGTGCAATCCGAACAGGCCGTCGAGGCCGAGCAGCGCGGTGGAGATCGGCGAGCCCAGTGCGACCGCAACGGGCAGACCGACCAGAAAGCCTGACACGATCCGCGCATGGTGATTGGCGGGGAACCAGTAGGTGAAATAGAGGATGAGGCCGGGGAAGAAGCCGGCCTCGGCGACGCCCAGCAGGAAACGCACGGCCGAGAAGCTCGTCATGCCCGTCACCGTTGCCGTCAGGCCTGCCAGGATGCCCCAGGTGATCATGATCCGGGCGATCCATATTCTGGCACCGATCTTTTGCAGCATGACGTTGCTCGGCACTTCGAAGATGAAGTAGCCCCAGTAGAACGTGCCCACCGCAAAGCCGAAGTCACCGGACGACAGGCCGAGGTCGCCGCGCATGGTGAGCCCGGCGAAGCTGACATTGATGCGATCGATATAGGCGAGAATGTAACAGATCATCGCAAACGGCAGCAGGCGCATGTAGACCTTGCGCATGGTCGAGCGTTGGATCGTGGCGTCCACGGTTCCCTCCCCTGATGTGCCATTTTCTTGTTTTGCTGAGAGCCTACGCCGCAGTCGCGGCGCTGTCACCGAACAAGGCGAGATGCTGCGGTGCGATTAAAACTAAAGGATGGCGCGACGGCGATTTGTCGCAGGTTTTATCGCGCGCGACTGGCAGGATTGGCCCCAATGCACGCCAGTGCATGCTCGTAAATTGGGCCGGTATCATCGGTGCGATCGAGGCAATCCACAAGATCGACGGCGGGCATCGCGGGATTTCCGCAGAACACCCGCATGAAGTCCGCGGCGAGCGCGGCTTTCGTCTCTCCGCTCGCCTGCGCCCATCCCTGTTGGTCGAGATACAGCAAGGTGGCTGCGGGCGCGGTGTGTGCGCCATTGTGATCGGCGAGCGCGGGCATGCATGGGGCCACCACGAGCACCGCAATGATGGAGAGGACCCTGATCGCCGTCATTTGGCCGCGGCCTGCGCCGGCGGCACGTCGAGCGCCGGGCTTTGATCGAAGAAGTTGAACGGCCGCAACCGGAAGCCGTGCCAGAGGCCGGGCATTGCCGGCCAGTCTTCTGCGCGCGGCACATGCCGGAACCCGATCGTGTACCAGAGCACGAGATCGCTGCCGTCGATCGGGCGCTTCGCGGCCACCCATTTCGGCAGGCCGTCGACGTCGGGGTTTTCGTTGGGATAGGCGCCGGCCGCGTACAATTCATGCGGCGCATAGGCGCTCGACCACATCGTGTAGGCGGAAAAGCCCGCGCGGATCTGGGTGGGATCGTCGGGCGCGAGGATCGAGCTGTCGGTATGTCCGGGCATCAGCTGATAGCTGGTCGGATAGCCCTGCGCGTTTTTCCTGGTCGTGCTTTCGACGCGGAATTGCGCCGCGTTGATCGGTGTCGTCACCGGCCCTTCGACTGCCTGTGTGCGGCTCTCGACCTGCCACAGGCTCCGCCGCGGTCCGCTCTCGGAGATCCGCTTCGGCACGATCCGATCCTCGACGAACCGGTTGCCGGTGCCGTCCACGTCCATATCGATGCGGAACGCCATGTAGTGGTCGTGGTTGACGGCGACGAGGCGCTTGCCGATCAGCGTGCCATAGGCCGTATCGGCCGCCGCCGACGGGTCCGACAGCGTCGAGGACGCGACACCTTTGGTCTCGTCGATGCCGTAGGCGCCGAGCCGCACGTCGATGTCGCCGGCACGGTCGAACACGTAGTCGACGAGATAGTCGTAATTGCCGACGACCGGCGCCATCCGCACCACGAGCTCGGTATTGGCGCGCGCCTCGTAGGTCTGATTGAGCGCCTCGTCATGCCGCCACAAGGGATCGCCGGAGGCGCGCTCGAAGATGCAGACGACGCCTTGCAAGCCAACCGGCGCGCCCTTGGTGTCGGCGATGGTGACATCGAGAAAGGATGCGCCGGCCGGACAGTCCTGGCCCGGACGAAGCTGGGTGGCCAGCACGCCAAAACCGTACTCGCCGATGTCCATGTAGCCGCGGAACGACCAGGTCGGCGCCGGGTCCATATAGGGCACGAACATCTCGCTGGCCGAGAGTTGATAGGCGATCTCGCGCACCCTGCCATGATCGTCGTAGCGGATCAGCGACAGCACCGCGCCGAGCCGGGGATCAAGACGGACATGGAACGACCAATTGTCCCAGCGCACCTCCCCTCCTTCGACCGAGATGTTCGAGCCTTGCGGCGAGGCGATCTCGACCGGCTTTGTCATGGGGCGCGCCTGGCCGGAATCCTTCCACGCATGGCTTGGCGTATCCGGCGGCAGCGGCAAGACGCCGAGGTCGGTGATAGCAACCACTTTGCGCGTGGTGAGATCGACGGTTGCCATCAAATTCTCGATCGGCCTGCCCCAGATATTGTTGCCGGCGCCTGTGCGATCGACGCAGGACGAGTTGAGCAAGCGCCGCCCGGCCAGCGCGGGGTCGAGCGACGGGCCGATCGAGAACGGAAAGCAGAAAATGTTCTCGAATTGTGTGATCCCGCGCTTGGCCATTCCCGCGCGCCAGCGTTCGTCCGCTTTCAGGATGCCGCCGACCGCTATGATCTCGTCGATCGTGATCGCGGCCTGACGGTTCTCGATCACGGTCCATGAGGCGAGCGTCCGTGCGTCGAGGTTGATCGCGGCCTCGCCGAGCTTGCCATCGGCCAGCACGACCGCGAACGCATGTCGGGAAAATGCCTCGCCCTTGAGCCAGCCGCGCACCTCGGCCTTGGGCGGCTCTTCCAGGGTCATCGACACCAGAAGTGCGCCGTCGCCGAGCTTGCCGGCATTGCGGAGAATTTTTGTCGACGTCGTGATCTCGTCCGCTGTCAAAGCGTCCATCGGATGGGTCGCGCGCGCCGGCGCCGGGACGCGATCCTCGGCGCGGGCGGTCACGCAAAAAAATGCAAGGGCGACGGCGAGCGGGAGCGAAAAACGGTGCGGCATGCGAAAGCTCACAGCAAGGACCCGAGCCGCAGCCTGTCCCACATCATGCCGGGGCACAAGAGGCCCGGCGAGCTACGCTGGCCTGCGCTCCACCGGCGGATAATATTGCGGCGCTTCCGATCGCTCGTACATGCCGTAGTCGCGCATCACCTCGAAGATGCGGACATATTCGGTGGTCGTATCCGCAAACAGCCGTTCGCCGAAGGCAATGCCTGCCCGTGGGTCCGGTACATCGACCAGATGTGCGAACTGCCCTTGGCGATAGACGCTCGCGAAGGCGTCATGCTGCCATTCGGTCTTCACGGCAAGCTTGTCGCTCTTCAATTCCGTTGCCAGCACATAGGTCGGTGCACGCCTCGCGGGATCGTTGTAGGGCGTGCGGCGCTCGGGCTGCCAGAGCGGCTTGCTCGGCCTCGCCTCGTGGATCACCTGGGCGATGCGGATGCGATAGTCGGAGAACACCGCTTCCCGCCCAATCTCCTGAATCCGGTGATGCTTGGCATAGACCCGCCATGCCGTCATCGCGCCTTCGTCTTGCCAGATCTGATAGGACAGCAGCAGATTCTGGCGCGAGAGACTTTGGAAGCGGTCGATGAAGAGGCAGCCGCCCATCGCGTCGAGCGCGGGCCGCAGCGAGGCGGCAAGCTCCAGATATTGATCGCGATGACCCACTCTGGTCTCAACTTCAAAGAACTGGGCGATCATCGGAAATGCTCCGGCGTTACTAGCCTTCCAGCGTCAGGCGCATGCCATCATAGGCCGGGATCACGCCGTCGGGCAGGTGTTGCTGCACCTCCTCGTAGTCGAGGTCGGAATGCATGTTGGTGATGACGGAGCGCTTCGGCTTGAAGCGCTCGATCCAGCGCAAGGCGTCGCTGACGCTGAAGTGGCTCGGATGCGGCGCATAGCGCAGCCCGTCGATGATCCAGAGATCGAGGTTTTGGATTGCGCCAAAACTCTCGCGCGGGATGTCGCTGACGTCGGGCGCATAGGCGCCACCTGCGATGCGATAGCCGAGCGCAGGAATATTACCGTGCTGCATGGTGAAGGCCGATAGCGTCACCGGCCCGCCCGCGCCTTCGATGGTCTTGCGCTCGCCGGCCTCGATCGCGTGGCGGTCGAGGATCGGCGGATAGTCGCTGCCGGGCGGCGTCTCGAACACATAGCCGAACCGCGTCATGATGTCCTTGGCGGTCGACGCATTGAAATAGACGGGGATGCGCCGGCGCTGATGCAGGACCACCGAGCGCAAATCGTCGATGCCATGGGTCTGGTCGGCATGCTCATGGGTGAGGAAGACCGCGTCGATATGATCGACCTCGGCATCGATCAACTGCTCGCGCAAGTCGGGCGAGGTGTCGATCACGATCCGCGTCACGCCCCGCTCCGATCGCCGCTCGACCAGCAGCGAGCAGCGGCGGCGGCGGTTTTTGGGATTGTTCGGATCGCATTTGCCCCAGCCGAGCGCGGGACGCGGAACGCCGGCGGAAGAGCCGCAGCCGAGGATTGTCAGGGTCAAACTCATGCGGCGACAGACGCCGGCACTTTGGAGAAGAAACGGAAGAAATTTTCGGTGGTCTGGCGCGAGATTTCTTCCAATGTGACGCCGCGCGATTCCGCCAGCACTTTGGCGACCTCGACGACATAGGCCGGCTCGTTGCGCTTGCCCCGAAACTTGCCGGGCGCCAGATACGGCGCGTCGGTCTCGACCATGATGCGGTCGGCGGGCAGCTCGGCCGCGAGCGCGCGAAGTGCGTCGGACTTCTTGAAGGTCAGGATGCCCGTAAAGGAAATCGACAGGCCCAATTCGATCGCGCGCATCGCAAGCTCCCGCCCCCCGGTGTAGCAATGCAGCACGGCGCGGAAAGGTCCCTTTGCGATCTCCTCTTCCAGGATGCGCTTGCAGTCCTCGTCGGCGTCGCGGGTATGGATCACCAGCGGCAGGCCGGTGGCACGGGCAGCGGCGATATGGGCGCGGAAGCCGCGCGCCTGTGCCTGCGGCGAACCGCTGTCGTAGAAATAGTCGAGTCCGGCCTCGCCGAGCGCCACGACTTTCGGATGCTTCGTCAAAGCAATCAGTTCATCCGGCGAAATGCCGTCTTCCTCATCGGCATGATGCGGATGCGTGCCGACCGAGCAATAGACGTTCGGAAAGCGCTCGGCGATCTCGATCAAGCCGCCGAGCCGCTTCACCCGCGTGGAGATCGTCACGATGCGGTCGACGCCCGCCGCTGCCGCGCGCGCGACAAGACGATCGAGATCGTCGGCAAAGTCCGGAAAGTCCAGATGGCAATGGCTATCGACGAGCATGATGTTCTAAGCCGCCGGCTCGACATAGCGCGGGAAGACGCCGACCGGCGGCGGCAGTTGCGTACCGGGCGCAATGCGCGTCTTGCCGCCAAGCGCAACGAACATGCGCGCCTCGCCTTGGGGGATGCCGAGGCTGTCGAGCAGCTTGCTTGAAGCCGCCGGCATCACCGGCTGGGTCAGGATCGCGATCTGTCGCACCACTTCGGCGGTGACATAGAGCACGGTGCCTTGGCGGCCCGGATCGGTCTTGGCCAGCGCCCATGGCGCCTCGCCCGCGAAATAGCGGTCGCCCTCGGCCACGACCTCCCAGACCGCATTGAGCCATTGGTGGATCTGCTGGCTCGCCATCGCCTCGCGCGCGAGCGCGATCATCCCGTCGGCACGCGCGAGCATTGCCTTGTCGTTATCGGTGAAGTCGCCGGGCGTCGGCAGCACGCCGCCCAACTGTTTTGCGATCATCGACAGCGAGCGTTGCGCGAGATTGCCGAGACCGTTGGCAAGATCGGCATTGATGCGCGCCACGATGGCTTCGTGATTGTAGCTGCCGTCCTGGCCGAACGCGACCTCGCGCAGGAAGAAGTAGCGGATCTGGTCGACGCCGTACTGGTCGGCGAGATTGAAGGGGTCGACGACATTGCCGACCGACTTCGACATCTTCTCGCCCTTGTTGAACAGGAAGCCGTGCGCGTAGACCCGCTTCGGCACGGGAATGCCCGCCGACATCAGGAACGCCGGCCAGTACACCGCATGGAAGCGGATGATGTCCTTGCCGATGATGTGCAGATCGGCCGGCCAGAAGCGCCAGTTCTTGTCCGTCTCGTCGGGGAAACCGACGCCGGTGATGTAATTGGTGAGCGCATCGACCCAGACATACATGACGTGTTCGGGATCGTTGGGCACCTTCACGCCCCAGTCGAAGGTGGTGCGCGAGATCGAGAGATCCTTCAGGCCGCGCTTGACGAAGCTCGTGACCTCGTTGCGGCGCGCGTCCGGCCCGATGAAATCGGGCTGGCTCTCGTAGAGTGCGAGCAGTCGGTCCTGATAGGCGGAGAGCTTGAAGAAATAGGTCTTCTCCTCGACCCACTCGACCGGCGTGCCCTGCCCGCCACGGCGGACATTGTCCTCGCCGACCGTGGTTTCGTCCTCGGCGTAGTAGGCCTCGTCGCGCACCGAGTACCAGCCGGCATAGGTGTCGATGTAGATGTCGCCGTTTTGCTGCATGCGATTCCAGATCATCTGGCTGGAACGATGATGCTGCGCTTCGGTGGTGCGGATGTATCGGTCGAACGAGACGTTGAGGCGCTCGTCCATCGCCTTGAAACGCCCGGCGTTGCGCGCTGCCAGGTCCTCGACCGTCAGCCCTTCCGCCTGCGCGGTCTGCACCATCTTCAAGCCGTGCTCGTCGGTGCCGGTCAGGAAGAACACGTCCTTGCCTTCGAGGCGCGCAAAGCGCGCCAGCGCGTCGGTGGCGATCGCCTCATAGGCGTGACCGATATGCGGCTGGCCATTCGGATAGGCGATCGCGGTGGTGATGTAGAAGATGTTGTCGCGCGCGGGAGCCGGTGCGGGCTTTACGGCCGGCATGAGCGCCGCCGCTACGTTCTGCGCGGCTCGCTTAATCGCGGTCGCGGCCTCAGTTGCGAGTTTCGAAACAAAACCGCTTCTTGGCTTCGCCTTTTTGGGCGTTTTCGGGGCTGCCTTGGCCACCTTCTTGGCGGGCTTCTTTACAACCTTCTTGGCCGATTTTTTTGCAACTTTTTTCGCGACCTTCTTCGCGGATTTTTTAGCCTTCTTCACGCCACGCTTCTTCGTCGCGCTAGTGACGCGCTTTGCGGCCTTCTTTTTCTTGGACTTCTTGGCCACGACGTAAATCCTTCAAGTGAGCCTGAGCAATTTGTGGGGAATTGGAAATTCCTGGACGCCTACCGCGTCGCGTCCGCAAGCAGCGAGAACACCGAGAAAACCAGCGGTTTTCGCTCCAGATTGTAATCCTGGGTGTCGCGCGCGGCGCGGGCGATCTTTTCCCATACCTCCGCCAGCCGTGCAAGGCGGGGCAGGTTCGCATTGGCATTGCCGGTGCGCAGCCGTTCGGCCATCCACCGATCGACGCTGTCGACAAAGGCCGACAGCGCCACCCGGTCGCTGGTGCCGAGCGCTTCCCCCAGCGCATGCAGCTCGCGCGGATCGACCCGCGGCAGGTTCGCAAGCAGCGCCGCGGTGCGCTGCTGCAGTTTGAGCGTATCGCCGCCCATCAAGGTCAGCGCGCGCGCCACGCTGCCTTCGGATGCGGCGGCGGCCTCGCCGAGCGCGGGATCGTCGGCGGCGATGCCCGCGGCCTGCGAAGCGGCACGAATGACGTCTTCCGTGGACAACGGTCGCAGCATCAGCTTGCGGCAGCGTGACAGAATGGTTGGCAACACCCGGGCCGGGGCGTGGCTGACGAGCAGGAACAGCGACTGCTGCGGCGGTTCTTCCAGCACTTTCAGCAATGCATTCGCCGCATTCGGATTGAGCTCGTCGACGGTGTCGACGATGCAGACCCGCCAGCCCTCGACCGCCGCGGTCGAACCGAAGAACGAGATGGTCTCGCGCGTCTGGTCGACGGAAATGACCGTGCGCATCGTGCCCTTCTCATTGAGCGTGCGCTCGAGCGTCAAAAGCCCGCCATGCGAACCGGATGCGACATGTCGCGCCACCGCACCATTGGGATCGACGGCGAGGGCCTCCGCGCGTTGCACGCTTGCGGACAGCGGATCGCGATGGCTGAGCACGAAGCGTGCCATGCGATAGGCCAAGGTCGCCTTGCCGATGCCCTGCCCGCCTCCGATCAGCCAGGCATGGGGAATCCGCCCGCTCTTGTAGGCGTTGAGCAAGGCCGTCTCGGCCTCGCGATGTCCAAACAGCTCGGAGGTCTCGCGCGGATGCGGGACGCTGATTTCGGTGTCAGCCTTGCGCGGGCTCATGCCGGGCTAGCAGCCGTGGAGAAGAAGCGCTCGCGCAGGGCGGTCCACACGCTTGCGGCCACGGTGTTGGCATCGCCCGTGGCGTCAATCAGCACACAGCGCGCGGGCTCGGCGCCGGCGATCTCGCGATAGGCGTCGCGCAGATCCTGATGAAATTTCAGATCTTCGGACTCGAAGCGATCGGGCGCTGCGCCTTCCCGACGCGCGGCCGCGCGCTTCAGGCCGACCTCGACGGGAACGTCGAGGATGATGGTGAGATCGGGTTTCAGATCGCCGATGGTGACGCGCTCCATCGCATTGAGAATGCCCGGCTGCACATGGCCGACCTTGCCCTGATAGGCGCGGGTCGAATCCGAGAAGCGATCGCAGAGCACCCAGGTGCCCTGCGCCAGTGCCGGCTGGATCACGGTATGGACATGGTCGTCGCGCGCGGCGGCAAACAGCAGCGTCTCGGCTTCGGCGCCGAGCAACTTGCCCATGCCCGACAGCAAGAGATGCCGGATCACCTCCGCGCCGGGCGAGCCACCGGGCTCGCGGGTCAGGATCGCGCGCAGCTTCGCTGCTTCAAGACGTTCCGCCAACTTCTTGATTTGGGTCGATTTTCCGCTTCCTTCGCCGCCCTCGAAGGAGATGAACCGCCCCCGTCCGGGCGACCGTTTGGCAGCCGCGTCCCCCATGGTCAGAGCTTCTCGGCGCCGGCGCGGAACATGCCGGTCACGAGCTCCTGGGCGCCATCCATCGCGCGCCGCATGGTCGAGCCCGCGCCGACGGCATCGACCGCGTAGACCGGCTGCTCCATCGCGACATTGCCGCCGCGCCAGACCCGCACAACGCCGACTTTCTGTCCTGCCGTCACGGGCGCGCGGATCGGGCCGTTATAGACGAGGCGCGCGATCAGCTTGTCATTGCCCTGCTTGGACACCATCACCTTGACCGGCTCCGGGGTTGTCACCTTGACCGAGCGGGTCTCACCGCCGAACACGCGGACATAGCCGAGCGTCGCATCGGCCGCGAACAGCGTCTTGGTCTCGAAATTGCGATAGCCCCACTCCAGCATCTTCTTGGCTTCGGTGGCGCGGTCATCGGGATCTTCGAGGCCGTTGACGACGACGATCAGTCGCGTGCCGTTGCGCACGACCGAGCCGACCATGCCGTAGCCGCCTTCCTTGGTGTAGCCGGTCTTCAGCCCGTCGGCGCCTTCCATGGAATTGAGCAACGGATTGCGGTTCTGCTGGTGAATCTTGTTCCAGGTGAAATCCTTTTCTCCGAACAGTTTGTAGTACTCCGGATAGTCCAGGATGATGTGGCGCGCGAGCATCGCCAGCTCGCGCACCGTCATCTTGTTGGCGGGGTCGGGCAAGCCGTTGGAGTTGCCGAAGGTCGATTTGGTGAGGCCGAGCTCGCGCGCCCGCTTGGTCATATAGTCATTGGCAAAGATGCGCTCATTGCCGGCCATGCCTTCGGCGAGCGCGATGCAGGCGTCGTTGCCGCTCGGGATGATCGCGCCATGCAGGAGGTCGTCGACGGCGACCTTGCTGTTGATGGCCGCAAACATGGTCGAGGTACCGGACGGCGCGCCGCCACGCCGCCACGCATTCTCGCTGATCCTGAATTCGTCGGTCAGCTTGATCTTGCCTTCCTTCAGCGCGTTGAAGACGACCTCGGCGGTCATCAGCTTCATCATGCTGGAGGGCGCGCGCAGCTCGTCGGCATTCTTCTCGAACAGCACGCTGCCGCTGGACGCCTCGATCAGGATCGCGGTCGGCGCATCGCCGTCAAAGGCGAGTTCGTCCGGCTTCTTGGCGCCCTGAACGCTCTGGTTGGCGGCATGGATTACGCCGCTCCAGCCGACCGCAGTGAGGACCGCCGCCGCGATGAGGGCGCGGAAGGCCAGTTTCCAGCTGACATTTGAGGGGTTGCGGGCCATTCGGATGCCTTCAAGAGAAGCGCGTTCTAACAGCTGCAAGTGCTGCAAACAACACAGGTTTTGCGCGCATTCCGCGATCATTGCGGGGGCTTGCGAACGCCCCTATCCTGTCCCATCAAACGGGAAAAACGGGGCGGAAAGACGATGTCATCCACGCGCACCATTGCAGCCAACGGCATCGAGCTTTTCGTGCGCGAGGAAGGCAAAGGACCGCTGGTCGTGCTCTGCCACGGCTGGCCGGAACTGTCTTACTCCTGGCGGCATCAGATTCCGGCGCTGGCCGCCGCCGGCTTTCATGTCGTCGCGCCCGACATGCGCGGTTATGGCGGCAGCAGCGCGCCGCAGGATATCTCCGCCTACAGCATCTTCGACACCGTCGGCGACATGGTCGGCCTGGTGCAGGCGCTCGGCGAAAAGAAGGCCGTCATCATCGGTCATGATTGGGGCGCGCCGGTCGCCTGGTCTGCGGCAACGTTTCGCCCCGACATGTTCACGGCGGTCGCGGGCTTGAGCGTGCCGCCGCCGTCCCGCGGGCCCGGCCGTCCGCTCGACATGCTCAAGGCGAACGGCATCACCAATTTCTACTGGCAATATTTCCAGACGCCCGGCGTCGCCGAGGCCGAGTTCGAGCGCGACCTCGCGCGCACGTTCCGCACGCTGCTGGGTCCGCGCGGCTTCTCCGATCCGGCGGAGCACACCTTCATCAAGCCGGGCAAGGGATTTCTGGGCGACGGCTCCGGCGATCGCGCACTGCCGTCATGGCTGACCGAGGCCGATGTGGCCGTGTTCGTCGAAGCCTACAAGAAGTCGGGCTTCCGCGGCGGGCTGAACTGGTATCGCAACATCGATCGCAACTGGGAGCTGACTGCGCCGTGGCATGGCGCGCAAATCCATCAGCCCTCGCTGTTCATCGCAGGCTCGAATGACGCCGTCATCCGAGGGCTGATCGGCAACAAGCGCGTCAACGAGCTCGAGGTGGTGCTGCCGAACTTGAAAGGCAGATTGATCATCGACGGCGCCGGCCACTGGGTGCAGCAGGAGCGCCCCGACGAGGTCAATGCGGCGCTGATCGATTTTTTGAAGAACAACGCGAGCTAATACAGCCCGCGGCCGCTCAGGATCTCGCTCGGCCCGCGCGGATCGACCGGCGCATAGGCCGAGGACGGCCGGTAGGCCGTCACGTAGCGGTCGTCGTTCTCGTAGGAGACCTCGCGGGGATTATCGACCACGCGCCCGCGCGAACGGCTGGCGGCCGACATTTCCGAGGTGGCATTGAGCGAAGCGTAGTCGGCCGAGGTGTTGCCGAGGCTGTAGGGCCGTCCCTCCGGCATCGGGATATCGCCCCTGATCGGGCGGCCACCCTGCGGCACGAACGGATGGGCCGAGGCGACCCGGACCAGCGACGGCGCCGGCGCCGGCGTGCCCGTGCGGAGCGTTGCGACCAGCTGGCGGTCGTCGGACCCTTCCAGGGGAGCGCGCGCGACATATTCGACCCGGACCCGGGCTACGCCATTGCCTTTGAATTCAAGCAGTTCGGCAGCTTTGTTCGAGACATCGATGAGGCGGTTGCCATGGTATGGCCCGCGGTCATTGACCCGCACGATCAGCGATTTGCCGTTGGAGAGATTTGTCACCCGCGCGTAGCACGGCATCGGCAGGGTCGGATGGGCCGCCGTCAGCGACCCCATGTCGAACACTTCGCCATTGGCGGTCAGCCGGCCGTGGAAGTCGTCGCCGTACCAGGAGGCCATGCCCTCCTCGCGGTAGCTCGTGTCCTCCTCGGGAACATACATCCGGCCCGCCACGGTGTAGGGCTTGCCGACCCGGTAGGTGCCGCCGCCCTTGGGCACGGGATCGCCATAGGCCACGACGCGAGGGCTCGAGGACACCCCGTATTTCGGATCGACTCGGCCGGCGAATTTCCCGGAAGAGGCGCAATTGGCGAGCGCAAGGCACAGGCTCAACGCAGCCGCGCAACGCGCCGCCCGAGCCGCCGAATTTGCGCGGAGAATCCCCATACGCCCCAATTACCATTGCACCGGTGGCCGCCCAATCCAGGCATTCACCGGCATTCGCATGCGATACGGCCCACCTCCGCATCTACTCGTGAAGATATCGCAACCGGAACGCGGCGGAAATGGGGAGACGGGTTCGCGTGGTGAACCAATGGTTACGCGCGCTTCCCGTGGATTTGCGGGCGAAATGAGCGCTTTCGCTGGCCTCTTTTGACACACCTGTTGCCGAGAAGCCGCGGTCTTCCCGCATTGTGCGGCGCGTCCCGGAATGTTTTTGACTGTGCAAGCCCGCCACCGTTTTCTGCACGTGCGCTAGGGGTGCCAAGGGAAGTTTGCAATGTTCGAGACAATGACTGCGATGATGGGACTGGTCGGTGCCGGAATCTTCCTTGCCCATGCGTTCGAGGGAATCCGCTCGCGGGCGTAGGCCCGGGAGCGCAAGCGTGTATCGCTTCGTTCAAAGTCGCTCGTTCCGAAAGCTTTAATCAATTCGGAAGAGCATGAGAGTCGGAGGGTGTGTCATGCGAAATCGAGATCTCGTTTCCGACGGCTTCCTTGCCCTGACTGCCGGTGGGGTCGCCCTGCTCTGTTCCAGCCTTCTGGCTTTCGCCTTCGTCTGAGCCTGGTTCAGGCGGAAGGCGGTCCAGCCCCGGACTTCCGCGCCAAGCTCCGACCTGCCGACGGCGTCGATCGCCGGCCATCTGTCACACGTTCTGACGTAATTGATCCGCTCGCGCGTCCGTGAAGCGGTTTCGCGGGCCCCCGTTCCAACGACATTTTTGGGCTTTCCGGCGAAGCCATTTTGGCCTCGCAGCGAAGACAGGAGGAAACAGAACCGGCGCAGCCTCGCCCTCATTGATCAACGATGGAGTTGATCATGTGGACGATCCTCAGTCTCGCGTACCGGTATTATTGCTGGGCTCGTCTGGTGGAGATGCGCAAGCACCGCTTCATCGGCATTGCCTGATTTTTTGGAAAGGGCCTCACCATGCTGGCCGAGAAATTTTTCTGTACCTGGAAGCGCTGATCAAGTCGCAGCAGACCCATTCCGATGGCGCGCCTCGCGTCATCTCTTCGTCGCCGCATGTGCCTGTGAAACTGCCCGGCGCGAAGTAAGCGCGGCGCTCAGCAAGGCTACACGCCCCTCAATCCTCGGCGATGCGCCCGGAGCGGATTTGCGGCGGATTCTCTCTGTCCAGGATCACCGTCTTTGGCGCGGTCGGTTGCCGCAGCGCGCCCCCGAAGCCGTAAGGGTCCTCGCTGCGCCGCTCGCTCCATGGCGACGTGTCGCCATACCAATGATGTTTCACAGCCCGGTTCAAGATCAGCTTCCCGAATGATGTGCCCTTGATCCCCTGACAGGCTAACACCATCCGCAGGCCCAAGCTGTGCCGCGGCGGCCACACTCATCGCAAACCAGACGCGTGACCGTAGGCCCGTGTCAAAGCGATTGTGTTCGGCTATGGGCCGATCGTTCGTCGCGACCTCGGGCCGTCATCCAAGTTTCTTGATATTCCCTTCCGCAGGTGGTTGAAGTCGCCTGCAACGGAAGGGTGGCCGAGTGGTTTAAGGCACCGGTCTTGAAAACCGGCGTGCCTGCAAGGGTACCGTGGGTTCGAATCCCACCCCTTCCGCCAACGCGATGATCTTCGATGACGCAACGCCGCCGCGAGCAAACGGCCGGTCGTGATCACGCCGCCATCCATCGGACGGCGGCGCGAGTTGAGACTCGGGTCTGGACGATCGAGGTGATGCTATTTCTTCATCCCGGAGTTGTGCTTGTTCTTTTTATACATGGCTTTGTCGGCGGCACTGACACCGCCCATCATCATCGGAGCTGCCGGGGCCGGTGCGGCGGCTGCTGCTTTCGGCTTCATCGCGTGATGATGTTTAGCGGCCAAAGCGCCCGACGTGGAGACGGCGAGGACAGCAAGACCGATAAGGATTTTCTTCATATGCTCAGCTCCCTGGACTTGGAAAGATACACAACGTTACAAAGCTACCGCAGGGAGGTTTCATTTCCAACAGTCCGAAAGTAAATTTTCTGACCCGGATCAATGCGCCCGAACGCCCCCCGCCTGCCCGTCAGTTCGACTTCTGCTTCACATAGCGCCCGGGCGCGGCTTCGATGACGGGATAGCTGGCATTGCCCGGCTGCGTCGGCGCAGCGACAGTGCCGCTGGAGTGGCGCTTCATCCAGCCGTCCCAATCGGGCCACCAGCTGCCGGTCTTCTCCTCGGCCTTATCGAGCCAATCCGCCGCCTCGCCCGAGAGATCGTCATGGGTCCAGTAGCTGCGCTTGTTCTTCGCCGGCGGATTGATGACGCCTGCGACGTGACCGCTGGCCGCGAGCACGAAACGCGGGTCCTTTCCGATCAGTCCTTTGGAGAGATAGGCGCTCTGCCAGGGCACAATGTGGTCCTCGCGCGAGGCCAGCACATAGAGCGGCACCTGCGCCTTGGAGAGATCGATCGTTTCGCCGCATTGCACGGTCGCGCCTGCCTCCCTGATCCTGTTCTCGAGATAGGTGTTACGGGTGTACCAGCAATACATCGGGCCCGGCAGGCTGACGCTGTCGGAATCCCAGTACAGCAGGTCGAAGGCGTCCGGTGGCGCGCCCTTCATGTAGCTGTCGACGACATAGCGCCAGATCAAATCGTTGGCGCGAAGGGTGCCGAAGGTGAAGGCCAGCTCCTTGCCGGGCAGGATGCCGCCCTTCCCGATCGCCGCCTCGCGCAGCGCCACCGATGGCGCATCGATGAGCAGGCCGATCTCGCCGGTGTCCTGGAAATCGATCATCGTGGTCAGCAAGGTCAGCGTCGCAAGCTTGTCTTCGCCGCGCGCGGCCAGCACGCCCGCAGCGCAACTCATGATGGTGCCGCCGACACAGAATCCCAGCGCGTGGACGCGGTCGACACCGGCGCTCTCGCGCGCGACATCGATCGCCTTCAGCGGTCCGAGATTCAGATAATCGTCCCAGGTCAGGTATTGCGTCTCGGTCACCGCGCTGCGCCACGAGATCAGGAACACCTGGTGGCCTTGCGCAACGGCATACTCCACAAACGAGTTGCCCGCGCCGAGATCGAGCAGGTAGTACTTGTTGATGCAGGGCGGCACGATCAGAAGCGGCGTCTTTTCGACGTCTGCGGTCTGCGGCGTGTATTGAATGAGCTGGATCAGCTCGTTCTCGTATACGACGGATCCGGGAGTGGAAGCGAGATTGCGGCCGATCTCGAAGGCGGACTCGTCTACCCGCGTGATGCGGCCCTTCTGCAAATCCTCGATCAGGTTCTGCATGCCGTCGGCGAGACTCTTGGAGCGGGTCTGGATCGCGCTGCGGATGACTTCCGGATTGGTCGCGGGGAAATTCGACGGGCTCATCGCGTCGATGAACTGCCGCGCATAGAACCGAAGCTGCAGTTTCGCCTTGTCGTCGACCTGCGCCTGATCGACGAAGCTCGGTCAATTGTTTCGAGCCCAGCAGATAGGATTGCTTGAGCAGGTCGTAGAACGGCGAATGGCTCCAGGCGTCATCCTTGAAGCGGCGGTCGCCGCGGGGTGCTTTGGCCGAAGACGCCGCGCCTTCGGTTGGTTTGCCCGTGAAGAAGCCGCGCCAGAAATCGATCGCGGGCCACCAGAACTGCCGATGAAGGTTCGCCGCAAGCGCAAATGGCGACATGTCCTCGCCCTTGGCGGGCTTGCGCTCAACGCCCATGGCAGCGGCCAACGCATCGTCGAATTGCCGGGTCGCCTGCTGGCCGGCCTGCATCAGGCTTTCGAGATAGGCGGAGGGACCGCCTGGCGAGGACGGAGGACCCATATGCAACTCCCACGGTCGGCATCACCAACGGAGCGATCTTACCTCCTGTTCCGGATCGCCACAGCGTGATTTTCTCGGCCGAGCTTTGCTGCAGTGCAGACGCGCGTAACCGCTCAGACTTTTGCGGCCGGTATCGTGGTGGCGTCATCGCGGCCGATCCACGCCATCATCAATTCCCAGGCGACCGCCAGGATAATCGGTCCGATGAACAGGCCGACGATGCCGTGCGCCAGCGTCCCGCCGATCACGCCGATGAAGATCACCATGACCGGCGTCGACAGGCCGCGTCCCATGAAGACCGGCTTGAGCGCATTGTCGGAGATGCCGACAAGGGCGAGAAAGATCGTGATCAGTACGGCCGGTCCGACGTCCTTGACCATCCAGACCCAGATCACGACAGGCAGCAGGATCGGCAGCGATCCGATCTGGATGATACCGAGCACCATGATCACGAAGGCGAGCACGCTCGCGTTGGGTACGCCCGCGATCTTCAGGACGAATCCGGCCAGCAGGGCCTGAATCACCGCAACCCCGATCACGCCCTGCAACACCGTGCGGATGGTGGCGCCGGCGAGCGCCAGAAAACTTTCGCTGCGATCGGCGACGATGCGCGTCAGCGCGCGCCCGCTCGCCGCGGCCATCGTCGGCCCATAGGGAAAGAGGAAGCCGGAGATCACGACGGCGGCAAGAAACATCAGCGTCCCGGTCCCGGCACTGCCGGCGATCGCCAGCACGGGAACGGCTAGCGGCTTGAGGTAAGGCGCGAGCTCGCGAAAGACGGACTCCAGATTGACGGAGGCCATTTGCCAGTACTCGTGCAAGGTCGCGCCGATGACGGGCCAGTTCTTGACGCTGTCGGGCGGTGTCGGGATCGTGAGACTGCCCGACGTCAGTTGATCGGTGATGTTGCGCACGCCTTCCACAAGGCCGATCCCCAACCATGCCGCCGGTCCGAGGAACACGGCAAGCACAGCGAGCGTGACGAGCAGCGCGGCGATGCGCGGGCGATTTCCCAGATGCACCGCGAGCCAGTCGTAGGCGGGATACAGCGCCACGGCCAGCACCACGCTCCAGAGCAGGATCGGGATGAACGGGCTCAGCAGGACGAACGACCAGTAGATCAGGCCGGCCAGCAGCGCGAGGCGAATGGCGATCTGGATCACCTGTTCGCTGGTGCGGGCTTGTCGCGCTTCCGCAGGCGTTTCACCGACGTCCATGAGTCTTCCCCGCTCGCATCCTGGCGCAGTATGGACGGATGGCTTGATCCAGATCAACCAGTCGTCGCACTTGGAAAAACTAACGCGAGCCGATCAGCGCGCCCCGATAGAAGCTGGAGCGCGCCTCCTCGCGGCAGACATAGCTGCCGTTCAGGCCGCGGCCATAGAGCCGCTGGCCCTTCGAATAATATTTGCTCTTCGCAAAGTCGAGCCAGACCACGGTATCGCCGGGGCAATGCCGCTGCGCCTGCACCTCGGTGCGAAAAGGCGTCAGCGGAAGCGCGGCGGCAGTCGCCGCGCCGGCAAGGATCGCTACAAGGCTTAACGCATGTGGCAGCAGGTCGGCTTTTCGCATCGGTGGCCATCTCATCCTTTGCGGCCCGGGCAACAGGATAGCGCCGGACCGATCTGGATCAAACCTCCGCCGGAGGCGGACGGTCGCGTCGCGAACGGGCTTCGTTTCGCCATGAGATGATGCCGTCAGCGCGACGGAAGTGCGCCCGTCTCAGAACGGGCAATCGGGGCCGTATTTCTTGAAGGTTGCGATATCTGCCTTCACGCGGCTGACGCAGGTCCCGGCAGGAGGCGTTCCGTCCGGGCCCGCCTCCAGGTCGAACAGCATGGCGATGACGGTGCCGTTCGAAATGTACCGGTATTTCTTGCCGCTTGCACTCAGGGGATCGCTTGGGATTTCGGCGAGATAGCCGCCGCCCACGAGATCCTTCTGAAGGTTGTCGACATCAACGAAATCGGCTGTTTGCGGATAGGCCTTGTGAGCTGTCTTGTATTTTTCCAGCGCGTCCTTGAGCAGCCGTGCGTGCGCCGCTCGTGTGGCATTCCTGATCTCCGCGGGAGTCCGTTGCGATTCGGAATAGTTCAGGATCTGCAACGTCACAAAGAAAGAGGCGACCACGATGGCCAGGGCCCCAAGGGCTAACAGCAAGCGCCTCACAGCGTTGTTCTCCTCGAATCGCCCGTGCAACCTTGAAGCTCGAATTCTTAACAATCCGATTTGCGCTGCGGGACCCCGCCCCGGCACATCGGGATGGTATCCTCTTCTTCGCATAATCGCAGCGTCAACGGCGTCAACTGCAGATTTTGCGGCCGGGTTCCCGATTGCGAGAGTAGCCGCAAATCGATCCGGTCGGCCCCTTTCAGCCGTTCGGCTGGCGGGGCTTTGATCAGGCGCAGCCATGGCTCCTGGCCCACAAATTCCGCTCATTCTTCCTTAACGGAGGCGGTCTTACCGTTCTTCCATGGACGATAGCGTTCAGGTCAAATGCACGCGATGCAAGTCGGCGTTCCGCGACCGCGCCCGGCGGCTGCAGAACGGCTATTCGCGCCAGTGCGTGACTTGCGAGGTCGTGCTGTTCTTCGATGAGGATTCACCCGACCCGAACATCAAGAACGCCATGCGGATGGCGCGCCGCGTCCGCAAAGAGCTTCGCGAGGCCGAAGCCGTCTTCCGTCCAAAGACGAGGGGGGTGTCGCGCCGCGGCTCGGCCCGGCACGCGAGCGACGATGAGAGCGCGGCCTGATCCCTTCCCGGCGCCGTCGTTGCGGCATCCCCCCGAAATAGCTTGAAACCCGCTCACCTCCGTAAGCGTGGTGTAAGCCAGCCTCTCTAGGATACGCGCCGCCCCGGCCATCTTGGAACTGACTGTGGCCGTGGCTGCATGACTTGCCCGCTCCGGCATCCCCGGGGCGGGCCCTTCGTGCACACGATGCCGCATCATCGGCGTTGGGGCGCGAGGCACTGGTCCTCGCAGTATGGCGCTGCTGCTTCATCGCGATTGATCGAGGTCTCGCAAATATGCTCGAACGAGCCGCATTTCGCAGCCCATGTCCGCGGTGCCCGCAAAATCATGTCCGGCGCCGGGAAAATAATAGGCTGTCGGCGGCTTCCCGAATGTCTTCAGCGACGCTTCGATATCCCGGGTCTGGCCTCGCCCATGCCAGGCTTTGTCCTCTTCACCCTGAATGAGCAGGATGGGGCCGCCGAATTCTTCGATGGGAATACGCGTTCCCGAAGCTGTGCTCACGCCGTGGATGAGCCAGCCGCTCCTTGCATAATCGACCGTGTCGGGCGTGTCGCCACCGCATCGCGGGTGCCACGCGAAGTTCGGGTCGGGCTCTCGCGGCGCGTTGGTTTTGCACTGACCGACACAGGTCCAGCAGCTCGGCTTCACCCAGTTCGGATTGAACGGCGGATCGAAGAATTCGCCGGGCGAGTGCGCGATCAGGGCATTCGGCGCGCGTTCGCCGGCCTGGAGGGTGCCGACGATCAACGCCAGTTCGGCGCCCATCGAGAAGCCGAACAGCGCGACCTTGCCGTCGCTGAAGGATTGCTGTCGCAGCCACGCGACGGCATCGAGCACCCTGGATGTCTCGACATTCTTCAAGGTGGCGGGAAGCGCATCGGGCAGCCGACCGCAATCGAAATAACAATAGGCCAGGACCGCGTAGCCGAGTTTGGCCCAGAGCCGCGCGTACCAGGCAAACTCCGGATCCGAGCCGCCTTCGCTTCCATGCAAGAGGATGAGCGAGAGATGGCGGCGTCCGTCATCGATCCGAAACAGCGTGGAGCCCGTGAAAGGCGTGGACTCGCTGATCGGCGAGGCGTCCCCGACATAGGGAGGCGGCCGATTGCAAATCGTCGTACCACCGGGTGGGCTGGCGAAAGCGGCCGTGCAAAAACCGGCGGCCACCTGCGCCAGGACAAGGGTCCATGACAGATGGAATTTGAACCACTTGCGCATTGCAATTGCCGGTCGCATTCGCCCCGGGATCGACGCGCCGTCGCGCGCCGTCACGGCAACCGGAGGTCTGCCGTTTTGTTCCCGAACGGGGACGTCGGCAACGGGCCAAGCGGGATATGGATACATGAAAAAGCCCCGGCCATCGCCGGGGCTTTTTGTCGCGTTACTTCTTCTCAGGCACCCAGGTCGTGCTGGCCTTGTCGTATTTGAAGCCAGGCGCGTTCTTGAGGTTGTCCTTGGTCTCGTCCAGCGTCAGCCACCACTTGTCGTTCTTCTTGGCGGTTTTGACCGATGTGAACGGAACGATCACGTCCTTCTCGCCCGCGCCCAGAAAGCCGCCGACGCCGATGACGAGGCCGGTGATCTTGCCGCCCTTGTCGACCAGCACGTCGTCGACGTCGCCGATCTTGCTCTCCTTGGGATCGTAGACGGACTGCTTGTAGTAGTTGGTGACGGTCCAGCTTTCCGAGGGAGCGGCCGTCATGGTGGTTGCCGCATAAGCCGCCGAACCGCCGAGGGCGATCGCCGATACAGCCAGAATGGTCTTGAGTTGCATTGCTTATCCTCCAATTGCGAACTGCCACCCAACGGGAAAAAGCAGCAAAAGGTTCCAGACGGCGTGCAGTCAAATCGGCGCAAGGCACCCACCGGCCCTAGCTTCCCGACCGGTCGAGCTCCTTCTTCACTTCAGCGGCGCTGTTGCCGACCGTTTCGACGACCTTGTGCAATTCCGCCGGCGAGACGTCGAGCTTCCTGGACCAGGCCCTCACCTGTCCGCTTTTTCGCATATCGATCTTCGAGCGATCGGGCGCGACGGGTTTGGTCAGCCTGGTCATTGATGTGCACTCACGACGATCGCAAGGGAAAACAGGCTGACGGCGAGTGTCAGCGACACCAGCAGCGCGTTGCGCAGTTCGTTCTTTTTTGGTTTGGGCTGATTTTGTGACATCACAGAGATGACGAACGAATAGGCAAAACGTTCCAGCGGTCGCCGGGACACCGGCGCGAGCAGCTCTTCCACCCAACATTTGTTGGAAACGCTGCCCGGCACGCCCTTTCGTCCACCTCGTAACCGCAGCGTTGGCCGGAACTCTTCGCCCGATCGGTCGCTTTGATCAGCGGTTGATCGACCGGGTTCTCGCGCCATCCAGAGCCGATGCGACGAGTGCCGAAAGCGACGAGTGCTGGCAAGTGACCGGTGTCCGACGGGACCAAATGTCCAGACAGCGAGTGTCGTTGAGGCCAGGGTCCAAAGGCCAGTGTAAAGCGAGCGGTCAACCCTGCGGGCAGCGGCCAGTCTGCGCGCAGCACCAACTGGCATGAGGGATCATCGGGGGCCGCCCCGGTGATCCCATCGCCTCTCGGGAACACGTCGGCGCCGGCTTTTGCGCCTTCGTTCGCCTCCGATCCGTCAAATTCCGCGGCTGTAACAGCTCCATAACGATCGTGGTGTAAGCGAGCGCTGGCTTTCCAAGAAACGATCGGGAGGAATTGATGGAAAACGCTCAACGTTGCCGCACGATGGCGCTGCTGTGCCGTCAGCAGGCCGTCCTGCATCCCGAACAAAAATGGAAGTGGCTCGGACAGGCCGAGCGCTGGGAGCACCTGGCCGAGTCGCCGCAACCTGGCAAGACTGAGCCGCCTCGGGAGAATGTCGCGGCCTGAAGGAGTCGGTATCGAGCGATCCGTCGTCGCGGCCTCCGTTGCGATTTGCCCAGAAAAGTCCGCTAATCGCCTTTGCACGTGCCCTCGCCATCGTGACGGCAGCCAATGCCTTTGCGGTTGACGCCGCCGATTGCCGCTGCAGATCTCGCCGATTTCCGCTGCAGATCTGAAGAAGCAATTGTCGCGGGCGCAAATCCGCTGTTGATCGCCTTTTGAAAGCTGGTTCATATTAGCCGCAGCCGGCGGTCGTGCGGCACTGACCCGGCCGTCGGTCAGGCCCGGCGCGTGCTTACGGAACGCGACCGGGCCGCTTTCTCAGACGAGGTTCAGAATGCGTATCGCCCTCTCAGCGCTTCTCTTGCTGTCGTGTGCTGCCGCCGTTGCCCAAGCTCCCTATGCCGGAATGCAGGCGCGGACCATCAAGGCCCTTTCGCAAGAGCAGATATCCGATCTCAATGCCGGACGCGGGATGGGTCTCGCGCTCGCCGCAGAGCTGAACGGCTATCCCGGGCCAGCGCACGTGTTGGAGCTAGCCGACAGGCTGGAGCTTTCGCCGGATCAGCGAAGCCAGATTGAGACGCTGTTCAATTCCATGAAGGCGGAGGCCCAGCCCCTTGGAGCAAACCTGATCAGAGAGGAATCTGATCTGGACCGGCTATTCGCCAGTCGATCAATCACACCAGAAACCCTCAAGGCGTCGACGGCAGCCATTGCCGTCACACAGGGGGCGCTTCGAGAGACGCACCTCAAATACCATCTCTCGACGGCTGCGGTGCTTACGCCTGCGCAGATGCATCGCTATGCCGAACTGCGCGGCTATGGCGATCAGCCGGTGATGCATCATCATCATTGACGAGCAGCCGGCCTACCGTCTTGGTGGAACATTCTGAATGAATGATTTCGCGCGATCCGTCGGCGCCGCCTTCTCGCTGATCGGCAATCTCGATGCTGAGCTGTTGAGCATTGTCGGATTATCCCTTCGGGTCAGCCTGACAGCCAGCCTTCTCGCGCTCGTCATCGGCGCGCCGCTCGGCGCATGGCTCGCCATCACCAGGTTTCGCGGCCGGCAGATCGTCATCGTGCTGACGAACGCCTTGCTCGGTCTGCCGCCGGTTGTGGTCGGCCTTGCGCTTTATCTGTTGCTGTCGCGATCCGGCCCGCTCGGGGCGGCCGGATTGTTGTTCACGCCCGCTGCAATGATCGTCGCCCAGACGCTGCTGGCCACGCCGATTGTCGTCGCGTTGGTGCACCGGCCGTCCACGCTGCTCTGGGCAGAATACGCCGATCTGGCGCACACCGACGGTCTGTCGCGGCCGCGCAGCATAGCGCTGCTGTTTGCGCTCGGCCGCGCGTCGTTGCTGACGGCGTTTCTCGCGGCGTTCGGCAGGGCCATCGCCGAGGTCGGCGCCATCATCGTCGTCGGCGGCAATATCCGCGGCTACACCCGGACCATGACGACCGCGATCGCACTGGAGACAAGCAAGGGCGATCTGCCGCTGGCGCTTGGACTCGGCCTGATTCTGCTGACGCTGAGCGTCGCGGTCTCGACGACCGCTTTCCTGCTAGTGGGACGCGTTGGGAAAAAATAGCTGCTCGCCTCCGACCTTGTAGCTCGCGATGGTCTCCTGACCTTTCGGCGAGATCAACCAGTCGACAAAGGCCTGCCCCTCTCCGGCCTTGACCGCTGGATGCTTTCCGGGATTGACCAGCATCACGCCATACTGGTTGAACAGCCGCTTGTCGCCCTCGCTGAGGATAGCGAGGTCGCCTCGGTTCTTGAACGAAAGCCAGGTACCGCGGTCCGACAACAGATAGGCGTTGGACGATGAGGCCATGTTGAGCGCGGGTCCCATGCCCTGACCGATCTCGCGATACCAGCCGTCCTTTGCTGCTGCCGCGTCGATGCCGGCCGCCTTCCAGAGACGCAGCTCGGCCTCATGTGTGCCCGAACGGTCGCCCCGCGAAATGAAGGGGGCTTTCGCCGCGGATATCTTGCGCAAGGCGTCGACCACGTTTTTCTCGCTGGCGATGTGGGCGGGATCGGATTTCGGTCCGACGATGACGAAGTCGTTGTACATGACGTCAAACCGCTTCACGCCCTGGCCCTCGGCCATGAACTTGTCCTCGGCCGGCCTGTCGTGAACGAACACCACATCGGCGTCGCCGCGCCGCCCGATGTCCAGTGCCTGGCCGGTGCCGACCGCGACGACTTTTACGTTGATATTGGTGGCGTCCGTGAAGCGCGGCAGCAGATAACCGAAGAGTCCGGATTGCTCGGTGGAAGTCGTCGATGCGACGGTGATCGAAGGGGCCTGCTGCGCATGCGCCGTCGCGAACCAGGCAGCGGCGAGCAGCGCCAGGCTGACGTTTCGCAATATCATCGTCGCGTGTCTCCGGCGTTGAAGTCGGAGGCTGCATAGCCGAACAGGGCGGGCGAGGCACTACTGCGTTCGGCTGATGCCTGTATCTTTTTCAACACGACGGGCAAAACACTTCGGCTTGCAATTCGCGGGCGCCTATTCGTTATTGCCCCATCATTAACATGAATGCTTCTCCGACCTCGAAGGCCGTCATTCGTTTCGACTTCGGCGGCAGATGATCGTTGAGGAGCCGCGCTTGCCGTGCCGCGATCTGGTCGCGCTGGCCGCGAGCCACGATTGCGTATGTTGACCGGTGATCGAGGCCGGCAGCGCTCGATCTCGAAGCGCGCAGTCGAAGGACTGCGCGCTTCAGGACATTAAACCAGTAACGCGTGTGCGCGTCGTCAAGCAGCCGCTCGCCTCTCGATAGAACGCAGGCGCATTGGCCTGCCGCCTGGCGGATGGCGCGGGCCATCGTCCAGCGCGCGTAGCGCTTCGAGGATTTCGTCGATGGTCACCGGCGCTTTCAATCCTTCCGGCGCACGCAGGGCAGGACAGGATGCGATGGCTGAAGCATCGGACGCCCATGAGGCGAGAATGGCGCGCTTTTCGCCCAGCGTCAGGGCGGGATCGGCGACCACATCGCGCGGATGCGCATAGACAGTGCCGGGATGAATCAGCGCTTCGAAGTCGAATACATTGCCGTTATACGCGGTCGTCGGCCGCATGGTTGCCTCCATTCCAAAGACGATTAACGGGGAGCCGCGCGGAATATCCGCGCGGCTGGATGTCGTACCAGGCCGAACCTATCAGGCGGCCTTTGCTTCGAGCTGGGTCACCTTGCCCGGAGCAGCGTCGTTGATCGCAATCCGGCGCGGCTTCATCGCCTCCGGAATTTCGCGCTGCAGATCGATGAGCAAGAGGCCGTTCTCGAAGCGGGCGCCCTTGACCTCGACGTGGTCGGCCAGGGTGAACTGCCGCTTGAACGAGCGTGCCGAGATGCCGCGGTGCAGGAAGGTCTTGTCTTCCTTGTCGCCCTTGCGGCCCTCCAGCGTCAGCACGTTCTGCTCGACCGTCAGCGCGACTTCGTCCGGCGTAAAGCCGGCCAGCGCCACCGAGATCTGGAAGCGGTTCTCGTCGAGCCGTTCGATGTTGTAGGGGGGATAGCTCTCTTCGGCGGTCCGCTGGACCTCGTCGAGAACGTCAAAAAGGCGGTCGAAGCCGATGGTCGACCTCCAGAGGGGAGTCCAATCATACCTCATAGCCAAATCCTCCAAAGAGCAAGTTGGGTACGAGCCGGCACCGGACACCTGCCGATGCCCGCCTCTCTCCGGGACCCCGAAGGCGCCCCGACCGCATCTCTGCGGCGACCAAGAAAATCTACAACCGCGAAAAAAGTTCAAGGGGGTTATGGAAAAAATTTTCGGGGGGACGGCCGGGCTGGTTAACAGGCGGTTGCGGGATGCGGCTTCCCACTCGACGGTCGTCGCCCACGCTCAGGGAGAGCAGAGGTCTAGACCAATCGCCGCGCGGAGACCTCGAGCGCAATCCGCGATTGGCGGCGCCATAGCAGGCTCCGCCGCTGCGGATCAAAAGAACGGGCCTTCATAGGGATGTCAGCAAGAACCAACAGTCTCTTGCATGGTCGTGGCCAAGTCCTCGAGCGAGAAGGGCTTCCGGATCATTGGGTAACCGTCTCTGCGGCGTTCGCGCCCCGAAAGTTGCAATACCCGCAGCTTCGGGCTGATGCGCTTGGCGCGGTGGGCCAATTCATGCCCGTCCATGCCGGGCATGTTGATGTCGGTTATGAGTACTTCGATCCGGTCATCCTTGCCGAGTTCGTCAAGAGCCTCCAGCCCGGTCCGTGCGCTCAGGACTTCGCAGCCCAACTCCTCCAGCATGCCTGCAACGACTTCGAGCACGCTTGTATCATCATCAACGACCAGAACGATCCGGCTCATTGTCCAATAGTCCTTTTGTGCCCAACGATTTACCAACGCCCATGCCTTTCCTGTGTTCCCGGCGTCCCCGGAGGCGCGCGTGCCAACGCGCGCCGATTGGCGTCCCGGTGGGCTCGCATGCGAAATCCTCCTCCGCTTGCGCAGCTACAGCTCTGACTTCAAGAGTTTCAGTTCCGCGCCGAAAATGTTTCTCGCCACATTACCAAACTCTCATTGGCGAAGCCTGAGATGCGCTCCCATGTCTCCTGACTAACCCTCAGGAGAAATATGATGAGATTCGCATTGATTGGAGCGACCCTGGTTGCGGCGGCTGCATTTGGAACGGCCGCTCAAGCCCAGGAGGTTATCTCGAACCCAGGCTATTGCGCGTTCTTCTACCCGAACGCCAATTGCCAGAACAAAGGACCGGGTAACCCTTATACCGATCGCGCGCACGCGAACGTGCAGCCGTTGAACCACTGGCATCGAGCCGACGCGCGCCATCAGCGCATGAACTGAGCAGCAGAGGCGGCCGACAAGCCGCCTCCTCTCTTTGCAGGCCCGTTGACGCGCCCTCTCGCTCGTTCGCCGGGTTTCAGTTGCTCATTTAGGAACAAAGCCATCTGGCCACGGTTCGCCATAGACATTCATCTCAGACCCGAGGCCTTCATGTATCACCACGTCAAGAAGCTGATGTTCACCGTGCGCGTCGACGAACCGGATCCTCGTTTCGGCAACATGCTCCTTGAACAGTTCGGCGGCGCCAACGGCGAGCTCGCGGCCGCCATGCAATATTCGATACAGGGTCTGAATTGCGAGGATCCGGATCGCAAAGACCTGCTGATGGACATCGGTACCGAGGAGCTCAGCCATCTCGAGATCGTGGGCACCCTCGCCCGCATGCACCTCAAGCCCATGAAGTTCGATCGCCAGGCGGCCGAAGCCGATCCCCTGATTGCGATCGCGGGCGGCGGTGGGGTGAACTTGTTCAATTCCCAGGGAAACGCGTGGACCGCCGATTATCTCAAGATCACCGGAGAGCTCGACGTCGACCTGCGCAGCAATATCGCCGCAGAAGCGCGGGCCAAGATCGTCTATGAGCGCTTGATCAATTTCTGCGACGACGCCGGCACCAAGGACGCCTTGCAGTTCCTGATGACCCGCGAGATCACCCATATGAGGGCGTTCGCGTTGGCGCTCGAGAGCATGGGCAAGCCGGCTTTCAGCATCGGCCGCATTGCGCCGACGCCGGGCTTGGTCGACCAGTTCTTCAACGATTCGACCGGCACGGGGGACCATGGCGAAATCGATACCCGCGGCCCGTGGAACGAAGGAGGCGATTGGGTCTTCACCGAATCGCCCGCTATCCAGGCAGGCGAACCCGGACCCGCGAATGCGATCGTCACGGAAAGTTCGCCGGCCTCGGACGAGAACGGTTTGGGAGAGCTTTTGATGAACGAACTGCGCGACATCCTGCATGCGGAGAAGCAACTCACCAAGGCGCTTCCCAAGATGGCGGAAGCCGCCCGGTTCGATCAGTTGCGCGAACTGTTCGAGCAGCATCTCGGCGAGACGGAAAGCCAGATCGAGCGCATCAATGAGTGTTTCGAACTGCTGGGCAAGTCGCCGCGAGCCAAGCCCTGCAAGGGTATGATGGGCTTGGTCGAGGAAGGCGGGGAGATTATCGCCGAGGGTAAGAAAAAGGAGGACGCCGCTGCCGATCTTGCGCTGATCGGTGCGGCGCAGCGCGTCGAACATTATGAGATCGCCGGCTACACCACGGCGCGCAACCTCGCTCAACAGCTGCGTCACAGCGCCATCGTGAGCCTGCTATCGAAATCGCTCGCCGAGGAGGAAAACGCCGATCAGCTGCTCAACCAGGTCGCGCGATCGCTGATGTCGGTGGCGCGAATGCCCGATGCGATCGAACAGGCCGAGTAAATCGCCCAAAGCGGCGCGACGCGCATCCGTGGCGATCGGGAAACCAGACGGCAGAGAGCCCCGCGAGAGCGGGGCTTTCTGACGGGAGCAGTAGTGGGAAAGGTCGTCATCATCGTACTGTCGATTGGCGTCGCAGCGCTGATTGGTTTCTCGGTGTGGGTAATCCTTCTATGACCTGGGGGTGGCCCCCGCGCCTCAATCCCGTCCTGTATGCCCTGAGGGCGAAGCGGCGAGCGGCGAGGCAGCAAAGCGTGCGAACAACCCAGCCGGGCCGGGGTAAACGGCGAGACAGCCCGCGTGACGAAGCTGCTCCTCGGCGAACCCGCCGCTCAGGACTCCGATGGTGGGAATGTCGATCTTGCGGGCTGCCTCGGCATCGTAAGGGGTATCGCCGATCGCACAGGCGTCGGGCCCTTCGATATTCAATTTCATCAAGGCCACCCTGAAGATGTCCGGCGCAGGCTTCGACTGCGCCGCATCTTCGGCGGAAACCGACACGTCGACCAAACCGGCGATGTGGGCAATTTCGAGATATTTTTCGAGCTCGTCCTTCTTGGCCGACGATGCCACGGCGATCTGCAATCCGGCTTCACGTGCACGCCGCAGCAAATCCGGCACGGCGGCAAATGGCCGGACCAACGGCAGATATTTTGCTTTGAACCGATTGCCTCGCCATTCCTCTAATTCCGGACCATGCGCTTTCTGTTCGTCTGCGGACAGGAACACCGGAATGAGCTTGTCGCCGCCCTTCCCGATCTGGCTTCGGACTTGATCGAAACCGACTTCGTGGCCGAACTCGGCGAGAGCCTCGCGCCAGGCCAGCGCATGAAGATCCACCAAATCCAGCAGGGTGCCGTCGACATCGAAGATTGCAGCTCGAGGCAATTCATTTCCTCAAAGAAAAGATAGGGGCCGCGATGGTCGCGGCCCCACAGTCGCAACAACAGGCCGCAGCGGGGAGGTCGTCCACGGCAGTTGCTAACGTTTGCCGTTCGCCGGCTGTTCCTATTCCTACAGAAGCGGCAGGCGCTTCCGGGGTGTCGGAGGCAGCGTGACGGCGATCTCATCGCCGGGCGTGACGGTGCCGCCGGATCTGACGATGCCGAGAACGCCCGCGCGACAGGGTGTCGTCCCCGTCAGCATCAATTTCTGCTTCAAGCCCGGCTGAAACCGGTCGATGAGGACGCAGGGCGTCCGCAAGCCGGTCAGCTCGACGACGGCGCTGGCGCCGATCGATAGCAGGCTGCCGAGCGGCAGGGTTTCAAGCTCGAGCCCGCTGGTCGTGATGTTCTCGCCAAGTTGGCCCGGGCGAACATCATGGCCCTCGCTGCGCAGGGCCTGGAACAACTCGTCGGGCATCAGATGAACCTGCCGCAGATTGGCGAGGCGTGGCTCGCGTCGCGCAAGGTAGCGATGCCGTACATAAATCCCTCCATGGGCGTCGCCCTCCACGCCGTGACCCTCGAGAAGTTTGATGCTGGTCTGCGGGGTTTTGCTGAAATGGTGGCCCGGATCGATCGCCACAGCGGCGACAGTCGCCATCGGCTTCAGTCCCGTGCGTTCGCCGATCGCGTGCCTTCCTCGGCTGTCGGGGGCGCCGTGATCACGATCTCATGGCCCTGTCGCATCGCAAGCGATGCGGCAGCCACGGCTGCTTCGAACGCCGCTTCCTTGGTGGCATAGGTATGGGCGACCTTGTCGTCATGTTCGATGTGCCATTCACCGGGGCTCCCGATGATCGCGTAGCGTGCAAGTCCCATGGGCTATCTCCATTGCAAGAGAGATGTTTCTTCGCTGCTAGTGCGTGTCGCTCTCCTGCCAGCGCTCGAGGTCACCCTTGGAGATCTCCGATCGCTGTTCCTTTTCAGGATTGCCCTTCCAGGGCGTGTCGGTCTGCTTCAGGGAACCTTTGTCGGTTTTCTGGCGCGGATCGTCCTTCGGCGTTTCTTTGCTCATGCAAACTGTTCCTCGTTAAATCCCCGTGCAACGAGCTAAAGAGTACGGATTACGAAAGTTCCTCGCGAAAGCTCGCGTCAGTTTAAGGCGCGCGCGTCGTTGATCGCTGACTTTCCGTCGGGGTATCAAACCGAGTCGGGCGCAACCCTTCCGCCTTGCGAGCGGGCGGCAATATCGGCCTGAAGTTCGGCGGCCATCTCGCGGAGCTGCGTGGCGATGCGGGTGAAAGTCTCCCGCTTGGTCTTGTCGGTCGCGAGGCGAGCGATAAGAGTGCAGTCTTCCGCATTCGTGAGCAGCTTTTCCAGTTCGGCTTTCAAATCGTTCATTCGAGTCTCATTACACCCGCCCGTATTCAGTTTACTGCCGTCATGCGGCAACGGTGAAAACTTTTTTCCAATTTCCATAGGAACAATTCGAGCGCCCGCGCGTATAAGCGCTTATTGTTTTTGGGGCGATTGCGATGCGGCTCACCAACGTGCTTCAGCGAGTTGTCCGGCTCATGCGGGACACCAACGGAACTTCACCCCAAACCTGCAGCGGGCGCGCCCAGGAGCAGCAGCGCGACGAGAGCAGCATGGCTGATTTCGTGCGCATCCTGCAGGACCACGACAACCGATCGCGTTAATGCCTCCCGATTCGCGTGGCCGCCTCTGGCGTCAATCGGGCGATCCAGCGCGCGCCCTGCCAAACTTCTATCGACGGATGGAATTTGAGGAAGTACCGCGCCTCCGCGGTGGCGCCCTCGTCATTGTTCGCCTGCAACTCGTAGGAGGCGCGAGCGGTGCCGTAGAGATCGACGTGGTACGCGTAATACTTTGACAGAACCATTGGCCGGCGACCCGTCGAAATGACCCTATTGCTTTCGGAAGATTTTCGATTCCAGGACGGCGTTGACGTGAAGCACCGGCCCGAATTCATCGCGGACCTCGATCGCAAATTTCTGGTCCTTGTCGCCTTCGACGGCGATGTCCCGGATGGCATCCGATAACGCACCGATGGCTGCGCCGTGAGCCGCGCCCATATCCGGCAGATCCGCGCCTTCCTCGTCCGTCGAGGAATTGCCATTCGACCTGAAATCGAAAAAGTACCGGGCCATCCGGGCTAATGACCGAAGCCTTGTCTCGTTCCTAAGCCGAACATGACTGTGCGGCTCATGCGATTTTGAGTTTGCCTGCCCACGCGGTCGACGGCGAAGCTCGGTGGCGCATCAATGGACGAGGCCGCCAACTGGGGCGGCCTCTTTGGAACCAGCGGCATTCGTGAAAAATTGGTTTGGCAGGTCGGTCATCGCTTCTGTTTGGTGGCAGGGCAATTGGAAGTGACCGGCCAGGGATCGCCGGCTTGACCCCCCGGCGGTCCCGCTTTATTGCGCCGTCGTGAGGCCAATCGGGAATCTTCCGAATTTCGGTAAAGACGAGTGATCGGCACCCTCCCTTCGCAAGCGGAACCAATCGCCTGAGTCGCGCCTTAGCTTGGAATAGGAGGACCCCAATGGCAGTCAACAGACCGGTCGGCGATAACGCTCGCAAGGGCGCGGTGAAGAAGCGAACGCAGCTCAAGAACCCGTTGACCAAGACCTCGACCAAGCGGAGCAAGCAGGGCGGTCGGTTCATGGCCGTCAAGAAATCCCCGAAAAAGTTCAAGGGCGTTCGGCGCGAGAAATAGTCTGAGTCTCCACCGCATGAGATGCAAGCCCGGGTCGCTGTAGATGCTTTTAAGGGGTCTTGGGACGTCCAGCGCGAAGGGCCGCTCCCCGCAGCCGAGATTGATCTGGCGAGCACTTTGGTCCCCGGCGGTTTGGAACAGCGTACGAATCCCACAGTTCTCCCTGCGGTGTTTCTCTCGCAGCGAGCCGTTCCATGTCCCAGACCGTCGGCGATTTCATCGTGCAACGCCTGCACCAATGGGGCGTGCGCCACATCTTCGGCTACCCCGGCGACGGCATCAATGGCGTGTTCGGTGCGCTCAACCGTGCCGACGGCAAGGTCAGGTTCATCCAGGCGCGGCATGAGGAAATGGCGGCCTTCATGGCCTCCGCCTATGCAAAATTTTCGGGCAGGCTCGGCGTCTGCATCGCGACGTCGGGTCCGGGCGCGTCGCATCTGACGACCGGCCTCTACGACGCGTTGCTCGATCATCAGCCGGTGCTGGCGATCGTCGGCCAGCAGGCACGCAATGCGCTCGGCGGCCAGTATCAGCAGGAACTCGATCTGGTCTCGATGTTCAAGGATGTCGCCGGCGCCTATGTGGTTCAGGCCTCGACGCCGGCACAGGTGCGGCATCTCATCGACCGTGCGGCGCGGATCGCGCTGTCGAAGCGAACGGTGACTGCAATCGTGCTGCCGAATGACCTGCAGGACGAGGTTTACGAGGATCCGCCGCGCGCACATGGCACCTTGCGATCCGGCGTCGGTTACTCACCGCCGAAGATCATGCCGCATGACGCCGATCTCGATCGCGCTGCCGATATCCTCAACAGCGGCAAGAAAGTCGCGATGCTGATCGGCGCCGGCGCGCTCGGTGCTACAGACGAGGTCATCGCAATCGCCGACCGCCTCTCGGCCGGCTGTGCCAAGGCACTGCTCGGCAAGGCCGCATTGCCGGACGACCTGCCATGGGTGACAGGTTCGATCGGGCTTCTGGGGACCGAGCCCAGTTACAATATGATGATGGAGTGCGACACGCTGCTCATGGTTGGTTCGGCATTCCCCTACTCGGAGTTCTTGCCGAAGGAAGGCAAGGCCCGCGGAGTGCAAATCGACATCGACGCCGGCATGCTGTCGATCCGCTTTCCGATGGAGGTTGGCCTCGTCGGCGATTCCGCCGAGACGTTGCGAGCGCTGCTGCCGCGCCTGAAGCAAAAGAGTGATAGAGAGTGGCGGCAGGGACTCGAAGACAACGTCCGCGCCTGGTGGACGACGCTGGAGGAGCGCGCCAAACAGCCGGCAAAACCGGTCAATCCGCAACGCGTGACATGGGAGCTGTCGCCGCGCTTGCCGGAACGCGTCATCATCACCAGCGATTCCGGCTCCTGCGCCAACTGGTTTGCGCGCGACTTGAAAATGCGCCGCGGCATGAAGGCCTCGCTGTCCGGCGGTTTGGCCTCGATGGGCGCCGCCGTCCCCTACGCCATTGCCGCCAAATATGCCCATCCCGATCGCCCCGTCATTGCTTTGGTCGGCGACGGCGCGATGCAGATGAACAACATGGCGGAGCTGATCACGGTCGCGAAATATTGGCGCGATTGGCCCGATCATCGCTGGATCGTCTGCGTCTTCAACAATGAAGACCTCAATCAGGTGACATGGGAGCAGCGGATCATCAACGGCGATCCCAAATTCGAAGCCTCGCAGCAGATACCCAATGTGTCTTATTCGCGTTTTGCCGACATGATCGGTCTTCGCGGAATTTACGTCGACAACCCCGATCTGATGGCGTCCGCCTGGGAACAGGCGCTGGCGAGCGACATCCCCGTGGTGCTGGAGGTCAAGACCGATCCGGAAGTGCCACCGCTGCCGCCGCACATCACGCTGCAGCAGGCCAAGAACTTCTCGCTGGCGCTCGCCAAGGGCGACCCGAATGAGATCGGGGTCATCAAGGGTGCCGCCCGCCAGGTGCTGGAAACGATTCTGCCGGGTAAGGGGTGAGAAGAATAGCAACATTTTGGGATGCCGGTGGTTGGCTTCACGCATCGCGTGGAGAAACCAATGGCAGACAAGTTGCTGACCCCCTATTCGCGCCGCACGGTCGTCGGCGCGGGCGCGACGATTGCCGCGGCTTCACTCGCCCCCGCCCCCGCCTCCGCAACCGATGGGAATGACATGCAGAAAGCCGAAGCGTTGACCGACCCCGCCGCAAAATATCCGAAGCCGCCGTTCAAGCGGCAATCGCAGGAATGGCCGGGACTGGCCAGCCAGATGGATCCGCCGCCCGATCACGGCGAACGCTCCTATCGCGGCTCGGGCCGGCTCGCCGGGCGCAAGGCGCTGATCACTGGCGGCGACTCCGGCATGGGACGTGCGGCCGCTATCGCCTTTGCGCGCGAAGGCGCCGATGTGGCCATCAACTACTTTCCGACCGAGGAGCCGGATGCGCAGCAAGTCATCGAGCTGATCAAAGCCGAAGAGCGCAACGGGCTGGCGCTTCCGGGCGATCTCAGAAGCGAACAATTTTGTCATGACCTGGTGCGCAAGGCGATCGAAGGGCTCGGTGGCCTCGATATCATCGTGAACAACGCTGGACGACAGCAGGCACGTCAATCCATTCTGGATCTGTCGAGCGAAGATTTCGACGCGACCATGAAGACCAACATCTACGCGCCATTCTGGATCATCAAGGCGGCGCTGCCGCACCTCAAGCCCGGCTCGGTCATCATCGGTACGACCTCCGAGCAGGCCTACGATCCGTCGCCCGACTTGTACGACTATGCGCAAACCAAGGCCGCGACGATGAACTACGTCAAATCGCTGGCCAAGCAGCTCGCCCCAAAGGGGATTCGCGTCAACGGGGTGGCGCCGGGGCCGATCTGGACTCCGTTGCAGGTTTCCGGCGGCGCGACCATGGAGAAGCTCGAGAAGTTTGGCGGCATGACGGCCTTCGGCCGTCCCGGGCAGCCGGCGGAGCTGGCCTCGATCTATGTTCAGCTCGCCGCAAGCGATGCGAGTTTCGCGACCGGCCAGGTCTACGGATCAGCGGGCGGAACGGGGCAGCCCTGACCAAAAGCCTCCCGACCGGAGCGCGGTATCAGGATTTTGCCCGGAATCGCGCCGACCAACGAGGCGCGGTCCATCGGACACGGCGCCAGCACCACCATGCAGCGAGGCAAATCACGCACCATGCGATTGTTGCGACTATGAAGGCGAGTGATGCCAGCCGTTCCGCAAGCAGCGAGAGGGCCAGCGCGAAACCCATCATGCCGAAGCTTCCAAGAGCCGCTCCCGCCGCATCGAGCGCTGCGGCTTCCTGACCGCGTCTTCGCCCGGAAAGTCCAGCTTTCCGCTTGCGCCGCACTTCATGTTTTTCAATCAAGGTTGCGCTGGCGCAGAAGATCGCCGGCAGGGCCAGGAAAAGGCCGCCGACGGCAGGTCCGTAGCGGCTGCTGATGAGCCCCGTTGTCACGGTCGCTGCGCCGCCCAGCAAGAAACGGACGATGTATTCGGACCAGTGGCCGTCTCGCAGCGACGAAAACGACACCTTGACGATCATGCGCTTGCCCCCACCACAAGATGCAGGCTCAACGCGACGGCAAGCCAGACGATGAGCGCAATCAGCGTGGCCGGGAGCGCATTCCAGCGAAACCGCATCAGGAGTTGGCAGACCGCAACGCTGTAAACGAACAGTGCGATGGCGCTCCATAGCATGGCCCGGCTTTGGACGGCGGCATATTGGCTGCCATGCTGAAACACCGCGATGCCGAGCGTCGCCAGCGCCACCGAAGGCGCGGCCCCGAAGAGACCCGCAAAGCCCTTGGGCCTCAATATGTCGCCGAGGATGGCGAACAACGAAACGGCGACGCCGCCGATCACGAAGCGCGCCAGGTACTCCATCACGGCGCACTGGAGCAGCGCCGGCATCGCGAACCGAGCGTTGGCGGACGGAGCAGCCGTTCGATAAGAGGTGCCGGTTTGCGCATACGATAATTGTCCTCGCGATTTCCAAAGCCTGGAGATGTCAATTGTTCCAGTTGGAGCTTGGCGCGAAGATTGCGAAGCGGACGTGGGGAGCCGGGAGCCGGACTGTTGCCTCAACGACACGACGGGCAAAACACCTGCGGTTTTACAGAAACGCTTGTCAAGCCCTTTGCGCAAAAATATTCTTCTTTCCGTAATACAGAACTTATGATTTAACGAAGCCATCCCGCCCGCAGGAGGGGCGAAACGCGATCGTCACAATTCGTGGTGCGGGATGCGATGGACGCGTTGGGCCGCAAGGCGTGCGGCATAAGCGCGTACGGTCAAGCCGTGTGGTCCTGTCCCCTCGACGCTGGGGTCAAGTTGATCGAGATGCGATTTCGGCCTAGCGGCGCGAAACGCAGAGATCGATCAGCGACGGTGGCTATCAAGCCCGATACACCGGGGAGAGCGCGGAGCAGCCGTAAAACCATTGCGCAGGGAGTGCCGATCGTTCGGCTTTACCTGTGGTGACTACGCTTGTGGGCCGCCTACCCTTTTCTGCCCACGAGGCTGCGGGTGCGGCCAGCGCCCGGCATTCCCTGCGCCCTCCACTTTTCCGAGGGACAATTCCGCCTTCGCTCTTCGAGCTTCGGCGGGACAAGTTGCAAGCCCCGGGCAGGATCGTGCCGCGGGAACGCGATGCCATGCTCTCAGGTTACCCTTGTCGCCTCCCCCGAGGCGCAGATAATCTTCGCAATACTGGAGGGAGCCGCCAATGCTTCGCCGATCCGCTTTCGCCGCGCTCGTCGCGTATGCCGCTTTGACCGCCGCCGCGCAGGCGCAGGGTTATCCCACGATTCCGCCGGAGCTCGGCATCCGCTCGCCGGCCGGCTATGGCTGGGTTCCCTATCGTTGCGCCGAGTGGCCGGTCGCCAATTTCTATCACAATGCCTGGTACGCCCATACGGCGCCCGCGGTTTACGGCAATTACGTCTATCGGCCGTTCTACCGTTATACCGCCTGGCGCGTGCTGCCGCGCACCTACGCCTGCGTGCAGTAGAACCCGCGTCTTTTGCGAAAACGTCGACCCTCCCCGCTGAATTTGCCGTCGATTTTCCGACAACTCCGCGCATAATCGGCCGTAACGAGGAAACACCGGGCGAAACCAATGGACGCCAAGACCGTCGCGCCGCAAGCGCGCGCTGCCGAAACCAAAAACTTCGACGCCGTCGTGGTCGGCGCCGGCTTTGCCGGCCTCTACATGCTGCATCGCCTGCGCGGACTTGGATTGTCGGCGCGCGTTTATGAGGCCGGCGGTGGCGTCGGCGGCACCTGGTACTGGAACCGCTATCCCGGCGCGCGCTGCGACGTCGAGAGCATGCAGTACTCGTTCTCCTTCTCGGAGGAGCTCGACCAGGAATGGACCTGGTCGGAGAAATATTCGTCGCAGCCGGAAATCCTCGCCTACGCCAACCATATTGCCGACCGCTTCGGCCTGCGCCAGGACATCGTGTTCGACACAAGGGTGACGGCGGCACGCTGGGACGAGCGCGCCAAGCATTGGCAGATCGAGACCGACCGCGGTGACAATGTCACCGCAAAATTCTGCATCATGGCGGTCGGCTGCCTGTCGGCGCCGAACCGGCCGAAATTTCCCGGCATCGATGATTTCGAGGGGCCGGTCTACCACACCGGCGAGTGGCCGCATGATGGCGTCGACTTCAGCGGCCTTCGCGTCGGCGTGATCGGCACGGGATCGTCGGCGATCCAGTCGATCCCGATCATCGCTGCCCAGGCCTCGCAGCTCACCGTATTTCAGCGCACCGCGACCTGGTCGGTGCCGGCCTGGAACGAGGCGTTGACGCCTGAGTATGTGAAGGCGGTCAAGGCCGACTATCCGGCGCTGCGGGCGAAAGCGCGCGCGCGACCGACCGGCTTCTATTTTCCGTTCAACATGAAGCCGGCACTCGAGGCGAGCGAGGACGAACGCAAGCAGCAGTACGAGAAAGCCTGGGAAAGCGGCGGCCTGCCCTTCCTCGGCGCCTTCGGCGATCTCCTGTTCGAGAAGGGCGCCAACGACACCATCGCCGATTTCGCGCGCGACAAGATCCGCGACATCGTCGAGGATCCCGCCACCGCCGAGCTGCTGTGTCCGCACAATGTGTTCGGCTGCAAGCGGCTCTGCGTCGATACCGGTTATTACGCGACCTACAACCTGCCGCATGTCAAACTGGTCGACGTCTCGAAGACGCCGATCGAGCGCATCACCGCGCACGGCATCGTCGTTGACGGCGTCGAATATCCCGTCGACGCCATCGTGTCGGCGACCGGCTTTGCCGCCATGACCGGTTCGTTCGACAAGATCGCGATCACCGGCCGCGACGGCCTGACGCTCAGGGAGAAATGGCGTGCCGGCCCCCGCGCCTATCTGGGGCTGGCTTCGGCCGGCTTTCCGAATTTCTTCATGATCACGGGGCCCGGCAGTCCCTCGGTGCTCGCCAGCATGATCCAGGCGATCGAGCAGCACGTCGATTGGCTGGCCGATTTGATCGGCCACATGCGCGATATCGGTTCGCGCGCGATCGAGCCTGTCGTCGCGGACGAGGACGCCTGGGTCGAGCATGTCAACGAAGTCTCGAAAGTGTCGCTGCGCTCGACCTGCAGCTCCTGGTATGTCGGTGCCAACATCCCGGGCCGGCCGATCGTGTTCATGCCCTATATCGGCGGCTTCCCGGTCTATGTGCAGAAGTGCAACGAGGTCATGAGCAACGGCTTTGAGGGTTTTGTGCTCGACGGCGCGGTCGCCAGCAACCAAGCCCCGCGCGTGAATCTCACCGAGCGCTGGCGCGTGCCGCTCGACATCGAAGTGATCTCGCCGGCGGCGGTCGCGGCGCGACGCGTGCCGGTGGTGTGAGCGCTCGCCGATTGCATCGCGCGTCGCGCACGTTCCGTAGTCATACGGTCTAGGAGTCATTCCGCGGTTTGATTACAAGTTTCGCACCATCGCCCTCGGGGGAGGGGTTAAGTCACGAGGTCCGGTCTCCTAGGCACACCGGGCCTCGTGCACTTTCGGTCAGCTTGCATCGGAATTCGCGAAGCCCGGTACACCTCGTGCAGCCGGCGATTTTGCGCGTGCGGAACTCATAAAATAGTTCCGTTGCTCGCCACTTCGTCATCGAAATATCGCCGGGAACTGGAACTAGTTCCCGGAGCTTATCGAGCCGGCGCAGGGCACCGATGGTGCCACCTTGTATCGTACGTTTCTCACCTCTCTCGCTCTCGTTCTCTTCGTGTCCGGCGCACAAGCCGAAAGCGGCCTCGCCTCGTTCTACGAAGGCGTCGGCCACAGCGGCGAGATGACATGCGCGCATCGGACGCGGCCTTTCGGCACCATGATCACCGTCACCTACAACGGTCACTCCATCCGCTGCCGTGTCAACGATCGCGGCCCCTTCAAGAAAGGCCGCGTGATCGACATCTCGACGAGCGCGGCGCGCGCGCTCGGCATGATCGACGCCGGCGTCGTGCTCGTCTCGCTGGAATAGCAGCGCCGATCGAACGCAGCTTCAGGTCGCCACAAGCCGCTTGCACGCGGCTTGCATGGAACATTCCCAACTGTGAACCGCGTCACAGCAGCGATCTCTTGCCGGGCCTATACGGGGAAATGGCAGGGCTTACGGATGCGAGCTATGGGCAAACGGCTGGACCTTCTCACCGCCATGACCGGATTTGGCGTCGCCGCCTATGTCGCGATCATCATGGATTGCGTCGCGTGCGGGCAATTGGGCTGGTCGGACGGACAAATCCGATCCGTCGCACTGCTGGTTGCGGCCGGCGTCGCGCTTGGACTGGCGCTGGATTTTCTCGGGCGGCGCTGGCGCAAGGCTGGATGAATGCGCCGGTCGGCGTTAACCGGAGGACGCCAAATACCTCGCCAAGCGGCACGGGATTTGCAAAAACCATGGCGAACGGCCATTTCGCACGGACTGAGGTTCGCAGCCTTTCCGGCTCGTATTTCAGACGTTCATGTCACAGGAGGCGAATTTGAAATCCATCATCGGCGCGACCTTGATGTCGTTGGCGCTCGCAGCCCCGGCGCTCGCGCAAGGCGGTTTGGTCGATCCTTCGAAGGTTGCCCCCGAGTTCCGGGAAGCGGCCGAGAAGCGGCGGGCCGAGCAAATCAGACAACGCGACTGCGCCAAGAAGGCCGAGGCAGCAAAGGTGATACCGCGCGACCGCACGGCCTTCCTGCTGCATTGCCTCGACGAACTGGAAGCGGCTGCCGCGAACGGCACGACACCCGCGGCGACCACCCCGGCTGCCGCGCTCGCCGCGCCCTCTCCTTCTCCCGCCACCGCTACGGCCGAGCACTAAGTGTCGCGCAGGCCACAGCTGCACGAAATCGTCGATCGGCAACGCGCCACGCTTGCGCACGCTCGCGCCTTGCTGAACATGCGCCTGGTGGGCAGTTGCGTGCACGGGGGCGTCGCATGCGTAAGCAAGATTTCGGATTCGATTATCATCGCTATCGGCAATTGCTGGCCGATGCCGTCGACGAGAGGAAGCGTCTGGAGTTGATCAACATCCTGATCGAGGAGCGCGCGCGCGACCGCCTCGCAGCCGAACGTGCCTCCGACCGCGCCGCCATGACGGCGGCCACGCTCGCCAATGTGCTGGGCACCCAGCGCAACTGATTGTCGAACCCCGCCAAGGCGTTACCGCAGCGGCCCGCCACCTTCCTCGGCAGGCTTTCGCCCCTCGCGGGGCAATCGATTAACAATGTCGGGCAATCGGCCGTAAAGATTTTTGCCTTATGTGTCGGCCCCTCAATGCCGGGTTTGCGGGCCATAAAAGGGGGGACTTATGAAGACGATTTCGATGATGGCTTCCGATCGCGCGTTCAAGGCGATCGCGGCGCTGTCCTGTTCCGGTCTGGCCCTGTCGTTCTGCCTGATGGCGTTCGGCATGGACCTCACCGTCGCTGCGATCTAATCTCCGGCTTCGGCGCCTCGCGGAACGCGCAGGCCAAGCGTGCGCTCCGCGAAGTGCGGAACCGAAGGGATTTTCCATTGCCGTCCTCTCCTCGCGCGCTGTTTGCCGCGCTGACCCTCGCCGCATTTGCGGCGTTCGGCACGTTGTTGCCGCCCTGTTCCGCGCTCGCCGACAGCGCGCTGGCAGCCCAGGTGGCAAAGCCCGTATCGCTGCCTGACATGGCGCTGGGTCCGGCCAACGCGCCCGTCAACATCGTCGAATATTCCTCGCTGACCTGCCCGCATTGCGCCGACTTCGCCGAGAACGTGTTTCCCATGCTGAAGTCGAAATACATCGATACCGGCAAGTTACACTTTGTATCCCGTGAGTTTCCGCTTGATATCAAGGCGGCCGGCGCCTCGATGCTGGCGCGCTGCGCGGCGGGCGGCGACGCGCAGAAGTATTTCGACGCAATCGGCATGCTGTTCAAGCAGCAGCAGGCGTTGGTCGAGCATACCACCGAGACGCTCAAGGCGGTCGGCGGCAAGTTCGGGATGAACGAGGAAGCGGTCGAGGCTTGCGTCAAGGACAACGCCCTGCTCGACAAGATCAAGGCCGACCAGGATGTCGCCTACGACAAGCTGAAAGTCGACGCGACGCCAACCTTCTTCATCAATGGCGAACGGGTCAAGGGCTCGATGTCATTCGAGGAATTCGAAAAGAAGCTGGCACCGCTGTTGAAGCGGTGACAGCTTCCATCGTGCCTCGCTTCTAGTAGCGCGCCGTGACCGGAGCGGCACCCCATCCAAAGCGGTAATTGACGCCGACCTTGACGGTGTTGACGTCGAACGTGCCGCTGGAGATCCCGCCAGGAATTTGATTGGTGAAGTAGTTCTGGCTCTCGTAGTGAGCCCAGAGGTACTCGCCCTTGACCGACCAGTTCGGCGCAAAGCCCCACTCGACGCCACCGCCCACGGTGTAGCCGAGATGGGTCTGCGTATCGTCAGCCACCAATCCGAGCGCAGTGACGCTGATCTTGTTGCTCGCGATGGCGCCGCCGCCCTTGCCGTAGATCAGCACGTTGTCGAGGGCGACGCCGAGGCGGCCCGTCAGCGAACCGAACGCCTGGATGCGATCGGTTGCCGTCACGAAGAACAGGGAAGCGGATTGATTAATGTCCGCCCAGGCGCCTTCGCCTTCGATACCCACGACGAAATTGCCGAACTGGGCATTGTAACCGATCGTGCCGCCGCCAAAGCCGCCCTTCAGGTCATTTCCGTTGTTGTTGGACCACCCATAGCCGCCCATGGCGCCGACGTAGAATCCGGTCCAGTTGTAAACGGCTGCGCGCGGCGGAACATAAACTGGCGCGGTGGCCGGCGCCGGAGCCGGTATATCGGCGGCATTCGCTATCCCCGCGAATGACACCAAACTCAAGAAAAACAACGCAAATCTGACTTTCATTGATCTCATCCCCTTGCACCCAAGTGGCGCATCCTGAGCACAAGTTTTATGCACACTCAAGAGTTGAGACACAGTTCCGCCGCTTTTTCCCGGGGATGCGGAAACGGAACAACACCGTCCGGTCGGTCAGTTGCGAGAAACGCCAGACGTCGGCGATCAATGATCCGCGTGAGGCGTGGCAATGAAGGTCAGGCCTATCCGGTTCTTCTGGATCCAGGCGATGTTGCAGTCGTGGACAGTGGCGCCGTTGGCCATGACAAGCCGAAAGCGCGACGGCACGAAGGCCGGATTATCGACATCGATGGCGGCGCCGTCAGGGGAAATGTTGCGAACCACGCAACTCATGACCGAACCGCCCGCCGATACATAGGCAGGTTCGTTGATCTCGATCCGCTGATGCTTGCGCCGTTCGTCCACGGCCCTTGGCCCTGAGATCGCGTTCATCACAAAGGACCAGCCTAACCCAAAACCCTAACAAATCGGTTGGTCGGCGTTGCGCGCCTGCCCCGCCGACCGATCGGTGAGCAGCAATCCGTTTGTGGCGACCGGCCGTGCAAGGGACGCACTTGCCGTTGTCAGCGGTGGCGGGGTAGCCTTCATGGAGGCGGTGCACAGGCGCGGCGCCCGTCGGTTCAAAAACGAACATGCGCCGGGGAAACATGCCATGTTCAATGAGCTCGACAAGCGCACGAGTTTGACCGGCAACCAGCTCAAGATCCTGTCGGCTGCCATCATCGGCGACGCGCTCGAATTCTTCGACTACTTCCTGATCAGTTTCGTGCTCGCGTTCCTGATCGGACCGTGGAAGCTGACCTTCGGTCAATCCGCGACCGTGCTGATGAGTTCCGGCATCGGCGCGATCATCGGCGCCTATGCATGGGGCTGGCTCGCCGACCGCGTCGGCCGCCGTGTCGTCTTCATCGGCACCGTGCTGAATTTCTCGATCGCGACCGGGTTGCTCTATTTCACGCCCGACAACGGCTGGATCTACCTCACCGTCATGCGCTTCTTCGTCGGCCTTGGCGTTGGCGGCCTCTATTGCGTCGACCTGCCCCTGGTGCAGGAGTTCATGCCCTCCTCCAAACGCGGCTGGGTCGGCGGTCTCGTCACTTGCGTGATCCCGCTCGGCGTCGGCCTCGGCGCGGTGCTCGGCGCCTTCATGGGCTCCGATCAGTGGCGGCTGCTGTTTGCCATCGGCGTACTGCCGGCGCTGGTCGTGCTGCTGGTCCGCGTCTGGGTGCCGGAGAGCCCGCGCTGGCTGTGCCGGCAGGGCCGCTACGAGGACGCCCGCAAGTCGCTCGCCTGGGCGCTGCAGGTCGAGCCGGCGTCGCTGCCGATGCCGACCGCGGCCGACGCCGGTCCCATCATCACCACCAACTGGCTCGACCTCTTCAAATATCCGCGCAGCCTGATCGTGTCCTGGCTCGGCAACGCCGGCGCGCAGACCGGCGTCTACGGCGTCACCTTGTGGGCGCCGTCGCTGTTCGTGCTGCTCCTGAAGGTCTCCCCGCAACAGGCCGCCAAGATGATGATCCTGCTCACCGTGTGCGGCTTTATCGGACGCGTCTCCTTCTCCTACTTCTCGGAGGCAATGGGGCGGCGCAAGGCCGGCGGCCTGCTCGGCTTTGGTGCCGGCATCCTGATCATCGTCGCCGGCTACAATTATAACGTGATGTGGGGCGATTGGTCGGCGTTCTGGCTGATCCTTGCGGCTGCCTTCTTCTTCGCCGATGGCGGCTTTGCGATCGTCGGGCCCTATGCCGCGGAAATCTGGCCGTCGCATCTGCGCACGAGCGGCATGGGCTCGGCCTATGGCTTCGGCGGAATCGGCAAGATCATCGGTCCGGTTGGCCTTGCGTTGATCGTCGGCTCCAACAATTACCTCAAGCCTGATGTGCCCCTGCCGGAAATCCCGGTGGCGTTCCTCTATCTCGGCTGCTGGTTCCTGATGGCAGGTCTCGTCTATTATTTCCTGGGCATCGAAACCAGGGGCAAGTCGATCGAGGAGATTGACCGGGAGTTGAATAGTGGCGCCGGCGTGACGACAGCCGCGCAGGTGCGGCAGGCCTGAGCCCAATGCTGGTCGCAACGCCTTCGAATCTATCCGGCGATCGCAGCGTGGTTGCGCGCGCGGAAGCGGTCGCGTCGGCTGTTGCGGCGGCTTCCGACGAGATCGAGCGGGACCGCCGGCTGCCGGTGGCCCTGCTCGACAAACTGCACGAGGCGCAGCTGTTCCGCCTGCTGCTGCCGCGTTCCCAAAACGGGATCGAGACCGATCCCGTCACCTTCTTTCATGTGATCGAGACCATTGCGCGGGAAGACGCCTCCACCGCCTGGTGCATGAGCCAGGCCGGCGGCTGCGCGATGGCGGCCGCCTATCTCGATCTGCCGGTGGCGCGCGCGATCTTCGGCAACGACCCGCGTGCGGTATTGGCCTGGGGTCCCGGTCCCCGCGTGAAGGCCATCGCATGCGACGGCGGCTATCGCGTGACGGGAACCTGGGCATTCGCCTCGGGCGGACGCCATGCCACCTGGCTCGGCGCGCATTGCCCGATCTTCAAGGCGGACGGCTCGCCGCTTCTCGATACCGACGGCGAGCAGACCGAGCGCACCATGCTGGTGCGCAGTGCGGACGTCGAATGGACCGACATCTGGAGCACGGTCGGCTTGCGCGGCACCGCGAGCGACCAGTTTTCCCTCAAGGATTTCTTCGTACGGGCCGATCATTCGATCACGCGCGAGTTCGAGCGGGAGTGCCGCGAGAACGGACCGCTTTATCGCATGGGCAACGGCACCTGCTATCAGGTCGGCTTTGCCGGTGTCGCCTGCGGCATTGCGCGCGGCGCACTGGACTGCTTCCTCGATCTCGCCCGCAACAAGGTGCCGCGCGGCAACAGGAGCCCGATCAGGGACAATGCGGTGGTGCAGGCGGGTTTCGCGCAAGCCGAGGTCAATCTGCGCGCAGCGCGCGCCTATCTGCTGCAATCGATGACCGAGATCTGGCAACACCTCTGCGCCGGTTCGTTGATCACGGTCGAACAGCGCATGACCATCCGAATGGCCTCGACCAATGCCATCCACCGGGGGCGCGAGGCCGTCGACTTCGCCTATAACGCCGCCGGCGCCACCGCGATCTTCGACACCCATCCGCTGGAGCGCCGTTTCCGCGACATCCACACCGTGACCCAGCAATTGCAGGGCCGCGCCAGTCATTTCGAAACGGTTGGCGCCTGGATGCTGGGGGCCGACGCCGATCTCACGTGGGTTTAGGAAGATCTCGGGTTTAGGAAGATCTCGGGTTCAGGATCAACAAGGAGAACAACCATGCCGCTCGGCGGATTGCAGCACTACACCATCGAACCGCAGGACCTCGAACGCACCAAGGACTTCTATGTCGATGTGCTCGGGCTCGAGAACGGCGAACGTCCACCGCTCGGCTTTCCCGGTTACTGGCTCTATTCCGGCGGCCAGGCCACCGTCCATCTGATGGGTCCGCGCACGCCGCGCGATGGCATTGTGGTGCGCGGCACCGAGAAGAAATACGAGGACACCGGCCGGCTCGACCACATCGCCTTTGCCGGAACCGACGTCGATGGCGTGCGCAAGCGCCTGCAGGCAAAGAACGTGAAGTTTCGCGAGCAGATCGTGCCGCGCACCGGCGATACGCAGATCTTCCTTTATGATCCCGACGGCGTCGGCGTGGAGCTGAACTTCGCGAAGACTTGAAGCGCTTTCGCAAGAAGATCGGCCGGTACGCGGCAGCCCAACGGCTGATCCGCGGCCGGCCGATGGCGTTTGTGGGGAGAAACGAGCCGCTTCGCGACAAGGTCACCGCCAAGCCATCACTCCGGCCACAATCGGTCCGCTTTTCTTCAACATTGAATGTCGAGTTGAGGCGCCGCGCCGCTGCGGCAGGATAGCCGGGTGCCGCGCCTTTAACCTACCCCAGGGCACGTGTGCCCGGCTATTCGGCCCGAGGGGACCCGCGTCAGTCGAGCCCACGCTCGTGGCTCAGCCGCACCATCTCGTCGATGAACATCTGTTTCTGCTTGTCGTCGAGGGTGGCAAAAAGCGGCTCGGCCGCGTCGGCGACGTTGCGCTGATCCTGCGAGCGATCATTCAGGAACTGTGCTTCGTTGCGCATCTGTTCGATGATGTCGTCGGGCGGATCGCGCTGGGCGCGCGCAATGCGCAGGTTCAGGCGGTCGGCGCCGTTGTGTCCGAGATAATGCATGGCGCTGGAGAACCCCGACCAGTTCTTCTCCTGCTCGGGCGTGAGATTCAGTTCCTTCTTGATCCGCTCGATATTGGCGTCGCTGTTGGCGACGATCTGCTCGGCGGTCAGTTGAGGCGCGCCCGCCTGTGTGAGCACCTGTGCAGGTTGTTTGGCGCCCTTGGCCGCCGGCCCGGGCACCGCCTTCGCGGTCTTCGCACCGCCCTTGTCAGCACCCTTCTTGTCCCTGTCGTTCTGTTGCGCCGGCTGTTCGCCGCCCTTGCCCGTCAGCACGCTGGTCACACCCGTGACCACACCGACAACGCCACCGATCGCGCCACCGAGGACGCCGCCGACCGGACCCGCTTTCTTGTTGCCTTCGCGCGCGCCCTGCTCCACGCCCTTCACCAGACCCTGTGCGTCAACCAGACGCGGTGTGGCCGCGACAAGCACGGCCGCCATCCCAAGTGCTGCGCACAGCATGATCCGCGCACGCAAGCTTGATGTCGGGCTGGTCATTGGTTCGGTCTCCATCTCGATCGATTGGTCTGGCGTATTTTGGGGGACGGCAGGCACACTGCCATGCCCCGATGTTAACGCGCTCCGATAGAATCCGTCTACCGCCGCCCCGCATCGTCCACCATCAAGAAAACCTTGCGATGCGAGCCTGTTAAGCTTGACTGCGGCACATTTGCGCCAACCCATGTGCTGAGTTCCTTGTGCACAGTGTGCGGCGCAATATCCCATTTTGTCGCAGTGGTCGGCAACGCGGGTGACGAGACGTTTGCACGGTTGGCTAGCACAACGTTAGTTTTAGAGTCTTACCCACCTGATTTCTCGACAGAAGCCGGCAATTCTGATCTGATCGCAAACAACGAAATCCTCGCGCAGCCGGCTTCGGCTGCGAAGTAAAACCAACAACAAGCGGGATTTCAGAACAATTTTCCGATTGGCCCACAGGGAGAGCCACGCCATGTCACGGAACAAGCTTACTCGCCGACAATTCGTTGCTGCTACCGCACTGTCATCGGCTGCGATGATCAGTGCGCCCTTCGTGCGTTCCGCCAACGCGGCGGGGAGCCTGTCGATCGGCTTCTGGGATCATTGGGTTCCCGACGCCAACAAGGCCAACACCGCGCTCGTCAATGAATGGGCCGAGAAGGAGAAGGTCCAGGTCTCGATCGATTACATCACCAGCAACGGCAACAAGAACCTGGTGACGATTGCCTCCGAAGCGCAGGCCAAGGCCGGCCATGACATCCTGGCGATGCCGACGTGGTGGCCTCACGCGGAGACCGAGCTACTGGAACCGATGGACGACTTGATGAAAGAGCTTATAGCTCTGAACGGCAACGTTAACGGTACGGTCCAATATCTTGGCCAGGCCAACGGTCACTGGCATGCGGTTCCCTTCTGTGTCGGCAGCCAGATCAAGGGGCCCTGCTCCCGCATCGACCTCATGAAGAAGCATGCCGGTATCGACGTGCAGGCGATGTACCCGGCCGGTGCGCCGCCGAAGGCCGACGACTGGAACCTGGATACGTTCCTCAAGGCGGCGGAAGCCTGCTTCAAGGGCGGCAACCCCTTCGGCATCGGTCTCGGCACCACCTCCGACAACGTCGACACCGCGGGCGCGATCTTCCAGTCCTTTGGCGCCGAACTCGTCAATGCCAAAGGCGATCTGACGGTGAAGACCGACGCGGTTCGTCAGGCACTGGACTACTACAAGAAGCTGATCGCCTTCCTGCCACCCGATGCGCCGTCCTGGGACGATGCGTCCAACAACAAGTTTCTGGTGTCGGGCCAGGCCTCGTTGATCATGAACCCGCCAAGCGCATGGTCGGTCGCCAAGCGTGATGCGCCGCACGTTGCAGAGCAGTGCTGGACCCACGGTTTCCCGAAGGGACCGAAGGGCCGCTTCGCGCCGTATCTGCCGTACTTTCTGGCCACATGGAATTTCTCGAAAAACAAGGAAGCCGCGAAGAGCCTTATCAGGCATCTGTCGCAACCGAGTTCAGTCGAGAAGCTTGTCGCGGCCAGCAACGGCTATGACCTGCCGGCCTATGAAAAGCTGACGACCCTGAAGACCTGGGCCGAGGTCGAGCCGCCGAAGGGCACGCTCTTCCATTATCCGAATCCCTACAATCACCAGACGCTGTCGATTGCGGCATCGCCGGCGCCGCCGAAGATCGCGCAGCAGATCTACGTCCAGGCGACCCTGACCAATATGTGCGTCCGGTACTCCAGGGGCGAGAAAATGGAAGCCACGCTCGCCTGGGCCGAGGGCGAGTGCGAAGGCTTCATGCGGAGCTGAGCCTTGCCATTGCGGTCCGCCCTCGGGCGGGCCGCACTGTCTCAGGTTCTCAATTTTGAACTCGATCGGACGTCGGGAGCGGTCAAGGAGTGTCCGATCTCCTGCAAGGGAACAAGCATCATGGTTGACGTCGCATTTCAACCGACCGGCGTAGCGGTCCGGCCCGCACGCAGCCGGTCGAGCCTGCGCAACACGATGAAGCGCAAATCAACCATTGCATTTCTGATGACGCTGCCGCTGATCGTTCTGATCGCGACCATGGTCATCTACCCCGCCTTCTATGCCATCCATCTGGCCACGCTGAACAAGTCGATGACGAAATTCGTCGGCTTCGGTAATTTCACCTTCTTGTTCAATCGTCCGACCTTCTGGCTGGTCGTGAAGCAGTCCTGCATCTTCGCCATCACCGCGGTGATCTTCAAAGCCCTGATCGGGTTCATCGTCGCGCATTTCGCGCACAACATTCCGTCCAAGAAGCAGCGTAAATGGCGCGGTATGCTGCTGGTACCCTGGGTGATCCCGCCTGCCATGAGCACGCTCGCCTGGTTGTGGCTGTTCGACCCCTCCTACAGCGCCTTCAACTATACGCTCGGCTTTTTCGGCGTGGGTCCGATCTCCTGGCTCGGCGAAACCGGCTGGGCGCGGTTCTCGATCATCCTGGTCAACGTCTGGTTCGGCGCGCCGTTCTTCATGATCATGTATCTGGCGGCGCTGAAATCGGTGCCGGACCAGCTCTATGAGGCCGCCGCGATCGACGGCGCCAACTGGTGGCAGCGCATCTGGTACGTGACGCTGCCGATGATGCGCAACATCATCGCCATCACCACGCTGTTCTCGCTGATCGTCACCTTCGCGAACTTCGACATCACGCGCATCCTGACCGCCGGCGGTCCGATCGACACCACCCACATCTTCGCGACCTGGTCGTTCCGTCTGGGTATCGAAGGCGGCGATATCCCGTTGGGCGCCAGCGTTTCGCTGTTCATGGCCCCGATCCTGGCGATTGCGGCAGTCTTCATTCTGCGGGACATCAACAAACGCGGGAACGAAGCATGAGCTCGCTTGCGATCGACAAGACCGGCCCGACCCGCAAGGCCAAATACGGCAGCATGAGCCGCGACCGCACGTGGGCCATGCGCTGGTCCTATGTCTTCCTGACGATTTTCGCGATCTTCTCGCTGGTGCCGCCGATCTACATGGTGATCACTTCGCTGAAGAGCAGCGCCGAGATTTCGGCGGCGACGAATCCCTGGTGGGTGTTTCACCCCACGCTGTCGAACTACGCCGAGCTCCTCACCTCGAACCAGTTTCTGCGGTTCTTCTGGAATTCGGCGCTCGTCGCCATCGTCGTGGTGACGCTCACCATGCTGATCAGCGTGCCGGCGGCCTTCGCGCTGTCGCGGATGAAATTCTGGGGCTCGGTCACGCTGGCAACCGGCGTGTTTCTGACCTACCTGATCCCGGACACGCTGCTGTTCATCCCGCTGTTCAAGATGTTTGCCGTCATCGGCGAGTACACCGGCATCCAGCTCATCAACAAATGGTATGTGCTGCTGTTTCTCTATCCGACCCTGACCGTGCCGTTCTGCACCTGGATCATGATCGGCTACTTTGCTTCGATCCCGAAGGAGCTGGATGAGGCTGCCCTCATCGACGGCGCGTCGTGGTTTCAGACCCTGACCCGCATCTTCATTCCGGTGGCGCTGCCCGGCCTGATCGCGGCGACGATCTTCGCCTTTACCGTTTCGTGGGCGCAATTCCTTTATCCGCTGGTGTTCACGACCTCGACTGATCAACTCGTGATGCCCGTCGGCATCATCACCACCCTGATCAAGGGCGACGTGTTCAATTGGGGTCAGATCATGACCGGCGCGCTGCTCGGCGCCGCGCCGCCGCTGATCATCTACGCCTTCCTGATGGACTACTACATTGCCGGCCTGACCGCCGGCGCGACAAAGGGTTGAAGCCGATGGCTGACGTTACTCTGCGTAAAGTGGTGAAGCGCTACGACGACGTCGAGGCGGTGCGCGGCATCGATCTCGATATCGCCGACCAGGAGTTCGTGGTGCTGGTCGGTCCCTCCGGCTGCGGCAAGTCGACGACGCTGCGGATGATCGCTGGACTCGAAGACATCACCGACGGTGACATCATGATCGGCGGCGACGTCGTCAACGACGTCCCGCCGAAGGACCGCGACATCGCGATGGTGTTCCAGAACTATGCGCTCTATCCGCACATGACGGTCGCCGAGAACATGTCGTTCGGGCTGCGCCTGAAAAAGTATCCCAAGGCGGAGATCAAGAGCCGGGTCACCGAGGCCGCCCGCATGCTCGACATCACCGATCTGATCGACCGCAAGCCGAAACAGCTCTCGGGCGGTCAGCGCCAGCGCGTGGCGATGGGCCGCGCCATCGTGCGCAATCCCAAGGTGTTCCTGTTCGACGAGCCGCTGTCCAACCTCGATGCCAAGCTGCGCGTGCAGATGCGCATCGAGATCAAGAAGGTGCACCAGAAGGTTCGCACCACGACCGTGTACGTCACGCATGACCAGGTCGAGGCGATGACGCTGGCCGACCGCGTCGTGGTCATGAACAAGGGCAAGATCGAGCAGATCGGCACGCCGAACGACCTCTACCATAATCCGGCCACGCGTTTCGTCGCGGGCTTTATCGGCTCGCCCGCGATGAATTTCGTGCCTTGCCGGCTGGAAGAAGCCGGCGGCAAGCCGACGATCCGCGTCAGCGACCGCTTGACCTTCCCGCTGCCGCCGGCCCGCGCCGCACGCTATCAGAATGTGCCGCGCAACGAACGCCTGCTGCTCGGCATTCGCCCCGAACATCTGACCGCGGCCAATGGGCATGCCGCACCCGGTGTCGAGAATTTCGAAACCACGCTCGACGTCACCGAGCCGATGGGAATGGAGACGCTGGTCTATTTCACGCTGGAAGGGGCGCAGTTCTGCGGCCGCGTCGATCCAAACGCCGGCGCGCGCGATGGCGCCCCGCTCCGAATGGCGGTGGACCTCAATAACATGCACCTGCTAAACGAGGGAACCGGCGCCGTGCTTTGACGGCGAGGAGAACCTCAAGGGCAGGAAATGGCCGTCAGCACCAACAAGAAGAAAATCTTCGTCACTCAAACATTGTCGACCGGGGCGCGGGCTCTCCTGACCCAACGGGACGACATCGAACTCGTCGAATTCGCCAACCTGATCTCGTCGAATGATTTCCAGGCGATGCTGAAACAGCATGCGCCGGTTCATGGCGTGGCGCTCGGCGCCACCCGCTTCGGCGAGCCCGAACTCGAGGCGGCCGGCGACATGAAAGTCGTGACACGTATCGGCGTCGGCTATGACGCGGTCGATGTGCCGGCGCTGAGCAAGCGCAAGGTGCCGCTGATGGTCGCCGGCAGCGCGAACTCGCCCTCGGTCGCCGAGCAGGCCATGTTCATGATGCTGACGCTCGCCAAGCGCGCGCAGGAAATGCATGCCATGGTCAAGAACGGCACCTGGGCGAGCCGGCTCGGCCAGTTGCCGTTCGATCTCTATGGCAAGACCGTGCTGATCGTCGGCTTCGGCCGTATCGGTACCCGCATCGCCAAGCGCTGCCAGGCGATGGAGATGCAGGTCCTCGTCCACGATCCGTATAAGCCTGCAGCAGAGATCAAGGCCGCCGGCTGCGAGCCGGTCAGCGATCTCGACGCGGCGCTGCCGCGCGCGGATTTCGTCACCGTGCACTGCCCGAAGACACCGGAGACGATCGGCCTGTTCAATGCCGCGCGTTTCAAGCTGATGAAGAACACCGCCTATCTGATCAACACGGCGCGCGGCGGCATCGTCGACGAGAAAGCGCTGCATGAGGCGCTGGTCGCGGGCAAGCTTGCCGGCGCCGGCCTCGACGTTTTCGAGGTGGAGCCGCCGCCGGTCGGCCAGCCGCTTCACGCCTTGCCGAACGTGATCATGGCGCCGCATGTCGCGGGTGTCACGGTCGAGGCCGTCATTCGGATGAGCGAGCAGACCGCGCGCAATATTCTGAGCGCGCTCGACGGTGAGCCGATCAAGCAGAACGTCATCAATCAGGACGTGCTCTGAACCGCGGTCCGCGCGACCCATTTACTCCTGACATCAACGGGTTGACCGATGGCCTTCCAGGAATATGGCAGCTATGACGGCGTCGGCCTCGCCGACCTCGTGCGCAAGAAGCAGGTCACACCGCAAGAGCTGCTCGACGAGGCGCTGACGCGCACCGCCAAGGTCGATCCGCAATTGAACGCGGTCGTGGTCAAGCACTACGACTATGCCGAGAAACAGATCGAGAAGGGCCTGCCTGACGGTCCCTTCACCGGCGTGCCGTTCCTGCTCAAGGACCTCGAATATCTCGGCGGCACGCGCACGACCTTCGGCGCCGCCATCTTCAAGGACCTCGTTGCTGATCACAGCGGCACCTTCGCGCAACGTTGTCTCGACGCAGGACTCACCATCTTCGGCAAAAGCGCCAGCCCTGAAATGGGGCTGCTGCCGACCACCGAGCCGCGCCTGCACGGACCGACGAAGAATCCCTGGAATCTCGCGCACTCCTCCGGCGGCTCGTCCGGCGGCGCATCCGCGGCGGTGGCGGCGCGCGTGCTGCCCTTCGCGCATGCCAGCGATGGCGGTGGTTCTATTCGTATTCCAGCCTCTGCCTGCGGCGTGTTCGGCATGAAGCCGACCCGCGCCCGCATGCCGCTCGGTCCAGACCGCGGCGAAGGCTGGGGCGGCTATTCCTGCAACCACGTGGTCAGCGTCAGCGTACGCGACAGCGCGGTCATGATGGATGCGCTGGGCGGTCCCGAGCTGACCAGCATCTATCATGCACCGCCGCCGCAGCGCCCTTACGCCGACGAAGTGAGGCGCGAGCCCGGGCGCTTGCGTATCGCCTTCACCGACAAGCACACCTATGACGACGGCATAGTCCACCCCGAAGTCGCGCAAGCGGTCCGGGATACCGCCGCCTTGCTCGAGAAGCTCGGCCACCATGTCGAGGAGCGTGCGCCGAAGATTCCCACCAACGGACCGGAGATGATGGGGCTGATCGTCGGTGCGAATACCGCGCAGACGGTTCGCATGATCGAGCAGCGCCTCGGCCGTCCCGCGACTGATGCGGAATTCGAAGGACTGACGCTCGCGATGGCGCGGAATGCGGAGAAGAGCACGGCGATCGACTACGTCGCCGCCCAAACCGCGGCTTTCCAGATCTCGCGCGTCTTGTACGAGTTTCTCGACGGCTGCGACGTGTTCCTGTCGCCGACATTGTGCCGGCTGCCGCTGCTTCTCGGCGAGCTCAATTCGATGTCCAGCGATTTCTCGCTGATTCCGCAGATCCTGCGCAGCTACATCCCGGGCACTGCGATGTTCAACATGTCCGGTCAGCCCGCGATGTCGGTGCCGCTCGCCTGGAGCAGAAGCGGATTGCCGATCGGCATGATGTTCGCCGCGCGTTTCGGCGAGGAGGCGACATTATTTCGTTTGGCGGCACAGCTCGAGCAGGAACGCCCATGGAAGGCCAAACTGCCGCCGGTTTGCGCTGAAAATTAGCCAAAACTCAGCCTTATTCGCTCGCCACAAAGAGGGCGCGACGCACCGGCGTGGGACAACATTTGCCGGGTAGCGATTCGCGCGGAGGATGGACCTGTGAGCGACCCGACCGATCATGCGCTCGCGACGATCGCGAGCATTCTCGATCAACCGGAAGCCCCTCGTGTTGTCGGCGCCCCTCGCCCGGCGGAAACGCCTGTTGTCGAGGAAGCGACACCGACGATCGTGCCGGCTGACGGCGACGGCTACTTCAAAGTCGGCCCGGGGCCGATGGAAGCCATCCGCTTCAAATGGACGGTCCGCCGTACCGACGACGGCGACTATTTTGTCGACGAGACTATCGGCGACAGCTCGGGGGCGCATGTCACCGGCCCGATGTGGAAGGACGAGGCGGTCAAATTCGTCGACGATCGCGAGCGCGAGGCGCGCGAGCGTTACGAGCAACTTCGCGCCGAAATGACCGGACGCGCCGCGGCTGCGGATGTGATCCGCAGCATCGGCGAGGTTTAGCACGGGCGGCATCTCGTCAAATTGACCCTGCGCAGGCGCGGGCTCTAAAGTGGCCTTGAACCAAAGTGGCCAGGCCACGACTTATGTCATGAAAGTGATCTAGGTCACGCAGCCGGAAGCCTTGCCGCGTAAACTCGGCGGCGGGGCTGCTCAGGAGGTCAAAATGAAGAAGACGTTGGCGGCTGCCGCATTCCTGCTGCTGGCAAGCACCGCTGCGCAGGCCCAGTACCAGTTCGAATATGGCGGGCGCACCATCCGGATCGATCCGGACCGCGGTACCGTTCAGATTCCCGGCGTCTACGACAACACCGGCAAGAAATCCAAGTCGAAGAAGGATGCCAAGAGCGATCCGGCCCCGCCGCCTGCTGCGGTTGCACCGGCGCCGGCAACTGCGCCTGAAACCGCGGCGGCTCCGGCGGCGCCCGCCCCAGCGCCCGCTCCGACGGTTGCACCTCCGCCACCGGCGCCGACGACCGCTGCCGTCGCGCCAGCAGATAGCGGTGCTGCGCCGCTGCCGCCTCCCGTGCTGCATGATCCGGCGCCGCCGCCTCCACCGCCGCCTGCGGTGGCCGCTGTTCCGCCTCCGGCCACCACCGTCGCACCTCCGCCGGCAGCCGTTGCGCCTCCCCCGCCGCCGCCCCTGCCCGCGGTTGCAGCTGCGCCTGCCGCTGCTGCTCCCGCTCCCGTCGCGGCGCCGCGCGATCCCAACTCGCCTGTTGGTGTCTGGCTGACCGAGGAAAAGGAGGGCAAGGTTCGCATCGAAGCGTGCGGCGCCAATCTCTGCGGCTATTCGGTCGATGCGAAATCGAACGCCAATGGCGAGCAGGTGCTGATCAACATGCGGCCGGGCGCCGACCACAAATGGAGCGGCCGGATCCACGATCCCAACTCCGGCAGCACCTATGATTCGACCATCGCGATGAAGGGCACCACGCAGCTGCGTGTGCAGGGTTGCGCCTTCGGCGGCATGTTCTGCGGCGGCCAGACCTGGACCCGCGTGAACTAAGGCGACCGCAAGCCACGAGATCAAAAGCCCCGCGGTCTAGTGGGGCATTTTTGTGCCGGAGATCACGCCCCTCACCTGCGTGACATCAGTCACATCGAACCCTCCTGCGATATGCGACGACTGGCGGCACCAAACAACAGGGGCACGCCATGACCAATCTCCGCAAAGTCGTTCTCGCCACCCGCATCGCGCTTTTCTGCGTCCTGCCGTTTGCGACACCGGCCGCGGCCGCCTCCTTCGACGGCTCCTGGAACGTGCGCATCGCTTCGTCGAGCTCGGAATGCGGCAATGGCGCCACGCTCTCGATCGGCATCAACAACGGCAAGGTCTCCGGCGACGGCATGATGAGCGCATCGGGCCGCGTCGCCGACGCCGGCAGCATCAGCGTCACGCTGGCGAGCGGCATCAAGCGCGCGACCGGCTTCGGTCATCTCTCGGCTACGTCAGGCTCCGGCACCTGGCGCGGCGCGCTGTGCTCGGGCACCTGGACCGCAGAGCGGATTTGATTTCAATTCTCGTGTCCCGGACGCGGTGCAGCGTGCAGCGCTGCTCCGCAGAGCCGGGACCCACATGGACCCGGATCAGCAGCGCACCGTGAAGAACGCTGCGCTGCATCCGGGGAACGCAGCCTCAGCCCACCTTCGCGTTGTAGTCGGCGTCGCTGACGTGCTCCAGCCAGGTCGCGGTTTTGCCATCCTGCGCTTCCTGGGTCGCGATGTGGACCATTCCGGTGGTCGGCGCGCCGCCGTGCCAGTGCTTTTCCCCCGGCGGAATCCAGATCACGTCGCCGGGCTTGATCTCGATGATGGGCTGGCCCTGGGTCTGGAAGCGGCCGACGCCGGAAATCACATAGAGCGTCTGTCCAAACGGATGCGTGTGCCACGCGGTCCGCGCGCCCGCCTCGAAGGCGACGCGGTTGGCGACGACCCGTGCCGGGGCGGGAGCAGTGATGATCGGGTCCTGCCAGACGGTCCCGGTGAAATTTTCGGCGGGCGCACGGCGTGTCGGCTCGCGAGCCGGCGGGATAGAATTGCATGGTGGTTCTCCCTTGTTGCGCGCCGGTTTACCCGGCTACTTCTTCGATTTCTCGTAGCGCGCCTTGGTCTCGGCGTTCATGGGATAGAGCCCCGGCAGCTGCGCGCCATTGTTCACCTCGTTGACGATCCAGGCTTCCATCCGTTCCTGTTCCTCGCCTTCAGCAAGAACGTGATCGAGCATCTTCTGCGGAATCAGCACCACGCCGTCCTGATCGGCGACCACGATGTCATTGGGGAACACGGCAACTCCGCCACAGCCGATCGGCTCACCCCAGCCGACAAAGGTCAGGCCTGCGACCGAGGGCGGGGCGGCATAGCCGTCACACCACACCGGCATGCCGGTGCCCAGCACACCCTCGACGTCGCGCACCACGCCGTCGGTGACGAGTGCGGTGACGCCGCGCTTGACCATGCGGGCGCAGAGGATGTCGCCGAAAATGCCGGCATCGGTGACGCCCATGGCGTCGACCACGGTGATGCAGCCGGCCGGCATCGCCTCGATCGCGGTGCGGGTGGAGATCGGCGACGACCAGGATTCCGGCGTCGCCAGGTCCTCGCGCGCGGGAACGAAGCGGAGCGTGAAGGCCGGGCCGACCAGCCGCGGCAGCCCGGGCTTCAGCGGCCGCGCACCGCGCATCCAGACGTTCCGCAGGCCCTTCTTCAGGAGCACGGTGGTGATGGTGGCGGTGGTGACTTTTGACAGGGTCTTGATGGCTTCTTGGGTCAGGGACATCGAAAAAGCGGCTCCGGCTCAAAGGAATTGTCGGGGCGCATCTTGCGGGGTCGCGTTCCCGCGTCAAGGGCGTGACAAGCACGACAACTTGAGCGAAAAGCATGGGATACGACCTCTCGTGAGCCATGGCCGCGTCCTTATCCCCGCCCCGCCTGTTGCCGAGTGGCGACCGCGCCATCGCGGTCGAATTCGCCAAGACCATCGATGACGCCGCCAACCAGCGCGTGCTGACGCTCGATCGAGCGCTGAATGCCGCCAAGGTCGAGGGTGTGACCGAGACGGTGCCCACCTATCGCTCGTTGCTGGTGCACTACGATCCCGTGCGGATCGACTTCGATACGCTCGGCGAGAAGCTGCTGACACTCGCGCAGGTGCCGCCGCAAGCGAGCGCGAGAGCGCGCCGCTGGCGCGTTCCCGTTGCCTATGGCGGCGAGAACGGCATCGATCTCGAGGAAGTCGCGAAAAGCAAGAACATGACGCCCGATGAGGTCGTGGCGCGCCACTCCGGCGGAGACTACCGCGTCGCGATGGTCGGCTTCACGCCGGGTTGGTCGTATCTATCCGGACTCGACAAATCCCTGCATATGCCACGGCGGCCGAGTCCCCGTGTGTTCACCCCGGCCGGAACGATCTCGATCGGCGGCGTGCAGGCGGGTATCCAGTGCCTGGCGGCGCCGAGCGGTTGGCATCTCCTCGGACGAACGGCAGTGCGGACCTTTCGGCTGCATCGCGATCCCGTATTCCTGACCGAGCCCGGCGATCGCGTGACCTTCTTTCCCGTCGACGCCAAGACCTTCGCCGAACAGGAGCGCGCCTCGGAAGCCGGCGAGATCATCGCCGAATTGGTCGCGGCATGAGCAAGCTCGCGGTCGCAGCGATCGGTCCAGCCTGCTCCGTGCAGGATCATGGCCGCGACGGCTACCAGCGCTATGGTCTGGTGGCGAGCGGCGCGATGGATCGCCTTGCGCTCGCGGCCGCCAACACGCTGCTCGGCAATGCGCCGTTTGCCGCCGCCATCGAAATCGGCCCGTTCACGGCCTCCTTCACCGCGCGCGATGGCGCCGTGCGGGTCGCGCTCTGCGGCGCGCCGCGCAGCATCGATATTGCCGGCCACGCCATGCCCAACGATGCGTCGACGACCATTGCCGACGGCGAGACGATCAATATCGGTTTCGCCAAGGGTGGCGCCTTCAGCTATCTCGCGATCGAAGGCGGCATTCATGGCGAACCAGCCTTCAACAGCCTCGCGGTCAATCAACGTGCCGGCCTCGGCAGTCCCTTTGCCCGGCCGCTCCAGCAAGGCGACGAGTTCGCGGCGAAGCCCGCCAGCGGCGCGCCCGAGCAGCGCATCGCGTTTCTCGCCGTCAGTGGACCGATCCGCGTGGTGCTGGGTCCTCAGGACGATGAATTTGACGACGAGGCCAAGGCGCTCTTCCTCAACAGCGACTGGAGGATATCGGCGACCAGCGATCGCATGGGCTATCGCCTTGAGGGACCCGTCATCAAGCACCTGCACGGCCACAACATCGTGTCCGACGGCACCGTCGACGGCAGCATCCAGGTGCCCGGCAACGGCGCGCCGATCGTGCTGATGATGGATCGCAATACGACCGGCGGCTATCCGAAGATCGCGACCGTGATTTCAGCCGATCTCGGACGGCTGGCGCAGACCCCGGCGGGAACGGCGTTCCGCTTCAAGGCTGTGAGCATGGGAGAGGCGCAGGCGGAGGCGAAGAAATTCGCGGACTTGCTGCGGTCCCTGCCCGACCGTCTGCGCGGCCTGGAGAGCAGCGAGTTGAACATTGACGCCCTGCAAGGTGCTAATGTCGCGGGCAGCGCGGTCAATGCGGTCGATGCCGGCACCTGGCAGGCTGAAACATTGGCGCAGGATTAACGGGAGCGCAGACATGAAGACAGTCGATCTCAACAGCGATCTCGGCGAGAGCTTTGGCCCCTGGGTCATGGGGCACGATGCCGAGATGATCGAGCTCGCGACATCAGTGAACATCGCCTGCGGCTATCACGCCGGCGATGCCGACGTCATGCGCAAGACGGTCGAGCTGGCAAAGGCGCGCGGCGTTTCGATCGGCGCCCATCCCGGATATCGCGACCTGCACGGTTTCGGCCGCAGGCCGATGCCCGGCTTGAGTTCGTCAGAGATCGAAAATCTGATCGCCTACCAGATCGGCGCCTTGCAGGCGATCGCAACCGCGGCTGGCCACAAAGTCACGCATGTCAAGGCGCATGGTGCGATTTCCAACGTCGCCTGCGAAGACGACATGACGGCGCAGGCGATCGCCAACGGGATCAAGGCCGTCGATCCCAATCTAATCTTCGTGGTGCTCGCCAATTCGAAACTGGTCACGGCCGGCGAACGCGCCAATCTTCCGATGGCGCATGAGGCGTTCGCCGACCGCGCCTATGAGGACGATGGCAATCTGGTGTCACGCCGCAAATCGGGCGCCGTCTTGCACGATCCGAAGCTGATTGCCGATCGGGTGGTGCGCATGGTGCAGGATAGCGCCATCGTTTCCGTGACCGGCAAGGTCGTCAAGACGCGCATCGATACGATTTGCATCCATGGTGACAATCCGGAGGCGGTCGGGATCGCGCGGGGCGTGCGCAAAGCGCTCAAGGACGCCGGCGTCGACCTGGCACCGTTCAAGCGCTCCAACTAAGCCTTTTCAGAACGGATGAACTGACAGCGTGCCGAACACGACGGCCGCGATGACGGCGAATGCGCTGTAGACGGCCGCGAGCTGAATCCCGCCGCCATTGCGCCTCAGCGAACGCGCACGCTGATGCAGACGGGCTTCCGCCGAAAATTCGCGCATGGTGGATCTCCATCGCCCCATTCGCGCTAATCAAATGCCGATATTACGCTTTCGCAAGGTTGCGCCGCAAATAGTGACGCCAATGCTTTCGCAAATCACAATTGCGATTGAATATTCTCTGGTGCGGCTGCGCCGGAGAAATCCATTCGGCCGCTTTTGATCCAGATTTGCTGATTCCGGAACCTAATACACATCCTGCTGGAATCGGCCCTTTTTCTTGAGATCGCCGACAAAGGCGATCGCCTCGTCGGTCGAGCGCGCGCCGAACTGCGCGACGATGTCGACCAGCGCGCGCTCCACGTCTTTCGCCATCCGCTTGGCGTCGCCGCAGATATAGACATTGGCGCCCTCGGCGAGCCAGCTCCACAATTCGCGGCCGACCTCGCGCATGCGATCCTGCACATAGAATTTCTTCTCGCCGTCGCGCGACCACGCCAGCGACATCCGCGTCAGCAGGCCCGACGTCTTCATGGCGTTGAGCTCGTCGCGATAGAAGAAATCGCAGTCGCTGCGCTGATGACCGAAGAACAGCCAGTTCTTGCCGGTGGCGCCGGTCGCCTTGCGGTCGAGCAGGAAGGCGCGGAACGGCGCCACGCCGGTGCCGGGTCCGATCATGATGATCGGCGTCTTCGCATCTTGCGGCAATCCAAACGCGTGCGCCTTCTGCACATAGACCTTCAACTCGTCGCCGGAATTGATCCGCTCGGCAAGGAAGGTCGAGGCGAGGCCCAGACGCTTGCGCTTGCCGACGACGTAACGCACGCAGTCGACCGTCAATGACAACTTGCCGGGCGTGGCGTTGTGCGAGGACGAAATCGAATAGAGCCGCGGTTGAAGTGGCTCCAGAGCCTCGACAAACGCTTCCGGATGCGGCCGCACCTTCGGAAATTTCTGCAGCACCGCCATCACATCCAGCGTAGCCGCATCGCCATCGGGGTCCTCGCCTTGCGCCATCGCACGTGCCTTCTCGCGCTCTGCCCCACCAGTGAGATAGGACAACAGCTCGAACAGGCTGTCGGGCGCCGGCGACAGCGAGACATCCTCGATCAGGACGTCGCGCAGCGTCTTGCCGCGGACCTGCACCGTGTGCGAAGCGCCGAGCAACGCGATGATCTGGTCGACGAGACCGAGGTCGTTCCTGGCGAAAATGCCGAAGGAATTGCCGACGACATAGTCGAGGCCGGAGCCGGACAGGTCGAAGTCGATGTGCCAGGTTTCCTTCTCCGAACCCTTCTTGTTGAGCAAGGTGCGCGAGACGAAGGTTGCCGGGATGGGATTGTCGCGGGAGCGGCCGGGCTCGCTGATCACAGTGGTCACGGCGACCGCGGGTGTTACTGCTGCGCCAGGCGCTGCGGTGGGCGCCTTGTCGAGCTCTTCATAGAGCGACTTGAGCATCCGCGCGGTTTCCTTGCCGCCGGGGACGCAGAGATTGAGCCGCGCTTCGCTTTTGCCCGCGATCGCATCGGAGTAGTCGCTGCAATTGTAGCCGCACTGGCCGCAATCCTGCTGTGCCATCGCCGCCATCATCCGCCGCCGCAGCGGCCGGCCTTCGGCCATCTTCATGCGCTCGGCAATCGGCAAGGTCTGATCATGCCAGGGCGCCTCACCGTCATCGCCTACTGCCCCCGGCATGAGTGTAGCGCCCTGCTCTGCCGACAGCGGCATCGGCGCCATCGGTCGTCAGCAGCCCGGCGAAGAAGCCGTTGAGCCATGAACGCTGCGCGTCCGAGAACGGCGCGCTTGACGGAATAATCTCGAGCTTCGCAGTCGGGGTGATCTGGTTCATGAGGATGCCTCGGCATCCGCGAGCTTGCGCAGGCTTTCGCCGTCGTGACGGCGCGCGAAAGTCAGGAAATGCTCTTCGGGCGAAGCGCGGTGCTTGAGATAGGCCTTCAGCAATCGCTCGACGGTCTGCGGCGCGTCTTCCGCCCTGATGTCTCGATAGACTTCCTGCCCGATCTCGGCCTGCGGCCCGAAGCCGCCGCCCGCGACGAGATGATAGCCTTCAACGGTCTCTTCGCCCTCACCGGCCGCCACTTTCGCCGCGAGCAGGCCGATGTCGCTGATGTAATGCTGGGCGCAGGAGTGATGGCAGCCGGTCAGATGGATATTGAGCGGCGTGTCGACCTCGACGCGTGGCTCGCACCAGTCGGCAATGCTGGCGGCATGAAGTTTGGTATTGGAGGCCGCGAACTTGCAGCCGGAATTACCGGTGCAGGCGACGAGACCGGCGCGGATTTGCGAAGCCTTGACCGACAAGTCTAACTTTTCGATCGCGGCGGTCGCGAGTGCGACGTTGTCGTCGCGCACGCCCGAGAGCAGGAGATTTTGCCACACCGTCAGGCGAATTTCGCCGTCGCCGAGGTCCTGCGCGATCTTCGCAAGGCCGCGCATCTGGTCGGTGGTCAGCTTGCCGACTGGCAGCACAACGCCGATCCAGTTCAACCCGTCCTGCTTTTGTTTGTGCGCGCCGATGTGCCCCATGCGGTCGAAGGCCGGGCGCGTCGCGATCGCCTCTTCCGGCGCCCGGGTCAGTTTGCGGCCGAGCCGCTGCTCCACGGCCTCCATGAACTTGTCGACGCCCATGCTGTCGAGCACGTATTTCAGCCGCGCCTTCAGGCGATTGGTGCGGTCGCCGGTGTCGATGAAGACGCGCACGATGGCGTCCGCCACCCTGGTAGCGTCTTCGGGTTTGACGATGATGCCGGTCGCCTTGGCGAAATCCTTATGCCCCGTGATGCCGCCGATGCCGAGTCGGAACCAGACGCCTGGCTCGATGCCATGGCCGTCCCTCACCTCGACGGCTGAGAACGCGATGTCGTTGGTATCTTCCAACACCGCGATCTTGCCTGCGCCATCGAAGCCGACATTGAACTTGCGCGGCAGGCCGTAGAGCGAACGGTCATTGAGGATGTGGAAGTGCCACTCGCGCGCGTAGGGCCGCGTATCCAGCAGTTCCTGCGGATCGATGCCGGCCGTCGGCGTGCCCGTGACATTGCGGATGTTGTCGGCGCCGGCGCCGCGTGAGCACAGGCCGAGATCCTGGATGCCTTCGATCAGCGTCAGCGCGTTCTTCGGCAGGATTTCGCGGATCTGCAGGTTCGCGCGGGTCGTGACGTGGCTGTAGCCGCCCCCGCAGCTTTCGGCGAGATCGGCAAGACCGGCGAGCTGCCAGTGCTTCAAGATGCCGTTCGGCATCCGCAGCCGGCACATGTAGGAGTCCTGCGCCGGCGCGACATAGAACAGGCCGAAATAGCGCCAGCGGAAATTGTCCGCCGGCACCGGCGGCGCATTATCGAGCGCCTGCTGCTTCAGGCGCGGATAGGCGTCGAACGGATGCTCCTCGCGCTTGAACTTCTCCTGGTCGGCGAGCTTCTTGCCTGACGCCGTGATCTTGTCCTGCGCCTTGATATGCGCGGCATCGGGGCCAACGAGCTCGGCATTGGCTTTGGCCTCCGTCGTGCCGCCGCCAAGGCCGCGTCCGCCGCGCATGGTCTGCACGCCGGCCGCAAAGCCTTCGAGATACCGTTTCTGCTCGTCGGTGAAGTCGACTGCGATCGTCTCTAACTTCATGATTGCAGGTCGCCCTTATTCCGCCGCCTGGATCGCTACCGACGCGGCCGGGGCAGGCGCTTTCGCCGGCTTGTAGGTGACGTAGAGCGCGAGGCCCGTGAACACGAAGCCGCCGACGAGATTGCCCAGCGTCACGGGAATCTGGTTCCAGACCCACCAGTCGATGACGCTGACCTTTGCGCCGAGCAACATGCCGGTCGGGATGATGAACATGTTGACCACGGCATGCTCGAAGCCGAGGGCGAAAAACAGGAAGATCGGCAGCCAGGTCGCGGCGATCTTGCCGACCGTCGAACTCGAGGTCATCGCCATCACCACGCCGAGGCAGACCAGCCAGTTGCAGAGGATACCCTTGACGAAGACGCTGACCATGCCCGCGGTGCCGATCGCGGCGTTGCCGATAGTCTTGGCTTCGGCAACCGCGACGATGCGCGCGGCGACGCCTGCGACTTCGACCTTGCCCATGTTGGTGAGCGAGATCGCGAGCAACACGCCGAAGGCGATGCTGCCGAGCAGGTTGGCAAGAAACACCCAGGACCAGTTGGCGATGACCGCGTTCCGGCTCGCCTTGCCCTCGAGGCGCGCGAGCGGCACCAGCGCAAAGCTGCCGGTGACGAGTTCTAGCCCGAGCAGCACGATCATCACGAGGCTGACCGGGAAGATCAGCGCGCCGACCAGCGGCTGTCCGGTCGTGACTGCGCCGGTAAAGGCAAGCGCGGTGGCTGCACCCAGCAGCGCGCCGGACAGCGCGCCGCGGATCAGGAGGTCGCGCGGTGCAAGCGCCAGTTTCCTGACGCCGGCATCGATCATCGAGGCGACAACGTCGGCGGGTTTTGCGTAATCCATGTCGAAGCTCCAGCTGCCACGCGCTCGCGTGGTCACAACGAGTAAAGTCGGGGTGCGCGGTCGTCCGCTGGATTGCGGACGGTCCGATCAGCCTCGTTGCTGCGGAAATCCATCGTGGAAGACGCCGACGGGCATCAGTGACAGCCGGCTAATCCTCTTATTCAAGAGGTGTGCCACGGCGGTATGGACCGATAAGTGGTGTAAAATCAGTTAGTTGTTAATTCTGCGTTGCATTAACTGGATCGCAGTTCATGCCTTTTCTCTGGGCGTACGGCCTAGGAAATAAGCTTCGAATCATGATGCCTAGTATTTGATCAGGCGCGCTTGGCCACGTCGAATGAGGCCAGATATCCCGTGATGTCTTCGGGGTCGAAGGCGGGTCCGGCGAAAGCGGAGAAAGCCTCCCGTACCGGCGGCGCCGGGCGCGCGCGACTGCCGAGCGCGGCGTCGTAGAGGTCGGGGCGGAAGGCCGCCATCGCGGTGCGGAGCGCGTCCTTGCCGAGCTGCGTCTGCCCCCATCGCGCCATCTGCGCAAAGAGCCAGGCCGCCTGCACCGGATCGGGCCTTCCGGCATCCTCGCGGCCGACCAGCAGATAGCGACCACTCTCGCGCACGGTACCGTCGGGAGAAATCTTCAGGCGCCCGTCGAGGGTGCGCTTGATGATATCAGGCTCGACACCAATCCGCTCCGGCCGCGCCAGGATGCGCGCGGTCTCCTCGCGGTTCTCCTCGACAAAGCTCGACCCGCGCGCGGCCGCACGAACGAGGGCTGCGACAACATCCGGATTCCGTTCCGACCAGCTTTGACGGACCGCCAGCACCTTCTCCGCCGCGCGCACCAGGATATCGGAGACGAAATGCAGGATGTGGCCGACGCCGCGATCGACCGCGATCGAATTCCAGGGCGCGCCGACGCAGAAGGCATCGACCTGCCCGCCCGCGAGACTATCGGCCATGAACGGCGGCGGCAGCACCACCATGCGCACATCCTCGTCCGGATCGACCCCGCCGACCGCCATCCAGAACCGCAATTGATAATTGTGGGTGGAGAACGGGAAGGTCATCGCAAAGGTCAGAGGTTCCGCGCCACGCTTGCGGCGTGCCGCCACGACGCGCGAGAGCGCCCGTGCTGTCGCCAGGGGATCGTAACGGTCGCCATCGATCTCGCCCATGATCGCCGCATGCAGCGCCGGTGACACCGTAATCGCGTTGCCGTTGATGCCGAGATTGAAGGGCGCCACGATCGGCACCCTGACGTGACCGATACCCAGACTCGAAGCGATCGCGACAGGCGCCAGCAGATGCGCGGCGTCGAACAGGCCGATATTGAGCTTGTCGCGGACATTCGACCACGACACTTCCCGCACGAGGTTGACGTCGAGCCCTTCCTCCGCGGCGAATCCCTTGTCGACCGCGACGATCAGCGCGGCGGCGTCGACCAGCGGGATAAAACCGATTTGCAGCGGTGCGCTCATTTCAGCAGCTCCGATGCCGTGAGGATCGACTGCGCGATCTCGCCGATCTTCTTTTTCTCGCGCATCGCGGTCGAGCGCATCAACACATAGGCCTCTTCCTCCGTCAGGCCCTTCAGCTTCATCAGGATACCCTTGGCGCGGTCGATCACCTTGCGCTCTTCCAGCGCGTTTCTGGTGCGGTCGAGTTCGTCCTGCAATTTGGCGAAGGCATTGAAGCGGGACACGCAGAGATCGAGGATCGGCTTGATGCGCTCCTTCTTCAGCCCGTCGACGATATAGGCGGACACGCCGGCATCGACGGAAGCCTGGATCATCGAGGAGTCGCTCTGGTCGACGAACATCGCGATCGGCCGGCGCACGGCGCGGCTCACCTGGAACATCTGCTCCAGACTGTCGCGGCTCGGATTTTCCAGATCGATCACGATGATGTCGGGGTCAAGCGAAGAGATACGAGCCAGGAGGCTCTGCATCTCGTTGACCTGCACGACTTCGGTATAGCCGGCTTCCCGCAAGCCTTCCTCAAGGATCGCGGCGCGGATCGGGCTTTCGTCGATGATGACGATTTTCGGAGACTGCTCAGCGCCCATCGATCACTCGTAATCCGGCAAGTCTATCCATACCACGCGGAACGTCGGCTCAAAGCCTTGTATTTCTCCGCATTTGGGACTAGCTCACGGCGATCAATCACATAGTTCGGATCATGTCGCAGGCCACCGCGCCAAAAGTCAGCTTTGTTTCGCTCGGATGTCCCAAAGCCTTGGTGGATTCCGAGCGCATCATCACGCGCCTGCGCGCGGAAGGCTATGAGCTCGCGCGCAAGCATGACGGCGCCGACCTCGTCATCGTCAACACCTGCGGCTTCCTCGACAGCGCGAAAGCGGAATCGCTGTCGGCGATCGGCGAGGCGATGGCCGAGAACGGCAAGGTGATCGTCACCGGCTGCATGGGCGCGGAGCCGGAAGCGATCGAGAAGGCCTATCCCGGCGTGCTCTCGATCACGGGCCCGCAGCAATATGAGAGCGTGCTGGACGCCGTGCATCGCGCGGCGCCGCCCGCGCATGATCCGCATCTCGATCTGGTGCCGCCGCAGGGCATCAAGCTGACGCCGCGGCACTACGCCTATTTGAAGATTTCCGAGGGCTGCAACAACCGCTGCAGTTTCTGCATCATCCCGAAACTGCGCGGCGACCTGGTGTCGCGCCCGGCCAATGACGTCTTGCGCGAGGCCGAGCGGCTGGTGAAGGCCGGCGTCAAGGAATTGCTGGTCATCTCGCAGGACACGTCCGCCTACGGCGTCGACATCAAATATGCCGAGAGCCCATGGCGGGACCGCCAGGTGCGCGCGAAATTTTTCGATCTTGCCAAGGAGCTCGGCGAACTCGGCGCCTGGGTGCGCCTGCAATATGTCTATCCCTACCCGCATGTCGACGAGGTCATCGGCCTGATGACCGAAGGCAAGGTGCTGCCCTATCTCGACATCCCCTTCCAGCATGCGAGCCCGGACGTGCTGAAGGCGATGAAGCGTCCGGCCGCGCAGGAGAAGACGCTGGCGCGGATCAAGGCGTGGCGCGCGCAATGCCCGGAGCTGGCGCTGCGCTCGACCTTCATCGTCGGCTTCCCCGGCGAGACCGATGCCGATTTCGCGGAGTTGCTCGACTGGCTCGAGGAGGCCGAGATCGATCGCCTCGGCTGCTTCAAATACGAACCGGTCGCAGGCGCCGCGTCGAATGCGATTGCCAGTGCCGTGGCCGACGAAGTCAAACAGGAGCGCTACAACGCGCTGATGGCGCGGCAGCAGAAGATTTCCGCACGGCGGCTGAAACGCAAGGTCGGAACGCGCCAGCAGGTCATCATCGATCAGGTCGGACCGACCGTCGCCAAAGGCCGCTCCAAGGCCGATGCGCCCGAGATCGACGGCGCGGTCTATCTCTCAAGCCGGCGCCCGCTGAAAGTGGGTGAGATCGTCACGGCCAAGATCGAGCGCTCGGACGAATACGATCTGCACGGCAGCGTTTCTGGTTTCTAATGCGCGCGAGGCGATGGGGCGACCGCGCGAACGCTCCAGAGCTTCAGCAAGCGGTGCGCGTTCTCGGACGTTAGCTCGGCATACTGAGCCTTGAGTTTGCTGAGCTCGCTCTCGGCCGTGACTCCCGTGGAGAAGCGACAATCCAGGATCGCGCCAACCGTCTCCCATCGGAGCCTCGCGACCTTGCAGGGCACCAGGATGCCGTCGCTGTTGAGGCTCTGCATCAGCGGGCGGACGATCTCGATGCCGGTCAGCGCCAGCGCCGCCAGCGCCGCGACGGTCTCCTCGTAGCGCTTCTGCCTGGCAAAGCCGAGCAGCATGGCTTCGGTCAACGCGCCATCTTTCCGGAGTTGGGCAATGAGTTGTCGCGCGGTTGCAAAATCGCGTTCGCGCGACAACTCCCGCTCGGTTCCGCCTGAGGCCGCGGCAACGGCGGCGCGAATCTCCTCGAACAGGTACGGTGGCGCGCGTGCCAGCAGACGCGTGCGCACCGCCTCGGTTGCGCTGCGCAGCAGCTTCGTCCGCAAGTCCTTCGGCAGGTCCGCCCGGATGCCTGTCGCAACCGCAAGCTCACCATCGCCGATTGCCTGCGCGACGATCATGGCAAATCCCGCCGGCGACATTTTCGCGCCGGGATTGTCGACCAGACGGCGGCTGACGCTCGGGAAACGCCGCGCCAGCAGCGCGTCGGTGACGATCTCCTGCAGCCACCAGCGGCCGGCAATCGCAATCAGATGTTTCTCGCCGCCGATGCGCGCGATCTCGACCAGGTCGTCGTTGGTCAGTTTTGGCGACTCCGTCAGCACCGGCCGGGCGACGTCGATCTCGTCATGCCGCGCCAGTCGGCCAATGACCGAGGTCGGCGCCTGCGGCAAGGGCGCAAGCTGGGCGCTGAGCTCGGCCAGCGCAATGCGCGCACCGATGTCGGCCAGCGCCCGAAGCTCGATGGTGTTGATCAAACGCTCGAAGACATCGCCGAACAGCGCGATCTGTTCGTCGTTGTAGCGCTCGGCGGAGGCCAGAAACAGCGCGGTGACGCGCCCGACGGTCTCGGAGCATTTTTCTGGGGAGCCGGTCCGGACCGCGAACTCGACTTCGTCGGCGATCGACGGGCTTGTGTCTATTCCGCTCATCCTGAGCGCTAACCGGGCTGTTCTAAGCTGATCCGCGAGGATAGGCGCGCATGCCCTAAGGTTTGGTAAAATCGGGAACCGTCTTGACACCATCCGTCCTTCGGCTGTATGAGCGCGCTCCATGAATTTCGACCGGACCAACCGCCGCGCCGCTTTCCGCCGTCGCTCCCGCGACGACGATGGGCTGCGCCATGTCCGACGACCACGCTGACCGACTAGATCAGCATAGTTTTCGAGAAGGCCGCGCCCTCAAAAGCGCGGCCTTCTTGCGTTTCGGCCCCTCACCTCCAGCACCAGAAGGAATTTTGCCATGACCGATGCCACCCATCCATTCGACGCGCTGATGGACATCACCGCGCGCCCGCAAGCCGTGTTCGTCCGCGGCGAAGGTGGTTATCTCTGGGACGATAGCGGCAAGCGCTATCTCGACTTCATCCAGGGTTGGGCGGTGAACTGCCTAGGCCATTCGCCGGTTTGCATCGCGGATGCGCTCGCCGCGCAAGCCAAACGCCTGATCACGCCGAGCCCGGCCTATTACAACGACGCCAGCCTGAAGCTGGCAAAAGCACTGGTCGATCTGAGCTGCTTCGACCAGGTGTTTTTCACCAATTCCGGCGCCGAGGCCAACGAGGGCGCGATCAAGCTCGCGCGCAAATATGGCTCGCTGCACAAGGGCGGCGCGTTCGAGATCATCACCTTCGAGGGCGGCTTCCACGGCCGCACGCTCGCGGCCATGTCGGCCTCCGGCAAGAAGGCGTTCGAGCCGCTGTTCGAGCCGAAGGTGCCGGGCTTCCGCAAAGCGAAGCTGAACGATCTGGAGTCGGTCAAGGCGTTGATCAATTCCAACACGGTTGCGGTCATGCTGGAGCCGATCCAGGGCGAAGCCGGCGTCTGGCCCGCGACCGATCAGTTTCTGCAGGACTTGCGCGCGTTGACGCGCGCGCACGGGCTGCTGCTGATCTTCGACGAGATCCAGACCGGCGTCGGCCGCACCGGCAAACTGTTCCATTACGAGCATGCCGGGATCGAGCCCGACATCATGACGTTGGGCAAAGGGATCGGCGGCGGCGTGCCGCTGGCGGCATTGCTTGCGACCGCAAAGGCGTCCTGTTTCGCGCATGGCGATCAGGGTGGCACCTTCAATGGCAATCCCCTGATGTGCGCAGCCGGGCTCGCCGTGCTCGATGAAGTCGGCAAGCCATCCTTCCTGAAATCGACGACCGAAGCGGGCCTGCTGCTCGAAAGCGAGCTGCAGAAGCTCTCTGCGCGCCATGGTCTCGGCAATGTCAGGGGGCGCGGTCTGCTGCTCGCGCTCGATCTGAAGCGGCCGATGGGTGCTGCGATCGTGGCGCAAGCGCTGGAGGCGGGCCTGCTGCTCAACGCGCCGCAGCCGGACGCGTTGCGTTTCATGCCCGCGCTCAACGTCACGCGGGAGGAAATTGCCGAGATGATTGACGGTCTCGACGGGATCCTGACCAAGGTTGGCGCGGCGCGAATGGTGGCATAATCGTGCAAGGCATCGAGGGCGAAGATGCGCTCTCGATGCCCGCTAACCTGCGGGGCAACGGGCTAACGCCAGCAACAGCCCGAGTCCGGCAATGAAAATCCCCGAGCCCTGTCGCAAACGTTGAAGCAGGCGTGGGCGACGGGTCAGACGGCGCTCGCGGTCGAGGCCATCAGTACCACGACAATGTCGGCGAGCGTGTTGAGCGTCACCGATACGAGCCCGAGCGCGATGAATTGCAGCGCCGGATAGCCCGCAGTTGGATCGATGAATTGGGGAATGAAGGCGAGGAAGAACGCCGCGGTCTTCGGATTCAAGGCCTCAACGAACACACCGTCGCGAAAAGCCCGATTCTGTGCCGGACGGGCGATGCCGTCCGGTAGGAGCCTTGCGGCGTCACGAAAAGTGCGGATGCCGAGCCAGACCAGATAGAATGCGCCGATCAGCTTGAGCGCCGCGAACAGCTCGGCACTGGCCAGAATGATCGCGGAGACGCCGAGGCTGCCAGCCACCACATGGACCAGCCCGCCCACAGCCGTTCCCAATGTCGACGCGAGCCCGGTCTTTCTGCCGCCGGACAAGGTTCTCGCCGCCACATAGAAGATGCCGGGACCGGGGACCACGGCAATCATCAGCGCCGCGACCAGGAACAATGAGAGGCCGGTGGCGTTCACGGCTTCAGAATTGACGCGCCGGTGGTGTGCCGGCTTTCGAGATCGATATGCGCCTTGGCCGCATCCTTCAGCGCATAGGCGTGGTTGATCGGCACATGCAGCTTGCCGTTGATCACGGCGGCAAAAAGCGTATCGGCGCCCTCGAGCAGCTCCTTGCGGGTGCCGATATAGTCGTTGAGCTTGGGCCTCGTCGCAAACAGCGAGCCATGATTGTTGAGCTCGGCAATCGCAAAGGGCGGCACCGGGCCGGACGCATTGCCGAAGCTGACGAACATGCCGCGCGGCTTCAGGCAGGACAGCGAACCCGGGAAGGTCGACTTGCCGACGCCGTCATAGACGACGTCGCACAGCTCGTTGCGGCTGATCTGCTTGACGCGGTCGACGAAGTTTTCCTCGCTGTAGTTGATCACGTGATCGCAGCCATTGGCGAGCGCGAGCTCGGCCTTCTGTTTCGACCCGACGGTGCCGATCACGTGGGCGCCGAGCGCCCGCGCCCATTGGCATGCGAGCAGGCCGATGCCGCCGGCCGCGGCATGGATCAGCACGCGATGATGCGGCTCGATTCTGAAAGTCTTGTGCAGGAGATACCAGACCGTCAACCCCTTGAGCATCAGCACCGCGCCTTGCTCGTAGGTGATGTGGTCGGGCAGCTTGACCAGCTTCTCCCAGGGAATGTTGCGCTCCGTCGCGTAGGCGCCGAGGTTGTGATAGTAGGCGACGCGGTCGCCGGGATGGAAATTCGTGACGCCCGGACCGACGGCGATCACTTCGCCCGAGGCCTCGTTGCCGGCGACGAACGGCAGCGCCGGCGCCTTGTAAAGGCCCGTGCGATAATACACATCGATGAAGTTCAACCCGACCGCGTGCTGACGGATGCGCACTTCGCCTGCTCCCGGCGCGCCAAGGTCGACGGCTTCGAAAACGAGCGCCTCTGGTCCTCCCACCTTGTGGACGCGCACGGCCTTGGTCATTGTCGACTCCTTCGGCGATATCTCCGTAAGGCAAGGCCATCGAGGCTGCCTTGTCAACTTGACCTCTTGTAGCGCCTAGCGAGCAATTTTCCCGCGGTTACGCTTGGCCAGCACGTTGAAGAACTCGACCGCCGCGGAGAACGCGATGGCGAAGTAGATGTAGCCCCGCGGGATATGGAACTCGAATCCGTCGGCGACCAGCGCGACGCCGATCAGAACCAGGAAGGCCAGCGCCAGCATTTTGGTGGTCGGATGCTCCGCGACGAAGCGCGCGACCGGTCCCGATGACGCATACATGACGACGCAGGCGATCACGACGGCCGCGATCATGATGGCGAGCTCGCTCGCCATGCCAATCGCGGTGATGATGGAGTCGAGCGAGAACACCACATCGATGACGATGATCTGGACGATGACCCAGAAGAAGGCATTGCGGCCACCAGCCGGACCGCCCTCCCCGTCGTCGCCTTCCACCTCGGAATGGATCTCGTGCGTCGCCTTGGCGATCAGGAACAACCCGCCGCCGATCAGGATCAGGTCGCGCCAGGAAAACGACATGCCGCTGACGACGAACACGTCGCGGGTCAGCCCGATCAGCCACACCAGGAAGGTCAGCAGCAGGATGCGGAAGACCAGCGCCAGCGCAAGGCCGATCCGGCGCGCATGACTGGCCTGCGGCTCCGGAATCCGTGCCACGATGACCGACAGGAAGATCACGTTGTCGATGCCCAGCACGATTTCGAGCGCGGTCAGCGTCAGCAGCGCCGCCCAGGCTTCAGCGCTGCTGAGAAGCTCGATCATGCCTTGAGCGATCGCAGGAAACGGATGGCGCCGTCGCTTGCCACGACATAGGCCGCGATCAGGCAGAGCGCGGCGGTGACGGGCGCCTCGACGTTGAAATCCTCGATCAGCGAATAGATCGCGAGAACACCCCATGCCGCCATCAGGATCAAGGTCAGCCAGCGCAGCCGCACCACCCGCATCGGATGTATCACGTAGAACGGCAGGAAGGTCGCCGCGATCAAGACAGCCACGAAAAGGCTCGACAACGCCGGTGGCCAGTGCAGCAGGAACAAATAGAAGGCGGCAATATTCCACAATCCCGGAAAGCCGCGGAAATGGTTGTCTGCGCGCTTCATGCGGCGATCGGCAAAGTAGAGCGCGCCGCTGACGGTGACACCGATGCCGAGCAGCGGCGCCGCGAGCGGCAGCAGCAATCCTCCTGCCGTGATCGCATAGGCCGGCACGAAGACGTAGGTGACGAAATCGACCACGAGGTCCAGCACCTCGCCGGACCAGTCCGGTTGCAGGCGCACCACATCGAGCCGCCGCGCAATTGGGCCATCGGCCGCATCGATCACAAGGGCGACGCCGAGCCAGCCAAACATCGCGGCCCAGTGTTCGCGCACGGCCTCCAGCAGCGCGAGCAAGGCAAGGCCCGCGCCAAGCGCCGTCAACACATGCACGGAGAAAGCGGCGGCGCGTTTTCGCGGCGTGGCATCCAAGGAAACTGGCGGGTCAAGCTGGTCCATGCGTGGGGCAGTGCTATCAGGAATCGGCTTTGTTTGTACATGCGGTGTTGCGGCCATCGGTCGCGCGAGCAATGTGAATTGTCGCGGGGTTGAAAATGCCGCTGGGCATGTCAATTGTGACAGGTATGGACGTTTCTGTTCCTTATGATGTTGCCGTGGTCGGCGGCGGTCCGGCCGGACTTTCGGCCGCGATCGCGTTGGCCGAGGCCGGCGCGCAGACGGCGTTGATCGCGCGTCGCGTCGCCTATGCCGACAATCGCACCACTGCGCTGCTCGGCGCGTCCGTCGACTTCCTGCAGGAGCTCGGTGCGTGGCGGCGCTGCGAGGACAGGGCCGCGGCACTGAAGACGATGCGGCTGGTCGACGATACCGGGCGGCTGATCCGCGCGCCGGAGGTGCGCTTTGCCGCCGACGAGATCGGCCTCGATGCGTTCGGCTACAACATCGAAAACCGCATTTTGATGAACGCGCTCGAAGCGCGCGCGATGGAGCTGCCCGGCTTGATCCGGTTCGACGATGAGGCCGAGGGCGTCACGCCCACCGAGGATGCCGTGCTCATTCGGAGCGTCGGCGGCAAGATGCTGTCCGCGCGCCTTGTCGTCGGCGCCGACGGCCGGCACTCCCTGTGCCGCGAGGCGGCCGGCATTTCCGTGAGCTCGCGCGACCTGCATCAGGCTGCGCTCACCTTCAATGTCGGCCACACCCGGCCGCACAAGAATATCTCGACGGAATTTCACACGCCGCAGGGACCGTGTGTGTTCGTGCCGCTTCCTGGCGAGCGCTGCAGCGTGGTGTGGGTCGCAAACCCCAGGGAAGCCGAACGGCTGCGTGGTCTCGGCGACCACGAACTGTCTGACGCCGCCGAAAGGCAATCGCATTCGATCCTCGGGCGCATGACGGTCGAAGGCGGCCGTCACGTTTTTCCGCTCACGATCGAACGGCCGCGGCAATTCGCGCAAAAGCGCGTGGCACTGGTCGGCGAAGCCGCGCATGTCATCCCGCCGATCGGCGCACAAGGCCTCAACATGGGATTGCGCGACGCCGCCGACATCGCGGCGGTGGTGCGCGATGCGATGATATCGGGCGATGATCCCGGCGCGCCGAATGCGTTGCGGCGTTACGACGTGGCGCGGCGCGCCGATGTGTTGAGCCGGACGTTTGCCATCGATGTTGCCAACCGCTCCCTCCTCAGCGACCTCCTCCCTGTGCAGTCGTTGCGCGCCGCGGGGCTGCATTTGATCGGCTCCGTCGGTCCGTTGCGCCGGCTCGCAATGCGCGAAGGACTGGCGCCGTCATGGCGCGCAGGCCGTCATACACCGTAATATTTGGATTTTATCAAATCGCAGTTATCCCAAGGGGTAATGCGGCGCTCTTGCAGCAATGGATCAACAACAGCGGAAACGGGTACTAGCGCAATTGTCGATCATGGTTTATGCGAGAAGGCATGATCAAAGCGCGAACCGCCAAGTTCCAGATCGGGCAGATTGTGCGTCACCGGGTGTTTTCTTTCCGGGGCGTGATCTTCGATATCGATCCGGAATTCAACAACACCGAGGAATGGTGGCTGTCGATCCCGGAGGACGTTCGCCCGCACAAGGACCAGCCGTTCTATCATCTGCTCGCGGAAAATTCGGATTCCGAGTACGTCGCCTATGTGTCGGAGCAAAACCTGTTGCCTGACAATTCCGGCGAGCCGATCCGGCACTCGCAGGTGTCGGAGATTTTCATCAAGGACAAATCGGGCGGTTACCGCCCTCGCAATCCGTCGCTGAACTGAGTTGAACCTGCGGCCGCAAAAAAGGGCGCTTTCGCGCCCTTTTTAATTTCGGTCTTGTTACTTCGCCGCCCCGTTGGGCGCCGGGGTAGCCGGCGCGCCGCCGGGCGGCGGATTGGCTTCGAGCCGCTTGCGCGCTTCGTCGGCGCGCTTCTGCAGCTCTTCCTGCAGCTTCTTCTGATTCTCTTCGAAAACTTTCGGATCGGTCGGCGGACCGTCATAGGCCTTGGCGAATTCGGCCAGCGGCAGCGGCAGCGTCAACGGCGCACCGTTGGCGTTGATGGCCTGCACCACCAGGTTCTGGCCCTTCTTCATGTTGGCCAACAGCTCCGGCGTCGCGTCATAGTCGGACATGCAGCCGTTGGCGAAGCAGATCACATAGGGCGACTGCTGCGGCGCGTTGCCGTCGACGATGATCCGCGTGCCGTGCACCAGCTGCATGCCGAGCGGCAGCGTGACGCGCAGGATTTTCTTCGGCTCGCCTTCGGGTTCGATGATGACGGCGGCCACCACCGGCTGGCCGGACTCGATGCGGCCGTCCTTGCCGGTGAAGCAGACCTGCTTGGCGTTGGCGTCCTGTCCCTTCAGGCAGAACTTGGTCCAGGGCGCGTAGATCAGCTGCACCTGATCCTGCTGCGGCTGGCCGCCCGGCGCGGGAGCCTGCGCCTGGCCCTGCTGCGCGGGCGGGGCCTGCTGCGGGGCGGGTGCCGGCGCTTGAGCAGCGGGCGCGGGCGTAGCAGCCGGTGCTTTCGGAGCAGCCTTCTTCTTGGCGGGCGCGGGCGCGCCGGGTGCGGGAGCCGGGGTCTGGGCCTGCGCGGTCACGGCAAAAGCCAATGTGGTCGCCGCCAGAAAGGCGAGAAGCCGCCCACGCGGCCCGACCGACGCGGCCAAGGTACGGAAATTCATTGCGGAAAACCCTTTCTGAACGGCAGCGCCAGAACCGCTCATGGCGCCGTATCGCGCCGCTTCGCGGGCCGCTGTCTCCTAGTCAATTGAGGCGGATACGTGACAGGTCCTGTCGCCTGCCCCAATCGCCCGCCTTCATACCGTGGCGGACGGAAAGATCAATGCCGACAAGCATGTTTGATCTCGGCAATCCGCCTAGGACAGGGTCCATGCTAGGATTTTCCGCAGCGATGCCCGAAATCAACTCCAAGCGTGTCCATGTCGGCTTTTAGGCGCATTTCCGTCGGCGAAACGACCCGGATTGCGCTCGTGCTGATCGCGGCGCTCGCGCTTGGCGCCCCCTGCTTCGCCGGCGAAAGCTACGCGATTGCCATGCATGGCAAACCGGCGCTGCCGGCCAACTTCGACCATCTGCCCTGGTTCAATCCCGACGCGCCCAAGGGCGGACGTCTTATCTGGGGCAATCTCGGTACCTTCGACAGCCTCAATCCGATGATCGTCCGGGGCATTTATCCCCAGCAGGTGCGAAGCTTCAATTTCGAGCGCGGCTACGTGATCGAGAGCCTGATGGCGCGCGGCGAGGACGAGCCCTTCACGCTCTATGGCCTCATTGCCAAGACCGTCGAGACCGATGATGCCAGGGACTTCGTCACCTTCCATCTCGACGAGCGCGCACATTTCTCGGACGGCAAGCCGGTCACATCAGAAGACGTGCTGTTCTCCTGGGAGCTGTTGCGCGATCACGGCCGGCCCAATCACCGGCAGTACTACTCCAAGGTTGCCAGGGCCGAGGCGCTTAATCGCCTGACCGTGCGCTTCGACCTCACCGGCGCCAACGATCGCGAGTTGCCGCTGATCCTCGGCCTGATGCCGGTTCTGCCCAAGCATGCCGTCGACCCCGCGACTTTCGAGGAGACCTCGCTGACGCCGCCGATCGGCTCGGGGCCCTACCGGATCACTGCGGTGAAGCCCGGCGCCAGCGTCACCTTCACCCGCGATCCCGACTATTGGGGCCGTGACCTGCCCGTCAATCGCGGTCTGTTCAATTTCGACGAAGTCAGGTTCGACTATTTCCGCGAGTCGAACAGCCAGTTCGAGGCGTTCAAGCGGGGGCTTGTCGATTTTCGCGCCGAGAGCGAGCCGCTGCGCTGGCATGAAGGGTACGATTTTGCGGCGGCGAAAAGCGGCGAGGTGATCCGCGACACCCTCAAGAGCGGGCTGCCGCAGCCGACGGAGTATCTGGTCTTCAACACGCGTCGGCCCGTTTTCTCCGACATCCGCGTGCGCCGCGCGCTGACGCTGTTGTTCGATTTCGAATGGATCAACAAGAATTATTTCTTCGGCCTTTATACCCGCAGCGGCGGCTATTTTCCGGGCTCGGAGCTGTCGGCCTATGCGCGGCCCGCCGATGAGCGCGAGCGCGAACTGCTGAAACCCTTCGCATCGGACATCGCGCCCGACATTCTCGACGGCAGCTATCGGCTCCCCGTCGCCGACGGCTCGGGGCGCGACCGCGCCACCCTGCGCGATGCGCTGAAGCTGTTGTCGGAGGCCGGTTACGACCTCGACGGCACCGTGTTGCGCCAGCGCGCAACCAAATCGCCATTCACTTTCGAAATCCTGGTGACCACGCGCGATCAGGAACGCATCGCGCTGGCCTACACCGGCAATCTCAAGCGCGCCGGCATCGAGGCCAAGGTGCGCGCGGTCGATCCCGTGCAATTCGACCAGCGCCGGCTGGGTTATGAGTTCGACATGATCCAGAACCGCTGGGACCAGTCGCTGTCGCCCGGCAACGAGCAGTCGTTTTATTGGGGCAGCCAGGCCGCCGACACGCAGGGCACGCGCAACTACATGGGCGCAAAGGATCCCGCCATCGACGCCACGATCGCGGCATTGCTGGAAGCCCGTGATCATACGGACTTCGTATCCGCGGTCCGCGCGCTCGATCGCGCGCTGATGTCGGGCTTCTACGCAATTCCCGTGCTTAACGCCGGCGACCAATGGATTGCCCGATGGAATCGGATAGAACGGCCCAAAGCCGCCCCGCTCGTCGGGTATCTGCCGGAAGGCTGGTGGCAGCGGCAGGATGCGCCAGGGAAATAGAGGCGGGTTAGTGAGCAAGACCGCAACATCGCCGACGCTCGACATGTTGTTTGGGCGCATCCTCGCGCGCAGGCCGCGCGACCTGGCTTTGATCGATCCTCGCAACAAGTTCCGCATCACGAGCCAGTCCCCGAAGCGCCTGACCTACGAACAGGCCGATCGCGCGATCTCGGCGCTCGCGGCGCATTTCATCGACGCCGGTTTGCCGGCGCATTCGGTGATCGCGCTTCAGTTGCCGAATACAGTCGAGCTGGCGCTGACCGTGCTTGCCGCGCATCGCGCCGGCCTTGTGGTCGCGCTGTTTCCGCTGCTGTGGCGGCAGGCCGAGCTTGTCGCAGCCCTGAACCGCACCAGCGCGCGCGCGATCGTCACCTCCGCCAGAATCGACGGTGTGGCGCATTCAGAGCTCGCCATGAATGCCGCGGCCGAAGCCTTCTCGATCCGGCATGTCTGCGGCTTCGGCGGCGACCTGCCGGAAGGCATGGCCTCGCTCGATCAGGCGTTGGCGCAGCCGTCGAGTGCGACACGTCACGTGATCCAGGACGGGCGCAAGGCCGCGATCATCTCCTTTGACGTGACATCGGACGGTTTTCGCGCCGTCCCGCGCACCCATCTGAGCCTGATCGCAGGCGGGCTCGCGCTGTCGCTCGAAAGCGACGTGCCGCAAGGCGCGACACTGATGTCGGCGTTTGCGCCGACTTCGTTCGCAGGCCTCGCCTCGTCCGTCGTGAGCTGGCTGCTGTCCGGCGGCACGCTCGCGCTGCATCACCCGTTCGAGGCCGATGTGCTGGAGCAGGACATCAGGGAGAACAGCTGCGACACGCTGATCGTGCCCGCGCAGCTTGCGTTCCGCCTCGACGAACTCGATATCGACGCGCGCTTGCCGAGCGTGCGTAATGTCATCGGCATGTGGCGCGCGCCCGAGCAGGTGACATCGAGCCCGCCATGGATCGCGCAACGCGCTTCGCTCACCGACGCCTATCTGTTCGGCGAGGCCGGATTGTTCGGTGCACGACGAACGGCCGAGGACGGTTCGCCGGCGCTGGTCAAGCCGGGCCTGCACGGCGCGCCACGCGAATTGCCGGGGTCGTCGATATCGGGCGAAATCCTGCTGACGCCGAAAGGTACGCTCGGGCTGCGTGGCCCGATGGTCGCGATATCAGCCTATGCACCGCCAGCGCCACCCAGCGATTCCCTGATTCCGCAGGCGCCACGCGATTTCGTCGACACCGAATATGCGGCGCGGCTCGACCGCGCGACCGGTGCCATCAGCATCACCTCGCCGCCGTCGGGCATCATGGCGGTCGGCGGCTACCGTTTCCTGGCGCAGGACCTGCAGGAATGGGGCAAGCGCCTCGGCCAAGGCGCGATGCTGACGGCTTTGCCGGATCGCCTCAGCGGCCATCGGCTGGCCGGCCGCGCCCAGGACAATGCCCGCGCCCGCGACGCGCTCTCAGAACTCGGCCTCAACCCGTTGATGGTTGAAGCATTTCGGGATCGCTCGAGCGTCGCCTAGGGGCGCGTTTGAGATCGCGTTGACGGCGCATTAAGGCGGCCGCTCTACGGTTGGCCGCCTCTCCTGCCCCGGGTTTGTTTGATGTCCCAGCAAGGGCCGATCCTGATCGTCGGACACAACGGCCGGCCGTCTTTTGCGGCGGCACTCGATGAAGCCGGACTGTTTCCGGTCGTCGATGCCGACTGGAGCAACGCCGCGCGCGCCGCCTCTGACATGCAGCCGGCGGCCGTGGTGGCCGACATGAGCGGCGTCGATCAGGCGCGCTTCGCGGCGCTGGCTCAGCAGATCGGACGGCGCAAACCCTATCTTCCCCTGATCGCGGTCGAGCCGGAGGGCGAACTCCCGGAAAATGCCCTGCCGCTGGCGCTGAGCGGCGGCAACTACGATCGGCTGATCCCGCGCCTGCGCGCGGCGCTGCGGGTCCGCGCGCTGAACACGACCGTGCTGCGTCGCTTGGTCGACGAGCCGGCGGGCGCAACCAGCCTGCTCGAGAACGATCCGGCCTTGCATGCGACCGTCCTGCTGATCGGGCGCGGCGGCTGTTTTCCGGCACTGTCGGTCGCGCTCGGCGAGCGCGCCGGCGTGGTCGGCGCCTTCAGCATCGAGGCGGCCGCCCATCATCTCGCCAATCGCGACATCGACGGCATCGTCATCTCGCAAGGCTTTACCGCGCGTGTCGTCGATGCGTTTCTGACTGTTCTGTCGGAAGATGCGCGCTTCCGCCATTTGCCTGTCGTGCTGACCTCGGATGACCTTGCGCCGTCCTACGAGTTGCCCAATCTCGAAATCATCGCGGGCGAACCCTCGCATGTCGCCGCCAACACACTGCCGCTAATCCGCCAACACGCGCTGGAAGCGCAGTTGGGTCGCACGCTGCGCGCCATCGAAGCCAAGGGCTTGCTCGACCCGCAAACGGGTTTGCTGACCCCGGCTGCCTTTGAGCGCGATTTTTCCAGCGCGGTAAGCCAGACCCTTGCCGAAGGTGGCGGGCTTTCAGTCGCCCGCTTTGCTTTCGATCCGGAACAGCCGCGCGCGCAATTCGACGGCGCGCGCATCATCAGCCGCCTGATGCGCAAGATGGATTTCGGCGCGGCGCGGCCGGACGGCTCCGTCATCGTGGTGTTCTCGGACACCGATTTGCGAAATGCGCACGCGATCGCGCGAAGACTGTCGGCGGTGATGCGCCATACCTCCACGGGGCGGCGCGGCGCGCGCAACGAGCCGGTGGTGACGGTGGCGGCGCTGGGCCCGAAGGATTCGGCAAAGTCGCTGCTCGGGCTGCTCTACAACGAGACCCGCGCGGCGTCGTAACGTTCACGCCGCCTTCTTGTTCTCGGCGAGATGCGCGAGTTGCCGCAGGATATCGGTCGTGCCGGTCAGCCGCTCCTCCGGCGTTTCCCAATCCTGGAAGAACACCACCTTCATGTCGGGGCGCACCCGCGCCGCCTTGCCGTGCTGGCGGATGAAGGCGACCAGCCGGTCCGGCTGCGCAAAACTGTTGTCGCGGAAGGCAATGACCGCGCCTTTCGGGCCGGCATCGACTTTCTCGACATTGGCGCGGCGGCAATAGGCCTTGATCGCGGCGACCTTGAAGAGATAGCGCACCTCGTCCGGCAGCACGCCGAAGCGGTCGCGCAGCTCGGCCGCGAAATTGTCGATTCCATCGTCGGTCTCGAGATCGGCGAGCCGCCGGTACAGTGAGAGCCGCACCGGAAGATCCGAGACGTAATCCTCGGGGATCAGCACCGGCATGCCGATGGTGATCTGCGGCGACCAACGATCCGCGGCAGGTTCGGCGACGCCGGCCTTGAGGTTGAGGATCGCCTCCTCCAGCATCGACTGATAGAGTTCGAAGCCGACCTCCTTGATGTGACCGGACTGCTCCTCGCCGAGCAGATTGCCGGCGCCGCGGATATCGAGGTCGTGGGAAGCAAGCTGGAAGCCTGCGCCCAGCGTCTCCAGTGATTGCAGCACGGTCAGGCGCTTCTCGGCCTGTGCGGTGATCTTCTGCTGCGCCGGCAGCGTGAACAACGCATAGGCGCGCAGCTTGGAGCGCCCGACCCGGCCGCGCAGCTGGTAGAGCTGCGCAAGTCCGAACATGTCGGAGCGATGCACGATCAGCGTGTTGGCGTTGGGAATATCGAGTTCGGATTCGACGATCGTGGTCGACAGCAGGATGTCGTATTTGCCGTCATAGAACGCACCGATGGTGTCCTCGATCACGGTCGGCCCCATCTGTCCATGCGCGACCGCGACCTTCATCTCCGGCACGTTCTTGTCGAGGAAATCCTTCACGCCGGCGAGATCCTCGATTCGCGGCACCACATAGAAGGCCTGGCCGCCGCGATAGCGCTCGCGCAGCAGCGCCTCGCGGATCATCAGGGGATCGTGTGGCGCCACAAAGGTACGCACGGCGAGGCGGTCGACCGGGGGCGAGGCGATGATCGAAAGCTCGCGCACGCCGGTCAGTGCCAACTGCAGCGTGCGCGGGATCGGCGTCGCGCTCAGCGTCAGCACATGCACCTCGGCGCGAAGCTGTTTCAGCCGCTCCTTGTGGCTGACGCCGAAATGCTGCTCCTCGTCGACGATGAGCAGGCCGAGGTCGCGGAACTTGATCGATTTGCCGAGCAGCGCGTGGGTGCCGATAACGATGTCGACCGCGCCGTCGGCGAGCTCCCTCTTGACCTGGTTCAGCTCTTTGGTCGGGATCAGCCGCGAGGCCTGGGCGACCCTGACGGGGAAGCCTTTGAAGCGCTCCGCGAAAGTCCTGGTGTGCTGGCGCGCCAAGAGCGTGGTCGGCACCACCACCGCGACCTGCTTGCCTTCGAGCGCGACGGCGAACGCCGCGCGCAGCGCCACCTCGGTCTTGCCGAAGCCCACGTCGCCGCAGATCAGGCGGTCCATCGGACGGCCGATCTCGAGGTCTTTCAGGGTCGACTGAATCGCGCCGAGCTGATCCTCGGTCTCGTCATAGGGGAAGCGCGCGCAGAACTCATCATAAAGGCCGGCCTGCACCGGCAGCTTCGGCGCCTCGTGCAGCATGCGTTCCGCTGCAATCTTGATCAGTTCGCCCGCGATTTCGCGGATGCGTTTCTTCAGCCGCGCTTTACGGGTCTGCCAGCCGGTGCCGCCAAGCCGATCGAGCTCGACATTGGTTTGCTCGGAGCCGTAACGCGACAACAGTTCGATGTTCTCGACCGGCAGGAACAGTTTTGTGTCGGCGGCATAGTGCAGCTCGAGGCAGTCATGCGGCGCGCCGGAAACTTCCAGCGTCTGCAGCCCGACGAAACGGCCAATGCCGTGCTCGACATGCACGACGATGTCGCCGGTCGCAAGGCTCGTGATCTCCGAGATGAAATTGTCGAGCTTGCGGCTTGATTTTCGCGGCCGCACCAGGCGGTCGCCCAGGATGTCCTGCTCGCTGATGACGGCGGCGTCAGCGGTTTCAAAACCGCTCTCCATACCGAGCACGGCCAGCATCGCCTCGTTGCGCGGGGTGGCCTGCACCGTGCGCCATGCATTGACCGATGTGACGTTCGAAAGCTTGTGGTCGCGCAGCATGCTCGTCATGCGGTCGCGCGAGCCTTCGCTCCAGAGCGTGATCACGACTTTCTTGCGCTGGCTTTGCAGCGCATGAACATGCGCGACCAGCGCCTCGAACACATTGACCTTGGCGTCGTTACGTTCCGGCGCGAAGTCGCGGCCGCGCCGCGCTCCCGCGTCGAACACGCCTTCGGCCTCCGGCACCGCAAAAGGCGTGAAGCGCGCGATCGCCTCCTCGCCCAACCGTTTGTTCCATTCGTCCTCGGTCAGATAGAGCCCGTCCGGCGGCAGCGGTTTGTAGACCGTCCCGCCGCCGGGATGCTCCAGCGCGTCGCGGCGGGCCTCGTAATAGTCGGCAATCTGCTTGAAGCGTTCGCGTGCTGCGTCCTCGCCTTGAGGTTCGATCGCAACCGGCGCATCGCCGAGATAATCGAACAGCGTGTCCATCCGTTCCTGGAACAGCGGCAGCCAGTGCTCCATGCCGGGGTAGCGGCGGCCTTCGCTGACGGCTTCGTAGAGCGCATCGTCGGGCCCGGGCGCGCCGAACTGGGCGGTATAGGCCATGCGGAAACGGCGGATGGTCTCGGTGACCAGCTGGAATTCGGAGATCGGCACCAGGTCGAGCGAGCGCATGTCGAGCAGCGTGCGCTGGGTCTCGGCATCGAAGGAGCGGATCGATTCCAGGGAGTCGCCGAAGAAGTCGAAGCGGACGGGCTGGTCGAGCCCGGCCGGGAAGAGATCGAGGATGCCGCCGCGCACGGCATATTCACCGGGCTCGCGCACCGTCGAGGAGCGCGTGTAGCCGTTATGCTCCAGCCAGGCGATGATCGAGTCCATCGGCACGACATGCCCGGGCGCGACCGACAGCGCTTGGGAAGCGACCGTATCGCGCGCCGGCACGCGCTGCACGGCGGCATTCACGGTGGTCAGCACGATCAGCGGCTTTTCGCTTCCCGTCAGCCGGGCGAGCCGCGCCAGCGTGGTCAGGCGCTGCGCCAGGATGCCGCCATGCGGCGACACGCGGTCATAGGGCTGGCAGTCCCAGGCCGGGAACTGCATGACCGCGAGATCCGGCGCAAAGAATTCCAGCGCGCGCGCCAGCTGCTGCATCCGTGGCCCGTCGCGGCAGATCACCGCAAGGCTGATCGCGGGCTTCTTCGGCCGGGCAGCAATAGCGCGCGCGAGATCGGAGACGACGAGGCCCTCAGCGCCCTCCGCGACATTGGCGAGCGTCAGCACGCGGCCGGGCGCGAGCTGCTCCGCGGGCGATTTGACCGGTAGCTTCATGCGCCGTGATCCACCGCGCGAAAACGCTTCAGGCGATCGAACAATGGGCCGGCATGCTCCGGCGCAATCGGCCGGTCGCCGATCAGCGCGCCATAGAGATCGGGATCGGGCACCTCGATCAGGCGTTCCAACGAGTTCGAGTTCGTGGTCCGAAAGACGTTCGATCTCCGCATCCGCAAAGCGGCCGAGGATCAGGTCCATCTCGCGCGTGCCGCGGTGCCAGCAGCGGAACAGCAGCCGCTTGCGCCTGACATCGAGGCCATCGCTCGATCGTGTCGATCCGGTCATCTCAATCCATCCAGTCCAACGCCAAATGCCCGGACGTGCCGGGCGGGTGTGATATAGTGCCGGTACCGGCCAATGTCAGTACCGTTTCGAGCGTTTCGTCACAGCTCGTTGCGAAACTGGCACACATCGCGGCTCAAGCGGCTACCGCACCGGCCGTGGGGTTGCGGATTTTCCAATTCGCCGGTAAATGTCTGCGCGTTTCGTTGCCGGTTTTGGCACGATCATTTGGGAGAAGGCTCGATGACGTTGATGTCTCGCCGCCCCGTCGAGGGCATCGTCTAAGGGCGCGTGCGTTAACCGCGCCGCTTGGGAACTCGCGCGCCGCAGTGCTTCTGCGCGAAGCGCGCGCCGACGATTCTCATTCTCCTGAAAGTTCTTCAATGGGCACGTTTCCCAAGGTGGACGGCCGTGCGCCGATCCACGTCTTCGCCTCGTCCAAATCCTGGATCGAGGGTAACGCCACGCTTCAACTGCAACAGGTCGCCGAATTGTCGGGGGTCCGGGCCGTCGCGGCCATGCCGGACCTTCATCCCGGCAAATACGGCCCTGTGGGCTGTGCCGTGCTTGCGGACCGGATTCATCCGCAACTGGTCGGTTCCGACATCGGCTGCGGCATGGGTTTGTTCGAACTCGACATCCCCGCGCGCAAGCTGCGGCTCGATCAACTGGCGGACCGTTCACACGCGCTCGACCAGCCCTGGGACGGCGATATCGGCAACGCACGCGCAGACGCCGGCCTGGAGGCAAGCGCTTTCGATGTCGCTCTCGGCAGCATCGGCGGCGGCAACCACTTCTGCGAATTCCAGGCGATCGAGGACATCTTCGCGCCTGACATCGCAATCCAGGCAGGGCTCGACCGCGATCATGCTTTTGTCCTGGTCCATTCGGGCTCGCGCGGCCTCGGCCACGCCGTCCTGGAGGGTGTTTTGCGCGAAGGATTGATCGCGCTTGATCCGGCGAGCGGTGAAGGCGCCGCGTACCTAGGCGCACATGATCATGCCGTGCGCTGGGCCAGGCTCAATCGGCAGATCATCGCGCAACGCGCCGCCGCCGCAGCACGTGCGGGGCTGCGTTGCGTCAATGACCTCGCGCACAACATGGTCGAGCCTCAGGCGAACGGCATGGCCCTGCACCGCAAGGGCGCGGCGGCATCCGATCGCGGGCTGGTGCCGGTGCCGGGATCGCGCGGCTCGCTGTCATATCTGGTCGAACCGCTGGTCGAGACGCGACCCGAAGCGCTCGCCTCGCTCGCGCACGGCGCCGGCCGTAAATACGATCGCGCCTCCATGCACGGCCGCGTGCGGGTCAAGAAGTCGGACGTCGCGCGTCTCGAACGCAATCCCTATGGCGGTATCATCGTCTGCGGCGACAAGGGCCTGCTCGCGGAGGAGGCGCCGGAGGCCTACAAGAACATCGAGCGTGTCATTGCCGATCTCGTCGAGTTCGGCCTGGCACGGGTGGTCGCGACGTTTCGGCCGCTGGTGACCTTCAAGAAGGCGCAGTCCGATGCCGCAAGCCATCGGGACCGGCGCGAAAAATCCTGGAAGGAGGGTCGCCGATGATCCGACTTCTCCTTACCAGCGGCCGCGGTCCGGCGGAATGCCGGATCGCGGTGCAGAAGACCGTGGCCGCCCTGACCGCCGAAGCAGCCGCGCTCGGTCTTGCAACAGATTGCCTGCAAGGACCCAACCCGGACGGGCGCGGTCCGGCTTCGGCGATCGTCGTCATCCATGGCGAGGCCGCCGCAAGCTTTGCGCGTTCATGGATCGGTGTCATTCAGTGGATCGCACAAAGTCCGCTGCGGCCACACCACAAGCGGAAGAACTGGTTCATCGGTGTGTTCGAGCTGCCGCCGCTGCCGGATGCGCCGAAGGCATTCGCAGTTGGGGATGTCCGCTTCGAGGCCTTCCGCGCCGGCGGTCCCGGCGGACAGCACCAGAACAAGACCGAGAGCGCGGTGCGTGCCGTCCACGTCTCCAGCGGACTGTCCGTCGTGGCGCGGGAGGAACGCTCGCAGCATCGCAACAAGGCGCTGGCGCTGAAGCGGATCGCCGCGTTGCTGAGGCTGCGAGACCAACTGGCGGCGATCACCGCCCAAAACGAGGCACATGCGGCGCACGATCGCCTCGAGCGCGGCGGCCCGGTCAAGCAGTTCAAGGGCGCCGCGTTTCGCGCGACGTCGCATCGTGCGCGGGGTGAGGAAAAAACCGTGGACGTCTCGCCCAAACCCGCGCATGACGGCAGGAAACGGTCTTAGGTTTTCGGATGCGCCCTGCTCTGCTCAATCCGCTGTTCGCGCCGGTCACGAGCCTTGCCGGCGTCGGGCCGAAGCAGGACAAACTCTTGCGCTATCTGCTCGGCCGCGACGAGACCCCGCGGCTGGTCGACCTTCTCATGCATCTGCCATCGCAGGTGATCGACCGCCGGGCGCGGCCGAAAATCCGCGATGCATCGCCGGGCACGATGGTGACCCTGCAGGTCACCGTCGACCGGCATCGCCCGCCGCCGCCGCGCAATCGCCGCGCACCTTATCTGGTCTATGCCAGCGACGACACCGGCGACGTCGTCCTGACCTATTTCCGCGCTCAGCCCGACTATGTCGCGAAGCTGCTTCCGGTCGGTAGCAAACGCTACGTCTCCGGCACGTTGCAGACGTATGACGGCATCCCGCAAATCGTGCATCCCGACCGCGTGGTGGACGAGAAAGCGTTCGCGGCGCTGTCCGGCATCGATCCCGTCTATCCCCTGACCGAAGGGCTCGCACTCGGCTCGCTTCGCCGCGCCATCGCGCAGGCGCTCGCGAAGCTGCCGCAACTCCCCGAATGGATCAGCCCGGAGGTGATCCGCCGCTGCCATTTCCCGCCGATCTCCGAAGCGCTGACCCGCGTGCATCAGCCGGTCGAGCTGACCGATATCCTGCCCGATGGTCCGTTCTGGTCGCGGCTCGCCTTCGACGAACTGCTGGCCGGCCAACTGGCGCTGGCGCTGGTGCGCGCGCAATTGCGCCGGCCTGCCGGCAATCGCCATGCCGGCGACGGCCATCTGCGCAGGAAAGTCATCGACGCGCTGCCTTATGCGCTCACGGCCTCGCAGCGAGCGGCCGCCGCGGCGATTGCCGACGACCTGAAGCAACCGGTGCGGATGCTGCGGCTGCTGCAGGGCGATGTCGGCTCCGGCAAGACCGTCGTGGCGCTGCTTGCGGCGGCGGCGGTGGTTGAGGTTGGCAAGCAGGCGGCGCTGATGGCGCCGACCGAAATCCTCGCGCGCCAGCACATCAAGACCATCGCGCCGCTTGCCGAGCGCGCCGGCCTGCGCGCCGCCATCCTCACCGGCCGCGAGAAAGGCAAGGAGCGCCGCGAACTACTCGCCCAACTCGAAGCCGGCGAGATCGACCTTCTGGTCGGCACCCACGCGCTGATCCAGGACGATGTGGTCTTCAAGTCGCTGGCGCTGGCCGTGGTCGACGAGCAGCATCGGTTCGGCGTGCGCGAGCGACTTGCGCTGACCTCCAAGGGCGAGGCCGTCGACGTGCTGGTGCTGAGCGCAACGCCGATCCCGCGCACGCTGGTGCTTACCTACTTTGGCGACATGGATATCTCCGAGTTGCGGGAGAAACCGGCCGGCCGCCAGCCGATCGATACCCGCGCCGTGCCCGACAGCCGGATCGATGACGTCATCGATGCGGTCGGCCGCGCGCTGTCCGCGGGCAAGCTGGTCTACTGGATCTGCCCGTTGGTCGAGGAGTCCGAAGCCGAAGGCACCGATCATCTCACCAACGCCACCCAACGCTTCGAGAGCCTGCAAAAGCGCTTCGGCGGCAAGGTCGGTCTCGTCCACGGCCAGATGAAGGGCACCGAAAAGGACGCCGTGATGGCGCAATTCGCAAGCCATGAAATCGGCCTGCTGGTGGCAACCACCGTGGTCGAGGTCGGCGTCGATGTGCCGGCCGCGTCCATCATGGTGATCGAGAATGCCGAGCGCTTCGGTTTGGCGCAGCTGCATCAATTGCGCGGCCGGATCGGCCGCGGCAGCGAGGCCTCGACCTGCCTGCTGCTCTATCGCGAGCCGCTGAATGAAATGTCGAAGGCGCGACTGAAGGTGATCCGCGAAACCACCGATGGCTTTCGGATCGCGGAGGAGGATTTGCGGCTGCGGGGCGAAGGCGACGTGCTCGGCGTGCGTCAAAGCGGCCTGCCCGGCTATCGCATCGCGCGCTCCGACGTGCATGGACAATTGATTGCCCAGGCGCGGGACGAAGCCTTGCGTATCATGAAGGACAATCCGAAACTGAAGGGCGCGCGCGGCGAGGCACTGCGCTGCCTGCTCTATCTGTTCGAGCGCGACGAGGCGATTCCGCTGATCGGGGCGGGATAAAGAACCGTCATTGCGAGCGAAGCGAAGCAATCCATCCATCCACTTGCGGCGATATGGATTGCTTCGTCGCTTCGCTCCTCGCAATGACGATATGCAGAACCCACGATCGCCTCACTCCACCTTCGCGGGTTCGGGCTGCAAGGTCGACGCGTTGGCGATCCGCGCCGCGTTCGCCATGCCCGCGAGGCCTGCGACCTTCTTCTGCTGGTCGGTGCCGGGCTGCACCACGCCGCAGGACATGATCAGGGTCGCCGCATCCTCGGCGCTCATGTCGACTTCGATAATCTTGCTTTTTTGCACGTAGAAGAAAAAGCCGGTGGTCGGGTTTGGCGCGCAAGGCAGGAACACCGAGATGTGGTCTTCCTGCCCCGGCAGGCTCTGCGCGAGGTCGGTGCTCGGCGGCTGCGAGATCAGCACGATCGACCACATGCCGGGCGAGGGAAACTCGACGAGGCCGACGCGGCGGAAGCTCGAGCCCTGGCCCGAGAACAGGGTCTCGAACACCTGCTTCATCGCGCGATAGATCGCACGCACCGCGGGAATGCGCCCCAGGACGCGCTCGCCGAGATCGACAAGCGAACGCCCGATCAGGTTGGCGGTGAGAAAGCCGAGCAAGGTCAGCGCCACCACCGCGACGATCAGTCCCGAGCCCGGCAGGCCGAACGGCAAATAGGTTTCCGGCCGGTAGGCGATCGGCACGAAGGGCCGCACCAGGCCGTCGACCCAGGTCACGAACCACCAGGTCAGCCAAAGCGTGATCGCGACGGGGCCGGCAACGACCAGGCCAGTCAGGAAATAGTTCCGCAGCCTGCCCATCACGCCGGTATGCGTTTCCGCCGGCGGCGAAGCCTGCTCGGGCGGATTTGGCGTGGTGTCGGCGCTCATGCGGGTTCCTGGCCGGGATAGGTTTCTCAGCTAGGTCTTCTAGCAGATTTTTGAAGGGCGCGAGCGGCCCGTCATCCCAGCCACTAACCCTGCTTCCGGCGTCCCTATTCCACCGTCACCGACTTCGCGAGATTGCGCGGCTGGTCGACGTCGGTCCCCATGATGACGGCGGTGTGATAGGCCAGAAGCTGCACGGGAATGGCGTAGACCATCGGCGCGAACATCGCGCCCATGTCCGGCAGGATGATCGTCTCCAGCGAGTCCACGGTGGCTTCCGCCGCGCCCTTGGCGTCCGTCATCAGGATGATCTTGCCGCCGCGCGCCGCGACCTCCTGCATGTTGGAGACGGTCTTCTCGAACACCTTGTCGTAAGGCGCGATCACCACGACCGGCATATTTTCATCGATCAAGGCAATAGGCCCGTGCTTGAGCTCGCCGGCGGCATAGCCCTCGGCGTGGATGTAGGAGATTTCCTTCAGCTTGAGCGCGCCTTCCAGCGCCAGCGGATAGGACGTGCCGCGGCCGAGATAGAGCACGTCGCGGGATTTGGCGATATCGCGGGCCAGCTTCTCGATCTGCACTTCGGTCGACAACGCCGCCGACATCAGGCGGGGAATCTCGATCAGCCCGTGCACCAGCTTGGTTTCGTCCTCGTCGGACAACTCGCCGCGGGCCTTGCCGGCCGCGACCGCGAGCGCCGCCAGCACCATCAGCTGACAGGTGAACGCCTTGGTGGAGGCGACGCCGATCTCGGGACCGGCCAGCGTCGGAATCACGGTCTCGCTCTCGCGCGCGATCGTCGACGTCTGAACGTTGACGACGGACAGCGTATGCGCGCCCTGGGCCTTGGCGTAGCGAAGGGCGGCCAGCGTGTCGGCGGTCTCGCCGGATTGCGAGATGAAGATCGCGAGATCCCCTTTGCGCAAGGGCGCCTCGCGGTAACGGAATTCGGAGGCGACATCGAGCTCGACCGGGATTCGCGACAGCCGCTCGATCCAGTATTTGGCGACGAAGCCGGCATAGCTCGCGGTGCCACAGGCGGTGATCGAGATGCGCTGGATATCCTTGAAGTCGAACGGCAGCTTGGCCGGCAGCGCGACGCGCTCGGTTGCCATGTCGACATAGCGCGCCAGCGTGTGGCCCACCACTTCCGGCTGTTCGTGGATCTCCTTGGCCATGAAGTGGCGGTAATTCGCCTTGTCGACCAGGGAAGACGAGCCGATATGCTTGACGGCGTCGCGCCGCACGATCGCATTGGTCTTGTCGTAGATCGTCGCGCCCTTCCGGGTCAGCACGACCCAGTCGCCATCTTCGAGATAGCTGATCGTGTCGGTGAATGGCGCGAGCGCAATCGCATCCGACCCCAGATACATCTCGCCGTCGCCATGACCGACCGCGAGCGGCGGCCCATTGCGCGCCCCGATCATCAGATCGTCTTCGCCGGTGAAGATGAAGCCGAGTGCGAAGGCGCCGCGCAGTTCCGACAGCGCCGCCCTCACCGCCTCGACCGGCTTGAGGCCCTTCTGCAGCATGGTGTCGACCAGGTGCAGCACGATCTCGGTGTCGGTCTGCGTCTTGAAGACCGTGCCCTTCTTCTCGAGTTTTTCGCGCAGCTCGCGGAAATTCTCGATGATGCCGTTATGAACCACGGCGACGCGTTCGGTCGCATGCGGATGTGCGTTATTCTCGGTCGGCTTGCCGTGGGTGGCCCAGCGGGTGTGCCCGATGCCGGTGTGGCCGTTGAGCGGGGAATCGTACAGCCGCTTCTCGAGATTCTTCAGCTTACCCTCGGCGCGCCGACGCTCGAGCTTTTTGCCCTCCAGCGTCGCGACGCCTGCGGAATTGTAGCCGCGATATTCCAGCCGTTTGAGGGAATCGACCAGTTGCTCCGCGACGGGAGCGCGCCCCAGAATGCCGACAATGCCGCACATGCGGATCAAACCCCAATTCGAACCGGTATGGTCGAACGCCCATGCGTTCCCTACCGGAAATCTTAACGCAGAAGGTACTCAAGAATTATTGCCGATTGCGACAGTGGTTAAGCCTCAAGCTTAACGATTCTGCCGATTCGCGAGGCAGTGCCAGAACAGCAGAAACGCCCGCCGCGTGGGCGCTTCCACGATCTTTCCGCTTCAGTATCGTGCTTCAAAAATGAATCCCGCAAGCCCGCCTTCGTGATCGATCGGAGCCGCGCGGTTCCCATTCCAACAAACCTCCTCATTCGCGTCATCTCGGAGCCTGAATGCGCCACTCGTGTCCGCGCGGGGCTGCAACCGGGAATAATGAATGAAGCAAGCCTCCCTGACTGTCCTCGCGGTTTCCCTCCTCGCCCTCTCCTCCGCTCACGCTCAGTCTGGTCTCGCCTCCTATTATGGCGGCCGTGGCCACGGCATGACCTGCGCCCACCGCACCAAGCCGATGGGCAGCGTTCTCACTGTGAGGACGCGAGCGGGACGCTCCATCCAGTGCGTCGTCAATGATCGCGGGCCGTTCGTGCGCGGCAGGATCATCGATGTCTCCTTAAGTGCCGCACGCGCGCTCGGGATGATGGGCGCCGGCGTGGTCGCCGTCGAAGTCGACTGACGGTCAGCCCCCGCGAGCGAGAGATGCATCACGCTTGCTCGCGGCGCGCCGGCGTCCGACCACGAATTTGATGGGAGCCGATGGCTTTTTAAAATGCGATCGATCTCCACAACATCGTGACAAATCGAAAGATTTCATTCCAGCGCTGTGCATAATGGTTTGCCACCTTTTTGAAGGACTCCCATCATGCGCCGCCAAGCAAAACTCTCGATCGTGGTATGCGCGCTGGTGCTCGCCATATTCGGCGGCACGGCTATCTACGCGCAAACCAAACAGGACAAATACACGCTGAAAACGCCTGATGGCGTCGCCTTCGCCGATTTCAGGGGATACGAGGACTGGTCGGTGGTCTCCTCCGCCCGCACCGACGAGGTGCTGAAAGTGATCGTCGCCAACCCGGCCATGATCGAAGCGTTCAAGGCCGGCGTACCCGTCAATGGCCAGACATTCCCGGACGGCGCGAGGATCGCCAAGCTGCAGTGGAAGCCGAAGAAGAGCACGGAGGCGCCGTTCGCCGTCGATGTGCCCGACGTCTTCAGCCAGGCCTTCGTCATGGAAAAGGACAGCAAGCGTTTTCCGAAGAGCGGCGGATGGGGATATGCGCTGTTCAACTACGACGCCGCATCCGACACATTCGCGGCCGATGCCAGCCCTTCGGACTGCGGCAACGCCTGCCACACGGCGGTGAAGGCGAAGGACTACATCTTCCACCCGTACCAGAAGCGTTGATTTGGGCGGACGCCGTCCGGTAATTGTGGCCGAATTGTGTGAATGGCCGTCAGTATCAGCCATATTTTCAGGACCTAATTGCACAGCTTGCCCGGGGCGGCGCGTTGCGTTTGAGGCGCAATCGCTTTAAAAAATAGTTGGGTCGATTGGGGACGGTGAGCATGAACCCGCGTTGGGCAGCGATCGCGCCTTGGTGCCGTGAGATTGCGTTGCCTGCGTCGGTCCTTGCAGTGCTCGTCGCGCTGGGCTTCGCCAGCACCGGCACCAACAAGGTTGCGCCGATCGTCAACCGCGTCGCGCCCTCGCTGACCGCCGACGTCAAATTCGCCGACAGGCCACCACACGTCGCCGCCGACAAATCGCAGATTGCGACGGCCGCCGACCTCGATTTCGCCCAGACGGCCAACGCGCTGGTTGCGATCGCAGCCGCCGACTCCAGGCCGGTCGCAGCCGAACCACCCGCCAGGCCGTTCGTGGTGGCGAGCGCCGATCCGAGCGCGTCGATTGCGCCGGTCATGGAAGCTGCAAGCGAGCCCGCGCCGTCGGCACGTGAGCCGGAGCCGGAATCGAAGCCGATCGTCACGGCCTCTCTGGGCGATCCGGCGGAAACGATTTCGCCGGCAACGACGCCCGAGCAGGCCGGAGAGGCGAGCGCCGGCGAGGCCGCCAACGCCGGCAAACAAATTGTCGGCACGGCCGAAATCCTCGACGAGTGCTACGTCATCGATGCTGCGCCGACCGCTATCTGTGGGCGCTCTACGAGCGCACGCGCAAGGAAGATACGGTCAAGGAGAAGACCAGGCGCGAGGTGACGGTCAAGCGGAAGGGCAAGACGGTGACGGTCACGCGGACCGTGACGCAGGTGGTCGACGAGGATTTTGGCTGGAAGGATCCGAAGGCCGCCGACCATGCCGGCATGACCATCACCGACTATGTGATCGGCGGCATGGATCGCGAATTCAAGCTGCGACTGTTCCGCTTGCTGCTCGCCGCGGAACAGGCCGGCCTGTCGCCCGGCATCACCAGCGCCTTCCGCGACAATTATCGCCAGTCGATCGCAAGCGGGCTGAAGGCCGCCGACGACCGTTCCTTCCATGGCGGCAGCTTGCGCGGCGGCTACGGCCACGGGCTTGCCGCCGATATCGTCAGCGTCAACGGCGCGACGCGCGCGCTGCGGCAGGCCTCGAGCGAGACGCTGTGGAACTGGGTCGACAAGCACGGCAAGGACTACGGCGTCGGTCGGCCCTATCACGACCGCGATCCCCCGCATGTCGGACCGATCGACGGCAGCGAATATGTCAGTCGCCACGCGGGCGGACGCAGTCGCCACGCGGCTGCCTCACGGTCGCGGAACACGGCCGTTGCACGCGCCGATCAGAGTGTGTCGCAACGTGTGCGAACGGCGAACGCGTCGGCGCGCTAGCTTGCGATTGGCTCAGCGCCACCCCAGGGCGGGTGCGACATGAGTGAGAATCGCCTCGATCACATGCGCGTTGTAGTCGACGCCGAGCTGATTGGGGACGGTCAGTAGCAGCGTATCGGCCTCGGCGATCGCTTCATCTGCCTTAAGTTGCTCGACCAGCACGTCCGGCTCCGCCGCATAGCTGCGGCCGAAGATCGCGCGCGTCTTTGGATCGATGAATCCGATCTGATCCTCACCTTCCCGTTCGTGCCCGAAATACGCGCGGTCGCGATCGTCGACCAATGCGAAGATGCTGCGGCTGACCGAGACACGCGGCTCCCGCGCATGACCGGCCTCTTTCCAAGCGGCACGGAAGGCCCGGATCTGGGCGGCCTGCTGCACGTGGAAGGGTTCGCCGGTCTCGTCGTTCTTGAGCGTCGAACTCTGCAGGTTCATGCCGATTTTGGCGGCCCAGACGGCGGTCGCATTCGAGCCGGCGCCCCACCAGATGCGCTCGCGCAAACCCTCGGAGAGCGGCTCGAGGCGAAGCAAACCCGGCGGGTTCGGAAACATCGGCCGCGGATTTGGCTGCGCAAAACCCTGGCCGCGCAACAGGTCGAGGAAGACTTCCGCGTGATGCCGCCCCATGTCGGCGTCGCTCTGGCCTTCAGCCGGCCGATAGCCGAAGTAGCGCCAACCATCGATCACTTGTTCCGGCGACCCCCTGCTGATGCCAAGCTGGAGCCGCCCGCCCGCGATCAGATCGGCCGCGCCGGCATCCTCGATCATGTAGAGCGGGTTCTCGTAGCGCATGTCGATGACCGCGGTGCCGATCTCGATGCGGCTGGTCTTCGCGCCCACCGCCGCAAGCAGCGGAAATGGCGAAGCCAGCTGGCGGGCAAAGTGATGCACCCGGAAATAGGCGCCGTCCGCGCCCAGTTGCTCCGCCGCGACAGCCAGCTCGATCGATTGCAGGAGGGTATCCGCGGCCGAGCGCGTCTGCGATTGCGGCGATGCTGTCCAATGACCGAACGAGAGAAACCCGATTTTCTTCATCAAGACGTGTCCGCCATCGAGGATCGATCTTCAGTCCTTCGGCTTCTTGCCCTTTGTCTTGATCTCGCGGTAGCGCGCCGCCCCGCCCTCGCGCACGCTTTGCGGCGAGCGCTCGACCGCCATCGCATCGTCGGGCACGTCCCGCGTGATCACCGAGCCCGAGCCGATATAGGCGCCGGCGCCGATCTTCACCGGCGCGACCAGCGAGGAATTGGTGCCGACGAAGGCGCCCTTGCCGATCGTGGTCTTGTGCTTGGAGAAGCCGTCGTAATTGCAGGTGATGGTGCCGGCGCCGATGTTGGAATTGGCGCCGACCTCGGCATCGCCGATGTAGGAGAGATGGTTGACCTTGACGCCGGCTTCGAGGATCGCCGCTTTGGTCTCCACAAAGTTGCCGATGCGCGCGCCGTCGCCAAGCGAGGTGCCCGGCCGCAGCCGCGCATAGGGACCGACGGAGGTGTTCTTGCCGATCGTGGCCTGCACGATGTGCGAGAATGAATGAATCACCGCGCCGTCGGCGATCGAGACGCCCGGACCGATCACCACGAAGGGCTCGATGGTCACGTCCTTGCCGAATTTGGTGTCGGCCGCGAGATAGACCGTCTCCGGCGCGATCAGCGTCACGCCGGCCTCCATCGCTTGCTTGCGCAGCCGCGCCTGCATCACGGCTTCGGCTTCGGCGAGTTGCGCCTTGGTGTTGATGCCACGCACTTCGTCCTCGCTCGTTTCGATCACGACGGCCTCCAGTCCCATATCCCTGACAATTGCGACGGCATCGACCAGATAATATTCGCCCTTGCTGTTGGCGTTACCGATCCGATCGAGAATTTTCAGCGCAGCGCGGCCGTCGAACGCCATTACGCCGGCATTGCAAAGCGTGATCTTGCGCTCCTCGGCGCTGGCATCGGCATGCTCGCGGATCGCGACCAGGCGATTGCCATCCATCAGGAGACGGCCATAGCCGGTGGGATCGGCGGCGCGGAAACCGAGCACCGTGAGCGCTGCGCCCTTGGCGAGGGGCTCGCGCATCCGCGCAAACGTCTCCGCCGAAATCAGCGGCGTATCGCCAAAGACCACCATCAGATCGTCGGCGCCGCGGGCAATCGCCTCGCGCGCCGCCAGCACCGCATGCGCGGTGCCGAGCCGCTCGCGCTGGACAAAGGTCTTGGCGTCGGGGCGGATGCGGCGGACTTCGTCGGCGACCGCCTTGTGGTCGGGGCCGACAACCACGGCAAGCCGCGCATCCACGCCCGAAGGCGCGGCATGCAGCACATGCGCGAGCAACGGCTCTCCGGCCACCGGATGCAGCACCTTCGGCAGGCTGGAGCGCATCCGCGTACCCTCGCCGGCCGCGAGCACGATTGTCAGGCTCGATCGTGCGGTCATTCGACTCCCAAAGTTGCAGCGCGGAACTTCATTTTCGCGCCGTCTTAAAGCGTTTTCCCGTGCCCGGAAATGCCCGGATTCAAGCCGGAGGCCCAATTCCTGATAATGTTCCCCTGTGATTCGTTAATGTTACAGGGACTCATCAGCCAACGTGGCAAAGAAATCCGCCCAACCGGCCGGGCTTCTCGACGCTGACAACACCGAAGGCCTGCTGGCCGGATTGTTTGCCGAGGAGAACGAGTTCGACCGCCGCGCGCTGTGGCGGATCGGCTCGTGGGGCGTGGTTACGATCGGCGCCGTCGTGCTTGCCGTTTATGCCAACCAGAGCGCGTTGGGCTTGCGGCGCGAGCAGATCGCAGCCGACGATTTCGCCCGCCAGGCGCAGCAGATCAGGCAACTGGCACGCGAGGGTCAGGTCGAGACGCGCAAGCTCGCCTCCGCGGTCGATACGCTGAACGGCGACCGCGACCGGCTCTATTCGCGGGTCACCGTGCTGGAGCAAGGGCTGGAGTTCGTGACCGGCGCGATTGCGAAGCAGTCGGCGGCCGCATCGAAACCGGTCGTGGCGCCAGATGCGCAGGCGTCTCAACCAAATCCGCCGGCGCAACCCGCCCCCCCGGTCGGCCCGGTTGCGACCGCACCTGCGGCGAGCGCAGCTTTAGCCGCACCAGCCGAAAAGCGCGCGGAAACCGCCAAGGGCGAACCGCAGGTGGCGGTGACGTCGACAGTTTCGGCTCCCGCGCCACCGGCGACCTCGCAACCTCTGCCAGCACCTGCGGTGACCAAATCGATGATGGGACCGCCCGACCCGGCGGCACCGAAGCTGATTGAGCCGCCCAAGCCGCCGGCCGCAGTGGCAGCTCCCGCTGCCAGCGCCGCACTCGCGACCTCGCCCAAACCAGAAACGCTTGCCGCCATCCCGGCTGTTGAGGCGAATGACGAAGGGGCCGACGAGCCCAAGACCGCCGTGCAGCGCACAGAGTTCGCCGTCGATCTCGGTAGCGCCAATTCGGTCGGGGGCTTGCGCGCGCTATGGAGCGGCGTCGTGGCCTCGAATGCCGCGCTGAAGGCGCTCGTCCCGATCGTCAAGGTGCGCGAGAGCAAGACCGGACGCGGCATGCAACTTCGCCTTGCCGCCGGTCCGCTGCAGGATGCCGCCACCGCGGCAAAAATCTGTGCCGCGCTCGTTACGGTCAAGCGCGGCTGCGAGACCACTGTGTTCGACGGCCAACGGCTCACCATGGCCTCCGGTGAGGCACAGCCTCAGCCTGGCGCTGACTCGGAGCCGCCCGCGCTGAGGCCGGCCTCCGGCAAGCGAAGCTGGCTGAAGCACGGCAAGGACGAGCCCACCCCGAAGGAGGAGCCGAAATCGACCATCTCCTCCTGGTTCAGCAGCAAGAAACCTTGAGACGTCCCAGAGGCTTGGAACCGGTTTCTCAAGTCGTCTGAGTGATCGTGTCGGCGCTTGTCCGAGCCGTAGCCGGCAGGCATAGTCCGCGCATGAAAAAGACTCCCTTCCGGCTGACCCCCTATCAGGTGCAATTCCTGCTCGTGGTCGGTTTCGTCACCTTGGGCTACGCACTCTACCTGCGCTATCTCGGGGTCGAACTCTCTACCGTGGCGCTGGCCTGCGACGCCGGCCTGCAGACGCTGGTCTGCAAGGCGCGCGCGCTCGCAACCGTGCTGTTCAAGAACTCGGTGTTCGGTATCACTGCGCTGGTCATCGCCGCGTTGCATTTCATCCGCCCGTCGATCGTGCTGATCACGGGCGCGCTGATCGCCGCCTGCCTCGGCATCGTGCTCTACAACGTTGCGCTGTCGGGGATCGCCTTCGGGCTGCTTATTTTGGGCTTTGCGCGGCCCGCGCCTGCCACAGCGTAATCGCGAAGGAAAACCAGGCGGCGCAGGTCCATAGCGACTGCCAGTTGTCAGGTCCCTCGTTGTAACCGACATAGGCCGCGGCCACCGTGAGCAAGCCTGCAAAGACCGCTTCGGCGATCGGGCGTCGTCCCACCTGCGGCCGGTTCAACAACAGCCCCGCGAATGGCACGACCGCCATGGTCAGGCTGGCGTAGGGGAAATCCTTGTAGCGCGGGTCGAACACGAAGCCGAGCGCAGTCTCGCTTGCGATCACGGCGGTCACGACCAGCGAAAGCCCGAGCAATCGCATCGATGCTGCCGGCCGTTCGCCCTCGCCGCGCGGCCCAAACAGATCGAGGAAGGTCGGGAGCGTGCGCCCCGAAATGATGGCGTTGGCGCCGAAGATCGAGGCAACGATGGCGGCGGCCAGCAGCGCGCCCCATTGCAGCCAGCCGCCGATGCCGTAGCTTTCGAAGAACATCTTGTCGGTCGCGATGCCGACGAGGCAGCCGGCGCTGGTTGCGGTCAATCCGACGGCGATCCATGACGCGAGAGGCGGCGTCCACGGCCTGCGCCGCGTAGTGGCCCAGGCCGAGACGAACACGATCAGGCTGAGCAGGAGGCCGCCGCCCATCTGCCATTTCCAGAACGGAAAATTGCTGATGGATTCACCGGGCGGATATTTCAACTCGCGTCGTTCGGAATTGAACAGGCCCCAGAAACCACCGACGGTGCCCTCAAGCTGCCGCTTCCAGGGTTGATCGTAGGCCTCGATCAGGTTGACCCGAAAATTCTCCTGCCTGGCTATCTGCAGAATCTCGGAAACCACACGGGCCTGATTGGTGCGCGAGGGCAGCGCGCCTTCACGCATCCGGCCCTGGCTCGGCCAGCCGGTCTCGCCGATCAGGATTTCCTTGCCGGGAAATGTCACCGCCATGCGCTGCCGGATCAGGTTGACGTGGGTCGCCGCGAACTTGGCGCGGATCGGGAAGTCCTCCCAGTAAGGCAGGATGTGGATGGTGACGAAGTCGACCACCTCGTAGATCTCGCGGTAGCGCAGCCAGTATTCCCAGACATCGGCATAGGTGACGGGAACGGAAACCTGCGCCTTCACGCCGCGGATGATCGCGGCAAGATCGGTGGTCGTCATCTCGCCGCGCAACAGCACTTCGTTGCCGACCACCAGCGAGGTGATGACGCCGGGATAATCCTTGGCGAGACGGACGGCGGTTGAAATCTGGGCGGCGTTCTTCAAGCGGTCGCTGCCGAGCCAGATGCCCTGCATCACCTTCAGCCCCGCCCGCGCGGCGAGCGCCGGCACCTGGTCGAGGCCGTTCTCGATCGAGTAGGTGCGCACGCAGTCGGAGATCCTGGCGAGCTGCGCCAGGTCCTGGGCGATCTGGTCGGCCGAAATATGCGTGGCCGGGTCAAGCGGCGTCTGCGCGCCGCGGAACGGTGCGTAGGACACGCAGAGCAGCTTCGCCTTGGGGTCGATTGGCGCGTGCGCCAAGGTGATCGGCGTCGCCAGCCACCACCACACGGCAGCAATTGCACCAAGCGAAATGAGCAGAAGCGCCAGTGGCGTACGTAAGGAAATCGGTTCCACCCCTCGTCAAACGGGACCGTCGATTAGCCTCTCGGGCGACATCTGCCAAGTGCGGCGTACCCCATCGGGATTTTACCACGTCGCGATAATGTTGTGACTTTGCTGGACAAAATCCGAAATTGGCGTCATCAAATCGAGCTAACCGTGTTCGCCGCATTGGGGACCCATTTGACCGCCATCAAGCGGTCAAGGGCGGCGGGGCGTCAGGTGGCCTTAGAATTTCGGGGAATTTATGCGTCGGCGGGTGTTTCAGTTGAGGTTCAGGTTTCTCCGGCATCTTGCTGTTCCCGTTACTGTCCTCCTGCTCGCATCGGGTGGCGCTTTGGCCCAGAGCGGCGAGAACCACGCCAACGACCAGCAGGCCAAGCCGCCCTCAACCAGCGATGTGGCCAGGGACAACCAGCGCAAGACGGACGAATTCAACGAGGCCGCCCAAGCTATCAACGGACCTGCCGGAAACCCCGAATGCGTCTGGCTTGGCCGGCGTGTGGTCCTGCTGATGTACCGCGACGATCTCGACACCGCCTTTCGGCACCTCGATCTCTATGACCGCTTCGGCTGCCCCGGCGGTCATATCCAGGCCGCGTTCCGCTGTCTGACCCGCTTCGGTGCCCTGATCGATGACAAAGTTCCGAAAAGCGGTGTGACTGACCGGATCCACGCCTGCTGGATCAATCCGGGCGCCCAGCCGCCGACGGCGGCCGCCGCGGCCCCAGCCGCCCCACCAGCCACTTCCGGCTCGGCGCTCCAGCCGGCCACTTCGCCATCGCCCGCCCCGGCAGCAGCGCCCTCGCCTGCGGCAAAATAGACCGAGCCTTCATCTCGGAACCGTCAATTCGTTCAGCTGCCAGCAAGGTTGGCAGCCCTAGAACCGCCATCGCGTCATACCAGTTGTGAAATGGCGTGGCAGGCTTATCCTTGGGCTTGCCGTCATGTCGGTCGAACCTTGGGGACAGGTTCGCATTCGCCAATCACGTCCCGTCAGGTTCTGTTCGCGATGCGCGCCATCGTCGCCGTTCTCTTGTTTGTCAGTGCTGTCCATGCGGCGATCTGGGGCGTGCTCCAGGAGAAGCAGCCCGCCCCGGATTTTAGCGGCATTTTGCCGAGTGTCTCCTACGCGCCCTTTGAGCGCGGCCATATCGTCGCCGATCCTCCCGACCCCGCCGACATCGAGAGAGTCCGCACCGACCTGAAGAAACTCTCCACGCTGGCGCGCGCGGTCCGCCTGTATTCCTCGACCGAGGGCGCTGAACTGGTGCCTCCGATCGCCGCCGAATTCGGACTGAAGGTTACGCTCGGCGTCTGGATCGATACCAACGCCGACCGCAACGACCGCGAACTCAAAGCCGCCATCAATCTCGCCCGCAAGAACAGCAATGTCATCGGCATCGTCATCGGCAACGAAACGATCTTCCGCGCCGAGCGAATCCCGATCGAGAACCTCTGGGTGTTGCCCTTGCCTGATCCGTCCGACGCGGAACGGGTCCGCCGCGAACAGCGCGAGCAGATGGATTCGGCCGAAGTTGAGCGTGAAGTCTTGCGGATCGTCGACGAAGAGGATCAGCGCGTTCGGGATGCCAGCGCGCAACCGGAAGAGAAGCGCGCCGAAGCGGTGAAGTGGGCGATTGCCGAAAACAACGTCTACCGTCTGATCAGGGTAATCCAGCGCGTCAAGAAATACGTCAACGTTCCCGTCACGACCGGCGAAATCTGGGGCATCTGGCGCGATCATCCCCAGCTCGGCTCCGCCGTCGATTTCATCGGCGCGCACGTGCTGCCCTACTGGGAAAACTTCTCGGACAAGCAGGCGGTCGACCAGGCGGTCTATCTCTACGGCCTATTGCGCGAGAAATTCCCGGGCAAGCGCATCGTAATCGCCGAGTTCGGCTGGCCGAGCGCGGGCTATAATCTGATCAATGCCGATCCCGGAATGTTCCAGCAGGCCTCCGTGCTGCGGAATTTCGTTGCCCGCGCCGAAGCCCTCGGTATGGAATACAACATCGTCGAAGGACTGGATCGGCCCTGGAAGTACTTCGAAGGCGGCGTCGGTCCGTATTGGGGAGTCCTCAAGGCCGATGGCGACCCGAAGTTTTCGTGGGTAGGCCCCATCGTCAATCCGGACTACTGGAAGCTCGCCGTCATTGCGCTTCTGGTCGGCGTCCTGATGTCGCTGCCGATTCTCGCGCTGGTGGAGCCGACCATCCTGCAGGCGCTGCTGCTGTCGGCGGCCGCCAACGGCGTCGGCGCCTGGGCCGCGACCGTGTTTGCCTTCTGGAACGGGCACTATTTCATCTTCGGCTCGGCGTTCGCGCTGACGCTCGGCTTGATCCTCCTTGTGCCTCTCGTCCTCATCGCGATGGCGCGGATCGAGGAGATCGCGGCGGTGGCGTTCGGCCGCGGGCCGCACCGGCTGATCAGGAAGCCCACGATGGTGGCGCCCGCCACCATGGGCGCGGACCTCACCTTCCCCAAAGTGTCGATCCACGTGCCCGCCTATTTCGAGCCGCCGGAGATGCTCAAGGCCACGCTCGATGCGGTGTCGCGGCTCGACTATCCGAATTTCGAATGCGTGGTGATCATCAACAACACGCCGGACCCTGCGTTCTGGCAGCCGATCCAGGATCACTGCCGCGAGCTCGGCGAGCGCTTCAAGTTCATCAACGCCGAGAAGGTTTCCGGCTTCAAGGCCGGCGCGCTGCGCATCGCCATGGACCGCACCGCTGTCGATGCCGAGATCATCGGCGTCATCGATGCCGATTATTGCGTCGATTCGGATTGGCTGAAGGACCTCGTGCCCGTGTTCGCCGATCCCCGCGTTGGCCTCGTGCAGGCGCCGCAGGACCATCGCGACGAGAACCGCTCCCTGATGCATTACATGATGAACGGCGAATATGCCGGGTTCTTCGACATCGGCATGGTCCAGCGCAACGAGGAGAACGCCATCATCGTGCACGGCACGATGTGCCTGATGCGCCGCGCGGCGATGGACATGGCGGGCGGCTGGGCCGGCGACACTATCTGCGAGGACACAGACCTGGGCTTAGCCATCATCGAACAGGGCTGGCTCACCCACTACACCAATCACCGCTATGGCCGCGGCCTGCTGCCGGACACCTATGAGGCGTTCAAGAAACAACGCCATCGCTGGGCCTATGGCGGCTTCCAGATCGTGAAGAAGCACTGGCGGCGCTTCCTGCCCGGCGCAAGCCGGCTGACGCGCGTCCAGAAGCGCGAGTTTTCGCTGGGCTGGCTGAACTGGCTTGGCGCCGAAAGCCTCGGCGTGCTGGTCGCGATCCTCAACCTGATCTGGGTCCCGATCGTCGCGTTCGCCGACATCGCCATTCCCGACCGGATTTTGACGCTGCCGATCATCATGTCCTTCTTCGTGTCGCTGATCCACTTCGTGGCGATGTATCGCCTGCGCGTCGCCGTGAAATGGATCCAGATGCTGACCGCCATGATCGCGGCGATGAGCGTGCAATGGACGGTGTCGCGCGCGGTTGCGCAGGGCCTGATCACCGAGCATCTGCCGTTTGCACGCACCTCCAAGGGCGGGCTGTCGCGGATGTCGATCGAGTTCCAGGCGTTCTGGGAGGCCGTGATCGGCGTGCTCTTGCTGGTCGGCGCCGCCGTGCTGGTCGTCACCAACGGCACCAAGCAGATCCGCGAAATCTACATCTTCGCTTTTGTGCTGGTGCTGGAAAGCCTGCCGTTCCTGGCGGCGGTGGCGATCGCTATCCTGGAGCAGTCGCGCATCAACTCGTTCGAGTTCTGGCGCTCGACGGCGATACGGACGGCCGAATTGATCGGGCTTCGCCCGGTGGCGCTGCCGAATGTAGCGCGCCCGCCGCAACCGGTGCCGTCGGAGGTTCACCGCGAGGTGGGTTGAGGGGTGGACGCAAGGTTGCGTCCGGCGCGAGGAAACCGCGGTAACGGCCTGCGCTGGCGGAAAATTTCGCAGGCGCCGATGCACAGGGCGGCGCTTTGCAACTATTGACCGGAGGGACCCTGCCCCCTACACAGCGGCCGGGTACGATCCGCCGGAGATCAGCCCGATGGAGCGAGCGCGTAGCTCAGCCGGTAGAGCACGTGACTTTTAATCACGGGGTCGTGGGTTCGAGCCCCACCGCGCTCACCACCGAAATCAATTGCTTGATACGCATATCAGCTTCCAGACTCGTCGCGAGATTTCGCCTGGGTAGCCCACCGCGTAGCGAACCAACGTGCACAGCAGCACCCCCCTCAAACTCGAGGAGGCGGCCTTATTCGGATGGCGGCTTCGCATTGAGAAGTTGAGAAACGGCAGTGACAAGCTGCGCTGGTGCGAACGGCTTCGCCAACATGACGCTGTTAGGGACGCCTTTGGATGCCCAATCGTCGGCGTCTTTTCCGCTCATGTAAACGACGGGAAAGTGAGGGTCGATTTCTCTAGCGTGTCGTGCGACGTGCCAGCCGTCAAACTTGTCCGGCCCTAGATTGATGTCCGTAACCAGCGCGCGGAACTTTCCTTCGGAACTATCAAGCAACGCCACGGCATCTTCGCCGGTCGGAGCTATCACGGGCTCAAATCCGCCATCGCTGAGGCTCTCCTCGACGAGGCCCTGAACAAGCTGATCGTCTTCAACGACCAGAACGACTATTTGATTTTCCACTTGGAACCCTTGGGGGCGCCGCAATACGAGCGCGAGGGTACACGCGGGGGCGACACCATCGTTCCGAAGAAAGTGTGCAAATTGCTCATAAACGGGATCGGGCCACTCCCAGGATCGAAATAGGCCATCAGGGGCTCATCAAGGACCAAAGCAGACCATTGCCGGCGTTCGGAAGCCGGCAGACGACGAGGCCGAGCCGGCGCTAGGGTGGTTTTGGCAGTGTTCCTGGGGTGTCCTCGTGTGGCTCAGGGCTGGTTGAGCCTCCTGTCAAAGCCAGCGCCGACGGCCGAGGAAGCTTTCGATCAGTCCGCCACCGTCAAGGGCACCGGGCAGGACGAATCCAAATCTTCGCATTAACGCGTAATTTACCTTCGTTAATTTTTCTGAAAGGTGTTCTGTATTGACCAGTCTGTCGGGACAGGACGTGAAAAAGTTATCCGCATCACCGGCCCCATAACGGCACCTATCGGTGACTGAGAGTGTTGTGCTCCCGCCTGATGTTGGAGGGTCGACATCATGGGCACGTACTACAGACCACCATGTCCGAAGTGCAAAGCGACGACGATGCGGGCGCGGATCGCGCCCAGTTCGTTCGGTTTCAACATTCGAACGTTCGAATGCCCAGCTTGCGGCTACTCTCGCGTGTTCGAACCTGCGGACGATCCGATGAAATCTCGGGAAACAACGGGCTGGCTCCAAAGCGAATTGCGGGCGCCAACGTAGAGATGGCTGGATAGCGGCCCCGTTCGGAGCCAAACCTGCTGAGGTCAGCTTCCATCCGGGCCGAGGATTCATGCCGAAAGCGGCGAAGAGCCAATTCGATCCAAAACTATTTCTCGCCAAGGTTGGCGAGGGCAAAACCATATTGAGGTTTGCAAAGAATCAGCGTGTTTTCGCGCAGGGAGACGCCGCCGATACGGTTTTCTAAATTCAAAAGGGACGGATCAAGGTTTTCGTTGTCTCTGAACAAGGCAAGGAAGCGGTTGTCGGGATAATGGGATCGGGACAGTTCTTTGGGGAGGGATGCCTCAATGGTCATCCGTTGCGGATTGCGACAACGACAGCCATGGAAGAATGCGTCATTACCTCAATCACAAAGGACGCTATGCTGACAGAACTTCACCGGGAGCCGAAATTCTCGGAGTTGTTTATGGCGTACCTTCTGAGCCGCAACAGCCGCATCGAAGAAGACCTGATCGACCAATTGTTCAATTCCAGCGAGAAGCGGCTCGCGCGTCTTCTGCTCTGCTGGCAAACTTTGGAAAAGAGGGCACACCACAGCCAATCGTGGCAAACATCAGCCAGGAAACGCTGACGGAGATGATCGGTACGACACGCTCCCGTGTCAGCTTTTTTATGAACAAGTTTCGCAAGCTCGGTTTCATCACCTACAATGGGAAGATCGAGGTTCATAGTTCCCTCTTGAACGCGGTTCTGTATGACAAGCCTGAGATAAAGCAGGACGACTGAATTAGCGTGATGAGCTTCCTGAGCGGATGAAATCTCGGAAACAGTGGGCTGCTCCCAAGGCGAATGGCGAGCGCCAATGCCAGGGCGCCTCGTCCGCGTGTGTCACGGAAACGGCCCCAATCGGGGGCGTGACTGGAGCCGTCTGCTTTGGGCGGATACCGGGCAGGATGAACCGCCGCCGCATCAGCAACCACGGCTGCAATAGCGGCGCTGTTCTCTTTTGCTCATGTTTTGACTTTTAAATCGCGAGCGAAGTGAACAATTGGATCGCTCGGCGAATACGATGGGGATATTGTTGCGAGATCACCGCCCCGCCATCGGCATCCATCGGTGACTGAGAGTATTGCGCTCCCGCCCTTCAACTGCGGAGAAACGCGATGCAAAGTCCCCAATCCAAACAGACAGAACCTCTTCAAGATCGCATCGCATCTTTTGCTCGGATGATCCGGGAAAAAGCCTCTCAGCTTCCACCTGGCAAAGCGAAAGATGACTTGCTTCGGAGAGCCATGCTTGCGGACTCCGCATCTCATCTCACCGACTGGGTCACCTCTCCTAGCCTGCTGCCGCGAAAGTAAGGCTGAGTCCAACTGCGACAAGTCCCAGCAGCCTCACTTGCCGCCCGCCTGGCGCCGATGAATTGGTCGTGTTCTGAACACAAAGCCGGAGCAGATTGACCGCATCATCGCCCGCTGTTGGCTGTTATCGGTGACAGAGAGTCCTGCATGCTCCCGCCTAATCAAGGAGCGTCGGCCTTGTCATACTATAAAGCGTATCTTATCGCCCCTGACGGCCATCACATTAGAGCCGTCGATCTCGAGTGCATCGACGACGACGAGGCAAAGAAGCGCGCTGAGCAAATGACCGGCGTTGGTAACGTCGAGCTGTGGGAGCACGCCCGCAGAATTGCGAAGTTTGGCAGCAAATCTGAATGAATAGCTTCGAAGGAAGGATCGACGGTTCGACCAGAGGCGACTGTTCCCCCGCCCCCCGCGTTGTCGTGCGGCGCCTGTAGTGGCCGTACGACTGCTACCGATCACCGTCTCGCGCTTTAACGGCAGCCTTTTGACGGTCTCGAACGGCGCTCAACTCTTTCTTGAGCTTCGATTGTTCGTCGCCCGTCAACGCAGCTGTGCGGTCGGACGGAACGTCTTCTACCGCCATGTAGGCGTGCGAAGCCGGAGGCTTCGGAGCCTCAGCGCGCGCGTCCATCAATGATGAGTTGGCGCTGGAGGTGATGCAGCCACCAAGCGAAACGCTCATCGCCAGCAACGCCGCGCATGGAATGCCGATCCTCGAGAAAAGACTCATGAACGAGCGTTTCCACAAGCGTGTGGGCCAATTGTGACCATCGGGCGGAATTCTCGTCCCGATCGGCTTGACTGGTAAAGAGCTGGTTTATGTTCCCTCAACCCCATTGAAGCCGCCGACAACCGGCCCGGCGGACGACTTTCGCATCGGATGCAGCCGATGTGCGCTCTCCCAAACGTGATAGTCCCGAGCGCCAACTGTGCGCTCGCTCATATTTGGATCAAACGCGAATGCCTAAGGTGACGGTCATTCGCGAGGCTCAACCTCATATTGGAGGACGCAATGACTGCATTGGTCCAGGCTTTTTCCCGGCTCTCCGCCAACACGAACATTGAAATCGAAACTTTGAAGGTGCTGGCCGCGTTCTGCTGCGCCGGCCTCGTCGTATCGCTGCTTTGCGCGACCTATGGCCTCGATCTCAGCCCTGGCTTTTTCTGATCTCGGTAAGGGAACCAGGTCACTTCCCCTGCCGCTCCGCCGTCAGAAACCGGCGAAAGGCATCCTCGCTGCGCGAGATCATGTATAGCGACCCAGCCTTGTTGAGATGTGAGCGGTTGGAGTAGAGCCACAGGTCGTCTTTGACGATCGGACAGTCAGCCTCGCAGTAACGATCGAGGACGCGCAGCAACGTCACCTTGTCCGGCCATTTGGCCTGGACGCGGGCGAGCACTGTGTCGATCGGCGCGAGTGCCTGCTCGGCGACCTGCCTCGGCACGACGCGGCGTGGCTCCGCAACCCGCGGCAGCGGCCCGGGCTGGATGCGCGGAAGATCGATCGGGCCGGGATCGAACTGGGCGCCGACCAGCAGGACACGATTGCCGCGCGCAACGATTCTGCCGATCGTCACTTCCAATGCGGCCTGCAATTTGGTGAATGCGCCTTTTTCGCCCGATCTGTCCGCGGCGCCATCCAGCTCGATATCTGAATCGTCATACTGACGCCAGTTCTGGGTATAGATGATCGGCTGGTTCTTGCCTTGCAGCCAATTCAACGTTTCGTCGCGGGCGCGCAGGCACTCCTCGCGCCGCAACGGCTTTGTCAGCGTCACACCATAAAGGATCAGGCAACCCGCGCCGCCCCTCGCCTCGTAGCTGATGTCGAGCATTCGCATCAGTGGCGAGAGGCCATAGAGATATTCGGCGGTGATGGAGTCGCCAATGAATACGACGCCGACCGGACCGGAGAGCGCGGGCAAATCCTCGCTTGCCGGATAATCCTGCAAATAGGCGCGTTCGGATTGCGCCTGCGGCAGTCGCCAGGCGAATCCCTTCGAGACGAACGTCACATGGGTGATCGCGGCGAGGCCGAGGATCACCGACCAGAAGCCAAAGGCGTTCCTGCGGAAACTCGCCTTGCGATCCTCGTGCGGCTGGATAAAGCGCCGTTCGACGAAAAAGTACATGCCGGTCGCGAGCGCGACCATCGCGACGGCCTGCCCGAGCGTGCCGGCTGCCGCCTCCGCAACGTCGCCGAAGATGAAGCGGGCAAAGAAGATGATCGGCCAGTGGCAGAGATAGAGCGAATAGGAGATCGCGCCGAGCCCCAGCATGATTGGCCGGGAGATGAGCTGTGCGGCTTTCGTCTGGCTGCCGGCCAGGATCACCGCCGCGGTGCCCAGGCACGGCAACAGCGCAGCGACGTCCATATGCGCCATGGCGGAATCGAAGGTCATGGCGCTTGCGACGATGGCGATGACGCCGCCCGCCGAAAGACATTCGACGGCCGCCCTGCCCAGCGACAATCGTGCTTCAAGGAAGAGAACGAGCGCCCCGCAGCCGAACTCATAGATGCGGAACGGCGTCAGGAAAAAGGTCGCGGACGGATCGGTCCTTGTCACCAGGATCGACGACACCAGCGAGGCCATAGCTGCAATCGCGATGGCCTCGAACGTCCGCCCGAACCGGTGCGCCAGCACGATGAACAGCGGCCAGACCAGGTAAAACTGCTCCTCCAGCGACAGCGACCAGCAATGGAGCAGTGCGAGCTCGTCGGAATTGGGCGCGAAATATTGATGAGACTCCCGCCAATACTGGATGTTGGAGATCCAGAGCAGCGCGTGGGTGCCCTCCTTCGCCACATCGAGGAACATCAGCGCCGAACACCACAGCGCGCCGGCGATATAGGTCAGGATCACCGTGAAGATCAGCGCCGGAAAGATCCGCCGCATCCTTCGGGTGTAGAACTGGCCGAACGAGAAGCTGTCAGCGTCGAGGTCGGCCAGGATGTTGCGGGTGATCAGATAGCCCGAAATGACGAAGAAGACGTCGACGCCGATAAAACCGCCCTGAAAACCGCCGATCTTGAGGTGGAACAGGACGACGCCGACGACGGCGATGGCGCGCAGGCCCGCGATTTCTGGTCGAAAGCCCGTTGCCATGGAATGCGGCGCACACGCGATCGAGACGGCATTTGTCCCGAAGCGGTAGCCGACAGCGGATCAAAATTCCAGTGGCGCCATCCCCGAAACCGCGTTTCGGATCACGCCGCCGCCTTGGCGCGGCGCAGCCATTCCTCGAGATTGATGCGCCCGAGCCGCGCCTCGCCTGATGGTACCAGCGAGCGGTTGTCGACCAGGCCGCCCCAGTAGCGGGCGTTGGGATCGCTGACGACCTGCCTGGCATCGCCGGCCGCCTTCAGGTAGCGCGCGATGATCTCGTTGAACGGCGCGCGTTCGGGGCCGGCAATGTCGACGATGCCGTTCTTCGGCGGCGCCAGCGCCGCATCGGCAACGAGGGGCGCGACGTCGTCGGCCGCAATCGGCTGGAACGCGCCGGGCGAGATCTTGATGACCCCGCCGTCCACGCTGGAATTGGCGATGGCGCCGAGGAATTCGAGAAACTGGGTCGCGCGAACGATGGTGTAGGGAATGCCAGAGGCCACGATCAGTTTCTCCTGCGCGACCTTGGCGCGGAAATAGCCGTTGTCGGGCGTCCGGTCGGTTCCGACGATCGACAGCGCGACATGATGCTTAACGCCGGCCGTACGCTCGGCGGCAAGAAGATTACGCCCGGAGGTCTCGAAGAATTCCAGCACCGCCTTGTTTTCGAACGACGGCGAATTGGCGAGGTCGACCACCACATCCGTGCCGGCCATCGCCTCCTTCAGCCCTTCGCCGGTGATGCTGTTGATCCCGCTCCTCGGGGAGGCCGCGACGACATCATGGCCTGCCTTGCGCAGGATGGCGACGGTCTTCGAGCCGATCAGGCCGGTGCCGCCGATGACGACGATTTTCATGATTGACCTCCCTTGTTGAGCGGAGCCCCTCATAGGGTTTCACTGCGTTCGCAGCTTGCCGGAACGCACCCCTTTGTCGGGATCAAACGAAGCCGGCATCGTGGCGTCAACGTGACACCGCGTCACTGCGGCAGACACCTTTCAGTGTTCACCGCGCTACCCGCAATACTCGCAGGAGGTTGCGTTATCGAGCCATCGTCGCGTGTCCTCGTCGCTCCAGCCGGGAACCGCGAAGCGCGCTGGTGGCGGCGCCGCTTGGTCGGGACGAACGATCACATGCTCGCGGGCGCGTGGGTGGGTCATCGACGCTCTGCCGCGCCCCGCTGTTTGAGCGTCCGCCGAAGCGCACAGCGCGATCAACAGCCCGGCCGACAACAAATGTCGCATCCACGTCACTCCCGCCACCTGCTCTGATTGGCATGTGCGGTGCGGACCGCGCCCTTGCAACGCGCGACGACCTCACGTTCGGTCAAACCAACGGGACCGTCAGCCACCGCCGTGCGAACTGGAAAATTGCGATCAGGAGTCGAAACGGCCCTGTCGACACAGGCCATATCGGAGCGAGAAGCGCTGATTCCGGCCGCCTGCGCGGCATTGACTTCGCCCGCTCGTCCATAGGCCTATCGCGGGGCGGCGCCTGCCGCGTGGCAAATAGCCGAGCACACGTGCCCTGGGGTAGGTTGACAGGCCCGGCGCCCGGCTATTCGGCCGCGCGGCGGTGCGGCCTTTCTTTATAGTCCTCATACATTTAAAGAACCGTCTTCATGCGACGTGGAAACGCGCTTGCCGGGTGGTATCGGCGCGCACTGTGCAGGCGAGCCACACCTTGTGGAAAACTGTTCCTGCCCCGCGGTGTCCTGTTTTCATTCGAATTTCGCCACAAACCCCGAACAAGGTTTCTGCGTTACTTTTCAGAAAGACTTAAAATGCCTTCGGCATATTGGTCTTGAGGGGCCAGGCGCGGCGGCAGCCTGATCCCCGATGCAGTCGACCAGAATCCTTGGATGGGCGTATGGGCGGCAGCATCGTTTCGGCGCCGTTCCTTTTGCGATCAGCAGATCGAACGGTGTCCGTCTCGTCCAAAAGGGCGGGAAAAACGGATGCATATGCTGCCGTCTTCCCTACCCGCCCAGCGCGACCAACCCGGGCCTCATCCGAGGCTCACGAGAGACTTGGGGCGCTTGGAAATGAAACAGAGGGACTTGAGGACGCACATCATCCGGGAATGGGACGCCTGGCTGCAGAGCCACGCCATTCAGCCGGGCACCGCGACAGGCCGCGATTCACTTAAATTCTACTTCGAGCTTCAGGATAAGCGGTCGACGCTTCTGAATTTCCAGTCGCGCGGCCGCGACAAGTGGCAGATCGTGCATTCCTGGCTGCTCAGCGAGCATCGCGTGATGGATTAGCTTGGCAGCTTACTCGATGAACTGATCGGCACGGGCGAGCGCAGCCTGCGCGATGTCGAGGCCGAGCTGCTTTGCCGTCTTCAGATTGATCGCCAGCCAGAATCTTTCCGGCAACTGCACGGGGATGTTCGCGGGCTTATTACCCCTGAGGATGTCGGCGATCATGGCGGCGCAGCGGCGCGGCACCGCGCTGAAATCGGCCGAGTACGAGATCAGTCCGCCGGCATTGACGAAGCTCGGATTGGGCGACACCGCGGGCAACCGGTACAGCAGCGCCAGCTCCGCGACCGCTGTGTTGGCGATGCTCGGCTGCACCAGCAGCGCGTCGGGGGTCGACTTTTCGAGCACGTCCGTAACCTCGGCATCGATCTTCGACGCCGAGCGCAGCATCACCGTGTTGAGCTCGAGGTCGAGCAGGCGGCCCGCCGCCTCGACGTCGGCGCGGAAGACGCGGTGGAAGGGATCGTCCTCATTGCCGAGCACGACGATGCGCTTGAAGGTCGGGAACAGCTCCTTGATCAGCTCGAGATTCTTCGGCCCCAATTCCGAGACCGCGGCGCTGACGCCGGTCAAATTGCCGCCGGGCCGGGCGAGGCTTTCGACTAGGCCGCTGGCAAGCGGATCGGCGGCGAGGAAGACGACCGGTATGTCCGAAATCGCCTGCTTGGCCGCGACCGCGGCCGGCGTCTGGAAGGCAAAGACGATGTCGACCTTGAGCAGTGCGAGCTCGGCTGCCTTCGCCAGCAGCTCGGCCGGTCCGCTGCCTGAGCGCACCTCGACCTGAAGGTCGCCATAGCCGAGTTCGCGCAGGGCACCGGTCAGGTTGGTCAGCGCATAGCCGGTGTCCGGATTCTCCTGCGTCAGGAAGCCGAGCTTGCGCTTGCCCTTCTGCTGCGCGAGCGCGCCCTCCGTCCGCAGCACCAGCGCGCCAAGAAGCCCCACGAAGGTTCGCCGTCCGATCTGCCCCGGATGCGCCATGGAAGGAGCATAGCAGTTTTGGGCTGGATAGGGGCTGTTGATAACCCGGAGCCGCCGCGCTGGCCGGGGTGACAGCGGCCGTCGGCATGGTATCGACGCGCACCTCGACCCAGGAAGGCAACCCATGCGGATCACCCTTGTCGGCTCCCGCCATTTCGGCGTGACGACCCTGAACATGCTCAGGGCGCACAAGGTCGAGGTTGTCAGGGTCGTCGTGCATGACGCCGAGGACCGCCTCGCCGCTGCTGCCAAGGCCGCCGGTATCGAGGTCGTGCTGCAGGCCAATCCGAAGCTGGTCGTGGCCTCGGAGATCGCGCCGAAAACCGACCTGATCCTCACGGCACACAGCCATGCCCGGATCAGCAACGAAGCGCTGGCCGCGGCGAGACTCGGTGGCATCGGCTACCATCCGTCGCTGCTGCCGCGCCATCGCGGCCAGGCGGCGATCGAGTGGACCATCAGGGAAGGCGATCCGATCGCCGGCGGCACGGTTTATCACCTTGCCGAGCGCATGGACGCCGGCGCCATTGCCGCCCAGGAATGGTGCTTTGTGAAGAAGGGCGAGACTGCGCGTGAGCTATGGGAGCGCGCGCTGGCGCCGCTCGGCCAGAAGCTGCTCGCGCAGGTGATCGACTACGGGTTGAAGCACAACGCGTTACCGGCGACCCCCCAGGATGAGCAGTTTGCCACCAAGGCTCCGGCGCTCGCACCACACTGATCAAACCTCATTGTTGCGCAGGCGCGACCCGCCACCGAAATGTCGGCGGATCAGGCGATAGTTCTGTTCCTAAGCCGGAACCGGCATCACAAATATGTGCTTGAAATATCGGAACAAAATCCAATGGTGCGACGCACCAAATTTTGAACACATTTGTTCCCGATAAGCCGACCCATCACACACATTTCGGGACTTGATTCATGCGCTTCAATCGCATCGCGACGGTATTTTCTGTTTTCCTCCTGGCGGGTTCGCTCATCGCCCCTGCTTTCGCCCAGCAACCCTATGACGGCACCTGGAGTGTCACCATTGTGACAAAGAGCGGCAGCTGCGAGCCGACCGCTAGCTCGACGCTGACTGTCACCGAAGGTAAGATTTCGGCTGCAGGAGCCAACGTCTCCGGCACCATCGGACATGAGGGCCTTGTGCGGGTCTCGATCAATGGTGCATATGCGAACGGTCAACTCAGCGGCAACGCCGGATCGGGAAAGTGGAATGGGGCATCAGGTGGCATACCTTGCAGCGGTCGGTGGCAAGCATCGCGGCAATAAGATCAATTTCGAACTGACGCCCCCCGCCAACATCCGGCGGCTGCTGATCGCAGCCGCCGTTTTGTTTGGCGCATCCGCTTCCACCTCCCCTATTCACGCGCAAGCGGGCGGCCCGTATGCGGGTATGGCCGGCAACTGGGCCGGTGGCGGCACGGTGACGCTGGACGACGGCTCGCGCGAGCGGCTGCGCTGCCGCGCCAGCTACGCGGTTGCGGGCGCGCAGATGCAGATGACGCTGACCTGCGCCAGCGACGCCTACAAGTTCCAGCTCAACGCCAATGTGGTCGACCAGGGCGGCGCGGTGTCCGGCAGCTGGACCGAGACCAGCCGCAATATCAGCGGCTCGTTGCAGGGCCGCGGCGCCGGCGGCGGCAATTTCGACGTGGTGGCCAGCACCGCCGGCTTCAACGCCAACATCTCGCTGCGCACCACCGGCAACAAGCAGTCGATCAACATGCGCGCCGACAGCCAGTTCCGGGCTGCCGCGATCTCGTTGTCGCGCTGACCTATTTACGGCTCATGATCTCATGGTGAGAAGCGCGCCTTCGCGCTCCTCACGATGGGCGGAAATAGCCCGTGTTCGGCTCGGCGAGCCTGTCCGCCGTTTCCTTCATGGTTTTTGCCACCAGCAGCGCCTGCTCCTTGGTGAACGCGAAGTCCTGCACGCCCTTGTGCGTGGTGAGCGACAGCACCAGCGTATGCGGCTCCTTCTCGGGCCAGCCGGTGGCGAACGCAGTGACGAAGTCGGCTGAAGTGGAACGTTTGTCAGTCATGTCTGTCTCGCTTTAACCGGGCACAAAGGCGGTGACTTCGATCTCGACCTTGGCGCGGGTGTCGACCAGGCCGTCGATATAGAGCAGCGTCGAGGGCGGAAAGTTGCGCCCGAGCGTTTCCTTCCAGGCCGCGCCGATGCCGGCGCCTGCCGCTTCATACTCGCTGCGGCTGGTGAGATACCAGGTGAGGCGCACGATGTGCTCTGGGCCTGCCCCGGCTTCCGCGAGCAGCTTGATGATCCGCTTCAGCGCAGCGCCGACTTGCGCGCCAAGATCCGGCGCATAGTCGCCCTTCTCATCGCCGCCGGTCTGGCCCGCCAGCACCACCCATCGGCCGGGTCCGTTGACCTCAACGCCGTGCGAGAATCCTCGCGGTTTCGGCCATTCGGCCGGTTGCAAGACACGCATGCTTTGTTGCCTCCCTGGCGCATGATCCGGAAAAGTGTGAAGCGGTTTTCCGATAAGATCATGCGCAAAACCTGGACTCTTCCTCTAACCCAATCAGGCGCGCCGTCCCACAGCGAATTTCATGGCCGCCCTCTGCTTGCGTCCATTGCAACGATGGCGGCATCGCGCCATACCGGCGTCCCCGCAAGGAATGCCCAGTCTGCAATGCAAAAAGAACAATCCAAATCGACGGCCGCGCTGTGGATGTCGGGCTGGCTCGCACTGATGCTGGTGATGGTGGTTGCTGGGCGCGAGGTGATGCGCGAACTCAGCGCGTTTCAGCTGATGGAGCTGCGCTCGAGCCTCGGCTTCTGCTTCCTGTTGCCCATCATCCTGCTCAACGGCGGACTGTCGATCGTGAAGACGAAGCGGCTGCCATGGCATGCCGCGCGCAACCTGATCCACTATTGCGCGCAGCTCGGCTGGTTTTATGCGCTCACCCTGATCCCGATCGGCCAGGTCGTGACGATCGAGTTCACCATGGTGATCTGGGCCGCGATTCTCGCCGCGATCTTCCTTGGCGAGCAGATGACCGCGAGCAAGGTCGCCGCCATCGTGCTCGGGCTGATCGGCGTCGTCACCATCATCCGGCCCGCCGCCGGCGAGATCAATCCGGGCCAGATGATCGCGCTGGTCGCAGCCGTCGGCTTCGGCATTTCGATTGCGCTGGTGAAATCGCTGACGCGTACCGAGAACACGCTCGCCATCATCTTCTGGATGCTGGTGGTGCAGTCCGTCGCCGGCCTCGTCCCCACGCTGATATACTGGGTCCCGCCGTCGCCCGCCGTCTGGGGCTGGTGCGTCGTCATCGCGATCTGCGGCACTTTTTCGCACTTCTGCATGGCCCGAGCGATGACCTACGCCGACGCCACCGTGGTGATGCCGATGGACTTCCTGCGGGTTCCCCTGACCGCCACCGCGGGGTGGCTGATCTATGGCGAGCGGCTCGACGCCTTCACGGTGCTGGGTGCGGCGCTGATCCTGGCCGGGAATTTCGTGAACCTGCGCGCATCCACACCGGTTCCCGCACGCGCCGGTACGTAAAGCGGCAGCCTCCCCGTCGCCTCCCCCATTTTTCCGAGCGTAGTCGGCCTACTTTGTGATCTAAATCACGCAATTCGACGGTGGCGATTGAGTATCGTGGGTTTCACGGATACGCCGTTGGTTGGCCTTCAAATCCGCTGAATGGCGTATTTTTTATGGCGCAGCGCAAACGGTTTTCGTGTAAGGTCAATTCCAAGCGTTGCAGCTACAGTTTTTTCGATTCTGCATTATGCAGGGGATTTCAAATGCGCTACCTCTCCATCCTTGTTTCCCTGATCGTGTTGACGTTCTCGGCGCAGTCGGCGATGGCCGAAAAGCGCGTGGCATTCGTGGTCGGTAACGGCGCCTACAAGAACGTCGCGCAATTGCCGAACCCGCCGATCGATGCCAAGGCGATGGCCAATACGCTTCGCAGCGTCGGCTTCGAGGTCATCGAGGGCACCAACCTCACCCGCGACAAGATGACCGAAAAGCTGCTCGACTTCGGCAAGCGCGCCCAGGGCGCCGATGTCGCAGTGTTCTTTTATGCCGGCCACGGCATCGCCGTCAGCGGCACCAACTACCTGTTGCCGGTCGACGCCGACATCAAGTCTGAAATGGACGTCAAGCTCGGCGCTGCCATCAACATCGACCTCACCCTCGATCAGACCATGAGCGATGCCAAGGTCAAGCTGGTGTTCCTCGATGCCTGCCGCGACAATCCCTTTGCTGCCAAGATCAAATCGACCGCAACGCGGAGCGTCTCGGTCGGATCGGGTCTTGCCGAGATGAAGTCCGGCGAAGGCACGCTGATCGCGTTCGCGACCGGCCCGGGCCAGACCGCGCTCGACGGCACCGACGGCCAGAACTCGCCGTTCACCCGCGCGCTGATCAGCCACATCACCCAGCCCGGCATCGAAATCCAGCAGGCGATGACCGAGGTGCGCGCCCAGGTCAATGAAGAGACCAGCAAGGGCCAGCTGCCCTGGGGTCACACCAACCTGATCGGCAGCGTCTATCTCAATCCGGCCAAGCCGGCCCCGGCCGCTCCTGCGACCGCTGCCGCGCCTGTGTCCGGCCCGGTTCCTGCCGCGGTTGCCTCCTCCGCGGTCGGCACCGACGTTGAGCTCGAGTACTGGCGCTCGGTGAAGGACTCCAAGAAGCCGGAAGAGCTGAACTCCTATGTCAGCCAGTACCCGAACGGCCAATTCAAGACGCTGGCGCTGTCGCGTATCGCCGCGCTCGAGAACGGCACGCTCCCCGACAAGGAGAAGAGCGACGTCACACGCAATCTGACGGCGGCCGTCGATCCCGCGACCTTCACTGACGACTTCAGCCAACTCACCGAGGACCAGATCGGCCTCGACAAGGGTCAGCGCCGCGACGTGCAGCGCCGCCTCAACGGGCTCGGCTTCGACACCAAGGTCACCGGCGCGTTCAACGAAGATACCCGTGTGGTGATCAAGCGCTGGCAAGCCGCCCGCGGCTATCCCGTGACCGGCTATCTCAACAAGCTGCAGCACAAGGCGCTGCTGGGTGAGATCGTTTCGGCTTCCGCAGGACACGACGACGATTCCGGCGGCGGTGGTGGCGGCGAGAGCCGGCGTCACAGCAGCGGTGGCGGCGGTGGTGGCGGCGGCGGTCGTCGCCATGGCGGCGGCGGCGGTGGCGGCGGCCCGCCCCCCTTCATCGGCGGCATGATCGGCGGCATGTTCCGCTAAGCGCCAGACAAGCAGAAACAGAAAGCCCGGCGCGAGCCGGGCTTTTCGATTCCGGAAGGCGGTTGCCGACTACTTGCCCGCCGCCTTGCGCAAGGCGTCGTTGATGCGGTCCTGCCAGCCCGGACCGCCCGCCTGAAAATGCTCCAGCACGTCCTGATCGATCCGCAACGTCACCTGCTCGCGGACGCCGGGCACCGCGACCTGCTTCGGCGGCGCCGCGGCCACCTTGGTGGTGGCTTTCTTGAAAGCCGCTTCGGCCTCGGTGCGGGCGTCATTGAGCGTGCGCGGACGTCTCGGGGTGTCGGCCATGTCAGATTCCTTCGAACAATGCGGTTGAGAGATAACGTTCCGCGAACGACGGCACGATCGCGACGATAACCTTGCCGGCGCTTTCCGGCCGCCTGCCGATATCGATCGCGGCGGCGATCGCGGCACCTGAGGAAATGCCGCCGGCAATGCCTTCGCTGCGCGCCAGCGCGCGCGAGGTAGCGATGGCGCGTTCGCTGTCGATCCTGACGATCTCGTCGATCACCGTGCGGTCGAGAATATCAGGCACGAAGCCCGCGCCAATGCCCTGGATCTTGTGCGGCGAATGCTGCCCGCCGGACAACACCGCGCTCTCCTCCGGCTCCACGGCCACGATCCTGAGATCGGGCTTGCGCGGCTTCAACACCTGGCCGACGCCGGTGATGGTGCCGCCGGTGCCGACGCCCGCCACGAAGATATCGATTTCGCCGCCGGTGTCGTTCCATATTTCTTCCGCCGTGGTGCGGCGGTGCACCTCGGGATTGGCGAGGTTCCTGAACTGCTGCGGCATCGCCGAGTTCGGCGTGGTGCGGATCAGTTCCTCGGCGGTGGCGATCGCGCCCTTCATGCCCTGGGAAGCCGGCGTCAGCACGATCTCGGCGCCGAGGAAGGACAGCATCTTGCGCCGCTCGATCGACATGGATTCCGGCATCACCAGTTTCAGCCGGTAGCCGCGCGAAGCCGCGACATAGGCGAGCGCAATGCCGGTGTTGCCCGAGGTCGGCTCGATCAGCACGGTGTCGGCATTGATCGCGCCTGCCCGCTCCATTGCCGTGATCATGGACGCGCCGATGCGGTCCTTCACGCTTGTCGCCGGACTGAAATATTCGAGCTTGGCGAGAATGGTCGCGGCGACGCCTTGCGCTTGCGGCAGCCGCCGCAACCGCACCAGCGGCGTGTCGCCGATAGCATCGACGATGGAGTTGAAGACGCGCCCGCGTCCGGGACGTTGCACTGCACCCGTGACTGTCGGCGCGTTCAATGGGGGCTCCTTGGCGGCAGCAGACCGCGCCGGCGACGCGGCTCGGTGTAGTTAGTGTCAGCCCACGCAACCACGCAAGCTAATCACGACAAATCAAAATCGCTGCATTGCAAAATCGTAATTGAGTCAAATGACGCAGAACCAACGCATTTGTGTTGCGCTCTCGTCAAGGTAGCGGGTGTATGGTACTTACTGAGAGTGGGACATTGGAACGCAGGGAGGTGACGATGTCAGCAGTAGCTGAAGTCCTGTCGACCGCCGCGACGCATCCCGATCCGCGCGGGAGCGATCTCCCGACCTGTCCTGTCTGCGCTGACTCGATGGTGGCGGCCGAGGCCTCCGCCTATCTGCACGACAATTTCATCAGCTATCTCTGGACCTGCGACACCTGCGGTTACGGTTTTGTGACCAAGCACTCGCTGCGGCGCTACGCGTGTAGTTGAATTAGCGTGGCGGAATGTCGCCGCGCGCCCAATCGCTTTTCGTCTGTTCGTAGAACACGCCAAAGCTGCGCGCGGCGATCGCGTCCCTGATGCCTGCCATCAGCGACTGGTAATAGGCGATATTGATCTCCGACAACAGCATTGCGGCCAGCGTCTCGCCTGAACGCACGAGATGATTGAGATAGGCCCGCGAATAGCTGCGCGCGGCCGGCCACGTGCATTCCTCGTCGAGCGGACGGGGGTCGTCGATGTGCCTGGCATTGCGGATGTTGACGGGGCCGAAGCGCGTGAAGGCGACGCCGTGGCGGCCGTTGCGGGTCGGCATCACGCAATCGAACATGTCCATGCCGCGCCTGACCGCCTCGAGCAGATCCTCCGGTGTGCCGACGCCCATCAGATAGCGCGGCCGCTCGGTGGGCAGGTGCGGAGCGACCTCCTCGATCATGGCCAGCATCACGGCCTGCGGCTCGCCGACCGCAAGGCCGCCGATGGCATAACCGTGGAAACCGGTCGCGACGATGCCGCGCGCACTTTGCCGCCGCAGCTCCGGCACGTCGCCGCCCTGCGCGATGCCAAACAGCAGGCGGCCGGCAGGCGCGCCCTCGAAGGCGCGCATGCTGCGCTCGCCCCAGCGCAGCGACAGCGCCATCGCCCGCTCGATGTCGGCGCGCTCGGCCGGCAGCCGCACGCATTCGTCCATCTGCATGGCGATGTCCGACCCGAGCAAAAGCTGCACCTCGATCGAGCGCTCCGGCGACAGCTCCACCTTGGTGCCGTCGATATGCGAGCGGAACGTCACGGCGGCCTCGCTGACCTTGCGCAGATCCGACAGCGACATCACCTGGAAGCCGCCGGAGTTGGTCAGCATGGGACCGCCCCACGCCGTAAAGCGCTGCAGGCCGCCGAGTGCTGCGATGCGCTCCGCCCCCGGCCGCAGCATCAGGTGATAGGTATTGCCGAGCACGATGTCGGTGCCGGCGTCGCGCACGTCGCGCCAGTGCACGCCCTTCATCGCGCCTGATGTCCCCACGGGCATAAAGGCCGGCGTCCGCACCACGCCATGCGGCGTGGTGATCCTGCCGGTACGCGCGTTGCCGTCGGTGGCAAGCAGCTCGAAATGGTTGGGAAGGCTCATGGCAGGGCTTATGGGTGACAGTCCTGCCGGATTCAACCGTGTTGAGGCGGATTTTCAAGGGAAGCCCCGTTGACGTCGGCCAATCTCTCCCGCATAAGTCCGCGCCATGATGTCGACCGCGAAAACCACCACGAAAGCCACGAAGCCCCCGAGGGCTTTGGGAGACGTGCGCGCGTAATCGAACGACCGCATCTGTTGAACCGAAGCCCCGCCTGAAAAGGACCGGGGCTTTTTTATTGTCCGGCGCATGATCCCGGAAAAGTGGACACCGGTTTTCCGTAAGGATCATGCGCAAAAATAAAGGAGGCTAACGTGAAGAACGAACCTGTCGTTGCCATTGTCGGCGTCACCGGCGCGGTCGGCGCCGAATTCATCGCGACCATGGACCGCCGCAAGTTTCAGGTCGGCAAGCTGAAGGCGCTGGCGAGCGCCCGCTCAGCCGGCAAAACGCTGGATTTTCGCGGGCGACAGGTCGTCATCGAAGAGTTGAACGAGCGCTCTTTCAACGGCGTCGACATCGCGCTGTTCTCGGCCGGCGGCAGCATCTCACGCAAGTTTGCGCCGATTGCGGTCGAGGCCGGCGCCGTCGTGATCGACAATTCCTCGGCTTTCCGGATGGATCCCAATGTGCCGCTGGTGATTCCGGAGGTGAACGCGCGGCGTATCCGGGAGCACAAGGGCATCATCGCCAACCCGAATTGCGCCGCCATCACGGTGCTCGTGCCGCTCTGGCCGATCCATCGGCAGAACCGCATCAAGCGCGTCATCATTGCGAGCTATCAGGCGGTCAGCGGTGCCGGAGCTGCCGCGATGGCCGAACTGCTCGACTCAACCCGCGCGCATCTCGACGGCGAAGCTTTCCAGCAGAAGGTGATGCCGCATCCTCTCGCCTTCAACCTGTTCAGCCACAACACGGCGATCGACCCCGAGACCGGCTATAACGACGAAGAGACCAAGGTCATCCGCGAAACCCGCAAGATTTTCGAGGACGAGCGCATCGCGGTCGGCGTCACCTGCGTCCGCGTGCCCGTGCTGCGGGCGCATTGCGAGGCCGTCACCTTCGAATGCGAGCGGCCGATCTCCGAAGCCGAGGTGCGCGAGATCTTGTCGGGCGCACCGGGTGTGCAAATCGTCGACGACCGCGCGAAGAACTATTTTCCGATGCCGGTGGACGCATCCGGTCAGGACGATGTGCTGGTCGGCCGCATCCGCCGCGACCTCAGCGATCCCACGGGCCATTCGATCTCGATGTTCGTCGCCGCGGACCAGTTGCTCAAGGGTGCGGCGCTCAACGCCATCCAGATCGCGGAGCTGTTGCCGGAGCGGGCGATGGCCTGATGTGACTTCCCGTGTCCCGGACAGCAGCGCTCACTGACGTGCTGCGCTGCGTCCGGGGCACGAAAGATAAGGGCGATAGGCATCGAGCGAACGTTCACACTGCGGGCGCCAATTGCATTTTGCGCGATTTCCGGAAACTGTGTCGGGTGCAAGTACACAACAGGAAACCTGTGCCATGGCCTTTTCACTTTACGACGCGACCGTCGCAAACTACCTCCAGATCCTCGGCTCCGTCGGCGGGTACCTGGACAAGAGCCTCACGCATTTCCGGGACAAGGGCGTCGATCCCGCCAAAATGGTCGAGGCGCGGCTTGCACCGGACATGCAGCCGCTGTGCTTCCAGATCGTCTCGGTCGCGCATCATTCACGCGGCGCCATGGACGCGGCGAAGAACGGCGTGTTCTCCCCACCATCGGCCAAGCCGGACCTCGATTATGCCGGCCTTCAGGCGCTGGTGACGGAAGCACGTGATGAGCTTGCGGCCTTGAAGCCCGATGCCGTGAATTCGCTCGTCGGGCGTGACGTCGCCTTCAAGATCGGCGACCGCACGCTTCCATTCACGGCAGAGGGTTTTCTGATGTCGTTTTCGCTCCCGAATTTCTTTTTCCATGCGACCACGGCTTACGGAATTCTTCGCAACAGCGGTGCGCCGCTGGGAAAACGCGATTTCATGGGCAGGCTGAACCTGAAGGGCTGAGCCGGGAAGCGATCACTCGCCGCGAAACAGCAGACAGGCGTCGCCATAGGAATAGAAGCGATAGCCGCTTGCAATCGCGTGTGCATAGGCGCGCTTCATGGCATCGAGCCCTGCAAAGGCCGACACCAGCATGAACAGCGTCGAGCGCGGCAGATGGAAGTTGGTCATCAGCACGTCGACTGCGCGAAACCGGTAGCCGGGCGTAATGAAGATCGCGGTGTCGCCCGTAAACGGCGCAATCGTGCCGTCCTCACGCGCGGCACTTTCGAGCAGGCGCATTGACGTTGTGCCGACAGCGACGATACGACCGCCACGCGCGCGGGCTTCGTTCAGGGTGCGCGCGGTCATTTCTGAAATGGTGCCCCATTCCGAATGCATCTTGTGGCCGGAGGTATCGTCGGCTTTGACCGGCAGGAAGGTCCCCGCTCCCACATGCAAGGTCAGTCGTTGCAGCCCGACGCCGCGCCCACGTAGCGCCGCCTCGAGCGCCGGCGTGAAGTGCAGGCCGGCGGTTGGCGCTGCGACTGCGCCTTCCTCTGTTGCGAACATGGTCTGATAGTCGTCGGCATCGCGATCATCGGGATCGCGCTTTGAGGCGATATAGGGCGGCAGCGGCGGGCTGCCGACATCCGATATGGCCTGGTCGAGCACAGGTCCGTGGAACGAGAACGACAGCGTGACCTCGCCCTCATCGCCCTTGGCTTCGACTGTGGCATCGAGATTACCGAGCAGGCACACCCTGCCCTCATTGCCGAAACGAAGGCCGTCGCCGACCGCGAGCTTCTTCGCGGGTCTCACCAGCGCCTGCCAGCGCGAGCCGTCGAGCCGTTTGATCAGGGTTGCCTCGATCTTCGGCTCGGTGGCGCGCCCGATGCGCCGGCCCGACAATTGCGCTGATATCACCTTGGTGTCGTTGACGACGAGCTGGTCGCCTTCGTGGAGCCAGTCCGGCAGGTCGGAGACCACGCGGTCATGCAACGCGCCGCCCTGCACGACCAGCATTTTCGCGGAATCGCGCGGGCTCGCCGGGCGCAGCGCAATGCTTGCTTGTGGCAGATCGAAATCGAAGAGGTCGGTCCGCATGCGTGTCCGGGATAATGCCAGCGACCTACTTGCCGGCGAATTTGCTTTTGATGATGGGGCGCAATCGATCGCGCAGCCAGGCGATCTCCGGATCGCCGTTTCGGCCGAGATTCCAGAGCATGAGATGCGGGAGCGCCGCAATGGGAAACGGCACCTCCCGGCTCTCCAGACCATACGGGTGGCCTAATCCGGCTTTGGTGATCGCCGGCAGTGTGGCCAGCAGGTCCGAGCTGGCAAGGATCGGTGCGATCGCGGAGAAGTGCGGCACCCATCCGGCGATCTTGCGTTCTAGTCCCGCCGCTGACGCAGCGACATGCACCGGGCTCGTCAGGACGTCACTGACCCGCACCGCCAGATGCGGCCATTTCGTCCAGGCTTGCGGTCCCCATTGCGAAAAGGCGGGGTGAGCTTTGCGCGCGAAGCACCGCCATTGCAGGGTTCCGACGTGTTCGCCGGTGACGCCCTCGGGCATTCTGGCGGGCGCCGGCGTAATTGCGATGTCGATCTGCCCCTCGGCCAGATCGAGCAGCGAAGGATCGCGCGGCGAAACCCATTCCATGGACACGCCGGGCGCTTCAGACCTCAGCCGGCTCAAGAGATTGGCGAACATGGTCTGCATGAAGTCCGACGCTGCGACCCTGAAGACGCGCCGCGAGCTGGTCGGATCGAAAATCTGCCGGGGCGAAAGCACGCGCTGCATGCCCCGCAACAACGGACGCGCCTGCTCCAGAAGATCGAGCGCAAAGGCGGTCGGCTGCATGCGCACGCCGGCCTTGATCAACAGGGGATCGCTGAGCTGCCTGCGCAATCGCGACAGCGAATGGCTGACAGCCGATTGCGTACGGCCAAGCCGCTCCGCGGCGCGGGTGACGCTGCGTTCGACCATCAGAATTTCGAACACCACCAGGAGGTTGAGGTCGAACCGACGTAAATCGATCTCATTCATGACGTGGCCCAATTACTCATTAGAATAATGGCAGCGGATGTCATAGCACCTGCATCTTCCTCGTCAAATCATCAGGAGCTGTCATGAAGAAGGTCGTTACCGCGTCAGTCGCGCTCGCCGCCGCGCTATCAGCGGGGTCGCCGGCGTCGGCCGAGATTACGGTGGAAGCAGCCCGCGCGATCCTCGTTCCCTTCTACAAGGCGCTCAACGCGGAATTCGCCAAGGACGCTCCGGAGCTCGCCAATCAACCGCGCCGGACTGGGTGACCTGCCGCGGCAACGAGACCTGCAACAGCCGTGATGAGGTCATGGCCGGGATCGGACAACGTCTGCGAACGATTCCGGACCTGAAATGGGAAATCAAGGAAGTGCTGGTTTCGGGCAATCACGTCACCGTCCGCGGCGAAGCGACCGGCACGCCGTCGGGCGAGCTGATGGGCAATCCCACCAACGGAAAAACGTTCAAACTGATGTCGATCGACGTGCACGTGCTGGAAGGCGGCAAGATCGCCCGCACCTATCATGTCGAGGATTGGCAGGGCGCCTTTCGCCAGCTATCGGCGGCGAAGTAACCGCCATCCACTATGCCGAATGACCCGAGTTGCGATATCCTGCTCCAAGCCTCGAGGCACGGAGCAGGACATTGCAACAGCCAGCCAACCATCATCTCGCGCAACTCAACATCGGCCGCATCCGCTACGAGATTGACGATCCCCGCATGGCCGGTTTCACCGATAACCTCGCCTTCGTGAATGGTCTTGCTGAACGCAGTCCCGGTTTCGTCTGGCGCTATGTCGACGACAGCGGCAACGCCACCAACACCCGGCCCTATGCCGATCCCCGGATCGCCATCAACATGTCCGTGTGGGAGAGCGTTGCCGCGCTCGAGCATTTCGTCTGGCAAACCGTCCACAAACGTTTCTATAGCCGCCGCGCCGAATGGTTCGAGCATTTCGACGCACCGTACCTGGCACTATGGTGGGTGCCGGTGGGCAAGCGGCCGAGCGTAGATGAGGCCATCGCGCGCATCGAGCATCTCAAAGCGCATGGCCCCTCCGACTACGCGTTCGATTGGCAGACGGCGGCTGCGCAGCTCTGGAAGACGGCGCGCTGCGTGCCCGATGGCCAGGTGGCGTAGGACCCGACGCGGCGAGGCTACTCGGTGGAAGTTGCCGTGTTTTCGAAAGGGGCGGTCAGGCGGCAAGTGAGCCCGGTCGGTCCATACGATATGTCGACGACGCCTCTGAAATCGTCTTGCAGGACCTGGGAAATCAGCCGCGAGCCAAAGCCGACACCGGCGGGTTGAGACGCAGGCGGGCCACCAAGCTCCCGCCAGACGAAGACGAATTTTGGTTTACCCTGCTGGTCTTCGCACGCCCATGTAACGGACACCCGACCGTCCGGCACCGTGAGCGCACCATACTTCAAAGCGTTGGTTGCAAGCTCATGGATGGCCAGCGAGAGAGCGAGGGCCTGTCGCGATTTGACGACAAGCGAAGGGCCCGAAACCGAAAACCGGCCTTCGCCTGTCCTGTAGGGGATCAGCGCGGTGCTGATCACATCCTCAAGGGGCGCTTCAGCCCAATTTGCTGCGGTCAACAAGTCGTGCGCGCGTGCGAACGCCGCAAGCCGACCCTGATATTTTGCGAGATCGGCTTTGCTCGAAGGCTCGCGAAATGTCTGCGTGGCCACGGCGCCAAGGACCGCAAGGGTATTCTTGACGCGGTGTTTCAGCTCCTCATTGATGAGATGCAGCGCTTCCCTCGCCATGTGCTCGGACGTGACATCCTTGCAGACGACGAGTACGCCGCCGACCTTGCGCTCGAAATCGATCGGCCCAAAGCTGTACGTCCACCAAACGTCCTCGCGACGACCGTGACGCGTCACCGGAACGAGCTGGTCCTCGTGCCAGGTCGCTCCGTTGCCTGCCATGACGTAATCGATCTGCGGCCCGATGATGTCCCATATCTCATCCCAACATTCGCGGCCTCGTCCTCCCAAAGCGCTCGGGTGCCGCTCGGGTCCCATCGTCTCGCGGTAGGCATCATTGTAAAACTGGATGAGCTCCGGTCCCCACCAGATGAACATCGGATGGCGCGAGGTGAGAACCAGCCGCACCGTCACCCGAAGGCTTTGCGGCCATGTCTGGGGGAGCCGAGCGAGGTTTTCGACCAGTCAAATGCTCGCGTCAGGGCACCCATCTCGCCGCCGCCCGCCAGGAAGTCGCTGGCCGTCTCGCCACCCATCCGCGCAATCTCACTCAGACACTCGTGGCCAGCTATAGGCTGAGTTCCACAAAGTGCAATGTCCACCTTCGGTAGTGAACGGAGCCGCCGGCGCGACGTCCGGTCGGTCCGCGATGTCGCAGGGACGAGCCCGCGTCGCCATGCTATGGACTTGCGCAATGCAACAAGGGGCATGATCGATGTGGAAGCGGCTCTGGCAGGAGTGGACGATCGATAGGCCGGCCGCCTTTGGCGACTGGCTGTATCAAATTCTCGTCGTCGAGCTGGCTGCGCTACTGGATCGCCTGACGCTCCGGCAGGTGATCGCCTTCATCCCCGTCGTCATCCTCGTCATCGCCTACGCGCACAGCATTCCGCTTCCGCCGGAGTTGTTGCTGGTCGGTGACCTCCTCGCCTATCTCGACATTTTCTCGATCGTGCTGCTGCTCAGCGTAATCGGGCGGGTGTCGGCGATTGTGTATGTCATCAGGCAGATGGCGGACCGCGTGCTCAGGCTGGCAAACCTCGCCCGGCAGAGATTGCGCCGTCGGGATTCGCGCCGGAAGACTCGAGTCGCACCAGCGAGGAAGCCGTTATTTCCGCCCAAAGACGAGGACGATGGCGTTCCTGCCCTTGGCCTGGCCTGGGCTTAAGGTCGCGTTCTAACGCGCGCGTTCGCCACGCTTCCTCACCACATCTTCGTCCCGCGCCGTGCTGTGCGGGCGCTTTGTCGGCTTCGGAAAACCGGCCTGACCGCCCTGCTTGCCGCCCATGTCCTGCTTGCCTTCGAGCTCGTTCTCGTCGGCCGGAAGCGGCTTCTGGGTCTTTGCTTTCAGATCGGATTGCCGTGGCACAGCCGGACTCCTTCGAGACATCAGGGCTAACGCCGCCGGCCATCAGAGGTTCGATCAACACATTTCCGTCAGCAATGCTGTCCTTCCTGCGACACCAAAATGCGAGCATCCGATACTCGAACTAAAGAAGGACGCGCGCGTGCGTTCCGCTCGCAATTCTCCCCTGCACGAAAGCAGACATTCATGTAGGCTGACGTTCATCCAAAAAAGAAGAAGCAGGCAGCCAGCCGCCGGTCGACCAACCGAGGGAGGGCGCTTGCCATGACGCGGATCACCAATCAGACACGACGGGATTTTCTCAAAGTCGCGGCAAGCGGCACCGCCGCGGCCGCATTGGGCGCCCGGCCGGCCGCGGCCGCCGACAAGACCATCACCATCCTGCACGAAAGCTCGTTCATCAAACCGTTCGACGAGTATGTGTCGAACACACTTGCTCCGGCTTACGAGAAAGCCACCGGCATCAAGGTCAACTATGAAGTGACCAGCGTCGGCAGCCTGCCGACACGCATCAGCACGATCGCCGAGACCGGATCTGGCGCCGACGTCACCATGAACGGCCTGCTCCAGGTCATCCAGTTCAGCAACAAATATCTCGACGTCGGCGATATCGCCGCCGACCTCGGCAAGGCGCAAGGCGGCTGGTACGACGCCGGCAAAGAAGGCGTCTTCGTCGACGGCAAGTGGAAGGCCATCCCCTTCGCCAATATCGGTCAGCTGATGAACTGGCGCACCGACTACTTTGCCGAGGTCGGGGTCAAGAAATTCCCGGAGACCTGGGACGAGCTTTACGAGGTCGGCAAGAAGCTGAAGGCCAAGGATCATCCGTTCGGCTTCGAGCTCGGCCACGGTTTCGGCGACAACCACGGTTGGCTCTATCCCCTGCTGTGGTCCTATGGCGGCTCCGAGGTGGCGGCTGACGGCAAGACCGTGGTCATCGATTCCGACGAGACCGCACGCGCGGTCGATTTCTGCCGCAAGTTCTTCAAGGACACCATGCTCGACGACTGTCTCGGCTGGACCGATGTCAGCAACAACAAGGCCTGGATGGCCGATCAGATCTCCTGCACCAACAATGCCGAAAGCATCCTCTGGTTCGCCAAGCGCGAATTCCCCGACATCGCCAAGGTCACCGACCAGGCGATGAATCCGGCCGGCCCGAAGGGGCGCTTCCATCTGCTCAATTTGATCAGCCATTCGATCTTCGATTTCTCGCCGGTCAAGGAAGAGGCGCGCGCCTTCATGCGCTGGCTGATGGAGCCGAAGCAACTCGGCGGCTGGTACGCGATCGCCGATTCCTATTACCAGCCGTTGCTGCACGGCTACGACAATGCGCCGATGTGGGATGTCGAGCCGCGCAACAAACCCTATCGCGATGCGCTCGCAAACGCCCATCTGCCGGGTTGGCCCGCGCCGGCAAGCCGGCAAGTGGCCGAGGTCGTCGCCAAATACGTCGTCATCGACATGTTCGCCAAGGCCTGTGCGGGCACCTCGACCAAGGACGTCATCAAGGAGGCGGAGACGCAATTGAAGGGCATCTATCGCTCGGCGTAACACATGACCATTGCTTCCGAGCGTCTTGTGGTAGCGGCCCCGGTGGCGCGCAAGCGTGTGCCACTGGCGGCGCTGCTCGATCGCCAGAGCGTGTTCAGCTGGTTGATGATGGCGCTGCCGCTCGCCTTCCTGGCGGCGCTGGTCGGCTATCCCTTCTTCTACGGCATCATCTTGAGCCTCGAAGACCGGCCGGTGGCGCACACCGGCACCTTCGTCGGCCTGAAGAATTTCATTGCCGACGCGCATGATCCGGTGTTCTGGCGGGTGGCGATCAACACCTTCATCTATACCGGCGTCGCGACCTTCCTGAAGATGGTCGGCGGACTCGGCCTGGCGCTGGCCATGAACCAGCACTTCAAGATGAAGAACCTGGTGCGGGCGCTGCTGCTGTTGCCGTTCATCGTGCCGACCGTGCTGAGCACGGTCGCATGGTTGTGGATGCTCGACCCCGCCTTCAGCGTCGTCAACCGCATGCTGGTGGCGCTCGGCTGGCCCAAGCCCGGTCCGTCCTGGCTCGGCGATCCCACGCTCGCGATGGTCTCGATCATCATCATCAACACCTGGCGCGGCCTGCCTTTCTACGGCATCACGCTTGCTTGCCGGCCTTCAAACCGTCCCCGCCGAACTCTACGAGGCCGCCTCCATCGACGGCGCCGGCGGGTGGGCGCGCTTCCGCTACGTCACGTTGCCGCTGCTGCGTCCGATCATCCTGATCGTCACGCTGTTCTCGGTGATCTTCACCTTCGCCGATTTCCAGCTGATCTACGTCCTGACCCATGGCGGGCCGGCGAACGCCACCCAGCTGTTTGCGACCTACGCCTTCGATATCGCGATGGGCGCAGGCCAACTCGGGCTCGGCGCCTCGGTGGCGCTGGCGATGCTGCCGGCGTTGGCGCTGCTGATCGTGGCGCTGACCATCTATTTGCGGAGGGAGTGATGGTCACCGGCGAAAGTCGCATGCGGCAGGCGGTGCGGGTGTGGCTGCCGGTCGGCTTCTTTCTCGTGCTGGCGCTGTTTCCGTTCTACTGGATGGCGATCACGTCGATCAAACCGAACTCCGAGCTCTACAACAAGAACGTGATGCCGCTGATCGTGCATGCGCCGACGCTCAAGCACTACATCGACCTCCTGACCCAATCGAGCTTCCTGCTATGGACGTGGAACACCATGCTGGTGGCGGTGGTGTCGACCGCGATCTCGCTGGTGCTCGGCACCATGCTCGCCTATCCCCTGGCGCGGATGCGCTTTGCCGGCGCTTCCCTCATCGCCATGACGATTGCGGCGATCTATCTCGTGCCGCAGCCGCTGCTGTTCATCCCGCTCGCCGACCTCATCAACCGCCTCAATCTCGGCAACACGCTGACCTCGGTGATCCTGACCTATCCCACCATGCTGGTGCCGTTCTGCGCCTGGCTGCTGCTCGGCTACTTCAAGACCGTCCCGAAGGAGCTCGAGGAAGCCGCCCGCATCGACGGCGCGAGTCGGGTACAGACGATGTGGAAGATTTTCCTGCCGCTATGTACGCCCGGCTTCATCTCGGCGGGCATCTTCGCCTTCACGCTGTCGCAGAACGAGTTTCTGTACGCGCTGATCTTCCTGACCAAGAGCTCGGTGCGCACCGTGCCGGTCGGCGTCATCGCCGAACTGATCCGCGGCGACGTGTTTTACTGGGGCCAGTTGATGGCCGGCGCCCTGCTCGGCTCGATCCCGGTGGCGATCATCTACTCGTTCTTCGTCGAGCACTATGTCGCCGGCCTCACCGCCGGTTCGGTGAAGGCCTGAGGCGCGCGAGCGCGAGCAATTCCCCCTCATGGTGAGGAGCCGCGAAGCGGCGTTTTACAGGTTGGACCAGTTGAAGGGACATGAGCCGAAAAGAACGACGTGCGGCCAATAAGCGACGCGACGAGTCCGCAAGGAGGCCAAACGCGCTTGCCTTCGGCTTGGCAGGCGTCAGCATTGTCGACCTCGCCGCTGAGGCAAGCCGTTTGTACCGGGTGGACCGCACCAACGAAGCACAAGAGATTTGCCGTCAAATTCTCGCGCGCGAGCCTGCACACGTGCTGGGCCTGAATCTTCTCGGCCTGATGGCGCAGGCATCCGGCAATCACCGGGCCGCAATGAAGATGTTCGCGAAAGCGATTGCTTCGGACGAGGTGAACGCTACGTGCCACTACAATGTCGGCAATTCGTACCAGGCGTTGGGCAATCGCACAAAAGCGATCACGCATTTCAGCAAAGCGCTTGTGCTTGGCATGGACGAGAAGGCCGTGACCTTCATCCTGCAAAGTCCCATCATCGTCAGGTATGTTGCGCGGATTGCCGGCAAGTGGCCGTTACCGATAACAAACGTCGAATTGTTCGGCGCCGAAGGCGTCATCCCGCTTGCAAACGACCTCTTCCTCCGCTGTGCGATGGAAGCGACGACGCTGCCAAGCGTGCAACTTGAAGTGTTACTGGGACATGCTCGCGCCGAGCTGCTCCGGCTTGTAGGCGAGCAGGGCGAAGATAACGGCGAAGTCGACGACGATTTAGTCGCCTTTGCTTGCGCGCTCGCTCAGCAGTGCTTCATTAACGAATATGTTTATGTACAGGAGAGAGCGGAAAGCGGACTTGCGAGCGTACTGCGCGATCGATTGCTGCAGGACCTGGCGTCAGGGGCCGCCATAACTCCACTGACGTTAGCGGTAGTTGCGGCCTATTTCCCACTTCATGCCATGCCTTTGGCAGAATCGCTTCTGCGCCGGGATTGGCCTGCGGCCGTGGCCGGCCTGTTGCAGGTGCAGCTTCGCGAGCCGCTTGAGGAAGTGGGCGATCGCGCGACCATTGCAACGCTCGCCCCAATCAAGAACAGCGTATCATTGCAAGTGATGCGCCAATACGAGGAAAATCCCTATCCGCGCTGGACCATTAACCCGCTGACCGCGTTCGCTGCCGATCAGGCGCGGGGGGGGATCATCCCGACAGCGGAACGGCAAGCCGAACTGGATATTCTGATCGCGGGTTGCGGTACCGGCTTGCACGCAGTTCAGACCGCGCAAGTCTATCCGAACGCCCGTTTGCTCGGGGTCGACGTCAGTCTGAACAGTCTAGCCTACGCGCGCCGGAAGACACGAGAACTGGGCTTGCGCAACATCGAGTATGCACAAGCGGATATTCTCGAATTAGGCACGATCGATCGCATGTTCGATAGGATTGAGTCGGTCGGTGTGCTCCATCATCTTGCAGAGCCGACGGCCGGGTGGCGCGTGCTGGTCTCGCTGCTGCGACCGGGTGGCAAAATGTGCATCGGGTTATACAGCACTTTGGCGCGCCGCTTTATCGCGGAGGCCCGCGCCCGTATCGCGGCGCGCGGTTATCGCGCCACAGACGGCGACATAAGAAGGTGTCGCCAGGACATCATACGCGAGGCGGAACACTGGAAAATGCTGATTCGCGTGAAAGATTTCTACAGCATGAGCGGCTGCCGCGACCTGCTGTTTAACGTCATGGAACATCGCTTCACCATCCCGGAGATCGCCGCATTTCTGAACGATAATGATCTGTCTTTCTTGGCCTTCGAACGCTTTTACGATCCGACGGTGGTCGAAAAATTTCATAAGCAGTTTCGGGACGCGGCCGATGAGGCTAACTTGGATCAGTGGTGCCGCTTCGAAGCCGATCATCCGGAGACTTTTTTATGCATGTATCAATTCATGGTGGTCAAGAACGCGCACTGAAGCTTTAGGACGCCTGTCGTGAAGTTCTAACCGGATAGCCGTTGGCACTTTGTCGCCGGGTCCTGTCCATGGACGAAGCGACTAAATTAGGCAGGAAAAATGTCAGCTATCGATAAGACAGACAGCTGGGCTTGACATCCTTGGGAGAAACAGGCGCAGACAGCCGCGCCAAGATCAGTCATCGTCCAAGGGAATCTCCGCTTCTGGGCCCATAGCAGACGCGCCGGACGACGCCTTCGATGTCTGGTTCCCGGGCGCAAAGTGGACACGGCTATGTCCGCTTTGGCGCCGCGATTTATGAACACACGCCCTAGTGTTTCGTCCCGTAAGTTCGTAGCATAATTATTGCATTGGTTTCGGGTATCCTGATCGAAGGAGATACCCGATGCGAACCGGACGGCCGAAAGCGGTGCTGACAATGTCGAGCGACGAACACGCGCATCTGTTGGCGATCACGCGCTCGCGTTCGCTGCCCGCAGCATTGACGTTGCGGGCAAAGATCGTGCTGGCCTGCGAGCGTGAGCCAAGCAACGCCGTTGTGGCGACGCGGCTTGGCGTCGGTCCCCATACCATCGGTAAATGGCGCAAACGCTTCATCGCCGATCGGATCGAGGGGCTCTACGACGAGATGCGTAGCGGCAGGCCCCGCACGGTTGAGGATGAGGCGGTGGCCGAGTTGATCACCAAGACACTCGCTCGCAAGCCCAAGGCCGCAACCCACTGGAGCGTGCGCGCCATCGCCAAAGAGACCGGGATTGCCAAGAGCACCGTCCATCGCCTGTTCCAGCTCTTCGGTCTGCAACCTCACCGCACCCGGAGCTTCAAGCTTTCGACCGATCCCTTCTTCGTCGAGAAGCTGCGCGACGTGGTCGGACTTTATCTCAATCCGCCCGACAAGGCCGTGGTGCTTTGCGTCGATGAGAAGAGCCAGATCCAGGCCCTCGAACGCACTCAGCCCATGCTTCCAATGGGGTTCGGCTACATCGAAGGCGTCACCCACGACTACCAGCGTCACGGTACAACCACGCTGTTCGCTGCCCTCAACGTACTCGACGGCGCGGTCATCGCCCAATGCAAACCCCGTCATCGTCACCAGGAATTCCTCGCCTTCCTGCGCCACATCGAGACCAATGTGCCGGCCCAACTCGACATCCATCTCGTCGTCGACAACTACGCCACCCACAAGCATCCCAAGGTCAGAGCTTGGCTCGCCCGCCGTCCGCGCTGGCACATTCATTTCACGCCTACCTACGCCTCCTGGCTCAACCAGGTCGAACGCTTCTTCGCCCTCATCACCCAACGCGCCATCCGGCGCGGCTCGTTCCAGTCCACCGCCGACCTCGTCAAAAAAATCGATCGCTTCATCCGCACCCACAATGCAAATTCACAACCCTTCGTGTGGACTGCCACTGCTGACGCCATCCTCCAGAAACTCGCGCGACTTTGTCAGCGAATTTCCGGGACGGAACACTAGCCCGCATCCGCAGCCATGCGCGCCTTCACGATCTTGTCGGGATTCTGCACGGGCTCGCCGCGCTTGATCTTGTCGACATTGTCCATGCCGTCAGTGACCTTGCCCCACACCGTGTATTGCTTGTTGAGGAACGAGGCATCGTCGAAGCAGATGAAGAACTGGCTGTCGCCGGAATCCGGGCTCGCCGCGCGCGCCATCGAGGCCGTGCCGCGCACATGCGGCTCGGCGTTGAACTCGGCCTTCAGCTTCTTGCCGGAGCCGCCGGTGCCTGTGCCATGCGGGCAGCCGGTCTGCGCCATGAAGCCGTCGATGACGCGGTGGAACACGATGCCGTCGTAAAAACCTTCGCGCACCAGCTCCTTGATCCGCGCGACATGGTTGGGCGCCACATCCGGGCGCATCTCGATGGTGACGGGGCCCTGCGTGGTCTCGAGGATCAAGGTATTTTCGGTGACAGCCATGCTTGCTTCTCTTGTGGTTTACGGGAATTGTGGAACTTGACCGCAAAGGGGTGGCCGGCAACGGCGCCGGCCATGCTTTCGGTAAATGGCATCGGCGTGCAGCGTTGCAATGCCTCCATGACGGCCGTGCGGTAGGCCAGGCGGTCGTTATCGTCGGCCTCGGGCGATTCATAGGTGATCCGGGGACGGCCCATGATCGCGCCGGAGCGGTTAAAGCTGACGATGATGGTGATGTCCATCGGCTTGGCGCGCGACAGCGGCGGCGGTTTCCAGCACCTGCCGAGATGCTCGAACACCTCCTTGATGGTGTTGACCTGCTTGTCCTCGGCATGCGCGGCGCACGCGGCAGCGATCACGAGCAGTGCGGCGGCGATGTAGGTCTTTCTTCCCATCCGCCGCTCCATCCGGTTATTTGACGTCGGAGGCGACCTGCACCTTGACCATCTTGTCGGGATTGGCCGGCGGCTCGCCCTTGTTGATCTTATCGACCACATCCATGCCGGCTACGACGTTGCCGATCACGGTGTATTTGCTGTTCAGGAATGAGGCATCCGCAAAGCAGATGAAGAACTGCGAGTTGGCGGAATTGTTGCTGCCGCCGCGCGCCATGCCGACGGTGCCGCGCACGAACGGCTCCGAGGAGAACTCCTGCTTCAGGTTCGGATATTTCGAGCCGCCGGTGCCGTTGAAATTCGCGCCGTCGCCGGTCTGCGCCATGAAGCCGTCGATGACGCGATGGAACGGCACGTTGTTGTAATAGCCGTCGTGCGCGAGCTGCTTGATCCGTTCGGCATGTTTCGGCGCGAGATCGGTGCGCAGCGCGATCACGATGCGGCCCTTGGTGGTGTCGATCACGATCGCATTGTTCTTGTCGAGATTGGCGGGCAGCTTTTGCGCCAGCGCGGGCGCGGCCAGCACGAGCGCGGTGAGGATAGCGAGAACTCGGATCATGCAAACTCCGATTGACGATTGAGGTACGCGCTCCGGGACGGCTTGGTATTCGCAAAACCGGATGCCATTTTTGCGAATTCTATTTGGCGAACTTGGCTTTCAGGCCGGCTGCGACGGAGGCCGGCACGAACGGCGTGACATTGCCGCCCATGGCGGCGATCTGGCGCACCAGTGTGGCGGTGATCGGGCGAACGCCCGGCGAAGCCGGCAGGAACACGGTCTGGACGTCGCCCGCCATGGTCTGGTTCATGCCCGCGATCTGCATCTCGTAATCGAGGTCGGTGCCGTCGCGCAGACCCCGGATCATGATGGTGGCGCCGGCCTTTTGCGCCGCGGCCACCGTCAGATTGTCGTAGGTCGCGGCCTCGATGCCGCAACCGGCCTTGGCGCCGACAGGACCGAACACGTCCTTGATCATGGCGAGCCGTTCTTCGACCGAGAACAGCGGCTTCTTGCCGGGGTTGACGCCGATCGCGACGATCAGGCGGTCGCAAAGGCCGACGGCCTGGCGAACCACGTCGAGGTGGCCATTGGTGACGGGATCGAACGAGCCGGGATAGTAGGCGATACGGGGCATGCGCCCTCCCTACCGCGACGGGGTTTGCACGGCAAGCTGATGGCGCTTTTTGGCGGAATCGGACCGATTTGTCGGGCTTTTCCGCCCTCCCGAGTTGCCCCGGTAACCTCTGTTTCGTCCCGCCGCCGCCCACGAAACACAACCGGCCCAGCACGAAACCATTTTCCATTGGTCACGAAAGCATCCCGAAACCCCCCATGGTTACTAGTTCGGCCAACAAAACGAGCCCCGGGGCACTTGGGGCACATGGGGACCGTCATGATCAAAGCTCTTTCCGCTATCGCTGTCGCTGCGTTTGTTGCTGCCGCGTTGACCGTTTTGCCCGGCTTCGCGCCGCAGGTCGAAGCGTCCGTTCCGCAAGCACTCGCCAAGGGCGACCGCCTTGATGTCAAGTCGATCGGCCGCGACTGCTCCGAGAACGCCTGGCCGAATTTCGAAGTTTCTTGCCTCCGCGTCGCCGGCAGCAAGATCACTGTCGTCCGACAGGCGCGTTTCGTCACTACCGACCGTGCGCAGTAAGGCGACCGAAGTTCTTCAAAACTCCAAGTTGACTTGAACGGAGGCCGATGCCCTGGCCTCCGTTTTTAGTTTATGGAGCCGGCGACGGTAATCGCCGACCGCAAGCGCAACGCAGCGCGCGAATCCCATAGCAATTTGCGACAAACCGTCGCAGACTAACGTTTAACAACGCCTGCGGGCATGTCGGCCCGCAAGCGACCAACGATCCTTGCGCCAATCCATTTCGCGTTCGCCTTGGGGAGCCTCGCCGTGACAGCCACGCCTGCAGACTCGATCAAAGCCAACGCCCTTCCGGTCGCTACGACATTGGGTGCACTCGGCGTCGTCTATGGCGACATCGGCACCAGCCCGCTCTACGCATTGAAGGAAGCCGCCAAGGCCGCCGCGCATGGCGCTCCGCTGACCCACGATGCGGTCCTGGGCGTGGTGTCGCTGATCCTGTGGGCGCTGATCCTCATCATCTCGATGAAATATGCGCTCCTGATCCTGCGTGCCGACAACCGCGGCGAAGGCGGCATCGTCGCGCTGCTGGCGCTGCTGCACGCGCGCCATGCCGCCCCCGGAACCTGGCGGGCGCACCTGCTGGTCGTGGGCTTGATCGGCGCGGCCCTGCTCTACGGCGATGGCGCCATCACGCCCGCGATTTCCGTGCTCAGCGCCATCGAAGGCTTGAAGGTGGATGCGCCGTCGCTCACCCCTGTCGTCGTACCGCTGACGATTGCCATTCTGGTCGGGCTGTTTGTGATGCAGAAGCAGGGCACCGGGTTCATCGGGAAAATCTTTGGTCCGGTGATGCTCGGATGGTTCGCCGTGATCGCGGCGCTTGGCATTCACGGCATCCTCAAGGCACCGGCGGTGCTGGCGGCACTGAGCCCGCTCTACGCGGTCGAATTCCTCCTGCATCAGGATTTCCACATTTCCTTCGCCATTCTCGGCGCGGCTTTCCTGGCGGTGACCGGGGGCGAGGCGATGTATGCCGACATGGGACACTTCGGACGTGTGCCGATCCGGCTCGCCTGGTTCGCGGTCGCGCTGCCCGCGCTGGTGCTCAACTATTTCGGACAGGCGGGGCTGTTGATCACGGACGCGACCGCGATCGACAACCCGTTCTATCAACTCGCGCCGGATTGGGCACAGTATCCGCTGGTGGCGTTTGCAGCTCTCGCCACGGTGATTGCCTCGCAGGCGATCATCTCGGGCGTGTTCTCGCTGACCCAGCAATCGATCCAGCTCGGCTTCCTGCCGCGGATGCAGATCAGGCACACGACCAGCGATGCGATCGGCCAGATCTATGTGCCGCTGGTGAACTGGCTGCTCGCCGCTGCGACCCTGGGCGCGGTAATAGCCTTCGGGACATCGGATGCGCTCGCCGGCGCTTACGGCATCGCCGTGTCGCTGCTGATGGCGATCACGACCCTGCTTGCGGCGCTGGTCGCAATCCAGTGGGGTTACGCGCCCGTACTCGTCATCGCCGTCAACGGCTTCTTCTTCATCATCGACTGCATTTTCTTTGCAGCGAACTCCACAAAACTGTTCGAAGGCGGCTGGTTTCCGTTGCTGCTGGCCGGCGCGGTCGCCTTCCTGATGCTGACCTGGCGAAGCGGCGTGAAACTGGTCGAGGGCGCGCGCGGCAAGTTGCGGCAGCCCGAGGAGGATTTGATCGAGACGGCGATCAGCAGATGCCACGCCCGGCTGTCGGGAACCGCGGTGTTCCTGGCATCGATGCCGAAGGGCGTGCCGCTCGCACTGACCCAATTCGTCAAGCACAATCACTGCCTGCATCAACGCGTGGTGCTGGTCACCGTGCTGATCGCGGAATCGCCGCGCATTCCCGACGAGGATCGTGCTGAAGTGATCGAAGTCACCGAGGGGATCACACGGGTGATCCTGCATTACGGTTTCATGCAGTATCCGACGATCTTTGCGGGGCTGACACTTGCCTGCAAGCAGGGCAAATTGCCCGGCATCGATCTCAGCGACATCACCTATTACATCGGCCGCGAGACCATCATCCCGCGCGAGGACATTCCGGGAATGTGGGTCTGGCGCGAAACGGTGTTTGCGTTCCTGCAACGCAATGCCGAGCGTACCGCGGCTTTCTTCGACGTGCCGGCGCGCCAGGTCGTCGAATTCGGCACCGAGATCGAGATTTAGGCGTCGCGCAGTTGTTCCACGCCGTGCTCCGTCGTACGCGGTAGACCGCGACGAGATGGGAACCGCTGCGTTGCCGTTGCCAATGTTATGTTTTGCCGCCAAAGTCGCGACGAGCAAACGAAACAGCACCAAAAAAGATCGCTCAGGGAGTAAATGCATGTCGATTGGCGAGAGCGCGATGCGCCCGACATCCGCCCCCGGCCCGCTCGCTGGCCTGAAAGTCGTCGATCTGACCCATGTGATGGCTGGACCGACCTGCACTCTGATGCTGGCGGACATGGGTGCGGACGTTATCAAGATCGAAAAATGGCCGAACGGCGATGACACCCGTCATTCCGTACCGCCGAAGATCGGCGAAGAGGCCGCTTCCTTCCTGATGATGAACCGCAACAAGCGCGGCATCGTGCTCGACCTCAAAACCGACGGCGGCAAGGAAGTCCTGCGCCGGCTGATCGCCAGCGCCGACGTCCTTGTCGAGAACTTCGCCCCGGGAGCCATGGAACGGCTCGGCTTCGGCTATCAGGAGCTGCACAGGCAATTCCCGGCGCTGATCTACTGCTCGCTGTCCGGCTTTGGCCGCACCGGACCCTACAAGCATCGGCGTGGCTTCGATCTGGTGGCGCAGGCGATGAGCGGCATCATGAGCTTTACCGGAGAACGTCCGGACGGGCCTCCGGTCAAATGCGGTCCGCCGCTGTCGGATATCACGGCCGGCATTCTCGCATGCATGGGAATCCTGGCAGCCTATACTCACCGGCTGAAAACCGGTGAGGGTCAATGGGTCGAAACCTCGCTCTATGAAGCGGCTCTCGTACAGACCTATTGGCAATCGACCATCGCGCTCGCGAGCAACGTCGCGCCGCGCGCCATGGGCTCGGCGCATCCCCTGAATGCGCCCTACCAGGCGTTCGAGGCCGCTGACGGCTGGCTCGTCGTTGGCGGCGCCAACAGGAAGCACTGGCTGTTGATGCTGGAGGTGCTTGGCGCCACGGAGCTCGCCTCTGATCCGCGCTTCGTCAGCGGCGCCGACCGCATGGCGCATCTCAAGGAGCTCGAAGAGATACTGAGCCAGCATTTCCGCAAATGCCCGCGAGACCATTGGCTGGCCGCGCTGGACGCGAAGGGCGTTCCCTGCGGCCCGGTCAACGACATGCTGCAGGCCTTGCAGGATCCGCAGACGCTGGCACGCGACATGGTGGTCGAGGTCGAGCACTCGACGCTGGGTCCCGTCAAGACGATCGGCCTGCCGGTGAAATTTTCGGATACGCCGGGCAAGGTACGCACCGGCGCGCCCGTCTATGGCGAGCACACGCGAGAGGTATTGCGTCAGCACGGCTTTGACGACGCCAGGATCGAAACCCTGGTACGAGACAAGGCCGTGTTTGCCGCAACGGCTACGGACAATGAGGCCGGTCAACAAGTCGCCTGACACTGCCGCTGACAAGAAACCGAAGAACAAGCCGGAGGAAACCATGAAATCCATCACGAGAGCCCTGCTGTCGACGGTCGGGTTTGCGCTGGCTGTAACGGCGCCGGCCCAGGCGGCCTGGCAACCGCAGAAGCCGATTGAGTTTGTGGCAACCGCCGGTCCCGGCGGCGGAACCGACAATCTCGCGCGAGCGGTCCAGGCCATCGTCACCAAATACAAGCTGACCGACCAGCCTGTGATCGTCGTCAACAAGGCAGGTGGCAGCGGCGCGGAAGGCTATGTCTACGGCAAGGTCTCGGCCGGCGATCCCTACAAGGTGATCTTTGGCACCTCGAACGCGTGGCAGCAGCCGCTCGTGTCCAAGGTCGCGTTCAATTACACCGATCTCACGCCGATCGCAGCGATGGCGCAGGACGAGTTCCTGCTCTGGGTCAAGCAGGACTCACCCTACAAGACCGCGGCCGACTATCTGAAGGCGGCAAGCACCGGCGATTTCAAGATGGGAGGCGCGCAGTCGAAAGACACCGACGAGGTGCTGACGCGCATGATCGAGAAGACCGGTCACGTCAAGCTGACCTACATTCCCTTCAAGAGCGGCGCCGAAGCCGCCGTTCAGCTCGCCGGCGGTCACATCGATTCCCATGTCAACAATCCAAGCGAGAGCCTCGGACAGTGGCGCGGCGGCACGCAGCGGCCGTTGTGCGCCTTCAGTCCCAAACGGCTGCCGGCGGGTCCGAAGATCACCGCGACTGAAGGCTGGAGCGATATCCCGACCTGCGTCGAGCAGGGGCTTGATATCAAGCAATATGAGCAGCCGCGCACGGTGTGGCTGCCGGGCAAGGTCAGCGCCGATCAGACCGCCTACTATGTCGACCTCATGAAGAAGGTACAGGCAACGCCGGAGTGGAAGGACTATATCGAGAAGACCTCGCAGGTCGACACCTTCCTGACCGGTGCAGATTTCGACAGCTTCATCAAACAGGACCTCGAGCATATCAAGCAGGTCGCCGCCGAGCAGGGCTGGCTCATCAAGTGAACGGAACGCTTGATGATCTCGCGACGCGTCCTTGAAATCCTGACAGCCTCGCTCACCGGCACGTTCGGCCTCGCCGTCGCGGTCTCCAGCTTTGACAACGGCATCGGATGGTCTTCGGATGGCGTCGAAGCCGGCACCTTTCCGTTCGTCACCGGCGTCATCATCCTGGCCGCCAGTGTCTACAATCTGGGACGCGGCGCGTTTGCCGGCCCCGCCGTGATCATATCGCGGTCCGATTTGCGGCGTGGCGCGGCGCTATTCCTGCCCGCGGCAGCCTTTGTCGGCGTCATTCCGTGGTTCGGCTTCTATCTCGCTTCGGCCGGCTACATGTTCGGCGTCCTCGCACTGCCCAGGCATCTCAATCTGGTTCATTCGCTTCTGATCGCGGTCGTGACACCGATCGTCCTTTACGTGGTGTTCGAACGTCTTTTTCAGGTGAGCTTGCCGCACGGCGCGCTCGCCGCCGCGTTCGGCTATTGACGGGACCGGCGCATGGAAAATCTCCAGTCGCTGCTGCACGGCTTCACCATCGCAGTCACCGTCCCACATTTGATGCTGATGGTCATCGGCGTTCTGCTCGGAATTCTCGTCGGCGTATTGCCGGGCCTCGGCGCGCCCAACGGCGTATCGCTGCTGCTGCCGCTGACCTTTGGCATGCAGCCGGTCTCCGCGATCATTTTGCTGTCGAGCATGTACTGGGGCGCGCTGTTCGGCGGCTCCGTGACGTCAATCCTGTTCAATATTCCCGGCGAGCCGTCGTCAGTCGCGACGACTTTTGACGGCTATCCGATGGCGCGCGACGGACGCCCCACCACGGCGCTCGCGACCGCCTTCGGATCGGCAGCCTTCGGCGCGCTGGTCGGTGTGGTCTTGATCACCTTCCTTGCATCATGGGTCGCACAGGTCGCGCTTGCCTTCGGTCCGGCGGAATATTTCGCCGTGTATTTCCTGGCCTTCGCGAGTTTTGTCGGGATGGGCGGTGCGGCGCCGATGAAGACCGTGGTCGCGCTGGCGATCGGCTTCGCGCTCGCAGCCATCGGTATCGATACCGTGTCCGGCAGCGTTCGCCTGACCATGGGCATCGATGAACTGGTCAAGGGCGTGAGCTTTGTCGTCGCGGTCATGGGGCTGTTCGGCATTGGCGAACTCTTGATCGCGGTCGAGGAGGAGTTTCACGCGCGCGCCGTCTCATCGAGGATCGACTGGCGCGAGGTCTTCCGCGCGTTGGCAGCTTTGCCACGGCACTGGCTCGCCTTGCTGCGCAGCGCGGCGATCGGCTGCTGGATGGGCATCACGCCGGGTGGTCCGACGGCCGCCTCCTTCATGAGCTACGGCATCGCGAAGCGTTTCTCGCGACGTGGCGCGCGCTTTGGCACCGGTGAGGTCGAAGGCGTCATCGCGCCGGAAACGGCCGACCACGCCGCGGGCACCAGCGCGCTGCTGCCGATGCTCTCGCTCGGCATTCCAGGCTCGGCCACCGCCGCCGTCATGATGGGCGGACTGATGATATGGGGGCTCAACCCCGGACCGATGCTGTTCATCGATCAGAAGGATTTTGTCTGGGGCCTGATTGCGTCGATGTATGTCGGAAACATCGTTGCCGTAACACTGGTGCTGCTCACGGTGCCGGTATTTGCCGCGCTGATGCGTATCCCCTTCGCCATCATCGCTCCATTGATCGTGATCGTGTGTGCCGTGGGCGCCTATTCGGTGTCGAATTCCTACCTCGACGTGCTGCTGATGATGGGCTTCGGCATCGTCGGCTACCTCTTCAAGAAGCTCTCCTACCCCCTTGCACCGCTTGTGCTGGCAACCGTCATCGGCGACAAGGCCGAGGACGCCTTCCGGCAATCGATGCTGATGTCGAAGGGCTCGTTGGGGATATACTTCGCAAACCGGCTCGTCACGGGACTGGTCGTTGCCGGCTTCGCCCTTCTGTTGCTGCCCCTCATTCTCAGAATCCTGAACAGGCTGCGGGGTGGAACGCCGCATCAGCCCGGTTCCGGGGAGATACCCATCACATGAGCACGCAAACTCACCGCAAACCACTCATCGCGCTCGCCATGGGCGACCCTGCCGGCATCAGCCCCGAATTGACCGCGAGGTTGGTCGCATCGGAGGAGGTGCGTGGACGCGCCAATCTTCTGGTGATCGGCGACCGCCGTATCTTCGACGCGGGTGCGCGGATTGCGGGCGTCAGTCCGGACATCAAAACCATGACTGCCGACACCAATCCGAACGCCGTCGACGGCGCCGTGTTTGTTGATCTTGCCCATCTCGACCCCAAAGATGTCGAGCGAGGTGTCGCGAGCCAGGCTGGCGGCCGCTTTGCGCTCACCAACTATCGGCATGCGCTCACGCTGGCGCGCAACGGTCAGGCCGATGCAGTTTGTTTCACTCCGTTCAACAAGAAGGCCATGCGCCTTGCAAGGGACGGCTATGACGACGAGATTGCATTCTCCGCCGAAGTGGCGGGAGTTGAGACGCCGGTCAGCGAATTCAATGTGCTGGACAAGCTCTGGAACGCACGGGTGACCTCGCACATTCCGCTCAAGGACGTCTCGTCACGGCTGACCGTCGAGCGGATCCATCGCGCATTGAAGCTGACCGATACTTGCATGCGGCGTGCCGGCTTTGCAGAACCGCGTATCGCGGTGGCGGCGCTCAATCCGCATGCCGGCGACGGCGGCAATTTTGGCCGGGAAGAGATCGACATCATCGAACCGGCAGTCGAGGCCGGCAAGCGGGATGGCATCATTGCAGAGGGACCGTATCCGGCCGATACGGTCTTTCTGCGCACCAAAAACGACGGGTTTGATGCCGTGCTGACGATGTATCACGATCAGGGCCAGATCGCGATGAAGCTGATGGGGTTCGACCGCGGCGTAACGCTGCTCGGCGGTTTTCCGTTTCCCATCTGCACACCGGCGCACGGCACGGCTTATGACATCGCGGGCCGCGGCGTAGCCTCGGTCGGGGCCAGCCAGGCTGCCGTCCTGCTGGCCGCTGAGATGTCGATGCAACGGTAGTGACAGCGCGCGGCGCGGTGACGCCAAGCGCTAGTGGCCGTTCCCATTCCCGTTGCCGTTCTCGCCGTTCTCCTCGTCGCCGACGCGCTCCACCGAGACGACATGCTCGTCGTCGGCGGTGTCGAACACGATCACGCCCTGGGTCGAGCGGCCGGCGATGCGGATGTCCTCGACCGGGCAGCGGATCAGCTGGCCCTTGTCGGTGACCAGCATGATCTGGTCGGAATCCTCGACCGGGAACGAGGCGACGAGCTTGCCGTTGCGCTCGTTGACGTTCATGGCGACGATGCCCTTGCCGCCGCGCCCCGTGGTGCGGTACTCGAACGACGAGGTGCGCTTGCCATAACCGTTCTCGGAGATCGTCAGCACGAACTGCTCGGCCGCCGACATCTCGACATAGCGCTGTTCGCCGAGTTCGATGGCGCCGGAGGCCTCCTCGTTGTCGCTACCCGCCTCATCCTCGGCGCCGCCGCGGCGCACCGCATTGGCGCGGCGCAGGTAAGCGGCGCGCTCCTCGGCCTCGACGTCCATGTGGCGCAGGATGGTCAACGAGATCAGCTTGTCGTCCTTGCCGAGCGCGATGCCGCGCACGCCCATCGAGGTGCGCCCGGTGAACACGCGCACGTCAGACACGGGGAAGCGGATGCACTGGCCACCGGCCGCGGTCAGCAGCACGTCGTCGCGCTCGGAGCAGATCTGGACGTCGACGATCGCCTCGCCCTCTTCCAGCTTCATGGCGATGATGCCGGAGCGGCGCACGTCAGCGAAATCCGACAGCTTGTTGCGGCGGACCGTGCCGCTGGTCGTGGCGAACATCACGTCGAGATTGGCCCAGGAGGCTTCATCCTCCGGAAGAGGCATGATTGTCGTGATGCGCTCGCCCTGCTCCAGCGGCAGGATGTTGATCAGCGCCTTGCCGCGCGCATTGGGCGCGGCAACCGGCAGCCGCCAGACCTTTTCCTTGTAGACCTGGCCACGCGAGGAGAAGAACAGCACCGGTGTGTGCGTTGAAGCGACAAAAAGCCGGCTGACGAAATCCTCCTCGCGGGTCTGCATGCCGGCGCGGCCCTTGCCGCCGCGGCGCTGCGCGCGATAGGCCGACAGCGGCACCCGTTTGGCGTAGCCGGCATGCGAGACGGTGACGACCATGTCCTCGCGCTGGATCAGGTCCTCGTCCTCGACCTCGCCCTCCTGCTCGATGATCACGGTGCGGCGCGGATTGGCGAACTCCTTCTTGATCTCGGCCAACTCGGTCTTGATGATGGCCTGCACGCGGGCGCGCGAACGCAGGATGTCGAGATAGTCCTTGATCTCCAGCGCGAGCTTGTCGAGCTCTTCCTTGATCTCCTCGCGACCGAGCGCGGTCAGGCGCTGCAGGCGCAGATCGAGGATCGCCCTCGCCTGCTCCAGCGACAGCCGCGCGGTGCCGTCGGGGTTGATGCGATGGCGGGGATCGTCGATCAGGGTGATCATCGCCTCGACGTCGCGCGCCGGCCAGTCGCGCGACAACAGCGTGTCGCGCGCGGTGTTCGGATCGGGCGAGGTGCGGATCACCCGGATGATCTCGTCGATATTGGCAACCGCGATCGCAAGACCGACCAGGATATGGGCGCGGTCGCGCGCCTTGGTCAGCAGGAATTTTATCCGGCGCGTGACCACCTGTTCGCGGAAGGCGACGAAGATCGTCAGCAGGTCCTTCAGCGTCATGGTCTGCGGCCGGCCGCTGTCGAGCGCCAGCATGTTGGCGGGGAAGCTCGTTTGCAGCGGCGTGAACCTGTAGAGCTGGTTCAGCACCACGTCCGGCACGGCGTCGCGCTTGAGTTCGATGACGACGCGATAGCCGTCGCGGTCGCTCTCGTCGC
>CAWBTH010000001.1:0-63201 GCA_963791665.1 uncultured Alphaproteobacteria bacterium | reverse complement strand
CTGCTGAAGGGCCTCGAAGGCCTCGCGCCGCCCGAGGAACAGCCCGAAGAGGACGAATAAGTCCGACAACCCGTTTCCGTTTACCAAAGGCCCGGACAATCGTCCGGGCCTTTGCTTTTGCGGGCGGATTCATGATTACCTTGGTCTCTCGCGGCTACGGTTGTCCTCGATGTGATCGGAAGGGGGTCCGATTGGCGTTAGGATTGCCGTCCCGTCGCGGCGTGTTGCCCCGGTTTGAGAAGGCGAAGGCACTGATTCGATGGCGGTTCGACGCCAGAGTCCACCCCAGATGCAAGCTGCGGCCGATTCGGCCGCCATACCCGTTGCCGCGCCGCCAAAAGCCGCCAAATCGCCCCGCAGCCGGATGATGCGCCAGTACGATCTGGTCGAACGGGTGCGTTCCTACAACCCCGATACCAACGAAGACCTGCTCAACCGCGCCTATGTCTACGCCATGAAGGCGCATGGCGCGCAGACCCGGGCCTCCGGCGACCCCTTCTTCTCGCACCCGCTCGAGGTTGCGGCGATCCTCACCGACCTCAAGCTCGACGACGCCACCATCGTGGCGGCGCTGCTGCATGACACCATCGAGGACACCGAGGCGACGCGCTCCGAGATCGACCAGGTGTTCGGCCACCAGATCGGGGCCCTGGTCGAGGGCCTGACCAAGCTGAAGCGGCTGGAGCTGGTCTCGCGCGAGGCCAAGCAGGCCGAGAATTTGCGCAAGCTGCTGCTTGCGGTCTCCGACGATGTCCGCGTGCTCCTGATCAAGCTCGCCGACCGGCTGCACAACATGCGCACGCTGGAGTTCGTGCCGCCGGCCTCGCGCCAGCGCATCGCCGAGGAGACACTCGACATCTACGCGCCGCTTGCGGGCCGCATGGGCATGCAGGAAATGCGCGAGGAGCTGGAGGATCTGGCCTTCCGCACTCTCGATCCCGAGGCCTATGCCGTGGTGATGGGCCGGCTCAACGCGCTCGCCGAGCGCAACCGCAATTTGATCGGCGAGATCGAGAGCCAGTTGTCCAAGAATTTGCGCGAGAACGGCCTGACCGCCGGTGTCTACGGCCGGCGCAAGCAGCCGTTCTCGATCTGGACCAAGATGGAGCGCAAGTCGGTCGGTTTCGAGCAACTGTCCGACATCTTCGGTTTTCGCGTCATCCTGCCGGACGTCGAATCCTGCTACCGCGCGCTCGGCGTCGTGCACATCACCTGGCCGGTCGTGCCCGGCCGCTTCAAGGATTACATCTCAACGCCGAAGCAGAACGATTATCGTTCGATCCACACGACTGTCATCGGGCCCGGCAACCAGCGCGTCGAGCTGCAGATCCGCAACCAGGAGATGGACCAGATCGCCGAGTTCGGCATCGCCGCCCATGTCTTTTACAAGGAAGGCATCGGTTCGCCGACCGAGATGCTCAACCGCGAGTCCAATGCGTTCGCCTGGCTGCGGCGCACGGTCGGCATGCTGTCGGAAAGCTCCAACCCGGAAGAATTCCTTGAGCACACCAAGCTCGAGCTGTTCCACGACCAGGTGTTCTGCTTCACGCCCAAGGGCAAGCTGATCGCGCTGCCGCGCCATGCCAATGTGATCGACTTCGCCTATTCGGTCCATACCGACGTCGGCAACAGCGCGGTCGGTTGCAAGATCAACGGCAAGTTTGCGCCGCTGTCCTCCGAGTTGCAGAACGGCGACGAGGTCGAGGTCATGACTTCGGAAGCGCAGTCGGCGCCGCCGGCGGCCTGGGAGTTGCTCGCCGTGACCGGCAAGGCGCGGGCGGCGATCCGCCGCGCGACGCGGACCGCCGTGCGCGATCAATATGCGGGTCTCGGCCGGCGCATCGTCGAACGCCTGTTCGAGCGCGCCAAGATCGAATTTGCCGACGACAAACTGAAGGGCGCGCTACCGCGTCTCGCACGCGCCTCGATCGACGACGTCATGGCCGCGGTCGGGCGCGGAGAGATGAAGGCTTCCGACGTCGCGCGCGCGATGTACCCGGACTACCGGGAAGAGCGGGTGGCCCGTTTCGGCGCGCCGAAGAAGAGCAGCCTCGCGGTCAAGCTGAAGCTGAAATCGCCGCCGCCCGAGCCGCCGCGCAGTCCCAATGCTATTCCGGTCCGCGGCATCAATTCCGACCTGCCGGTCAAATTCGCGCCGAACGGCGGCGCGGTGCCGGGCGACCGCATCGTCGGCATCGTCACCCCGGGCGAGGGCATCACGATCTATCCGATCCAGTCGCCGGCGCTGAAGGATTTCGAGGAGGAGCCGGAGCGCTGGCTCGATGTGCGCTGGGACGTCGACGAGGAGAGCACGCCGCAGCGTTTTCCGGCGCGGATCAAGGTCGACAACGTCAACGAGCCCGGCAGCCTTGCCCAGGTCGCGACCGTGATCGCCGAGCATGACGGCAATATCGACAATATCAGCATGTCGCGGCGCTCGCCGGATTTCACCGAACTGACGATTGACCTCGAAGTCTATGACCTCAAGCATCTCAGCGCTATCATCGCCCAGTTGCGCGCCAAGGCCGTGGTCGCACGGGTCGAACGCGTCAATGGGTAGTCCGCCCACCGTCTCCCTCGCGAGTAAGTAATGCCTAAAGCTGCTCCGCTGCGCCTCGGCGTCAACGTCGACCATGTCGCGACCCTGCGCAACGCGCGGGGCGGCCAGAGGCCCGATCCCGTGCGCGCCGCCCAGGTCGCGATCGAGGCCGGCGCCGACGGCATAACCGCGCATCTGCGTGAGGATCGCCGCCATATCCGCGACGAGGACATGGCGCGGCTGAAGGGGGAGATTTCCAAGCCGCTGAATTTCGAGATGGCGGCGACCGCGGACATGCTGCGGATATCGCTTGCGACCAGGCCGCATGCCGTCTGCCTGGTTCCGGAACGAAGGGAAGAGTTGACCACCGAAGGCGGCCTCGACGTGGTCGGCCAGCACAACGCGCTCGCGCCGTTCATTTCCAAGCTGAACGATGCCGGCATCCGTGTGTCGCTGTTCATCGCCGCCGACGAGCGCCAGATCGAGATGGCGGCGCGGCTGCGCGCGCCCGTGATCGAGATCCACACCGGCGCCTGGTGCGATGCCGTGGTCGACGGCCACAAGGACAAGGCCGAAGCCGAATGGCAGCGCATCGTCGCAGGCGCCAAGATGGCGCGCTCGGCCGGGCTCGAGGTGCATGCCGGCCACGGCCTCGATTATGCGACCGCGGAGACGATCGCCGCACTTCCCGAAATCGTCGAGCTCAACATAGGCTACTACATGATTGGCGAAGCGATCTTCGTTGGCCTTGCCGAGACCGTCCGCACCATGCGATCAGCCATGGATAAGGGGAGAGAGCGCGCGTGATTATCGGGATCGGCTCCGACCTGATCGATATCACCCGCGTCGCCAGGGTGATCGAGCGCCATGGCGAGCGTTTCCTCGAGCGCATCTTCACCGAGGCCGAACGTGCCCGCGCCAACCGGCGGGCCAAGAACGAGAAGATGGTGGTGGCGACCTACGCCAAGCGTTTCGCCGCCAAGGAGGCTTGTTCCAAGGCGTTGGGAACCGGAATCCGGCGCGGCGTCTGGTGGCGTGACATGGGGGTCGTCAACCTGCCCGGCGGGCGGCCGACCATGCAGCTCACCGGTGGCGCGCTGGCTCGGCTGAAGGCGCTGACCCCTGAGGGTTTTGAGGCGCGGATCGACCTTTCCATCACCGACGATTGGCCGCTGGCGCAGGCCTTTGTGATCATTTCAGCTGTCCCTGCCGGCAAGAACTGAGGCGCTTGCGCCTGCCGAGCCTCCAAAACAAAAATCATTTATATTACATATAGTTATGAACTTTTGATGCGGCCGTTTATTGCGCTGATACGGACAACCGTCTACAACGCTGCCAAACTTCGATCCGCAAACGAGCGAATTCGGGTTTGCGCCGGAATTGGCTCACACTACCAGAATCCGGACTGATTCCTTTGGGGGCCGCGACGTGTCGTGTTGCTCGCGCGAGCGATACGTTTCTGCTCGCGGCGGGCGTGCCTTGGGACGAATGGGAAAGTGATGAGCGTGACTTCGCGACCGAAACCTGAAGCCGATCGTGGCGAGACCATCCGCGTCATCATCCACGCCCTCCTGATTGCGCTGGTGATCAGGACGTTCCTGTTCCAGCCGTTCAACATCCCCTCGGGCTCGATGAAGGCAACGCTGCTGGTCGGCGACTACCTGTTCGTATCGAAATATTCCTATGGCTATAGCCACTACTCGATTCCGCTCTCACCCAACCTGTTCTCCGGCCGCATCTTCGGCTCCGATCCCTCGCGCGGCGACATCGTGGTGTTTCGCCTGCCCAAGGACGATTCCACCGATTACATCAAGCGCGTGATCGGGCTGCCCGGCGACCGCATCCAGATGAGGGACGGGCTGCTCTACATCAACGACGAGCCGGTGAAGCGCGAGCGGCTCAGCGATTATGTCGGCGAAGACCCCTGCGGCTCGCCGGAGGCGACCGCGCGGGTCAAGCGCTGGCGGGAGACCAACCCCGAAGGCGTCAGCTACGAGACGCTCGATTGCCAGGACAACGGCTTCTACGACAACACCAATGTCTACACTGTGCCCCCCGGCCACTTCTTCATGATGGGCGACAACCGCGACAATTCCACCGACAGCCGCGTACAGTCCGCGGTCGGTTACGTGCCGCTGGAGAACATCGTCGGCCGCGCCCAGATGATTTTCTTCTCGATCGGTGAAGGCGAGCACGTCTGGGCGATCTGGTCCTGGCCGTGGACCGTGCGCTGGAATCGTATTTTCAAAATCGTGCGATGAACGACGATACCACCGACATCCGCACCGCGACCGTTCTGAACGAGGCGAGCCGGCCGGCCGATCCGCCGCGCCGCGCCAAGGCGGCGAAAAAGAAGAAGCGCAGCAAGTCGAGCCGCAAGGCCGCGGCCAAGACCGCGACCGCTGCGATCGAGGCGCGGATCGGCCACAAGTTCTCCGATGCGGCGCTGCTCACCACCGCGATTACGCACGTCTCCGCGCTGAAGCCGACCCACAAGCGCGGTGACAGCTATCAGCGCCTGGAATTTCTGGGCGACCACGTGCTCGGGCTGATCGTCTCAGACATGCTCTATCGCGCCTTTCCCGACGCCGACGAAGGCGAGATGTCGAAGCGGCTCGCCGATCTCGTGCGCAAGGAGAGCTGCGCGGACGTGGCCAAAGCGCTCGGGCTTGCCGACGACGTCAAGCTCGGCGCGGTCGGAGCCGGTGCCAGCGCGCGGCTGCGCAAATCCGTGCTCGGCGACATCTGCGAGGCCGTGATCGGCGCGGTCTATCTCGACGGCGGCTATGCGGCGGCAAGCGAGTTCGTCGAGCGCAACTGGACCGAGCGGATGCGCAAGCCGCGCCAGCCGCTGCGCGATCCCAAGACCGTGTTGCAGGAATGGGCGCAGGGCAAGGGTTTGCCCACGCCGGTCTATCGCGAGATCGAGCGCACCGGGCCGCATCACGATCCGCAATTCCGCGTCGCCGTGGATTTGCCGGGGCTTTCGCCCGCCGAGGGCGTCGGCGGCAGCAAGCGTGCCGCGGAGAAGGTCGCCGCATCCGTGATGATCGAGCGCGAAGGCGTCGCCGGCGGCAAGCATGACTGACGCGGCGAATGCCGAGACCCGCTGCGGCTTCGTCGCGCTGATCGGCGCTCCCAATGTCGGCAAATCGACCCTGGTCAATGCGCTGGTCGGTTCCAAGGTCACCATCGTCTCGCGCAAGGTGCAGACCACGCGCGCGCTGATCCGCGGCATTGCGATCGAGGGAAAGTCGCAGATCATCCTGGTCGACACGCCCGGGATTTTTGCGCCGAAGCGGCGGCTGGATCGCGCCATGGTCTCGACCGCCTGGAGCGGGGCGCATGACGCCGATCTCGTCTGCGTGCTGCTCGACGCCAAATCCGGGCTCGACGCCGAGGCGGACGGCATCCTCGCCAAGGCCGCCGGTGTCGGTCACGACAAGATCCTCGTGCTCAACAAGATCGATCTGGTACCGCGCGAAAAATTGCTGGCGCTGGCGCAGGCCGCCAACGAGCGATTGAAATGCGTGCACACTTTCATGATCTCGGCGCTGTCGGGCGACGGCGTCGGCGATCTCCTCAAGAGCCTTGCCGAAATGGTTCCCGCAGGCCCGTTCCTCTACCCCGAGGACCAGATGTCGGACGCGCCGATGCGCCAGCTTGCGGCCGAGATCACCCGGGAAAAGATTTTTAGGCAGTTGCACCAGGAACTACCGTACCAATCGACGGTCGAAACCGAACTCGTGGACCGAGCGGAAGGACAAGTCCGTGCGGATCGAGCAGACCGTCTTTGTCGAGCGCGAAAGCCAGCGCAAGATCGTGCTAGGGAAGGGCGGGTCGGCCATCAAGTCGATCGGTGCGGAATCCCGCAAGGAACTGACCGAGATACTGGGCGTCCCCGTGCATCTGTTCCTGTTCGTCAAAGTGCGCGAGAATTGGGGCGACGATCCCGAGCGCTACCGTGAAATGGGACTCGAGTTCCCCAAAGAATAAGAAACAGCCATGAACCTCCCGAAAAACGTGTTCCGGTTTGAAATCCTGCTCTATGCGTCGCTGATCCTCGACGCGCTTTCGGTCGCCTTCGAGGACCGCACGGTGACGTCAGGCAATTCCGAACAGGCGATCATGGCGCAGAGCGTCATCTCGGCCTGCCTGATCGTGCTGATGCTGTACATGGTCTATCACGCGGCACGCCACCGCAAGCGCTGGCCGCGCTGGGTGCTGATTGCCGCATTGATGCTGTCGGTGATCTCGCTGATCGGCATCATCGGCGACAGCGGACTTGCTCTCGACAGCGGCATCGAGATCGTGTCCTGCGTGCTGACGGTGGCGGGGCTGTATTACTCCTTCACCGGCGACGCGCAGGGCTGGTTCAACGCGTAAACGGCTTACTGCGTAGCCGCGTAGGGCGGGTTAGCGTCAGCGTAACCCGCCGCCGGAGTTTCCGGTGGCCAATTGGCGGATTACGCTACGCTAATCCGCCCTACATGTTACGTTCGCAATCATGGAATGGTCCGACGACGGCATCGTGCTGGGAGTGCGGCGGCATGGCGAATCCTCCGCCATCGTCGAGTTGCTGACGCGCGCCCATGGCCGGCACCTCGGGCTGGTGCGCGGCGGCGCCGGCTCGCGGATGCGGCCGCTGCTGCAGCCCGGCAATGGCGTCCACGCCGTCTGGCGGGCGCGCCTCGATGAGCATCTCGGCACCTACAGCGTCGAAGGCACGCAAATTCGGGCGGCCAACCTGCTGTCCTCTCCGCATGCGGTGTATGGCGTGACGCATCTGGCGGCGCTGGCGCGGCTGTTGCCGGAGCGCGACCCGCATGAAGACATCTACGAGATGCTCGGGCGCGCCCTGGATGATTTCGAGGACGCTTCGGGCGCCGCGGTGCATCTGGTGCGGTTCGAGCTTGCGATGCTCGCCGAGCTCGGTTTCGGGCTCGATCTGGAGAACTGCGCCGCAACCGGGGAGACCGAAGACCTGCTCTATGTCTCGCCCAAATCAGGCGGCGCGGTGTCGCGCACGGCCGGCGAGCCCTGGCGCGACCGGTTGCTGCCGCTGCCGCCCTATCTGCGGCTGGGCGAGGAGCGGGCCGCCGGCTGGTCGGATCAGGATTTGCAGGATGGTTTCGCGCTGACCGGACGCTTCCTGCTCCGCCATGTGCTGGAACCGCGCGGGCAGACCCATTCGGACGCGCGCGACGGCTTCATCAATGCGGTGATCCGCCAGCGCGCGCGGATCAGCATCGCGTCGAGCTGACGCGGTTCCGCTTTCGGAACGTCTTCACCCTGCGAAATTGTCTTCTGTTCAAAGCCGCCGAATTAATTTGCGTGCGCAAATCGAGTCAGGCTCTCTGTGAGAGGTAACTACGTTGCAAGGGGGCACTATGTTTGCGCGTGTACTCGGCGCCGTTGCGCTGAGCCTGATTTTCTCGTCCTTCAGTACGGCCGCAAATGCCGGAGCGATCCAGCGGATGTCCTGCAGCGTGGTTCGCTTCTATGTCGCGAAGTATTCGGAATGGGCCGCGGAGTCCTACGCGCGCAGTCATGGCGCGACCGACGCCCAGATCGAGACCGCGCGGCGCTGCCTGAGGGAGGAGCCGGCGCGCACGGCTGATGCGGCGCGCTGGTTCACGCGATAGCGCCGGGCGCGCCAAAGTCTCGTCGTCCAAACTCGTCGCCCAAGTCTCGTCGCCCAAGTCTCGTCGCACATCGCTACATTCTTTCCCAACGCTCGCCATCTTTTCGGGCGGACGAAGGTGCCAGCCTCCTCGCGTCAGTTGGGTTTGCGTGGGGAGTAACGCCATGGACGTGGATTTCCAGGCCAAGGTGGAGAAGTACGAGGGCAAGGCTGCCAAATACCGGGAGGCGGCTCTCAAGGCGGCGGAAGGCGCCCAGCGCCAGATGTGCGAGGGCCTCGCGCGCTACTATGGCGAGCTTGCCGCCGATTTCCGGCAGGCCGGGGAAAAGCGGAAGACGGCGTAGCCACCGTTTGCGTGTGATGGCGGGCGCTACGGGATTGCCCTGATTCGCGCCTTGTCCGTATCCGGCGAAGCAGTTATCCCGATCCCATGGGAAAACCACTGATTCCGCCCAAGCCGCCCGAGATTCACGAGGTGCCGCTGCGCGAGGCGCTGGAAGAGCGCTATCTCGCCTATGCGCTCTCGACCATCATGCACCGCGCGCTGCCGGATGCGCGCGACGGCCTGAAGCCGGTGCACCGGCGCATCCTTTACGGGATGCGGCTGCTCAATCTCAATCCGACTGCTCCCTTCAAGAAATCGGCCAAGATCGTCGGCGACGTGATGGGCTCGTTCCATCCGCATGGCGACCAGGCGATCTACGATGCCATGGTGCGCCTGGCGCAGGATTTCTCCTCGCGCTATCCGCTGGTCGACGGTCAGGGCAATTTCGGCAACATCGACGGCGATAATCCGGCCGCCTATCGCTACACCGAAGCGCGCATGACCGATGTCGCGCGGTTGTTGCTCGACGGAATCGACGAGGACGCGGTCGAGTTCAAGCCGACCTACGACAGCACCGGCAAGGAGCCCTCGGTTCTGCCGGGCGGCTTCCCGAACCTGCTCGCCAACGGCTCGCAGGGAATTGCGGTCGGCATGGCGACTTCGATCCCGCCGCACAATGCTGCCGAGCTTTGCGAGGCCGCGCTACATCTGATCGACAAGCCCGAGGCGCGCTCCAAGACATTGCTGAAATGGGTGAAGGGGCCCGACTTCCCGACCGGCGGTATCATCGTCGATTCCAAGGAATCGATCGCGGAAGCCTATGTCACCGGCCGCGGCTCGTTCCGCACCCGCGCGCGCTGGGTGCAGGAAGAGGGCGCGCGCGGCACCTGGCAGATCGTCATCACCGAAATTCCATACCTCGTGCAGAAGTCGCGGCTGGTCGAGAAGATCGCCGAGCTCTTGAACGAGAAGAAGCTGCCGCTGGTCGGCGATGTCCGGGATGAATCGGCGGAGGACGTTCGTCTCATCATCGAGCCGAAGTCGCGCACGGTCGATCCCGAACTCATGATGGAGTCGCTGTTCCGGCTGACCGAACTGGAAAGCCGGATTCCGCTGAACCTCAACGTGCTGATCAAGGGCAAGGTGCCCAAGGTGGTCGGCCTTGCCGAGTGCCTGCGCGAATGGCTCGACCACCTGCGCGACGTGCTGATCCGCCGCACCAACCACCGCAAGACCGAGATCGAGCATCGGCTCGAAGTGCTGGGCGGTTTCCTGATCGCCTATCTGAACATCGACAAGGTGATCAAGATCATCCGCACCGAGGACGAGCCGAAGCCGGTGCTGATGAAGACCTTCAAGCTGACCGACATCCAGGCCGACTCCATCCTCAACATGCGCCTGCGCAATTTGCGCAAGCTCGAGGAGATGGAGATCCGCACCGAGGACAAGAACCTCCGCAACGAGTTGAAGGGCGTCAAGTCGCTGCTCGGCTCCGAGAAGGAGCAGTGGGAAAAAGTCAGCGAGCAGGTGAAGAAGGTCCGCGACATGTTCGGACCGAAGACCCCGCTCGGCAAGCGCCGCACCAGTTTTGCCGATGCGCCCGAGCACGACATCGCCGCGATCGAGGAGGCTTTTGTCGAGCGCGAGCCGGTGACCGTGGTCGTCTCCGAGAAGGGCTGGGTGCGCACGATGAAGGGCCACATGGCCGATCTCTCGGGGCTCGCCTTCAAGACCGACGACAAGCTCGATCACGCCTTCTTCGCCGAGAGCACCTCCAAGCTCCTGGTATTTGCCAGCAACGGCAAATTCTACTCGCTCGATGTCGCCAAGCTGCCGGGCGGCCGCGGCCATGGCGAGCCGATCCGCATGTTCATCGACATGGATCAGGACGCCGCGATCGTCTCGCTGTTCGTCAACAAGGGCGGCCGCAAATTCCTGATCGCCAGTACCGAAGGGCAGGGGTTCATCGTCAACGAGGACGAGTGCGTCGGCAACACCCGCAAGGGCAAGCAGGTGATGAACGTGACGATGCCGGCGGAAGCGACCGCAATCTCCGTTGTCGCCGGCGACACGGTCGCGGTGATCGGCACCAACCACAAGATGGTGCTGTTCGGCATCGATCAGGTGCCGGAGATGGCGCGGGGCCGCGGCGTGCGGCTGCAGAAATATTCCGGCGGCAAATTGTCCGATGTGACGACCTTCGACTCCAAGGAAGGTCTGAGCTGGAAGGATTCCGCCGGCCGCGACCATGGCATGAGCATGAAGGAATTGGCGGATTGGCGCGGCAACCGCGCCGACGCCGGCCGTCTGGCGCATGGCCTGCCGAAGTCGAACAAGTTCGGCAAGGCGGTGGAGTAGCGCGACCCCTAATCCCCATATTGTCGTCATGGCCGGACTTGTCCCGCCTGCGCGGCCGAAGCCGCTCCGGCGGGGCGAAGGCCCGGCCATCCACGTTTTTTGCTGTTGTCCACCGGCGAGAAACTCGCCGAGATCGAACTGCCGTCGAATGCGGGCGGTGGCGGTGCGCCGATGACCTACATGGCCGGCGGCAATCGCGGTGGTTTGTAAGTTTCAGATCAAGCCCGCGAGCCGCAGCGCAATCCCGGCCACGCAGGCGCCGCCGAGCACCGTGATCATGCCGAGCTTGAAGCGGAAGATCGCGGTCGCCGCCGCGAGCGCCAACACCAGCGCGGCGATGTCGATGCTGTGCATGAGTGGCAGATCGAACGAAAGGCCATAAGAATGAACCGGCGTCGTCTCCCGGAACAGCGTGTGCAGCGCGAACCAGATCGACAGATTGAGGATCACGCCGACGACCGCCGCGGTGATGGCGCCGAGCGCGCCCGCAAGTCCCTTGTTGCCGCGCAGCCGCTCGATATAGGGCGCACCGGTGAAGATCCAGAGGAAGCAGGGCGTGAACGTCACCCAGGTCGCAAGCAGGCCGCCGAGCGTTGCGGCCCACATCGGCGACAGCGTGCCGGGATCGCGGTACGCCGCCATGAAGCCCACGAACTGGAGCACCATGATCAGCGGGCCCGGCGTGGTCTCGGCCATGCCGAGCCCGTCGAGCATCTCGCGGCGCCTTGAGCCAGTGATAATGCTCGACTGCCTGCTGCGCGACATAGGCGAGCACGGCATAGGCGCCGCCGAAAGTCACCATCGCCATCTTGGTGAAGAACAGCGCGATCTGGCCAAAGGTGTTGGCCGCTCCGAGCGTCATGAGGATCGCAATGGTGGGCGCGAACCACAGCGCAGCCCAGAACAGGGCAATGCGCAGCGCGCGCGCATTGTCGGGGCGGGCGTGCTCCGGCACCTCCTCGCCGAGTGCGCTGTCGATGTCGGTCGACTTCGCGCTGCCATGGCCGGCGCCGGCGAATTCACCGCGTCCGCTTTTCGCGCCGAAATAACCGATCAATCCGGCGGCGATGATGATGACCGGGAAGGGGACGGCAAAGAAGAAGATGCCGACGAAGGCAATCCCGGCCAGCGCGATCATGATGTTGTTGCGCAGTGCGCGCTTTCCGACGCGCACCAGCGCCTCGACCACGATGGCGAGCACCGCGGCCTTCAGCCCGAAGAACAGTGCCTCGACATACCAGACCTTGCCATAGGCTGCGTAGATGTAGCTCAGGCCCATGATGGCGATGATGCCGGGCACGATGAACAGGCCGCCGGCCATGATGCCGCCGGCGGTCCGGTGCATCAGCCAGCCGACATAGGTCGCAAGCTGCTGCGCCTCCGGGCCGGGCAGCAGCATGCAGTAGTTCAGCGCATGCAGGAACCGGCTCTCGGAGACCCATTTCTTCTCCTCGACCAGGATGCGGTGCATGACCGCGATCTGGCCCGCGGGTCCGCCAAAGGACAGCAGCGCCACGCGCAGCCAGACACGGAATGCTTCGCGGAAGCTGATGCCGTGACCGGCATCAGCTCCTGCTACGATGTTGTTGGTTGCGTCCATCAAGCTTTGACCTTGCCTGCAGGCCAATTATGCGTCTCGCCCGTCGCGTCGCGGCACCAGCGATAGAACGCATCGTACATCGTCATCCCGGCGGCGAGCTGCTCGAGATCGTCATCATACATCCTGGACAATCCGAGCGAGGCTGCGAGAAGGCCGGCGGCTTCCGGGGCGAGGTCCAATCGCGACGTGTCGGCGGCGCGCACGATGGTGGCGAGCCGCAGCAGCGGCGGCGTCGCAAGCCCGAACTCCTCGATCATGACGTCGAAGGTGCATTTCTCGCCGCGATGGCTCCAGAACACGTTCTCGACGTCGAACGGCGCCGCATTGAAACGCTCGCCGACGGCAAGGACTTCCGAGGGCGAGACGAACAGGAACACCGCCGCGGGATCGACGAATCGCTTGATCAGCCAGGGACAGGCGATGCGATCGATCTTCGGTCGCGCGCGCGTGACCCAGACGGTGCGGCCGCGGGCATCGCGCGGCGGCAGCTTGTCGGCGGGAATCAGCGGGAGCTTCGCGTCCTTCCAGCCCTCGAAGCCGCCGTCGAGCGTTTCGGCCTCGGCGTTGGCATTGCGCAGCCAGGCGGCGCTGCCCTGTGCGAGCTTCGCGCCGCGCAGGCAGACGACCACGGCGGGGCGGCCGGCAAACTCGCCGCTCCAGTCGGCGGCGTCTTCGTGACTTCGTCGCACCGCGCCCGGAATCAGGCGGGGATCGGCGGCAAAGTCGGCTTCGGTGCGCACGTCGATCAGGACAGGCGCATCCGCCGTGCCGATCAGTCGCGCGAGCTTGTCAGGGGAAATGGTGGTGTAGGATGACATGGTTTGCGTCCTCGTGAACGAGTCAGGACGCGATTCTTGGGCATGTCGCCTCACGGGGGGATCGCAATACCCCCTCAAGCGCAATTACAGCGAAACTCGCGCGGCCTGTCAATCGTGGCTTGCCGGAACGACGCCGGAGCGCCAGCATGTGATAGTATTCACCTGCGGAAGTGATTATATCGCCAGCGGAAATCCCCGAAGTCGGAGACTGTCCGATGCACACCCATTCCGTCGACCAGCACATGCATGACCACGTCTTCCTCGGCGACAAGCACGCGGAGAACGAGCGCCGCACCTGGTTCGTGGTCGCGCTGACGCTTGTGATGATGGTCGGCGAGATCGCCGCCGGCTCGTTCTTCGGCTCGATGGCGCTGCTCGCAGACGGCTGGCACATGGGCACCCACGCCGCCGCGCTCGGCATCGCCGGCGCGGCCTATCTGTTCGCGCGCCGGCAGTCGCGCAATGCGCGCTTCTCGTTCGGCACCGGCAAGTTCGGCGATCTCGCCGCATTCTCCAGCGCGCTGATCCTCGGCATCATCGCGATCCAGATCGCCTATGAGAGCGTGCTGCGGCTGATTTCGCCGGTCCCGATCGTCTATGGCGAGGCCATCGCGGTGGCCTGCCTCGGCCTCGCGGTCAATCTGGTCAGCGCCTGGCTGCTGCGCGGTCAGCACGATCATCATCATGGCCATGCTCATGCGCACCATCACGATCACGATCATGATCACGCACCACCATGCACCATCATCGCGACAACAATTTCCGCGCGGCCTATGTCCATGTGCTGGCCGATGCGGCGACCTCCGTGCTTGCCATTGCCGCACTCGTGATCGCGATGCTCTCGGGCTGGACTTGGACCGACCCGGCGGTCGGCCTCATCGGCAGCGTCGTGATTGCGAGCTGGGCCTACACGCTGATCCGCGATGCCGGCAGCGTGCTGCTCGATGTCTCCTTCGACAAGCGGCTCGAGCGCGACATCCGCGTGCGGCTGGAGAAGGACGATGATCGCGTCACCGATCTGCATGTCTGGCAGCTCGGTCCCGGGCATTGCGCCGCGGTGATCTCGCTGGTGTCGGATGCGCCGCTGCAGCCCGCGATCTACAAGGAGCGGTTGGGCGATCTGAAGGGCCTGAGCCACGTCACCGTCGAGGTCGAGCGCTGCATGCATCAGCATACGGAACGATGTTGAACCCTGTTCATGAGTCGTTCGTCGTCAAGATTTGACGGAATTCGGCGGCAAGTGCATGCTGCAATCATGTTCAGGAATTGCCGACTGGCTCGCATGAGCGACGGCCACTATTGTTTTGTGCGTGATCTCGGTCCGGTGAAGGGCGGGAAGGGCATGAAGCATCATGAGGTCATCGTCGACTTCAACCGCCGCGGAATCGCGGCGCTGCTCAAGCGCGTCGTCGCGAAATCGCCCGCGCCCGAAACGCCGGACTTGATTCCGTATCGCCTCAACGCACGGAAGGCGCCGCGTTAGGCCTGCTGCCACGCGCTGCCATTCTCAATCTCTGCTGACACTCACTGACAGCGATCGCGCGCCCGCGTGAATCATGTGCGCATGCGCTTGCGGTGCGCGCCATTGCGCTTACCATTCCAGAGCACGACAGGGAGGAGAAGGTGGGCGAGTGGCTCGGCGTTTCCATCGCAATATTGTCGAGCTGCCTTGGCGGCACCGCGGCTGCGATCACGCGCTATCTCGTCTCTGGCGCCGATCCGATCGCGCTTGCGATCCTGCGCTGGGGCATCGGCTTCCTCTGCGTGTTGCCGGCGGCGTTGCTGCTGAAGGTGCGGTGGCCCGAGCGGCGCGATGTGCCGTGGGTGATGCTGCTCGGCTTCTGCTTCTTCGGGCTGTTCTTCGTGTTCTACAACATCGCGATGTCCTACACGACGGCGGCGCGCGCCTCGCTCGCGCTGGCGACGTTGCCACTCTCGACCATGGTCGTCGGCGCGCTGCTCGGCTACGAGACGCTCAGCGCGCGCAAGACGACGGCGTCTGCATCGCCGTGTTCGGCGTGTCGCCGCGCTCATTATCACCACCACCATCACCATCATCGCGACAACAATTTCCGCGCCGCCTATATTCATGTGCTGGCCGATGCGGCGACCTCGGTACTTGCCATCGCCGCACTCGTGATCGCGATGCTCTCGGGCTGGACCTGGACGGACCCTGCGGTGGGCCTCATCGGCAGCGTCGTGATTGCGAGCTGGGCATACACGCTGATCCGCGATGCCGGCAGCGTGCTGCTCGACGTGTCCTTCGACAGGACGCTGGAGAGCGCCATCCGCGCGCGTCTGGAGAAGGACGACGATCGCATTACCGATCTGCACGTCTGGCAGCTCGGCCCCGGGCATTGCGCCGCCGTCATCTCGCTGGTGTCGGATGCGCCGCTGCAGCCCGCGAGCTACAAGGAGCGGTTGGGCGATCTCAAGGGGCTGAGCCACGTCACCGTCGAGGTCGAGCGCTGCATGCATCGAGCATACAGAACGATGTTGAAGCCTGTTCATGAGTTGTTCGTCGTCAAGATTTGACGGAATCGGCGGCAAGTGCATGCTGCCGTCATGTTCAGGAATTGCCGACTGGCTCGCATGAGCGACGGCCACTATTGTTTTGTGCGTGATCTCGGTCCGGTGAAGGGCGGGAAGGGCATGAGGCATCATGAGGTCATCATCGACTTCAACCGCCGCGGAATCGCGGCGCTGCTCAAGCGCGTCTTCGCGAAATCGCCCGCGCCCGAAACGCCGGACTTGATTCCGTATCGCCTCAGCGCACGGAAGGCGCCGCGTTAGGCCTGCTGCCACGCGCTGCCACTCTGCAATCTCTGCTGACACTCACTGACAGCGATCGCGCGCCCGCGTGAATCATGTGCGCATGCGCTTGCGATGCGCGCGGTAGCGCTTACCATTCCAGAGAACAACAGGAGGAGAAGGTGGGCGAGTGGCTCGGCGTTTCCATCGCGATATTGTCGAGTTGTCTCGGTGGCACCGCGGCCGCGATCACGCGCTACCTTGTCAGTGGCGCCGATCCGATCGCGCTTGCGATCCTGCGCTGGGGTATCGGCTTCCTTTGCGTGCTGCCCGCGGCGTTTCTGCTCAAGGTGCGCTGGCCTGAGCGGCGCGACCTGCCCTGGGTGATGCTGCTCGGTTTCTGCTTCTTCGGGCTGTTCTTCGTGCTCTACAACATCGCGATGTCCTACACGACCGCGGCGCGCGCCTCTCTCGCGCTCGCGACGCTGCCACTCTCGACCATGGTGGTCGGCGCGCTGCTCGGTTACGAGACGCTCAGCGCGCGCAAGACGACGGGCGTCTGCATCGCGGTGTTCGGCGTGGTCGCCGCGCTCGCCGCGGGTTTTCGGTCGCCCCCGCCGGCGCCTGGCGCGGCGAAGCGATCATGCTGGGGGCCGTGGTCTGCATGGCCTTCTACAACGTGCTGTCGCGCCCGTTCATGCAGCGCTCCAGCGCGCTGGGCTTTCTTACCGTCGGCATGGGCACCGGTGCGGCGGCGTTGGTGATCGTCGGGCTCTTCACCGGCAGCATTGCTGCGCTGAAAAGTTTTGGCACGGCGCAATGGATCGCGGGCGTCTATCTCGGCGTCGGCGGCGGCGCGGCTGCCTTCATCCTCTGGGTGCTGGCGTTGCAGCGGGCGACGCCGACAAGAGTGGCCAACACCATGACCGTCAATCCGATCGCCGCGGCCTTGCTTGCAACGCAACTGGTCGGCGAGCCCATCACGCCGAACCTGGTCGCCGGGCTCGTCGCGGTCTTTGCCGGCATCTGGATCGCGACGTCACAGACCAAACCGGCCTAACGCTGTTGCGGCGCTGACACCGGCGGAGGTCCGAGTCCCGTCGGGTTTTTCGGCCGCAGCATGCCGGCATAGAACGACAGGCCCCAGACCAGCACCAGCGCGATCAGATAGACCGCGTAGGATTGCGGCGGCGTGGTCGCCCAGCGCCAGAAGCTCTTGGGGTTGTTGTCGTCTGCCATGCGTCCCCTATGCGCGAAACGGCGCGCCAAGGGAAGCGTGAATTCAGTTTTCCATGTGCTCGCCGCGCAGCATCAGCAGCGCCGCCACCGCGATCAGGCTCAGCACCGACGAGACGATCAGCACCCGGCTGCCCATCGCATCGATCAGGAAGCCGAACAGCAGGGGCGCTGCGGCTTGCGTCATCCGCGCCGGCGCGCCGATCAGGCCGAGCCGGTAGCCGTAATTTTGCGGTCCGAAGATCGCGAGCGGCAGCGTGCCGCGCGCGATCGTGATCACGCCGTTGCCGGCGCCGTGGAACATCGCGAACACGCTTGTTGCAGCGCCTCCCGTGAGCCAGACGATCGCGGCGCCGATCGGGTGCATCAGGCAGGCGAGCCGCGCCGAGACGATCGGGTGATAGCGCTTGAGGAAGCTCGCCTCGAATATTCGCGCGGCGACCTGCGCCGGTCCGATCAGCGCGCCGGCGGCAACCGCCTGCACCGGCGAGGCGCCGGCCGCCTCCAGGATGCGCGGGAAGTGCGCGGCCATTGCGCCCGTCACCATCCAGGCGGAAGCGAAAGCGAAGGCCAGCAACGCCATGGTGCGGTCGATCGGGATATGCGGCTTGACGTGGGTCTCCGCGGTCGTCTTCGCCACTTGCACCGCGGGCAGCATCAACAGATTGATCGGCAGCCCCATCAGGATGTGCGCAGCCGCCCAGGCAAAGCAGGTGTCGCGCCAGCCGATGGTCTGCAGCCCCAGCGCGGTCAACGGCCAGCCGATGGTGGAAGCGAAGCCCGCAATCAGCGTAATGCCGGTGATCGCGCTGCGCGCGGCCTCGCCATAGATACGCCCCAACGCGCCGAAAGCGGCATCGTAGAGCCCATAACCCATGCCGATGCCGAGCAGCAGCCACGCGAGAACAAGCATCCAGATCGACTGCGCGAAGCCGAGCAGCACCAGTCCGCCTGCAAAAACCAGATTGGAGATCGACAGCACCGGGCGGCCGCCGACGCGGTCGATCTGGCGGCCGACGCGGGGACCGAGTATCGCGGCAATCACCAGCGCCGCCGAATAGGCGCCGAAAATCCAGTTCGAGGAGATGCCGAGATCGTGCGCGATGGGATCGGCGACCAGCGCCGGCAAATAGACGCTGGAGGCCCAGGCGAGCGTCTGGGTGGTGCCGAGTGCCAGGACGATGGGGAGTTGGCGCCCGCTCATGCCGGGAGCGCTTTGAAGCTTATGTGGATGCATGTCCATGCCATTTGCACGCCCAAAACGGCATGCGTCAAGCACGCGCACGGATGCTTTCACCCGCCACGATTGCGCGGCATAATCGGGCGCATGGAACTGTCCGCTCGTCTCGACCTGATGAACTGGCTGGTTGCCCAGGGTCTCACCGGTCTTCCCGAAACCGAGCTGATTCGCGGCTTCTGCGAGCGCTGCTGCGACGGCGGCCTGCATCTGTCGCGCGCAATGGCCTTCATCGATACGCTGCACCCGATCTACGAGGGACGCGGTTTCCGCTGGAACGACCAGCCGAGCAATGAGAGCGATACTTTCGAATATCGCTCGTCGGCAGAGGGCGAAGCCGCCCAGAACTGGCGCCGCTCGGCCTTCCATCACATGCTGGAAAATGGCGATGATGAGATGCGGATCGATCTCGCCGACGAGGCCTCGCTCAAGTTCTCGCTGATCGGCGATCTCCTCGAGCGCGGGCATCGGCATCTGGTTGCGCTGATCCATCGCTTCGGCGATGCCGGTACGCTCGGCCAGATGGACTGCTTCTATTCCTATTTCACCACCCGGCGCGACCTCGGTTTCAGCGACGGGGAGCTGGAAGCACTGCGCGATCTCGTGCCGGTGCTGGGACTGGCGATCAAGTCGGCGCAGCAGGTCGACATCACCCGCACGCTCGGACGAGTCTATCTCGGCCGCGACGCCTCGGCCCAGGTGTTGCGCGGGCGCATCTCGCGCGGCGTCACCGAGCGCATCAACGCGGTGCTGTGGTTCTCCGATCTGCGCGGCTCGACAAAGATTTCGGAAAGCATCGGGCCCGACGAGATCATTCCCTTCCTCAACGATTATGCGGAAGCCTCGATCGACGCCATCCATGAGGCCGGCGGCGACGTGTTGAAGCTGATCGGCGACGGCGTTCTGGCGATCTTCACCGGCGAGGATATGGCCGCCGCCCGCAAGGCGTCGCTTGCGGCCGAGCATCGTTTCCGCCTCAACATCAATGAATTGAACGAGCGCCGCGTCAAGGACGGGCGTCCGATCACGACGGCCTATGTCGGCCTGCACGTCGGCGAGGTCTTCTACGGCAACATCGGCAGCGAGGACCGGCTCGACTTCACCGTGGTGGGGCCCGCGGTCAACGAGGTCAGCCGCATCGCCTCGATGTGCAATCCGATCGACCGCGAATTCCTGGCGTCCTCCGAGTTCTGCAAGGGGCTGGACGCGACCGGACGGCGCTATCTGGTCTCGACCGGCCGCTACGCGCTGCGCGGCATCGGCCGCGCGCAGGATCTCTACACGCTCGACCCCGACATCGCCTCCAACGAAGCGATGACGGGAAGCTATGAGCGATATCTGAAGAGTTAGGCGCGGCTGGCATCGCCGACCATGTCGGGTTGCCGCGACGAGCGAGACAGCGGGCGACAGCAGGATCACCAGCGCCTGCGCGCCGAAGATCGCGACGGCGAGATAGAGGCACATTTCCGCGCCGTAAAAGCCCGCCGACGATGGCGCCGATCGCCGAACCGAGCGGGCGCGCGCCATAGGCGAGGATGTTGATCGCCGAGACCCGGCCGAGCAGGCGCGGCGGCGTCACCGATTGCCGCAATGTGGTGGTCGAGATCACCCACAGGATCGGGCCGACCCCGAGCAGGAAGAAGCTCAAGCCCGCGAGCAGCGGCGTCGGCACGATCGTGGTCAGCGCCATCACGCCGGCCGCGACAAAGCCGGTGACCGGTCCGAGCCCGATCACGGTGCCGAAGGAAAACCTCTTCATCATCCGCGTGGCGGCAAGTGCGCCGACCACCATGCCGACGCCGTACATCGCCAATGTCGTGCCGACGCCAGTTGCGGACAGCGCGAGATGCCGCACCGCATAGGGCACGAACACCGCGAGCACCAGGAATGAGCCGGTGTTGAAGATGAACTGGGTGATGAACACCGGCCGCAGCAATTCGTGATGCCCACACGAACGCGATGCCTTCCCTGATCTCCTGCAGCGGATGACGTCGCACGGACACATCGCGCGCGGGTTCATGGATGCCGGACAGCAGCACGACCGCGATCGCCGACAGCGCGGCGGCGACACCGAAAGCCGGCGCGGCGCCGATCCATCCGACCAGCACGCCGCCGAGCGCGGGGCCGCTGGCAAACGCAACCGTGCGCGCGAGCTCGATGCGGGCATTGGCGGCGGGCAGCAATTGCGGGCCGACCAGCGACGGCACCAGCGCAGGCGCGGCGACGCTGTAGACCACGGTGCCGCAGACCGCGACGAAGCCGAGCAGGGCGAGCCACGGCAGCGTGAGCCAATGAAGCGCGACCAGCACGAGGATCGCGGCGAGCGCCATTGCGCGCAGCGCTTCGGCACTCGCCATCAACCATCGCCGCGACATGCGGTCGGTGAGCAGACCCGCGGGAATCGCAAACAGCACGAAGGGCAGGGTCAGCGCAGTCTGCAGCAGGCCGGTCTGGCCTTCGCCGACGCCGAGCAAGAGCACGGCGACGATCGGCGCGGCCGCGAGTGCGATCTGCTCGGCCGATTGCGCCGACAGGTTCGACCAGGCGAGGCGGTTGAAGGTCGATGGCAGTTTGGGGGTCTCGGTGGACATCGGGGAACTCCAGGGAATGCGTCGATTGGACGACACCTTCGGCCCCGGGAACGGCCAAACCCACCCGATTACCCCACCCGATTTCCGACAAGCTGTTGCCTGAGGTCGCGCTTAGCCCTGCACGCCAAGCCCCAGCTCTCAGGCAGCGTGCGAAACGCCAGATGCATGCCGGGATTGAGCGAGGCGTTGCGATAGCCGTGGCGGGCCCACGCCATCGCCAGCGCCTGCTTGCTGAAAAGCGAGATATGGCCATTGCGTGGGCCGACGTACCACCACGACATACCCTGCCGATCGAGATCGTCGGGCTGCGTCAGGGTCGAATAGAACACCGCGCCGGGCTCGCCCGCATATTTGACGATGTCGGCAACGCCGGCCATGGGGTCGGGCAGGTGCTCGAGCGTCTCGAAGCACGTCACGAGGTCGAACTTGCCCTCAGGCGGCGTGGCGAACTCCGGCACCATCGGATCGTAGGTGACCGCATCGCGGAAACCCTGCGCGCGCAGCACGCCGCAAAACGTGTCGTTGCCGCCGCCATAATCGAGCACGCGCATGCCGGCCTTATGTGCCGCCCAGAGGTTCGCAACGAAGCCTGCGTTCGCGGTCGGCCGCTGGGTCAGATATTCGGGATCGAAGGCGATGTAGCCGTCATTGTAGATGTGCGTCTTGAATTGCTCATGGCTCCAGTCATCGAACGCGTCGGTGAACAGGAAGCCGCACGCCGCGCAGCGCCGGTAATAGACGGGAACGCCGGACAGGGGCGGGGGCTCACCGCCGATCTCGCAGGGGCGGTGCATGTCGACAACGCCGAATAGCGAGGACTTGCCCTGGCAGATCTTGCAGGCAATCGGTGCGCTGAAGGCGGGCCTCAGACCGAGTTCTGTTGAAAGCATGTCCTGCCCCGCCGCCGCGCGTCGCAGGCGCTGAAGATGCCGGCCGCATCGTTGCGATCCGTGACGGCCGGATTGGCCAGCGCCGCCGCTCCGGCATCAGGGCGCAGCCATGGTTAATTTTTCCTGAAGGTGGCCCGCGCCCTTGGGGCGGGTTCCGCGGCCCATCTCGCCAGATGCTTTTGCGAATGAGTTGCAATAAAGCAGGAGATCGGTCATTCTGAGGGGGATGGACGCCCGACTAACCGAATTACGGCCTGAATCCGCCCCGGCAACCGTCCCCGGCTGGCGTGGCGCACGCGGCGAGCCGTCGCTCTCGGACATGTTCGCCTCGGTGCGGACCGCGCCGGGCCGCTCGTTCTGGCGCAAGCTGCTGGCGTTTCTCGGCCCCGGCTATCTCGTCGCGGTCGGCTACATGGACCCCGGCAACTGGGCGACCTCGCTCGCCGGCGGCTCGAAGTTCGGCTACGCGCTGCTGACGGTCGCGCTGCTCTCGAACCTGATGGCGATCGTGCTGCAATCGCTGTGCACGCGGCTCGGCGTCGGCGCGGGCAGGGACTTCGCCCAAGCCTGCCGCGATTCCTTTCCGCGCTATGTGGCGTTGCCGCTGTGGCTGTCGGCGGAGGTCGCGATCACAGCGACCGATCTTGCCGAGGTGATCGGCACCGCGATCGGGCTCAACCTGCTCTTCCACATTCCGCTCGAGATCGGCGTCATCATCACGGCCGCCGACGTGTTTCTGATCCTCGCGCTGCAAGCCTTCGGCTTCCGCTGGATCGAGGCCTTCGTGGTGGCGATGCTAGGCGTGATCGCGGCCTGCTTCGCGGTGCAGATCGCGATGGCCGACCCGGACTGGGGGCAGGTGATCCGCGGCTTTGCGCCGAGCCGCGACCTCTTCGCCAATCACGACATGCTCTATCTCGCGCTCGGCATCCTCGGCGCCACCGTGATGCCGCATAATCTCTATCTGCATTCCGGCCTGGTGCAGACCCGCGGCTACGGCGACACGCCGGCCGAGAAGCGCGAGGCGATCACGCTTGCCACCATCGATTCCACCATCGCGCTGTGCCTTGCCTTCGTCATCAATGCCTCGATCCTCATCCTCGCCGCCGTCGACCTTCCACAAGGCGGGCAAGACCGACATCGCCGAGCTCGACCAGGCGCACGCCTTCCTGTCGCCGCTCCTGGGCTCGACCCTTGCGCCGACGCTATTCGCCATCGCGCTGCTTTGCTGCGGCTTGAACTCGACCATCACCGCGACCCTGTCGGGCCAGATCGTGATGGAGGGGTTCCTGAACTGGCGCATCGCGCCCTGGGTGCGGCGGCTGGTGACCCGACTGATCGCGATCGTGCCGGCTGTGGTGGTCACGATCTGGGCCGGCGAGAAGGCGACGGGACAGTTGTTGATCCTGAGCCAGGTCGTGCTCAGCATGCAATTGCCATTCGCGGTGGTGCCGCTGGTGATGTTCACGGCAAGCCGCGCCAAGATGGGGCCTTACATGGCGCCGCGCTGGCTCACGGCGCTGGCGGTCGCCACGGCCGCGGTCATCATCGTGCTGAATGTGAAGCTGGTGTGGGATTATCTGGGTGGCAGCTAGTCTTGCGGCTCGCTTGCGACGTCGCCATCAACATCGACGCGCAGCCAGCCCGAGGGCGCCAGCCGCTGCTGCGGCAGGAAGCGGCCCTTGTAGTCCATCTTCTTGGAGCCATCGATCCAGTAGCCGAGATAGACGTAAGGAAGGCCTTGCCGTCTTGCGCGGGCGATGTGGTCGAGGATCATGAAGGTGCCGAGCGAGCGGCTTTCCTCCGACGGCTCGAAGAAGGAATAGACCATCGACAGCCCGTCGCTGAGCACGTCGGTCAGCGCGACCGCCACCAGATCCTCGCCGCGGCCGGTGATGCCGCTGTCGACGCCGCGTTTGCGGTATTCGATGATGCGGGTCTCGACATGGCTGTCCTCTACCATCATGGCGTAGTCGAGCACGGTCATGTCGGCCATCCCGCCATGGCGGTGGCGGGCGTCGAGATAGGCACGGAAGATGGAATATTGCTCGGAGGTCGGCACCGCGCTGCGCTGCTCGCCGACGATGTCGGTGTTGCGCGCCATTACTTTGCGGAAATTGCGCGACGGACGGAACTCGTTGGCGATCACGCGGACGGACACGCAGGCGCGGCACTGGTCGCAAGCCGGGCGATAGGCGATGGACTGGCTGCGGCGGAAGCCGCCATGGGTCAGCAGGTCGTTGAGATCGGCCGCCTTCTCGCCGACCAGATGCGTGAACACCTTCCGCTCGTGCCGGCCCGGCAGATAAGGGCAGGGCGAGGGCGCCGTCAGATAGAATTGCGGGGTGTCACGCGAATGCTGGGTCAAGGAAGTTCGTCAGCCTCCAGGGCGAAGCAGATACCTAGCATCGCCTCGGTCCGCTTAACGGTCAATTGATTTCCACCGGGGTTCAGGTGGTCCGCGCCGATTGCGCTACCGGGGCACGAACCGAGTTGTTGATAACGACGGTTCCCAGCACGAAGTCGTGCAACAGCCGCCGGCGGGTGTTGAACGGTCCGATCAGCAGCACGAGAGGCGAGAATATGCTGATCGAAATCCAGAACAGCACCGGGTGGATGGCGCCGAGCAGGAAATAGCAGGGCGCGCCGTACCAGGTGCGCATTTCCAGGTCCATCATGCGCATGCCGATGGTCGCCGAATGCGGGCCGCCGAGGCGAGGCGCCGTAATAGATCAGCGCCCAGACGATGGAGGCCGGCGAAACCAGCCAGAACAGCGCCCAGCCGAGCCCGAGCGTGACCAGGCCGAACACCGCGATGAAGATCACCGCGAGCGCGATCGGCACGGCGAGGATGAAAAGATCGATGATGAAGGCGATGACCCGCCGCGTCAGCACGCTGCGGAACAGTTCCGGTTCGGAATAGGGGTCGAACGCGTGCCGGTAGTCCGGCCCGCCGCCCTGATTCCAGCCGCCGCTATGGTCCGAACCGCCGTAGGACATGATCTTCTCCCTCCAGATCGTGCGCGAAATGGACATGGGAACCGGAAAGGCCGCCACAAGCCCGCCGCAACATTAACAAGCAGAAATATTCCGGCGGATTCGCGGCTACCGGCAGCTACCTAGGTTAAACTCGGCAAGGCTTGGTGAGGTGTGCATGGGCGAACAGATCGAACTGCGTTGCCGTTGCGGGGAAGTGCGGGGCATGGCGACAAGCCTGTCGCCGCGATCAGTCAATCGCATCGTCTGCTACTGCGACGACTGTCAGGCGTTTGCGCATCAAATCGGACGCGCCGACCTTCTCGACCCGCAAGGCGGCAGCGACATCGTCCAGATTGCGCCCGCAGCGCTGTGCTTCACGCAGGGACAACATCGCATCGTCGGGCTGCGGCTGAAGTCCGACGGGCTCTATCGCTGGTATGCGAGATGCTGCAACACGCCGGTCGGCAACACGCTGACGCCGCGGATTCCGTTCGTGGGCCTGCTCGCGCCGGCCTTCGACAAGGCAAGGTGGGATGAGGCGGTCGGAAAACCCTCAGGCGCGATCTTCGGAAAATTCGCCGTCGGCGAACCGCCGCCGGGCTCCACCAGCCTCAATTTGTTGCTGCTGTTACGTGCGCTCGGCAGGCTGCTCGGCTGGCGGTTCAAGGGGCAGGCCTGGCCGCACCCGTTCTTTTCGCGCGAGACCGGCGCGCCGCTCTATGCGGTGACGGTGCTCTCCACGGAAGCAGCGCGAGGCGCTGCGCGCGTTGTGTGGTCCGCGCCCGAGCGGCCTGATTTCAGCGCTCGGCTTTCAGCTTCTCAGCCGCCTTCGGCGCGAAATAGGTCAGTACGCCGTCGGCGCCGGCGCGCTTGAAGGCGACCAGCGCTTCCATCATCGCGCGCTCGCCGTCGATCCAGCCATTGTTGGCCGCACCCGCGATCATCGCGTATTCGCCAGAGACCTGATAGGCGAAGGTCGGCATGCCGAAGGCATCCTTCACGCGGCGCACCACGTCGAGATAGGGCATGCCGGGCTTCACCATCACCATGTCCGCGCCCTCGGCGATATCGAGCTCGACCTCGCGCAGCGCCTCATCGGAATTGGCGCTGTCCATCTGATAGGTGCGCTTGTCGCCGGTCAGCGTCTTGGCCGAGCCGATGGCGTCGCGGAACGGACCGTAGAAGGCCGAGGCATATTTCGCGGCATAGGCCATGATCTGCACGTCCGCAAAACCGGCGCGGTCGAGGCCCGCGCGGATCGCGCCGACCCGGCCGTCCATCATGTCCGAGGGCGCGATGATGTCGCAGCCGGCTTCGGCCTGCACCAGCGCCTGCCGCACCAGGATTGCGACCGTCTCGTCGTTGAGGATGCGGCCATCCTCGAGCAAACCGTCATGGCCGTGGCTGGTAAAGGGATCGAGGGCGACATCGCAGAGGATGCCGAGCTCGGGGAATTCCTTCTTGATCGCACGCACGGACTGGCAGACCAGATTGTCCGGATTGAGCGCCTCCGAACCCTCTTCGTCCCGCAGCGACGGCTCGGTATAAGGAAACAGCGCGATGCAGGGGATGTTCAGTTTCATCGCGCGCTCGGCCTCGCGCACGGTCTGGTCCACCGAAAGGCGATCGACGCCCGGCATCGACGCGACGGGAGCGCGGTGGTTGTGACCGCCGGTGACGAACAGCGGCCAGATCAGGTCGTCGGTGGTCAGCACATTTTCGCGCACCATGCGCCGCGCCCATTCGGACTTGCGGTTGCGGCGCAGGCGCACCGTGAGATCGAGGGCAGGGGAGGCCGCCGCGTCCCGCCGCGCGACATCGCGCATTTCGATCGGACGGCCGAACTTGATCGCCATATTTCATCTCCGGGGGCGAGGCAGATTGTAGATTTGTCCAGTTCTAGCATTTAGGCGCGCTGGCGTCACTTGGCCATCCGCCGCGCTTCCGCCGCAAAGGATTGATTTTGCAGCGCTCGGCGCGCCAAGACTGACCTGTCACGACTCCGGCAAAGGCCCGATTTGCCCGATATGAGCCGGCATCCCGCATGTCTGAGATGCCCTCGCACGGCCAGCCGCGCGACGCGATGTCGGCCGCGCTTTCGACCGAACGCATCGATGGCGACGAGAACGCCTGGACGCGGCGGCTCGTGCTGTTCCTGCGCGTGATGGCCATTCTGTCGATCCTCAAGGGTCTCTATCACTGGGCGCAGGTGACCGGCTTCATCGGCGGCGAGGAGGAGGCTTTCGAGAACCAGCCGATGGCCTGGCAGGCTGCGACAGTGTATTTCGCCGTGATCGAACTGGTGGCGGCGGTGGGCCTCTGGCTTGCGACGCCCTGGGGCGCTGTGGTGTGGCTCACCACGGTGGTGTCGATGGCGGTCATCGAGCTGATGTTTCCGGGAATCTATGGCGGCAGCCTTCTGGTGGTCGGCGGCGAAGCCTTCATGCTCGCGGCCTATCTCGCGCTCGCCTGGATGGCGGCGCGCGAGCGGCCGCCGTAACAAGCGTGAACGCCACCTGCGAAAGAAGGAGGCGAATGTCCCAAAATCGGCTCACCTCAAATTTTAGGTGAATCCCGATTAAGGTTTTGCGCGTCTTAAGCGCGTTGCCACATCCGTTACGCGCATCTTGCGAAAGTCGTATGCCGCTGTTTTGGAATGCGACAGTCGGTGCGCACGGAGCGTGAACATCACCTCTGCACCGTGAACGGGAAGTTGCGAAAAGCCCTTTAATGACGGGCTTAATCCGCGATTCACTGTCCTAAATTCATTCTCTCTTTATTGTCTTATTTAAGCGGTTCTTCAAACCGGCCCCGTAAGTTGCGGCTATCAGGCGGAACAAAAGTTTCGTCGAATAAGTCGGAAAACGACGACAGGGGAAGTGTCATGATGAAAGCCGTTGCGACGGCGGTGGAAACCGCTGACCGCGCTGCAGGCCAGTCGCCGGTGCAGCCGCTCTATCTCGAAGCTTTGACTCTGGTAGAGCGGCTGCATCGCCGCCTGCTCGACGTCATCAAGGACGAATTCGATCGCCGGGGCCGCTCCGACATCAACTCGGTGCAGGCGCTGTTGCTCTACAACATCGGCGACAAGGAGCTGACCGCGGGCGAGCTGCGCACGCGCGGTTACTATCTCGGCTCCAACGTCTCCTACAATCTGAAGAAGCTGGTCGAGCTCGGCTTCCTCGATCATCAGCGCTCGCGCGTCGATCGCCGCTCGGTCCGCATTCGTCTGACCCCGCAGGGCCAGGAGATCCGCCGCATCGTCGATGCGCTCTATCAGAAGCACGTCAAGACGGTCGAGCAGGTCGGCGGCATCTCGAACGAGGAGTTCGCGACCTTGAACAAGTCGCTGCATCGCCTCGAGCGGTTCTGGACCGACCAGATCCTGTATCGTCTCTGAGAGTTCTTTAAGGGCTCAAGCCGGCCACATCAGAAGACCGGTAAGCTCTTTTTCTTTCACTTCCCCTTTGCGCATCGGCCGGTTTCCCGGCCGGTGCGCTCTGTTTTTTCATGTTGATAACATCGGCGTTTCCCCAATTGGAACCTTTTCTCCGCCCACGACTTGTCCATCCGAAGCGGAGGATGGCCATGCTGGTCGAACGTGGAGTGCGCGTCCTGAATATGGAGGTGGTAGGCGACGCCTACGCCATATCAGCCAATTATCTGCGTCGCACCGGCGCGATCGCCGACGACATCGCCACCGACGAGCGGCTGCTTCAGATCATCGTACGGATGTTTCATCGCGGCGAAATCAACAAGCTGAAACTCGCCAACAAAGCGATCGCCGAATTCGAAGCCACTGCACTTGCCTGATCAACCGGAGCCGGACATATGGAAGCCGCGATCGATCGCATCATGATGACCTATGACCTGTTGATGAACCGCACGGCGGCGGCGAGCGCCGAAGCGCGCGCCAAGGTGACCGACTACGTCAACACGCTGTTCGAGGCCGGCGAGCGCGACACCCATCGCCTGACCGTCTGCGGCCTGACTTACTTGCGCGAGCTCGACGGCTCCTCCGACCCGGTGAAGGCCGGATATACGGGGCTATAAGCGCTCGTTTCTGCGCAGACCCTCCATCACAGATTTGCGAAGCAGCCTGTTGCGGGGCTTATCCCGCAGGTAATGGTTTGCTACACCTGTGGCATGGGCAACCCGTTCACCCGCCGCAACATTCTTAGCTTTGGCGCCGGCCTCGCCGCGGGCGCGCTGGCGCGCGGGGCGGGTGCGGTCGAGCAGACGCCTGACCAGTTGCTGGACGAACTGATGCGGGAGAACCAGGATTCCAGCATCGACTCCGGCTTCGACAACTCCTCGCGCACGGTGCTGCTGCCGAAGAAGACGCTGCCGACGCTGTCGCCCTCGACCGCACAGACCACCGAGGCCTCGATCGCGCAATATGAAGCTATCGTCGGCAAAGGCGGCTGGCCCGAGGTGCCGGCGATTGCCAACGGCGCGCGGGTCGGCGTAAAGAGCGCGGCGCTGCCGGCCCTGCGCGACCGGCTGTCGATCGCGGGCGATCTCGAGCTCAATTCCGGCGACCCGCAGGTGTACGACTCCTATGTCGACGCCGCCGTGCGCCGCTTCCAGGTGCGGCATGGGTTGCATCCCGACGGCATCGTGCACGACACCACCTTGCGCGCGCTCAACGTGACCGCCGACATCCGGCTGCAGCAGCTCAAGATCAATGCGACGCGGCTGAAGGCGCTGACCGGCAATCTCGGCAACCGTCTTGTCGTCGCCAATATTCCGGCGGCGCAGATCGAGGCGATCGAGAATGGCGTCGCGGTGACGCGTCACATCGCGGTCGCCGGCAAGCCGGACCGTGCTTCGCCCGACATCAACAGCAAGATCATCCAGATCAATTTCAATCCGTTCTGGACCGTGCCGGTCTCGATCGTCCGCAAGGATTTGATTCCGAAGATGCAGGCCGAGCCGGACTATCTCACCAAGAACCACATTCGCATCTACGATGCGAAGAACAACGAACAGCCGCCGTCGCAGATCGATTGGTATTCGACCGAAGCGGTCAATTACAAATTCAAGCAGGACGCCGGCAATTTCAATTCACTGGGATCGATAAGGATCAATTTCCCGAGCCAATACGGCGTCTACATGCACGACACGCCGTCGAAGAATTTGTTCGGCGAGGATTTTCGCTTCGCCTCGTCGGGCTGCATGCGCGTGCAGAACGTGCGCGAGCTGGTCTACTGGATCCTGCAGGAGACGCCGAACTGGTCGCGCGCCGAGATCGACGAGGTGATCAAATCGGGCGAGCGCAAGGACGCCAAAGTCGCCAAGCCGGTGCCGCTGCACTGGGTCTATGTCACGGCCTGGGCGACGCCCGACGGCGTCGTGCAATTCCGCGACGACATCTATGGCCGCGACGGCTTTGGCGGCCAGGTCAATGCGGAGAAGGGGTAGGGACGCGTTCGCGCTATTCGGCGTGCTCGTGCGAACCCGTGTCGATGTGCTCGACCAGGAGCTTTCGATAGTGCGCGGCCATCTCCCGATAATGCTGTCGGGAGATCGGATCAGCAGCGCTTTCAGCACGCTGCTCGAACATTTCGGCCTTCTGCCGGAGAACCGCCGCATCGGACATGGCTTGGCTCCTTTTGGAGTCACTTATGGTTAAGTCGCGCCAGCTGCAGGCAGGGTGGCTTCACGATGGGGTGAGTGCCGGAAAAGGCACGGCCAGAGCCGAGCGGGAACAGCCGCCGGACTATCAAACCTCCAATCCCCACCATATCTTGCATAAATAACAGGCGGTACCGCAAGCGCTTGGCCGACGCGGTGCAATATGCTATTCGGCCCAGACGCTTCCGACCGCCACCTATTTGACCGTCCGCAAGCCACTTAAGGCATTGCGGCGGTTGGGGATATTTCGCCAATGAACCCTCCGTCCAGTAGCGCCAAGACCGCTTCCGCGCCCGATTCCTTCTTCACCGCGACCCTTGCCGAGGCCGACCCCGAGATCGCCAATGCGATCCAGGGCGAACTCGGTCGGCAGCGCCATGAGGTCGAGCTGATCGCTTCCGAAAACATCGTCAGCCGCGCCGTGCTGGAAGCGCAGGGTTCGGTGATGACCAACAAATACGCGGAAGGGTATCCGGGCGCGCGCTACTACGGCGGTTGCGAATGGGTCGACGTCGCCGAGACGCTGGCGATCGAACGCGCGAAGAAACTGTTCGGCGCGGCCTTCGCCAATGTGCAGCCGAACTCCGGCAGCCAGATGAACCAGGCGGTGTTTCTGGCGCTGCTGCAGCCCGGCGACACCTTCATGGGTCTCGACCTCGCGGCCGGCGGCCATCTCACCCATGGCGCGCCCGTCAATCTTTCCGGCAAATGGTTCAAGGCGGAGCACTACACCGTGCGCCGCGAGGACCAGATCATCGACATGGATGCGGTTGCGCGCCGCGCCGAGGAGGTGAAGCCGAAGCTGATCATCGCCGGCGGCTCGGCCTATTCGCGCGCCTGGGATTTCAAGCGCTTCCGTGAGATCGCGGATTCCGTCGGCGCATATTTGATGGTCGACATGGCGCATTTCGCCGGCCTTGTCGCGGGCGGCGTGCACGCTTCGCCCGTGCCCCATGCTCACGTCACGACGACGACCACGCACAAATCGCTGCGCGGTCCGCGCGGCGGCCTCATGCTGTGGAACGACGAGGCGCTAACCAGGAAGTTCAATTCGGCGGTGTGCCCGGGCCTGCAGGGTGGACCGTTCATGCATATCATTGCGGCGAAGGCGGTCGCCTTTGCCGAAGCGCTGCGGCCGGACTTCAGGATCTACGCGAAGAACGTGGTGGAAAACGCCAAGGCGCTGGCTGAAAGCCTGCGCGCCAACGGGTTCGACATTGTCTCGGGCGGCACCGACAACCATTTGATGCTGGTCGACCTCCGGCCCAAGGGGCTGAAGGGCAACGTCTCCGAAAAGGCGCTGGTCCGCGCCGCCATCACCTGCAACAAGAACGGCATTCCCTTCGATCCCGAGAAGCCGCTCGTGACCTCGGGCCTGCGGCTGGGCACGCCGGCCGCGACCACGCGTGGTTTCGGCGTCGCCGAGTTCCAGCAGGTCGGCGGCATGATCGCCGAAGTCTTGAACGCCATCGCGCAGTCGCAGGACGGCAAGGCGCCGCTGGTGGAGGCTGCGATCAAGGAGCGGGTGAGGGCGCTGACCGACCGCTTCCCGATCTACCAGTAAGGAGATCGGATGCGCTGCCCGAGCTGCAACAGTCTCGATACCCAGGTGAAGGACTCGCGTCCGACCGAAGACTCGGCCGTGATCCGCCGGCGGCGCGTCTGCGTGTCCTGCAATTTCCGCTTCACCACTTTCGAGCGCGTGCAGCTTCGCGAATTGACGGTGATCAAGCGCAACGGCCGCCGCGTGCCGTTCGACCGCGACAAGCTGATGCGCTCGGTGCAGGTTTCGCTGCGCAAGCGCCCCGTGGATCCGGAACGCGTGGAGAAAATGGTCTCGTCCATCGTGCGCGAGCTCGAGAGCGGCGGCGAGGCGGAGATTTCCTCGGAGGCGATCGGCGAGATCGTGATGGAGCATCTGCGCCAGCTCGACGACGTCGCCTATGTCCGCTTCGCCTCGGTCTATCGCAATTTCCGCGAGGCCAAGGATTTCGAAACCGTGCTCGGCGAGCTCGAGGAAGACACGCGGCTCGCCACGATACGCAAATGATCTTCCGCATCCTGGAGGATCAATTCGCACAAAAAAGTCAGGCATCGAAGGAAGCCGACCGGCGTTTCATGGAGCTGGCGCTGACGCTCGGGCGGCGCGGGCTGGGGCGTACATGGCCCAATCCGGCCGTTGGCGCGGTCGTGGTGAAGGAGGGCGTCATTGTCGGCCGCGGTTGGACGCAAGCAGGCGGCCGTCCGCATGCCGAGCCCGAGGCGCTCAAACGCGCCGGTGATGCCGCGCGCGGCGCCACGCTCTATGTGACGCTCGAGCCGTGCTCGCATTTCGGCAAGTCGCCGCCCTGCGCCGACGCCATCATTGCCGCAGGGATTGCGCGCGTGGTGGCCTCGATCGAGGATCCCAATCCGGAAGTCGCGGGACAGGGCTTTGCAAGACTTCGCGCCGCCGGCATCACCGTCGATATCGGCCTCGGCGCAACTGAGGCAACGCATGATCACGCCGGCCATATCAGGCGCATCCGCGACGAGCGCCCGCACGTGATCCTGAAGCTCGCGGCATCCGCCGACGACAAGATCGCGGCAGCCGGCCACAGGCCGATTGACATCACTGGCGACATCGCGAAGACGCGCGTGCATCTGTTGCGCGCGCAGAGCGATGCGATCCTGGTCGGGATCGGCACGGTGCTGGCCGACGATCCGCTGTTGACTTGCCGGCTGCCAGGCAGCGAGGCGCGCTCGCCGGTCCGGGTCGTGCTGGATCGAGCTTTGCGAATTCCGGGCAGCAGCCGGCTGATGCATTCGGCGCGGCAGACACCACTCTGGGTGATGACGTCGGAAACATCAGAGGCCGCGGCTGCGGCGCGGCTCGGCGCGGCAGGCGCGCAGGTGATCCGCGTTCATGGCGACGGCCGGTGGCCTCGACCTGCCGGCGGTGCTGCACAATTTGTCGGCGCGCGGCATCACGCGGCTGATGGTCGAGGGCGGCGCGCGGGTGGCCTCGTCCTTTGTCGCGGCCGGCCTGGTCGACGAGTTCTGGCTGTTGCGCGGACCCGGCACGGTCGGCGCGGACGGCGTGCCGGCGCTCGACGCAATGCCGCTCTCCGCCATCACGCAGTCGCCGAACTTCAAGGTTCGTGCTAGCGAGACGCTGGGTAAGGACAGTCTCACGATCTACGAGCGCGCTTGATGTTCACGGGCATTGTCACCGATATCGGCGAAATCACTGATCTGACGCCGACCGCGCAGGGCCAGTTGCACCGGCTGCGCATCGCGTGCCGCTACGATCGCGCGACGATTGCCGACGGCGCCTCGATCGCCTGCAACGGCGTCTGCCTCACCGTGGTTGCGTCCGGTACGAATGGCGCTGACAAGACCTGGTTCGACGTCGATGCCGCCGCTGAAACGCTCGGCATGACCACGGCGAAACATTGGGCCGTCGGTACGAAGCTCAACCTCGAGCGCGCGCTGAAGATCGGCGACGAACTTGGCGGCCATATTGTGGCCGGTCATGCCGACGGTGTCGCCACCATCGTCAGCCGCGACGAACTTCCTGATATGGCGCGGTTCACGCTCAAAACGACGCGCGAACTGGCGCGTTTCATCGCCCCGAAGGGATCGATCACGCTGGATGGCGTGTCGCTGACCGTCAACACGGTGCAGGATGTGACGTTTTCAGTGCTGATCATCCCGCACACCCTCGAAGTGACGACGCTATCGTCTTGGCGCGCCGGCAGCGAGGTCAATATCGAGGTCGACCTGATGGCGCGCTACGCCGCGCGGCTCTCAGAAATGAAGTAGCGGCCCTTGGCATCAGCCGTTCGCGCGCCTACAACGCTTCGCAATTGATCGAGTATGTGAGACCACGATGGCAGACGCGCGTCGCGCCCCGCTGAAGGACCAGACCGATATTTCGGGCTCGCACGCCCTGATCGTGGAAGCGCGCTTCTATGACGATATCCAGGATGCGCTGCTGGAAGGTGCGGTCGCCGAGTTGAAGAAAGCGGGCCTCAGCCACGACGTGATCACGGTGCCCGGCGCTTTGGAGATTCCAGCCGCGATCTCGATTGCAATAACGTCCGGCAAATATGGCGGCAGCCCATACGACCTGGCGATTGCGCTTGGTTGCGTCATCAGAGGTGAGACTATCCATTTTGAAATCGTGTCGATGGAATCCTCACGCGGGCTGATGGACCTGGCTGTCGCGCAAAAATTTCCGATCGGCAACGGCATCATCACCGTCAACACCGAGGAGCAGGCCTGGGCACGAGCGCGCGCCGACGATCTCAACAAGGGCGGCGACGCCGCGCGCGCAGCGCTTGCGATGTTGCGCATCAAACGCCGGCTGGCGAAGGGTTCATGATGCCCGCAGGCAAGAAGAAACCCGCAGGTGACAAGAAAGCCAACCGGCGTGGCGCGGCGCGGCTCGCCGCGGTGCAGGCACTGTACCAGATGGACATTGCCGGTGCGGGGATCAACGACGTCTTTGCCGAGTTCGAGAGTCACTGGATCGGCGGCGAGGTCGAGGGCGAAAAATATCTGCCGGCGGAGGCCGCTTTCTTCCGCGACGTCGTCTCCGGCGTGGTGCGCGACCAGGCGCGGCTCGATCCGCTGATCGACGACGCGCTGTCTCAGGGCTGGCCGCTCAAGCGCATCGATGCGATCTTGCGCGCGGTGTTGCGGGCGGGCGCTTACGAACTGGAGCATCGCAAGGATATTCCCGGCCGTGTCGTCGTTTCCGAATATGTCGACGTCGCCAACGCCTTTGTCGACCGCGAGGAAACCGGCATGGTCAATGCCGTGCTCGACCAGATCGGCCGCCAATTCCGCGCCGATGAGTTCGGCCGTGGCTGACAAGCCCTCATCCGGCGAAGACTCGCTGATCGCGCGCTACTTCAAGCCGATCGCGACCGATCCGGGCGCGTTCGGCCTCGTCGACGACGCCGGCACCCTGAGAGCCGAGAGCGCCGACATCGTCGTCACCACCGACGCTATCGTCGAGGGCGTGCACTTTCTCGCCAATGACCCGCCCGACACCATTGCGCGCAAGGCGCTGCGGACCAACCTGTCCGACCTTGCAGCCAAGGGGGCTTCGACTCGCGGGTTCGTGCTGACACTGGCATTGCGCAGCGTCGACCACGAGTGGCTCGCGGCATTTGCGCGCGCGCTCGGCGAGGACGCCAATGACTTCGATTGTCCGCTCCTCGGTGGCGATACCGTGTCGACGCCGGGTCCCATCATGGTCTCCATCACCGCATTCGGGATGGTGCCGGAAGGTTGGATGGTTCGTCGCACCCGCGCCAAGCCCGGTGACCAGATCATGGTGACGGGCACAATCGGCGATGCTGCGCTCGGCCTCGACATCCTCAAGGACGGTCCGATGGCGAAAGCGCTTGCGGGTGATCCGAAGGGGCGCGAGATGCTGATCGCGCGCTATCGCGTGCCGCAGCCGCGCAACGCATTGGCCGAAGCCGTGCGCGACCATGCGAATGCGGCGATGGATGTCTCCGACGGGCTTGCCGGCGATCTGGCAAAACTCTGCGCGGCCTCACGCGTCTCCGCTGTCGTGGACGTCCCGAGCATTCCGGCCTCGGCGACCGCCGCGAGCCTGTTGTCCCGCGGTGTCGTCGGCATCGAAGCCCTGATCGCTGGCGGCGACGACTACGAGATTCTTTGTACCGTTCCGGAAGCCAAGGTCGATGCCTTCACCGAGGCCGCGCAGCAGGCGGGCGTCGCGGTGACAGCCATCGGCACGATCATGGCGGGCGAGGGCTTGCCCCGATTCCTGGACGGCGCGGGCAAGGAATTGGCGCTGCGGCGCTCGTCCTTCAGTCACTTCTAGTCGTGCCCCCTGTTCTAGGCGAGTTGGTCCTCCTGATGCTATTGACAGAGTACTCTATATAGCAGAGTATGTATTCGTCACCCGAGGCAATGAACCGGAGGGCCACGTCGATGAACCTGGATCTTTCATGGCTGGGATGGATTCACGCGATCGCCTGCATTGGTGCGCTGGCAACAGGGGCGCTGGTACTGCTCGGACCGAAGGGGACCCTGCAGCATAGGTCAGTCGGTCGGCTCTATCTGATAGCGATGCTCGTCACCAATCTCACCGCGCTCGGCATCTACCGCCGCGGCCTCTTCTACTTCCCGCACTGGTTTGCGCTCGCCGCGCTGACCGCAATCGCCATCGGATTTCTCTGCGTCCGCCTCCGTTGGCCCAAGGCGTATTGGCGGAACGCCCATCTCACCTGCATGGTCGCAAGTTACTACATGCTCATTGGCGGTGGCGTGAACGAGATGTTCCTCCGCGTTCATGTCCTTCACGCGATGGCGCCCGACGTGCTGAACTCGCCTCTCGTCGGGATGGCGCATCTCGCCAATATGACGGCCTTCGCCATCCTGATCGCGTACTTCAATGTCAGGTATTGGAGCGTCCGGCCGCGGATGCCTGCACGCGAGGTGGCGGGATGATGGCCATGACGGTGTTCGCGAGGTTTCGCAGGCGCGTGCATCCGGCATTGCTTGCCGCCGTTTGCCTCGCGGCATCGATGACGCAGGGCTTCACCGCCGAAATACGCTCGGAACAGGTCGCATTGCAGTCGGCGAGTTATGAGGACTTTCGCCAATTGCTGTCGCGCGGAGCGCCGGCTGCGGCAGTGACGGTGCCTGCTGTGCTGGCTTTTCCGGAGCAGGCGAGGGATCGCTTTCCGGCCGTCGTGGTGGTTCACACCATCGGCGGCTATCGCGACGACAATGAGGGGCAGTATGCGGCCGAACTGCGCAAGGCAGGCTTCGCCACGCTGACCTATGACAGCTTCGCCGCACGCGGTACGACGGGGATCGCGTTGGCGCGCTCAGGCCCGGGCTTGTGGCCGTCCGGCGTGGCGGATGCCTACGCCGCGTTGCGGCGACTGGCCGCCGATCCCACGTTCGACGCCAGCCGGATCGCCATCGCCGGCTTCTCCTACGGCGGCGAAGTGGCCCACCTCGCAGCCTTCGAGGGGCTTCGCACCGCCCTCGATGCCGGATCGGTCCGCTTCGCCGCGCATGTGGCGTATTATCCGGCCGGTGTGTTCGGCACGATCGCGAAGCCGGGAGCCTATACGGGATCACCGATCCTGATGTTGCTTGGCGAGAGCGACGACAATCTCCCGATCGGCAAAGTCGAGGCTTATCTCGACTACGCAAAAACGACTGGCGTTCCGGCGCCGATCCAGACCGTGATCTATCCCGGCGCGTATCATGCCTGGACGGTTCCCGGTCTGACGACGCTGCGCTTCTACGCCGAGTACCCGAGCACGAAGCAATGTCCGTTCATCCTGCTCGGATCGGGGCGGAACGCGCTCCTGGTCGACGGCCAACCTGCGCCGTTCGATCCCGCCGCTTTCGGCGCCTGCATCGCCAAGGCACCCGGTTACTCCATGGTCTTTGACGCAGCTGTCCGGGCGAAGTCTGCCGCCGAATCCATTGGATTTCTGGAGCGGCATCTGCTCCGGCCCTGAGATTTGTGCCGAAACCAGAAACCGCACCAAAAACCTGCCGAAAAATCGATGATTTATGCCCATCCCGGCGTTGCGCGGCGGGGATGATTTTGGCATGGTCCGGCCCGATTTGAGGCCGCCTTCTTGGGCAAGGCGGGCCTCCTTTTTGTGCGCCGACCGCGACTTGCGGTACCGGCGCGGGGCCATCTTACGAATCCGAGGCTAATTCAATGACTGCTTTGTGGCTGATCGTGCTCTGCGGAGCGCTCTCCATCGTTTACGCCGTCTGGGCGACCATGTCGGTGCTGAAATCCGACGCGGGCAATCCCCGGATGCAGGAAATCGCGGCCGCCGTGCGCGAGGGCGCGCAGGCCTATCTGCGGCGCCAGTACGCCACGATCGGTATCGTCGGCATCGTGATCTTCGCGCTACTCGTCTACTTCCTTGGTACGCTGGTCGCCGTGGGCTTTGCCATCGGCGCAATCCTGTCGGGCGCGGCCGGCTTCATCGGCATGAACGTCTCGGTGCGCGCCAATGTGCGCACCGCGCAGGCCGCCACCACCTCGCTCGCCGGTGGCCTCGAGCTCGCCTTCAAGGCCGGCGCGATCACGGGCATGCTGGTCGCCGGTCTCGCGCTGCTCGGCGTGACGCTCTACTTCGGCTTCCTGACCTATTCGATGCATCTGAAGCCCGACAGCCGCACCGTGGTCGATGCCATGGTGGCGCTCGGCTTCGGCGCCTCGTTGATCTCGATCTTCGCCCGTCTCGGCGGCGGCATCTTCACCAAGGGCGCCGACGTCGGCGGCGACCTCGTCGGCAAGGTCGAGGCCGGCATTCCCGAGGACGATCCGCGCAACCCCGCCACCATCGCCGACAACGTCGGCGACAATGTCGGCGACTGCGCCGGCATGGCGGCCGACCTGTTCGAGACCTATGCGGTGACCGCGGTCGCCACCATGGTGCTGGCGGCGATCTTCTTCGCCAAGACGCCAATCCTGCAGAACATGATGACCTTGCCGCTCGCCATCGGCGGCATCTGCATCATCACCTCGATCATCGGCACCTTCTTCGTCAAGCTCGGCGCCAACCAGTCGATCATGGGCGCGCTGTACAAGGGCCTGATCGCCACCGGCATCCTGTCGCTCGCGGGCGTCGCCGCCGTGATCTACTGGCTGATCGGCTTCGGCAAGCTCGACGGCGTCGACTACACCGGCATGGCGCTGTTCGAATGCGGCATCGTCGGCCTCGTCGTCACCGGCCTGATCATCTGGATCACCGAATACTACACCGGCACCGACTATCGTCCGGTGAAGTCGATCGCGGCTGCCTCCGTCACCGGCCACGGCACCAACGTGATCCAGGGCCTCGCCATCTCGATGGAAGCGACCGCGCTGCCCGCGATCGTCATCATCGCCGGCATCCTCGTCACCTACAGCCTCGCCGGCCTGTTCGGCATTGCGATTGCGACCGCCACCATGCTGGCGCTGGCCGGCATGATCGTCGCCCTCGACGCTTTCGGCCCGGTCACCGACAATGCCGGCGGCATTGCCGAAATGGCCGGCCTGCCGAAGGAGGTGCGCAAGTCCACCGACGCGCTGGATGCGGTCGGCAACACCACCAAGGCTGTGACCAAGGGCTACGCCATCGGCTCGGCCGGTCTCGGCGCGCTGGTGCTGTTTGCGGCCTATAACCAGGATCTGAAGTTCTTCATCGCGAACGGCACCTCCTACTTCAAGGGTGTCAATCCGGACTTCTCGCTCAACAACCCGTACGTCGTCGTGGGCCTGCTTGTTCGGCGGCCTGCTGCCGTACCTGTTCGGTGCGATGGGCATGACCGCGGTCGGCCGCGCGGCCGGCGCCATCGTCGAGGAGGTGCGCCGCCAGTTCCGCGAGAAGCCCGGCATCATGCAGGGCACCGACAAGCCGGACTACGGCAAGGCCGTCGACCTCCTGACCAAGGCGGCGATCAAGGAAATGATCATCCCGTCGCTGCTGCCGGTGCTGTCGCCGATCTTCGTCTACTTCGTGATCTACGCGATCGCAGGCGGCGGCGTGGCCGGCAAGTCGGCGGCATTTTCCGCCGTCGGCGCCATGCTGCTCGGCGTGATCGTCACCGGTCTCTTTGTCGCGATCTCGATGACCTCGGGCGGCGGCGCCTGGGACAACGCCAAGAAGTATATCGAGGACGGCCATTACGGCGGCAAGGGTTCCGATGCCCACAAGGCGGCCGTGACCGGCGACACCGTCGGCGATCCCTACAAGGATACGGCGGGCCCTGCGGTCAACCCGATGATCAAGATCACCAACATCGTGGCGTTGCTGCTGCTGGCGATCCTCGCGCACGGCGGCTGAACAAGCCTTCGTCGAAAATGAAAAACCCCGCAGGCCACGCGCCTGCGGGGTTTTTTGTTGGCGAAATTCCTCACCATGTTAGATGTCGAGAAGAAAAGAATATCGGGCGGACGCCATGCAGATGATGAGCCGGCGCGCGCATTTGCGGGGCTGTTGGGCGTGGCCGCGCTGGCCGGGATGCCATTTGCAGTTCGCGCCGCGGAAGGGACGGTTCCGCCGGAAGGAATCGGGCACCGCATCAAGCATGTGTCATACAGCGATATTGGCGGGCGGCCGGACAGCGTTCAGGTCATGTCGAGCCGCGATCATCTGTATGTCGGTCACATGTTCAGCGATGGCGTCACTATCCTGGATGCCAGCGATCCCGCAACCTGAGGCCGGTGAACTTCTTCACGGCGGGGCAGTACACGCGAACGCATCACCTGCAAGCATCGGACGACCTGCTTCTTGTCGCCAACGGCGCCAACATCGTGGCCATGCAGTCCTATAGCGACCAGCGCGGCTATTTCGAGAACAACCTGTCCGACAGCATCACCAAGCGCAAGAACTTCCGCAGCGGTCTGTCGATACACGACATCTCCAAACCCGGCGAAATGAAAGAGATTGCATTTCTCGAAATACCCGGACTCGGCATCAACCGGCTGTCCTGGATGGGCGGGCGCTATGCCTATGTCTCGGCACACTTCGACGGCTTCACCGATCATTGCCTTTGCATCGTCGATCTCAACGAGATCACGAAGCCGGTCATCGTCTCGAAATGGTGGCTGCCGGGCATGAACCGTGCGGCCGGCGAGGTGTCGACCGCGCCCAAGGGCAAGCGATACGCGCTGCATCACATGATCGTCGCGGGCAAGCTCGGCTACGGCGCCTGGCGCGATGGCGGCTTCACGATCCACGATGTTTCCGATCCCGCCCAGCCGAAACTGCTCTCGCATATCAACTGGTCGCCGCCGTTTCCGGGCGGCACGCACACGCCGTTGCCGTTGCCGGGGCGCAATCTGGCGGTCGTGGCTGACGAGGCGAACGCGGAGAAATGCGCCAAGGGGCTGTTCCAGATCTTCGTGGTCGATGTGCGGGCGCCGGATAATCCGGTCACGATTTCGACCATGCCGGTCCCGCGGGATCGCGACTATTGCGCTGCCCCCGGTACGTTTGGTCCGCATAATCTGCATGAGAACCGGCCGGGGTCTTTCCAGAGCGAGGACATCATCTTCGCAACCTACAATGCCGGCGGGGTCAGGTTGTTCGACATCAAGGACCAGTTTGCGCCGAAAGAGCTTGCATTCTGGCTGCCGCCCGCACCGGCCAAGCTGATCGATCCGAGGCCCAACGTCGCGCTCGCCGCCAAGACCGCCGATTGCTACGTGACGCGCGAGGGGCTGATCTATGCGACCGATTGGAACGCAGGCCTGCATGTGCTCGAATATGAGGGCTGAGTGACGCTGCGCGTCAATTCACGTCCATCTGCAAGCCTTCCTGCTTGATGATCCCTGCAAACTTTTTCGTCTCGGCGTCGATGAAGGCCGCATATTGCTCCGGCGTGCCGTAGTCGGGGCGCGCCCCCATCGTGGCGATGTTCTTCCGGATGTCGTCGCGCTCCAGCATCGCCTTGACCTGTAGATTAAGCGCACTCACGATCTCCGGCGGCGTCGGCTTCGGTACGATTACGCCGAACCAGGAGGACACCTCGAACCTTGAGAGTTCCGGCGCGCATTCGCGCATGGTCGGAAGCTCGGGCGCCAAGGCGCTGCGCTCGGTCGTGGTGACGCAGAGCCCGTTGAGCTTGCCGTCCAGCACCTGCGGCAGCGAGGGGTAGATATTGTCGAACAGGATCTGGACGTCGGCGGCGAGCATCGCCTGCAAAGCGGGCCCCGCGCCGCGGAACGGCACATGGGTCATCTTCAATCCAGTCAATTGCAGGAACCAGGCGCCGGTGAGGTGAGGGCTCTGGCCGACACCCGAGGAGGCGTAGTTCAGCTTGTCCGGATTGGCCTTCAGATACGCGATCAGCTCCGCGATCGACTTGATCCCGGTCGATGGATGCGCCGAGACGATGTTCGGAGTCCGGATCATGTTGGACACCGCCTGCAGCTGATCCGGCTTGTAAGTCAGGTTGCGGAAGATGCTGTAGGCGATGGCGTTGGGGCCGGGATTGCCGATCAGGATGGTGTGACCGTCGCCCTTTTGTCTGACGACTTCGATCGTGCCGATCGTGCCGCCGCCGCCTGAGCGGTTCTCGACCACGGCGGATTGTCCCCAGACGGATTGCAGATGCGCGCCGAGCAGCCGGCCCATCACGTCGGTGGTGCCGCCAGGTGCGGCCGGCACGATGATGCGAATGGTTTCGGTCGGCCGCCAGTCCGCGAGACTGGACCGCGGCAGGATCGATGCGGCTGATAGAGCTGCGGCGCCGGTGAGCACGCGGCGGCGAGACAAAAACTTCCCAGACAATTTCCACTCCCTGCGTCTTGTTTTGCAGGCAAGCGTAGGCAGGCGCGCCAAGGCCGGCAAGCGGCGACTTGGCGCAGCGCATGATCCGGAAAAGCGGGTACCGGTTTCTCCGACAAGCAGCGTCGCATCGCGCCAAAAAAAGGCGCTCTAGTGGAAGCTCAGCAGCTTGAACAGCGGCGTCAGGTACGACATCTCCTGACCCGAGGTCGCTGTGGTGCGGCTGATCGAGTCGAAGATCTTGCCGTCCTTCAACCCGTAATTGGCGAGCCGCACGACTTGCCTGTTCTTGTCGAAATAGACGGCGATCACGCGTTGATCGACCACCTTCTGGTTCATGAACATCACCGGCCGCGAGGTGCGCTGGGAGATGTAATAGAAGACTTCGCCGTTCAGCGTCGCCACCGTCGACGGCGTCCCCAGCACGATCAGCACCTGGTCCTGGCTGGCGCCGATCGGAATTTGCTCGAGAGCACCAGGCGGCAGGATGTAGCCCTTCTGGAACTGCTCGCCGGTGCAACCCGCGAGCACGCCGCAAATCAGAACGGCAGCCGCTACCGCGCGCAGGCCGCACCAGCGCACAAAGAGGCCCTTGGTTACGCTCGTCTGGGTCATTGCGGAACGGGTCTCGTCCTCCTAGAACCGGCCGGCCCGGCCATGGCCGGAATGCAAGATTTGCGAGCCCAATACTTGATACCCCAAATCACGCATGGGGGCTCGGCTGTGGAACCCACAATGCTTTGGCCGTTCAATCACTTCAGGAAACCCCACCTTGCCCCGCGCGGCACCATTGATGCCATCTATGGCATGATCGTGACGCAAGCGCGAGAACCCTTGTTTTACCGGGACTTGGGCGTGCCGGATACGGTTAACGGCCGTTTTGACCTGATCGTGCTGCATTTGTGGGCGGTGCTGCGGCGTCTGGGCGAGACCGCAGGCATGGCCGGACCGGCACAGGCGCTTTTCGACCGCTTCTGCGCCGATCTGGACGATAACCTGCGAGAAATGGCGATCGGCGACCTCGCGGTACCGAAGAAGATGCAGGCCTTCGGCGAGGCCTTCTATGGCCGCATCGCCGCCTATGACATGGCGCTATCGGATAGTCCGGAGGCGCTGGCGCACGCGATCAGCCGGAATGTCCTGGACGGCGGGGGTATTGAGAATGCGCGTCGGCTGGCGGCCTATGCGATTTCAGTCATCGCCAACCTCGAAAAGCTGGATGCGAAAGCGTTCGCCAACGCATCGTGGTCATTTCCGTTGCCGAAGGTCGAAGCAATTTCGCCATGACACGTTCTGACGAAAGGCCCACCCGCGGTCCTCAACGCGATCCTCGACGTGAGTCCTGGCGCGTCCCGGTCAATGTCGCGCAGATTCCGGATAGCGGGCTGCATCGTGAGATCGAGGCGGGCGCGTCTGCGCGCGCTGCCATGGCCGAGATCGCAGGCTTGCGCGAGGTCGCCTCGGCGCGCGCCACCTTCGATCTGGCGCACCGTAGCGGCGGCCGCGTCCATGTCGCCGGCCGCGTGCAGGCGAAGGTCGGACAAACCTGCGTGGTCACGCTCGAACCGATCGAAAACGCGATCGACGAGGAGGTCGATCTGATGTTTGCGCCGGCAGAGGAGATCGCGCCGCAGATCGACGCCGATGACGACGACGGCGTGAGCACGGTGCCTGATACGCCCGAGCCGATCGAGAACGGCATGATCGATCTCGGCCGGCTTGCCACCGACGTGCTGTACCTCGCAGTCGATCCCTATCCGCGCAAGCAGGGCGTGGTGTTCGAGCCTCCGGTCACAGCTGTTGATCCCGCCGATCATCCCTTCGCCGCTCTGAAGGCACTGCAAGCCGAGCCCGGGAAGCCGGAGCCTTTGCCGGGCAAGCGGAAAGGCAAAAAGGGTTAGGGCCGGGTTTCAGCGGAGCTTCCAATGTCTGGTATAAGACATTGGAATAACTTGAATTATTCAACAATCTGATTCCGGTTCGCGGCGCTTGTGGAAACAAAAAGCCGGCGGTCAAGAGTTGTGTCGGCACGCCGAAACGGTATTGTCCCGGCCCGGCCCGAGCGTAGCGTCAGGCCGATCCGCTCAAAGCGAAGCGGTGCTGCTCAAGTCCAGGTCTGCCGGGAAATTCATGCCTCAAAAGGTTCGAATCGCGCTTGACGCCATGGGTGGCGATGTCGGCGCGTCCGTCGTCATACCCGGCGCGGCCAATTCACTCGCCCGGCATCCTGACAGCGAGTTTCTCTTGTTCGGCAAGCGCGAACTGATCGAGCCGCAACTTGCCAAGTACCCCACGCTGAAAGCCGTCTCGCGCGTGATCCACACTGACGTAGCTGTCAGCATGGAGGACAAGCCGAGCCAGGCGCTGCGGCGCGGGCGCAAGACCTCCTCGATGTGGCTTGCCATCGACGCCGTGAAGAAGGGCGAGGCCGATGTCGCGGTGTCCGCCGGCAACACCGGCGCGCTGATGGCAATGGCGCGGTTTCATTTGCATATGTTGCCTGGCATCGACAGGCCGGCGATCGCCACGCCGGGCTGGCCGACGCTTCGTGGCAAATCCATCGTGCTCGACCTCGGCGCCACCATCGGCGGCGATGCGCGGCATCTGGTGGCGCTTGCGATCATGGGGGCCGCCATGGCGAGCGTGGCGCTCAACCTGCCGCGGCCGACGGTGGGCCTGCTCAACATCGGGACGGAGGAGATCAAGGGCCACGAGGAGATCCGCGAGGCCGGCGAGATGCTGCGGTCCATGAACCTTCCCGAGTTCGACTATATCGGCTTCGTCGAGGGCGACGGCATCGGCAAGGGCGCCGCCGATGTTATCGTCACCGAGGGTTTCTCCGGCAATATTGCAACAAAGGCGGCCGAAGGCACGGCGCGCCAGATGAGCGAATTCCTGCGCGCGGCGATGGCGCGGACCTGGCATTCGAAGCTCGGCTACCTGTTCGCCCGTAGTGCCTTCCGGGAACTACGCGACAAGCTCGATCCGAGGAAGTCAAATGGCGGGGTGCTGCTCGGCCTCAACGGCGTCGTGGTCAAGAGCCATGGCGGAACGGACGCCGAAGGCTTTGCCTATGCCGTCGATGTTGGCTATGAGATGGTCCGCTACAATCTCCTGACCAAGATCAATCAAATGCTCAATCGTGAAGGCGGAGCACTGAGTTCGGTGCCCGCGGAGGCTGTCTCGTGACGCTACGTTCGGTGGTGCTCGGCTGCGGTGCGTACCTGCCGCAGCGGATATTGACCAATGCCGAGCTGGCGAGCCAGATCGACACCTCCGACGAGTGGATCGTGCAGCGGACCGGGATCCGCGAACGCCATATCGCCGCCGATGACGAGTTTACCTCGCATCTGGCGATCAAGGCGGCCAATGCCGCGCTCGCCAATGCGGGGATCGATGCGCAGGCCATCGACCTGATCGTGCTGGCGACATCGACCCCCGACAACACCTTTCCCGCCACTGCCGTCGCCGTGCAGAATGGCCTCGGGATCACCCGCGGCGCGGCCTTCGACCTGCAGGCGGTGTGCTCGGGCTTCGTGTTTGCGCTGGCGACCGCCGACAATTTCCTGCGCGCGGGCGCGTTCAAACGGGCGCTGGTGATCGGCGCGGAGACCTTCTCGCGCATTCTCGACTGGAATGACCGCGGCACCTGCGTGCTGTTCGGCGACGGCGCCGGCGCCATCGTGCTCGAGGCGCAGGAGCAGCCGGGCCAGTCCAGCGACCGCGGCATCCTGACCACGCATTTGCGCTCCGACGGCCGCCACAAGGCCAAGCTCTATGTCGATGGCGGTCCGGGTTCGACCAAGACCGTCGGCCATTTGCGGATGGAAGGCCGCGAGGTGTTCAAGCATGCGGTCGGCATGATCACCGACGTGATCGTCGACGCCTTCAACGCTACCGGCTATTCCGCCGACGACATCACCTGGTTCGTTCCGCATCAGGCCAACAAGCGAATCATCGATGCCAGCGCGCACAAGCTGCATATTGCGCCGCAGAAGGTGGTGCTCACCGTCGACCTCCACGGCAACACCTCGGCCGCATCGATTCCGCTGGCACTGAACGTTGCCGTGAAGGACGGGCGCGTGAAGAAGGGCGATCTCGTGCTGTTCGAGGCCATGGGCGGCGGTTTCACCTGGGGTTCCGCGCTGGTTCGCTGGTGACTCAGGCGCTCAAATGCGAGCGCGAGTGGTAAAAATGTCGCGTTGGCCTGCACTCTTTTTTAAATGTGATTGTCTTGTTGGCGCTGTTGACCGTTGTACTGTAACCTCTTAATTTCAGATGGAAATTGTTCGCCGTGAGTGGGGCAGGCGATGACTGGAACCGGAAAGACCGTCACACGCGTTGACCTGTGCGAGGCCGTCTATCAGAAGGTCGGGCTGTCGCGCACGGAGTTGTCGGCGTTCGTTGAACTGGTGTTGAAAGAGATCACAGACTGCCTGGAGAAGGGCGAGACGGTAAAACTGTCCTCGTTCGGCTCCTTCATGGTGCGCAAGAAAGGCCAGCGCATCGGCCGCAATCCGAAGACCGGCACCGAGGTGCCGATCTCGCCGCGCCGGGTCATGGTGTTCAAGCCGTCGGCGATCCTCAAGCAGAGGATCAACGGCCATGCGGTCTCTGCCAACGGCAGCGATAAAGACGACTAGCGCATGATCCGGAAAAGTGTGCAGCGGTTTTCCGACAAGATCATGCGCAAACAAGAGTTCTAGCTAGCGAGAAGGGAAGGGCGCGTTTGGACAAGGCGCCGGATGCATTCCGCACCATCAGCGAGGTCGCCGACGACCTCGACATTCCGCAGCATGTGCTGAGATTCTGGGAGACGCGCTTCGCCCAGATCAAGCCGATGAAGCGCAGCGGCGGCCGCCGCTATTACCGCCCCGACGATGTCGACCTGCTCAAGGGCATCCGCCGCCTCTTGTACGGCGAGGGCTACACCATCCGCGGCGTGCAGCGGATTTTGAAAGAGCACGGCATCAAGTCGGTGCAGGGACTGGCCGACAGTTCCACCGCGGTGTCGTTCGGCGCGATCGAGGAAGCGGTCGGGCAGAGCCTCGCGGAAGGCGACGGCGAGGATTTCGGCGTCGATCTCGATGCCGAGGACGAGAGCAAGGCGGCGCCGGTTGTCGGCGCCGGGGACGAGGACGGCATCGATTTCCGCTTCGTCGATTCCGAGGACGATTTCCTCGAGGCGTTCCGCAGCGGCGGCAAGGGCCGCAAGGTCGACCACGCCGCGCTCGACCGCGAAAAGCTCGAGGGCGTGCTGCGCGACCTCATCGCCTGCCGGCAGATGCTGGACCGGGTGATGAAGGAGGGGTAGAGGCGGCGTTCTGTCCGCTGAGGAATTTGGTCGGAGCGAGAGGATTTGAACCTCCGACCCCTAGTCTCCCAGACTAGTGCGCTAACCGGGCTGCGCCACGCTCCGATGACGTTCCCTTAGCTTCGATCAACGCGCCGCGCAAGGCGGGCGCGGACCGCAGCAAGCCCGTGATTCCTGTGAATTTGGCCTCAGAGTCCCAGCACCCACACGGCAAGGATGGTTCCGATCACGGCCAAGCCGCTGATGGTCCATCCAGCGAGATAGGCCGGACCGTTCGGGTCAGGCCGATCGACCATGGTGTCATTCCAGTGGTTCATCCGCGCCTCCTGTCGGTATGCCACCTGTAAGTGAGACTCTGGCGCGGGAAGAAGGTTCAAACGATATTTGCCGGAGACAGCCGACCGCCTTCATTTGCCGCCGGGCGGGAAGCGCTTTCCCGTGTCCGTCCAGCCACTTGGCCGGTCGCATTGACATTGGAAATCCCCTGTCGGAAGCAACGTCCAGATGAAGAACAATTGAAGGGCGGGAAAGCGCATGAAAGACTTCGCCGGAAAATTCGCCGTCATCACCGGAGGCGGCACGGGCATGGGTCGCGAGCTGGCGCGCCAGCTGGTTGCCGAGGGCTGCAACGTCGCGATGTGCGACGTCTCGGCCGAGGCGATGGCCGAGACCAAACGGCTGTGCGAGAGCGAGAAGCTGCCGCAGGGCCTGCGCGTCACCACCCATGTCGCCGACGTCTCGATCGAAGCGCACTACGTCCGCTTCCGCGACGAGCTGATCGCGCAGCAGAAGACTGACAGGATCCACCTCTTGTTCAACAATGCCGGCATCGGCGGCGGCGGCAGCATCATCGCCAGCACCCGCGAGAGTTGGGAGCGTACCTTCAACATCTGTTGGGGCGGCGTCTATCTCGGCGTGCGCACCTTCCTGCCGTTGCTGCTGAAAGCCGACGAGGGCCACATCGTCAACACCTCCAGCGTCAACGGCTTTTGGGCTTCCGTCGGCATGGGCGTGCCGCACACTGCCTATAGTGCGGCGAAATTCGCTGTGAAGGGATTTACCGAGGCGCTGATCAACGATCTCCGCCTCAACGCGCCGCATATCAAATGCTCTGTCGTGATGCCCGGCCATATCGGCACCTCGATCGTGTCGAACACGCGCGTGATCCAGAACGGCTCCGAGGAGTTGCAGCCGAACGAGCTGGGGCATGCGCGGCAGCGCCTGAAAGGGATGGGCATTGCCGTCGACAGCCTATCGGACGAGCAGGTGAAGGCGATCGCGCTCGATCGCGCGCGGGCGTTCCGCGACGAGGCGCCGACCACGGCAGCGCAGGCGGCAAAAATCATCCTCGACGGCGTCAAGGCCGGGCAATGGCGTATCCTGATCGGCGACGACGCGCACAAGCTCGATTCATGGGTGCGGAAAGACCCGGAGCAGGCCTACACGCCGGAGTTTTATTCAAGCTTCGCCAGGGAAGTCGGCTGGCGGGTCGGCTAACGGCAAGCCCGCCACGATGAGCAGGACAACATCCGCATGAAAGGCTTCGCCGGGAAATTCGCCGTCATCACCGGAGGTGGCACGGGCATGGGGCGCGAGCTGGCGCGCCAGCTGGTCGCCGAGGGTTGCAACGTCGCAATGTGCGACGTCTCGGCCGAGGCGATGGCTGAGACCAAGCGGCTCTGCGAAGCCGAGAAGCTGCCGCAGGGTCTGCGCGTCATCACCCACCTCGCCGACGTCTCGATCGAGGATCAGCTGACGCGCTTCCGCGACGAACTGATCGCGCAGCAGAAGACCGATCATATCCACCTGCTGTTCAACAATGCCGGCATCGGCGGCGGCGGCAGCATGATCGCCAATTCGCGCGCCCAATGGGAAAGGACTTTCAACATCTGCTGGGGCGGCGTCTATCTCGGCGTGCGCACCTTCCTGCCGCTGCTGCTGAAGGCGGACGAAGGCCACATCGTCAACACCTCCAGCGTCAATGGCTTCTGGGCGTCCGGCGGCATGGGAATGCCGCACACCGCCTACAGCGCCGCCAAATTCGCGGTGAAGGGGTTCACGGAGGCCCTGATCAACGACCTCCGTCTCAATGCGCCGCATATCAAATGCTCGGTGGTGATGCCGGGCCATATCGGCACGCCCATCCTGTCGAACACGCTTACGGTGTTGAATGGCTCCGACCAGCTCACGGCGGAACAGCTGTTGCAGGGGCGTGCGCGCATCAAGCTCATGGGCGTCGCCGTCGACACGATGTCGGACGAGCAGGTGCAGGCGATCGCGCGTGATCGCGCGCGCGCCTTCCGCGACGAGGCGCCGACCACGGCGGCGCAGGCGGCCAAAATCATCCTCGACGGCGTCAAGGCGGGTCAGTGGCGCATCCTGGTCGGCGACGATGCCCACAAGCTCGATGCGCTGGTGCGGAGAGAGCCGGAGCAGGTCTACATGCCGGAGTATTTTGCGACCCTTGCGAAGGAGGTCGGCTGGCGGCGCGGGTGATCTGAAGTCGCGCACGCTGCAACCGCAAGCTCGCTGCGCTCCTCCCCCGCATGCGGGGGAGGTGAACAAAGGGCCGTTACCGTCTTCCCGCCGCGACCCGATACGCCAGCCGGCTGTGGCCGGGGCAATAGGGCAGGCCGCCGATCGGCGGGTTGCCGCAGAAGCAGAAATCCTCCGCACCCGGCGTCGAGATCGGCCAGCGGCAGGTGTCGTTGCCGAGCTCGAGCAGCGAGCAGGTGTGGCCGTTGTGGATCGGTTCGTCGGCAACGATCGCGTTCGGCTGCGACGGGTAGGCTTTCAGCAAAATCTGCCGCAGCCGCGGCGCGCCGCGCGGCCGCGGCTCGTTCGCGCGCTCGGGTCTGCCCGTGCGCACCATGCGGTCCTTGTCGCGCTTGAGATTGAGCCGCGAGATCTTGCCGATCACGGCATTGCGGCTGACGCCGATGGTGGCCGCGATCTCGCGGCAGGAGAGGCCCTCGGCGAAGCCGCACTTCAGGAGTTCAAGTCGTTCGTCTGTCCAGGTTTGCGCAAGCATGTGTCGGTTCCAGGTTGGATCCTCATCAGGATCGTTCCGGCCGTGGACCGAATCTGCCGCGCGTTATGCCTTGCCATTGTCACGGATCGACAGCAGCCCATCCTTGATCGCAAGGCGGATGCCTTCCTCGATCAGCGTCCGGGCGACGCCGGGCACGCTGGTGCCATGGGTGCCCTGTCTCACGAGCTTTTCGAGATAGGTAATGGTCGAAAGTGCCAAAGTTACGGGGACGCGGTCAGTCTCGGCTTTCTCTGTGGCCATATGCAAAACGCTACGCGGTTGGAAGTGTACTGAAAAGTATCTATTAAGAGTTTATTAGGATTTCAGGCCGCTTTGTATAGAGTGTTTGGATTTTCGAGATAAGCGTCTGATCTGATTGATATAAATTTTTAGCCGCGCGGAGGCGTCCCAAGAACCGACCGGCCGGGCGGTTCAAGCAGCGGTTGAAAGCTGAAAAAGGGACCGAATCCGGCGCGCTGTGACGGGTCGTCGCGTTGCCAATCCCTCATGGTGAGGAGCGCGTCCTCGCGCGTCTCGAACCATGAGGCCCCAGTTGGGCCTTCATCCTTCGAGACGCATCGCTTCGCGATGCTCCTCAGGATGAGGGGACGCAGCTCAGCCGTGAACGACGCTCTTCGCGATCATGCAATGAATGCCCTTGGAGCCGTTGACGGTCTGCGTCACCCGCAAGTCCGCCGCGAGGCTGCAGAGCGTATACGCATCTTCGCGCGAAAGATTTCGCTTCTCCCCTAAGCAGCACGATCATGTCGCGCAGCGCGCGCACCACGCATTGATCGAGATCCGGGTCCATCGCCATCGTCATGTAATGCGTCGCGGTTTCAGCGCGCGGATAATCCAGGCGGATATCCTTGCGCAGGGTGAGGCGGAAACGGCCCTTCAACGCGGTCTCGATCGCGGTGACGCAGACCTCGCCGTCGCCCTGCACGCCATGGCCGTCGCCGCAGGAGAACAGCGCGCCCGGCACGAACACCGGCAGATAGAGTTTGGCGCCGGCACCGAGCTCCTTGTTGTCGAGATTGCCGCCCATCGCACGCGGGATCAGCGAGGTGATGCGGCCCCAGGCCGGTGGCGGCGCAACCCCCATCACGCCGAAGAACGGCGCCAGCGGCAAATCGAGACCCCAGGGCAGGCGGCCGACCATGCGGCTGCGGTCGAGCGGAATGTTGAGCAGCCGCGTCTCATGGAAATCGTCGGGCAGGGTGCCGGCGAGCGGACGGATCATGTTGTAGCCCCAGTCCTGCCGCAGCTGCACATCGAGGATGTCGACCTCGAGCACGTCGCCGGGCACTGCGCCCTTCACCGCGATCGGCCCGGTCAGGATGTGGCCGGGCACCATGCGTTCATTCTTCGCATGCACCTCGAACAGCTCCGGCGGCACATGGAATTTGCTCGTGTCGGGCACCTGGTCCGGGCCGCCCGAGATGGTCTCGACCGTGACCTCGTCGCCGCTGTCGATGGTCAGCACCGGCTTCAATTTCGCTTCGAAGAAGCCCCAGTGACAGGTTTCCGGGCTCGAATGCAGGTGATGATGGGCCATGAGAAGCTCTTTGGAATTGCGAGGGGACAGCGTATGAGGCTGTAGCAAATTTTCTGAGAGGCTTCCTTGTTTTTCGTCCTGTCCAAGACACTCGGCGTGCTGGTGCTGCCGACCAATTTCCTGATTGTGCTTGCGGTCATCGGCGCGTTGCTGTCATTGACGCGATTCGCGCGGGCAGGGCGCAGGCTCATGATCGCAGCGATCATGCTGCTGGCGGTCGCTGCTTTTTCGCCACTCAGGCAATATGCTGCTCTATCCCCTTGAAAGCCGGTTTCCGCCAGCGGACGCCGCGCAAGGCGCGCCGCCCGACGGCATCGTGGTGCTGGGCGGACCGATCGATGCCGACTTGTCGGTCGCGCACGGCATGCCGGTCATCACCAGTTCGCCCGACCGCATCGTCGCGGCCGCCGCGCTGGCGCACAAATACCCGAACGCGCGAATCGTGTTTTCCGGCGGCAGCTCCAGCCTGATTTCCAACGAGGCGCGCGAGGCCGACTACGCAGCGGCGCTGTTCGAAAGCCTCGGCATCGACAAGATCGCGCCTGATCATGGATCGCGACTCCCGCAACACCTATGAGAATGCGGTGTTCAGCAAGAAGCTCGCCGCGCCGAAAGCGGGCGAGCGCTGGCTGCTGGTCACCTCGGCCTTCCACATGCCGCGCGCGATCGGCCTGTTTCGGAAAGTAGGCTTTGCCGTCGAGCCCTATCCGGTGGACTGGCGCGTCGGGCGCGGCGCCGACATCTTTGACTTCACCCAGTTTTCACTCGATGGGCTGTTGCGGACCGATGTCGGTGTGCGGGAATGGCTGGGGCTTATGGCCTATCGGCTCACGGGCCGGACCGACACGCTGTTTCCGGGGCCGTAACGGAGGCAGGACAGCGGCAGAAAATCCGGCTAGACATATGCGCAGCCAATCATCGCCGATCTGGGAGTTCACGCCATGCAGCAGCAATCACCATCGGACCATTTCGATCTCGCCGGCATGGTCGCCGATCTCAACACGCTGCTGCGGCTGAAGACCACCGTGATCGGCATCAAGATGTTCGCGCGCATCGAGGACATGGAGGCGATCCAGAAAATCCGCCGGCCGACCGCGGTCCACACCACCGACCAGATCGTCAGCATGGCCTCGCGGCTGGGCTGGACCGTGGGCATCACTGCCGACGATCTCGTCGGCGCGCAATGCCAGGCCGTGATCGGGTTGGCGCCGCAGGATGAGAAATGGCTTGCGGGCGCCAACTATGTCGGCGTCTGGCACGGCACCGCGGAGGACGCGCGCAAGCGCCAGGAGGCGCTCGATGTGGTGCCGTTCGGCCAGTACAAGGCGATGGCGGTGAGCCCGCTGACGTCAGCGGCGGCTCAATCCGCCGGACATCTGCCTCGTCTATGCGACGCCGGGCCAGATGATCATCCTGATCAACGGCCTGCAATATACCGGCTACAAGAAGTTCGAATGGGGCGTGGTCGGCGAGACCGCATGCGCGGATTCCTGGGGACGCGCGCTGAAGACCGGCGAGCCGTCACTGTCGCTGCCATGCTTTGCCGAGCGGCGCTATGGTGGCGTGCCCGATGAAGAGATGCTGATGGCGCTGCAGACCGGCCGACCTCGCGAAAGCGATTGTCGGCATGAAGCAACTGGCGAAGAACGGCTTGCGCTATCCGATCGCGCCCTATGGCATCCAGAGCGACGTCCGTGCCGGCATGGGCGTCTCATACGGGAAGAAATGATTTTTCGTCATCGCGAGCGCAGCGAAGCGATCCAGAGCCAGGAAAAGACTGGATTGCTTCGTCGCTTCGCTCCTCGCAATGACGAGTGAGAAGGAATTGAAATGACCTCGCAAGAAATTCGACATCGTCGTCTATGGTGCGACCGGCTTCACCGGCCAGCTCGTCGCCGAATATCTCGCCGCGCACTACAAGGGCGACAAGAGCCTGAAATGGGCGATGGCCGGCCGCAGCCTCGACAAGCTGAAATCCGTGCGCGATGCCATCGGCGCGCCATCAGACACGCCGCTGGTCGTGGCCGATGCCGGCGATCCCGCATCGCTGAAGGCGATGGTTGACGATACGAAGTCCGTGATTACGACCGTCGGTCCGTACATGCTCTATGGCAACGAGTTGCTCGCGGCCTGCGTCGCCGCCGGCGTGGACTATTTCGACCTTTGCGGCGAGCCGATCTGGATGCGGCAGAAGATTGAGCAGCATGAGGCTGCGGCTAAGGCGAGCGGGTCGCGCATCGTGTTCTCCTGCGGTTACGACTCGCTGCCGTTCGAGCTGGGCGTGTTCTGCGCGCAGGAACAGGCGAAGAAAGCGCTAGGCGGGCCGGCGCCACGCGTCAAAGGCCGCGTGCGGAAGATGGTCGGCACGTTCTCCGGCGGCACCGCGGCCAGCATGCGCGTATTGTTTGAGGCGGCCGCCAAGGATCAGAGCCTGGTGGCGCTGTTGAAGGATCCGTTCGCGCTGACGCCGGGCTTCGAAGGTCCGAAGCAGCCGAGGGGCAACAAGCCGCAGTTCGAGGAAGATCTGCAGACATGGACCGCGCCGTTCGTGATGGCCAACATCAACACGCGCAATGTCCATCGCTCCAACATGCTGCTGGGGTTCCCCTACGGAAAAGACTTCGTCTATGACGAGATGGTGATCACCGGCCCCGGCGAGCAGGGCGAGGCGATCGCCAAGAAGATCATGGCGGCGAACAACAAGCTGTCCGGCAACGACGTGCCGAAGCCGGGCGAGGGGCCGTCAAAGGAAGAGCGCGAGGCCGGCCACTACGATCTCTTGTTCCTTGCGATCGCGCCCGACGGCCGTCAGGCGCGCGCCGTGGTCAACGGCGATCGCGATCCCGGCTACGGTTCGACCTCGAAGATGATCAGCGAGTGCGCGATCTGCCTGTTGCGCGACGCGCCCGACGTCAAGGCCGGTATCTGGACGCCGGGTGCGGCGATGGGCGACCGCCTGATCAAGCGGCTAACCGATCACGCGGGGCTGACATTCGCAGTCGAGGCGTGAGCGTCCGCGGATTGTAGGCATACATCCAGTCCATGCCTTTCGACGTCAGCGGGATCATCAAGCTGAGCATCCGATCGCGGAACCAGGCGCCGGCGGCACTGAATTGTGCTTGCTGTTGCCGTTGCGGCGCGCCAGCGCCACGATCTCGCTCGGCGCGCGGCCGCCGCTCGCGCTCGAACTTGTCGAAGGTCGACGCCAAATTCCTCGTTCGTCTGCATCAGGCAGGCCAGCCGCATCGCGTCCTCCAGCGCTATCGATGCGCCCTGGCCGGCATGGGGACTGGTGGCGTGAGCGGCATCGCCGATCAGCAGCGTTCGCCCGCGCGACCAGGTCGGCAAGGTCGCGACGTCGAGCGTGTCGGTGACCATGATGTTGTCGGCTGGCTCGATGGCTTGCGGGATCGGATCGTGCCAGCCGGCATGGAAGCTGCGGCACATGCTGCCTCATCTCTTGCTGGCTCATGGCGCGGAAGGTCGCGGCGTCCATGCCGTCGGAGGGCTGCGTGCTCCACCACATCGCGCCGCATATCGGGATCGGGGCTGCAATAGCCGTAGCCGAAGAAACCGCTACTGGCCGAACGTCGCTTCGATGTGCTGGCCGACACCGGCATTCTCCAGGATTGCGCGCGGCATGAACCCGCCGAAGCCGAGCAGACCGGTGTCGAACGGCCGCGGTCCGTCGGGCACGACATGCTGGCGCACCGCCGAATGCACGCCGTCGGCGCCGATCAGGAAATCGCCTTCGGCGCTGGAGCCGTCGGTGAAATGCGCGACGATCGGCCGGTCGGCGCGGTCTTCGATATGCGCCAGCCGCTTGTCGAAATGCACCTCGACCGTCGAGCCCAGGCCTTGTCGACCAGCGTCTCGTTCAGCGTGGCGCGGCGCATGTTGACCGCGGGCTGGCCGAAGCGCGCCTGCATGTTCTGGTCGATCGAGGCGAGCCGTTTGCCGCTGCTGGAATAGAAATCGAAGGACTCCGGAAACCGCGCCGCCGCGGATCGATTCGTCGGCGAGGCCGAGCTCGGCCAGCACATGCATTCCGTTCGGCGCGATCTGCAGGCCGCCGCCGATTCCCGGTGGAGTAGGGCCAGCCTCGTAAACGGCGGCTTCGATAGCCGACCCGCTTCAGGAACATCGCGGTTACCGGACCAGCGATGCCGGCGCCGATGATCAGGGCCTTGCGGGGACGGGTCATGGCTTGCTCCTGATTCGCGTGGTGGTAGAGATTGTAAGGCTGCTAATTATCTTAGCAGTTAAGATATTTATCAACTAAGATAAGGAAACGCCCGTGTCAAGGGGAAAAGCGCGCGCCGCGCTGCTGCAGGAACTGGAGGAGGCGATGCGGCGCTCCTCCGCACAGGGCGCGATGTTCGCCAAGCCGTTGCCGATCGTGGCCGGAATCTCCGCTTCCGACCTGGATTGCATGGATTTCCTCAACCTCGAGGGGCGCATGACCGCGGGCCGGCTCGCGGAAGTCACCGGGCCTGACCACGGGCGCCATCACCGGCGTGGTCGATCGGCTGGAGAAGGCCGGCTATGTGCGGCGCGAGCGCGATGAGAGCGACCGGCGCAAGGTCTTCATCGTCGTGGTGCCGGAGAACGCGGCGAGGATCGGCCAGTTCTACGTGCCGATGCAGCAGTCGATGCACAAGCGTCTGGAGCCGTTATTCGAAGAGGAACTGCGCCTGCTGCTGCGCTTCGCCAATGACGGCTACAAGGGCGTGCTCGAGGCGACCGAAGCGCTTGACAGGCTTGCTCGATGCGCCGGCCGAAGCAGGCGCTCGAAGCCGCGGCGGACGAAGTCTAGACGGCTGATCGGCGGTCTCGCCTTGTACGGCACGGCGGCCGCGAACATGCCCCACATCGCGCCGAGCATCATCCAGAAATGCCGCCAATGGTCGGTGTCGATGATGAAACTCTCGCCGACGGTGCCGAGGAAGGCCGAGAAGATCGCGAGATAGGCGCGCTGCCAGGGCACACGCACGAAGATATAGCGGAAGCCTAGGATGACCGTCAGGAACACCAGCGCCGGATAACAGATGCCCGAGATCCAGCCGCCGGACATGAAGGCGTTCAGATAGGAGTTGTGGGTGTCTTCCGGAAAGTAATTGTGGAATTGCAGCGGCCCGATGCCGAACGGCAGATCGAGCGCCATGTCGGCGCCGAGAATGTGGCGGCCGAAGCGGCCGAAGCGGCCTTCGTCATAGCTCTGGTCGAAGCTGGCGCGCTGGCTTGAACATTTCGGCGATGGAGTCGAACGACAACAGCACCGCGAGCAGCAGCACGGCGCCGACGACGGCAAGCCACCGTCATCATCGACGATGCGCGAGCGCTCGCCACGCGACTGGCTGGTCAGCACCATCAGCGCCAGCATGAAGGCGGAGGTCAGCACCAGCCCGCCCCAGGCCGCGCGGGAGAAGGCGAGCAGGATCGCCAGCGACATGATGCCGAAGGCGATCGCGTTGCGCAGCGCCTTGCCGAAGCGGGCGGTGACCACGTTCTGCAGCACGAACAACGCGGGCAGGATCAGGAACGCGCCGAGCACGTTCGGGTCCTTGAAGGTGCCGCGGGCGCGCTCATACAGCGTCAGCAGGTCGTGCCCGCCGGGGACGAGATTGAAATAGCCGGCGATCGCGGCAACCGAGGCGATCATGGCGCCGACGATCAGGCCGCGGCGGAGCATGTCGAGCCGCGCCTCGGTATCTTCGGACAGCACCATGGCAAAGAAGATCACGGTCACCGCCATGTACCAGGAGGTCGCGATCCAGTTGAAGATCTCGGATTTGTCGAGGAAGGGAATGGCGCCGATGCTGTAGCCGACATTGAGCAGCGATCAGCAGCAGCAGCGAGCGGCATGAACACCAGCCGCATCCGCATGCCCGTGGCGAAGAACAGAATGGCGGCGGCGAGCGTCACCAGCTCATAGGGGCTCGGCTCGATGAACACGATGGCGCCGGAGGCGCCGACCAGCCACACCAGCGCGCGCTGCAGCGCCAGACGCCCGGCGCCGCCGCCGCCGTCGACGTGGAACTCCCGGCTGTCGCCGCATACGCCATCACGCACTCACGCTACACTACAAACCATACAGCCGTCATTGCGAGCGAAGCGAAGCAATCCAATTCAGCTGCGGCATTGGATTGCTTCGTCGCTTGCTCTCGCAATGACGAGGCCGTCAATACGCGTTCTCGTTCTTGGTCAGCAGCGCGAACGGCGTCTTGAGCAGGATGTACGAGATCGAACAGCACCGACCAGTTCTCGATGTAATAGAGGTCGAACTCGACGCGCTTCTGGATCTTCTCTTCGTTGTCGATCTCGCCGCGCCAGCCGTTGATCTGCGCCCAGCCGGTGATGCCGGGCTTGACGCGATGGCGCGCGAAATAGCCGTCGACGGCCTCGTCGAACAGGCTGGCCTGCAGCTTGCCCTGCACCGCATGCGGCCGCGGACCGACGAGCGAGAGATTGCTCTTGAACACCACGTTGAACAGCTGCGGCAGTTCGTCGAGGCTGGTCTTGCGGATGAAGCGGCCGACGCGGGTGACGCGGCGGATCGTTCTTGGTCACGACCTTGGACGCCGTCGGATCGGCCTGGTGGTGGTAGAGCGAGCGGAACTTGAAGACGTCGATGCGCTCGTTGTTGAAGCCGAAGCGCTTCTGGCGGAACAGCACCGGGCCCGGACTGTCGAGCTTGACCGCGAGCGCGACCAGCGCCATGCACCGGCAGCGCCGCGAGCAGGACGAGGCCGCCGACCACGTGGTCGAACAGCCATTTCATCACCAGGTCCCAGTCGGTGATCGGCGCCTCGAACACGTCGAGCGTCGGCACCTTGCCGAGATAGGAATAGGAGCGGGGGCGGAAGCGCAGCTTGTTGGTATGGGCCGACAGGCGGATGTCGACCGGCAGCACCCACAGCTTCTTCAGCATCTCGAGGATGCGGGTCTCGGCCGAGATCGGCAGCGCGAACAGCACGAGGTCGACGCGGGTGCGGCGGGCGAATTCGACGATGTCGTCGACCTTGCCGAGTTTCGGGCTGCCGGCGCAGGTATCCAGCGCGCGGCTGTCGTTGCGGTCGTCGAACACGCCGAGCACGTGCGATGTCGGTGTCGTCCTGGGTCTTCAGCGCCTCGACAGCTTCTCGCCGTTCTTGTCGGAGCCGACGATGATGGTGCGGCGGTCGAGCCGGCCCTGATGCGCCCAGCTGCGCACCATCGCGCGCAGCGAACAGCCGCTCGGCGATCAGCGCGGCGAGGCCGACGAAGAAGAACGCCGACAGCCACAGCCGCGAAACCTCGCCGCCGAGCTTGGCGAGGAAGGAGGCGCCGATGAACAGCAGGAACACGAACGCCCAGGACGAGATCATCCGCGTCATCTGGCGGAGCTGGCCGCGGAACATCTCACCTCGTAGATGTCGGCGGCCTGGAAGCAGATCACCGCGGCCGCCGCCATGCCGAAGATCGACGCGATATATTCCCAATGGAAGCCGGCGAGCGGCACCGACATAGCCGAAATAGAGCGCGACGCCGACCAGGCTGAGCAGCACGAAATCGGCGAGGCGCACCGCGCCCGCGATCACGATCGGCGAATAGGCGGGGCGGACCTTCTGGTTGGTGACGGCGAGCGCGGCCGGCGACAGCCGGCGGCGGCGTTCGACCGGCGGCTGCCGGGCATCAGCGGCGGTCGCAGCCGCAGTTGCCGCGGCATCCAGCATCGAGCGTGCGTTGATCGGTTCCACTGTCCACGTCCGTTGCTTGCACTGCACATTAGCACGCGCGCGCACCGAGGCGGAATTCCCCTCAGTCGGATTAAGGGGACAAATCGGAAGAAACGGTTACGTGGGTAAAGAATGGTTAATGACGCGGTTACGTCGCACGGCGAATGCGTCGCGATAGCCGGCCAGCACGCCCTCGACCATGGCCTTCTGCGAGAAATGCTGGAAAATGCGCTCGCGCAGCGCCTTGGCGCGCGTCTGCGCGTCGCGTCGGGATCCTCCATTGCGATCTCGATCGCGTCCGCCGATCGCGCCGACGTTGTTGGGCGCGAACAGCGCGTCGGTGTAGGGTCCGAAGATTTCCGGGATGCCGCCGACATTGGCCGCGATCATCGGGATGCCGGCCGCACCGGCCTCGATCACGACATAAGGCATCGAATCGCCGCGCGAGGGCACCACCAGAAGCCGGCCCTTCGAGAAGCCGTAGCGCGCCTTGACGTGGCCGATGAAGCGCACGGCATCGCCGAGGCCGAGCCGCTCGACCTGCGCCTTCAGCGCTGCGATCTCCTCGCCGTCGCCGCCAAGCGTCAGCGTCACCGGCTTGCCGTCGGCGTGCAGCTGCGCCACCGCATCGATCAGGAGGTCGGCGCCCTTGATGTCGCGGAATTCGCCGACATAGACCACGTCGGTGGCGTCGTGCGCCGCGCGGAACGGGATCGAATTCATCGGCGGTGACGCCGTTGAACACGCAGCGCACCAGGCCTTTGGGCGTGCCGATCGTGCGCTGATAGGTGTCGCGGGCGAACGCGCTTTCGAACAGGAACAGGTCGGTGCTGTTCATCAGCGCGCGCTCGAGGCGGCCGTAGAGCTGGCCCTTCACCGTGTTGGGCGGGTAGTGCAGCGAGCCGCCATGCGGCGTGTAGACGCGGATCACGTGCTCGTGCGCGCTTGTGCAGCCGGATGAAGGCGCCGGCCTTGGCGCCGTGGCCGTGCAGCACGTCGGGCTTCAGCCGCCGGATCATGCGCATGAAACGCGCCCACGCCAGCGCATCGGTCGGCCGCGGCTCGCGGTGGATGGCGATGCGGTGGACGCCGAGCTTCAGGCGCGGCGCGATCTCGGCCAGCGCCGCTTGGCGCGCTCGCCGCCGGTCAGGCTGTCGGCGACGATGCCGACCTCGTGGCCGCGCTCGGCCTGGCCGTTGGCGAGGTCGAGGATGTGGCGAAAAATGCCGCCGACCGGCGCACGCGTCGCATGCAGGATACGGAGGGGACGATCGGGTGCCGCCATGGTCACCGACCCTTGCCGCAGCGGCGGCACGCTGCCCGGCAGAGCAGGCGCGGCAAGCTCATGGCGGACGGCGGCGCGAGCGCCCTCATCAGACAACCCATGGGAAAATCTCGATTCCGATTAAGGGCTTTCATGGTTAACAAAACATGACCGTCGGCATTAAGGATCGTTCATGAAGGGCGGCAAAATCGAGGCCGGATTAACCCGGCAGCAACCCTAATGGAGTGTAATCGCCGCAGTTTCGTGGAGTCGTGGCGTTCGCGGGAGAGTTCGATGCGTGTGGCGTTGTGGCGTAAGGCCAGGGAGAAGGCGCAGGCTGCGATGGCGGCGGCCATCCCTGCGCCGCGCTCCTGCGAAGCAGGCGAGGACGAGCGAAAACGGCGATATCGATCTGCGCGCGCTTGGCGACGCCATCAAGCGCAACCGGCGCTGGATCATCGTCCCGACGGTGCTGCGCTCGTTCTGTCCGCGATATCGTCAATCTGATCACGCCGCGCTACAAGTCGGAAGCGCGCATCCTGATCGACGGCCGCGAGAACGTTTTCCTGCGTCCAACAGCGACCGCAACGAGGAGCGCACCGCGCTCGACGCCGAAGCGGTCACCAGCCAGGTCCAGCTCGTGCTGTCGCGCGATCTCGCGCGCGAGATCATCAAGAAGAACAAGCTTGCCGAACGGCCGGAGTTCGATCCGGTGCTGAGCGGCCTGTCGCCGATCAAGTCGCTGCTCGCGCTGTTCGGCATCGGCCGCGACCCGTTCTCGATGACGCCGGAAGAGCGCGTGCTCGACGCCTATTACGACCGGCTGACGGTCTATGCCGTCGACAAGTCTCGCGTCATCGTCGTCGAATTCCAGTCGCGCGATCCGGATCTTGCGGCGCAGGTCGCCAACTCCATCGCGGAAGGCTATCTGGTGCTGCAGCAGGCTGCGCGGCAGGAGCAGGCCAGCGCAGCGAGCCAGTGGCTTGTCGGGCGAGATCGACAATCTGCGCACCAAGGTCTCGGAGGCCGATGCGCGCGTCGAGGATTTCCGCTCCAAGTCGAGCCTGTTCATCGGCACCAACAACACCTCGCTGTCCAACCAGCAGATGGGCGAATCAACACGCAACTGAACAATGCGCGGGCGCAGAAGTCCGACGCCGAGTTCCAGGCGCGGCTGATCCGCGACATGCTGCAGAGCGGCAGCCCGATCGAGGCCTCCGAAGTCCTCAATTCGGAATTGATGCGCCGGCTGTCCGAGCAGCGCGTGACGTTGCGCGCGCAGCTCGCCGAGCAATCCTCGACCTGCTCGACAACCATCCGCGCATCAAGGAACTGAAGGCGCAGCTCGGCGATCTCGACCGCCAGATCCGCGACGAGGCCAGCAAGATGCCGCGCTCGCTCGAGAACGACGCGCGCATTGCCGGCGG